>NZ_JBNNVH010000001.1:1332223-2364643 GCF_050280445.1 Solibacillus sp. NPDC093137
TACATCTTCTTCTGCTGGTTCCTCTTCAGACACTGGTCCTGTCGGTTCCTCTGTTACATCGTCCGTTTGATCATCTTCTGATACCGGTGTTTCTGTTTCTTCAGTTACATCTTCTTCTGCTGGTTCCTCTTCAGACACTGGTCCTGTCGGTTCCTCTGTTACATCGTCCGTTTGATCATCTTCTGATACCGGTGTTTCTGTTTCTTCAGTTTCAACCTCCTCTGTTGGATCCTCTTCAGACACTGGTACTGCCGATTCTTCTGTTACATCCTCGTCTGCTTGCTCTTCTTCAGATACCGGTGTTTCTGTCTCATCAGTTACAACTTCTTCTGCCTGACCATCTTCAGTTGCCGGTGTTTCTTTTTCTTCAGTTTCACCTTCTCCCGCTTGATCATCAGTTACTGGTGCTGTCGGTTCTTCTGTTACATCTTGTGCTTGATCATCGTCAGTTACTGGTGCATCTACTGTTACATCATCTTCAGTCGCCGGTGTCTCCGGCTCTTCTGCTACACCATCTTCAACAACATCATTCGTTGTATCATCTATATTATCATTATCTTCTAATTCATCCGTAGTTTCAGTTTTCTGCTGGGCAACTTGGCTGATAAGCTTCCCTTTTTCAGGAGAACCTGGCAGGCTCTTTGCAAATTCAGACACTTTCTGTCCATGATTTTTTGCGTGTTCAGTAATTTCCGGATTTACATCCTTTGCATCCAATTCCGCTGCAGAAATAGGTGCACCAGCAGCTAAAAATGATGCTGCTATAAATGATGTTGACATCACGAGTGGCGCTACTTTCTTAGAAAAATTTTTATTTGCTGTTTTAGAGTCCATTTGTTTTTTATTCATTACTTGATCGCTCCTAATTCGTATTTTTACTGATAGGATGGATTTTTCATTGATCCCGGTATTGATCGTTTCACCTCTGATTGAACCGAGTAAAATGATTCCTCAATTTTTTTGGCAGCACCATCTACTGCCTGTCTAGAATATAACAAAATTATATTACGATATTGTTTTACTCTGATTAAAATAGTTGATGTCTCCATTACGAATTTTTCGAATTTTGCAATATAAGAAATAATATATTCAGCCAAAATCAAGTTCTTTTAATAGAATGGTTACGCTTCCATATTTGTGCTCTAGATATTTCATGTAATTTCCTTTACTGTTTAACGTGGTGAAATAATTTTACATATATCACGAGACAGTAAAAATTGTCTAAACAATTAAGACATTTTTCTCCCTATTATTACCGACAGAAAAATATAAAAGTTAAAGTACTATCAAATAATAGAGTTTATCCGGTAACACACCTTATTTATTATGTATCATGCATTTTTACATTCTTGTAATACCAGAGTTTCCTTACAACATCCAAGTCCATATAAATTAAAAAGGCATTTTAATAATCCAAAGATGAAACGAACTCCTTAGATATCAAAATGCCTCGCCAGCTATTCTATTCATTTAAACAATCCTTTTGGTTGTACAAAAACCGTATTTTTTAAAGTTTTAATGGTAACTTCATAAAGGTGCTGCTTAAGGTCATCCCGATTTTCCATTCTCGTTTGCAGTGAAGAATAAGAAATGACAGGTTCAATTCTTTTTAATAATTGAATAATTTCATTTGGATCAAATTGCTCGACCATAGTTAACCTCCCCTCTATTTTTTACTCCTTTCATGGTTTGTCTTAGTGAGGTCGTTCGATAATAAGTCAATTGAATTTCGTAATGAATCAATTTTTCCTTCGAATCGCATTAATAAATAAACCGCAATAGTAATTGGAAACCCGAAATTCCCCAATATTTGAAACAGCTGGCCCTCAATCATTCCCCTCCCTCCCTTCTCTTAATATATTTATTGATTTATGAATCATCTTAGAAATCGCTTGTTGGGATACGTTGTAAATCTTCGCAATTTCCTTCTCAGTTAACTCGTTTACATACCGGTAATACAAAACTTGTTTTTGCTTAGTATTTAAACGTTTTAACAAAGTTATTAACATTTCATCACTCAACAAGCTCTCTAAGTCATTCTCAAAAATACTTTCGAATTGTATATAAGAATTTTCATCTTGAACTGTGTCTACCATTGCCAGACTTTCATTAATAGGAGCATCCAAATTTAATTCGTATTTTTTATTGTACTCTCTTACCTTTGAATCAAATTTTTTGGATTCATATATAATTGCTTTTTTTATATAGGCGATACGTATAATCAGTTTTTCAAAATATTTAAATCGTTCATTTAGAGAATCCGCATTAGTACTTGTCGGCTCCTGTAAGTATGCATTATACAGTTTGTTATATTCTTCAATTTCTAAAAACCTTTTAAATACATTACTATTCACGACATCAGGATTTAAAATCTTCATTCGTCATACCCCTTATCTTTTTAGTTATAAAACATGAACCTCTGTTCGTTTTTAAATTAAAAAGACCGAATAGAATGCTTATCCCTTATTATATAAAGGGGAATTTCTAAAGAATAATACAACCAGAACATAAAATTATAGGGATATTAAAATTACTTCCAAATATACAATGCATTAATAAAAGAGGAGCACCAGGCGTAGGAGTTGGAATCTTATTACGACTGGTGCCATCATTTTATTACACCAAATGTTACTGTGAAAATATCTTTTTAACCCCCACCAATTCCTACTATCCATAAATCCAGAGCGATAATAATTAATTCAATCATTTTCTCACCCCCCTTTTTTTACTTATTTTACATAAATTACTCCCTGCCAACTTATAATATTAGTAAATGAATATTTGGAGGGTATTATGAACAATTACGGGAAAACATTAAAAAAAATTAGAGTTGGCAAAGGGTTTTCACAGAAATATGTTTCCAACAATATTTGTACACAAGGTAATTTCTCCAAATTTGAACTAGGTGAAAATAAAGATATTAAACATTCAACCTTAAGTGAATTTCTAGTACGAATAGAAACTTCATATGAAGAATTTAGATATATTGATAATGGTTATACCATGCCTTTAAGGGATGAAATCATTAACAATTTTTATAATCAAACATATAATAATTCGGAAAATTTATTGCAATTACAGAGGAGTTGTATTTCATTCTTAAAGGAATTTCCTGAGGATAAATTAATTAATAAAATATTTATCATAATAAAAAGTTTAGCAATATTAGCCAATACTAACGACATTCATCATGCAAAATTACTTGCCGAGCCCATTTGGATAGAATTATCTCGCAGAGACGACTTGTACTTGTCCGATATCTTTTTACTAAATTCTATACTTTATATTTTTCCAATTGAAACCGCTGTCGAAATGAAAAAATTTGCTTTTCGGCATATTGAAAAGTATAAAAATTTCCAGAATATAAACCGTATAAAAATAAATTTTTTAATTAATCTATCCTTGTTATATCTAAAAAAACAAGATTATAATATGGCTTTAAAACAATTAGAAAATTCTATCGAACTATGTAAAATAGAAAAGCTTTTTATTAATCTGTCCATATGTTATATACGTAAGGGAATTTGTTTAAATAATTTGGGCCATTGCGGATTATATTGGCGAAATAAAGGGATGAATATGTTAGTAGCTTTGGATGAGATCGATTTGCTTTCTATTTTAGAGACAGAAGTCGAAAAATACTCAAATTAATTTAGTTTTGTAACGAGGAAATAAACATCTGCTAAATGAAATTATTTGTTCGGAGTAAAAACGGCGAGTTGTCCTCTTGCCTTTTGGAAAAACCTCAGCCATAATGGGGAACAACGGCAACGAAGCAGACACAAAAAAGGCCGTTCAAATTTGAACGGCTTTTGATTTTGAATTAGTTAATCGTATCGTCTGGCAAACCTCTTAATTCTTTCTCTTTATACATCGCTCGATCGGCTTCTTTAATCATCTCATCTAAATTTGCATCTAAAACTTCTATTGTGAAGTATGATCCAATACTTGCCGAAACATGAATTATATGTTGATCTAAAATCATTGGTTTCTCAAGTGCAGATTTTATTCTATCGGTAATCTTTTTTACGATCGATTGATTAATATTAGCCGTTAAAATGACAAATTCATCTCCACCCAATCGGCAAAGTAAGTCCGTCTCTCTTAATACGCCATCTATCCTCAAAACAATAATCTGCAGTAATTGATCCCCAACTTCATGTCCATATGTATCATTTATTTTTTTAAAGCCGTTCATATCAAGGAACAATACTGCAAGTGAGTCGACATTTTCATGCTTCATCAAATCAAACTTTTCCTTAAGCATTGAACGGTTTGCTGCTCCGGTTAAAGGGTCGTGGTAGGCTAAATCTTGTAACTTGTCGTTGGCCTCCCTCACTTTAAGAATGAAAACAATGAGGAAAATGGTTATAAATATTCCAAACAGTACTAAATAAATAAAGTCTTCCTGGATGACATTCGGAAAAATATCATCGTGAAGGTAAAAAAATGAATAGAATGTAAGAATAATCGAAGCGACCCCTGCCATCAATACGGCTTTTATCTGTTGATAAATGGCACTTAGCGGAAGTGCGAGCCACATGAAGAAATAATTTACTAAATACGGAGATTCATTAAGCAAGTAATAAAAATAAATATACATACTGCCGATCATTACATACATTGTAAATTTGGCATTCACTTTCTTTTGAATCAGCAATATCATGATGAGCCCAAATACCCCAAAAAACATTGCTGGAGGAAATATACTCTCTATTCCTTCAATAAAAATATTAATTATTATATGTGTAAAATAAAAAATACTTATTAATAGAAGCAATAATGAATTTCTACGATGCATTTCAATCATAATTCACCTTCCTCTAACATCCGTATTGGGCAAAAATTATTGTAAACATTTAATTTATTATAGCTTATGCAGTTGAATAATAATTAACTAAATAAAGAAAAGATCTCCCGACAGTTCATTGAAACTGATGAAAGACCTCCCCTAAAATCTATATTCGTATTTTAAATACTTTATTCGTAATCGGAGCGAGAAATTTAACGCCTTTTACCGTCATCATATCACCTAAAATATGAGATAAATACGCCATCGTTGAGATGATTGCTAAATTTTCCGCGCCTGTACTCACTTCCAGCAGATGGGACATATATGCCCAAAAGACCACTGCCCAAATTGTATGGGTAAACCCTCGATGCGGAAACCATCCAGCTGCCCCTATATATACAGCAAACAGTACGAGCCACCACAGCTCATCGGTAATTGCATAATACAGAAGGAATAAACTTAAAATAGTCATTAAAATATTTTTCAGCGTTTCCTGACTTCTCATGGACAATGCGATAATAATTGCGCCCAATGCTAAAAACAGCAGTTTATTTTGTTGGGTAAACCATTCACCATCCAGAAAAGGCAAAAGATTTAAGTAGGCTGCCAAGGACAGAATCATTATGATTCCACCGACCATTTGTCCGCCCTTTTTTATTTTTTTCGCCGTCTTCGTTACATGTTTATTCAACAAGTTGTTTCCGTCCAGATCCGGAGCAAGCGAAGCCACAGCGGACACAGCTAAAACGACCGGGATCATTTCTGGTTCTTGACTGACAGATGCGACTGCTCCGATTCCTAAACCAATTGTTAAATGTGTTCGACCTTTCATGTTGTCACCTCTTTGTTGTAAAGTCTTTTAACGGAATATACCGCGAACTTCTTATGTATTCAAAGTGTTCATTGTACTTAACGAAGTTCTATTAATCAAGTTTTTTCATTATAGGAACCTGATTCACTTTATGAGCTGTCCATTTGTTTTATTACTTACCGTTGTTCAACATTTCAAGCCAGTCTTTGAGCGCGGTTATATATAAAAATACTGCAAAGCATGATTAATGAAATAATCGCAAACATATAATCTATATGAACCGTTAACAGCCAGCCACCGATAATTGGTCCGATAAATCCTCCTATATTCTTAAACTGTGACGCACCAAGATATGTTCCCTTCTGATCCTCAGGTGCAATTTCCTCAATAACCGCGTTCATCATCGGAAAACAGAAAATCTCTCCAACTGAAAATACAATCATACTCGCAATGAACATCCAAGAACTATCGGAAACACCAAACAGAAATAATCCGACCGCAAAAATGACAACGCCGATTTTCAGGGAACTGTAAATTGAAATTTTTTCGCTTAATACTGTTAATGGCAGCTGAAATGCCAGCACTGTAATGGAGTTTGCGACAATCACATAGGAAAAGAGCTTCACCCCATCTTCCACATTCATATTAATGAATTGCGGCAGTGTCGAGTCGAACTGGGAATAACCAACTGTAATCAAAATACCTCCTGCGATAAACAGCAACAGCTTTTGATCTTGGATAACTGCACGTAATATCGTTCGGATTTGTTGGTTTGAACCAAGTCTTTTTTGTTTCATTTCATAGCGATTTAACACGACGAGTAAAAATATGCCATACAAAGCATACATTATTCCGGTAATCATAAAAGGTGTCGCCGGGCTTGATAAGCTTGCGACCCATACACCAAGCAATGGACCCATAACGGCCGCAATATTAATGGCCGTGTAGCGTACAGAAAATAACCGTCTTTTTTTCGGATCTTCCGTAAAATCAATCATCAATGCTTGAGTACCCGGTTCAAAAAATGAGCGGCATAACCCATTCACCGCATTCAACACGACAAAGTAACCAGCTGAAGGAGCTAGTGCAAACCCAACGAATGTAAGGCTCCATATAAAGACCGTAATAACAATAACCACTTTTCGTCCGAATCGATCAGTTAAATAGCCGCCGATTAATCCGCCGAATGTTGAAAACAGAGG
Source organism: Solibacillus sp. NPDC093137 (assembly GCF_050280445.1). Classification (NCBI taxonomy): domain Bacteria; kingdom Bacillati; phylum Bacillota; class Bacilli; order Caryophanales; family Caryophanaceae; genus Solibacillus; species Solibacillus sp. NPDC093137. The sequence continues at coordinate 1,339,029 of NZ_JBNNVH010000001.1, forward strand.
GGCAATCCCAATAGTAACCCCGATTAATAAAGGCGAGGCTTGAAGTTCATTATGTAAATATAAAGCTAAAAACGGGATTGCCATAAAGCTCGCAGTCCGTACAAAAATCGTCCCACTTAATATGATCCATACAAGTGGGTGAAAATAGTTAATAATTCTTGCCATAGCCCGCCTCCTGTAAATTTTTAGAGATAACTTCCATTATACAGAGTTTGCGTAAAGAATATTTCTTTAATATGAAATTTCTTTTTGGTTCCACTTATCAATTACAAGATAATGGTATAATGACTGAAAATAGTAGGTTGGGAGGTTTTATGTAAGTGAAGCTGACAAAAGAAGAAAAGTCCTGGATTTTATACGATTGCGGGAATTCTGCTTATTCCATTGCGATCACGACCGCCCTTTTCCCCATTGTCTTTGGGATGTTTCAAGGTGTGAACAACATGGATTTAGGCTATTTCAATTCACTCGCAAGTATATTTGTCGCCGTTCTTAGTCCTATTTTAGGAGCCTTTGCTGATTATAAGGACAAGAAGAAACGTTTCTTCACATTTTTTGCGTTAGTCGGCATTATTTCTACTCTTTCCTTTACATTTATTTCACCGGATAGCGGGCAATGGCAGCTTTTAATCGTCATGTACATTCTTTCATGTATCGGCTTTGCCGGCGCCAATATTTTCTATGATTCTTTCTTGGTCGATGTGACTACAGATGAGAAAATGGATAAAGTATCATCATCCGGCTTTGCTTTCGGCTATATTTCAAGTGTCATTCCATTTGGGATTAGTTTAGTCGTCATCTTAATCATGGGGATGGATGCAGCGATCGGATATCAAATCGGATTTTGTATTACCGCGCTATGGTGGGGATTACTGACGATTCCGATGATTAAAGACGTCAAACAGCGCCACTATATAGAACCCGAACCAAATCCGATCGGCAATAGTTTCAAACGTCTAGGTCAAACCTTTTTAAATATTAAAGACTATAAAATAGTATTCATGTTTTTAATCGCTTATTTCTGCTATATCGATGGTGTCGATACAATTATAAAAATGGTTGTTCCATACGCGACAAGTGTTTTAGGTTCCGATGGATTAAATACCTTTATGCTTTTGGCCATTTTACTCGTCATTCAAATTGTAGCGTTCCCGTTTGCGCTGCTTTATGGGTCGCTTGCTAAAAAATATTCGACACGGGCATTAATTATTGTCGGGATAACGACTTATGTCATCGCCTGTATCGCAGCATTTTTCATTTCGGAAATGTGGCATATCTTTATTTTAGGCATTATGATTGGATCTGCTCAAGGCGGTATTCAGGCATTAAGCCGTTCCTATTATGGTAAAATTATTCCGAAAGAACGTTCCAACGAATTTTTTGGTTTCTATAATATTTCCGGTAAATTTGCTGCAATTATCGGACCTTTTCTAATGGCACTGACAACAACGATGACTGGTGATGCCCGATATAGCATTTTATCGATTATCCCTCTATTCATAATTGGGCTCATAGTCTTTTTAATGCTGCCAAAAGATGCGCATGAACAAACTAAATTAGTAAGGTGATCAGATGCAGAATAAAAGTAATTATGTGATCGTTGTTTCGTATGACGCCTTTTCTAAGGATAATTGGGAAAGTGCAGCGTCTAAACCGAATTTAGCCAAACTGATTGAACGAGGGGCCTCTACAAATTTACTGAAAAGTGTGTACCCAACCCTCACGTATGTCATACACAGTTCCTATGTGACTGGTGTCTATCCAGACCGGCACGGGGTTTTCCATAATAATCCTTTTTAGCCTTTCGTCCCTGAAAACGAGCAAAACTGGCACTGGTTCCGCAGTGATATCCAAGCTCCAACTGTATATGAAGTAGCTCGAGAAAAAGGACTAACGACAGCCGGGCTTTTGTGGCCAGTATCAGGAAAAGCTAATATTAACTTTAATATCCCTGAAATAAAAGCGATAAAAAATGAAAACCAGGCACTAAAAATACTGAAAAGCGGCAGTAAATTGTTTACATTGCAAATGGAAATGAAGTACGGAAAAGTTCGGCAAGGGATTCAGCAGCCTTATTTGGATGATTTCACAACCCTATGTGCAGTAGATACGATTAAAAAGAAAAAGCCGAATTTACTTTTAATGCATTTAATTGATCTCGATGATACGAAGCATTTACATGGAACAAATGGACCTCATATTGAAGAAGTCATTGAACGGATGGATCGCCGAATAGGAGAGCTTGTCCAGGCGACAAAAGATGCAGATATTTATGAAGAAACGACTTTTATAATCGTCGGAGACCATAGTCAGCTCGATGTTCAGTACAAAGTGTATTTGAATCGGATTTTATACGAAGAAGGTCTTATTTATGAGAAAAACGGAAAATGGCATTGGCGCGCATATGTTCAAGGTGCAGGTGGAGCCGCTTATTTACATGTACAGCAAGACGATACGGAAGCAGAACGAATAGCCCTTACCATTTTACAGGATGCTGCACGGAAAGAATCTTACGGTATAGAAGCCATTTTAGGTACTCAGGAATTGCAGGAATTTCATATAGCCAGTACATTCCGATATATGATTGAAGCAAAAGAAGGGTATGCCTTTGAAGATGACCATTTACAGGAAGCTATCATCGATTTACATGCACTCGGCAAAAAGTATGCGACACACGGCTACTCACCAAACAAACCCGATTATACGAGCAACCTTATTATTTCCGGCAACGGTGTTATAGCCGGTTCTCATATTGGCGAAGCTTGTGTCGTTGATATCGGTCCGACAATTGCGCATATTTTAGATTTGGACTTTAGAAATACAGATGGCAGAGCATTGACTGAAATTTTTAAGCGATAATATAGCCAATATATCTTCTCCCATAAAAAAGTGTTTAGAAAATCCCTTTTGAATAAATCAAAAGGGATTTTTATTGCATAGTAATAGTTTTAATTTATAAAGTCTCTATCACGAAAATTTAATATTGTTTCTTCACTTCATTATAAATGTCTAATGCATTTTCATAAATATCATTATTTGCATCGATTTGATAATTTCCAGAACGATCTCCCAGATGGAAAATCCCCATATCATCGATCACTAAAGTCCCTGATATTTGGTCATTATAAATAAAATGGATCGTTAACGCCTTATCATAATCAATTTCCACGTTTGTCTGTCCACTATCTTCAATTTGATTGTAAGCCTTCACAAGTGACTGGACCGTTTCTTTATCTACTTTGTTTAGACCCTCATACAAGCTCTGCCCATAACCGATATCGAAGTAATCCGCTTTGATTGGATTAGGGGAATTACTATTAAATCCCTTTACAATAAAAAATAAAATTAGTATAACAAACACTATTAATAATTTCTTCAAAATTTCCTCCATCTAATCTAGCCGACTCTTTAAAAACCTGTGGAATTACCTATAGGTGTATCTTGACCGTTTATTTTTACATTAATTGAATCATACTGTGCATCACCACGAGTAATTTTATAGACGTATTGTTTTAACTCACTATGTTCTTCGTTTTCAGTCTCCAACTTTATATCTAATATGTTACCCCTCTCTTCAATTTCAGCTGTTACTGTTCCTGCAGATTGAAAAATAATATACTTCACATCGCTTTTACTGTCATTAATCAGCTGCAATGTGTAATCGGTATCAATAATCTCTTGCACTTTTGTAGGAATTTTTTGCACTTCCGTAATACTCAATTGTGATGAACTACAAGCTGCTAATATTATTACTGAAACAAACATTAATGATAATAGTTTTCTCAAGTTAAGTCCCCATTCCTTGATTGGCCCTCGTTTTATACAAGTGGCTATTTGTTAAATTTAAAATGTTTGGTTCGCCGGATTTAAAATATCACTTTTATGATCTCTTTTTCGGAAATAATGTATACGATAATGTAATTACAAAATCAATGGTAAGAATAAGCAGCCATACTTGACTGAATTTATTGATCCCTTCATTGTTAAAAGGGAAATTACCGTTCTCGTCATCAAACCACATTCCGAATAATTCATTCAGGGGCGTTTGCTGCAAACTGTCTGAAAAGCCGACCGCAATAGCAAATCCTATATGAACAAGGATAAAAACTACGAAATGCCCCGCAAATTGCTTCCATTCTTGTATCGCATAAGCCTTACCATACAATTTAACAGGTTGGAGTGATTCATTGATCGGCTCCCCTCGTTTTTTAGCAACCCACCTTTTTATAAAGGCATCGAGCTTTTTAAAGTCGGATTTCCCGAATGTCATCGCATACACAATAATGATGACAATAATAATTTGATAAATCGAAAATTCACCTGTTCGCTGATAATCAAAATAAGCCAAAAGCGCAATCCATAAATCATTTACGATAAAAATAATAAAAACGAATAAACTCAGCTTTTTTAGCTGAAACCAGTAGCGCAAGAGCAAAAAGGCAATCGCACATACCCAGAATACAACTTCTGCAGTAATGAGGAAAAACCACTTATAATCCAAAATAAAGTCCATTGCTTCCTCCCTTAAAATCGGTTACTTGATCTATCCACTCTTATAATACTTGATAAAGTAATAGATTAACATTTTTTCCGGTAAATTCATTCCCTTTAAATTCTGACTAATCACAGTAATGATATTAAGGTATGATGAATAAGTAAATACATTTTGATAGAGGAGCTGAATGTCTTGAAGAAAAAGCCGATTTATGTGGAAACCGTAATAGACAGCTCGATTGAAGAAGTATGGCATTATACACAACAGCCCGACCTGCATGAACAATGGGATTTACGTTTTACATCCATCATCTACAATGAAAAACAGCATGTAGACGCGCCTCAAACTTTTACATATACAACTAAAATAATGCCGGGCCTGTCAGTTGCAGGTTGGGGTGAAAGTAAAGGTACACATGAAAAAGCAAGTGGTGTTAGAACCTCATCTCTCCATTTCGGGACACCGCAACTGATTTCCCCTATTAAGGAAGGACGCGGCTATTGGCAATATATCCCGAATGGCGACCGCGTAACCTTTCTGACCCAGTATGACTATGACGCCCGGTTCGGTCGATTGGGGCAATTATTTGATCTACTGTTCCGCCCTGTTATCGGTTGGGCAACTGCACTTAGTTTTAATGTACTGGCTAGGTGGATTGAAATCGGAGAAAAACCGGCAACCCAATACCGGCGATTTTTCAGCTATTATTTACTGTGCTTCCTGTTCAGTTTTACATGGCTCTACCAAGGTCTCATTCCGAAAGTATGGATGAAGCATCCGCTTGAAATTGATATGCTGATGAAACTGTCACCGCTAACGTTAGGTCAAGCATCAACGGCCATTATTTGGATAGGTATTTTGGAGATGATCATCGGGTTACTCTTTTTGATCCCGAAATTGCAACCGCTGCTGATAAAGGCGCAAATTTTATTATTCCCATTGCTGACATTAAGCGCAATTATTGCTGCACCTTCTGTTGCAACAGCTCCATTTAATGTCGTTACATTTAACATTGGTTTGTGGGTTGCTTCAATTATTACTTTACTGCTGACAAAAGAATTACCGACAGCAAGATTTTGCAAACGAAAAAGAGGTGCTTAATATGATTTACGAAACATTGCTTGCCAATGATTTTAACAGGTTGCATCCAAAGTTGCAGGAAAGATACCGCCTTCCATTAGGCAATCCATTTCATGCACAAGGAACAATGCAAGTTATTCATTCCGGACCACGTTTTTTACGAACGATGTATCAATTGTTTACGAAAACAAATTTCCTTTTTCCCGAATACGGCAAGGAAATTCCTTTTACAATAACGAATACCGCAAGAATGAACAATGAAAAGGAAGCCGAAGTCTATTGGGAGCGCACTTTCCATTTTCCACTGGCAATACGCAAATTCAATGCAACGATGACAGTCGATTTGGAACGGCAAATCGTAAAAGATTATTTAGGGGATCCGGCATTATTCTACTCCGATTTAAAAATGGATGTTACAAAGGACGGTTCCTTAATGATCCGCTCCGCAGAACAGCGTGCCGTAATCGGTCAAAAAGAAGTTGGCTTGCCGAAGAAACTGACAGGCCGAGTTGTTGTAACGGAAGGGTATGATGATGTGCTCGATGTGTATACGATTCATGTCTCCATTTATAATGATCTTATTGGAAGGATGATGATGTATGCTGGTCAATTTACGCCTTGTGCTCAGTAGACCTTTAACAATCATTGGCCTTGTTTGTATGGCTTGGCTTCTATTATTTAACGCACCAACATCTATGTATTATTATTTGACGCTAGCTCAACTAATCTTTGTTCCAGTCATACTGGAACAGTTAGTTTTACTGAAAAATTGGCAAAAATTCATTATTGCAACTGGTCAGTTTGCAGTTACAATACTATATTTCACACAAAACGATTTCCTCATCCTGCTTTGTGTACTTACCTACTTACTAAGTACCCTTATTATTGCCTCCCATGGGGTCAAACGATTTTTGAGAAGAGGCTTTGTCAATACAGCTGAAATGATGATAGATATCGGTCTAATATATATTGTGATGGGTGGACTATGGTTTTTGGCATTTCATCTGCAGCTGAATACAGGGTTCAGTCCGATTATTACATGGCTGACCGCTATTCATTTTCATTACTCGGCCTTTCTGCTATGCATAACAGTCGGTTTGATTGGGCGTCTTCATATGACCCGCTATTACAAGTTTTGCTGCGCCGTAATCGCTGCAGGACCAATGCTAGTAGCTGTCGGGATTACCTTTTCAAGGATTGTTGAAATCATTTCTGTTAGCCTATATGTAGTCGCCATCTTCAGCATTAGCTTTTTTGTTATGAAATGGCCATTGCAGCGTATGCAGCGTCTGTTCATCCGACTGGCATTTTTGACATTATGCTTTACAATTATTTGGTCGCTTTTATACGCATACAGCAATTTAACAGGAACGAATCTTGTTGATATTCCGGATATGCTGGACTTCCATGGTCTTTTAAATTGTTTAGGGTTTGGTATTTCTGTATTGATCGCTTGGAGCTTATTACTGCCACCTTCAAAACATCGTGACTATACATTTCCAATAAGTAAAATTCGCGGGCGATTTTCTCCAACAAACAAACCGGCTCGTGGATTGGTCGATGATATGGCATCTTATGTTAATAAAGAGAACATTCCTGAATTGGTAAGTGAGTTTTATGAACGTACTACAAACTTTGAATTAAAAGCGTCTGTTAAATGGGCTGCTTGGTTTAAACCTTTTGCTTTTGTGTATCAGTTCATTAGCAGGAAAATGGGACAGCTGAATTTACCGTTCTCTTCAAAATCGATTGTGATGGACGGAGAAATTTGGCAAGTTGATCCGCAAAATGACGGCCGAGAAAAGCCGCGCGTCTGGCAAAGATCGATTAATGGTGACCCGGTATTCAACGCGATATATTCGAAGCATCATGATGCCTCCAATACCTATATGAATATTGCTTTGCCCCTGCCCTTCTCTACAATGCACGGTATATTGCAGCTTTCCGTAAAAGACTGTGCACTGTACTTAACAAGTGATGGACAAGGCGATGCCGGTACGTATTTGGCGATCGGCTCTTATGTATTCAAATTGCCGTTACATGAGTACTTTGTGATTAAAGAACAACAAGGAACCCTTACCGCAACCCATGAGATGAAACTGTTTGGTATGAAGTTTTTACATATTGATTATCAAATACGGAAAAAATAAAAATACTCGGCTTCCCTAAGTACAATAAAGGGGCCGGGTAAAATTTATTCAACCATTTTTACATTAACATATACCAATTCAAGTAAGATGATGCCCACTGTAACATACATAATCGTTTCTGCTTGTTGTATGCCTGCAAATCCGCTTATGGCGATTCCTATGCCTAGTAAAGCAAATGTTCCACCGACAAGTAGAGCCAATTTATTTTTATCTTTTACTCGCTTTTCATTATACCCCGCTAATAGCCATGTTAATTTTTTAACTCCGACTAAATAACCCAGCACTAAAAATACTACGCCAATTAAAACCAAATTCATCTCCATTTCCCAGTCCCCCTAAAAGTTTTTTATAACTGCTGGAATAATATAGAATGGAATGCAAAGTGTAGCTACCAAATACACCAAAATCAATTCTATATTTATCGTCCAATTCATGTCCCCTTTACTTCCAATCACTAATATCAGTATGAGCAGTGTATTTAACATAATCATGCTTCGTAATGACCATTTCGAAATATTTGCGTTTACGCGATCATCAAATTCGAGCTCGTCGTTCATTAATTTACCTCGCTTATACTTCGCAAATAACATTAAACAACCGATTCCCGCTAACAGAATCCATTTCAATAATGAACTTTCAATAAATAAAATAACAATAATACAGCAAAGAACCGGGATATAGGTGAATAACTTTGTCATGATTCTTCCTCCATCCAAAACAATTTTTCAATAGAAGTATCCAGTGCATTCGCAATCAGCAAACATACTTTAATTGTAGGATTATACTTTTGTGCTTCGATTAAATTCATCGTTTGTCTCGTGACACCAATCTGCTTTGCTAAATCACTTTGTGTTAAATTGCCCAATTCAGTTCTTCTTAATTTTACACAGTTTTGTATTTGAATATCTTTCAATTCAACACCCTCCCTTCCTAAAATCGATGTCACTTTGTTGAAACTGCTGTCATGATAAAGTCAGGAAAAAAATACCTTTCACCTAATATTGTAACATATAAATTAACTTAGTCAATTATATATGACACTTAATCCGTTAAAACTGTGGGTACTAAAATGAAAATCAAATTTTTAATACAGCAAAAAGCTACCAATTTTCTTTATCAGAAAAAGGTAGCTTTTTGCATATATAAATAGAAAATTATCGTGCTTCTTGTTTCTTAATAATAAAGGGTGCTGCCACTAAAGCAAGGATGAGGATAATCCCCAGATAACCAATCAGAGGATAGAAATAACTCACTAGACCAGTAAAGCCTACAAAACTTGCCAGATAACCAACAATCATTGTAATCGTAAAGAAAGTTTTAAATTTCTGTGTTCCTGATTCCGCAAAACGTGCTGAAAAAGAAAAGAACATTCCAACCGCTGTATTATAAATCATGCCGAAAATAACTAATGACATGATAATACCTAGTGTCGGCGATAAATTACTCACAATTCCCAGCATCGGCATGTCCAACGTGCCAACTTCTTCGATTTTCGAGAAAATAGCTAAATGAATTAATAATATGAGAATTCCTAAAATAAGTCCTCCAACCAATCCGCCTATCGCTGCCGTTTTTGGATTTTTTTCAGCTCCGCCCATTACAATTGACATTGAAGCTCCAACCGCGATATTAAATGAAACGTAATTAATACTGGAAATAAACCAGTTTGGTAAAGTAGTCGGTGTTGCTTGCGCTACATCGTTTAACGATGTAAAAGTTCCACTCATCGTTAGAAAACTGTAGATCGCAATAAATATAACAAAAATAATGAGAACCGGCGTAATGCTTCCTATAATGGCAACAACCCGATTTACTTTCAAAAAACCTGTTAGTAATACGAGTATTGTCATAAGAGTCGTACCTACAAAGACCGGTAAACCAAACTGTTGATTTAAGTTCGAACCGGCTCCAGCCAGCATCACGACACCTACACCAAACAACGTAAAAATAAGAATAAAATCGATTACAGTTCCAAGATATCGCCCGCTAATTCTGTAAATAACGTCTTTATGAGATGTCGTTTTTGTATAACTGCCAAGCCATACTAAAAGCATACCAATACCCGAAAACAGTACCGTTGATAAAATAGCTCCGAATATCCCGAGTATTCCAAAGCTCGTAAAGTATTGCAGTATTTCTTGTCCTGAAGCGAATCCTGCGCCTACGATCACGCCAATAAAAGCGCTTGCAATTTTCAATATATTTTTCACACGTCTAACTCCCCTTTTAATCCTTCGATCAATATGTATTTTCTTAAAATAATTACTAAGGCCATGATCCCCATTTCGACTTTTCCGATTATTATAGCCCTTTTCAAATTTCTCCCTAGTTATCCCTCCTCCGACACAAAATTAATTACAATTTTAATATTATAGCATACTTTTATTACGATATTTTATTATTCAAAATATTCATTTTTTAGAGAGTGAGTAGGAAAATAGAGGTATAGATTGAAACATAGTTCAATAAAAAAACATTTTTCTCAATGAGAAAAATGTTTTTTTAGTCTTTGTAATTCTTAAATCTTCTAAGAATAATCAACCCGTTGCATTTGTTCGGTCAAAGTGGCGACCTTTTTTCAATGCTTCTACAAATTCTGAAATACCTGCTACGACACCAGGTGTATTTGCATAGTCTTTATCTAAAATTTCAGTTGAAGCATACCCTAATGCTTTATAATGGTTGAAAATTTCATCAGCAAATCGTTGAACTTTACGTTTAGGCACGACACTTTCAAAATTTGCAGCAACAATTAGACCATCATAAAGTACAGGATCTGCCGTTTCCAGCGTGTGATCAATTTCACGCTCACCGATTCTTCCTTGTTTATCACTGATCAACTCAACTGTAACGCCTTCATTTTCCAATGGCATGATAAGTTCTTCCAAATTGCTGCTTGTATCAACAATAATACCGACTTTTTTCGACTTTAAAAATGGTACCTGATTTTTTAAGATACTCACAGCATCAGATGGCTGTTGATCCGCAACTTGCTGGATCGATTCATCTGGTGGTGTAACCCCGATATTTTGTGCAATTTGCTCAGCCATTGCACGGTCAACACGAGCAAACATATCGACTGCTGCTTTGCGGATTTCGATTGTTTCTACTTTCCCAAGTTCAAAACTGAAAGCATTTATAATATGCTGTTTTTCCACATCCGTTTGGCTTAACCAGAATTGACGCGCTTGGCTATAATGGTCTTCAAACGATAAGCTTCGAGCTCGTACTTTTCGTCCTTCGATTTTTTCCTGGTAATGAGCATAGCCGCCTTCCTTTTGCGTCACTACATGCGGTGTATTGTTTTGTAAACTGTTTTTCCCGTATGCCACACGTCCTTTATTGATCGTCATTCGACCATACCCATCACGCTGATTATTATGGAATGGGCATACAGGACGATTAATCGGCAATTCATGGAAGTTTGGCCCGCCTAATCGAATCAGTTGTGTATCTGTATAAGAGAATAAACGGCCTTGTAATAAAGGATCGTTTGAAAAATCGATTCCCGGTACAACATGCCCTACATGGAAAGCAATTTGTTCTGTTTCTGCGAAGAAGTTATCAGTATTTCGATTCAATGTCATTTTTCCGAGTTTGCGAAGAGGAATCAATTCTTCCGGCCAAATTTTCGTCGGATCTAAAATATCGAAATCAAATTTGAACTCATCTTCTTGTGAAATTAGCTGAACAGCAAGTTCATATTCAGGAAAGTTTCCGGCTTCAATATTATCGTAAAGGTCACGGCGATGGAAATCCGGGTCTTTCCCCGCAATTTTTTGAGCTTCATCCCATACTAAAGAATGAGCACCGAATACAGGTTTCCAATGGAATTTTACGAAGTGGGCTTCCCCTTTGGCATTGACAAAGCGGAATGTATTGACTCCAAATCCTTCCATTGTTCGATAGCTTTTTGGAATTGCACGGTCCGACAAATGCCACATGGTCATATGTGCAGTCTCTTCATTACTGACAATAAAGTCCCAAAATGTATCATGAGCACTTTGCGCTTGAGGAATTTCATTATGCGGCTCCGGTTTTACCGCATGAACGAAATCAGGGAATTTAATCGCATCTTGAATGAAGAAAACGGGTATATTATTTCCTACTAAATCATAATTCCCTTCTTCTGTATAGAACTTCGTCGCAAATCCTCGCACATCACGAACTGTTTCTGCTGAACCTCGTGATCCTGCTACTGTTGAAAATCGAACAAAGACAGGTGTTTGGCGACCTTTCTCTCCTAAAAAATGAGCCATCGTTATATCTGATGCATCGCCATAACTTTCAAATACACCATGCGCCCCCGAACCTCGGGCATGTACTACTCGTTCCGGAATACGTTCATGGTCAAAATGGGTCATTTTTTCACGAAAATGAAAGTCCTCCATAATTGTTGGGCCACGTTCACCTATCGTTAATGAATGCTCGTCATTCGTTAACTTTAATCCATGATTCGTTGTTAGCGGCTGACCTTCATCTTTCGTAGTAAACTGTTTCAATTGCTCGACTTTTTTATTGTTGTTCTCCAATTTACATCCTCCTAATTCCAAAATAGCAAGTTCCACAAGATTAGTTATACTCAACCATCTCTGTTACTTTTCTACCCTATTTCCCGAAAAGTAGTCCTATGAAATATAATCGTAATGTTTAATTCTTTAAAGTTAGTACCTTCTAACTTAAATTATAAAAAAAATTGGCATGTCTTCCTTTGAATTGAACATACTACTTTCAAAAGGATGTGAAAAATGCATTCTTTATGAAATACCATGAAAGAAGCGAGGGAAACTATGTACTACTACAAAGAAGAACTGATCAATATTATTAAACCGGATAAACCAGATCCGGCAGCTGCCCGTGTTTTACAGGAAATCTTAGGCGGACATTATGGGGAAATGCGCACAATGATGCAATTTTTCTTCCAAAGTTCCAATTTCCGAGGAAAAGATACTCAATTTAGAGACTTGCTGCGCGGTATTTTCTTAGAAGAAATTGCCCACGTCGAGCTTGTTCAAAATACAATCAATCAGCTATTGAACGATTCCGGAGAGTCATCAGCTCCGGGTAACAATGGAATGGACCATTCCCCATTAGATGAAGCGGTCCGCCATGCAAATCCCCACCATTTTATTATGGGCGCACAAGCATCATTGCCTGTAGATGCAGCAGGAAATCCATGGAATGGATCATGGGTTTACTCACACGGCAACCTCATCGCCGATTTACTGAATAACCTCGTATTGGAATCTACAGGAGTACTGCAAAAAACTCGAATTTATGAAATGAGCTCAAACCAAACGTTCCGTGAAACGCTCGCATTTTTGATTGTTCGTGATAACGCACATCAAAACGCTTTTGCCAAAGCACTCGAAACATTAGGCGTAAATTGGGGCAAACTATTCCCGGTACCGAATTATGATATCAACAAATATCCTGAATGCCGGAAATTTGTCGATATGGGTTACCATAACTGTCAATTTAACTTCCGTCTGGATCCGACAAGAATAGGTGAAATTCTCCAAGGACAATCTCCAAGCCGAAATGGCGGACAATATCAAGTAACACCGCCACCAGTAGGTTTCCCTGTGCCATTAATGCCAGATATGCCAAATGAACATAGTCCTGGGTTATATGATTTGAATAATTAATTTGAACCCCACTATCTATATACTTTAAAAAATCATCCATTCGCTCATTAGCTGAGTAAATGGATGATTTTTTTGTATTAAACTATCTTATTTCTTATTCTTTGGCAATGCTATTTGATCAAAATCATCGACAAGTTTACGCAGGCCCTCGCTTAGCTCTGGCCCGCTCATCGGCACCCCATGTCCTGTAACCGCTACAGAAGGATTTAACGCTGCCAGCTTTTTTACTGATTCAAAAGCTGCGCCCCAGTCCGGCGTCAAATACTTTGGTGGTCCATTCACTTCTTTTTCCTGGGTAAATACTTTATATAAGGATTCCTGCTTGACCGTAACAAATGCATCCCCTGCAATAAGTGCTCCGTCGCGCTCCCTAAATAACGAAACATGTCCAGGTGTATGTCCCGGTGTATGAATCCACTTAAATCCTTCCATAAAAGGTACGGTACCATCTGGAGGAAGTTCCTGGACAGATTCCCCTAAGTCGATCGCTTCATTCGGGAACATCGGTGACATTTTAGCAACTAACCCACTATCAACAGTAGAGTCCGGCTCCGGATAATTTTCTAAGCCCGTTAGATACGGCAGTTCTAATTTGTGAGCGAAAACCGGTACTTGCCAGTGCTCAACAAGTTCAATAATTGCGCCTACATGATCAAAATGTCCATGTGTCAAAATAATTGCTTTTGCTTTTGCATTTTTGCCAAATCTTTTTTCCGCTACAGAAATAATTTCTTCTGCACTTTTCGGCATCCCCGCGTCTATTAAGACAAAGTCGTTACTTCCTGGACAACTGTAAAAAGCAATATTGGCGATTTGAATTGTATGTGCGTACAAGTCTGGCAATAATTCCTGGCTCACACCACTTTGTACAGATGTAGCAGGAATAAATTTATAATCGTTGCCGTAGTTCATATTTTTTTCCATCGATGACACTCCTTTTCAAATATTCAACTGTGTTTTTGTTGTTTACAGTTACTCCAATATACCCGTTTTCACAATTTCTACTTTTAGCTTAGCCGAAATATCCCATTCTGAAAAACGCTCGTTCCAATCTTTTTTAAACCATTCCGGATGAAATGCTCGAACACTGCGTCCAAGTCCTATGGCATCACTCTTTGCTTCTTGCAATTTTTTAATGACTTCGTTCAAATCTTGCTCAATCTTTGCCTGAAGAAATTTTTCCAGCTCTTTTCTTAAATTTGCATTATCTATGTTATCCTGAGGGAATTCAGAAAGCATAAAATCGATTTTCAAATCAATTACAATATTATTTTCTGTTATATTAAGCTTTCTTTTTAATTTATTGACCCGGACAGTTAAAGGACTATCTTTATATAAATAAGCAATACGCGTTGAAAAACCAAGTGAGTCATTTAAAATACTTAATAATAATCCTTCATCAGCGTTTAAAGTCTTGCCAGTAAAAGATTTACCTGAAAATAAGGCAACCCCTTCTGCTTTGGGACGATTATCCTCACCCATTTTCAAGTAGGGCAAAGCCAAATCCTGAGCATCTTCGAAAATTACAGTAGAAGCTGTTTGCAATGTATAAGGTATTACAAAAGAGTTATCTTCCAAACTTGTAATAAAACGGTCATAAAATTCTCCTGCAGTATTTTGCTTATTTTCGCTTAGTTCAAAAAACGGTTTTAAATCCCCTTGTATAATTGCCATTTTTGATGTTATCGGACTATTTGCATCCCGAAAATAAATATCCAAATACTCATAAATATTATGTTCTGCGGTATCCTCTGATATAAGAACTGTTGATAAAACAGATAAATCCATCGTCTGCTCAACTTTTAACTCTGCATCCTGACGTACATCACGAGGTGAAACCCCCTCACCGGAAATAACAATGGTTTTCATTTCTGTTGCTGTAGCTTCCGGATAGGCATAATAAGCAGTCAATTCTCCTATTTCACCTTCTATGCCAGTAAGCGATACGACGGATGAATTCTTATAAAGCCTCTCATCCCAGCATCCCGCTAGTATAAGTGGTGTTATTATTAAGATGATTTTTCCGATTCGGATAAAGTTCGCCCCCTCACTCTATTGAAAAGAATAATAATCATCGGCAACAAAAAGGTAAAAAGAACAGTACCATAAACTAAGTAAACTTTAAAAAAATCAATTATTGAAAAACGGATAAGTAAATTGGCTGATATGGCAACAACGATAAAAAAAATTAATAGCTTTATTTTAGGTGATTTTATTTTCTTCTCAAAATATACGAGGCGCATCACAAGTACATAATTGACAATTGTAACCAATGACCAGGAAAGCCAAATATATACAAAAAACAAATCCAGCCGTTTTACAAATGTCACTTCAACAGAGTGTAATATATACAAAATTGGTTCAGGAATGAGTGTAATTTCATTTAGTGAAAAATACATTAAAGTAAAAGATATCGATAATAAATAAAAGCTTGTTAAGATAATGAAATAAATAGCAATTGCCTTTTTGGAAATTTTCCCATTACTCTCCAAATACTTTCGAAGAATTATATACGTTTCTGCACCGCCAAATGCATAAGTACAATAAATAAAACCTTTAAACCAAGTATTTGACCTATCATAAAAAAGAGGAAGCAAATTGGTCACATTCAAATTCGGCACTGTTAAAAACATGAATATTAAAAACAATAAAAGCATTGGAATTAGTACAACACCTATATTAACGGCAGTTTCAGGTCTACTGATACTGGCATAAAGACATACAGATAAAAATATTGTTATTAAAACCAATGTAGGTGTATTTGGAAACACCCATATCGTTAATACATACGTAATATAACTGACAAAAACCGTAATATAAATCGTCCAATAAATCAGATAAATTGCTTTTACAAAACTATTTAAATAGAGGTATTGATGCATTCGTTCATAAAATAATAATTGCAGGAAAAAAACAATAGCTATTATTAAATATTGAATTGTAGCATCCCGATGTGCATGCTCGATAATTTGATGTTGAACGGATATATAGACAAAGCCAGTTTGTATAACGAACATCAGAAGAAATAATTGAACCTTTGTCAACTGTACACTCATGCTTTATCTTCCTTTTTCATTGAAAAATCTTTTGCCTGCCTATTTGCTCCATAATAAGGTCCTCGGAAAAAAATCTTTCTCACTCCAACTGGATCAAAAGGAATAATGGGTGAAAAATAGGGATGTTTTAAAGAGCTTAAATTCAATAAATGAACAACTAATAAAAATGTTCCGATGACAATTCCAAAAAAACCAAAAAGTGATGCTAAAAACATAAATGGGAAACGAAGCATTCGAATAGTTGTGTTGAGTTCGACAGATGGGACTACAAAGCTTGATATTGCTGTAAATGCTACGACAATTACCATTAAATTTGATACAAGCCCCGCGCTCACAATCGAATCCCCAATTACAAGCCCCCCAACAATACCGATTGTCTGTCCAATCGATTTCGGCAGTCGAACACTCGCCTCACGAATCAATTCAATCGTTATTTCCATAATCATCGCTTCTATAAGCGGCCGGTATGGAATCTGGTTAATATCCGTCTTCACTTTATTTGCAAGTTCAAGAGGCAAAATTTCAAAATGAAAGCTTACAATGGCGATATAAAATGCCGGCAAAAAAATGGCGGAAAAGACACTGAATAGTCGCATCAGCCGATAAAATGTTCCGACAAATACGCGTGCGTTAAAATCATCCGGTGTTTGATAAAAAGAAAAAAATGTTACAGGCCCAATGAGAGCATTTGGTGATAAATCGGTCATTATGGCGATTTTGCCTTCCAAAATATTTGCTACAACACGATCTGGGCGTTCTGTATTCAAAAGTTGTGGAAACGGAGACCATACTTGATCTTCCAAATAGTCACTAAGCTGCCCGATGCTATAAAACATATCGACATCAACCGCATTTAATCGGTTTTCTACCGTTTTAAGAGCCTCGTTGTCAACTACATTTTCCACAAACATATAGTAAACCGTTGTTTTAGTCTCATTTCCAAGAGTGATTTGTTTTACAACAAGCTTATTATTTTTTATACGTTTTCGAATCAGTTGCATATTCACTTCAAAATTTTCAACAAAACCTTCATGCGATCCTCTTAGAATTTGCTCATTTTCAGGCTCTTCAGGTGTTTTGTGGGCAAATTCTGCATTGTTCAAACGTATCATTTGGTTTGACTGCAATAGGATAATTAACGTTTCACCGTTACAAACATAATCAACCAGTTTTTGCTCATCATATTTTTCAGTAGTGATTATTACCGATTCATCTTTAGCCAGTTGTTTTTTTGCAGCATAATCATTATTAATTTTTGTACCACTTATCTCTTTATTTTGTGCATCATCTTTATCAATTTCGTTATCTTCTGTATCACTTTGTTTCGGTTTGTCAGTATGTTCGTTCTTTTCCTGATCTTCTTGCGAGGAAGAACCATTCAACTGCTTCAGATTAATAAGGCTTTGTTCGACATCCTTTTTATTAACAAGTGATGAGTAATAACATAAAATGACGTTTTCTTCTTTACCAAGCTTAATTTCTTTTGCAACAAAGTCTGATGAATGGAGGAATTGCTTATTAAGTCGTTTAATTTCCTGCTTTATTTCCATTGTTTGTGTCAATACGACTCCCCCCCTTTTTTGACAAGTATAGGATATTTTTAAAAGAGTTATTCATTTTTGTTTAAGGAGCAAAAACGGGGGAAAAATAAAGAAAGATTGGCTTCATTTGTGTATAAACATTTTAAAGCAGAGCAAATTGTAAAAATTTAATTACTTATTATACTTTTACAATTAATAAATGAAAAAAAGTGTTTATTTTTCAAATTCGGAAATGAATTCATCAGTTATTGAACGGGGGTTATAAAATGAAAAAAGTAGGCATTGTTTTTTGGAGCTCGTTTACGTTAGTAATGCTGGCTGTTCTAGTCGGTGTAATTGCTCCACAGACATTAGAAAATGTCACCAAGAACATTCAAAATTTACTTACTTATAATTTTGGCTGGTATTATTTATTAGTCGTTGCAATCATTATTGCGTTTTGTGTTTTCCTTATATTGAGTCCTGTTGGAGCCATACGTCTTGGTAAGCCGACTGACCGGCCGGACTACAGCAATGCATCATGGTTTGCGATGCTATTTAGTGCGGGAATGGGAATTGGTTTAGTGTTCTGGGGGGCAGCAGAACCATTATCACATTTTGCTATTAGTTCCCCACAGGCTCCTGAAGGTTCCCAGCAAGCATTGAAAGATTCATTTCGATACACGTTCTTCCATTGGGGAATTTCCGCTTGGGCCATTTATGGTGTAGTCGCATTGGCACTCGCCTACTCCAATTTCCGTAAAGGGGCTCCCGGTTTAATAAGTTCCACACTTTTTCCTCTTTTCGGTGAAAAAACAAAGGGTCCTATTGGATATATAATTGATATTATCGCGGTCTTCGCTACAGTAATCGGTGTTGCCACAACACTCGGTTTAGGTGCACAGCAAATTAATGGCGGTCTTTCCTATTTATTTGACCTTCCAATCAACTTTACTGTTCAATTAATCATCATTGTTATCGTTACGGTATTGTTTATCATTTCCGCTTCAACCGGTCTTGATAAAGGAATTCAACTGTTAAGTAATTGGAACCTCTATTTGGCAGCTGTCTTATTAATATTGACTTTATTTATTGGTCCTACTGTTGCCATTATGAACGACTTTACTTCAGGACTCGGCAGTTATTTACAAAACTTCGTACAAATGAGTTTACGTATGGAACCGGGTGATGCGGGCAGCCGTGATTGGATTAACAGCTGGACGATTTTCTATTGGGCATGGTGGATGTCCTGGTCTCCATTTGTCGGCATTTTCATTGCGCGTATTTCAAAAGGACGAACAATCCGTGAATTTTTAATGGGTGTTATTTTAGCACCAACACTTGTTAGTATTTTCTGGTTTGCTACGTTTGGTACGACGGCGATTGAAACATATTTGACAAAAGATGAAGGGCTTGTTGATTTACCGACAGAGCAGCTTTTATTCGGTGTATTTGATCAGATGCCGCTAGGCTTTATTTTGTCGATTATCGCGCTCTTACTAGTAGCGATATTCTTCATTACTTCAGCCGATTCTGCTACATTCGTATTAGGGATGCAAACAACATTCGGCTCGATGAACCCGTCATTCAGAATTAAGTTGATTTGGGGAATTTTACAGGCTGCGATTGCGGCAAGTTTATTGTTCTCAGGTGGTCTGACCGCACTGCAGAATGCGGCGATTATTGTCGCCTTCCCATTCTCGTTCATCATTTTGCTGATGATACTTTCGCTTTACAAATCATTAATGGCTGAGCGGAAAAAATTAGGTCTCTACATCCGACCGAAAAAACAGCCACCTTCGAATGCTCACAAGAAAGAGAGCTAATATATCCCAAATAAAAAAGCATCGCAAATTTGCGATGCTTTTTTTTTAATACTATTGTGATAAGCCGTAACAACTACCTTATTTTCCATGTACAGCAACCTGTTCCTTCCTTTTGAACTCCACTGTAACATTTTTGCGTGGCTTTGCTGATTTATACCATTGCCAACAGAAAATAATAATGAGGGCGACTTCTATCCAGTCTCCTGCATAATACATGACCATACTTCCCATTTCCGCCTCTTGCTGTGATACTCCTACAGGCGGATTCGCGTACATATACTTCGACAATATATCATGGCCGGCAATTGCAATGATTAAAACTGCCGCCCGGAATCGGTAGGAATATTGATGGTAGACCGGATCGAAATAAATAATGGAGATCGTGAATACATAGCCAGCAATAAAAAAATGCAAATGTACAAATAAAGCAAAAAACGCATTTTCATGCATGTAAACAAATAAATTCGTAGTATATAACAGCCAAAGTCCCCCCACATTTAAAACTGCGGCAGTAATCGGATGCGAAACGAATTTTAGCAAGCGACTTTTCAAAATGGACGTCAGCTTACGTGCAATTAATGTATTTGCTGTTCTGAGCAGCAAAGTTATCGGCTTAGCAATTGCCAAAAAAATTGGTGCGACCATACTTAATAATAAGTGGCTCACCATATGTGCCGTAAAGCTAGAATGCGCAATGTTTGCCAACGGACCGACAACTGCAGCGAGTGCAATAATCATACCAATTGTCCAGCAAATCATACGGAAAATGGGCCATTTTTTAAAGCGCTGATTCGTTATGATGACAGCGGTTATATATGCTGTCAATAAAAATATGAAAACGACCCCGAGCAATAATTGAACGTTCATTCCAGGTACTGAATGATTCATAGCACTCTGTCCATGACTGTGCAGCAAGTGTAGGCTATTCATTTGCAGTCTTCTCTTTTAAAGTACTGTTTTTTGATGTGCGGAATAATAGATAAATACCGATGAGTAAAATAATCAAAGCACCGACATTCCACACAATATCGTACACAATGACATTGTCCACGTATCGAATTTGGTGAATTCGCATCCATTTATGCTGAATAATACCGTCATACAATTGGAATACACCAACCCCTAATAATACGCCGCCAAGCCATCGTTGAAAGATCAGCCCATTTCTCCGACGCAGATCAGCAAATAAAAATAACCCTGCTATCGTAGCAAACCAGCTGAAGGCATGAAAAATACCATCAGAAATTAACCCGATATCCGTTGTCGATTTGTCGTAAAAATGATGCCATCTTAACAGCTGGTGAAAAACGGTTTCATCAATAAAGGCAATCAAACCGACGCCAAACAGGATTCCTGACCACATGTTACGGCGCGAAACTTCTTTATCGTTGTTATTTTTCATGTACTTTAGAGCTCCTTTACGTGTAATTAATTACATTTAATTTCTCCAAATACTTCACAACATATTCGATAATAGAAATTCCCCTCTTGCCCACAAGACTAAACCTGATGATATCTAATTTCCTGCATTTAATCCTAGTTCTTCAAAAGTTTTAATTAATTCTTTGGTATAATCGTTTATCTCTTGCTCCGACGGAATATTTTCAAGCAGCTCAGGAATCGTATACAGTTTGCCATCCTTTACTATCCTATCGATTTTCATTGTATTTTCTATATAGCTAAGGGGATTTTCATTCAATACTAATAGATCCGCAGTAAAACCTGCTTTTATATCTCCTAAATCAGCTACTTTCAAAGCTTTCGCTGCATTAATTGTAGCTTGCTGTAATACCTGCTACTGTGAAGTAATTGGCAAAGTGTTTTTTTATATGGACATGCATATCAATCAATCCTGGAATCAGCCATTTATCCGTAAAATCCAATACTTCAATCTTATCCATTTTAGTTTAATTTAAATATTCTGGAAATGATATAATTTTATTACAATGAGAATGAGGTGAATTCGATGAACACAATCGGTGAAAAAAGTATAGTCAGAAAAGCTAATGAAAATGATACTTCACAAATACTTGCAGTGATGAAAGATGCGGAAAATTCCGGATTTATGCTCTTTGCACCCGAGGAACGAAACTTGGCACCAGCTGCTTTAAGCAAGTTAATCAATTCCATAAATCAGACACCAACATCCGGTTTCTTTATCGCAGAGCATCAGGATGAGATTTTAGGTTATCTCCTATTAAAAGCGGAAACGTTATCACGTACTTCTCACCGAGCTCAAATTGCTGTCGGTGTACATAGTAAAAGTCGTGGTAAAGGCGTTGGTACCGCTTTGTTCGACTATATGATTCAGTGGGCCAAAGAGTCGAAGCTTCACCGCCTGGAATTAACGGTCATTGAACATAATGAACAAGCAGTCCATCTTTATAAGAAAATGGGGTTTGAAGTTGAAGGCGTGAAAATGCATTCGTTACTAATTGACGGACACTATGTAAATGAACTGTATATGGCGAAATTGCTTTAATTATAAAAGGGGCTACTCAAAAAATTGAGTAACCCCTTTTAGTTGTCACACTATTAATCTAACTCTCTAACTTTAATCGGGAACAGCGAGTTTTCCAATCGGTCACGGTATTCTTCATATTGTACCGGCAACTTTAACTGCTCACCCATTGTTTCCGGCGTCTCATCATGCGCAAACCCTGGGGGGTCTGTCGCGATTTCGAATAAAATCTCTCCCGACTCACGGAAGTAAACCGCATTAAAGTAATTACGGTCTTTTATATCCGTTACATGCTCACCTTTATCCATCAGGTATTGCTGCCATTCTTTATGATCCTGTTCGTCATTTGCACGCCATGCAATGTGATGTACAGTTCCGACACCCATCGCCCCTCGATTACCGACTGTCATTTTCACGTCTACAATATTGCCGATTGATGCTGTTGCTTTTAATCTTACAAAATCTCCTTCACGGGCAATCTCAACTAGTCCCATCACGTCAACTAATGTATTGATCGTTTCTTCCGGCTTTGATGAATATAAAATTGCACCGCCAAAGCCTTTAATCGCTACATCAGCAGATATTCCACCAAACGTCCAGCCATTTAGAGAACCCCCTTCACGTGCGACAATTTCGAGATGCAAACCATGTGGATCATCGAATTGTAGATAGTTCTCTTCAAATCTTGTTTCTTCTTTAAATAGTATATTGAATTTTGTTAAGCGTTCTTTCCAGAAATCCATTGCTCCCATTGGTACAACGTATGTTGTCACACCAACTTGACCATTGCCGATTCTGCCTTTATATGCTGCCGGCCAAGGGAAGAATGTAATGATTGTCCCTGGCTCTCCGCCTTCATTCCCGAAATATAAATGATATGTTTCCGGGTCGTCAAAATTGACTGTTTTCTTTACAAGACGTAATCCAAGAACACCCGCATAGAAATCGACATTTTCCTGAGGATGACCAACGATTGCTGTAATGTGATGAATTCCTGTTGTATGTTTTTTCATGTACATTTCCTCCATTCGTAAAAACTGAACACAACATTCCATTTGATAAAACACTCTGTCCAATTTTTATGTAATAAATCTAGCACATGCCATAACATGTGCTAGATCGATGATATGTTAATTAACGAATTGTTTTTAAAGCTTTTGACCATGGAATTACTTGATCCAGCATTTGGTTTACTGAATCTGCCTGCACATCTTTCGGCTTGAAAGTTGTACCGTTTTCGAAATCAGTGAATAATGATAAAGCTGGGTGTACACGCACATCCGCAACAAGTAATTCACCTAAAATACCGCGTAAATGTTCAGCAGCACGTGCTCCACCAACAGAACCGTAAGATACGATACCCGCTGCTTTGTTGTTCCATTCATCACGTAAGTAATCTAATGCATTTTTAAGTGCACCTGTAATAGAATGATTGTATTCTTGAACAATGAATACAAATCCGTCTTGTTTTGCGATTGCTTCAGACCAGCCTGCAGCACCCGATGCATCCGCACCCGGCTCTCCTAGTAATGGCAATTTGAAATCCGCAATATCAATAATTGTATAGTTAGCATCACCGCGTTTATCTGCGATTTCTTTCACCCATGCACCGACTTGAGGGCTTACACGACCTTCACGAGTTGATCCTAAAATAATACCGATGTTTAATTTTTCCATTGTAGTTTCCTCCACTTTCTTATTTCCAAATAGTTTACTGATGAATCCTATTTCTTACACTCCTTCAATTATCTCGGATTCGAGATATCGACTGTACTTTTATGCATTCTTATCAGTAACGTAAATCATTATTTCCGTTTTGCTGACAATTTATCCTTATAAATACCTTCAATATTATTACGCAGCAGGGTTTAATTCTAACTCTACTTTAATTTTGATATCTTTCCCTACCAGTACGCCTCCTGTTTCTAAAGCAGCGTTCCATGTTAATCCGAAATCTTCACGGTTGATTTTTGTTTCTGCTTCAAAACCATAAACTTCTACGCCCCATGGGTTTGTACCTTTACCACCGTATTCAACATCAAATGTTACCAGCTTTGTTACGTCTTTAATTGTTAAGTCACCAGTTACTTTGTAGTCATCGCCATCTTTTTCAATATTTGTTGCTGTAAACTTGATTTCCCCAAACTCTTCTGTGCTGAAGAAGTCTGCTGATTTCAGGTGATTATCGCGATCTTCATTGTTTGTATTTATGCTTGCTACATCCAGTTCAAAGCTGATTGATGCGGTAGTTAAATCCGTTAAGTCTGCGGCTTCCACGTTTGCCGTATAGTTATTGAATTGACCTTTAACTTTTGATACCATCATGTGTTTTACTTCAAAACCGATTGTTGAGTGTGTTTGATCGACTGTAAATGTTGTCATTTTATATTCTCCTCCAATTTATCTCGATTTCAAGATATATACCCAAAATAAAATTTCGAAATTAAATATCTCGAACTTGAGATAAATATAACAAACATAATAATATCCGTCAAGTATTGTTTATAAATTTTTTATGTACTATATTTTATTGAACTTATACATAAGCTCGTAAGAATACATATGAAGGAAGGTATTGAATTGAATTTAAAAGATTTAAAGATACTTACGTTTCTAATCTTTACTTTTACTATGCTTTACTTTTATGTATTAGCGCTTTTGGAACAATTGTACTTAGGTTTTATTATGATTATTCCTTTAACAACACTACTTATTTATCAATATGCTACCCGTAAAAAAATCAAATTGAAGCAGTTTATTATTAAGAAACCTAAAATGGCCCCCCTTCTGCTCTCCATTATTATCCCGATTGTCTTAGGTTTACTCGTTCACTTATTCTTTTTTACAATTAATCAAGGCCACTTCTTATTTGAAAATCCCATTAAATTACTCTTCCTAGTTTTAATAGGACTAACAGCTTCAACAGGATCTGCCCTTCTTGAAGAAATTGTATGGCGAGGATTTTATCATAACAGCTTAAGAAAGATCTACACATTTAAGAAGACTGCTATTATTGTTGCAGTCATTTGGAGCATTTGGCATTTACCAATCGCTCTTTTTTATAAAGAATACACAAATCTGTTCATCGGTACATTAAGTTATCTTTTAATTCTCTTTTTCACTTCCTGTCTCCTCAGCTATTTGAGGGAATGGAGCGATTCTGTATTACCTGCCGCTTTTTTTCACGGATTGATGAACGTCTTTTATTTTAGTGATGGTATTCATATTCTTCTATCAAAACATATGACTGACTTGATAAAGTTCCTTATATTTAGCTTAGTATTAATAACAACCTTATTATTGGGTAAAATTCACAAAACAATAAAAAAATGAACAAAATAAAAAAGAGATAAAGTTAATACTTTATCTCTCATACCTGGTTATTCAACTTAAATTTCGTACTCAATTACAACTTCTTTACTATTGCTGATATTCGGTGATGGCTGAGAATTATATACACGTGAATATGGCGGAACCGAATATGTCAGCCAAATATTACTGCCAAGCACTGTGTCATGACCAATTGTCGTTTTCCCGCCTAAAATTGTGGCACCAGCGTAGATGACAACATTATCCTCAATATTCGGATGACGTTTGACACCTTTTATCGGGTTTCCGTTTTCATCGAGCGGGAAACTTAAAGCACCTAACGTTACACCTTGATAGATTTTAACATTGTTACCGATTGTACATGTTTCACCAACAACAACACCTGTACCGTGGTCAATGAAAAATGAATGGCCGATTTTCGCCCCTGGATGAATATCGATTCCTGTTAACTGGTGTGCATATTCAGACATAATACGCGGTACGATTGTAACATCCATTTTATATAGCTCATGTGCGATTCGGTGGATAAATACAGCGCGGATTGACGGGTAGCTTAACATGATTTCTTCTGTCGATGTAGCAGCCGGATCTCCATTATAAGCAGCTTGGATATCTGTTTGAATCGTTTCACGGATTTCCGGGAAACGGTCCATTAACTTCATCACAACATGATCCGCTTTTTCTCGGCATTGGCCATCACAATTATCAAAGTTTTGGTAAACTAATACTTTTTCGATAATATCACGCAAATCCAATGCTGATTGACGAAGGTTATTATTCAGTTTCATCAGTGTACGTGTTTCATCGACAACTCCTTGATTATAAATCGTCGGGAAGAAAACCTCATAAAAACTATCCAATATATGATGGATTTGATCACGGCCCGTGAATCCAATCGATTTTTCAACTTCAATATGTTTTTTGTTATAGTCGATTAACTTATTTGCGATTGTTGATGTTTCTTTATTTAACCAGTCCTCGATTTTCATGTTAAAACTCCTTTTCTATTTAAAATACATAGTAATGAAGATTATACTACACAAAACGCGCAGTTTGGTCCTTCTTTTCAAAATTGTAAAGCAGCCCAGGAGCAATAGCCAGTAAAGAGCTTATACTCTATTTATCACGCAAAACAAATTGCGGAATAATACGAATATATATAAGCTCCCCTATAATCTCAACAATTGTCTGGGTTACAATAACCGCTACAACGAGCGAACGGATTTCTACAGGCATTGCAAGTGCAAACGGTAATACAACAAGTGAATTACGTGTTGATCCGCTAAATATAAGTGCACGGCCTGTCCGGATATCGAGCTTCAACCATTTCCCGACCATCTTTGAGATAAAAGGCATAATAATCATAAATGCTATGTAAATGGGTATTACTTTCAAAATCCATTCAAATGAACCCGCCAATTTGCCAATTTGTGAAGCAACTATTACAAAAAGAGTTAAAGCCATGTATGGTACCGGGAGCCAGGAAGACACCTCATAGACACGTCCCCCCTCTTTCGATAAGAGCTGTACGATCAGCGCAAAAATTAATGGCAATACAATAAATGTAACAAACGCTTTAACAAATGGGGCGACCTCTACTATATTTGCCGCCTGTTCGCCGATAAACAGCCATAAATAAAATGGCAGTAACAGCATTTGTGCAACAAATAAAAAAGGTGTTGCACTGAGCATCGCTTTTTCATTCCCCTTGCCAAGCGCTGTAAATACAATAACGTAATCAATGCATGGGGTAAGTAAAACTAGATAAACACCTAATAATAGTGGCGGATAATCTGGAAAAAAGAACGTAAGCCCCCATACGACAATCGGTACCGCAATAAAATTCACTATACAGAGGGCGTAAAAAAAGCGTCGGTTTGATAAAGATTCTTTCAAAGCAGCAAAAGGAATTAGAACAAACATACTGTACATTAAGATACCAAGGAAAATCGGGATTAAATTTTCCAGTTGACTTTGGAACTGTGAAAAATTCAATCCTATAAATCCCGCCAATAATAAAGTTATGATATATATTGTTACTTGGTTCTTTTCCAGTTTATCTCTTGAAATCATGACAAAAACTCCTTTATCCGATTGAATTCCATCGAGAACATGTTATCCTTTTATTTCTTCATTTACAAACTGTTCTCTTCATCCTCTTATTATTTAGTAATTTATTTTCAAAAAAAGAATGAATGACCAGCAAACTATAATATAATTAATTCATTAGTCAAAATAATCTGAAGGTAAAGGGAGAATTATTCATGTCTTATGCGAAGAGTGTTAACTATTATAAACAATTAATTGATTTGAAAGATGTCGAAGGAATTGAAGCCCGGTTTCAACGTTTCCTTGATGTTTCAATTGAATCCATAACTGATCTGGAAAATTGGATTGAGGATGAAAAGAAGTTACGTTTTGAAATTGAAGAAGCGTTGACAGGCCACCTAGTCGACTTCTACCGAAATACAGAAGATCCCGATATTAAATCCACTTACCTTCACGATCAGCAAATCATTCAGCCTCTGTTAATGAAATACGAAGCAAAGCTGAATGAAAAATGCTGTGAATCACCTTATTTCAATGAATTAGATGAAAAACATTACGGCTTAATGCGACGTTTTAGGGAATCAAAAGTGAAACTGTTTAGAGAAGAAAATATCCCGCTGTTTGTAAAGGAACAAGAACTAAGCACAAAGTATAGTGAAATTATGGGCGGACTGACAGTTGAATGGGATGGAGAAGAAAAACCTTTTCCGTTTATCGAATCCCAGCTGGATAATTTGGACAGAAGCGTTCGGGAAAAAGCTTATCATTTAATTAGATCTGCCTACCGTCAAATTAAACCTGAAACGGATGCACTCATGAATGAGCTCGTTCAGCTACGCCACCAAATCGCAATCAATGCTGGCTTTGATAATTACCGTGATTATATGTTTGTCGCAAAAAACCGTGAGTACACTATCCGGGATTGTTATGACTTTCATGAAAATGTTGAAAAGCATATTATTCCGGCTTGGAACAGGCTTGCAGAAGTTTTCAAGTCTAAACTTGGTGTCGATACATATCGCCCATGGGATAACACCGCAAAACTGCTGAAAAATCCGCCTTACGCTGAAACGTCCGTGCTTTTGGACGGTGTTGCTGAAATGTTAGGAAAGACCGACCCGTACTTTTCTGACCGTTTGGAGTACATGAGAGCAAATGGATTGCTTGATCTTGGAGACCGTAAAGGTAAAAGTCCGGGTGGCTTCTGTGTCCCTTTACCTGTATCCGGGGATACATTCGTTTTTGCAAACTTTAGTCCTTCCTTTTTCTCGCTCATTGCATTAATTCATGAAATGGGCCATGCGGTGAATGGTTACCTCCAAGCTTCAGAGCAAGGCCCGATTGAAGAATTCCAGTGGCGGGCGGAAGTAGCTGAATTGTATTCACACGGAATGGAATTGTTATTATTGGATAAGTTTGACCTGTTTTATCCGGAAGAAGAGGAATTCAAAAGCGCGCAACGTGAAGAGCTGAGACGGGCATTTACGATGTTATTCGGTCCATTGTCAGGAGACCTTTTCCAGCACTGGATGTATACAAATCCTCAGCATACTGCGCAGGAACGTGATGAAATGTTCTATGAAATTTCAAAACGTTACGGCTTGAACCCAGTCGACACTAATGGATATGAAGAGGAAATTGGCATGAGCTGGATCGGTACGCTGCACTTTATTCAATACCCTTTCTATGATATTGAATACTCGATGTCAATGCTCGGTGCGCTTCAATTACTTGAAAAATATCAACAGAATCCCCAGCAGGCTGTCGAATTTTATAAAAAAGGTGCCGGTGCGGATTACAATCAATCCATTGCAGCGGTTTACAAAGAGACCGGCGTTGATTTTGATTTTTCAGAGTCAACTGTAAAACGAATGGGTGAATTCTTGGAAAAAGTGATTCAGGATATTAATTCATAACCGGTGTAGAACAATATGAAAGAAGCTAGGATATAAACCAAAAATGCTATTTTCCTCTGGGAAAAATAGCATTTTTTTGCTAAGCGGTAAAAACCCCCATTTCTTAGTAAGGGTTTCTATAATGATCAAACATACCTAACCTCTTCATTTAATTAAAGCTCTTCCTGTTACCTAGTTACTTCCTTTAACAATGTTCTTTACACCGACATACGTTGCATAGAAATACCCGCCATAAATGATGACAAGAATTATTGAACTGATTAGGACGCTTTCGTAGTTGAAATGGAACATTTCGCTTACCGCCTTGATTCCGACAATGGAATGAATGACAGCCAGTCCTAAAGGGAGTAAAAAATAGATGAGACATTGTTTTAATATAGCCCCATTTATCATTTTATCCGTGACACCGATTTTCTTCAGTGATTTATAGCGTTCCAAGCTGTCACTTGCGTCAGATAACTGCTGCAATGCCATTACGGCCGCGCTCGATATAATAAAGATGAGCCCTAAAAACAGGCCAAGGAATATAAATAATGCTGCTGAACCCTTTTCTTGCTCTTTAATCTGATTCTCTGTACTTCCAATGACTAATCCTGGATTAATGGATCTATATTTATTTTCATCAAGGTCATTAAACAAGGTTGTAAATTTCTCTTCTGATTTTTCAATGTAGCGATCTTCATATATTACATTAAAACTTGTATACTCTAATTGAAGGTTTCCTGTAAAATTATCAGGAATAATAAGATAAAAGAAGTTACTGCCCCTGTTAATTTTTATATTTTCTTCAATAGGCATATCATTTTTTATTTTATATGCTTTATCCTCAATGATAATATTTTCTTCATTTTTCATATACTCAGGCAAAGCTTGAATCATCTTGCCATAGGTTGATACAACGAGTATTTCGTCTTCCTTTAAATCAACAGACTCTTGCCCCGTCAGATTGATAATTGCATTATAATCCGATATTTTTAGTGCAGATACCGGACCATACATGTAATTTTCCTGTATAGCAATCTTTTCCTCGTCGCTTAAATACTGTGATAACAGATCCTCAATCGTTAAATCAAGAAGATATTCATCAAAGAAGGCATGTTTTTCATATGCTTCAAATGTAAAGTCTATATTGTTTAAGTAAGCTTCAATATCATTTACCGCAGGATCCTCTTCCTCTTGATTAACAACAAGAAATGCCGAAGCATCAAAAGGAGTTGTATTTGCTGTATTTTTATCAATCGTTCCTTTTAAATCAAACGCGGTAAAGATGAGTGAAATAGTTAAAAAAAGCATTAGACTGATAATTGTCATCGAAAGAAAGTTCGTGTTGACCTTATTGTTTATTTGTCTTAAGACAAAAATATTTATATTTTTAAAATAGAACCCCTTATTCTTTTGCGCAATTTGTATAAAGAAGCTCGATAGGCTGAAAAAGAATAGGAGCGTTCCAAAGACCCCCATTAAGATTGTAATTATCAGATCCGTATCTTCAGCATTTAAGCCTGTCTCTAGGATTCTCATATATGCGAATATCAGAAATGCTACTGATAAAATAAAGGTTAGCACTGATACGAAAGGATTTTTCAGTTTTACTTCTTCATTACGTTTTGAAGCATTTAATAGATCGATCAGTTTGTATTTGGAAATCGTAAACTGGTTGAAAATCATGACAAGTACATAGATGATGCCAAAGTAGATAATCGATTTCATCATGGCGCCAAATGAAAAAACAAACTTATATTTATCAAGATCCATAGACAGGATGTTTGCCGTCAGCACTGACAGACCCTGCGATACAATAATCCCAAGTCCAATACCTACGATTAAAGAGACTACACCGATTAGGAGAGTTTCGACAATTAAAATTCTCGAGATTTTCCCTTTTGACATACCTAATGTCATGTATAAGCCAAGTTCTCTTTTCCGCTTTTTAACCAAAAAGTTATTGGCGTATACAATCAAACCTCCAAGAATAACTGATACAAACACTGATGTTCCAGACATAAGCAATTCCAATGATTCACGAAAAATCGTATTCTTATTCATTTCCTGGATAGCATATTGCGAGTCAAGAGAGTTGAAACTGTAAAATATACATACTCCCAAAGTTAATGTCAGAAAATAGATTGAATAATCCTTAAAGCTTCTTTTAACATTGTTGATTGCGATTTTAGAGAACATTGCCAACATCGCCTCCAAGTAAAGTCACCACTTCAATGATTTTATTAAAGAATTCCTTTCTCGTATCATTTCCGCGCACGAGCTCATTAAAGATCCGACCATCTTTTATAAACAATATCCTATTGGCATAACTTGCCGTAAACGAGTCATGGGTAACCATCAAAATTGTTGACTGGTATTCTTTATTCAGCTTTTCAAAGGAATCCAACAATAATCGTGATGATTTTGAGTCAAGTGCACCCGTTGGTTCATCGGCTAAAATGAGGGAAGGCTCAGTTACAATCGCTCTTGCACAAGCGACTCTTTGCTTTTGGCCTCCCGATAATTGAAATGGAAATTTGCTAAGGATGCCCGAAATATCAAGCTTTTCCGCAACGGCTTTAATGAGTTGATCGATTTCCATTGCTTCTCTTTTTTGAATCGTCAAAGCCAAAGCAATGTTTTCATAAGCTGTCAGAGTATCCAGCAGATTAAAATCCTGAAAGATAAAACCTAACTCATCCCGTCTGAATGCTTCAAGCCCTTTCTTCTTTAAAGTTGTAATATCCTGATTATTGATAATTATTTTGCCAGTTGTAACATGATCAATTGTCGAAATACAATTCAGAAGCGTTGTCTTTCCGCTCCCTGAAGGACCCATAATTCCTAAAAATTCACCTTCATTTACTTTAAAGCTGATATTATCTATTGCTTTTGTAATATTACCTTTGTTTCCGTAGTATTTTTCTATTTTTTCTACACTTAATATCGGTTGCATGCTTTTCCTCCAAGATACATCTATTTTTTCACATCAAATTCGGCTTTTGTTTCCATAATTTTTTTCCCTTTTACATATATCGTGACACCGTAATGCCCTTCTTCAAGACCTTCCGGAACGTATAGCTCGGCAGTGAAATATTTCGCATCGTTCACAAGTACTTCCTCTTCCACTAAAAATCGATTCTCTTGTTTTATTTCGCCTTTATACCAAACCACTTCGGCTTCATTGGTCCAGAATCGGTTTCTCTTTGCGGAAAAATAAACTGTATCCCCTTGTGTAAATATATTCGTTATATCAGAAGGTTTGCCCTTTTCATCAATCGCTTTTGACGTGACACCTTCTACAATTTTTGGTTCTGTTGCATATTCATACACCAGGAAAATTCCAAGACCTAACAGAAAGATTCCTAATATTATTGGAATTGCTTTTTTCATTTTTTATTCCCCCTAATTGATTTCTAACTGTATCTTATCAATAGCTATCGGGAAGACATATTGCTTTATATTTTATTAAAGTGACATTTTTGCAAGATAAAAAAACGGATTTATAGCAATTGTAATGTACAATCGCTATAAATCCGCTATTCTAAAGTTGAATTACTGCATGAAGACTACACTGCCTAAAGGGAAAATAATACTCACCTTTGTTCCTTCGCCAATTTTTGAAGTGATGGTAAGACCTAGACCAAGCTGATCTGCAAGTTTTTTACATAAATAAAGACCGATACCGGTAGACTTTCCGAATTTTCGTCCATTTTCCCCGGTAAACCCCTTTTCAAAAACCCGATGTATATCCTTTTCTGTTATCCCTATCCCGTTATCCTCAATCGTAAGGACAATATTATTTTCATTTCTGACCGTATGGATGATCACCTTTCCATCACGTTCACGTATATACTTAATTGCATTCCCGATCAGCTGATTTAAGATAAACTCCAGCCATTTTGCATCACTGAAAACGGTCCCTTCAACTTTTTCAAGATCAATCGAAATCCCTTTACTAATAAAGTCCCTTGAATTTCTCTTTATAACACTTCTTACAAGACCTGCTAAAGACACCTCTTTTATGAGGTAATCCTTGCTCACATTGTTACTTCTTGAATAATAGAGAACCTGCTCAATATATTCTTCAATCTTCTTTACTTCCTCTTTAATATTTCGGGTAACGTTACTATGATTATTTTCAATAATCAGCCGTGTTGAGGCAATGGGTGTTTTAATTTCATGAATCCATGTTTCAATATATTCCCTATACTCATTTTCCCGGTCCCGATAACTCTTTACATGCTCATGCATATCTTTGTTTGCCTGACGCAATACCTCATACAATGCCTTACCTTCCACAGTTTCAGGTTCTTTCATAACTTCCGGCAGCAAATATTTCTGATCTAAATTTTCCATAATGCTAGTTATTTCGTTATAAAATGTTTTCTGCTTAAAATATTCGATCAGTACATATATAATGAGAGGGAAAAACCAAATACAGAAAATAAGAAAAACAATTTGGATATTCACCCCGACAAGTATCATAATCCCGCAAATAATGATAAATAAGATGAAATTAATGAGTAGGAAAACGATTCTGTCTTTAACATATTCTTTTAGTGTCATGGAAGTATATATCCTAACCCGCGTCTCGTTTCAATATTTTTCTCCATACCTAACGCTTCCAGTTTTTTTCTTAATCTCGTAACATTGACCGATAAGTTATTATCATCTACAAAGACATCTGCGTTCCACATATAATCCATGAGATCGTCCCTTGATACGATTTTTCCTTTGTTTTTATAAAGGCAGGAAAGTATTTTAATTTCATTTTTAGTGAGCTCTGCCTTCTCCCCTTTATATGTAACAGAACCGTTGGATAAATTGAGCTTTAAATCATTATAAACAAGAGTATCCCGAATGCTCGACCCCTGGACTCTTCTTAAAATGGTTTCAATTCTCGCCAAAAGAATTTGAGTGTTATAAGGCTTTGTGACAAAATCATCCGCGCCTAAATTCATACTCATCAGTTCGTCCATCTCGTTATCCCTGCTCGTCACGACAATGATCGGCACATCCGATTGTTTCCTTATTTCTCTGCAAATATAGTAACCATCAAAAATGGGTAAATTGATATCCAGTAAAATAAGATCCGGCGCTTCATTTAGCGTTTCCTGAATAATATTTTCAAAGTTTGTCGGTGCAACAGCATCAAATCCATATGTGATTAAAAAGGTTTTCAATTCTTCTCTTATCGTTTCCGTATCTTCTATAATAACGATTTTTGACATGCGTTCACTCCCTTATAACGTTTGGAATTCCAGATTAAAACACATTTACACTTATACCATTCTTAATCATTTATCACAAACATATGTCCAGGCAGATCTATGTGATTAACTTCAACAAAAAACATTTTTTACCCTTTTTTCACCACATAAAAGAATGAAATCCAATACGGAAATCATTCTTAATCTGAACTTTAAATTTTGCCTCTCTCTATTTCTGTTTCAAGCTTTGTCTGCTGTCAGCATTTTTTCCTACTATAACGCAAAGCACAACGACCATAGCTAAAATAATTGTGATCCAAGTGACCGATTCTCCTAAAAATAATACAGAAAAGCCAATCATTAAAAAAGGCTGCAAGTATTGAATCTGTCCTACTCTCGCAATGCCGCCTAAAGACATACCTCCGTACCATGCTACATAAGCTAAAAACTGACTGACTATCCCTAAATAGAACAAACTGATCCAAGCTTCGATAGGTGCTTGCAGCATACTGTCAGATAAGCCGAGGCCTACAGGAATAATAAAAAAGGGGGCTCCAATTAAAATGGCCCAAGCAATTACTTGCCAGCTGCCAAGTTCCTTAGAAAGTTTGCCGCCTTCCGCGTAACTTAATCCAAGTAATATGACCGCTGCAATCAGCGCAAAATCCCCTTTATGCAACTGTCCTAATCCTAAAAAAACAGCGTACATAATAACCGTTATTGCCCCGGTTACACTCGCAATCCAATAGCGTTTCGAAGGTCTCTCACCACCTCGCCACATCGCAAATCCAGCTGTCGCAAGCGGAAGTAAAGCCAATTCAATAGCACCATGTGAAACTGGTAATGACTTCATCGCATAAGTTGTAAATAACGGAAAAGCCAGTACAGCTCCAACAGCGACAATAAGTAAACTTTTAAATTGGGCTTTACTCGGTAAAGACTGTTTTTTTACAGTAAATACTGTTCCGACAATAATTGCTGCAATAACTGTCCTGCCTAATCCGACAATTGTCTCACCAAAATAAGGGACAGCAATGCTTGTAGCCGGTAATGTAAAACTGAAACAAACGATTCCAATAAAGCCTAATAGCATCCCTTTTTTCATGCTGATCTCCATTTCGTTCCCCCTTCACAATTGCAAAAAAATATTCCATAATTAGTTAATACGAATAAACTAATTAAATAGATTGTATTGAAAATCTGCTCTTTTTAAAATAAGGGAATTTCCCGTCTGTCATGGGACAGATAGCAAAGGAGAACTAGATGACAACTAAATATATTGGCATTTTGGAATGGGTCAAACAACAAATTATGGATGAGAACTTAAAGACAGGAAGTAAGTTACCGTCAATCAGACGGCTCGCTGAACAATTTCAATGCAGTAAAAATACGGTTGTGAAAGCATTACTTGAATTGGAAAAACAGCATATTATTTATGCGAAGCCTAAAAGCGGCTATTATGTAGTGGATGATCATCAAACATTTGACAATCAGGAAAGTGAGATTGATTTCTTATCGGCCGGTCCGGATAAAAGGATTATGCCGTATGAAGATTTCCAGCATTGCATTAACCAGGCAATCGATCATTATAAAGAACAATTATTTACTTATAGTGATCAACAGGGCCTTTTTTCTTTACGTAAGGAGCTTGCGAAGTATTTGCAACATTTACAAGTATTTGCGAAACCCGATCGACTGGTCATTACGTCCGGATCACAGCAGGCACTTCATATTCTTTCAGCCATGCCGTTTCCAAACGGAAAAAAGAATGTATTAATTGAGCAGCCTACATATTTTGGGATGATCGATGCCTTACAGGTAAACGGGGTTACAACATTCGGAATAGAAGTGACGATGGAAGGAATCGATTTTGAAAAACTGGAGAAGTTA
Source organism: Solibacillus sp. NPDC093137 (assembly GCF_050280445.1). NCBI lineage: Bacteria > Bacillati > Bacillota > Bacilli > Caryophanales > Caryophanaceae > Solibacillus > Solibacillus sp. NPDC093137. The sequence continues at coordinate 1,375,645 of NZ_JBNNVH010000001.1, forward strand.
TTTCGCTCCGCTGACATTAAATTTTTTTACATCATTCCAAGATGCCACAATCCATTAGGTCATCATTACACGAATGCGGAAAAGAAAAAAATCGTCGCTCTTGCAGAAAAATACGACGTATATATCGTAGAAGATGATTTCTTGGCAGAACTTGATACAGATTTAAAGTCCGATCCTTTGTTTGCATATGAACCTAATGAAAGAGTCATTTATGTTAAGAGCTTTTCCAAAGTATTTTTGCCTGGACTGCGAATCGCAACAGCAGTTCTACCTGAAAAAATGATTCCCTCCTTTGTGCACAGTAAATTCAGTGCAGATTTCAATACATCGCCTCTTTCACAGGGGGCTTTGGAAATCTATTTAAAAAACGGGATGTTTCAATACCATTTAGAAAAAGTGAAAAATTTATATTCAACTAAAATGAATCTATTATTAGAGGCTTGTTCTTTGTATTTACCTTCCTATGTACAATTTACAAAGCCCAAAAGCGGTTTTTACCTCACCATCTTCTTGCCTTCCGTTATTGATGTCGATAAATTGATCTACATGCTTAATGAAAAACATGTTTATGTAGATAATGCTTCAAGGATGTTCTTAAGCGAAAACAGACAGAAAGCAATTCGTCTAAGTATTTCACAAGTAAACGAAAACAAAATCCATCTCGGTATTCAGCAATTAGCCGCTCTTATAATTGATCTATATGAAAAACGGAATTATAATGCGCTCTCGTTTAAAGCGTATCTTTAAATTCATTAACAGTATTCAATATAAAAATGCTCGGTTCAATTTAGAACCGAGCATACGTCCACCTGAAGCTAAGAATTTATTTTACTTCTTCCACTTGATCAACAGTTGCTTTCACGCGTTTGAAGCCTACCTTAATCGCATTCACATATTCTTTAATCACTTTCTGAGCAAGTTCTGATTGAGGGTTCAATGATTCAAAACCATGGTATGCGCCAGGATATAAGTGGAATTCCACATCAACACCTGCCTGTGCCAATTTAGATACATACGTAATTGTTTCGTCACGGAATGGATCCAATTGCCCAACACATGTATACGTATATGGAAGATTACGATAATCCTCTGCTCTTGCCGGTGCAGCATAAATCGGTACATCATGCCCGTGCAAGTCGCCTAAATAGCATTTCCAGCCAAAATCATTCGTTTTTTGGTTCCAGATCATACCTTCTGTAATTTCGTTCGCAGAAGGTGTATCGTTGCTGTCATTAATCATCGGGTAAAGCGGCATTTGGAAACAAATTGAAGGATACTCACGGTCACGCGCTAGCAATGTTAAACCGGCTGTCAAACCACCACCAGCACTTGCTCCAGCTACGCCAATACGATTTTTGTCGATTTGCAGTTCTGCTGCATTGTCTGCAATCCATGCCAGCGCACTATAGCAATCTTCAAGCGGTGCAGGATAAGGATGTTCCGGGGCTAAACGGTAATCAACGGAAACAACGACACAGTTTGCTGTCTCTACAACTTGTACACAAAGATGATCATTTTCTTCAATGGAACCTAATACATAACCCCCGCCATGAATCCATAGTAAAACCGGTAATTCCTGATGCTGGTGGGCTGGTTTATAAATACGAACGCGGATTTCATTATCATCAATGCCATTAATTGTTTTATTGATAATATTCACTGTTTCAGTGCTCGTTAAAGGTAGTACCGCCTGTGCCATACCTTCACGCATAGATTCCAAGTGTTCTACTTTAAAATCAAAGTCCGTAAATGATTCTAACCCGGCTAAAAATTCTGGATTTACTCGTTTGATCATCTTCATTCCTCCATGTCTCAAAAATTAAACTCACCCTACTAATCTATTCGTTTAATTAAATGAATAGAACTCAGTAACCTTGAAAATTGCTGCTTAAAACAAAATTTGAAACTTTTCCCATAACCAATCGTAAATGAGTTAATACACATATAGGGGGTGATCTCATATGAAAAAGTATTTATTTTCCGCTACTCTTATTTTTTTATTTTCTTTAATCTTAGCAAGTTGTTCAGAAGAGACGAACGGCTATCAATCCGATTTAAAGGTTGAAGCGGAGGACTTACATGGATACTCTTTTGCGAACAATGAATATCAAATTTACTTAAACGATCATCACATGCTTATTACGGGGCGGCTCCCTTATAGTATAGAAAACAGTAAATCCATCATGACTGATTTCCTAAACGATCAGGGAAAAAAAGCCGGTGATACTGTATTTGAAGAATACGATGACGTAAAAATTACAACAAAAAATAATATATACACTATTTTAATTGAAGGCTTTTCAATGGAATTTATGAAGTTTAAAGAACATATTCTTGTAGATGAATATGGTATGGAATATATTTTGAATCAAGTGGAGTAATTTAAACTAATAACGAAGAAAAACACGGATAATCTCCAGGATTATCCGTGTACTTGTATTATTTCATTATTTCCTCATACGCATCGATAATGAACCGGATTTCTCTTGTGACCTTTAAATCTTTTACACCATCCATTGCATATAAAATATCGCGCTTTGCGTTTTCTTTGTCCCCTAGCTTGAAGTAGCATAATGCCCTTACAGCAAACGCCAAGTACATCATCGACAAATCAAGCGGGTGCTGATTGTATTCTATTATTACGATATCTTTCAAAGTTTGCAATGCTTCTTCATACCGCTCAAGCATGTAGTAGGCATAGCCATATTGACCATTAAAGAAAATGTCCGCGCTGTATGAAAAGCCTTCTAATACAAAACTTTTTTCAAATCTGGTCGCAACCGTTTTCTCGTAATCTTTTTCGATTTGATTTGTATATAGAAGCGTAACTAGCTGCTCCATGAGTGTTTCATTCGGGTCTTCCATAATTTCTGCAAATGCCCGTATTTTCTTTAAATAATAATAAGCCTTTTCCCCTTCTTCTTTTGAACAGTGAATGAAAAACAAAAAGCGGTAAAAATCATTTAACCGATAGACGATTTTCTTTTCTTTTGCTAATTTTAATGCTCTATCCAAGTAGTTCTCCATTTGCAAATCATCATTCAATGCTGCATAGGAAACCGTAATGTTATAGTATAAATCGAGTTTTTCAAGGTCGTCTATCAAATCACCGTATTTCTCGATATACTTTTCCCCTTCATGTAAATAGCGAAGCCCTTCCACATAATCATTTTCCAGAAACTTAATGTTTCCCATGCGGGCATAAATCTTCAATATTTTTGAGTAGCCATGTACTTGCTCATACATTTTGATTAACTTCGCAAAAGGTTTTTCCGATAAATCCATTTTCGCAAAGTAGCGCATTGTTAAATACACTTCGTAAATGCGTACTTCCTCAAAAGTAGCTCCTTTAAGACTGCCGTTTTCATAAAATGGATGGATAAGATGATACAGTTCGAGAACTTTTTCGTTTATTTTTTTATCATCATGCTCCTTATTAAGAGCTAAACGTTTTATTTCAACATCCCGGTATAAATCTTTCATTTGCTGATGATTTTCGGTTTGCATGAGCTCGGAAACATCGATGTCGAGCTGTTTTGCAATATGCTGAAGGCTTTCCATAGATGGCTGTGCCTTCCCGTTTTCAATCAGACTGAGCATCCCTTTTGTAATTCGGTCTCCTGCTACTTGGGCAAGCGTCATTTTACGCTCTTTTCTTAGTTCTTTTATTTTGGCACCAATATTTAACACGTCGTCACCTCATTAAATATAGTTTACCAAAAATCATATAAAAGGCGAATGATTTAACCAAATTAAACATTTTATATATTTTTACATTTAATCCCCCGAATTTATTTTAATTAAATTAAACTTTCGTATTGCATTTTAAAAAAGCCTACCATATAATAAGTTTAATTAAATTAAACAAAGGGGTTTTATTTATGAATGAACAGCAGAAATTAAAAAAAGCAACGTACCATTTATACACGTTTCTAATAAGTAAAATGATTGGTGCGCTTGGATCACATGTTTACAGCTTTGGAATCAGTATGTATATTTTATCGATGACAGGCTCTTCGCTTAGTTTTGCGACAAATATTATTTTAAGCTACTTGCCGCGAACAATATTTTCACCGATTGCAGGTCTCTTAGGGGATCGTTTACCAAGAAAGTGGCTTGTACTCGGCGGGCAAGCCGGAGTTATCCTGACAGTAAGCGGCTTATTGTTTTACACGCATGAATTTGGATTATCACTAATCGCAATTTATATCGCAACAGTGTTCAATAGTATTTTCAGTACTTTTTCCGGTGTAGCGTTTTCCGCATCGATTGCCAATCTGGTCGATGAAGCTCGACTGCAAAAGGCGATGAGCTTTAATCAGTTGTCCTATTCTATTTCGGGAATTGGCGGACCGATCTTCGGCGGGATGTTATTTGGTTTTGTATCGATGGAAATGTTCCTCATAATCTTCATCTGTGCTGCTGTAATCACACTTATGTTGGAATCTACGATGAATTTTGTTCTTTATAAGAAAGAAACAGTAAATGAGAATGCTGAAAACGAATCGATGTTTGAAAGTTTCAAAGCCGGTTTTCGTTATGTCAATTCAAAACCGATTATAAAAGCAATTTTATGGACTGCACTTTGGTTAAATTTATTTTTCACAGCAATCAATGTTGGCGGTGACTATATTTTATTGACGATTTTGAAGTTAGATCCAAAATATATCGGTTTTACAGAGGCTGGTGGTGCAATCGGGGTTTTAGTTACATCGGTTTATTTTGCATCAAGAACAAACGTCAAATTTCCTTTACTTACAGTTAAACGATCCGTGTTCGGCTCGTCTGTTGTTGTCATTTTATCGGCACTGCCGCTCATGATATCATTTTCGGCAATGATGAATTTCGTCTATTATTTAATCATCATGTTTTTATTCGGAGCATTGGGTGTTATTACAAATACTCCTCTTGGCGTGTTGATGCAAACTTCAATTGAAGAAGAGTATCGGGGGCGTGTTTTTGGGATAATCGAAATGATGGCGATGAGTGCTATGCCTGTCGGTACACTAGTCTTTGGAATTTTATATGAATTCATTCCGGCACAATATATTTTAATCGTCAGCGGGCTGATCTTAATTGGTTTTGTTTTATTATTACTTCGCCCTTCAATACTAGAAATGGCTCACCCTGAACTGAAAAAGGTAAAGCTAGAAACAGAACCAGTAACTGAATAATATATATTTTCTCTAATTAGAGCTAATTTTCTATGTTAGCTCTTTTTTTTATTTGATTTGAACCTATATAAGTTTGATATACTGTCAAAGTTTCTGTACAATTTATATTGTAATAATTTTCATATTAGAGAGGCTGATATCGTTGAATTTCCACAACTATTATTTTATTCCAGAAGGTAAATATTCAGAATTTCAGCAGCTCCTATCAAATAACCCATCTCTGGACGTTCAATTAGAAGATTATAATCAAGGTTATAATTTTTATTATCAATTTGTTTATAATCTGTATACATATTTAACTACGGAAGATTACGTATTAATAATGGATGATCACATACGTTTTCACTATCCTTTTCAGTCTTATCTTCATGAAATAATCATTAAGCAATACGAGCTACAGAGATTTAAAATGAGAAAAAGCAATGATACATTAATTTGTTTAATATTTTCTGTTCTTCTAAAAAGTAAATTAAAGCAGACAATACAAAACATTGTTGAGGAAACCGGTTTCGAATCGGAATTGCCATTGGAGTTAATAAACTTTTACGACAACAATCTCATTACATCCCCATCCAGTCAGACCGTCAATCATATTCATATTCAGTTCCTTCAACGATTAAAAGAACAAATTTTTGTCGGCACTTACTTCAGTCAATTGATAAAAGATACTATTGACCGTACAAATCGGTATTATTTAATACATCAAAAGGAGTTTTAATATGCATACTCGTTCCGATACACCATTACATCATAGTTTGAACAACGAATTGCGATTGTTCGAACGCTCATTCACACGGAGCATAAAGCAATTTAAAACTTTTTATGCGAACAAACAGTTTGATGAAGCATTTGAGCAGCTTCAATTTATTTTGGCAGTCATAGAAAGATCCAACACCCCGGAACATGTGACAGAAGCGCTAGTTTGCTGTGTTAATTTTGCTTCCATCGTCTCTTCTATTCCACAAAGCGATATGCTGATCAACTCAATCATTCACACTATTGATACAGATTCTTTCCCTCAAAATTTGTCTATGTGCCACTATTTATTAAGCATCCATGCACTTGAAAACAATAACAATCAGGAAGCGGTTCAATATGCTAAAAGTGCATACTTTTATGCTTTGGAAATGAAAGAGGACCGATTATTTTATGAATGTAATGCCCAGTTACAGCTCGTGACCGCTCTATTGGAAAGCGGGAGTTTTGAAGAAGCTAAAAAATATATCGACCAGTTCAACTGGTATATTGAGCATTGTAAAAACGATACGGAAGTTGTTTTTGTCCATTCTATTCAGGCAAGTACTAACTTCTTAAAGCAAAATTACGAAATGGCCATTTTTGCAATGTCTTCGTTGTTAAAGAGATTTAACGAATCAAACGAAATTATGTATACGTCGTTTTTAGCACGGCATTTTTATCGGATTATCAAGAAACATCCTGAGGCGAACTTGCTATATAGCGATCTATTGACATTTTGCGAACAAATAATTGAACGTCATAAGTCATATATTCCTGCTGAACTAAAAATGACTCAAAGTGTTTTGATTTATAACTCAAGGCAGTTTTATCAACTTGCCAACATCTTTTTTACAGAGCATATTAAAGAAAATAACCTTATTTCAATGTATAAATTAGAGCTTAAAAGTCATATGAATTTCAGGGAATTATTTAAGTTGATTGACAGTGAATCTGCCAACAATCAGCTCATTATCTACCCTTACAGTGAACAGAAGTTTTTACTGATCACAACAGAAAAATATAAAAATGTACTGATGGATAATAGGCACTTTAAAAATAATGTAATTTATATCGGTTCTGCAGAAAATACCGAACAAAGAAGTTTTTACGAATTATATAGTGAACTGAATCTATTAATCGTCGGTCATAAATAAAGCCGCTTCAATTAAAACGCTGTCTAGCAATAACTAGACAGCGTTTTGGCGTTACATACAAATCGATTTTTCGATTAGCGTGATTCTTTCGGTGGCTGGCACACTTCACATTTTTGCTGCTTGTTTTCTTTGAACTTTTTCCAAGGTTTTTGGAATGTGTTCCCACAGGCACATTGGAAATCTAATTTTTGTGAAAAACCTTTAAATTCTGTTGATAATAATTTTGTATCTGTATTCTTTTCTACATATTCACGAATAGAATGGATTGTCCATTTTTTTGACATTAACTACACCTCCACAAGCTATTTATTATAGCACGAAAGTTTATTATTTCCTTAATTAAATAACCAATCTACCACAAAACCGAATCCTTTAAACGCAAAATAAAGTAAAAGAAGACCAACAACAATAAATCCTAGGCAACCAAATAATCCGGAAAACATAAACAGTTTAATATTCGGTCCTTTCCGATTGCCCCACTCTTCTTTTTTATCGCTCGTGACAGAATTGACTGTACGGCAATTCGGACACTCCTTAATATATGTTCTTTTCTGTTGTTTTCTCCCGTTAAATATTTGTATTTGCGACGAAAAACGATCCTTAGAAAAGTCTATTATCATTCGTTCTTGACAATTTCTACATTCAATTTCTACCTTTTTGCCATCCATGATTACCAACTCCTTTTATTTCGTTCTTAACGCAATGATACCTGTAATGAAAATTTTTCAGGCGTATATACATATGGTAAAGGCATCTGCCTATGAATAGGAGGAATATAATTGCAAAATGGTTCGGATTCTACACCTCTTTAGAAATAATCGCAGCCAGGCTTGCCTATGCAGGTGCTGCTGTTACAACGATTGGCGATGTGTTTGTCTATGATTTCTACAGGAATTTCATTAAAGCTGCTTGAGGAGCAAAACGGACAGCAGGCTTCGGCTTCGTATGGCAGTGAATCTGATTTTAAGCAAATGCAAGATGAAACCGATAAATTAATTCGGGAACTTCGGGAAATAAGGAAAATGATGGGTACACCCTAATCCCGATTAAACAAATACTTTCTTGAATCTGCTTCAATCCGTCGTTCACAATCATCACAATTTATGCTCGCTTGTCGATTTATTTTAAATTGCTGATATTTTTTAGTGCCTTCCATTAATTTGAATGGCTTCCGGCAATATCGGCAAGTTGTCTCATAAAAAAACATTTCTGATTCATTCCTTCCGCAAAATCTTTTTTTATTATAACTTAAAATGAAAAAAACCTATTGCGGGAAGTAAAAGTTTCTTCGCAATAGGCTTTGTTTTATGATTTTAATAATTTAACCGTAACTGTTTTTCGTCCCCAATTTTTAGCTGTCGATTTTTTACTCATGAAGAGGTCGATTTTCTTTCCTTTAATGGCACTGCCAATATCACCTGCAACTGCAATTCCATAGCCTTCCACCCAAACTTTAGAGCCAAGTGGAATGATTTTCGGATCAACTGCAATAACCTTCAAACTAGGGTTTTTACGTAGGTTTAAACCCGTTTTCGTGATTCCTGAACAGCCTTTGCAATTAGCAGTGTAAGCTGTTGCTGACATTTTAATCGTCTTTTTTACATTAGATGGATGTGTAGCAGATTTTTTTGTTGTCGTTGCTGATTTCTTTACAGCGGGTTTATTTTTAATATGGCTTGGTAATTTAAGGACTTGTTTAACTTGTACTTTTGTTGTCTTTAAATCATTCAATGCCATGAGTTCTTTTACTGATGTATCATATTTCTTTGCAAGCATTGTTAAATTCTCGCCTTTTTTAATTGTATGTGAAGCTGCCTCTGACGTTCCTACAAAAATAAATGTGCTTGCGATCATAACTGCAATAAATGCTACTAATTTCTTGATCATACTTGAATATTTCCCTCCAGAAAAAGTGTCGTGAAAAATCTTTTTGATTCAACATGAACTAGCATAACCTTTCAATATTTCAGTAACATGACAACTTCATACCGCCTATATTACAATTCGATAACAAAAAGTCGAATTATGTCGATAATATATTACAAATATCTGAATTAACTTAATAGTCCAACTTAATTAGCCCTATTTTTTTACAATTTTCTCATGACTTTTTACCCTTTTTAAACCTAAAAGTAAAAAACTATCCTACAGTAACAATTTATGCTAATATATTTTTTGTTTTGATTTAAACAATAGAAAGAGTGAACTGATTGGAAAAAAGCACGAAGGAATTAAGTTTATTTAAGTTAACTTGGCCATTATTTTTAGAGTTGTTCCTATTTATGCTGATGGGGTTAGCAGATACATTTATGTTAAGTGCTGTGTCGGATGATGCAGTAGCAGGCGTAGGAACAGCCAATCAATATATACAAATAGCAATTTTAATATTGGGGGTAATCGGTACAGGTGCATCCATTGTTGTTTCGCAATATTTAGGATCTCGCCTAATTGCAGAAGCATCACAAATCGCAGCATTATCGGTAACACTCAACCTACTCGTCGGTTTAGTCATTAGCGGGTTATTTATTTTGTTTTCCGATTTTTTAATGAAGATGATGAATCTGCAGGGTGCTGTATTGGAAGCAGCCCAAAGCTACTTAGTCATAGTCGGAGGATTTATATTCGTTCAGGCTTTAATTACTTCCATGTCTTCAATTATTCGTGTACAAGGCTGGACGAAACAAACGATGTATGTGTCGCTTGCGATGAATATTGTGCACGTTGTTTTAAACTATATTTTAATTTTTGGTAAATTCGGAATGCCGGAACTTGGTGTGGAAGGTGCAGCGATATCTTCTGTTATTAGTCGTGTGCTCGCCGCGGCTGTATTTTTCTGGCTTTTATACCAGGCATTAGAAGTCCGTATCGAATGGGCAGATTATTATAGATTGTCTAAAAACTATATTTCTAAAATCCTAAAAATCGGGGTTCCATCTGCGCTTGAGCAGGTGCTCTACCAGACAAATCAAATCGTCCTTCTCTATTATGTAACATTTATAGGAGCTGAGGCATTGTCAGCGCGTCAGTATGCCGTGAATATCTCGATGTTTACTTATCTTTTCGCAATGGCTATCGGGATGGCAACAGCTATTTTGGTCGGCCGGTATGTCGGAGCAGGCGAGAAAGAACTTGCCTATAATAAAGTATGGTTTGGTGTAAAATCGGCGTTAATTTTTACATTGTCAATGGTCGTAATCATCATCCTCTTCAGAGAACCATTCATGGGCCTCTTTACTGATAATGAAGAAATTATTAAAATCGGGGCGAGTGTACTGTTATTAAGTATATTCCTGGAGACAGGACGTACGATTAACATTACAATCATTAACTCATTGCGTGCTTCAGGGGATGCCGCCTATCCTGTCCGTATTGGATTCGTTTCCATGATTGTCATCGGTTTATCTCTAGGTTATTTATTCGTCTTCGTTCTTGATTTAGGTCTTGTCGGTGTGTGGCTAGCTATTGCATGTGATGAATGGATTCGTGCAGTGCTCGTTATTTTCCGCTGGCGCAGTCGAAAATGGGAACGCTATGCGATTGTTGGTTCAGATAAATAGCATGAAAAAAACATCCATTTCCTAATGAGGAGCTGGATGTTTTTTTGCTGTAGGAAACCATTAGCACTTACACTTGCACGGCAGAATCGAAAAAACGCCTTCCGTAATTTTTGCGAAGGCGTTTTCCATTATTATTTAGATGATTCTTCAGTTGAAGCAGCCTCTTCAGTTGAAGCTTCTTCTGCTACAGCTTCATCAAGCTCTGCATTTTCTTCTGCAAGCAATGCTTCTTCAGCTGCACGACGTTTTGCTTCTTCAGCTGCTTTTTTTGCCGCTTCTTCAAGTGGTTTGTTGACAACACCTAAGCACCAAATAAATTCTTCCCATGCCATGTTCCAACCTTTGAAAACTTCTTCAGAGTCGTCCCATTTCACCGAATAAGCGATCCCATCTTCAGTTTTTACAATAGATAGTGATAAGTCCGCTCCAGCACGGTCACTTAATAATTTAATTTTGCCCTCTTCATCAAAGCGTTCATCGATATTATCCTTTTCTGTGAATGAACGGCTTTGCGCAATTTCAAATAGAACATTACTATGAATTCGGTATTTATTTTTTTGCATTCTTTTCCCAACTTCCATTATTGATTCGTTACTTGTACTATCTTACAACGTTTTAAAAAAATTATCGCGATTTTTTTCAGTTTAGCACTTTAAATTATTTTATCACAAGTCGGTACAGTTAAACCACTAACTATTGCACAAAAGAGAACATATATTCCTTGTTTTACGAAAAAAATATAAAAAAACCCGTGAAGTCTTTAAAACTTCACGAGTTTAAAAATATAATAGAGCCTAGTAGTAATACGAACCACTATTTCGCTTTTCTGCAATTACGTAAGCAAGCTCAATAACAGATTTAGCCAGCTGTGCATATGTTACTTCCTTTTTCGGCTGGAACATCGATTGTTCCGCACCTTGAAGTCCTAACACATGGGAAATCGCCACATATCCGATTTTTTTCGGATCGACATCAGCCGCATCTTTAATCGTTAACTGATAAATATCCCGATGCTTTGCTGCTTGTTCAAGTCCAAGTGCACGGATGTACCAAACGGCTAATTGCTCATTTGTTACTTTTTGGTCGATGTTCAATTCGTCTTCCAACGGATTTAAAATGCCTAAACGTGTTGCTGTTTCCACTACATTATAGTATGGGTGATCCGGATTGATATCATCGAACGACACTGGTGGCTGCTCCTGGCGATATGCATAATAATCCTCATAGAAATAAGTGATGGATTTTATAATTGTTTGAAGCGCCTGCCCTTGTGAAATGGCCGTATCAGCATTGAAAGTTTTCGGATCCTTCACTTCAATTGCACCTGCCTGGATTAAATAGTTCAGTTCCTTTTCGGCAGTCGGATGAGTAACTTTCACTTTTTCAGTTTGTGCATATGGGCTGATAATCTCGCCACTGTTGGCATCAATCTGGTAGTACTCTTGTCCATTAACCGTCGGCACATAAACAAGCTCGTATTTCCCATCTTCATTTTGCAGTCTGTGGTAAACTAGCTTAACATCCAATGCATCAGCAAACAGTTTCTTCGCTTCTTCGCTTGAAACTGATGCAGCAGCATCTGGCCATTCCTCAATATCTAATGGATAGCGGTAGAATGATTTTAATTTCCCTTCATCATCAATTGTTACCGATAGACTGTCCCCATTTACAATCAGTCCATTTTTAATTCGAGGGAAATTCACATAGTGCACTTTCGATTCTTTATCATAAACCGGATCTGTATTTGCCTTTGCATATTCATGTACGGATGTAGGAGCAAGTTCCTTCACATATTTTTCCGCTGCTGCTAGGACTTTATCTTTATCCAATCTTGGTACTGTGTTTTCCGTTTCATCATCTTCAAACGGCATTGGGCTATAGAAGTCAGAGTATGAAATGAGTTCCCCTGTATTTTTATTGAATTCAATCGATGAGCCGAATGAACCGTTTCGGTAACGGTATGAATAAGAAACACTGATTACGGCTTGGTCATTCATTTCATGTTCATAAGCATGGTCGATTGTGAATTTAGTTGTGTTCCCCTGGCTTTCTACTAACTGTTTTGCAATTCCCTTAGCGTCGTCAATTGTAATTGGCGATGGTGCTTTTAATTGTTTAGGAGCAAGCGGTTGTAATGCTACCTTGCCATTTAAAGAGTCCACCTTGCCCGTAGCTGTTGCCCATTTATTCGATGTTGCATGCAATCCAATTACATTTGGCGCTGGCAAGTAAACAAGTTTTACAGAAGGTTTTGAAGATGTTAGTGAATAATCAAGCGAGTACTGCAATGTCAGATTTAACTGATCTTTCATTTTTTCAAGCGCATTTTCTTTTGTCACAACATTTGTCGCTTCTTCAAACGACATGCGTTTTTGATCCGGGCTCATTTGTGTGAAATACTGGATTTTGCCGTCGCCAAGTACACTCACTACAATTGATTGATCCTGGATAGGAATATTTTTTTCAGTTGAAGTGAAGTTGTAGTTATAAGTGATTGGCTCCGTAATTAAGCGGCTGAAATAACTAGGTGTTTCAGTTGATATCACGTAATTGGATGACGAGGCCACCTTTTTAACAAAATCTTCCGCAATTTTACGTCCTTGTTCTTCTGATATTTTACCTGGGAATAAAGCATCCTTCACACTTGCAGGACTGAAATATAAATACTCTATTTCAAGATTGTCCGATCTGAATGAAACACTGCCGCTTTCCATTTGTTTATTAACTTTTTTCTGGAATGTTAACTCGTAGCGCGTCGTCAAATCATCGGCATAATGATAACTCATTGATGTCATTTGGAAATCACTGTTGGAGTATCCAGCAAACATATCTGGTAATTTCGTTTTTAAAACTTGGATCAGTTGTTCTTTTGTTACACTCTCATCTGTCATCGCTACATAGATGGGTACCCTTTCTTCTTTAGGGTTCACAGATGCCTCTGCAAGAGCAGGACTGGCAAGCAATCCTAGTGAAACAATCGACATGCCTAAAGCGGTTGTCCATTTTTTCATAATAAATTCCTCCTTTTATGTTCTCTTTATTATACGCCTAATTATTGGCAATAGTTTCAATATATTGTTTATTTAATAAAATTATTCCTTTTTACCCAAGAATCGATGGAGAGATTGTGTTCAAAAGTGAGTCATGATAGAATCTTTCAGAGGTGAAGTTCGTGAATATTGTAACAGCAGGAATGCTTGTATCATTTTCCGGCATTATAGTCGTTTGTTTAGGTTTGTTTGGCATCCTACCTAACACTAACCAAACATTGAATTATGTATTTATCGGCATCGGATGGGTGTTCATTCTAATTGGTATCGTCATCCGTATTATCGGTATGAAACTTGAACGGAAAAATAAATAGGAAATCCCGAGTACCACTTTAAGTACTCGGGATTTTTCCATTTGCATATTCATTATTTAAATAAGTTCCTCTTCAAGCAAATAATATTTTGATCCGTATATTTCCACTTCATAGGTAATGATTCCAGCTGTACTTATATGAATATTAGTAATTTCCCCTACTTTATTGATAATATGGGCTTCATAAAATTTGCGATAATGATAAGTTTCACTATCCAGTTGTTCATCGATTAAGATTACCTTCACAGTATCCATCAATTGAAACTTCGGCTGATGCTGTTCAAACTCCAGATCAAATAAATTTAGCTGCCGCAAAAAAATTCACCTGCCAACATGTATTCAACAATTACATTCGACAAGTGAATTTAATTTCCTTTATTTAGGTGAAACGTATATAAAATTGATGCAAATCAGCTACATTAATCCTGCATTTTTGGTAATGGCAAAATCGTTTCATTATTTTTCTGCTCTGGCTTTAAATAAATGACAAGTTCTTGCTGGTATGTACCATTTTCCAGTAAATAATGATCAAGTGTATGGCTGTCATACTGATAGTTGCCAAATGGAAATGAAACACTTTCGCCTTTTACAGCAGCTAGCAGTCCCGCAACATCATTACTGACCATTTGCAATACTTCTTCAGCCGTTTCTGTTAATACAAATACAACATTCATCTTTTTACTCTCCTATACCCCTATAAATAGTGTCGCCTGCGCAATGGCAATGTAAAACGCCGGGTCCTGTACCGGTGCTTCATCCCAAACAACCAGCTTAACTGAAAACATATCCGATTGTTCATTATAAACAGCAAGCCACCTTGCGATAACCTCGTCATTTATAATAAAGTTGGACCAGTCTTCCATTTCTTTATCAATTTTCATTTTAAATTTATCGCTTGAAATAAAAAGTTCGGGAACGCCAATACGCCAGTTTTCATAATTAATGATATATTTTTCGTTTAGAACAAAATCTTTCCCTTCAAACCACACTTTCCCGCGTCTGAAAATCTTCTTCACCTCGAACAATGATTGTCCATCATTACGAAGCACCGCGTATTTCAAAAAATAGCGATGATCGAAATAGCCGTCCAGCAGTTTTTTCAAACCGTTATCATAAATACGCTGAACTTTCAGGATTTGCTCCCCCGCTTCATTATAAACAGGCTGCTGTACCGTAGATTTAATATCCCCTAATACTTCGTACGTATAAGTCTGCATTGATTTCCCCTTAATAAATAATCTTAATTTTATTGAGTATCCGTTGTAAAAAATTTTGCTTTTCATCAAATTTTTCACGTTTAGCTAGTGCCTCATCCGGATGGTCGGTAATGACGCCATTTACATTTTTCTCATAAAATTTCTGCATATCCGACTCATCATTAATCGTCCATACAAACAACTCCATACCGCGCTCTTCAACCTGCTTTTGAATATTTTTCGTTGCAAAGGACTGTTCTACTGAAATAAAGTCTGCATTTGATTCCGGTAACTTACCGTATGCGATAGAGTATATATGACCGGTATGAATCCGGGGTTCCAGTTCTTCCAGCAGTTCCATTGTCGGTAAATCCGGTGATTGAACATAATGATAATCCAAGGCATCATATTCATCAAGCTGATCAACAAAGCGCTGCAGAAAGTCTTCTGTTTCAAAACCATGTGTTTTCAGCTCAATAAGCAATTTTATATTTAAATCACGACTCATTTCAAGCACTTCCTCAAATGAAGCAATCGTGTCGCTAAACCCATCCGCCAAAACAGTTGTTGTGACTAATTCATTCAGCGTTAAATCATAGACAATATCATCTTCACCTGTCAAACGTGTTAAAGATTTATCATGATAAACAACGAACTCCCCATCCTTCGTTTGCTGAATATCGATTTCCACTAAATCCGCTTTTGCTTCTTTTGCCGCCTCAATCGCATTCAATGTGTTTTCCACACCACCATCCATAAAACCTCGATGGGCAACGATATTTGTATCAGGTTCGTAAATCGTTTTTTCCAAATTGATCAAATTAAAACCGCTCACAAGGAAAAACGCGAATACAACAATTATAAAGGTCCATTGACGAATCGTTTGTCTAAATGGTTCTTCCTGAACAATTAACGGTTTATGGCGTGTTAACTGAAATGCTACCATAACGATTAACTGAGTAAAGAAAACTTGCAATATTGTAAAAAACAGGATGATGATCCCCTGTGCGAGTGTTAATGTAAAGCTTGCGGTAACAAGTCCCCAGCTCGGTTTAAAACTTTCAATGATAAATAGCGGTGTCAATATTATGAATAACGCGAACAATAAAAGCGTTAAATTGACGATAACAATAAGCCCGATCATACCGACTGTCTCAAATAATTTTCTTTTCGAAAACTGCCAGCTCATTTTTAATGCTTTAAATATTGTAACCTCTTGGTAAACCGTAAAAAATGGCCATGTAAAAATAAAGCGTAAGCTTATAAAACTCAATATAATTATTAGCACAACATATAAAATCGTGCCATTACGAGAGTTCAAAAGTTCATCTATAATAAAGCTTGGTATATTTATATTTTGAATCAATGAAACTGGTAATAATGATGAAATAAGCGGGATTAATAATAGTAGGTATACAACAATCAGTAAGGTCTGCAAACTGATAAAATAGACAACCTTCTGATTTAATCGTTTTAAGAGCTCTTTCCATGTGTATGGAATCGCACGCTGCTGATAGTATGCCAGTAGAATTAAAAATCCTAATTCATAATAGATGAATAGAATTCCGATAAAAAAAATGATCCCTATTCCAAATAACGCAAACGGATGTGTCAGTAAATAAAGGATACTGTCTTGCGTAATTACCTGCACCCCTGTGATATCCATGACAATCGTTGTTATCAGCCAGATGAGCGGCAGTAGAATAAATGCCTGCACAATCCGTAATATCGCAAACGTCCGTATATAATCGACTCGATAATAATATAGATTTCTGAAAATTAGTTTAATAACTCGTTTAATTCTGTCCACAAGACTTCCTCCGACTATTAAATTCTATCTCTATTTTGGTTTTTCTTTATATATTCCTTCGTTTGAAGCAATGTATTTGTAAATACTTCTATTGGCTCCACCCCTCTGATTCCGTAATGGTCTTCAAAGACGAAAAAAGGAACACTTGATATTTGCAGCTGCTGTGCCTCATATCGATCCAGCATTAGCTCTTGAGTGAATTGTCCTTCCCTTATTATTTTTTGTGCCATGTTTCGGTCGATGCCAATCTGTTCGCAAATGGCCAACAGTGCCGCGCTGTCATTTAAATTAAGACCTTCCGAAAATAAATGTTCCATCACAATATCTACAAATTCCAGTTCTTTTTCATAAAGTTTTGCGAGCTTAGATAAACGATGGGCATTTTTTGTATTGGCCAGCACTACCTTATCAAAGTTGAATAAGACTCCTGCATCCTGTGCATGCATCTCCAACGCTTCCATAAATTCTTCCGTTTTACGGAGATCATTGTTTTTCTTTTTAAAGATTGTGTCGACATAAGGTATTGTTTCCGTCTTTGAAGCAGTAGGATTTAGTTCGAACGCCCTGTAAACGACTTCCGTTTCCTCACCTAAATTTAACTGCTTAATTGCTTGGAATAATTTCGTTTTTGCGATATAACAAAACGGACAAGCAAAATCGGAAAAAATTTCTATTTTCATATTCTCTCCCCCTAATAATTATGTATTTATCCCTCTATTCTATGGCTTTTTTTATACAATACCCAAAAATTCAAAGAAAAAAGCCGAACCCAACATGGATTCGACTAAATATTATCTAAAATGAAGTAATTGCTGCAAAAAATTCTTCATAAAGTCCCTTTAAAATTTGATCTTCAAATTCCGAACGAACGCCAAACACAAGACTAACTTCCGAAGAACCTTGATTAATCATTTCAATATTCGCACCTGTTGCAGAAATAGCAGTTGCAGCACGTGCTGCCAAGCCTGTATTATGGCGCATGCCTTCCCCGACAATGACAATCATTGAAAAGTTATGGCTGAATTGAACATCATCTGCACATAGTTCATTTTTAACGCGTTTTACAATACGCTCTTCAATTTCAGTTGTCAGCTGGCTTGAACGCATAATAACTGAAATATCATCTAAACCAGATGGTGTATGCTCATAAGAGATGTTTTCTTCTTCAATAATTTGAAGAAGCTTGCGGCCAAAGCCAACTTCTCGATTCATTAAATATTTTGATACATATAGAATTGAAAAACCACTGTCTGCGGAAATCCCTGTAACCGGGCGATTTGTTGCCGGACGAGTTGGTAAAATTAGCGTCCCGGATGCAGATGGGTTATTTGTGTTTTTAATATTGACCGGAATACCTTGTTTATAGACAGGCATTAGTGCTTCATCATGGAATACGGAAAAACCTGCATACGATAATTCACGCATTTCGCGATACGTAATTTCCTTAATATCAACTGGATCATTTACGACTTTAGGATTAGCAGCGAAAACGCAGTCTACATCCGTAAAGTTTTCATAAAGCTTTGCCCCAACGGCAGATGCTAAAATTGAACCTGTAATATCCGATCCACCACGGTCAAATGTACGTAATACGCCTGCTTTTGTATAACCGAAGAATCCAGGGAAAATAATAATCTCCTCTGTATTTTTCAATACACTTAAGTTTTCGTATGCTTCTGGAAGTGCATACGTACGTTCCGGGAAGTCATTTAAAATTAACTTATCTTTTGGACTTACATATTTTGCCGGCATACCAATTGCATTAAAATAACACGCAATCAGTTTTGCGTTGTTATCTTCACCGCTTGCTTTTATATTATCTAAGAATAAGTCTTTGTCTGACCAATTTTCTGTCACACGCCCGCGTATATCCTGTTCAATAATATCTGAAATTGTATTGTCTAAACCAAGATCTTCAGCGATATTACGGTAACGATTTACTACAGCCTTAATTTTTGATTCAACATCACCCTTATTAATCACGGTGTTTGCTAAATCTATTAATAAATCCGTAACTTTAATATCATCACCTGAACGCTTACCAGGCGCAGAAACAGCGACAATCTTTCTTTCAGGATTAGACTTCACAATGCTTGCTACTTTTTTGATTTGTTCTGCACTCGCGACAGATGTGCCGCCAAATTTACATACTATCATCTCATCATATCCTTACTCTCAAAATTGATATTTGTACTCACCGAAAAAACATTTGACTTTACACAGTGTACAAATTTATCCTATTTCAGTCAAGACTATTCAGTAAATTCATTAATCTATTTAGTCAAAATACGAATAATTCGTCATTTTGTCAATATATTATATGAGATTTTTATAAAAAATGATATTTATTTGTTCAATTTTAGAGCATCTTTACAATAAAAAAATAATTATATCCTGTTAGGCAAATGAAGTGACAAAATAGTTAAACAACCTTCCCTACAATCCATAGTAATGAATAAATGTTTGTTCCCCCATTCGACTGTAAATTAATCTATAATTATTACAATAGGAGTTGTAATTATTATTAGTAGGAGAAGGATATATGAAAATAGTAATTGCAGAAAAACCAGATCAGGCAGCAAAATTGGCTGCCCCATTTTCATTCACTAAAAAGGCTGGTTATTTTGAAGTTAAGCAAAACACTTACTTTCCAGAAGGTGCTCTCATTACATGGGCGATCGGTCACCTCTGTGAATTGAAGGCCCCGGAAGAATATAACCCTTCCTGGAAGAAATGGACGTTGGAAACATTGCCGATCATCCCAGACCGTTTCGAATATAAAGTTACTAAAACAAAATATAAGCAATTCAATATTATAAAAACACTCTTGAAAAGACCGGACATTCGGGAAATTATTATTGGCGGGGATGCGGGGCGCGAAGGCGAGCTTATAATACGTACGATTTTAAAAGTATGCGGTGTGAATAAACCGATGAAACGATTATGGATATCCTCTTTAACGGAAAATGCGGTGAAAAACGGATTTGCAAACTTATTGCCGGAAGAAAAAACTAAAAACATTTATTTTGAAGCATTAAGCCGCTCCTGTGCTGATTGGTTAATCGGTATTAATACATCCAGATTGTACACGGTGCTCCTTAAACGTAATGGAGTAAAAGATGTTTTCTCCATTGGAAGAGTACAAACACCGACATTAGCGCTCATCGTAAAACGGGAACATGAAATTGCGAACTTTAAACCTGAACCGTTCTGGGAAGTGGAAGCGGAATTTAATTTTAACGGCAAAATACTAAAAGCGAAATGGCATAAAAATAGCGTGACAAGGCTTCTAGAGGAACGCCAGGCAATTGCTGCCGCCAATTTTTGCATCAATAAAAACGTAGAAATTACGAACATCAAAAAGGAAACGAAGGAATATGCGCCACCTCTTTTGTTCAATCTGTCTGCCCTACAGGCAACAGCAAACAAAGCGTTTAAATTTTCACCACAAATGACGCTCGATATTTTACAGAAGCTTTATTTAAAAGGTGTCGTTTCCTATCCTAGATCAGATTCCCAATTTTTAACGAATGAGGAAGCAAAAACATTGCCGGCCATTCTCGATCAGCTAGGTAAGTTAGATCAATATAAAAATCTGTTGCCTCCACCGAAAACTTCACTTATGAACAATAAACGGTTCGTGAATGAAAAAAAGGTAACCGATCACCATGCCATTATTATTACTGAACAAGTTCCGAATATGGCAAAGCTCAGTGCCGAGGAAGCAAAAATTTATGATTTAGTTGCAAGGCAAGTCATTGCGGCACATTACAATAATGCCGTATTCTCCTATACAACGATTCACTCACTTGTCGATAATCGTGCTGAGTTTATTTCTAAAGGAAAAGTATTGCTGGAGGAAGGTTGGCGCAAAGTCATTCATCATTCAAAAGATAGTGCTGACAAAGATGAACTGCTCCCCCTTCTTCAGGAAAATGAGCAAGGGACAGTTGTAAAAGCGAATGTAAAGAAAGGTGAAACCCAGCCGCCAAACCGCTATTCTGAAGGTAATTTAATTACTGTCATGAAAACAGCAGGCAAACATTTGGAAGATGCGGAACTGGAAAAGGTTTTATCGAAAACAGAAGGGTTAGGTACGGAAGCGACACGCGCCGGAATTATCGGCACACTGAAAGACCGGAACTATATCGAAGTGAGGAAAAACCAAGTGTTTGCAACGACGAAAGGAATGCTGCTCATTGAAGCACTAGGTGAAAGCATTTTAACGTCCGCTTCAATGACAGCTAAATGGGAGCAGCGCCTTTCTGAAATTGGTGAAGGGAACGCATCTCCACAAGTATTTATGGAACAGGTAAAAAAACTGGCAGATAAGTTGATAGTTGATGCCGGCGAGCGGGAAAAAGAATGGGCATTCAATCAAAATGATGTAGAGAAAATTACCGAAAACAATCCATATACGAAAAAGTATAACAAAGTGAAAACTGTTGTCGGTAAATGCATCCTTTGTGATGGATCCATTGTCGACCACGGTACTTTTTACGGCTGTTCGAATTATAAAAAAGCCAGCTGTAAATTTTCGGTTTCCAAAAAAATACTCGGAAAAACAATTACACAAACGAATCTGAAGAAATTATTGGCTTCCGGTGAAACAGACTTGATCAAAGGATTTAAAAAAGGCGGTAAAATCTTCAACGCCCACCTCATTTGGGATGAGAAGGAACGAAAGACAAGTTTTAAGTTTACAAATACAAAGTAATCAACTTCCTTTAAAAGATAGCCCCCCGAAAGTTAGTGTCGAACATTTAACTTTCGGGGAGATTTTTCTTTTCTTTAATCATAATTTAACTTGTTATCATTTCTGTATTTTAACCATGCATCTATTTCTGTTTTAATAAATCTTTTCTGATTATCGAGCAAAAGGTACGGGATAAACTGATAAGTATCATAGCTGCTTAATCCCTCCCTTTGCCAATCATCATGCGAGATAATAATGTCAATGGATTGCTCGCTTATTTGAAGATATTCAGCAAGCTGGGTCATTGTCATTAAATCAGGTATAGAACTGGTGGCAATTTCTGTACCTTCATCAATATTAGTTGTGTTCGAAGCTGTATTATTTACTATAAAAGCAGCTATTATGATGGATAACCCCAACAGTACTATCCCAATTAAATATGTTGATTGTCTCAAATCAGTGCCTCCTACTTAAATAAAATGTGAAAACGCTATTTTTCTACTTGATAAGGCATCTATTACAACTATCATTTTAAGGGTAATTGGATTGTTTCTGATTGACTGTTCCACTTTATTGTCGCTTTAAGTTCTGATCCTTCCGTTGCATTCGAACAGCCATAAGGCAGAAAAAACATGCCATTTTCATCTAAAGAAATGGAGGCCCCTTCTTTATTATCAACACTAAACTCCAATTGCTCTGGCATCGGATCATTACCTAGGTATTTTATATAGCCTTTAGTAGAATTGCAGCCATTATCATCTGTCACTGCATATTGAACTCTCCAATTTTCACTTTCACCAAAAAACACATAATCTTTTTGTATGCAGGCAGATAAAAGAATAGCACTAAACAATATTAGTATTCCTATTTTCGAACTAACGAGTTTCAATACAACACCTCCACAGTCCAGATCTCAGTATGGCTTACTCCTTGATGAAACCAATCACTCGATCTATGTAACTCTCTAAAGGTTCATTAGTATCTACAACAATATATGCACCTTCATTAGGTTTCTTACTATTTTCAATAGTAAATTTAAATGTTTCTTCTGAGCAAGCCGCTTCAATTTGACTAACCATTTTATTTCGATTTTTTAATCTATTATTAATTTCTTGAAAATCATTCAGATAACACTCAACGTATTTGTATGTGACATTATACTTTTTTGACAATCTTATGCCTCGATCCACCATTTCCTGATAAAGACAAGGACTATCTAAAACGACATTTTGTCCTTGTGATAAATGAAATTCCACTAATGACCAATCAACATTATAGGCAATTTTACCAACAAATTTTTTCTCTATTGAAATTTCTTCAAATGACGATAATAATGAAGATTTTACAATGTCATGATCTATTATGACTGCCCCTGTTCTCTTTGCAATATGTCGAGAAAGCGTCGACTTGCCGGACCCCGGGAATCCGGACATTTGTATGAAAAACATGTTTAACAACTCACTTTTTCGTAATTTTATTAAACTATTAAGTTTCCAAATATTCTGTTGGGAGTTTCCTTTCACTTATGCCCTTTTCCCAAAACACACTGTACGCCTTAGCATCAGGTCTGGAACTTACAATTTTATGGATTTCATGCCCTTTATAATGGATCGCAACCCCATCATCAACAGCAATTCCTGATTGTATTTTTTTGGACTCAATCAGTTTATGATATGCAGGTCTTCTTTCCGTTTCTCCATCATAATGCGGACAGTTACTCCCCCTTAAGAATCCCAGGCAGGTTATTGGTTCAAGTCCATCCCCAAAGGAGTCTGTCACCCCCTGTTCAAACCAACAGATTGCCCCTGCGCTTAACCCAGCTAAAATAACCCCTTCCTCCCAAGCTTTTCTAAAAATAATGTCTAATCCCCAATCCTTCCACACAGCTAAAAGGTTTTTCGTGTTTCCCCCGCCAACATATAAAATGTCTTTCTCTAAAATGAAATTTTCCAAATCCCGAGTTGGCGGGCTAAATAGAGATAAATGTGATGGGTCGCAATTTTGTTGATTGAAAAAATTGTAGAACCTGGATATGTATTGTTCAGAATCTCCACTAGCTGTAGGAAGAAAACAAATTTTCGGTTTTGCCGTATCCGCTTGTTTTAAGATATAACGATCCAATAAGGGGTTATCAGGTTCCATTGAAAAGCCCCCACCGCCCATCGCAATTATTTGTTTCATTTTCATTTGTGTACTCCTTTCAGTTGTTTATATGTTTTATATATTGCCATTTGGTTTTCAGTTGCTACTCACCTCTTTCAAATTTTATATTATTAAAAATGCGACGATTAATCCTACAGGAATCATTAACCAAAGCAAAATATTGCTTAATATTATTTTTAAATAGGAAGAATTTTTTAGTTTATTTATAGAAACAGAATGACACATGATAAGTACACTAAAAATCCATAGCGGTATAATTAAAAAGAATTCGGGAGTTATTGAATCCGTCTCTCCTAATGCTCCTGCTGCAAAGAACCAGGAAATCAATAAAACAACAAATCCACTGACAATTACATTTCCTATTATAAGAGTTTTCTTCATTTCTCTCCTTCCTTTCATTGGAAATTTCAAACCACTTAATCATTAATATTCTATAATGTTCGTAATAATCCCTTTGGTTCCTAAACAATGATTAGGAGCAACGTTATGAAAAAGGTTACACCTTTGAAGATATGCTGCTTTGAAATATATGTTCAAACGTCATCTGAAACCATTAACAGCGCCGTTGACCAACAGTCTCCCTCTTTCGAGATAAATATTATCTCAATGTAGAAAATATTAACATTCCAATGTTATACTAATGATACAAAAAGGGGGATTTATTTCATGGTAAAAAGAAAGCGGACGATATTATGGATCATACCAATCGGGGTAATTGGTGTATTTTTTTACTTTTTCGGTCCACAAAAAGCCGTAACAGATAATGACTATATTACATATGTTCATGCTACACCCGTCATGGAAAATAGCGATACTACAATAGAACAAGCCCTCAAAAACTATTGTGAAGAAAGCAGCTGGGAGTATTTCCAAACAAAAATGATGGAGCATGTTGTGGAATTTAAAGGGAAATGCAAAGTTGATAACAAAGTACAGCCTGTTAATTTACAGTATGTTGTTGAAAAAGGACAAACAGATTACCGTATTGGGGCA
Source organism: Solibacillus sp. NPDC093137 (assembly GCF_050280445.1). Lineage (NCBI taxonomy): Bacteria > Bacillati > Bacillota > Bacilli > Caryophanales > Caryophanaceae > Solibacillus > Solibacillus sp. NPDC093137. The sequence goes on from NZ_JBNNVH010000001.1 coordinate 1,400,489, forward strand.
ATGCTTGTTAATGGCGAACAGCAATCCGAAGAGCAGAGAACAGAGTTTTTGAATATAATCCAATAAGATATTACAAAGTGGAAACTTCATAAGCTTCCACTTTTTTTATCCCAAAAAATCTAAAATAACAAACCCCTTAACTTAGACAATAACCGTTGATGTCTTTTCTTTATTGTTTCATAGCTCAGCATATACTTGTCAGCAATCTCCTTTAACGAAAGCTCTTTTTCATACAAGGCGATCAACAGAAATTGCTCTTCTTTATTTAATTCCTCAAACCATTCGGGCCATTCAAAACTTGCTGTATCCAAAAAGTGTTGCTGCGCATTAACGATAATTACATCTTCTTCCACTGCTAGTTCATGTTCTGATACGTGATTTTCTTTGGTTAATGCTCGAATAATAGCATATTTTACGGTCATGTAAGCAAACATCGCAAAATCCCCTTTAGTATCATCAAATTTCTGCAATGCCTGCCATAGAGCAATCCTTCCTACTTGCATATATTCATCCAAATCTCGATAAATTTTCAGTTTATAGATGACCTTTTTTATTAATGTCTCATTTTCAAAAATAAGTTGTTCTGCATCCTGCATTTCTACAAATCCTTTAAGCTGTGCACAACTGATTATTCCTAGGTACTACAAATTTAAAAAATAGCTGAAAAAGAGACAAAGTACGGATTTATCATGAAAAATTAAATTTGAATAGTAAATAGTCGTAAAATTCACACTTTTATGCGGTAAATCGGTCCAAAAAGAAGATTTTCGCATAGTTTTCAAATAAATCAGACTTAATGATATTGACAAAAAATGAGCTATCATGCATGCTATTAGAAAATATAAAGGCATATTGAAGACGAGTACGCAGCAATTGGCTAAACAAGAGAGCACATTCCACAGGCTGAAAGGATGGCATAGCAAAACCTGCCGAACCTACTTCAACAGCTCCTACAAAAATAGGCGCAGACTCAGCGTTATGAGATGAAGTGGAATGCAAGTATTGGCATTCAATTTAGGTGGTACCACGGAAACAGCACATTTCGTCCTAATCAATAGGATTGAAATGTGCTTTTTTAATGTAATAAAGTGAAACTTCACTCAGTGGGGGGCTTTATCCCACTGAGTGTTAGTTGAACCAATCGGGCTTTTACGGGTAGTTGACCTTCCGCATAGAGGCGGAAGTCTTGTCTCTGCCGTGACGCTTTCGAGGCAGATAAATTACTACCCGTTTATGGTGTAATTTCAATATTTCTATTGAGGAGGATTTTTGGGTGGAAAGAAAACGTGTTGTAATAAAAATCGGAAGCAGTTCCTTAACAAATAATAAAGGGGAGCTTGATCATGAGAAATTTCATGACCATGTTGCTGCCATTGCTACATTGAAACAAGCTGGTCATGAAGTTATTTTAGTCTCTTCAGGAGCAGTAGCAGCAGGTTTCAGAAAGCTCGGCTACCCTTCTCGACCGATTACGCTAAAAGGAAAACAAGCGGCCGCTGCAGTTGGTCAAAGCATATTAATACAAGCGTATGCAGATGAATTTGCCACATATAATGAGACGTCCGCCCAAATCTTACTGACTCGCTCTGATTTTAACGATAAGCAACGTTACAGAAATGCTTATGAAACATTAACAGAGTTATTGGAACGTTCAATAATCCCCATTATAAATGAAAATGATACTGTATCTGTTGCTGAATTGACTTTTGGTGATAATGACATGCTTTCCGCTTTAGTAAGTGGTCTTGTTCATGCAGATCAGTTAATTATTTTAACGGATGTCAACGGGCTCTATACGGCAAATCCATTAACAAACACAGATGCAATTAGAATTGATCGAATAGAAAAAATCACAGAAGAGATGCTTCTATTTGCTACAGGATCAGGCTCAAAAGTCGGTACCGGGGGCATGCAGTCAAAGCTCGCCGCAGCCAATTATGCGATTAATACAGGTGTCGAAGTATTTATTGGCACAGGTTCCGGCCATACAAAACTGACTGAAATCCTTGAAAACAATGGTGACGGTACGTATTTTGAACGCAATGAAAAGTATGTTCCAACAAATAAACAGTGGGTCCAACTTTCAAAATCTTCCGGAAAGATTTTTATCGACGAGGGTGCAGTCCAAGCATTGCAGTATGGAGGAAAAAGTTTACTGCCAGCCGGTGTCTACGCCTATGAAGGACAATTTGAAAAAGGCGATGTTGTAGAAGTTTTTGACCGACATACATGTATCGGTCGTGGAGAAATTCTTTATTCTTCAGCTGAATTGGAGCATGCAATGGGTAAACGGACGACAGAACTCATGCATTACCCGATTGAAGTTATTCACCGTAATCAATGGGTCAAAATTTAGGGAGGTTATATTATATGACGAAAACAATTACAAATGAAGTTATTGAAAAAGGCAAGCGTACAAAGAAAGCAAGCTATATGACGAATATCAAATCTACAGAAGAAAAAAATAAAGCATTAAGAAGTATTGCACAACAACTTCTTGCCGATATGGACATATTACTGACGGAAAACAACAAAGATATTACTGATGGAAAAACAAACGGACTCGACCAAGCGACACTGGACCGCATTTTACTGAATGAGAACCGCATTCAAGCGATGAGTGATGCAATCATGCAGCTAATTGAATTAGAGGATCCTGTCGGTGAAGTAGTCGAACAAATTACGAAAGAAAATGGCCTTCAAATTACTAAAAAGCGTGTACCATTAGGTGTAATTGGCATGATCTATGAAGCACGCCCGAATGTAACGATTGATGCAGCAACACTTGCAATTAAAACTGGTAATGCGGTACTTTTACGTGGCAGCTCATCTGCAAAATACTCAAATATTGCACTCGTTGCATCGATTCACCGCGCATTGGACGCTGTTGACTATCCAAAAGATTCCGTATTGCTCATCGAAGATACTAGCCGTGAAACAGCGAAATTTTTATTTACATTGACGGAATACTTGGATGTGCTAATTCCGCGCGGAGGAAAAAAACTGATTGATTTAGTCGTGCGTGAATCGACGGTTCCTGTACTCGAAACCGGTGCCGGGAATTGCCATATTTATTTGGACGAATTCGCTAATTTTGAGATGGCAAAATCAATTGTAAAAAATGCGAAAACACAGCGTTTATCTGTATGCAATGCAGCTGAGAGTTTATTACTTCATCAGGAATTTTTCAAAAATCATGGTACAGAATTTTTGCATTACTTACAGAATGAACTTGAAATAAAAATCTATGGCGATGAAAATGTGTGTACCGTCTTGCCAGAAGCAATCGAGGCAACAGAAGAGCATTATGCTGAAGAATTTTTGGCTCTGACACTAAGTGTTAAAGTAGTGGATGATGTATTCGAAGCGGTCCATCACATTAATCAGTTCGGAACTAATCATTCGGAAGCTATTATCACTGACAATCTGCAAAACGCTGAAATCTTTTTAAATTCGGTTGATGCGGCAGCTGTGTATCATAATGCATCCACACGCTTTACGGATGGCTTTGAATTCGGGTATGGTGCTGAAATCGGTATTTCAACTCAAAAGCTTCATGCTCGCGGTCCAATGGGTTTACCAGCATTAACATCTACGAAATACTATATACATGGCAACGGTCAGATTCGTGAATAGTATTCATCTTCCTTTTGCCTCTGCCGCTTTGCTTTCGAGGCAGAAAAATTACTACCCGATATTGCGGGATATAGAAAGCAGGTTCACCATATGAATGCACGCTCGATGCTTAAACTTACTCTTTCCATGGCTATTTTCGGCTCTATCGGTTTCTTTACTACGCAAACCGGCTTGCCTGCAGTAGAGCTCGTTTTTGTTCGTTGTATTTGTGCCACACTCTTTTTAGGCGGATTATGGTTTGTTACAGGCGGTCATAAAACTGAAGTTTGGAATAGAAGCGAAGTGATGAAAACGGTCATTTGCGGTATATTTCTTGTCTTAAACTGGGTGTTTTTATTTAAAGCGTTCGAAGTAATGTCGATTTCTATCGCCATTTCAATTTATAATTTGGCACCGATTTTTGTATTAATATTAGGTTCGGTATTTTTGGCAGAAAAAATGGGAATACGCGCAATTTGTGCAACCGTTATTTGCTTTTTTGGTAGTATCCTCATTATCGGAATTGAAAGCTTTACAAGCGTTTCACAATTTATGAATTCTGGTTTTATTTGGGCATTACTTTCGGCCATTTGCTATGCACTGACAATGTTTACGAGTAAAACGATTCACGGTATGTCATCGTATGCTCTTACTTTTATTCAAACGATCGCTGGAATAATACTGTTGCTCCCGTTTTGCGATTTTGCAGCATTTGAAGGTTTAACAAATACAAACTGGCTTTACATACTTGGTACAGGTTTAATTCATACAGGATTTGTCTACTACTTATTTTTTGACAGTGTTCGAGATCTTCCTACTGTCATCGTTTCGGTACTCGTATTTGTCGATCCCGTAGTAGCGATTTTATTGGATGCTGTATTACTATCATTCCGACCAAGTTTATTGCAAGTGCTCGGAATTGCCCTGATTTTCGGTAGTATTTTGTATACCGTTTTTGCCCCTGAACAAACCGTGAAGAAGCTAAAAACAAGTAGTTCACAATAAACTATATAAAAACGAAAAAAACTCTAAGTAGGAGCGATTTAAATCCGCACACTATTTAGAGTTTATTTTTTTCTATTTAAACTGAGCCAGTTGTTTTGGTATCAGTATTTTATCTGCAAACCATATTTGCTTGAGTTTCGTTTTATCGCCCATATAAATTACGACAATTTCAATTTTTTTCAACATTTTGTAATGCGTAACGGCTGATATCCAATCTTCTTCATTAGGGAAATCGTCAAATAGTAATTCATTGCAGATTAAATAGATTTTACCGCTATTGCTATGAGATAATTCTAACTTTAACATCGTAAAGGCATAATTGATGATGCCTTTATAATTAATCGGTTCCGTTTTAAGTCCAAATGATTTATCCAGCTCGAAGTAATGATTAAAATCTATCGACTCTTTATGTGTAATCATTTCCTGATCGATTGCTTTAATGAATGATAAAAAAACAAAATTGTGCTCATGTTGTTGTGAAAATTCCGAAACGGCCAATGCCAATCCATTTTGTAAAGTAAGGCTACGTTTCATCGATATATCTTTTTGAACACAAAATACATATGTACTGTTCGGATCGAGACCAACTTCTAAAAATTGTTCTGTCTGAAATTTGGATTTCCAAAATAAAACTTCGGAAAAGTGCCTTGATTCAATATAACTCATAAATTTTCTTAAATTATCATTGCTGATTGTCTCCCATATATTGTCACCGAAGAGCAATTCAGCCGCCTTTGTTTCTTCTAATACTTCTTCTAAAATCCTGTCATAAATGGAATTGAATTTAAATAAATTCATATACCAATAGCTTTGTATTTTTAAATGGATTTCATGATAAATATCCTTAATATCTTGATTATCAGCAAGATCCTTTTCATATTCAGTTTTTAATTTTTCGATTTTCAACGCTTTACGCATATCATAAAAATAATCTTTTTTAATTTTTTTCCATATGTATAGTGCTACAAAAAATTTTTTTAAAGAGGAATTCGTTAAGTACTCAAAGTGCAATTTTTCTAAATTTCGAGCTGAGAAAAATTCCAATATGAAAATTCGCCATTCTTTCAGCCTAATATCTTCTTCTACAATTTCGCTTTCGTACTCTTCCCCAATTTCAAAAAGTGACCAAATATCATGAAAAAATAAATAAAAATCATCACTTTCTAATAGTATGGAGTCATTACAATGTTCGGAGTAAAGTAAATTTAACAGTGCCTCTTTACGCTCATCACTTAATGAGCTAGGATTTTTCAACAATAGCTCCTCCATTATGGACCCACCTTTCTTTTGTATATTCCTAAATATATACCATTTTATCAAATTATGCCATTCGATTAAAAAATAATGTTTAATTAAAATAAAAAAACTGCTAACGATTATTTACGTTAGCAGCTTAATTTTAAGCTTTACGGCTTTCTGTCATTTGTTTCCACACAGAACCTTTTGCTTCTTCCCCGCCTTCAATACGGGCAAGTGCCATTTTTGCTTGCAGCTTTACTTCGAATTCTTTATCTTCGCTCGCTGCTTTTAATGCGTCAATTGCTTGCTCCGTACCTACTTCATACAAGTACATAGCGGCACGCCAGCGGACAAGTTTATTTTTGTCACCTAATGCAGCGATCATCGCTGGCTCAAACTCAGGTAAGCCTAAATCACTCATACAGTCGCCCGCTGTACGGCGAACGGCTGCACTTTTATCATTCAATGCCTTCGTTAAAGCTGGTACAACCGCGATGTCTTCAATCATTCCTAAATAAACGGTTGCAAGACGTCGGATAGACATTTGCTCGTCTTCCAGCGCTTTTTCGAACAACGGTATATCCTTCACTTCCGGATCCGGTAATTGATCTAACAACTGGAAACGTTGCTGCCAATCTTCAACCTGCTCATATTGTTCCAATGTCACTTCTTTACGCTCTTGAGCTGCTGTGACAACTTGTTCATTTGCTGACTGAACAATTGTTTCAACACGATCTTGCGGATATAGTGCATCCACCTCTTTTAGCACTTCTTGTACAACTTGTTCTTTATCACCGTAGCGAACACCGAAATCGACCCATTTTCGTTCAAAAATATAGTTTTCGTCAGTCACACTGAATTGCAGTCGTTTGAAAGCTGTTGTGAAACGGTCTCCTGCGCTTATTCGCACTTCCCCTTCACCATCGAATGCTTTGATCTGCAATGGAATTGCTTTATACATTTGAACATGCACATTTACTTCCCCATAATGGTCATTCATCTCATATTCCGTGCTTTCAGTTGCCTCTCCGCCAATTGCGCGACGAATATCAGCTAAAATATTTTCCCATGCAAATTTTGCGTTACGTTCAATCGCCAGGAAGTTCGATACGTGATAAATGCCTTTTACACCTTCTACTCCAAAGATGGCTTGCAGCTCAGGAGATGCATCACCAATGTTGTCTTTCGTATAATTAAAACTTTTACCAAATGGTAAATCCTGATCAATAATTACTTTCATTGAATTTGGACTTGGTGTTGGTTCAATAGATAAAATTTTCATTGTTATGCTCCTATCCATTTGCAATTTCGTCTAAATAGCTCCATCGCTCGATTAATTGTTCATATTCCTGATTTAGCTTTTCTAAATCCGACGTCAGTTGCTGAAGTTTTGTAAAATCCGAACCTGCTGTTGAAATTTCATCTTCTGCCGTCATAATTTTTTCTTCAACTTGAGCAATTTTATCAGCAATAGTTTCCCATTCTTTCTGCTCTTTAAATGATAGCTTTTTCTTATCTGATTTCTGTTTTTCAACTTTTGGCTTTTCCTGCTTCATTTCTTTTGCTTCCTGCTGCAGTTCAGAATCGCGTTTTGCTAAATAATCGGTATAGACATCCAAGCTTTCCGATACGCCGCCTTTTCCGTCCAAAATCCACAGCTTTTTCGCAATACGATCAAGGAAGAAACGATCGTGACTGATTGTAATGACAACGCCAGGGAAGTTTTCGATAAAATCTTCAAGTACACCCAATGTTTCAATATCCAAATCATTCGTCGGCTCATCTAAAAGCAAAACGTTTGGTTGTTCCATCAATAGTCGAAGCAAGTGAAGCCTTTTGCGTTCCCCGCCCGATAATTTGCTGATCGGTGTACCGTGTGTATTAAGCGGGAATAGAAAACGTTCGAGCATTTGAGATGCAGAGTAGCGAACCCCGTCAGAATCGGTAATATCATTCGAAGCTTCACGAATATAATCGATCATTCGTGCATTTTCATTCATTGGTGGCAGTGCCTGCTTGAAATGAAGACGTTTTACTGTTGTTCCGACAATTACCTCGCCACTATCGGGTTCAATTTCACCTGCAATCATGTTAAGAAGTGTCGATTTTCCGTAGCCATTTGCACCGATTATGCCAATACGGTCCCCGTGCTGCAGTAAAAATTCGAAATCCTGAATAATGACACGGTCTCCGTAAGCTTTGGAAATTCCATCTGATTCCAACACTTTTTTTCCTAAACGTGTTGTGGCCAATCCCAATTCAAGATCCGACTGGTCATTCGAGCGATCAATAGATTCATCCAAAGTTTCGAAACGCTGAATACGTGCCTTTTGCTTTGTTGTTCGCGCTTTTGCCCCGCGACGAATCCATTTTAGTTCTGAGCGATAACGATTTCGTAATTTGGCCTGTGATGCTGCATTCATTTCTTCACGAATTGCTCTTGATTCAAGAAAATCACCATACGATCCTGTATGACGGTATAACGTTTTATCTGCCAATTCATATATATGTGTCGCTGTTTCATCCAGGAAATAACGGTCATGGGTAATAAAGATAACGGCCCCTTTTAGACGTGATACCATTTCTTGCAGCCATTCTGTCGATGTAACATCCAAATGGTTCGTTGGCTCGTCCAGTAAATACAAGTCTGCCGGTTCGATTAATACTTTTGCCAATGCAACACGTTTTTGCTGTCCACCTGAAAGACTCGTCACTTCTTGATCAAACATATCGATTCCAAGCTTTGTTAATGCTTGCTTTGCCAATGCATTGACGTCCCAGGCATTTTCTGTGTCCATTAGCTGCTGTAATCGAAACAGTTCATTTTGCAGCTTTTCAGATTGCGGATTTTGAGACAATGCTGCTACCGCCTCTTCATACGCACGGTTTAATTGTAAGATCGGTGAATCTCCACTAAATACCGCTTGTAAAACCGTTAAATCTTGTGGAAATTGCGGATCTTGTTCCAAATAGGCAATGCGGTACTTATTCGGATGGTCAAATTCCACTGTATCCGCATCCTGTTTTTTAGCGATAATCGATAATAAAGTTGATTTCCCTGTCCCGTTTATCCCGATTAAGCCTGCTCTTTCGCCTTCATAAATGGTAAATTCAATATTTTGAAATAGCGTTTTATCGCCAACTGTTTTTGTTAGATTTGATACGATTAAATGACTCATGAAATCCCGTCTCTTTCTTTTTTTAACTGCTCTAAAAATTGTACCATAAAGGCATTACGTTCTTCAGCCATTTCGCGCCCTTTTGAAGTTACCATTAAATCCTTCAATAATAAAAGCTTCTCATAAAAGTGCGTAACAGACGCTGTGGATTGACTGCGATATTGTTCTTTCGTCATATTTACGCGCACTTCTTCAGCATCATCATATAACTTACGTCCCTTCGCACCACCGTAAGCGAACGTACGCGCAATCCCAACCGCACCTATTGCATCCAACCGGTCTGCATCGCGAACGATTTTTGATTCTACTGTTGTAATATCCCGTTCATTGCCCCCATTAAATGAAACCTCTGCAATAACCGTTTGGATATGTTGTTTTTCCTCATCCGTTAAATCAAGTTCATCCAGGATTCGCTGCTCCTGCTGTTTATCAACAGCATATTTTTCGTCACTGACATCATGCAGCAGCACGGCTAAACTCACGATTTTTCCACTTGCTAAAGGTTCTGATTTCAGGATTGTCATAGCGTTTTGATAGACACGCTCAATATGTTGAAAATCATGGCTTGCATCCATTGTTTCATAAATTCCTTTTACTAATTGTTCACAACGTACGATTACTTCGGACATGTTACATTCACCATTTTCTTTTTATAGTTTACATAATTATATTACCACGAGAAGTGGGATGACTTCAGTTATTTGACATGTTTATTGCTAAAAGATTCCGACTTCCCCACTCTTGCCCTAACCCCCTCTTAGCAACTTTTACACGAAAAATCAAGTATCCTTCATTATGCGGAGATAATTTTTGTCCAAAATGTGAACTAAATGCTTGTTTTTTACAAATTTGTGACATATAATAGAAATAAGAAAACATAAAACAGGAAAAAGGAGTGTTAATTATGCAAAGAATGATGCAAGCTGTAGCACCAAATATGAATGAAAGTCAACGTAAGGGACTAATTGTTATTTCACCAATTTTAATTGGATCGGTTGCATACGGATTAAGTGCCACTTTTATGATTGCGACTAACCTTCTACAAATCATGTTTTAATGGACGAACGTAAATTCAAACTAAATATTCACAGCAAATAAAAGAAACGTATTCGAATGAATAATCAAACGAATACGTTTCTTTTACTTTTATTAATCGCTCCTGCGTTATTTTGTCCTCAGACAGAAATTTCTTGTCGGTCGCTATATATTTTCATTTTAAAATAATCCAAGTGCACTTCCGTCTTCAGCCACATCCATATTCAGTGCTGCCGGCTGTTTTGGCAAGCCTGGCATTGTCATAATATCCCCAGTTAAGCAAACAAGGAATCCCGCACCTAACTTTGGAAGAATTTCACGAATTGTAACAACGAAATCGGTTGGTCTGCCTACTAAGCTTGGTTGATCCGATAATGAATATTGTGTTTTCGCCATACAGATCGGCAAAGTGTCCCACCCATTTTTTTCGATGACTGCTAACTGTTTTTTCGCAGCATCCGTTAATTGCACACCTGCACCACCATACACCTGTTGTACAATTTTCGTTAATTTTTGTTCCACGGTTTCTTGCAAATCATATAAATGGTGGAAAGTATTCGGCTGTTCAATTACTTCGAGTACTTTTTCGGCAAGCTCAATACCGCCTTTACCGCCTTCTTCCCAAACATTCGTACGGGCAATCCGAACTTCATTTGCTGCGGCCCATTGTAAAACAGCTTTCAGTTCCTGTTCAGTATCCGTAATAAATCGGTTTAAAGCAATTACCGGCTCCAGTCCAAAGTTACGAACATTGGCTACATGCTGTGCTAAATTGGCAATACCTTGTTTTAATGCTTCCACATTTTCTTCCACTAAGTTAGCCTTTGCTACACCGCCATGCATTTTCAGTGCACGAATTGTCGCAACAATAACAACAGCGCTCGGTTTAAATCCTGCTTCACGTGCTTTAATATTTAAAAACTTCTCCGCCCCTAAATCGGAACCAAATCCTGCTTCTGTTACAACAATATCCGCAAGCTTACGTGCTGTTTGTGTAGCTGTAATAGAATTACATCCATGGGCAATATTGGCAAACGGTCCTCCATGGATCAGGGCCGGTGTGCCTTCAATTGTTTGAACCAAGTTTGGATTCATTGCTTCCTTTAAAATAAGGGCGAGTGCTCCTTCTACTTGTAAGTCACCAACTGTTACCGGGTTCCGGTCGTACGTATAACCAATTACAATACGTGCCAAACGCTGTTTCAAATCTTTCATGCCTGTTGCTAAACAGAAAATGGCCATAATTTCAGAAGCTACTGTAATATCAAATCCGTCTTCACGAGGTACGCCTTGCATCGGACCACCTAACCCGACCGTTACATGGCGCAGTGCACGGTCATTTAAGTCCAGTACACGCTTCCAGACAATTCGTCTTGGATCAATGTTCAATGCATTCCCTTGGTGGATATGATTATCAATCAATGCAGATAATGCATTGTTTGCAGTCGTAATCGCATGGAAATCGCCATTGAAATGCAAATTGATTTGCTCCATCGGCAATACTTGTGCATATCCGCCGCCAGTAGCGCCGCCCTTCACACCCATTACCGGTCCTAATGAAGGCTCCCGTAAAGCGACCATTACTCGCTTATCCAATTGGTGCAATGCATCCGCCAAACCGATAGTTACCGTTGATTTTCCTTCTCCTGCTGGTGTAGGGCTAATCGCTGTTACAAGCACCACGTTTGCCGTTGCTTCACCACTAATTTTACTTGTATCAATTTTTGCTTTAAAGCGACCATATTGTTCAACCGCATCTAATGGAATTTGTGCATTTTCAGCAATTTCCAAAATTGGCTTCATTGTCGCTTTGTTGGCTATTTCAATATCTGATAATGGTTTTTTCGTAGTTGTTGTCATGCTTTGCCCTGCTTTCTATATGTAGTCACTTTATTATAGTCTGTTTTGTCTGAATTAATAAATATAAAAAGCGATGTAAATCGACAAATTATTGACAGTTCTTATCTTTATAGGATATAGTTTATTCGTAATATTCTGGAATCTTTATGTTTCATCAATTGATTTTGACAGTATCGGAGGAGAAAGCGGATGCACCAAGGCACTGTAAAATGGTTTGATAATGAAAAAGGTTATGGATTTATAGAATCTGCAGATGGTGAAGATGTTTTTGTACACTTTACTGGCATACAAGAAGAAGGATTTCGTTCACTGGATGAAGGACAAGTGGTTGAATTCGATTTAGTCGATGGTATCCGGGGTCCACAGGCAGCGAATGTTATAAAAAAATAGACAAAGCTGTAAACGAAAGATTTTCATCGTTTACAGCTTTTTTTATTTCTTATTAATTTCGTATTGTGCGCCATCAATTGTAAAATACTTTTGCTCTGTCGCGCCTGATATGACAACTTTTTTTATGCCGTAGCCATGTTCGAGCATATAATTCCAGGCGACTCCTTCACCGATTGGCTTGACAAATATAAGCTTCACTTCATCAAGCAGAATAATCGAGTATTCTACATTCTCTTCCTCATTGACCTTTTTTAAAATTGTCGCACCACATAGTTGGGCAATTTGCTCCACTGCATCAAAATTCGGTACAACAAAATGGACAGCCTGAAGCGTTAAATTCCCTAACGGATGTTGCGCTATAATACCGCGGTCCGTCAGTTCCTTGCGCCGAATTGTATCTGCTTCATCCCATTGAATGAAAAAAGGGAATTCAATTTTCGATTTCGGATGACCAATATAAAGCAGTTGCCAGCTTACATCAGAGCCGTCTTCCCGTCTTCTGGAAAAACGCTCCGGTCCAACTACTTCCAAACCGGCTTTAGCGAATAACTTCGCGTCTTCTTCGATTGTCGTTGTACGAACAGCAAAACGTGTCAATCCATCACGTCGGCGATTTTCTTTGTAGCTCGCATGTAGTGAATACTTCTTTTTGGCTGCCTCCTGAAACTTTTCCTCATTTTCAATGCCGATTAATTCAATATAAGCCAAATCAAAATAGCTTAGTGTATTATATGTACCCCACGCTTCATGACTTCCTCCATTGACAACATGGAGACCTTCTTCTTTGAGTTTTAACAATGTCTGCTCTGGATAAGGGACAAAATGGACGAGATGATCGAACTGGTACATGCTTCAACCTCTTTTCACTATTAAATAGATTAAATATTCTAAATTATAACATATAAAGGCATTTGAAAAATGAGCAATCATTATTTAAGAGATGACATTAATTAATTCCGTTGCAGCTGCCATTTTTCCGTCAACTATAACGGTCTTCCCGGAGTTATGAATAATATAATGAGGCTCCATTGCACCGTACAAAGATTTGGAACTATTTGCGACCATATAATCCGCTTTTGCAGTTTCCATTCTTGCAGAAGCTCTTTCCAATAAAAACGATTCGTCTTCTGTCGCTTCCAATTTAAAGCCGATTAATGTCGTACCTGGCGACCAGTTTTTAATTTGGGCCAAAATTTTCGGCGCTTTTTTAAAATGGATAATCGGAGGTTCATCCGAAGGCATTTTCCCTTTTTCAGTCAGTTCATTCCCTTGCTGATCGAACACTTTGTCAATAAGCCAGTCAGAGCCTGCCACCGCCATAATGACATAATCGATTTGCTCGGTTTCAAGAATTGTTTTCAGCTTATCGCCTAAATCCTCGATCCCTTCAAATTTAATGAGTTGCATTTCGTTTTGGTGTTCCGGCAGCTGTGTAAATACGCCGTGCATATAAATGACGTTCGCACCTTTTTCAAGCGCTGCTTCTGCTAAATAACACCCCATCGTTCCTTTTGATAAATTCGTATGGCCTCGAACATTATCCCATTTCTCAAATGTCCCGCCACTCGTAATTAAAACTTTTTTCCCTGTTAGCATAGTTGTTTCCCCTTTTACTGTTCTTCGTTTTCCAGCCACTGTTTTAATATTTCTACAAATTTTTGCGATGCCGGTGACAGCTTCTGCTTTGTCGACAGCCCGAGGATTCGGTAACTTTCCTGTACAAGAGGCAGCGCTTTTACAGTATCCGGCAACATTGAAATCGCCATTTCAGGCAGTATGCTAATGCCTAGATTATGTTCCACCATTGATACTATGGCCTTTTCGTCATAAAGTTCAAAACGTATATTCGGATATACACCATATTTTTCAAATGTCGTCATCACATCATTCGTCCCTTTATAGGAAGGCATTATAATCGGCGTTTCTTCAATTTCAAATAAATCGATCTCTTCTCTATCATATAGCGGACTATGCGACGACACAATACATAACAAAGGATCCCGTTTTAACGGCATAAATTCGAACTGCTTGGAGCTTGTCCGGTTTAAAAATCCGCAGTCGACTTCACCTTGTAATAGCCACTGTTCTATTTCGTAGTAATCCCCTTCACGCAATTCAATCCGAATTCCCGGATATTCTGAATCCATAATATGAATGATGTTTGGCATCCAATGTGTAGAAATCGTTGAAATTAGCCCAATTCGCACTGTCCCTTGGCTGACCCCTAAAATGTTCGACGCAGTCTGTTGCAGATGTTCTTCCGCCAATAATACTTTGCGCATTTCATAAAGCATTTTTATACCGTCTTCTGTCAATGTTACTCCTGTACGGTTACGGTGAATTAAATTAAAACCAAATTCCTTTTCCAAACTTGATACTGCATGACTTACAGCTGATTGTGTAAGCCCTAGAACCGAGGCCGCTTTTGTAAAGCTATGTACTTCCGCCACTTTATTTAAAATTTCGTACTTGACTAAACTCATGATAATTCACTCCACTAATCAATTTTAAACATGAATTTTTTTCATATCATTCATTATAAACATTCGTTTTACTAATCACAACTTCCTGTTTATACTGTTTTATAACAGATCGGATTTATAGATAATACAATATTTTAAATCTCTTAATCTTATACATATTTTTACTGATTATTTAAAACTTACTTTTTAGAAATGTGGTGACATCTTTGAGTTTACAAGGTAAAGCAAATATTTTAATGGTGATTGTTACAATGTTTTGGGGGCTATCCTATACGTTTATGGTCATGGGACTGGAAAGTTTAGAAGCTTTTAATGTTGTAGCACTTCGATGCTTAATCGCATTTATCATTGCAGGGCTAATCTTTTTACCGAAGATGTTGCATGTGAATATTAAAACGATTTTATATGCATCGGTTCAAGGCTTCTTATTGTTTACAATTTTCGCCTTATCTTTGTTAGGTCTAAAAACAACTTCAGCTGGTAATGCAGGATTTATACTTAGTTTAACAGTTGTTTTAGTACCGATCATGACAAGCTTTATTGAAAAACGGCTCCCTTCACGAGCAGTGAGCTTCGCTGTTGTTGCTACAATGATCGGAATTACCGTTTTGACAATGAAAGACTCTATGACGTTCCAGACTGGAGATATATTGGTTGCGATCGCAGCAGTTTGCTATTCAATCTATTTAATATTAAATAGTAAGTTTACTAAAAACGTTGAATCCATTTCTTATGGAGTATATCAATTAGGTATTGCCGGCTTGTTTGGAGCAGTATTTACAATAATGTTCGAATCTCCAATGTTCCCGTCCAATTCTTCTAGTTGGATCGCTGTACTTGGGTTAGGTATTATTTGTACCGCGTTTTGTTTTATCGCGCAAGCTGTTGTACAACAATATACTTCACCTACACATACAGGACTGATCTTTTCTCTTGAACCTATTTTTGCAGCCATATTCGCGATGCTTTTCCTAGGGGAAGGATTAACTGCACAACTTGTGATTGGTGGCGCATTTATTTTAATCGGGAATAGTGTTGCTCAACTCGAACAATTTATAGCAATGAAAAAAATCCCAGCACCTACTCACTCTGAAACTACGTTATAATAGGAAGAGACATCGCATCGAGCGTGCCATGTCTCTTTTTTTATAAATTATTGATAGAATTAACTCTATTATTGTTCTATTTTTATGTAAAGTTTAATATAATGTAAAATGCAACAATTTTTCTGATAGTTCTAAAAACATAATCAGTTTTCATAATAACAATCTGACGTTATTATTATTAGTAGCAATACTGCGACATTAGTATTTAAAAGTTGTATTAAAGGAAGTGTTACAATGATTGGACGTAATGACCCATGTCTATGCGGTAGTGGAAAAAAATACAAAAAATGTTGTGAAGGAAAAAATCAAGTAACTTCACAAAACGTTTTCCAGGAAGAGATTGAAAACGTATTACAAACTTTCTATAGTAATTACCCAGAACGAAAAGATATCCGTGAATTTATGGAATTGGTTCGAAATTGGGCACCGAAATTAGAAAAGAAATTACACAAGGAATTAGTGGAAGCCGTTGCTTTGGACGAATATTTCTTCCATCAACGACCTGATATTTGGCAGAACTTTTTAGCAAAAACAGCTAAAAAAGTGCTTCGCCCATCTATGATGGAATTATTGAAATCATGGGAACAGCCGATTTTCTTCATCGGTACTGTTGATGATGTGAAAGATGATTACTTTACAGCTATCTCTGCATTAACTGGCACAACATATCATATTCAACGTGAAAGCCACAAATCAATCCCTCTAGGAATGCGTGTGTTCGCCTTTTTATTACCGGATGGTTCAAACAAGGAAAACCACGTATTAGCTGTCTCTACACTAATCTTCTTCCATAAAGAACATGCGATTTCTTTTGAACAGTTTACAGAAGCTTACAAAGCAAGCCGTTTACCTGTTGAGCAATTCACAAAAGAAAACCATTTATTATTATGGGAAGGTCTAGTTGAAAACGGCTATGAAGGGGAAGAGTTTACACCTTTCGAGCAGGAAGTCGTGGAACAGTTAAAAGCATTTATGGCGGAAAAAGCAATCACCAACGAGAGCTTCGTAGCAATCGTTGAAGATTACTTAGTCGAAAAGCAGCCTACAGCTCGTAAGGCAGGCGCTATCGCAGCTGGTGCTGTAAGATTCGGTCAGGATAATGATTTATTCGATCAAAAATTCACTGTTAAAGAAATCGGCGAAAGCTTTAGTGTTTCTCCATCATCTTTAAATAAATATTATCAAGAATTAAATGCTTTCTATAATGAAAAGCAACTTGTTAATAGTTAATAAATGCAAAAAGCTACTTTCGAGACGTCGAAAGTAGCTTTTTATTTTGCGCTGATCTAAATAAGACAATAAAAAAACAACTTGTAATATAGTAGTTATGCGCTACACATTACAAGTTGTCTCCCCCTTTTCAGCTATAAAAAGGATTTAAAAATAAAGAAATTTTTCAACGGTAACCACTCCGCTGAAGTCATTTACCTATTATAAAATAAATCTGTACCAGAGATTTATACTAGGTAAATAAGAAATACTTAATTATTATATCAAAAAAACATTATTATTCAATAGTAAGAACAATGTTCTAAAATTATTATTTTTCGGAAACTTTCATTATTTCTTTACCAAGAAACTGAAGCTGTTCCCCTACCGTACAAGATTCAATGCAGAAACGGTGTGCACCATGTTTACCGCGTTCTTTGCGAAGGTCCTGAATGACTAGACAATCAGCGCAGTACATATCCATTAATTCATCAATATCTTTCATAACATCTACTTTATTCAAGTCATGTACCTCCCGATAATTTGTTTTACTATTGTACGCTATTTTTTTATTTTCTCCAACTTACATGTATTTGTTATACTTAAACGAATAGAACATAAAAGGAGCGAAATTATGTTAGAAGTCTATATAGATGGCGCCAGTGCCGGCAATCCCGGTCCAAGCGGAATTGGGATATTTATAAAAGGTGAAGGTCAGCATGTAAAAATCAGTGAACCAATCGGCATCACAAATAATCATCAAGCCGAATTTATTGCGCTTTTACGTGGTTTGGAAGAAGCATTGAAAATCGGTTCATCGTTTGTTTCAATGCGCTCGGATTCAAAAATAGTCGTAAGCTCAATCGACAAAGCATATGTGAAAAACGAGGACTTCAAACCTTATTTAGAGCAGGCACTCGCTTTAATCGAACAATTTGACCTATTTTTCATAAAGTGGATTCCGGATAAAGAAAACAAAGCAGCGGACGTTCTTGCACGTGAAGCGATTTTAAAAAATAATTAGATACGTGTACCACTGGAAAGAACGTAATATAATTTACTTTCTACATTCGCTATTTGATCCATATTTTAAACCGAAAACTTCTAAAACTAATTGTGGCAAAAAACGATCCATCTATCCCACTAATGGAACGATGAATCGTTTTTCTTATTGTTCTGTTTTATGTTTTTGACGTTTGAGCAACAGCATATACAGTGCGAATACGACAACTATTATGAATGCCGCAATGTAATACACATATTCATAGCCAAGACTCACCGCTACCATCCCCAGTAAATACGACCCGATAGCAATCCCTATGTCAAACAGCGTAAAATAAGTGGCCGTAGCATAGCCGCTACGCTGGATTGTCGTTGCTTGAATACATAGTGACTGTAAACTTGTTGTTAACGTACCGTACCCTGCACCGATAAAGATCGCCGATAATAAGAACGGAATTTCCTGTTCTGCATTACCAAGAATAATCAGCCCTAATGCAAAAATAAAGAACGACGGAATAATAACAAATTTTGCGCCCATTGTATCATAGATTTTCCCTGTGAATGGACGAACCGAAATCATTGCTACAGCAAACACCGCAAAGAAATAGCTGGCAACACTTAGTAAATCCTTTTGTTCCGCATAAAGCGATAAGAATGACAAAACACTCGCATAAGAAAAAGCGACTAAGCTTGCGAGTGCGGCAAGCGGCAGTGCACTTCGCTCAAATAAATCGTTAAATGAAAATTTAAAGCTGCGGTCTGTTACCACTGGTTTTGGCAAGTCCTTTGTTTGAATAGTCAATGCCAGTAAACCGCCAATTGCCACCAATACAGATAATACGATAAATAGCATATCAAATCCTGAATATTGAATAATGAGCAACCCAATAAAAGGACCGAATACGACAGCTAAGTTCGTAGACATTGCAAAATAGCCCAATCCTGCTCCTTTACGTCTTTTCGGAATAATATCGGCTGCTAAAGAACCCGATGCAGTCGTTGCAATACTAAACCATATCCCTTGGAAAAAACGAAGTGCAAGCAAAAGCAGAAAAGGTTTAAAAAATAAGTACAACACTGTGCATGCAAAGTAAAGTACAAGACTTAAAATCAACAATCGCTTCTTGCCAAAGAGATCTAGCAGTTTTCCGCTGAATGGACGAACGATAATCGCTGAAATTAAAAATACCGTGACAAGGAGTCCGGAATCGTCATCCGATTTCCCTAACTCGCCGATAGCATATAATGGCAATGTTGTGATTAATCCGTAAAACACAAGGAATATGGACATATTTGTAAAGAATAGACTAATAAATCGTTTCGTGAAAATTTTATTTGTTTGTTCTTGAAGCTCCATTTATTCTAACCTTCCATCTTTTTTAGTAAGTGAATTAGGAGCACCTGTTCTTCCTCAGACAGATTATCAGTCATTTTTTTCTCGAACGAAACGACGGATGCTTCTATTTGAGGAAATTGTTCAATTGCTTTGGTCGTTAAATCAATCATTTTTTCACGTTTATCCGCTCCGTGAACTCTCTCCACCCATCCAAGCGTCTCCAGACGAGTGACTGTTCGCGTAACAGTTGGCGCTTCTACATCAAGGTATTTCCATATAGCTGTGAGTGTCATTGGTCCGTTTTGATGCAATAAAAAAAGAACCGTCCATTGTGAGCTGAATAGTCCATGCTGTTTTAAAACATCATTTAACTGATTTACTAAATAACGATTTTGCTGAAAAAATATATGAAATAACGGATTCATCGCAATCACTCCTTATTTACCTAACTAAATAATTTACTTTCCCATTCTACGCTTCCTAAAAACCTAAGTAAAGTAATTGAGATAAAAATGGCAAAAAAGAAGCATTTAAACTATGTTGCTAGCCTAAATGCTGTCCTTTATTTTCTGCTGTGCTCACGAATATTCAACAATGCACCAATTGCACCGGAAAATCCGCAATCCTCTAAGAAAATAGGTTTATGTTTTTTTAATATAGTATAATGTTCAATTACCTTTACAAGCTGTTCATTGTCGATCAGCGTTGATCCTATATACACGATATGCTCTGTCTCATGCTGTACGGCAAGTTGGATACTTAACGTGGAAATCACTTCACCGATGAGACCCTGTGTTGTTGCCAGTACATTATTTTGTTCAAATTCACGTTGATCGGTAATGCCGACCTTTCCAAAATTACTTGCAGTTAAATTGCCATCAATCGGCGTATCCATCCCTTGATAAATATCTTTCACAAGCAAATCAATGCCTTCTCGCTTGCCTTTGAAAGCGTTTGCTTTTATCTCATCAAAATCTGAAATTCCGGTCATAATCGTTGATAGTCCAATCAGGGTACCACCGCCTACTCCAGTACCGCCAACCCTGGCATGAGTATTGCCATCCATATAATGAATCGATGTACCCGTACCGATATTTGTAATGATACTTTGATCTATTGTGTGGCCTTCTTTCTCCAGCAAATAGCGCACACCTTTTAAAGTTGCTTCAAATTCTACAATATATTCAATCGACTTCATCGTCTTTAAAACGTCCAGCAATTGCTCTGTGCGTCCTCCAGTTAAGCCGATTTCTTCCACTTGAGGATGATTTTCCAACCATTCTTTTACTAAATGCATTTCGTTAGATGGAAAGACCGTTAATTTAAGCTCCTGACGTTCATCTAAATAGGCAAGCTTCGTTAACGTACCCCCTGTATCAATTCCGATCCATGCTGACATAAATTAATCTCCTTTATTATCCCACGAGTGATTCGTACCCCCCTATCATAACGTAATAGGAGTCGGCATTAAAGAAAAAATTCTCCTAAAAACGGAGAATTTATTATACTTGTATTATATTTTTCTCGATTAATGCCCGTTTATAAAACTCAGCAACAAACATATGCTCATACTTATTAAGCAAATGCAGAACCCTTGCCTCATATGTATTGGTTGGTTCATCATCCAAATTAAATCTTGCAATAATCTCTTCTTTTTTCAATAAATTTACTAATGTCATTACTTCTGTTTTTGGTAAAGTTACTTGATGTAATTTCAATATTTTTGACATTGAACGTAATGCCGTTCGTGAAATTAAGATTTTCCCGTTCATATTCTCGGAAATTTGCTGCAAGAACTGTTTTGCCTGCGCATTCGGTTTAATCAAAATCTTTTCCATTGTCGTTGTTTCCCCGTCTTCCCCTTGACGTTCAATCATTTGAACAGTAAATGGAAGCTCATCACGGAAAGTTTTCATTGATTCAACCGTTATGCAATCACCCTCGACTTTGCAATTTGTCGCAGAAATGACTAGTTCGTATGTCGTTTCCAGCATTCTAAAATTTGTCAGCAATAAAATAAAATCATTTGTTTGCTGCTGTTCAATTAGCTGATCTCCATCAACTTTAACAAAGATTGAGAGCAGACTTGCCGCATCGGCTAAAGCACGGTGCTGTGTTTCGTTTTCCAAACCAAGCTGTGCCATTAATCCTCCTAATGAAGGCTGCTCTTTTAAACCATTGGCAATCATATATTTTTGCTGAAAATCGATCATTGGATATAAGCAATCATTTTTTAAGTAATTGCGCGACAGCTCTTCTTCAAGCACTTTCCGATCAAATTCGCCAAATGTCAAAAATACATAATCCTGCTTGCACCAGCGTTTAAACTTATTAAAAGCTTCTTTAAAAGAAGGGGCATCAACTAGCTGTTCTGTAGTGATACCTGTTAACTTTTGAATATGCGCATTCAGTTTTTTGAATTTATATGGCTGAATTAGCTGTGTAAACGTTTCTGTCGTACCATCCGGTAACCACTTAACAGCACCAATCTCAATAATATACTGTTTACCGCGTATAAGAGCGGCTTCTATATCTATACTTATATATGTTTTCGTTCGTTCCAAATTTTTCACCTACACCGAATCTATCTAAATTTAACAGGATAAGAATTCCCCATTAAAGATTAACTTCTCTCATTGTATATGAAAATATGGGATATGACACGATAATGTTCGTTTATTCCACACAATTCGTGTTAAATGGCTTGAAAAAATGTGATTTTATTATAAATTATTATCAATACTATTGATGGTCCTGCAAATTTTCAATATTTTAATAAGCGATCGATGAACATATCTTTAAGTTTTTCCCAATCTTCCAAAATGACACTATACATAACGGTATGACGAATGCTTCCTTCTTTTCGAATCATATGATTGCGCAAAACGCCTTCTTTCACTGCGCCAATGCGTTCGATGGCTTTCTGTGAACGGTAGTTTTCGTGCCCTGTTTTTATTTGAATACGATTTAATTTAAGGACTTCAAAACAATATTGAAACAATAGAAACTTGCAATTTGTATTAATCGCAGAACGCCAAACACTCGTATTATACCAAGTAGCCCCTATTTCCAGCCGTTTATGGGGAAATGAAATATCAAGAAAAGATGTACAGCCTACAATTTCGTCTGTTTTTTTATCGATGATCGCAAACATATACGAAATCCCTTTTTCCCGCTCTTTAATCGCATTTTCAATATAGTTTTGTACCCCTTCTTTTGAAAGCAATGTTACCGACATATGCTCCCAAATCCGCTCATCATTCGCGGCATTTGTGATCGCTTCGATATCACTTAATTGGACTGGTCTTAACTTGATGATGTCATTTTCTAATATTATTTCTTCCATATGATTCTCCCTTTTCACTGTATTTGAACGAATATTCCCGCTATTTATCGCAGGGAATGAACCTGAGATAGATTCCGCACAAATTCCGAGAACCTTTCTTCTTCCTCAATAAACGGATTGTGGTTGCTTTCTGCAAAGGTCGTCAATGTCGCATTCGCCAATAAATCCGCTGCTTCCACTGCAAATTCATATGGACATTGCGCATCATATAACCCGCCATAAATATAAGCTTTTGTTTTCACTGTTGGTAATTCCGGTCGCAAATCGAATTCTGGCAGCTCTTTATACGAAAAATAATCCAGTCTTTTCGAAACGGTTTTCCCGCTGTTCGGACGGCTTATCATATTTTCATAGCTCTGTTCTTTATATAACGACATAAGCGCCCATTCTTTAGAGCCAGCTCTTCTTTGCTCGATTGTTGATGTTGGATCACCCAGCATTGTTAAAATTTCAAGTATTCTTTTGTTGTTCGGATTTTCCTTGCAGTAAATGCTCGCAGGATGATGCATATATTCCGCAGAAGCACAAAGACCGCCAGCGACGATAAATTCCACACTTTTCGGATGCAAAATAGCATAATCTAATGCCAGCATCCCTCCTGTTGAATGCCCCGCAAAGCCCCATGCGTCATAACCTGATGCTGCGCGGATAGCCTCCAGATCTTCTACGCTATCCTGCATACCATAATTAAAGACAGACACATCATCCGTTGATTTTCCACAGCCACGCAAATTCACTAAATGCACTTTATAATACGGGGTAAACATTTCCGCAAACCGATTACCATTTTCGTTAAATTCACTGTATAAATGCGTCACACAGAGCGGTTTCCCCTCGCCTTTTGTAAAAACTTCGAAAACTCCTCGCGTTGTTTCAATTAGCTGCTGTTCCCACATAATCCCACTCCTTATTTTTCCAATATTCTAATAAATTTTCGCATAGTTAATGAGTGGATACAATGGCGATTTAATATTTAACTATTTTTCTTTAGTAATATTGATAAATCACTTTGAAAAACACTAATGGGAAGGTTTTTATAATACATTGGAAGAATTATTAAATAGTAAGAAATAAATTGTTATATAGAAAAGGGTTGAACTAATTGTCATTACATTATCAAGAATACGGTAATAAAAGTGCTTCTCTCATAATTTTTTTACACGGCGGCGGAGTAAGCAATTGGATGTGGGGTAGACAAATTCAATATTTTACTCATTATCATTGCATAGTTCCAAACATGCCTGAACATGGGTTAAACAATAATGAAATTCACTTTTCTATAAAAAGAAGCGCAGAAGAGGTAATTAAGTTAATTGAAGCAAAAGCCGATGGTAAGAAAGTAATTCTAATAGGTTTTTCTTTAGGTGCACAAGTAATTATCCAATTATTAAGCTCAAACCCAGAATTAGTTGATGTTGCAATTATAAATAGTGCTGCTGTCAGACCCCTTTCTCATATTAAAAAATTAATAAAACCTGCTCTTAGATTAACTTTTCCATTAATAAAAAAGAAATCGTTTTCTAAACTTCAAGCAAAGTCCATGTATATAAGTAATGACAATTTCGAGAAATATTATGAAGAAAGTTGTCAAATAAAGTTAGACACCCTTGCTAGAGTACTTGAAGAAAACATGTCCTTTACAATACCTGAAGACTTTAGAAAGGCATCCGCAAAAATATTAGTTACAGTAGGTGAAAAGGAAAAAGCTATTATGAAAAAATCTGCAAAAGATATTGTAAAAGCCAATTCAAATTGTATTGGTGTTATTTTACCTGAAGTCGGACATGGTGTTTCTTTAGCAATGCCAGATTTCTTTAATCACATGGTTGAATTATGGATCAGTGAAGGTAAACTTCTAAAAGAATGTAAAGTTTTTAGTTAAAATTATTGAATTTGCATCGACCATAAATAAACAAAAGGACTTCCTTTACGAATCCTTTTGTTTTGAATAATGGTCTCCAACTAGCCTTTATCTAATTACATACTTTCCGGTGTTGGATTCCAAGTAACTTATATCCATCCTTTAATACGGTTGCCACTGCAAAACATAGCTGTAGACGGTTTTCCCGCTGTGTACATATGGACCTGTTTCGCCTTCAAAATTCAACATTTACCATGAGCGGAAAACAAAAAAACTACTGAAATCATCGTCTCAGTAGTTTTAGTTCAGTAAGCCTTTAGCAGAGGCATAAGTTACATCTATTCATTTCCCTTAGTTTCAGGGATGTTTGAAAAAAATTTGCGTCCAATAAAGGTTTGGACAATTAAGAATAACCCTCCGACTGCCCAGTACAGTGGGAGTGCAGCCATCGAAGACAATGAAATAATGACAATCATAATTGGTGATACATAAATCATCAGTTTCATTTGGTTCTTCTGAGCATCCGGTACGGTTTGAAGCGATACTTTCGCTTGTACAAAATAAACGATACCTGCGATTGCAGTCATCCAAATATCTGTAGAGCCAAGATCAAACCATAGGAATGAATGTGTTTTAATTTCAGTCGAATATAAAATCGCATAATATAAGCCCATAATAATCGGCATTTGTATAAGCGCTGGCAGGCAGCCCATATTTAACGGATTAATATTATGTTCTTTGTAGAGCGACATCATTTCCTGCTGAACCGCCGTTCTTTCTTCCGGAGTTTTTGCTGCTTTTAAACGTTTCTGGATATCCTCCATTTGTGGACGGACAAAATCCATTTTCACTTTCATTGTAGCTTGACTGCGGTAAGTTTTAAGCATAAACGGCATTAGTACGAGACGAATAATTAAAATAATAGCAATAATAGCCAAACCATAGCTGCCGTTAAATAATTCACCAAATGTGTTTAACGTCCAATCCATCGGACGTACAAATGTTGAATAGAAGAAGCCTTCTTTGTTTTCAACACTTTCACAGCCTGCCAGTAAAAGTGGAACGGATAGAAGGAAAACACTAAGTTTTAAGTTTTTCATAGTTCACCTGCTCAACAATCTTGTAATTCGTTTATATCTTAAAATATTTTTCAATAAAAAGACAGTAATTACTCTTACAAATGTTAAGTTTTTTTAATATGAACGTAATAAAACATAATTTTATTTACATTTTTATATTTATTTCCCTGCTTACAGGAAGTTGAGGATACCTATTTATACCTACTCCATTCCTTATGACTTCTTTAATAGGCTCCCAAAAATTTCGTCATTATGTGTTCCTGCTTTTACCCCGATTTCCCCATAAGATGCCTTGAAAAGATTGGATTTAATCGGACTTGCGATCTGTTTTTGTGTCGTTCCATCCGGCTTTGCTACTTCCACAAACATTTCCCGTTCCTTGAAAAGTGGATGGGCAACTGTTTCTTCAAAGGTCAATACCGGCTCCACACAAGCATCTACTTCGGAGAAAATAGATTGCCATTCTTCCAATGTCTTTTGCATAAAAGTACTTTGCAGCTGTTCTTTCAGCGTGGCAATATCATCTGGTTTATTACTCATTGCTAATCGGAGTAATTCCGGGGATTCGATTGCCTGACATAACTGCTGCCTGAATTTCGGTTCTAGACTGCCGATAGAAAGGTACCGACCATCCAACGTCTCATAATAACCATATAATGATCCACCGTTTAAGATCAGTTCTTCACGCGCAAGCGGTTTTCCTTCTGCTAAATAGTCATGGGCAAATAAGGCGTTTAACGTTAAAGCACAATCCGTCATACTAATATCCAGATGCTGCCCCAGTCCTGTTTTTCCACGATAAATGACAGCCGATAAAATACCGATTACCGCATGCATTGATCCCCCCGCCAAATCAGCCACCTGAAAGCCTATATTTGCCGGGCCGTTTTCTTTTGTACCTGAATATCCTTGCAACCCCGATAAGGCTACATAGTTAATATCATGCCCGCCGCGTTCACGGTACTGCCCTGTTTGACCGTAGCCTGTAATAGAACAGTATATTAAGCCAGGATTGATCGCTCTCAATGTTTCATAATCGAGACCAAGACGCGCCATCACGCCAGGGCGAAACTGTTCAACAACAATATCGAATTCCTGTTCCCTTAAAAGCTCCTTCAGAGATGCGATAACTTCCGGAGATTTTAAATCGACCGCCAGCGATTTTTTAGAGCGCTGCAAATACTCGTCCGGTCCCCATTGCTTGCCCTCTTCTACCGGTTTTGTGACATGTATCACTTCCGCTCCAAGATCCGCCAGCATCATCGTCGCAAACGGACCTGGCAATAATGTGGAGAAATCCAATACTTTTAATCCTTTTAACAGCATTAATTCTTCATCCTTCCATAATAAATTAAGGCCGTAATGAAAGCTGAACTTTCAACACGGCCCCCAATTGTCCTATTTATTGATTTGTAACTGTTTTTAAAAAATTCGGAGGGCGTTTCTCAAAGAACGCATGGATGCCTTCATTTACTTCCCCTGTGGTAAATGTTTTCGCAAAAGCTTCCCGTTCAACTAATAAACCTTGTTCCAACGGCAATTCTTCTGCTGCCAAAATACTCTCTTTAATGAGCCCGATCGCTCCTACCGCACTTTGAGCAAGCTTATTTGCGAATGCGATAGCGTTTTCTTCCAACTCTTCCGGAGCTACCGCTTCTGTAATTAAGCCGATTGCTGCAGCTTCGTCAGCTTTTAAACGTTTGCTTAAATACATTAATTCACGTGCTTTTGCTCCGCCCACCAACCTTGTCATACGCTGTGTACCCCCAGCACCTGGCAATAAGCCCAATGATGCTTCCGTTAACCCAATTGTGCCGGCACCCATAATACGGAAATCGCATGCAAGTACGAATTCACATCCACCGCCTAATGCATGGCCATTAATTGCGGCAATTGTTGGTACCCTTAATGCTTCCAGTCGATTGAAAATCTCTTGTACATGTTTTGAGCTTTCGGCAAAATCCACGTTTTCATCAGAGTTGCCCATTTCCCCCAGGTCTGCACCTGCAATAAAGATTTTCGGGTTGGCAGATTTAAACACAATGGCCCGGATTGCCGGATTTTTCTCGACTTCTTCAATCAGCTGCAATAAGTCCTGTTGAATTCCCGCATTTAATGTATTGGCTGGCGGGTTATTAATTGTTACGACGTGTACACCGTAATCCAACTTCTCTATCGTCATTGTTTCAAGGTTCATCCGTTTTCCTCCTTATCTTGGGGCCATGCGAATCGCACCATCAAGTCGAATTGTCTCACCGTTTAACATTGGATTTTCAAAAATCGCCTTTACTAAATGTGCATATTCATCTGCTTCACCTAAACGGGAAGGGAATGGGATTTGTTTTCCTAACGCTTCCTTAAGTGCTTGAGGTGCACTGTTCATTAAAGGTGTATCGAAAATTCCCGGTGCAATCGTCATAACTCGGATGCCATAGCTTGCCAGGTCCCTTGCGATGGGCAATGTCATTCCTACAATTCCACTTTTAGATGCAGAATAGGCAGCCTGGCCGATTTGCCCATCGAATGCCGCTACAGAAGCTGTATTCACAATAACCCCGCGTTCCCCGTGTTCATTTGGTTCATTTGTCATCATGGCAGCTGCCGCTAAACGAATGACATTAAATGTACCAACTAAATTAACTTGAATAATAAAGTTAAATTCATCTAATGGAAATATACCTTTTCTGCCTACTACACGTGTCGAAGTACCAAGACCGGCACAGTTTACAACACCTTGGATGGAACCGTACTTTTCTACAGCACCGTTAATCGCTGCCTGTACGTCTTCTTCCTTTACTACATTCGTTTTAAAAAATAGGCCATTTATTTCATCAGCCACCGCTTGACCCTTTTCTTCATTTAAGTCCAATATGATTGGATAGCCTCCAGCAGCTGCAATCTTTCGTGCAGTCGCTTCACCTAACCCTGAACCTCCACCCGTAACGATAATCGCCTTTTGGTCAAAATTCATTTATTTACCCCTCCTTATATGTGTTCAATCTTTAACCTATTTGCCGTTTCTGGGCATACGCAGTTCGCGACTTGTTCATAACGGCATGATCTGCGTTCTAGTTCATGTACTGAAGTTTAAGAACTCCGACCAACCGACCGCTTCTTATTTAGGCAGTGCATTCTTATCCAAGTTTTTCAATGCTGTCTTCAAAATCTTACCTGTTCCCGATTTCGGAATTTCTTCGATAAAACTTACATAATCCGGTACTTTGTATTCGGCAAGTTTCACTTTGCAGTAGTCTCGAATATCTTCTTCTGTAAGTTCGGTGTCTTTCGATACGACATACGCAACCGTCTTTTCACCAAAAACCGTGTCCGGTCTGCCGATCACAGAGCATTCTACGATAGCCGGATGCTGATACAGCATTTCCTCTATTTCACGAGGGTAAATATTAAACCCGCCGCGAATAATAATGTCTTTTTTACGGTCAACGATAAAGTGATAGCCTTCTTCATCGCGATAGGCCATGTCACCTGTATACAACCAGCCGTCCCTAATCGTATTTGCGGTCTCGTCCGGCTTCTTGTAGTACCCCTTCATCATATTCGGCCCTCTAAATAAGATTTCGCCTACTTCATGATTGGCTACTTCATTGCCTTCAGGATCTACCAGTCTCAAATCGATTCCCGGTAATGGCATCCCGACTGAATTGACTTTTTTCGGTAAGCTACGGTGTGTTGTCAACAGCATGACCGTACTTTCCGTTAAGCCATAACCTTCTGAAATACTTACACCGAACGATTCATTCGTCTTATGCAATAGCTCCGCCGGTAAACTTGCCCCACCTGAACCGGCTGTACGTAATTTTGAGAAGTCCAGCTGCTCTACTAAATGAGGAACCTGGGCAAAGAAAGCATACATTGTCGGTACCCCTAAAAAAATTGTAATTTCATGTTCGGCAATCGCTTTTAATGTTTCTACCGGATGGAACCGTTCTTCCAAATAAATCGCGCAACCGTGGGCAATCGGTGCAAGGAAACCTTGAAGTTTTGCATAAGCATGGAACAATGGTAAGACACATAGGACACGGTCACTCGGAACTAACTGATTGTAGACGGCTGCTGTAATCGCCATCCAGTTTAAATTTCCATGTGTAATCATGGCGCCTTTCGGGTTTCCGGTCGTTCCGGAAGTATAGATAATTTGTGCGACGTCAGATTCATGTAGGGGGACAATTTCTGAAATAGAAGCGGATGTCTCTAGTTGATGCCATGATAAAAATTGTTCATCAGCCGTATCACTGTAATTAATAATTGCTTTAACCGTTTTAAATTGAGCCAATGCGTTTTCGATAACCGGTCTACACGCATCTTCTATAATTAACAATTCAACTTCAGAGTCGTTCAGGATATACGTAACTTCCTGCTCTTTAAATGTAGGGTTGATCGGAACGACTGTACCTCCATTTGCTAAAATAGCAAAATACGTAATAATATATTCCGGGCGGTTTGTCATCATTAAAGCCACATTTGTACCTTTTGTGACACCTTGTTCTTTTAATCCTGCAGCGATAATGTAAACTTTATCTTGCAATTCTTTATAAGTAAGTTGAGCCCCTTTGAAGTGGATGACAGGTTGATCTGGCAAACGTGAAGTTGTTGAAGTAAGCAATTCAACAATGTTCATAATGTAACCTCCTACTTTCAAATTATTGATCAGAGGAAAGGAGGATCCCCCTCTCCTCAAGAGCGCTTTCTTTAAATTAAATACTTACTTTAGAACTGATTACTTCTTTAGAAACGTTTACAATGATGTCATCAGGAATACGGAAACTTAACGACGAAGGATCGTTTTGAACAGCAGGCACAAGTTGCGGAATATCTGCCGCATCAATATTAAACTCGTCAAAGCTTGGCGGCAGATTTACTGCATTTCTTAAGTCAACAATTACATTGATGCACTCATCCAATGTTTCTAGAGGATTTTCTGCATTCGGAATTACCCCTAATGCAGAAGCAAATGCATTTACTTTCGGTAAATACATGTTCGGCATGTTTTTCATAACACTCGGCATGAGAACTGCATTTGCCAATCCATGTGGAATGCCGTATTTTGCACCGTACGTATGGGCTATGTTATGAATTGGAATATTGGCCATCGCCGATTGGAAACTTGTAATAGCCATTGCGCTAGCTTGTAGCATATTAGCACGTGCCGCAACGTTCTTCCCATCATGTACTGCTGTAGTCAAATTTTCGATAATGATTTTTGCAGCATGCAACGCAAATGCATCCGAGAAATTCGTGGATTTTGTTGAGAAAAATCCTTCTACAGCATGTGTTAGTGCATCCATACCTGTAAACGCTGTTACTCTTGGCGGTAAACCGACCGTTAAATCTGGATCCAATACAGCAATATCGGAACTTAAATATGGATTCATTAAATTGCATTTCAAGTTCAGCATTTCATTGAACACTACTGAAATACTGGAAATTTCAGAACCCGTTCCAGCTGTAGTAGGGATCGAAATATGCGGAATACCGAATGGTTTTGCATCTGGCCACACCTCTAGAACATTCCCGGTTAAAATATACTCAACTTGGTTAACACCATTGTAAAGAGCCCACTTGATCGTTTTAGCTGTATCAATAACACTTCCGCCGCCAATGGCAATAATGGAGTCGCCATTGCATTCTTTAAAATACTTCAGACCTCTGTTTATATTGCTTGATTTCGCATCTTGCTGAATATCATCAAATACACCAGCAAGCTTTATGCCTGGTACCATGTCAAATAAACTTTTGATTTTTTGCGTTAATCCGGCATCTGTTAGTCCTTTATCCGAAAAAAGAACAGGGCGCTTTCCGCCTAAACCTTGAATTAAATCCGGCACTAAAATATGTGAACCTGCACCACTTCGGATTTCAGGGCGATGTGTGAATTCAAAATAGGAAGTCGTTTTCATCGTATCTCTCCATTCGTTTTTCGATTAAAAGATTAAACCTAAAGCTGGGCGCTGCGCATTTTCCGTCGTTAAGGACGTGCAAATATTTTTAAGCTCTGTGTAGTCATCAAACACTTGAGCCCCCTGTTCACGACCTAAACCACTTTGCTTATAGCCGCCGAATGGAGCATCAGTACGAAAAATATGCCAGTCATTGATCCAAACTGTTCCCGCATTAATTTTCGTAGCAATTTCATTTGCTTTTGTCACATCACGACCCCAGACACCGCCAGATAATCCGTATTCTGTATCATTTGCAATGTCGATTGCTTCTTTTTCTGTTGAATATTTAATCACGCATAATACCGGACCAAAGATTTCTTCTCTCGCAATCTTCATATCATTTGTTACATCTGCGAAGATTGTCGGTTCGATGAAATACCCATTATCCAGCCCTGGACCTGTTGCCCTTTTACCACCACTAACAAGTCTCGCTCCTTCATCAATGCCTAACTGAATATAATCGAGGATTTTATTCATTTGTGATTCAGAGATAACCGGCCCCATTCCAGTTGTCATATCAAGCGGCTGGCCGAGTTTAATTTTCTTCGTTGTTTCAACTAGTTGTTGCACGGCGATATCATAAATGGATTCATGGACGATGAGGCGTGTACTCGCTTCACATACTTGCCCTGAATGGAAAAATACACCGAGCAGTATTCCCGGAATCGCCACTTCAAGATCTACATCCGGAAGTACTATTGCAGGTGCTTTTCCTCCAAGTTCAAGCGTCACTTTCTTTACCGTACCTGCAGCTTGCGCCATAATTTTTCTGCCTACTTCGGTAGATCCAGTAAACGCCACTTTCGATACATCCGGATGTGTGACAAGCGCATCCCCCACTTCGGCTCCAGGACCAGTGATGACATTTATGACCCCTGGTGGAATACCTGCTTCAACTGCTAATTGTGCAAGTTTCAATGTGCCTAATGGTGTATTTGAAGCCGGCTTAATAATGATGGAGTTCCCCATCGCAATTGCCGGTGCGATTTTCCACATTGCTAAAACTAACGGGAAATTAAATGGAGTGATTGCCGCTACTACACCAAGTGGTTCACGAACGAGTAAGCTTCGGTTCGGACCGAGCTGCTCATTAACAGGAAGCGCTGTCACGGCTTCATATTTCAGCGATAAATCTGCTGTTTGAGTAAGAGAAAGGATTAACTGTCGGATATCCGCGCCACCCAGTTTACGAAGTGTCGCCCCCGTACTAATACCCTCCAGGAAAATTATCTCCTGTGCATGCTCCCTGATTTTCCCCGCAAATAGCAGCATGATCTGTGCACGTTCTGCCTGCGTTTTCTCTGACCACACACCCGATTCAAATACTTCTTTCGCATTTTGAACCGCCTTATTCACATCTTCCTGGTTCCCTTTTGAAACTTTCGCCACAACTTCTGATGTAGCCGGATTGATTACATCAAAAAATTCACCTGAAGCTGGTGGTGTCCATTCACCATTAATAAATTGCGGAAAGATCTTTACTTGTACGTCTGTCGTCATCTTTCATCCCCCTTTAAATAGCAAACTGTCTCGTTACAGCGTCTGATTGATTACTTCCTACACTTCTTCTAAAGCAATGTCCGTATTATAGATTTCTTCCAAAGTCTTTCCTTTTGCTCGGGAAAGGACTGTCAGACGTGCCTGCAATTGCTTCATGGCAAATTCCATCGATTTTCCTCGTTCGATACCAAGGCTTGTTACTTCTTCTTTTCTTTCCGTTAACATCATCGCAATCGGTAACAGCTCCTGCAGTCTTTGTTGTACGCGTTCAAACAGCTCAAGCTCAGGATTTTCACTGATTAGGCGCTGAATGAGGAATGTACCAAAACCAATATGACGTCCTTCGTCACGCTTTACATTTCGAATTCCCGAAATAAACCCTGGGAACAGATTTGATCTTGAGAGTGCTTCATGGAAGAACCAGTAACCGGTTTCAGCCAAAACACCTTCCGCGAAAATGTTGTAAGTAACCGCAGCATCGACCATTGCTTCCGGTGATTGATCATCAATCAATTTACCCATCACTGCCGGCAATGTTTCATCAAATAACTTCCGGTAGCCTGGTGAAAGTAAATGTGTCAAATCTTCCGTTACGCCGATTTCTTCCAGGAACAGACTGAAAAACTCCGCATGCTTCGCTTCTTCAAAAAGGAATGTTGTTAAGTAAGTTTCCTCTTCAAACCATCCCTTTTTTGAAACCGCCATTATCATCGGCAGGATATCTTGTGTGACTGCCTCTTCACCGCCAATAAATTGGGCAAACTGTGTCAGTACCTCTAATTGCTGCTCTTCATTTAATTTCTTCCAGTCTTCTTTATCTTGGCTAAAATCGATATCTACCGGATTCCAGATTCCGAATTTTTTTGCTTTCTGGTATAAATTATACGGTAGTGAATTTTTGTTGATTTCCTGTTTCGTCGTTACATATTCTCTCATTGCCAGTTCCCCCTTAAATTTTGTTAGCTTCATCTATAACTGCTTGAGTATTAAAGAGATTCTCCTGTAATAATTGCAGTCAACATCACAAATTTTACGTATCGAGCCATCTCTCTAGAACAACCGTAAAAGTAATTATTTTCTTATTTCAAAAAATGCTTTTACCTTTACTTCAGCAGCTTCATTGACAGCTTCCGCCTCACAAATCCAGCAAGTATCATTTTCATCAACAATCCGCCCTTGAACTGTTATTCTTTCTCCGGGCCTTGTCATTGCTTTAAATCTCGTTGTGAATTTCTTCAGATTCTTCACTTCGAACCATTGTCCAATTGCCTGGCCGACAAATCCCATAACCAACATGCCATGTGCAATGACCCCGCCTAAACCTGCTGCCTCCGCGAAAGGAACAACGGTATGGATCGGATTGAAATCTCCGGATGCACCCGCATATCGAACGAGCTGTGTATGTGTTATTTCTTCCTTCTGTAAAGGTTCCAGTGTCTGGCCGACTTCCATAAAATGCCCCCCTAATGCCTTTCGATAATCGTGGATCGACTGATTAAAACTGTTTTACCTTGTTTGTCCAAGTAGTCCTTGCGTATGACAAAGAAGTTCATCGCCGCTTTTGTATAAGCTTTTTCAATGACACCATGCACTGTAATTTCCTCATCGGGAACAATTCCCCTGAAATATTCATACTCCTGCTCACCGTGGAGAACCTTTTTCATATTTAAATTCAATAACTCGGATGAGGAGGCACCTCCACCCCAAAAGTCGATCACTGTCGGGAATGTAGGTGGAACTGCTTCTCCGCTCAAAAACTCCTCTTTCAGATCGCCAATCGCTTGTGCCAATTCTTTGATTTTTCCTTTTTCTACTCTAAAAGTGTAGGATTCTAATTTCAGGCCAACTTCTTCCTTATGCCCAGTACTCAAAAAATCACCTCCTCCAACTTCATTTATCATTATTTTCAGATAATTTAAATCATATTATTTCATTGTTGCCGGCGGTGCTTTCTTCAAATAGTCTTTATGAATTTGAGCAGCAATAATATTTTTTTGGATTTCGGACGTACCTTCATATATTTTTGTAATACGGGCATCACGGTAATATCTTTCAACTGGAAAATCTTTCATGTAACCAAGACCACCGTGGATTTGAACAGCTTTATCCGCTATGCGATTATAAATTTCCGAACCTAAAAGCTTTGCCATCGCGGCTTCTTTCATGACATTCACCCCTTGGTCCACCATCCATGCTACCCGGTACGTAAAGGCTCTCAACGTTTCAATATCCAATGCCATTTCCGCCAAGTAATGTTGGATAATTTGCTGGTCAAAAATTGGTTTACCGAACTGTTCACGCTCATGCGCATATTTGACGGATAGCTCAAAAAGTTTTTGCGAAGACCCTAAATTTCTCGCTGCGAGTCCTGCACGGCCATTTGCCAAAATGGTTAAAGCATTGACATAACCTAAGCCTTCTTCACCAAGCACATTTTCAGCCGGAACTTCACAATCCTCGAAGAAGATTTCAGATGAATGGGATCCGCGAAGCCCCATTTTTTCTTCTGTTTTTCCGATGATTAAACCGGGAGCGCTTTTATCTACGAGAAATGAAGTTATCCCCTTTGCACCTTTAGTTGGATCGGTTACAGCCATCACTGTAAAAACTCCTGCAATCGGTGCATTCGTAATATATTGCTTTGCGCCATTCAGAATATATTTGTCCCCTTTACGAACGGCAGTTGTTTTTAAAGCCACTGCATGGGAACCTGCAGTCGTTTCGGTTAAAGCAAACGCACCAATAATGTCACCGGAAGCCATGCGCGGTAAATATTTTCGCTTCTGATCTTCCGTCCCCAATTCCACAATTCCGACAGACCCGATTCCTGTGTGAGCACCAATTACCGTCATATATCCGTTCGATGTACGGCCGATTTCTTCAAAGAGACTACATTTCCCGACCATATCAATGCCTATACCGCCATATTCTGCAGGGATGCTTAGACCGAATAAGCCCATTTCTTTTGACATTCTCATAATATGGTCTGGTATACGGTCTTCACGGTCAATCTGGTCTGCAAGTGGGTCCACTACATTGTCTATAAAATCCCGAATCGATTTTTTCATATCTATTAAATCGGGTGGCAGCTGAAAGTCCATTTTTTCTCTCCCTTCCATTTAGCAGTCCAAACAATTACACTAACGGAGCATACGGGAAGACTTGTGCACTACCTTCGAGCGGTGTAAAACTTGATTGAAGCGACCCTTTAATTGCACTTAAGCTGTCAACAGACCAGCCTTTCGCATTGAAGACAGAACGAATCGGGCGCGGCTGAGAAAACACCATAATTTCCTTTCCTCGCACACCAAATATTTGACCGGAAATATCGGCAGCTTCATCCGATGCCAAAAAGGCAACTAATGGCGCAATATGTGCTGGTGAAAGCTGTTTCAGTCTGTCCACGCGCTCTTTTTCATCCTCTGTTTCTGCAGGGATTGTCCCGATTAATCGACTCCAAGCAAACGGGGCAATCGCATTCGATGTGACATTATACCGTGCCATATCCAACGCCGTACTTTTACTTAACCCTACAATTCCTAATTTGGCAGCTGAATAATTGGCCTGCCCAACATTACCGATTAACCCTGAAGTGGAAGTGAAATGAATAAAGCGCCCACTTTTTTGCTCCTTAAAAATCGTTGATGCTGCTCGCGTCATATTGAATGAACCCTTTAAATGAACCGCAATAACCGCATCCCATTCTTCCTCGCTCATTTTAAATAACATGCGGTCCCGTAAAATACCTGCATTATTTACGACAATATCCAAGCGCCCGAATCTTGAAAGTGCTGTATCTATAATATTGGAAGCAGATTCATAGTCGGCAACGGAATCATAGTTGGCTACAGCTTCTCCGCCAAGTTCCTGTATTTCCCGCACTACCTCATCAGCAATTTTTGTATCATTCCCTTGCCCGTCAGATCCTCCGCCTAAATCATTGACAACTACTTTTGCTCCTTCTTTTGCTAAAAGTAACGCAATATCTCGTCCAATGCCTCGGCCGGAACCTGTAACGATTGCAACTTTATCTTTTAAATTCGTCATAGTTAACACCCTTTCTTATTTGGCTAATTTTCTATTTATACTAATTGTTTGTATTGTTCAGTTAGAGCACCACGGAACTTCGGATGCGCAATGGCAATCAAGCTTTCTGCCCGTTCGCTTAAAGATTTTCCAAACAGTTTTGCAATACCATACTCTGTGACAACGAAGTCGACTTCAGACTTCAGCGACGTCACGTATTTTGTATGAACCTTAATCCGGGATTCCGTTCCATTTTTTGCCGTAGAAGGAAGGGCAATAATTGCTCTTCCACCAGGAGAAAGTTTTGATCCATGAATGAAATCCATCTGACCGCCAACTCCCGCAACAACATAGGAATCCTCAACTTGCTCGGCATTGATTTGCCCGGACAGACTTACTTCCAACGCCGAGTTAATTGAATAGAAGTGGCTTATTTTCGCTATAACTGCCGCATTATGTGTGTAGCTGACCGGATACAGTTCAACACTTTTATTGTGATGACAGAACTCATATAACTCGTTTGTTCCGGTAAGTGTTGTACATACGGTTTTATGACGATTGATTTCTTTTCGTTCGTTCGTAATGACTCCCAGATTGATGAGTTGCATAATGTCATCAGAAATCGAACCCGAATGCACACCTAAGCCCACTTTTGACCGAAGTGATCGGACAATACTGCCTGCGAGTTTGCCGACCCCTACTTGTATCGTCGCATAATCAGGAATCAGCGCTGCTACGTAATTGCCGATAGTATTGTCTTCTTTGGCAGGTTGACTGTTAGGAATCGTAAGTAACGGTCTGTCGGATGAAACAAAACGGTCAATCTGGGATACATGAACCAGTGTTTCACCGGATGTGTAAGGAAGATTGCTGTTTACTTCCGCGATCACAACCGTCGCTTCCTTAATCAATGTCTGTACAACATCTACCGAAAGACCGAGATTGCAAAAACCATCTGCATTTGGCTTTGAAACCTGTATAAGTACAACATCGATTTTCTCTTCTTTGATCCACCTAGGGATGTCCGAGAAATTCAAAGGAACGTAATCACAATGGTTATTTTTGTATGCTTTTTTCAATAAGGATGAATTTAAAAATGTTCGGATTGTAAAGTGTGGTTGACATGATATATCCGCATATTTACACGGACTACCTAAAACGATGGTATATAATAAAATCTCTTGTAACCGTGCCTTTTGACGAATTAATTCTTCTACAAGTACTTGAGGTTCATTACACATCGGTGCCAAAAATATTGTTTGAGAGGATTCAATAAGCTGGATTGCTTTTTCAGCAGTGGTACATTTTTTTGTATACTGGTATTTCCAATCGGTATTGTTCATTTGATCAGCTCCAGTACATATTTACAACTGCATATTTTCAACAATTGTTGTAATACCAAGTCCGCCGCCGATACAGAATGTAACTAAACCGTATTTTTCTCCGCGCCTTTCCATTTCATGAAGCAGCTTTGTCATTAATACACCGCCTGTGCCTCCAATTGGATGACCTAGGGCGATTGCGCCACCATTTACATTGACTCGGTCTATGTCCATGCCAAGTTCTTTAATGACGGCTAAAGATTGAGCTGCAAAGGCTTCATTTAATTCAATTAACCCGATCTGATCGAGTGTTAAATTCGCCATTTTCAATGCTTTTCTAGTTGCCGGCGCAGGGCCAATTCCCATAATATCAGGCGAAACCCCTGCTACAGCCTGCGCAATGATTTTTGCTTTAGGCTTTTTATCATACTGTGCAGCCGCTTCTTCCGACATCAGCATGATTACACCCGCCCCATCATTACGACCACTAGTATTTCCGGCAGTTACTGTGCCATTTTCTTTAAAAACAGGTTTTAACTGTGATAATTTCTCAAATGTTGTTCCCCTTGGATGCTCGTCTACTTTAAATTCAACGATTCCCTTTTTCGTCTTCACCTCAAATGGGACAATTTGATCCGTGAACAATCCCGACTCGATCGCTCTTTTCGCATTTTCCTGGCTTCTTAAGGCGAACTCGTCTTGTTCACTTCGGGAAATCGAGTATTTTACAGCCAAGTTCTCAGCAGTCAATCCCATCGTTAATGCGCCATATGTTTCAATCGGCTGGGCACGGGGCTGACTTTCCGTGTTTGAATCGAGAATTTCACCGTTTCCTGCACCATAACCGTATCGAACATTTCGTAAATAGTATGGCGCAGTGCTCATACTTTCAGCTCCGCCCGCAATAATAATATCGGACAGTCCACACATGATTTGCTGAGCACCGCTATTCATCGCCTGCAGTCCCGATCCGCACTGCCGGTGAACAGTATAACCGGTAATTTCAATCGGAAAACCTGCACGTAAAAGGGCTAAACGGGCCAGATTCGGCGAGTCTGTACTTTGCTTCGCTTGCCCAATAATGACTTCATCGACTTTACTCTTGTCGATACCGGTACGGACAGTAATTTCATCCAATACTTTTGCCGCAAGATAATCTACTTCCACATCTTTTAATGTTTCGCCCATGCGACCGACTGCTGTACGTACAGAGTCTATTATTACGGCATTTTTCATTTCATCTCACCTCATAAATTCATAGTACGAATCATGTGCTTTAACTAGATGAAGTAATTTCGGATTTATTACAGTCCTAAATTTTTGGCAATGATGACTTTCATAATTTCGTTGGAACCGGCGAAAATTGGTGTAACTGCAATATCGCGGAACCGTCTTGCAATTTTGTATTCTTCCATATAGCCGTATCCGCCATGTAATTGCATACATTCTACCGAAATTTTCCGCGCCATATCCGTTATCCACCATTTTGCCATTGATACTTCCGTCACAATATCCTGTCCTTCTAAATGACGAATGATCAAATCATCTACAAATGTTTGGCCGATTTTTACTTGTGTCGCAATTTCAGCCAGAGTAAACTGTGTATTTTGGAATTTACCAATCGGTTTCCCAAACGCTTCCCGCTCTTTAACATATTGCAGCGTTAAGTCGAGCATATCTTTTGCAGCGGTAATTGCCCCTACTGCTGTCAATAGGCGTTCTTGCTGCAACTTTTGCATTAAATACAAGAAACCTTTTCCTTCTTCACCAAGAAGGTTTTCTGCAGGTACTCGTACATTTTCAAAAATAAGTTCTGCTGTATCCTGGCTATGCATGCCAACCTTGTCTAATTTTCTGCCGCGTGAGAATCCTTCCATCCCTCTTTCAACAATTAGTAAGCTTACCCCATTATGGGCTGGTACCGCTTTAGGATCTGTTTTACAGGCGATGATGATAACATCGGAAAGAATTCCGTTCGTAATGAAGGTTTTTTGACCGTTTACAATATAGTCGGAGCCATCTTTAATTGCTGTTGTCGTCATTTTCTGTAAATCCGAACCTGCACCCGGCTCTGTCATTGCAATGGCTGAAATCCATTCACCGCTTACAAACTTCGGAAGATACTTCATCTTCTGCTCTTCTGTTCCAAAAGAAGTGATATACGGCGTTACGACATTACTATGCAGTCCAATTCCACTTAGACCGCCACCGACTTTTGACAATTCCTCAGATAAAACAATATCAAAAATAAAGTCCAAGCCCATTCCGCCGTACTTTTCCTCTACGCTTGGACATAAAAATCCCTGACTGCCTAATTTTGTCCATAGGTCACGCGGAACGATGCGATCATGCTCCCATTGTGTAAAATAAGGATCAATCTCTTTTTCTACAAATTTTCTAAGAGACTCCCGGAACATAATATGATCATTATTAAAAAACGTACGGGACTCTTTTCTTGTTTTCGCCAATGTTTTATTCATTTATTTCACTCTTTCTTCGTCATATTTTTAACACCTTATCTATTGAAAGCGATTACATATCTTTTCGTGAATTTATAAAATATGAATAGAGTTTTATTTAAAGTCTCTCAATAATTGTTGCATTGGCCATGCCCATTCCTTCACAAATCGCAAGCAAGCCATAGCGCTGATTATTACGCTCCATGCGGTAAAGCATCGTCGTTAATAATTTTGTTCCTGTTGCGCCAAGTGGATGACCTAATGCAATCGCACCACCATCCGGATTCAATTTTTCCAGATCCGCACCAAGCTCTTTTGCCCAAACGATCGGTACAGGTGCAAAAGCTTCATTTACTTCGTACGTATCCATATCATCAATCGTTAAGTTTGCCTTTTCAAGGACACGTTTTGTCGCTTCAATTGGACCTGTGAGCATAAGTGTCGGATCAGAACCTACGACAGTACGCGCAATGATTTTCGCCATCGGTTTCACACCAAGTTCCTGCGCTTTTTCACTCGACATAATGAGTACTGCTGATGCACCATCACTCATTTGTGACGAAGTTCCTGCAGAAATAAATCCGTCTTCTTTAAACAGCTTTCTTAAGCCTTGCAGAACTTCGACGGTCGTTCCCGGTCTTGGTCCCTCGTCAGTATCTACATCACCGATCGCTACAATTTCATCATCAAAATAGCCTGCTTCAATTGCTTGAGTGGCACGCTGCTGGCTCAGCACAGAATAGTCATTAATTTCCTGCTCTGTTAACTCCCATTGTTCAGCTATACGCTCTGCGGATAACCCTTGGTGAATCAACTCATATTTTTTGATACGGTCACTTTTGCGCGTGCCCTCCATATTCGATCCCATCGGTACACGGCTCATGCTTTCAATACCACCCGCGATCACAATGTCCATATCACCTGCTATAATCGCTTGCGCCGCAAAATGAACTGCCTGTAAACTCGAGCCGCATTGCCGGTCAATCGTTACACCGGGCACTTCAATCGGAAAGCCTGCCATCAATGCAGCAATTCGTGCGATATTCCCGCCTTGCTCCAGTGTTTGGGTGACACAGCCAAAAATAACATCTTCAACAAGTGCCTTTTCAATTCCCGCTCGCTTTACTACATCCTCCAGTACATCTGCAGCTAAATCATCTGCCCGTACTTCTGCCAAAACACCATTTCTTCTGCCTACCGGTGTTCGTGTTGCAGCGACGATTACGGCTTCTCTCATTCATTCATTCCCCCTTAATAAATTGGGTGTTGGCGAATCATTTAATTTAGATCGCCTCCTAAAAATCCTAAACCATTTCGCTTTCACAAAAAACAATATATGTTGTTTATACAAAAAGATTACAACCTATTAAGTAATTAATTATCTGTCTATTAATTTATATAGATAATGCTGCTAAAATATTCTCAACAAATTAGTACTTTTAAATAGTAAAATTCACCTTTACGACATTAATTGTTATTGTTTTAATAACAAATCATGCTTTCATTTATACTTTCAATATAAGTTAACACATTACTTCAGAAGGTAATTAACAGGATGAATGCATGGTTTTATATGTAAATCGAACTTCTTACCTGATAGTAATTTATTATGAAACAGATAGAGTTCCTTGACTATTTCACTGCAATTTGAAAAGTATTTTCTTCCTCTGAATCTTTATTAATTATTTTTTAAGCCATAATAAAAAGGCATCACCTATTTGAATTAATCAAATTAGATGATGCCTCAGAAAATATGTTCAATTTTAAACTATCTACTTACTCTTTTATGCTTCCGTCTTTGGAATGGAAGCGCAATAAATCCCCATTTACAACTTTATCGGAATAGTGAAGTTTTTCTTCTACCGTCGCTTTTAATTTATCTGCTGTTTCCAATTTCGATTCATCGAGCTCTTCACCTGTTTTCGGATCGTAGTATTTGCCGTCCAACGAATAGATTGTCGGGCTGACAAAATTACCGTTTCTAAACGGAACGATTTCGCTATGTTCTTCAGAAAGCAGGTCTGTCCCAAAATGGATATTGTTTTTCGTTTCAACACCAAGTAAATGCAACACTGTCGGAAGAAGGTCTATTTGGCCACCATACGTATGGTTAACGCCACCTTCCATTCCCGGTACATGAATAAATAGCGGCACACGCTGTAAATCTGCATTTACAACAGGTGTAACTTCTTCACCAATAATTTGTTCCATCGCTTTATTATGGTTATCGGAAATTCCGTAATGGTCTCCGTACATTACAATCATTGTATTTTCATAAAGCCCGGATTCTTTTAAATACGTAAAGAACTGTTCAATCGCTTCGTCAGCGTATCGAGCTGTCTGGAAATAATTATCGACACTCGCATCGCCTGTTGTCGCCTTACCGATCGTCGCTAAATCCTGATCAATCTTGTAAGGGAAGTGATGGGCAACCGTAATGAATTTTGTATAGAATGGCTGCGGCAATGTTTCAAGCAAGCTTTCCGACTGCTCGAAAAATGGTTTATCCATTAAGCCGTACTCCGCCATATTTTTCGAATCGGCTGTATCATACGAACCTTCGTCAAAAAATTCGTCATAGCCGAACTGGTTGTAAATAATATTTCGGTTCCAGAAACTACCGTTATTTCCGTGGAACACTGCTGATGTATAGCCATAGTCTTTTAATATCGATGGTGCAGCTTCAAATGTATTCTGACCTTTTGTAATAAAGGCCGAACCTTGTGGCAATCCGAATAATGAATTCTCTAACATAAATTCAGCATCGGAAGTTTTCCCCTGCGCCGTTTGATGATAAAAGTTATCGAAATACATTGTGTTTTCATTTTTAACTAACGAATTTAAATACGGTGTTACTTGTTGGCCTTCAAGCTCATAATCAATTAAAAATGACTGCATGGATTCCAGATGCAAATAAATTACATTCATATCTTTTGCTTTACCAAAGTACTTCTCGTTTGGCTGGGCTGAAAATGAATTTGTAAAGTTAATAATTTCAGCAATATCACTGCTGTCTGCTGAAGCACGTTCTGAAGATGCTTCAAACGTTTTAACAGAATCATAAATTGTATAATTGTACATACCTAA
This sequence comes from Solibacillus sp. NPDC093137, assembly GCF_050280445.1. NCBI lineage: Bacteria > Bacillati > Bacillota > Bacilli > Caryophanales > Caryophanaceae > Solibacillus > Solibacillus sp. NPDC093137. The sequence goes on from NZ_JBNNVH010000001.1 coordinate 1,444,588, forward strand.
ATATTTCACGATATAACTGCGGTCAAAGCCACGGCTCAATAAATCCGGGCGGTCAGCTTCCGCTAATTGCAAGTTAACAATTGATAATACAATTGCTGCTGCTATAACAGCTGCAGGCATTTTGAATCCGACTTTGCCGGATTGGAAATTAATTTTCTTTGAGAAACGAATATATATCAGTACAAAAATATCCACAAAAAATAATAAATCAGTCGGTTTTAATAATGTTAAAACACTGCCGCCTAAATCTCCGAAATTTTGTGTTTGAGAAATCGTTGGAAGCGTAATAAAATCACTGAAGAAACGATAATATACAGAATTCGCAAATAATAGAAATGTCATCAATGTATAAAGGATGATCAATGCTGTCAGTCTTCTTTTTCTTTTAAACAGAAAAGCAACTGCTAAAAATAGTACCGCAGAACCTAATGGGTTAATTAATAAAAGAAACTGTTGAAGTGGCCCCTCTACACCCAACTTAAACTGCGTCAATTGTGTAATATAAGTTTTCGCCCATAGCATTAAAACCGCAAGAACGAAAATCCCTAGAAAATTGTTTATTAAGCTTTTATTTTTTACTAAGTTTTTCACCTTGTAATCACTCTTTCTATTCAAGACGTTTTCCTTTTTTATTTAGAAAAACAAGAATCAATATATCAAAAAAACATTAACCTATGCAACTATTATGTAACGTTTTTCGATAGCAATTGTTGCCAGGAAGTGTTGAAATTGAACGAAAACAGTGAAAAAATGGAGGTTTGCTTAAACAAATTCCTCCATTTTGTATAAGTTTAGCTATTAATATTGCAACTTTCTAATCTTTATTTAGGAAAAACTTTTTTAAAGCGATCACAAACTGTCAGCATTTCTTCGGTAAATTCCAGACCAAGTTTGGAAAGTTCTCTGCTAAAAAACGCGACATGTGCTTCCTTCCACTCCTCATAAGTACCTTCTCCTTCTGCCAATGCAAAATCAACCGGTACTTCATTGAATGGGTAAATTTCAATAGAATAAGATTGGATGATCGCAACAGGTTCATCATGACTGTTTAAAACAATCTGGTAGTCCCCCACTTCCGGCAAACTTTCTTCTTCAAGTTCATACAACGGAAAACTTGAGCAAGTTGCTCTTTTAACGCCATCTACTACAAGTTCTGCAAGCCAATCCGCTTTTTCACCAAACTGAAATGCTTCTTTATAACGAATATTTTGCAAACCTTCTGACTCACAAAAGCGCTGCCAATATGCTTCGATTTGATTCATTTGCATAACTCCTTTTGTTTCGACTGTGCCCATTCAAATGGCCCTTCATGTACGATAAGCTGCTGATTTTCCAGCCATGCCGTTCTCGTAAATAGTTTTTGCAGAAAATAACGGTCATGGCTAATCGCAAGTATTGTTCCTTCAAAGTTTTCCAATGCTTCTTCAAGCGCTTCCCTTGACTCAATATCAAGATGGTTCGTCGGTTCATCCAAAACGAGAACATTGCATTTTTGAACCATTAATTGAGCTAGTCGAAGCCTCATCTTTTCCCCGCCGCTTAGTTGATCCACCTTTTTAAATACGTCATGACCGTAAAATAAAAATTTGGCGAGCATATGCCGCGCATCGTATTCCGTTAATGACACCTGCTCTCGGAAAGCATCAATAAGACGCTGTTTGCCGTTAAATTGGTCAAACTGCTGTGCAAGGTATCCGATCTTTAAATTGCTGCCCTGTTTTGCATCCCCATCAACAGGCTCAATTTCCCCTAATAGAATTTTTATTAACGTGGATTTTCCTGTTCCGTTATTTCCAACAATCGCCATCCGATCTTGAAAATGGACCGATAACTGAACATCCATAAATAAAAAGTCCTGTTCAAACCCGTGGGAAATGTTTTTTAGCATAAATACTTCTTTTCCAGTCCGGTCTTCTGCCTTCAGCTGTAAATTCATCTGGCGCTCGGTTTTTGGCTTTTTGACAATTTCCATTCGAGCCAGCATCTTCTCCATTACTTTCGCTTTGCGGTATAGATCAGGATTCGGAGGAGAAGCCTCATTCGCCCATTGACGTAATCGGCGAATTGCCTCTTTTATCTTCTGAATCTTTTTTTGCTGTTCTTCATATGCTGCAAACTGCTGCGCTATTTTTGCCTCTTTATTTTTAATGTACTGATCATAGTTACCCTTGCTCATCCAAATCTGTCCGTCTTCAATTTCTGCCACATACTGAACAATTTTATTTAAAAACATCCGGTCATGCGAGATTACAACAACGGTACCTTTAAAGTATTGCAAATAGTCTTCAAGCCATTGTGTTGCAGCAAGATCCAAATGATTTGTCGGTTCATCTAACAGCAAAATATCGGGCTGCTGCAGTAATATTTGAGCGAGCATTACCTTTGTTTTTTCACCGCCGCTGAGCGCATGAAAAGGTTGATCCAATAGTTTTGTAATCGCGAGTCCATTGGCAATCGATGCAATTTTCGCTTCAGTTTCGTAGCCACCGTTTGCTAAATAGTGCTCTTGCAGCTCTCCATATTGATTTAAAATCTTCTCGGATAAATCAGTTACCATCTTCATTTCCAACTGAGACAGACGATCTTTAATATCATGTAATTCAGCAAATGCTTTTGACAATACATCAAAAACTGATATATCCGTGTATTGAGGTATTTGATGCAAGTAGCCGATTGTTTGACCTTTCGATTTTATGATTCGCCCTTCATCCGGCTGTTCAATACCTGCCAGCACTTTAAATAATGTTGTTTTCCCACTGCCGTTTCGACCGACGATTGCGATACGTTCACCGGCATTCACTTCAAAAGAAAGTTCCTTAAAAATGGTGTTGCCACCGATAATTTTCGTTATGTTTTCTGCTTTCAACTGCATATTTCTACGCCTCCACCGGCGCAGCTAAAATAACAAAAAGACTGCTCATTAACGAGAGCAGCCTTTTCAGTAGTGGTGAAAAGAATGAAGTTAATTAGCTACGCATTATTTTTAAATTGTCTAAAAAAGGACATACCTATCCCGTTAGACCCAAATTTAAAAGTAATGACACGTGCAAAATACATAGCTGTATCCACTTTTACACCTGTCTCGATCGCTAACTTTTTCATTCCGTTCACCTCCGTCCATTATAATTGTTCTAATATTACCATATTTCAATTAATATGTACATACTGGAAATGTGTGTGTTTTCTTATTGGGAGTTGCGGCTCTAGGGTTTCTACTTTCATGGCAAGCGGTTCTACTTTAGCATTTAAACTTTCTATTTTTCGTTCCACTCGTTCCACAATTGAGCTCCTAGGTTCTAATACGCCGCTTTCTTTCTCCCTACTAATCACTCCCGGCCACAAATCTTCAAAAGCCGGAACTTTTATTTTCACTTTTCACAGATTTGCGATACGATAGGAAGTGGATGCAATTTAGAATGGAGGAAGTTTTCCTTATGTCGAACAAAGCTTTACAAAAAGATGCGATGCGCGTTTTAAAAGAGACGAGCCGTACATTTTATATCCCCATTACTTTTTTAGATAAAGAATTAAAATTAACGGTTGCTGCTGCATATTTAGCAATGCGGGCAATTGATGAAATTGAAGATCACGAAGATGTTTCCAATGAAATGAAAAATGCGACATTATTAAAAGTAGCGGAATTATTGAAAGCTCCTGCCTTTGATAACGATGCTTATCTTGCTGCACTTGCACCTGTAAAGGACAAAATGCCTGAAGTTACACTTCGTCTAGCTGACTGGCTGGAAGTTTGTCCTAAAGGGGCATTCCCGATTGTCACTTCTGCGACGAGTGAAATGGCGGAGGGAATGGCTAAATGGGCACTCGCAAATTGGCAGGTGCATACGAAGGAAGACTTGGACGACTATACATACTATGTGGCTGGTTTGGTCGGTGTCATGCTTTCGGAGCTTTGGGAATGGAGCGCCGGTACGAAAACAGACCGTGAGCTGGCAATTGGCTATGGTCGCGGCTTACAGGCAGTAAACATTTTACGAAATGAGCAGGAAGATTTGGATGAGCGCGGTGTCAGCTTCGTTCCGGATGGCTGGACACGGGCTGAACTATTTGCTTATGCGGAGGAAAACCTGGCAAAGGCCGACCTTTATATGAAGGATTTAGATAAACGTTCGATCAAATTGTTCTGCAGACTGCCTTTAGCATTGGCACATAAAACGTTACAGGCGATGAGAGAAGGACGAGAAAAAATGTCCCGCTCAGAAGTTGAAGCAACAGTAGAAGAAATCCAGGTAGACTAAAAAGAAGTGTGTTGAGGGATACCCTCCAACACACTTCTTTTCTTACATTATAATGGCAATTGCGATACTGCAAATTGCACAAAGCACTACATAAGTAAATGAAATTATATGACGACGCTTTTCTCTTCTAAACCAAAACTCCAATAATCCACGGACTATAAATAAAATCATAATGAACGCAAACAATACCGAATATAATGTTTTTTGGTCAAATAGATTAATAGTTACATACGATAAAAACATGAAACATAGAAGGATTTCCAAGACGAAATGCCAAATCCCCACATACTGATCCATAAATTTCTCGTTTTTTGGGATGTTATATTTTTTGCGTAAGTTTAAATCGAGTAAACCTGCTCCAAAAAATGCGATGATGACTACTACAATTAACACAAGCGACTTCCCTTCTATATCTCTGATTGTAAATACTGCTGTCGTAATTCTTCAGGCACTAGATCGCCGCCTGTTGACCAAATAATATGTGTGGCGTTTTCCATTTTATCTGTAAGCCCATGCTTTTCAATATACGAAGTCCCCTGCATCATTAATTCAATCGGACCATACACACCTGCATGTGCTGAAGGTTCCATAAAAATGTTTTCCGTCTCAAACATACCTTTTAAACTTCTATATAAAAAGCTGTCATCCACAGTATAACATCCGCTTATTACGGATTCCATCAATGTTCCGACAAATCGTGAAGGACGCCCTACCGCCAATCCGTCAGCTTCTGTCTTGTTGGACAAACCAATATCATTCACACTGATTTTGTCATGCATGCCTGTCATCAAACCTAGGAGCATACAAGGAGATGCAAATGGTTCCGCAAAGAAAAGATGAATATGTTCGCCGTAAATTTGTTTTAAAGAGTAGGCAATTCCCCCGGGCGCACCACCAACTCCGCATGGCAGATAAACAAATAGCGGATGATTCGCATCAACTTTAATTTTTGCTTGCTGAAGCTGGTCTTTCAGGCGAGATCCCGCTACCGAATATCCTAAAAACAGATCGATTGAATTTTCATCATCAACGAAATGGCAAGCAGGATCTTGTTCTGCTATTTGGCGGCCGTTTTCCACTGCAGAAGTGTAATCGGATTCGTATTCGATTACTGCAACACCTTTTTCACGCAGCAGTTCTTTTTTCCACTCTTTTGCCTCAATCGACATATGCACAGTCACCTGGAAACCCAGCTGTGCGCTAATAATACCGATACTTAGGCCCAAGTTCCCCGTTGACCCGACAGCTATTTTATATTTGCTGAAAAAATTCCGGAATTCTTCACTATGGAATTTTGCGTAATCCTCTTGTTCTGTTATCATTCCTGCATCGATTACCAGCTTTTCCGCATGACTCAACACTTCGTATATACCGCCACGCGCTTTAATCGAACCGGCGATCGGTAATGCATGATCACATTTAAGCATTAATTTGCCAGGAATATTAAAACCGCGTCGTCCTTCTATGAGTTTTTTCATCGCGGCAATTTCTCTTAATTCCGATTCAATAATGCCGTCTGAAAATTTCGTGATTGGAAATGCAACCTTTATATAAGAAGAAAAACGCTTCAATCTACTTTCTGCGTCTTGAATCATATCTGGTGTCACTTGGTCAGATACTTGGCTTTCTTTAGCTACACTTTCATTTTCCCAAAATACATATTGTTCGGATTGCAGCTTTTCAATTAACGGAAAGCGTTCTTTTAGTTCGTCTAAATTTAAGATTTGCTGATTCATTTATGATTCCTCCTTCTCAAAAATCGCACGTTCACAAATTTGTCGAAATTTCGTTTCAAAAGCCAAATTATTTTCTTCCGTGCGCTTTTTGGGACCTTTCGTACGTCCCCCTGCACGTCTTATTTTCGCACTTTCAAATCGAAAAGCCAACAGTTGATCTATGTTGTCAGACGTCAGTTCTTTTCCGTTATGAGTAATAACAATTCCACCTTTTGCTATACACATTGCAGCAAGACCATAATCACCTGTTATGACAATATCTCCTCGCTTTAAGACACTTAGAAGCTTAAAATCAACTGAATCTGGTCCTTTGTCAACAATAATTGTTTTTGCACCATCCCGTTCCATTCGATGTGATGTATCGCAGAACAAGATCGGTCTTATCTCATATCGAGATGAAATAAACAGCGCTAAATCAACAACCGGGCATGCATCTGCATCAATTAATAGTTGTAAAATAGTTAATCATCCTTTCCAAAAGCAACTTCAAATTATTATATAGATATAATAATTGAAAACGTTTTCTCTTTTTTAACATCGATTTCACACAGTGATGTCACATAAAATATAATTGAATTGTTTGATAATTCATACTAATGTATACTTATTAATCCATTTGGGGGTATTAACATGACGACAATGACAACAACGAGTAACGCACAGCAATATGTTGATGGAGTGTTTGAAAAATTAAAAGCTAAGAACGCACATCAGTTAGAATTCTTACAAGCCGCGGAAGAAATTTTCCTTTCTCTAGTTCCAGTATTCGAACAACATCCCGAATACATTCAGCATAATATTTTAGAACGTATCATTGAGCCGGACAGAATCATCTCTTTCCGTGTCGCTTGGCAAGATGATCAAAACCAAGTACAAGTAAACCGTGGGTACCGCGTTCAATATAACAATGTTATCGGGCCATATAAAGGTGGATTACGCTTCCATCCTACAGTAAATGAATCGATTATGAAATTTTTAGCCTTTGAACAAATTTTTAAAAACGCTTTAACTGGTCAACCGATCGGCGGCGGTAAGGGTGGTTCAGACTTTGATCCAAAAGGGAAATCAAATGCAGAAATTATGCGCTTCTGTCAAGCTTTCATGACAGAATTATACCGCTATGTCGGTCCTGATGTCGATGTTCCGGCCGGAGATATTGGTGTAGGTTCACGTGAAGTCGGCTATTTATGGGGGCAATACAAGCGTATTCGCGGTGCATATGAGGCAGGTGTATTAACTGGGAAAAAACCTGGCTATGGTGGTTCATTGGCGCGTACAGAAGCAACAGGATATGGTTTAGTATACTTTGTTGAAGAAATGCTGCGTGAAGCAAAACTTTCAATTAATGATAAAACGGTTGTCGTTTCAGGTTCTGGTAATGTAGCGATTTATGCAATTGAAAAAGCTCAGCACTTTGGAGCAAAAGTTGTTGCCTGCTCCGACTCGGCAGGCTACATTTACGACCCGGAAGGCATTAACTTAAAAATTGTAAAACAGTTAAAAGAAGTTGAAGGGAAGCGTATTAAAGAATATGTAAATTATCGTCCAAATGCTATTTATACAGAAGGCTGTGACGGCATCTGGACAATTCCATGTGATATCGCTCTTCCATGTGCAACTCAAAATGAAATTAACGGTGAACAGGCCCGTACTTTAATTGCAAATGGCGTGAAAGTCGTTGCAGAAGGTGCAAATATGCCATCGAATTTAGATGCAATCAATGAGTTTTTAGCAAGCGATGTTTTATTCGGCCCTGGTAAAGCAGCAAATGCAGGCGGTGTTGCTGTATCTGCACTTGAAATGGCTCAAAATTCCGGCCGTAACTACTGGTCTTTCCAGGAAGTTGATGAAAAACTTCACGGTATTATGAAATCAATTTTCAAAGAAAGTTCGGATGCGGCGAAAAAATATGGCTATGAAGGCAATTTAGTTGTCGGCTCAAACATTGCCGGCTTCATTAAAGTAGCAAACGGTATGCTTGTAGAAGGCGTATATTAATTAACAAAACCCGCAATCCCCTTTGAACAAGGAGTATTGCGGGTTTATTTTTTAACGTACTACGAGAACATCACAATTGGCGCTGCGTACAACATTTTCCGATACAGACCCTAGTAAGAAACGTTCTGCACGGTTTAAACCGGTCGCTCCGATAATGATTAAATCGGCATCGGTCAGGTTCGTCAATACCGCTTTCGGCGATCCTTCTTCAACGGATACTTGTACATTTTTAACGCCGGCCTGTTCTGCTATAACCTTGTATTCCTTTAACTGATCAAGTGTTTTTTCCTTTAGAGCTTTTGCATACTTTAAATCATATGCTTCCACTGATCCGAATGAATGTGTATCAATTACACTCACTAAATTCAATGTCGCATCCGTCAATCGAGCAACGTTCATACCGCGCTCAAAAGCAATTTTTGCTTTTTCTGAAAAGTCAATTGCTACAACAATATTATTATACGTTTTTAGCATCTAAATCACTCCTTGTCTAAGATTAGTATAACAAATGTTACCATTACACTGGTAACAAAGAGCATACTATATCAAAGGTTAGACGTCTTTCTTTAAAATACGAACATTTTTACACTAATATTATAAAATCATTCGTGTTATAATTAATTTGAAATTACTTTTGGAGGTATCTCTCATGGAATTAATGTATACTGGTAAAACTAAAGATGTATTTAAACTTGAAAACGAATTATATTTGCTGAAATTTAAAGATGACGTAACTGGAGAAAACGGGGTTTTTGATCCAGGCGCAAACACAGTCGGTTTAACAATTGATGGTGCAGGCCTTGCCGGATTGAAACTTACTTCTTTCTTTTATTCTAAATTAAACGAATTAAAGGTACCGACACATTATGTTGAGGCAAATTTTAATGAAGCGACAATGACGGTTAAACCGGCGACTGTTTTCGGTAAAGGTTTGGAAGTTATTTGCCGTTTTAAAGCAGTCGGATCTTTTTTACGCCGCTATGGTGCTTATGCAACAGAAGGTCAGGATTTGGATTCATTTGTAGAAGTGACTATTAAGGACGATGAACGCCTGGATCCTCCTATTTCAGAAGATGCGCTTTCAATGCTTGGTATTTTAACACATGATGAATATGCCATCTTGAAACAGCGCACAATCGAAATTTCAAAGTTTGTTGGCGCAGAGTTAGAGAAAAAAGGGTTAACGCTTTATGATATTAAATTGGAATTTGGCCGCGATGCAAAAACAGGTGAAATTTTACTCATTGATGAAATTTCAGGCGGTAATATGCGGGCGTATCAAGGCGATACATATATTGAACCATTACAATTAGAAAAGATTATGCTTGCTGAGTAATTTTATTTTTTTAATGCCATTCATCAAGCACTATAGGGACATCTCGGACTTTCCGGTATGTTCCTTTTATTTTTACCCCCTTCCCTTTTTCTAAATAAAATGCTACACTAACTTTTGTACTTCAACGCGTTGAAGCGCGAAACTATATAGCGAGGTCTAGTCATCATGAATGCAAAACAACATGTAAAACCACATTTTTTTGAAGCACTTATTTTAATTTTATTTATTATTGCACTCATCTCCTATAGCATTATGAAACTCGGCAGTGTCCCGCATGTTCCGATTTTCATAGCCATTATTATACTTATCATGTATGGTGTTCTGCGAAAAGTACCGTACCGCATCATGGAGCAAAGTATGATTGCTTCTGTTTCAACAAGTATCGGCGCAGTTTATATTTTTCTTTTGATCGGTGTTTTAATCAGCAGTTGGTTAATAAGTGGGACAATTCCTACACTATTGTATATAGGTCTTTCAATCATTACTGCGAGCTTTTTTTATGCGGTTGTCTTCCTTATTACAAGCATTATCGGCACAGCGATCGGCAGTTCTCTTACTACCGTTGCAACAGTTGGTGTTGCAATGGTAGGGGTTGCGAGTTCTATAGACGCTTCACTTGCTATTACAGCAGGAGCAATTGTTTCGGGAGCCTTTTTTGGGGATAAAATGTCCCCGTTGTCCGATACGACGAACTTGGCGGCGACTGTTGCCGGTATTGACTTGTTTACGCATATTAGAAATATGATGTTCACGACCATTCCGGCATTTATTATTTCACTCATCGTATATGCCTGGCTTTCTCCCAAAAGCCAGCATATGGACACAGAGCTTATTACAAGCTTTAAAGAAACACTGTTCGCAACAAATCTAATTCATTGGTATGCAATCATTCCGCTTGTCGTTCTTATTGTGTGCACGATCTTTAAATTACCAAGCCTTGCTACATTAGCGATAAGTGCTATTTCCGGTATCGTGCTATCATATTTCCACAGTTCTATTCCATTGAACGAACTGTTTGCAATTTTATATAACGGCTATTCAATGGAAACAGGAGTCGAAGCAATTGATTCATTACTGACTCGAGGCGGAATGAACAGTATGCTGTTTACGATTATTTTAATTGTATTGTCCCTGTCTATGGGCGGATTGCTCTTTACACTCGGCATTATCCAAACATTGCTGCAGGCACTTCAAAACCAGTTGAAATCGGTCGGATCTGTTATTACGGGAACAGCTTTTACCGCAATCGGAATTAACGTTACAATCGGTGAACAGTATTTATCGCTGTTATTAACAGGTGAAGCATTTAAGGAAAAATTTAAAGCCGTTCAGCTTCATCCGAAAAATTTAGCCCGTACAATTGAGGATGCAGGTACTGTTATCAATCCACTCGTTCCATGGAGCGTGTGCGGTCTGTTCATTGCTTCTACATTGAATATTTCTGTCATCGACTATTTACCGTTCGCATTCTTTTGCCTGTTAAGTCCAGTCATTACGATTTTGTTTGGCTGGTTGAATATTACGATTACGAAAATCACCAATAATTAAAAGATCGCCTGCTCCGTTATAGAACGAGCAGGCTTTTTATTTTCCCGCATTCCCACTCCCCCATCAAATTAATAGATAATTCTGTTTACATATATATCATAAAGTGATATATTGTTTTCAGACATATATATCACTTTATGATATATCGGGAGGTGACATAGTGAAAAACAATGAGCAATTGACCGATTCAATGTTTCATATTATGGCCACATTAACAACGCCCCAACACGGATACGCGATTATGAATTTAATTGAAGAAACATCTAAAGGGAATATTTCAATCGGTCCAGCTTCAATGTACACGATTATAAAAAAACTTTTACAAAATGATTGGATTTATTTATACGACGATACAGATTCAAGGCGTAAAGTGTATTTACTGACGCAAAAAGGCAAAACCGTTTTAAAAATGGAGTTAACAATTAGAAAGCTGATGATTCAGTTAGCTGAAAGAGGAATGGAGGATGAAGTATGACAAAAACGAAGTATATGATGTCTGGTGGATTAGCATTTTCTGAGCAAAAGGATTTGGAAAAAATGCATAAACTTTCGCTTGAAGGTTGGCATGTCCGAAGTTTTTCATTTTTAGGCTACACACTTGAAAAAGGTGAATATGCTGATTATGTATACAGTATCGATTATCGGACACTGGAAAATACGGATGAAGAATACTTTGAACTTTTCAAAGATGCAGGCTGGTCACTTGTGGATTCTGCAGGTGATATCCATTTATTTCGTGCTCCTCCCAACACGAAGCCGATTTACACGGACCGTGATACAACGATTGAGAAGTATAAAAACCAAGTAAAACCACTGAATCTTGCTATGGTGACACTTGTTCCAGGTACAATTATATCTTGGCTGATTTCACTACAAACAACTGACAGCATACACACACTTTTCTTTGGTTTAGCCCTTTTACTGACAATACTTACGATTCCTTTACTGTGGACTGGACTGACTTCTTACGGTAACCAATGGAAGGCAGAAAATAAAAAGGGGCTTGTTCTACTTACAAAGCTGCTTCCCGCTGTTGCAGTAGTTATGGCGCTTTATGCAATAGTTGAATCCGACTTAAAAGCAGTACAAATCGTAGCCGCTGCTGTCATTGGTGCAACCGTCTTTGTAACGTTCATTACATTGTTTATGTCTCTTTATTACCGGTTTAAAGTAAAAAAGGCGTAAAAAAAGATAGGCTCATGAAAATGTGCCTATCTTTTCTATCTAAACCCTTAAATTTATACGACTATTCTCTTCCCAAAAATTGCTTTTAACAAAGGCGGTGTCACGATTGTTGTTACGATAATTACGATAATAATCGATGTATAGTAATTAGCCGGCAGCAAGCCACCTTCAAGTCCCATTGCAGCTAATATTAGTGCAACCTCGCCTCGGGAAACCATCCCAGCACCGACCCCCATCGATGATTTCGTATTGAATCCGGCTAATTTCGCACCTAATCCTGAACCAACAAATTTGGATACAACTGCAATTATTGAAAATACGATAATAAACCCGATTTGTTCTCCAATTCCATCGAATGAAACCGCTAATCCGATACTAACAAAGAAGAACGGAACAAAAATCCCGTAAGCAATCGGCTCAACCTTATGTTCGATTTCATCTTTATATTCTGTTTGTGCAATCGCAATCCCTGCAAAGAAAGCACCGATAATACCAGCGATACCAAGGAATTCCGCAAAATATGACAAACCAAAACAAATAATCAGGCCGGCACTCAATATTGATTCAGTAACTCTAAATTTCTTGAAGATTCTTATAAAGTGTGGGATAAACCATTTTGCCAGCACAATCAAGATGGCGAAGAATAATACTTTCTTACCGATTAATAAACCGATATTCGTATCTGATCCGGCAAAGAAACTCATAGCAATGGCGATTAAAATTACAACTACAATATCATCCAAAACCGCAGCTCCAAGTAATGTTGACCCTTCTTTACTATTCAGCCAACCAAGCTCCCTTAACGCCTGTACCGAAATACTGACAGATGTTGCAGAAAGTAATAATCCAATAAAAATGGATTCTCCTACAGACAATCCGTAATATTGCGAACCTGCATACCCTAAAATAATCGGCAGGAGAATACCACCTAAAGCAACATAGATTGCCGCTTTTTTGTTTCTATTCATTTCCTGTAGGTCGGTTTCAAGACCAGCTAAAAACATTAACAGTAAAACACCTATTTGACTGAACACGGTTAAAAGTTCAGTATCATGAACCCAGCCAAGGAGTGCTGGACCAAGAATAATACCTACAATTATTTTCCCTAGTACAGATGGTTGCCCGATTCTCGCAGCAAGATGTCCGGCGAGTTTGGTAGCAAATAAAACTAGAACAATTTGTAAAATAAACATAAATTTCCCCTTCCAATGCAAAAAAGACAAGGCGGTGCCATAGTTGACTATGGCTCCACCTTGTCTTGCACTTTTTATTTAATTTAATGTTCTTAGCTTTATTTTAATATAATTCCACTCGCTTTTGCAAGTATATTCTATATTAAACTATTACAGTATTATGCTTTATCTTTAAATAATCTCCAAAAACGCCTTCAACTCAGGCATTTGCTTTTGTGCCTGTTCATAGCCAACCTCATAATTGGCTTTCATTTGATCAACTTTGCTTTCAAAACTTTTTATCGGACGGTCCGGTTTAAAAATAAACGCTTCCTGATCAATCTCTTTTTGAGCAATATATTGCATTGTTTCATTATACATATCCGCACGATGTCTCATCGCAGCCGCGAGTCTTGGGTAACGTTTTTGGAAAAGCTTCGTTGCCCACTGATTCGTTTTAGAGGCACTTTTTATATAGCCGGGTTCCCTCGTCAAAATTAGCAAATGCTTGTTATATCCTTTTTCGATGGCACGTTTAATTGGAATCGAATCGGATAGTCCCCCATCATAATACGGAACATTGTCAATTTTAATCTCAGGGAACAGTATAGGAATGGCACATGTTGCCTGTAAAATATCACATGCTTTTGTCATTGTATGCGCACTTTTATACTCTACTTTTCCGGTATATGCATTCGTCAGCCCGAACTCCACCTCACCCGGATAGTTGTAATAGGCGTCCCAATCAAACAAATCAAGCTGATTCGGCACAATATTATAGGCAAAATCCAATCCGAACAGACTTTTTTCCTTCAGAAAATTAAGCATTCCCATATAGCGGGGATCATTGCGGTACGTTGTCAAAACTCGCATCGTCCGTTCAGGCTGATTGGACATATAGGATACCGCATTGATGGCACCTGCCGAAATCGCCGCAATATACGGCATCTTTATATGTTCCTCCATAAGGGCATCCAACACTCCCGCAGTAAAAACCGTTCGAAATGTCCCGCCTTCAAGAATTAGACTACAATCCTTCACTTCTTGCATATTATCACACTCTTTCCCTATTTCCATCGTTTCTCTATTTTACTATATGTCTTCTAAATAATATTAAAAATATTTATCGACCAAATTTTCACTACTTCCTAAATTTTCAGAAATATGGTATTATTTATTTCGAATATCGTAATATTAGGAGGATACTTATGTCAATGTTGAATCGTAGTGATGTACCGGTTGAAGAAACTTGGAATTTGGAAGATTTATTTGCTACAGAACAAGCCTACACAGCGGCAATCGAAGAATTAAGACAACTTGTAGAGAAAACTGCAGAGGGGCTTGCAGGGACAATTACTGATGTACAAGGCGCGATTAATGCAATTGAAGCAACGGAAAAAATTCAGGAGAAAATGGTTGTAATCGGCACATATGCGAGCCTTTCACATAGCGTTGACCAAACGAGCACTGAAAATCAGATGCGTGCCGCAAGCTTCGGTTCTTTCGCTGCAAAACTTGCAACAAAATTATCCTTTGTAAAAAGTGATTTACTTGCATTGGACGAAGCTGTTTTAAAAGAAGCACAAACTGCTAAACCGGAATACGCTAATTTTATTGATAAACTGCTCGTACAAAAACCGCACCAGTTACATCCTGAAGCGGAAAAAGCACTGGCTGCATTCGGTGCTACATTCAACGCGCCATATGAGCTGTACAATACGACAAAATTGGTAGATATGCAGTTCCCTAACTTTGAAGTAGATGGTGAATCATTCCCGCTTAGCTATAACTTGTTTGAGGGCGATTGGGAGCTTGAAACGGACACGAATAAACGTCGTGCTGCATTTGAAGCCTTTTCAAAAAAACTGCGCGACTATCAGCATACGACTGCCAAAACATATAATACACACT
This sequence comes from Solibacillus sp. NPDC093137, assembly GCF_050280445.1. NCBI lineage: Bacteria > Bacillati > Bacillota > Bacilli > Caryophanales > Caryophanaceae > Solibacillus > Solibacillus sp. NPDC093137. The sequence goes on from NZ_JBNNVH010000001.1 coordinate 1,459,730, forward strand.
TGGCAATTGAAAAAACGGAAGCAGACCTTCGCGGCTACGACAATATTTTTGATTCTTTATTAGAGTCACAGCAAGTGGACCGCTCAATGTATAACCGCCAAATCGATTTAATTATGAATGAGCTTGCACCACATATGCGCCGCTATGCAAAACTGTTGCAAAAAACACATCAGTTGGACAAAATGACGTTTGCAGACCTTAAAATTTCGTTGGACCCATCATATGAGCCTACTATTACGGTGGAAGAATCCCGTCAATATATGAAAGACGGTTTATCGATTATGGGCGAGCATTATACGCATATGATCGATCGTTCTTTTGATGAGCGATGGATTGATTTTGCACAAAATGCCGGAAAATCAACTGGCGCATTCTGTTCAAGCCCATATGGTGTACACCCGTATGTATTGATTTCATGGACGAGCCGAATGAATGAAGTATTCGTTTTAGCCCATGAACTAGGTCATGCAGGTCATTTCTATTTGGCAAATGATGCGCAAAATATTTTCAATGCAAGACCATCACTTTACTTCATAGAAGCACCGTCAACAATGAATGAAATGCTTATGGCCAACCACTTATTAAAAAATTCTACGGATGCGCGCTTTAAACGTTGGGTCATCTCAACGATTATTAGCCGTACGTACTACCATAACTTCGTAACTCATTTACTTGAGGCAGCTTACCAGCGTAAAGTGTACGAAATTATCGATGAAGGCGGAAGCGTTAACGCACCGAAACTGAATGAATTAAAACGTGAAGTACTTGAGCAATTCTGGGGAGACGCAGTTGAAGTAACTGAAGGTGCAGAATTGACTTGGATGCGTCAGCCTCATTACTATATGGGCTTATATCCATATACGTATTCTGCAGGTTTAACTATTTCAACACAAGTATCACAACGTATTTTAAACGGTGACGAAGCAGCTGTTGAGCAATGGATCGATGTATTAAAAGCAGGCGGCACAAAAACACCTGTTGAACTTGCACAAATGGCAGGTGTCGACATTACGACTGAACAGCCATTACGTGACACAATCGCGTTTATTGGTGATTTAATTACACAATTGGAACAACTGACTGCAGAGCTTCAAACAGTTTAAGTGACACTGCAATCAGTGGAGATTTTGGATTCCCACTGATTGATCGTCTTCACTATTTTATAGGATGTGCTGAATGTAACTTCATGCACATCCTTTTTAAATGGCTACCGAAGTGTTAATTAGATCTACTTGCTGGAACAATTCAGAAACTCCTGATGCGATGGCTGCGGATCCAACTGTTTTTGCAACTACACCTGCAACCCGTTCATCCATCGAGCTCGGAATAATAAAGTCTTCATTCAGCTCTTCTTCTGTTACTAGCGATGCAATAGCTTCAACCGCCGCCAGCTTCATCGCCTCGTTGATATCTGTCGCTCTTACATCAAGTGCACCACGGAAAATCCCCGGGAAGGCAAGCATATTATTCACTTGGTTGGCATGGTCAGAACGGCCGGTACCGATAATTTTTACGCCCCATTTTTTTGCATTATCCGGCGTTATTTCAGGATCAGGATTTGCCAAAGCAAAGACAATCGGATCTATAGCCATCGATTTAATATGTTTTTCCGTTAAAATATTTGCTGCGGACACCCCGATAAACACATCTGCTCCTACTAATGCATCATCCAAAGTACCGCGTAATTGATCCGGATTCGATAAATGAGCAACCTGTTCTTTTACCGGATTCATCCCTTCAGGACGCCCTTCATAAATAATGCCTTTCGTGTCACACATAACGACATTTGTGTAACCCATTTGAATTAAAATACGGAGAATCGCAATACCTGCTGCCCCGGCTCCGTTAATGACAACCTTCATCTTATTGACATCTTTTTTCACCAGTTTCACCGCATTGATTAAACCTGCCCCAACGACAATTGCCGTTCCATGCTGGTCATCATGAAATACCGGGATTGAACATTCAGCACGCAGCCGGTCTTCAATTTCAAAACAGCGCGGCGCTGAAATATCTTCCAGATTGATTGCTCCATAGGTCGGCGAAATCGCTTTTACAATGTTGACAATTTCGTCTACGTCTTTAGTGTTTAAGCATACCGGTACTGCGTCAACATTTGCAAAGCGCTTTAATAATAACGCCTTACCTTCCATTACTGGTAAAGCGGCTTCCGGACCAATATCCCCTAACCCTAATACCGCGGTTCCGTCTGTGATAACCGCTACTAAATTCCCTTTCATCGTATAGTCATACACGGTTGAAGGATTCTGTTCAATTGCAAGGCAAGGGGCAGCAACACCCGGAGAATAAGCTAAACTCAAATCATATTTATCCTGTACCGGAACTTTTGCACGAATTTCCATTTTCCCGCCAAAGTGTTCGTGCATTTCAAGTGACTTTTTCATTAAATCCATATTTACCATCCCCTTCTAATTTTTGAAATCCTTTGTAATTACGAATGTTAACCTTTAATTTTTACTTTGTCAACGATAGCTTTAATAAATCGTTCGAATTACTAAAAACAAGCCGAAAACGTTGATATAACAATAATTATATCGTTTACCAACCGCTTGTTCCATTTGTGATTTCAAACACAATCTATTATTTCTAAATAATAAATGTAAGGGCTGTCATTTTTAAAATCCCGCTTTATCAAGCTAAAGTATGTGATGGATTGCACGAAGTATTTTCAATTTAGTAATATGAAATAATTCACAAACTTCCAAAAAAAATTTTGAATCTGCTCTTTTTGTCTCAAATTTCGTGTACTTTTGTTACACTTATACATATCGGAGGGAACACAATGACAGAGAAAACGAATACTGAGGAACTGACAGAAGAAGAATTTTTGGAACTTGTTTTGGAAGAACAGGAAAAGGCGCTTGCAAAAGCACGAGAAGAACGTTTAAACCCACAGCCGAAAAAAACGAAAAAGCAAAAACCATTTGTTCGAATTGTAGTATGGTTGATGGCATTAACATTAGCTTTTAGTACGTTTGCCGTGATTTTCAATGTATATTCCATTCCTGCGATTGAATTTTTAAAAGTATCATCACAATTATCTAATCAGGAAAATATTCAAACATATAAACAATCTGTTGTCACAATTAATACCGACTCAGGGAAAGGGACAGGGTTTGCGGTATCAGAGAATGGCTACATAATAACAAATGATCATGTAATTGAGGATGCGTTGACGATTACCGTTGTATTTCCGGATGATACGCTTTATAAAGCTGAGGTTGTAGAATCATATGAAGATTATGATTTGGCATTGTTGAAAGTGGATGCTGAAAACTTGCCGTTCCTGCCACTTGCCACAACGAGCGAATTCCGTAAAAATGAGGCCGTCTTTTTTATCGGAAATCCGCTTGCATTTAGCGGGATTGCCAATAAAGGAACGATTATCGGCTATACAACTGCCGCAGACATTCAGCCAGATATCATTATGATGGACGCACCTGTTTATCGCGGAAATAGTGGTAGCCCGGTCATTAATGAAAACGAAGATGTAATTGGTGTTGTGTTTGCAACAGGAACTCGTGAAGGGCACGGGAAAGTCGGATTATTTATTCCGGTTGAAAATGTGCATGCGCTGTTTCAGACATATTTGAAATGATCTGGGGAGTGAAAAACTCGTGTTACGGTGTGGTGAGAGTGCGGCGTATTGTATATTAGAACATTTATTACTGATATTAGAAGAGTTGAATGCTATTTTAGAACTTTCATATAGTTTATTTGAAGATCGAGCGCTCATATTAGAACAAACTTGCACTTTATTAGAAGATCTGCGATATATTAGAACTTTTCAAGTTATATTAGAACAACTCGCAATTTTATGGGAAAATCCACCCTCCACCCACAAACAAAAAACGGCTGCTCAATATTAAATATTGAGCGCCGTTTTAAAATTAGAAAATAAGGCTAATTAAGAAGTAGAATAATGCGGCCATTAATGCGGAAATTGGCAATGTGATAAACCACGTAACTACAATTTTACGCGCCATTCCCCATTTAACACCTTTCACACGCTGTGCTGCACCAACACCCATAATTGCAGAAGAAATTACATGTGTAGTCGAAACCGGTAATGCGATAACTGTTGCACCAAAAATGATTGATGCAGAAGTTAAGTCCGCCGCTACCCCGTTGACCGGACGGATTTTCATAATTTTACCGCCGACTGTTTTAATGATTTTATATCCGCCTACTGATGTCCCAAGACCCATCGCCAATGCACAGGCAAAACGTACCCAATTCTGTACTTCATCTGTTGATTGCAAGTTTGCTGCGATTAGAGCCATTGTAATAATACCCATCGCTTTTTGGGCATCGTTCGTACCATGTGTAAACGATTGTAAAGCCGCTGTACCGATTTGCGTCAAACGGAACGCTTTCGTTGTTCCATACAGTGGTGAGCGGTGGAAAATAAATTTGAATAACTTCATTACGATAAAACCAAGAGTTAAAGCTAAAATAGGCGAAATAATTAACGCCTGCAATATTTTAAAGAAACCTTCATAGTTTAAAATATTCATACCTGCCGATGCAACTGCTGCACCAGCAATTGATCCGATCAATGTATGTGAAGAACTTGATGGAATACCGAAATACCAAGTTAGTAAGTTCCATGTGATGGCAGAACATAATGCTGCCAAAATAACTACAGATCCTGTTGTATCCCCTTCAAACGCGTTCAAAGAGAAAGGATCCACAATTCCAGATGCTACAGCTTTTGCTACGCCTACAAACGTCATCGCACCTACGAAGTTCATCACTGCCGCTAAAAGAACAGCTACTCGAGGTTTTAAAGCACGCGTCGAAACAGATGTGGCGATCGCATTGGCTGTATCATGGAAACCGTTAATAAAGTCGAATGCCAGCGCAAAGATGACAACGAGTACGGTAATGATTAATAACGTATCCATAATTTACTCCTTTTTCATTATGCATTTCGCATAATAATTGATTCGATTGTATTCGCTACATTTTGGCAGTAGTCCGCAATTTCTTCTAACTGCTCATATAAATCTTTAAAGATGATTAAGCGAATTGGATCTTTCTCAGTCTGGAATAGTTCAGTAATGGATTTACGGAAAATTTCATCACATTCACGCTCATAATCTTTGATCAGAATGGCATGTTGACGCATTCCGATTAAATCTTTTTTATTCAATAACTCCATTGCTTTTACTGCTTCATCTGATGATTTGGCAATATAGTCTACGAAGTCACGCATATACTGATTTACTTCTGTAAATGAATACATTTCAAAGTGGGCAATTGTATTTTCAATGCCATCCAGAATATCGTCCAGTTTAATGGCTAATGATAGAATATCTTCACGTTCAATTGGTGTCATAAACGAATCGTTTAATTTCACGATTAATTCATGAATCAGCTTGTCTCCAGCTGTTTCATAGGACTTCATTTTAATTTGAATTTGTTTTAGTTCTGATACTGTAGTAATTGTCGATTCTTTTGCATAGTTGGCACCTTGTTGTACATTTTTTGCAATATTTAATAATCCTTCAAAAAATGGATCCGGCTTTTTAGAGTTAAACATCGAATAAAATCCTCCTAAAATGAAGTTTGTAAATTAAAACCTAGGTAATCATAACACCGAGTTTTCAATATCTTCAACATTAATTTATGTTATTTACAAAAGCTTTACAATTGTGAAACATAGTTTTATAAACACATCTTGTTAATTTTAGCCCTTTTTTGATGAAATATTCTGAAGTCAATCACTATTTGTTGATTTAATGCTTTTATTCAGCCTTTTTTTCAGCATTTTCTACAAAAGTTAACTTGTATTCTTTCATACCCATTATTAAGTAATGTTAATTGTAAAGCTAATGTAAATTTTAAGTTTCGTAATAGTTATTATTTCCGCTTCAATTTCAAATATAAAAAAAGCCTAGTAAGTTCCTACTTACTAGACGGTAAACATATATTATTTACTTGTTTAAGACAGAAGATACGATATGTGCCGCATCCCATTCACCTAAAGACAGTTTTGTAATCGGATACTTTTTATTGAAAAGCTGCGCTGTGATTTCGGCAGCTGTCAAACCCTCTTCGTTCATCATTTCTATTTTATAACTTAGCTCTTTTAAATAATTAAGTTTTCGCATTAAAGCGTCTCTACCATTTTCGATATATCCCGCATGGTTACAATATATTTCAAGAAAATCATACGTTAATACTTTCTCCAGTGATCGGATAATTTGAGGGATGCTCTCTTCTCGCAAGACGACTTTTGTTTTCGGCGTCACATACAGATCACCTGTAAAGAGTTGACCTGTCGATTCATTTAAATAGGCTACATGGTCTTCTGTGTGTCCGGGAGTTTCAATCACTTTCCAATCTGCTGTTCTTGATGAAAAAGCATCTCCGACCGGCTGTGCAAGAAACGGCCGCCTTGCCCCCCAGAAAAGTTTGCGATATAAAGGATAGCCTGCCTTCTTAGCACATTCTTCAATGTTGAACGAATGCATAAATATCGGCAAGTTGTATGTTTTCTGCAAATAATGCGCGCCTCCGGAGTGATCTTCATGATAATGGGTCAACATAATCTGATCAACGTCCATCTGTTCAAAAAAAGGTATAAACTGCTTAAGAAGTGAGGCAGAACCCGTATCAATTAATATACCGTCCACTTCAAAGCAATGAACATTTAAATAAACTGCCTGAAATTGAACAGATCCATTTATCATTTTTACTCCGTTCTTTTCACTCAGCTCAATTTTTTTCTTCAATAACACATTTCTCACTCCTTTGACCGTTATTTTTCTACAATACCACTTTATTGTAAATATTGGAAATCAAGGCCATACTTTCGTTAAATTTTCCGGACGCCAAAAAGCCGCTATGTAAAATTAACTTACATAACGACCTATTCAGCAGTTCCAATCTATTTTTCGACAGAGTGATGATTTACCCAATCACTATAGCCTGCCATATAGATTTTTATATTTTGATAGCCTGCTTCCTTTAATACTGTATAGACCGGTGTAGCAGTAACACCTGATCCGCAATAGACAACTACTTCCTCTTCTTTTGGAACTTGCTCGAGAAGAGAAGACGTAATAACCAGTTCTGAGCCATTACGCAACTGTTCCCAATCATAGTTTTTCGCTGTCGGAATATGTCCTGCCACTTTATCAAACGGCTCTAATTCACCACGGTAACGTTCCGGTGCGCGGGCATCAATTATTGTCGCTTTTCGCTTACCTTCAATAATATGCATAATATCCTGACGTTTTATTAAAATATCATCATTCCACTGCAAATCAAGCTTGCTTTCCTTAAATACAGGTACTTCTGTCGAAACTGGGAATCCAGCTTCCTTCAGTGCCTCAAAACCGCCATTTACAACATAGGCATGCTTGAAGCCAGCATAATGCAATATCCACCATGCACGAGTTGCGAAAGCTGCAGCACCTTGATCATAAATATAGATGGCATCATTGTAATTTAAACCATGCTTTTGAAACAAAGCCTGAAGTTGCTTCTTTTCCGGAAGCGGATGTCTGCCTTCTTCTTTCGTTAAATCCGATAGGTCGGTATTTAAATCCCAGTATACAGCTCCTTCAATATGGCCCTCTTCATACATCTTTCTGCCTGACTCTAAATTGTTCATATCAAATCTTGTATCGATTAAACGACCTGTTCTTTCCATTCGATTTGCGGTCACAAAAATATTCGTCATTAAAAAGATCCTCCTTACGCTTGTAGTTGCGCGTAAATATCTTTCCAAACAGCTAAGCGACTTTCTTCTTGAAGTAATAAACGTTCTGTTTCAATCTGCTCGACTGCCTGTTCAAGCATATGCTGGCGCAATCCTTCTGCCACAATGGCGATGTAGCTTCCCGCCCATTCCATAATTTTGGCTTTTTCAGCATCCAGATAATTTTGTGCATTTGGTTTTGTTAATTGCTCCAATGCATCACGCAATTGCTCTTTCTCGTTCTTTTCAAAGAATGCTTTCACATTTTTAAAGTGGGATTTTACCCCTTCATATGGCGCCGAATCTGTAAATGGACCTGTAAAATCCAAAATTTCCGGCTCTTTTGATTCATAGCTTAAAAATGCAAAGCTTGGGTTCAGTTCTTTTAATTCACGTGACTCATCTTTAAACAGTTCCTTCATTTTCTTCTCAACAAATTGCGCTAAACGGAAGTTCGTTACACGTAATTCCTGAGCGAAGTCAAAGCTTAACGCCTGCAACACTTCTTTTAATGCTGTTTGCAATGCTTGCTGTGCAGGCATTTGCGCGAAAGTGGACGGATTATAGCTTTCACGGTAGAAGTCCGGATAGCGGTAGTACACACGTTGCAGTACATAGTATAACAGTTCATCCAGTTCTTGCTTTGTTTCACTTTCAAGCATGGCTGTCTGAGTTGACTGGAACTTGGAGCGCACTAGCTTTTCCAAATGAGCCAATTCTTCAAGACGCTCATCTTTACGTTTCAGGTTTTCTTCAGTTTGTGTAATTAAATCATTCAGACGTGCTTCTGTTTTATCCACTTCTTCTTGAAGTGCCTGTACCGCAATTCCCATCAGTTCATCATTCAGGAAGTGATGGAATGCATCTTCAAATGGTGCCATACCTGACTGATGCTCTAGCTGATCCTGCTTTTCTTTTAAGGCCAGTAAACTCGATACTCCGTACAGTCTTGGGAAACGGATACCGAAGCGTTGTAGCTCTGAACGAACATAGCCTTTTACCTCTTCCTCTTCTTCCATTGTAGAAGCCAAGTCAATCGCATTTACGATAAAGAACATTTTATCCAGTTCAAACGCATCTTTTACTCGTCCTAGCTGGATTAAGAACTCACGGTCCGCTTTTGCAAATGCATGGTTGTAGTACGTAATGAAAAGAATGGCATCGGCATTTCGAATATAATCGAACGCTACACCAGTATGACGTGCGTTGATCGAATCGGCACCCGGCGTATCTACTAATGTTACACCCATACGCGTTAGTGGTGAATCGAAGTAGAAATCGATATTGTCCACGAAACAAGAACGGTTTTCCTGTGCTACGTACTTTTCAAAATCATGGCGGTTAACACGTAATGTCGTTCCCAATTTTGTGATGAATGTTTCATAACCTTCCGAATACGCACGGATAAATGATTTATGAACATTCAGGCGCTCATCTGTTAATGGAACAGCCAGCCCTTCATCTGCACGATCATACGCTTCTTTTAGTGAAGATACTTGAAGGCCAATCGCTGCATACGAACCTTGAATATCTTCAAGTAGCTGCGCTTCATTTTTCAGATGAACATCGGCTGTTTCATGCGGATGTTCCGGTGAGACAGGACGGATTTTATTGATCGCTGCTGTCGTCGGGTTTGGTGATACAGGTAATACGCGCTCACCCATCAATGCATTTGAAAAGCTTGACTTACCCGCACTGAATGCTCCGAATAAGGCAATCGTAAAGTCGCGTTTTTGCAGACGTTCCACTTTTTTCGTCAAGAAGCTGGAAACTTCTTTGAAGCCTTGAACATCTTTAATAATATGCGCCGTCTTCAATGCTTTTTCAGTTACTTTATCAACATTCAAACCTGAACCCACTTTTTCCTGCGTTTGTTCAGCAGCAATTTCTGTTTCTTGACCCTTTAACTGCAGCATCGATTCATCAAATGGACGAATATCTTTCAATGCCTGCTCATGCTCACGCTTCCAGTTTTCCAAATGAATTTTGGATTCCGCGCGAACTTCATTGGAAACTTGTTTCATTAATGTATTGCTGAAAGCCTGGAATTTCTCAATTTGCAGTATATGCTGAAGCGCATGCACTTTTTCGGACATTGCACTAATTTTAAGCTTAACAGGTGCTGCTGCTTCACGCGCAACCTGTTCCAATGTATCTTTTTGCTCTAGCTTCCATGCATCCGTTGTTTGAATAAAGTAACGTTTTGTCGCATCTGAAACACGATTTGCAAAGTTTAATACCGCATCTCCCGTTATTATCGCGCTCTTTTGCACTTGATCTTCAATAATCGAGAACGGGAAATTAAATTCCTTCTTGTCAATGCTTGCGGCACGTTCGTCATTCAATGCACCGACATCTTTTAACGCTTGCTTCATCAATGCTTTTATATGACCGGTAATTTGCGATTGGACAACATGGTTAAAGCTTGCATATGCTTCTTCCTGACGTCGCGCTTTCTCTTCTGCTGTTTTCTTTTTCGCAGTAAACAGTCCGCCAACTTTAAAGTCCTCTTGCTGACTTTCTAAATAGGCACGTAGTTTATCACGAACATCCGCCGGCATAATCGCAGCATTTGCAAGCAAGTCTTTACGTTTTTCATCGAACTGCTTATCAAATACATCAAACGAGAATAGTTCTGTTTGACGCGTCAGTTTTTCATATTGCTCTAAAATATCATCGCGATGCTGCCAGTCATCTTCAGAAACGAGTTCAGCGTACGTAGTGAAGCGATCCTGCTTCTCCTCTTCCAAATACGCTTCATGCTCATGCTGTAGCTTCGTCAATGTATTTTCTGCAGTTGAAATTAATTGTTCCTGCCAGTCATTCATTGAATCCATTACGATTTTCTTCACTTGTTCAAAATCGTTGTTCGGAAGCTCTTTTTCACGCAGTGATGTGAAGAAAATATTTTTCGGGTAAACACCCCAAGCAGCAAATGAGTTATGAACTGACTGCTTGAAATCTTCAAATGACAGTTCAGCTTCACGGTGCTTGTCTATTTGATTGACGATCAAATACACGTTCGGATTGTATTTCATCAATTGCTTTGTAAATTGGAAATTCAACTCTGATTGCACATGGTTGTAATCCATTGTGTAAAATACCATATCGGCAATATGCAACGCAGATTCCGTACTCATCGCATGCGCATCGTCCGTTGAGTCAACACCCGGAGTATCCATCACAGTAACCCCTTCAGGCAAGCTTGATGTACTATGTCCAATTTCGATTTGTGATACCAATTCGCCGTTTTTGCTCAATTCTTTTACTTGTTTAATATCATAGCCCGCTTCAAATTTTACCGGCTTTTCATTGTGCAAATATAGAATCGCATAATCTTCATCCGATTTATGCACTTTAACAATGTTCGCACTTGTCGGAATTGGACTTGTCGCTAAAATGTTTTCCCCCGACAGTGCATTGATCATACTCGATTTACCTGCAGAAAAGTGACCGGCAAACCCGATAACAAATTCCTTTTGTAAAAGTTTGCGTGCAAATAAATGAAGCTTTTCAATTCGTTCTGTATCTTCATTTTCTTTATAAATTATGTATTGTAATGCCGATTGCTGTAACAATCCCTGAATTTTCTCGTCAAACATCGTCATATAACTTACCCCTTTATATCTTTTTGCCTTAAATTCGCCATATTTCTATAGTACCATGCCCAGTCAAGAAAATCGGCTAGTATTTTATTAAAATTATTATTTCATTATTTTTCCATTAAAGATCAACTTTTATCTTATGAAATTGCTATTTCGGAATAACCAGATTATTATGCGCATTTGAAAGCATTTTTATGATTGTTGTCTAAAGATATAAAAAATCTTATTATTACCCAACATAATATCAGTATAATGAGAAAATAAAAAGATTGGAGCAGCTAATGGACGATTTATCTAAAAGATTGAGTAGAAAAAACATGAAATTTACCGAGAATCTTCACTGGGGGATATATTTTAAAAAGCGATGGGAAAACGCATTTGCCCATCATTTACTTCAGGAAGAAAAAGAAAGAATTTTTCTTATTGGAGACCATTATTTTAGTGGTTACTTGTGGCATCTGTTCAGTTACAAAATGATTCCCCATCTGAGCCAGATTAAAGCCGAAGAAACTTTTAATTCACTTAAGAAAACAGAGTGCTATATTTTTTATGAACATTTCCCTGAAGTTTTCGATGTTGAGGACGCTAATTCATTAAAAGCAGAAGATTTATTAGAGGAAGAAGATATTTATATAGTAGATAAAAATTTTACTTGGACGTATGTCGTTACTCACGAGGAGAGCTGCGGTCCTTATTTTACAATTAAATTACTGGAGGAGATGATGAAGCAATGAGAGGGGTATCCTTTGAAATACCGAACCGGTACGGCCGTTATTTATATGACATTTTAGAAGACATCAACATCAAAAATTACTTTTGGAAATCAGGTGACGGAGAGGCATATTATATTGATAATAAACAGATAGGCGAAGCAATGTTCCCGCAGCCTTATACATATAACGGTCAAGACCTTTACAACCGAATCTCTGCAAAAGACTATTATGTTTTATTTGCAGACTTAAAAGCATTTAAGGAAAACACACATATACAGGGTATTGCTACATATGAAGATTTCCTTAATAGCCAGTGTGAAATCGCCCTTTTAATTGTTGATAGTTCCTATATAACAATTTATGTAAAAGATCAACATGTAACTGAACGTATTTATAGAAAAGCGGTTCAGAATGGGTACGAAAATATAGCTTACATTACGGATCATAATGACCCTCGTACAGCATTGACCTCATTTTAAATAAATGGGTGAAGCAATAATTATTGCTTCACCTTTTTTTATTAAATTTAAATTCACTAATAAAAAACTTAACTATGCTCCCCCCTTTTCCTCAATAATCTATTGAGCTTTTTCGGATGAAACTCGTCAGAGGAATAATTTTAGTAGAATTTCTTAAGTGGCTCATATAAATATCAACTGGATAAATAGTCCCGATCGGACCTATATCCACAACCCTTAATAAATCCTCTTCAACTTCCTCTGCAATCAAAATTTCAGGCAATAGCCCGATACCTAACCCTTCCTTAATCAATTTTATAGCAAAAATAACATCATATATTTTGTTGAATTTCTTTATATCGTACTCATTATTTAACCATTCAACTAACGGGGTATGTTCATCTAAATAACCTATATAAAGCGGTTGCTCATTAAAAAGCGCCTTAAGCTGTAAATCAAGCTCCTTTTCCGCAAGCTGAAATTTTGAAGCATATACTATTCTCAACGGGGAACGGTCAATTCGCTCCGAATGAAATTCTTTAGAAATGAATTTATGTAAACCTAGTGCTACATCTATTCGCTGTTCTTTTATTGCACTCTCTAACTGCATGTGATCTTCCATTTTAATTTCCACGTTGTATTGTTGATGTACTTCAATAAAATTATGTATTCGCTCTAATAGATTCGTATGAAGCAAAGCGGGTGAAACCGAAATTATTAATGGAACAGTCGGATGTAGAGATTCCAGGAGAATTTCTTTCGTACTTGCTTCTATTTCAGCCACAAGTTTTTTGGCCATAGGATAATATTTTTCACCAATTGCAGATACCTTTACCTTTGTATGTTCCCGGTGAAACAATTGAACCTGTAAATGTTCCTCCAATAACTTCATATGTACAGTAATACTGGGCTGGGAAATATACAGTTTTTCTGCCGCCGCTCGAAAGCTCCCTTCTTCAACAACCGCTATAAATGATTTCAGCCATTTTATATCCATATTTATCACCTTCTTATTAATATTATTAATCAAATACATTAAAACTCATTAATTCTATTAATTGTAAGTCTATTATACACTGTAAGCAATACATGAAATGAGGTGTTTTAAATGGAACAACTAGTCGCAGTTTTTAGACGTTTTGCCAAACAGGAAGCGAAAAACAATAGCCCACTTTACGAATATTGGTGTGAAAGGATTATAACAAATGAGCAACTATTGCATCTCATTATGCATATTCCGGAGACACAGCCAAAGCCGAATTTATTTTTTGGGTCTGTCCAGTATTTATCAGCCCAAAAAGAAACCCCTCTAAAACGAATATTCGAAAATCCTTATGAAGTAAATCTGGAAGAAAGCTTTCAATTACTCATCGGTTTCTGTACACAACACTCGGATGAACTGTTGCAGTTGTTTCAGACAAAATCTGTTCAAACAAATGAAGTCCAACGTGCCAGCTATCTTTACCCGATTTTCTCGGAAATTGCCGAAGAGGCGAAACTACCATTATCATTATTGGAAATCGGTACAAGTGCAGGACTTTTGCTTAATTTGGATGGGTACCGATATGAAATTGAACAAGAACCGCCGATTTCATTTGGCAATGAAAATAGCCCTCTCACTCTTTTTGCGAAAAACTACGGCACGCCTATAACTTCTGTGAAAAGCCTGAACATTGTACACCGATTTGGAATTGATTTAAATATTATTGATCTACAAGATTCTGATGAATATTTATGGCTGAAAAGTTTAAATTGGCCCGAACAAATTACACGGAAAGAAAATTTAGCGAGAGCATTGGTGATTCACCGGCAATATTCAAAGCTTTTACTAACCGGAGATTTTAGAAACCTTATTCCCCCACTATTTGAAAACCATGAACTTAAAAATAGCCAAATTATTATTTTCCACACACATGTAGCAAATCAGTTTTCCGCTACATTAAAGTCAGAATTGTTGGCACTGCTTCAGCAACTAAGCCATATTCATAGCATTTATCACATCTACAACAATATGTATGATAAGGATTTACATGTGGATTTCATTGATGCTGGTATAACTAGAACCGTCAAAATACTAGAAAATACTGATGGTCATGGGAAGTATTTTAGGTGGAATTAACTTCTCAAATAGTAATAATTACGATTTGCATTGACAAGCAAGGCACAACTATATAATATTATAAATCGTAACAGTTACTATTTAGGAGGTAAGGTATGAAAAGGAAATTAAATTGTTTAAGTATTTTAGCGTTTAGCATCATGCTGGTTGGTTGTGCTGAAAATTCTAAAGAAGAGGTCAATGCAACTGCGGATGTTGTAACAGAAGAAAAGGCTCATGAGCATGATCATCAACATGAAATTAATGAAAAACAGGAAAAAATTTATAACGGTTATTTTGAAGACGAAGAAGTACAGGACCGGCCATTAAGCGATTGGAGCGGCGACTGGCAATCGGTCTACCCTTATTTGCAGGATGGTACTTTGGATGAAGTTTTTGAACATAAGGCTTCCCATGATGACAGCCAAACATTTGAGGATATTAAATCTTATTATGAAACTGGCTATAATACTACTACGGACCGTATTGTCATTGAAGATCGTTTTATTACATTTCATGATCACGGTCACGCGCATAAAGGAGAATACACATATGATGGTTATGAAATATTAACCTATGAAAAAGGTAATCGTGGGGTCCGGTTTATTTTCAAACATGTCGGCGAAGAAACAGGCGTCCCGGCTTATGTTCAGTTCAGTGACCATATAATCGCACCTCAAAAATCAGGGCATTACCACATCTACTGGGGGGATGATCGTGAAGCTTTATTAAAAGAAATAACGAATTGGCCAACCTATTACCCTTCAAATATGGATGGCCATGAGATTGCACACGAGATGATAGTACATTAAAAATGTGTACACAAAAACAACCATTTGCTCATTGAGCAAATGGTTGTTCTTCAAAAAGTTTAATATTATTTTTCTAAATAAAGATGAATAGTGCCATCTAGTTCTAATACACTTTCCGGCTCAGGTAACTGCGCTTTTACTGTCTCGCCTTCTCCATGTACTTTAATTTGATAAGGATATTCCAACTCCATAATTTCATTAACAGATACACCTACTAAATCAGGTACGCGCTCCGTCAATTCATCACCCCAGCGATATTGCTTTTCCAATTGGCCTTCTCGATCTTTTTCGATCCCTAAAATAAGTGCAATATCTTCAATAATCTGTCCAACAATCGGCGCTACAATTGTACTGCCGAATACTAATTCGCCTTTAGGACTGTCAACCGCTACATATACGACAACTTCAGGATCATTTGCCGGTGCAAAACCTATAAATGATACGATATAGTCCCCATCTTTATAGCGTCCATTTTCTACTTTTTGAGCAGTACCCGTTTTCCCGCCTATGCGAAGTCCATCCCGGTAAGCAGCCCGCCCCGACCCATTTGCTACTACTGACTCCAGCGCGTCTCTTACTATTTTGGAAGTTTCCTCACTGACCACATTGCGTTTTAAGGTCGGCTTATTTTCTATAACCACTTCTCCACTTTCCGGGTTGTATACTTTTGAAACAACATATGGCGTAAAGAGTTTACCGCCATTTACAGCTGCAGAAACTGCCTGCACTTGTTGAATAGGTGTCACAGATATACCTTGCCCAAAAGAAGTGGTGGCATGTTCAACCGGTCCAAATGCCTCTTCGGAAAATAATATACCTGACGCTTCTCCGGCAATATTAGAACCAGTTGTTTTACCAAACCCAAAATCCTTAATGTACTTCATTAACTTGTCAGCACCTACTCGTTGACCAAGTTCGATAAATCCCGGGTTACAAGAATTTTCCACTACTTGTAAAAACGTTTCCTCTCCATGACCATCACGTTTCCAACAGCGAAGTCTTACACCTTCCACCATCGTATAACCTTTATCAAAAAAAGTATCTTTTTCGAGATCCACTACATTTTCTTCAACAGCAGCACTCAGTGTAATAATTTTAAAGGTTGATCCCGGCTCATATGTCATCCAGACCGGCAAGTTCCGGTTATAAATAGATGATTCTACTTCTTCAAACTTAGAAGGATCGTATGTAGGATATGAAGAAAGAGCTAAAATCTCACCTGTTTTAGGATTCATCGCAATGGCCAGTGCCTGTTCTGCGTTATATTTTGTCATAGCTTGAGACAGTTCTCGTTCAATTACTTTCTGAACTTCCACATCAATTGTTAAGCCTAGCGTTGCCCCTTGCTTCCCTTCTCGCCATTCATCATTCACATGGGGTAATGCCTTCCCCTTTGCATCAGTAAACAACTTAATTGCTGCATCTTTAGAAGTCAAAAGTTTATCATATTGATATTCAATTCCTGCAAGTCCCTGCGAATCATACCCTGTAAATCCGACTAGTCGTGATAACAAATTCCCGTACGGATAACTCCTGTCATAATCTACACCACTATATAGCCCGTCAATTTTCAATTCTTGTATTTTAACGGCTTGTTCGTATGAAATATTTTTCGCTTCCGGTGCAAGTTTGACTAGATAGCTTTTAGAATTCATTTTTTCGTATAATTTTTTGGCGTCCAACTTAAGCACCTCTGCAATCTGGTTTGCAGCTTCTTCAATATTCTCATTCTGTGTTGGCATGAAATAAAGCGTTGGCGCTAATTCATTCGTAACAATAAGTTTACCGTTTCGATCCGTAATTTTCCCGCGCTCTGAAGTAAACGGAATTTCCCGATCCCAATTCGTCTTGGCAAGTTCCGTTAGTTTATCATGCTGAATAATTTGCACATAAAACAGTCTTATAAAAACAATTACTCCGAAAAGAATAAAAGCAGAAAAGATTAATCTCAATCTTTTTTTGGAAATAGTTGAAATCCACTTCAAAAAATTCACCTCAATATTCACGTTATGAATAAAAGGGAATTTCTATTCAAGCAGCTGCCAGTCGAATAGGGATATTAAACCCCTTTCTATTTATATGGTTCTACCTTACAATAGATATTAATTATATAAACAGTACATATAATAGTTTATAACTATAAAAGTGAGGCGTTTTCTATGGAATTACGGCAGTTAGAATACTTTTTAATGTTATGTGAGGAGATGCAATTTACTCGAGCTGCTGAACGGCTTAATATTGCACAGCCAACTTTAAGCCAGCAAATTAAAGTGCTCGAAAATGAAGTGAATACCCCGTTGTTTAACCGGATTGGTAAGAAAATCACCCTTACGGAAGCTGGTCAGATTCTTTATCGCCAAGCACAAACGATATTTCAAACATTGCATACAACTAAAATGCAAATGCAACAATTGGCTTCACTTGAAAAAGGGATTCTTCGTGTAGGCGCGTTGCCTGGTGAATTGACTAATATTGTGTCAGATTTAGTTTTAAAGTTCATGCATAAATATCCGCATATACAAGTAACGGTTACTTCCGGTGAAGATATTCATTCATTAATAAAAAACAATACCATCGATTTCGGATTTACTTTTTCACCACTAATTGAAAACTACGATGAACAGTTTGTGGAGATTCCTTTATACACTGAAAAGTTCTGCTATGTAGAAAGCAAAGACTCTGCTACACGACTTGAAGAACCCGTGCAATTGTGCCATATTTTAAAAGAACCACTTGTTTTGTTTCCAAATGCGCATCTTTGCCGGCGGATATTAAATGCTGCAGCTAAATCGGACAAATTAACGGTTGAGCCAAAGTTTGAAACTTCCAGCATTCCGGCTATTTTTCAGTTTGTCGAGCAATGCCTTGGCGGAACGATTGTAGCCAAAACATTGTTTGATTTACATGCGTCGGACAAACTGCAGGCTCATATCATTCAGCACCCTATACTGGAAAGAGAAACATTGCTGATCTATCAGAAGGAGCGCCAGCAATCACCAGCTTTTAAAGCGTTTCTTGATTTATTGAAACCTGCGCTGACAAATTATCAGTTGTCATTGTCTGCTAATTCATTGTAAGGGGCTATACAATAGTCCCTTTTGTCATTTATTAAAAGATGAAGGGCTGTGATGATGGGAGTTCTTCTAATATAATCGGAAATCTTCAAATAAATTTTGGCACGCTATATTCTAATATCGTTGTTCAAACTTCTAACATCGCTCCGTTTTTTTCTAATAACTCCCCTAAATGTTCTAATAAAAGCTCTGCCATAGCCTAAATTTATTTTAAATTTAATTTGCCTTAATAGCTTCATAATAAATAAAATCTCACAACTTATAGTGTCGGGTAATATGTAATCCCTATCTATCCTGTCACCCCAATAAAAAAACAGCACCTCATAAATCGAGATGCTGCCTGTAACTCATAAATTATTTTTTCTTAATTGTAATTGTCCAAGAAGCTTCGCCTAATTGCTCGTAGTTTGTTACTTCATGGCCGTCTTCTGCTGCCCAGCGCGGAATTGATTCCGTGCCTTGAGTACAATCGAATTGTACTTCCAGCTCATCACCTGTGTTTAACTCTTTAATTGCTTCTTTTGCTTCGATCAATGGAAACGGACAAACCATTCCTAATACTTCTAATGTTTTTTTCATTTAAATTCTCTCCTTAAGCACGCGCTGTTGCACGTTTTTTTGATGGACGCACAAATACGAAGTACGATGCTGTCCAAGTACCCAAAATCATGAATAGTAAAGCAACCCAACCTGACCAAGTCATCATTGATGTCATTACAAGACCGTTCCCGATTGAACAGCCGCCTGCAAGACTTGCGCCGAACCCCATTAAAATACCGCCGGCAGAGCTTCGGACAACTGTTTTTGTATCTGGTGTACGTAATCGGAATTCACCGCTCATTTTAGCAGCGAAGTAAGAACCGAATAAAATACCCATTACAAGGAATACTCCCCAATTAATGATGTCTAAGTCCCCAGTTACTAAAAACTGTAGAATATTTGCTGAAGGTGTTGTAATCCCTAAACCGAAAATACGTCCTGATGCCGCACTTAAAGGCCAAGCCAATGTTGCGATCAAACCGATTAAAGTTGCTGTCACATAAGGATTCCAGCGTTTTTCGAATAAAATATGTGCCAAGCCTGTTTTCTTAGGTTTCAAGCCTGGAATTTTCACACGTGGTTTGCGTAATTCACGGTAAACAATGAACGCCACCAATGCAACAAATGGAATGACTAAAAACCAGACATTAATGCCAAATGTATCGGCAATTGAATCAGTACCTACTACCGGTGTACGTGCATCAACTGTAAATTGTGCTAATGGACCTGACTTCATAATAGCTGCCATCAACATGTAAAATGCTAATGCTATCCAGCTTCCGATTAAGCCTTCCCCTGCACGATACCAAGTACCTGTAGCACAACCGCCTGCAAAAATAATCCCGATACCGAAAATAAATGCGCCTGCAATCGTTGCCCATAATGGGAACTGACCTGCTGTATATTCAAACGCCCCTGCCTCAATTAGTAGGAATACACCTACCGCTTGAACTGCAATGGCTACTAGTAAAGCATAAAACATACGATTATCTTTTGCGATGTACATATCACGGAAACCGCCTGTTAAACAGAAACGTCCACGTTGCATCACAAAGCCTAAAAGAGTACCACAAAGGATACCCGTAATTGCCATTTGCAACAAAATAATTCCTCCTATTATTAAAACCAAGTTTATCAATAGGGATATAATATAATATTTTACTACTATAATACAAGTATTTTGTTTAAGATTAAGATAATCGTATAAATTTAGTTGGTTTTATGGTTTAAAGGACGAAAATGAATGTATTTTATTGAAATCCTACAGAGTAAAATTTATATTCAGCAAATTTACTTTCCTAATATTACAAATTATACTTTTATCAGTTCATACTAGCTCGTACATTTTCAGGAATCATTACGACTTCTGTTTTCAAATCAATAGAACCAAAATTTTCATCGATGCATTCCTCCCAGTATTCCAAATGATTTTTATCAATCCAATGGGTAGAATCATCTACATCCACCCCACCGCTTCCTTGTACCGAATACCAGTATAAATATTCTTCACCATTCAAATGTTCGTGGAAAATCGTTTCCACAAACATTTTCTCTCCCTCAAGTGTTACAAGTACATCTTCTATATGATCATTTAAAAAATCCATCCATTCTTTTACTTTAGAAGTTTTCCCGGCTTTTACACGATATCGTGTCAGCTCTACCTTCATTGAAAGACCCCCTATCATTTCACCCAGTACTCTGAACCATCGTCACTCCGCTCCATAAAGCCATACTCAATCAGATGACGGCGCAGTGATACAAAATCATCGTGGACAGTCTTTAAAATTTCATTTACTTCTTTTTCATGGTAGCGCTTTCCTGCATCAAAACGCTTTAAAATATGCTGGAGGATAATGAGCTTTTTCTTTTCCTTACTAGGAATTGTTTCAACCCCCGCATCCAACCCGTTTTTAAAATAGGTAGTCAATACTTTTTCTCGTTCCTTCTGTTCAATACTATAACGTTCGTCCACTTGTCTCGCCCCTTTATGTATTTGATAATGTTCAGGGTTTTTCATTAGCTGCATGAGAGCAACAAAAATTTTCGCCTGTTTTTCCTTTTCGCGAAATTTAAAGCGGTGCTGGCGAACTGTTGATACACTCGATACATTGCTATCATTTACAATTTCCTGATCGGTTTTGCCTTCGAAAAAATGCTGCAACATTTCAATTTGAACATCTGATAACCCGCTTACTTTTTTATCTAAAGCAAGCAATGCGTGAAATGGTGAAATATGTACCAGCTCAATGTGTTTTTTAATCATGCCATTCGCTGTCAGAAAACGATTGTCATATGGGAAGACTTCATCTAAATGATAGGACTGTTTACAAAACAAACATTGATACCTTTCCTGTTTCATTTCATATCCTTTTATAAGTACTTCCATTGAAATATTTTGAATTTCCAAAAAATATCACCTCTATAACATTTATAATATACGTTACTATATTTGTAAACATTTTTATTTTATGTTTACTATTTTAGGCCATTCTGATTTTATAATTTTCTCCAGAGAACAACAGGATTTTCTATAGGAGTTGTATCCTCTAGAATTAGTGGGTTGAATTTCCGAACAATCTATGGCATACTACTAATAATTTACTGGAAAGGAAGATGAATGGCTGATGGATAAGTAATTCTATTTTACACGTAAAAATGTATACGCATTTTCACATAAAATAGGATTAGTCTGCCCATTTATACTCCTTTAGCGAACTTAAAGGCTTATTTACGTATGATTACTAATCCTTCTGACACTTTCAGAAGGATTTTTTATATATAAATATTCTTTGTGAATGCGTATACTTTCAAATCAAAATTTGGAGGTATGCTATATGCCAATAGAATTGAAAAACGTATCATTTAGCTATGATTTACTCGAAGAACCATTATTTAAAAATATAAACATAACGATCGATAATACTTGGAAGCTTGGTCTAATAGGACGTAATGGTCGCGGAAAAACAACTTTACTTCATTTACTGCAAAATAAATTACCATATAGCGGAACAGTAATAAGTGATGAAGAATTTCATTATTTTCCCTTTGCCATTCGTGATCCAAAGGTTACTACGTATTATGCGATTAAAGAGGCCATGCCCGTTGAGTTATGGAAGCTCGAACGGGAATGCCAGCTTTTGTCGCTTGACTCATCGTTGTTATGGATGCCTTTTGAACAATTGTCGGGCGGCGAACAAACAAAAGTAATGCTTGCTGCTGTCTTCGGTGAAGAAAACCGTTTTCTTCTGCTTGACGAACCTACGAATCACCTCGATCTGAAAGGCCGGTCCATCGTTGCAAACTATTTAAAAAAGAAAAAAGGCTTTATCGTCGTCAGTCATGACCGTCAATTTATCGATGAAGTTGTCACACATATTTTGGCGATTGAAAAAAGTCAAATTAGCGTATACAAAGGAAACTTTTCAGTTTATGAACAGCAGAAGAAGCTACAGGACGAGTTTGAACTCGAGCAAAATCGCTCATTAAACGCTGAAATCAACCGCCTGCAAAAAACGGCTCGCGAAAAGTCTAACTGGGCCGCGCAACGTGAAAAGCCTTCAGGAAATGATCCATTCGGAAATGCAATTGCAAAGCGTATGAATAAACGAGCAAAAGCAATTGAAAAACGCACACAGGAAAAAATTGAGGATAAAACGAAGCTGCTGAAAAATATTGAAACAATAAGCGATTTGACGATTAACTGCCAATTGAAGCATCGGAATCCTGTACTTCGCGTGAAAAACCTTACGTTGAGCTACAATGATCAACCCCTGTTCCAACCTATTTCATTTGAAATTTTCCAAGGGGAGCAAGTTGCTATTGTCGGACCGAATGGCAGTGGTAAAACATCACTTGTTCAATATTTACAGGGTACATTTCCTGGTACTGTAGACGGCGAAATGATTATGCCACAAGGGTTGAGCACAAGTGTTATTCGCCAAAATTATGAGGATAATCAAGGGATGTTAAAAAACTTTGCCTTTGAGCAGCAAATCGACTACACATTATTTTTAAACAATTTACGTATTTTCGGATTTAACCGTGATGTTTTTCAAGTACCAATTGAAAAGATGAGCATGGGTCAACAAAAGAAAGTCGAATTTTCAAAGTCGCTCGGACTCGAAGCAGAATTTTATATTTGGGATGAACCGCTGAACTATTTAGATGTTTTTAACCATCAACAGATCGAAAAAATGATTGCTCAATTTAAACCAACTTTGTTATTTGTGGAGCATGATGCCACATTCGTAAAAAACACAGCAACGAAAGTTATTGAGCTCCTTCCTTATCGTTAAATTAAAAAAGGAACATTCCTTCATTTTTTTGAGAGAATGTTCCTTTTCCTGTTATAAACAAAACAAATCATATTCCTTTGACAGATGCATCAAAAACTCGATACCCGCTACACTATTGCCGACTTGATCAATGGCTGGTCCATAAATGCCAATTCCAATCGGACCTTGCAGTTGTTCTATTTCACCATTACGGACTACGGCAATGATTGCACCGGATACACCGCTTTTTGCCGGCAACCCTACAAACGCTGCAAATTTTCCGGATGCATTGTACATGCCGCATGTGAGCATTAAAGCTTTTGCAATATTAATTACCTCTTTATTGCAGCAAGCTTCACTATCTTTTCCATTAGTCGCAAAATAAAATGCCATTTTCGCTAAGTCGGTCACATCTACTGAAATCGAGCAAAGCTGTAAATAGACTTGGAGAGCTTCCTCAACATCAGATTTCAGGAAACCGTTCGCCTGTAATATATAGGCGATTGCCCGATTATAATCAGCTGACTGGTATTCCGAAAAATAGATTTCATTATTAATATGCACTTTCTTTCCGATCATGCGTTCTAAATAAGTCGTCACAGATTTCACTTTTTCGAACATTGTCTCACCCGGAAGTAACGAAGCAATTGTTATCGCCCCTGCATTGATCATCGGGTTAAAAGGCTTATTATTATGCCCTTCCAATCGCACAATTGAGTTAAATGAGTCTCCTGTCGGCTCCACATCAACATAATGCATGATTTCCTCAATACCGTGATGATTTGCAGCAACCATAAAACTGATTACTTTCACGACACTTTGAAGTGTAAAAGTTTCTGTACAATCACCTAATTCAATTTCCTGTTCTGTACTTAGTAAACTCACCGCAAACAAATCGCTATTTGCTGCAGCAAGTGCTGGTATATATGAGGCGACCTTACCACCTGCTGTCATTTGCTTTGCCTGATCATAAATTTTTTGTAATTTGTTCATTGGACACTAGTTGCCGTAACTAGCTGCTCACCTCCTCATTTTCTATCATATACTCTACATTTATTATTTCCTTTTTTCTGCGCGAATATATTGTATAATTTTAACATATACCCGAAACTATAAATTAGCAAAGATAGGTGATTATATGTTTCATCCATTACAACGTGGAGATAAGATCGGCATTTTCTCATCTTCTGTACCGGCAACAACTACCGCAAAGTTGCGATACGGTCGCGGTAAAGAATTTTTGGAGGAAAAAGGATTTCAAATTATCGAGGGTAATCTTACAGGTAAACAAGATGGCTATCGGTCAGGGACGCCAAAGGAACGTGCTGAAGAATTTAATCAGCTACTAAGAGATCCATCAATTAAAATGATCATGTCCTCAATCGGCGGTACGAATTCGAATAGCCTTCTCCCCTATATAGATTACGATGCGTTTAAAAATGACCCGAAAATTGTGGTCGGCTACTCTGATACTACTGCAATTTTATTGGCTCTTTTTGCCAAAACGAATATTCCTACATTTTACGGTCCGGCACTCATCCCTTCGTTCGGAGAATTTGAGCCGCTTGTCCATGAAACATACAATTATTTTGACCGCTATTTTTGTCAACCAAGCGTTCCGTACTCGATTCCAATGCCACGAATTTGGTCAGATGAAATGATTAACTGGCTAGATTATGAGAAGCCAAAAACACTCTACTCAAATAAATGGATCAGTGTTCATGAAGGTGTTGTTGAAGGGCGTTTAATAGGCGGCAATAATAATACAATGTACGGTTTCATCGGAACAGCTTATTTTCCTGTTATTAATACCGGTGATATATTACTCATTGAGGATTCATTGAAGTGTGCGTCAACTGTAGAAAAGAATTTTGCGATGTTGAAATTGCACGGGATATTCGACAAAGTTGGCGGTATTATCCTTGGAAAACACGAGCTCTTTGATGATGAAGGGACAGGCAAGCTGCCGCTTGACCTGTTATTGGAACAGCTGGATGATAAAACTATTCCTATTCTTGCCGATATCGACTGTGCCCATACCCACCCGATGTTCCCTTTGGCGATCGGCAAAAAAATCCGTCTGGATACGATCAACCAATCAATTACTTGTATTGAACATTGGCTTTAGCTATTAAGAAAATGTAATTGTACGAAAACTTCATCGACATTAAAAAGGCTAATGAAGTAATTAATTCAATAGCCTTTTATTGTATGTATCTATTATCCTAAAACTAAAAAGAAAGCTACATCCTTTTCATCGCTTCATACTGTGTTGCCTGGTTGCGTCCATTTCGCTTTGATTCATAGAGTGCATCATCCGCATGTTCAAAAACAGAGCTCTCAGTATCACCCTTTTTAAATGTTGTACAGCCGATACTTACCGTTAACCGACCAACTGATGGCCATATTGTTTTCTCAAACTGTTTAATCAACTGTTGGGCAATTTCAAACGCTTTCTCTTCATCTGTTTGGCCTAACAGTAAAATAAATTCTTCGCCCCCAAATCGTGCAGGAATATCCTGGTCACGAGCAGCTGTTTTCAATAGAACTCCTAATTGTGCTAAAACCAAATCTCCTATTGCATGCCCATATATATCATTCACCTGTTTGAAATGGTCAATATCCATTACGAGCAAGGAAAATGGAATTCCATATTTATCAAACTGCTCAATATGGATTTGAAGCTTTTGCTGGAAAAAACGGCGATTGCCAATACCGGTTAAGTTGTCTGTATTGGAAATATACTGTAGTTCTTCGTTCAGTTGAATTAATTGCTGCTGTTTCTCTTCAATTTTTTTATTAATTCGCTGCAAATGTTCATGGGCGGTTGTTTTTTCGTTATATGCTTCTTCCAATAATAGTTTCGCTTGTCGAACTTCACGCTCATATTCAATTCGCTTGTTCATTGGCATCATGACAATATCGACAAAATTCTTACCTTCCTTATTTACTTGTTTTGCATTGACTAAACATGGCATTGTTTGTCCAGCAGCATTCTGTATATTAATAAAAAGTTCATCTACAAATTGATACATTGCCATATTAGGATAAAAATACGAATGGAAAATTAATTTACTACTGGATGAAAACAACTTTTCAAGATGTTGTCCATATAACTCTTCAAGCCTGTAATTTGTCCATTGCAAAAATGTTTCATTTACATCAATAATTGTATATTGCTCGTTTGTAACAATATATCCACAAGGCAATTGAGCTAGACGTCTCTCCATCGATGCATACGCCCCTATTCTTATTTTATATAGTTTAATATGATTTCTGCTGTTAATTTCGGGTCGCTTAAATGTGGATAATGACCCCTAGTATCTAATATTACCAATTCATTGTTCGGAATATGAGCGCTTAAATAATAGCCTACGTCAATCGGTACAATACTATCATTCGCGCATTGCAGGATTAATATAGGAATTTGCGTCTCCCCTAATCGATATCGTGAATCACTAAAGAAAGTGACTTCTGCAAACTGTCTCGCAATACTTGAATTCGTTGATACAAATGTTTCTTCAAGTCTCTTTGTTAATGGTGAATCACTTGATTGATCCATTGCAATTGGGGCCAAATAGCTTGCCCAACCTTCAAAGTTCATTTCCATTGTTACAAGCAGTTCATCAATTTCACTTCGATCAAATCCCCCTTTATAATCTCCATCATTCAAATAATAAGGGGAAGGGCCTATCATAATAAGCTTTGAAAAGTATTGCGGCATTTTTATAGCAGCGAGCATACCGATCATCGAACTTACAGAGTGACCAATAAAAATAATATTTTTAAGATCGTATGCCTCAATAATGTCAATGACGTCCTGTACATAACCATCTAAGCTATTATATTTCACCCTATCATATGCCGTTATATCGGAGTTACCAGCACCTACATAATCAAAAAGAATAATTTTGTACGATTCCTCAAAATAAGAAATCAAACTTTGCCATAAAGTTTGATCACAGCCAAACCCATGCGCAAATAATAAAACTTGCTCTCCCTTACCCTTGATCGAAATATTATTTCTCTTTACAACGTTGACCAATGTGATGACCTCACTTATTAAATATCTATACTTCCTATTTTGGAACATATTTCATGAAATTTCTACTCTATTACATAAAAATCGCATTGTCAATATGACAATGCGATGAATAGTTTTTAATATTTTATTTTTAATTTGCTGTATTTTTCATAACATAGTTTCCAATTGCCACATAAACGATCACTGTTGCTCCAATAAAAGCATACAACATTTTAAACACCGCCCCATTAGTTGATAATAATTATCATTTTCATTATATATGCTCCGAAATTTTCTGTCAATACAGTGTCTTTTAATTTTCTTCTATACATATACCGAAACAACATGTTAATATGAATTAAAAGTCTAGGAAGGAGAAATTATTATTGAGTAATTCGACGCATATTCAAACTATTTTAAACGGGACAATCCATTCACTAAAAACTATATTACCTATGATTATAGATGTGAAATCTCCTTCCATCATAAATGAACCGTACGAACAACTTGAGATGGGTGTGCTTATAGGATTAGTTGGTGATGTTAAAGGACGCATTATCATTGACGGCACACCGGAAAGTTTTAGTGCAATCGGCTCTGCGATGTTCGGAATGCCTTTAGAAGGTGCTATGCTTGAGTCCTTTACAGGCGAACTCGGGAATATGATTGCCGGTAATTTATGTACATACACAGTCCAACATGATTTGGAACTTGATATTACGCCACCTACCGTGATGGTTGGTCATACAAAATTATACGGCTTTAAGCAAGCATTTAAAATACCTGCTACTTTAGAAGGTATCGGGGATTTAATTATTCTATATACAATTGATACTGAAGAAGAAGAGTAAATCATTTTTGCCTTTTGTTGATTCTTTCAATGAAAGGTTTTTTTTATTTGAAGAAATTTACGGATATTAGAACAACCCTAATAATTATTAGAAGATTTCACTACTATCTTTGAACTTTTCATCTTCATATTAAAAAGAAATGATTCACTTATTAGAAAATCAGCATTTTATTAGAAGATTTTTTATTAAATTAGAACATCACTACTACTTATTAGAAAATAGCGCGCCCTACAAATCCAAAGGAAAACCCCGCTCGAAACACTCGAACGGGGTTGAACATTATTGTGGATCCACTGCTAAAATATCTGTGAAGTGTGATTTCACGCTTGCTTCTTCATTATTTAATAAAATATGAATGTCACCATGATCATTCGATGTACGAATTAGACGGCCCATTCCTTGCTGAAGACGAAGCTGCATGAATGGTAACTCAACTTCTTCAAATGGATTTTGTGCAAATGAACGTTTTGCATCAAATAATGGGTCATGCGGCGGGAATGGCAAGTCGAAAATAATGACGCGCGTTAACGCTTCTTCCGGTAAATCCAAGCCTTCCCATAAATGATACGAACATAATGTTTTCACTTCACCGTTTTGGAACTCACGGACAATTGCCGAAAGCTCACGGTCACCTTCAAATGCGATATTTAAGCGTTCCATTAAACCAACATTAGATTTAAAGTGATTCATTGCCTGTTTTGATTTAAATAAAATTAATGTTTGTTTACCATCTTTCAAAAGCTGCTCTACTTTT
Source organism: Solibacillus sp. NPDC093137 (assembly GCF_050280445.1). Taxonomy (NCBI): domain Bacteria; kingdom Bacillati; phylum Bacillota; class Bacilli; order Caryophanales; family Caryophanaceae; genus Solibacillus; species Solibacillus sp. NPDC093137. Next base: position 1,488,665 of record NZ_JBNNVH010000001.1, read on the forward strand.
GCAGTTTTTTCGGATTGCGAAAGTTCATGTAAATAAATTTTCATTACTTCTTCGTAATCAAACGGTGATGGTACACTGAAGCTTTGGTATTGTTCGATGCCTAAGCTTGATGCGATATAGCTGAAATCCTTATTTACCGATAGTGTAGCCGATGAGAACACGATTGGCATTTTTTTCGAGAATAACGTTTCAGAAAGAACATCTGTAATCAGGCGTGGCATAATGACGAGCGTCTCTTCTCCATCATTATCCTCCAGCCAATCAACAGCATCGCCTTGTGCAACAAAAATACGAATTGCCGCTACATAATGCTCTAAAAACTCTTCCGCCATATTCAGCTCATATTCCGGAATCATATAGAGTTCCGATTCAAAAACGAATTCTTCCAGCAGCTGATCGACATATGCAATGACGCGCTCGCCTAAGTGGATCAGTCGCTCTGATTTCACAATACGTTTACGGTCTTCTTCTGATTTAATGACATCTTCACGCAACTGGTCAAAAAACAGTTCATGGTGATCTTGTAAATGTTCCATCGCATATAATGTACGCTCACGAACACCATCTACCATTAATCGTTCCAATAACTCTACAATCGTATACGCCTGAACTTTGTACGTTAATGCTTTTTGGGCTGCATATTCAAGTAAATGTCCTTCATCAAGCACCATCATTGAAACTTCCGGTAATAGCGGTAATTGCCCTTCACGTTCACGTGATTCCTTTGTCGCCAAATGCTCCATTAAAAAGTCTTGTGAACAAATGATAAGATCCGTCGATTTACGGTAATGTGCACGGTGTAATGTTTGGCCGCAACGATTACGTAAATCACAAACCGCACATTGCATGATTGAATTGTAGTTTACTTTCTCCCAGTCTTCATCCGTCACTAACGGATAATCCGAGCGCTCCCCGTATGGCTGCACGGCAATCATACTGCCCTGTGCATATACCCCATCCGGAATTGAAAATGCAATATCATCAATCCACTCTTCTGTTTCCGTTTTTTCCGCTTCTTCAAAGCGTTTTAAACATAAATATTGGTCACGTGATTTTGCAAGACGGACATCAATATCCAGTCCTAATACATCACGAAGTTTATGAATATCGCCGCCCTCTTTTACGAGCTGGTCGATTAAAGTTTCATCTGCACAGGCAATAAGTGCCGGTTTTCCTGTATAACGTGCATAAGATACTGCCGGTAATAAGTAGGCAATTGTTTTTCCTGTTCCTACCCCAGCTTCCGCAAATAACACGTTCTTTTCTTTTAAAGCTTGCTCTATTTGGTAAGCCATGAAAATTTGTTCGTCACGGCATTCAAATCCTCGTTCAGGCAATTCGTCATACAGGACATCGCCTAACCAATCGCCTAAAGAGTCGAAGAAAGTTTTCTCTCTCGATAATTCAAAAGGTAAAGATTTTCTCAAATGGATGTTCCCCCTCAATATGAGGCGGAAGGAACATATACAATTCCTCCCGCAAATAATAACAATTTACAATTTATATTAAAAAATTCCGTACTTATCATTATACAACGATTCACATAAAAAAGACTAATAATATGCAACAAAAAGAGCGCTCTCCGGAATGTCTTCTCGGACACGCTCTTCGTTATTAATTTTCGCGCTTAGATTTTTGACCCCAATACTGGTATAAATCTGTGCGGATGAATCCGTTAAATAATTTACGCTTTTTCGTCGCTTTTTTACCGTAATGTACTTCAAAGTCTTCCATTGATGACAGCATGTATACTGACCATGTTGGGTAGTTTTGCATAACTTGACCAAACTGGCGCAGCATTTTCTCGATCTCTTCTACTTCACCGATACGCTCACCATATGGAGGGTTTGTAACAATAACCCCGTCTGTCAGCTTCGTTGTGAAATCTGTCGCCTGCATTTGCTTGAATGTTAATAGATCGCCAAAGCCTGCTTCAAGTGCATTTTCTTGCGCAATGGCAACCATTTTATGATCGATATCTGTACCGATGATCGTTAATTCCTGATCATAATTCGCTAAAGAATCCGCTTCATCACGCGCTTTATCCCAAATATCCTGCTTCATCCATGGCCATGATTCCGAAATAAATTCACGGTTATAGCCTGGTGCGATATTTTGGCCTATCATAGCCGCTTCCAATGCAATCGTTCCCGAACCACAGAAAGGGTCTACGAACGGACGGCTTGGTGACCATTTTGAAATTTTCACTAATGCTGCTGCAAGTGTTTCTTTTAATGGTGCTTCACCTTGTGTCGTGCGGTATCCGCGTTTATGCAAGCCTACACCCGATGTATCAATCGTTAATGTTGCCATATCTTTTAAAATCGAAATTTCGATTTTAAATGTCGGGCCGGATTCATCTAAAAACCCTAAACGTTTATAGGCAAGCTTCATTCGTTCAACAATCGCTTTTTTCGTGATTGCCTGACAATCCGGTACACTGAATAATGTTGATTTGACCGATTTACCTGACACCGGGAAATTTGCATCCACCGGCAAGTATTTTTCCCATTGAACAGCTTTTACACCTTCAAATAGCTGGTCAAATGTTTTAGCCGGGAATTGGGCAACGACGATTTTCACACGGTCTGCTACACGCAACCATAGATTCGTGCGAGCAATCGCCATCTCATCGCCTTCAAAATATACTTTGCCGTTATCGACACGCGTTTCGTATCCTAGATCACGTACTTCTTCTGCTACAATTGCCTCTAGGCCCATCGCAGCTGTTGCAACTAAATTAAATTTTGTCATGCGTTTAAATCCTTCCTTGATGCTCGACTTCCCAATATTGGATGAAGTCGATTAATTCTTCCATAGGCAAAGGTTTACTGTAGTAATACCCTTGTATATAATCACAGCCCATCGATTTAAGCAAATCGACTTGCTGGCTTGTTTCCACACCTTCAGCTACTACTTTCATTTGCAGGCGATGCGCCATTTGAATAATCGCATCGACAATTGCCTGCTTATCATCAAGCGAGCAAATATGCTGAATGAAGCTGCGGTCAATTTTCAGCACATCGAGCGGGAATCGCACTAAGTAACTTAATGAAGAATACCCTGTCCCGAAGTCGTCGATCGAAAGCTTAAAACCTAATTGCTTCAGTTTTACTAGTTTACTCACTGTCTCCTGCGCACTGTTCATCACTGTTCGCTCAGTCACTTCGATTTCAAAGCTCTGTGCCGAAGCATTATTCCGCTCTAAAATTTTTTGAACCGAATCTAAGAAGCTTTGCTGCTGGAAGTGAATGCTCGAAACATTTACTGCTATCGGTACATTTGGGTACCCGGCAGAAACAAGCTGATGATAGCCTTCACATGCAAGCTCGAAAATCATTTCGCTCAGTGGGATAATTAAACCCGATTCTTCGGCATGTTCGATAAATTCAGCAGGTGATACAAAGCCAAGTTTCTCACTGTTCCAACGTACTAATGCTTCGATTCCGATAATTTCATTGTTTTCGGTACTAACTTTCGGCTGGTAGGCAAGCGTAAATTCCCTGTTTTCAATCGCTTTACGGAGCTCACTATCAAGTGTCAGCACTCGATTCGAATCAGTTTCCAAATCGTCAAAGTAAAATGAGTAGCAATTGCGCCCATTGTCTTTTGAAAATGACATGGCCCGATCAGCACGATTCAATAGTTGTTCTGTTGTCATACCGTCCGCCGGGTAAATGCTGATTCCCATACTTGTCGATATATAAATATCCTGATCGTGAATTTTAATCGGCGTTTCAAAAACCCGAAGCACCTGCTCAGCAAATTTTGCAGCTTCTCTTGGATGTTGGATATTTGCTAATGTAATGACAAATTCATCCCCACCAAAGCGCGCTAAAATATCCTTATTTCTCACTAAAGTTTTCACGCGTTTGGATACTTCTACCAATAACTGATCACCAATGGCATGACCGAGCAAATCATTCACTTGCTTAAAGCGGTCTAAATCCATAAAAAGAACCGCATGCTGTATCGGCATCACCTTGTTCTCTGTCACTTCCAGAAGTGCATTCATACGTTCAATATAGGCAAAACGATTGCACACATCTGTTAATGAATCATGAAGAGCCCTTTTTTCAAGTTCGTCTTCCACGATTTTACGTTCAGATAAATCTGTAAAAATGCCGCAGTAATTTGTAATTTTACCTGCATCATCTTTAATTGCTAGTATTGTCAGCCATTCGGGGTATAATTCACCCGTCTTGCGTCTATTCCAAATTTCACCTTGCCACATGCCTGCCTTGCCAATTTGTTTCCACATATCAATATAAAAAGCTCTGTCATGCACGCCAGACTGCAAAATAGACGGTTTCTTCCCTTGTACCTCTTCCAATTTAAAGCCTGTAACAAACTCAAAAGCAACATTAATCGATAAAATTCTTCTATATCGATCGGTAATCATAATACCTTCCGCAATATTTTCAAAAACTCTTTCGATTAATTCTTTTGGAAACTGTGACAATGCCAGCTCTTGTATGATGGATTTATTAGACTTCAATTCGCTCAAGACATCTCACCCTTATATAAAGAACAGTTTTTATATATTCACTCCGACAGAAGGAGGTATTGTTTTATTGATTTAGTTCCCTAATTCCCCGTCATGAACCTTTATTTTTATATTTATAATAATTTTTTCTACTAAGAAAGGCTCTCCACAAAAGAATGGAGAGCCCTTTTATATGTTCAAAAAAAAGCATCAATAATCAATAAGCCATGTTTTGTTCCTAAGTACTCAAGCAGCTTGCGCCTCGTACGACTAGGTAGTAATCATCTATCTACGGCCAAGCTGACCGTCCCTCCATCCGTTCAATTCCTTCAGGAGAGTGCCCCTACCATAATTTGGGTTTCTCACTCATGGGGTTTACCTCGTTCCACCTCATAGTTTTCACTATAAGCTCCGTCACTGTGGCACTTTCAGGAAGTTTCGTCCGTATCTAAAAGACTTAGGAGTTCCTTCCGCCGTCAAGAGAAATTCTCTTGCCTTACCTTATTTTTTCAGTAAGCACGAACACTACGGGCATCGCAGCACCGTGTGAGCATGGACTTTCCTCTACGACCTTAAAAGTCGCAGCGATTACTCGAATATTGATGTATGAATAAAGTATACTGCAATAATAGAAAAAAAACAATATTCCCATGAATAGTTTAACTATTCGTAAAGCTTACTCCCGAAAACATGCTTCTCCAAGTTTGAAAGTCGCTTTAAAATATCGAAGTTTGTACTATTCGCTGTTGGAGCAGGAGCTACCGCCGATTTGCGGCTTGAGTTTGCCAGCTCTTGCTTTAAGCGCTCGTTTTCCTCTTCTAAAGAAGCAATCTTTGCAGTAAATGTGTCATAATCTTCACGAATCAGATCCAAAAATTGATCCACTTCGTCAATGTTATAACCTTTCATACTCTTTTTAAATTCTTTTTCCAATATATGGTCAGCTGTTAATTTAATATCCATTATTCCTCGTCCTTCCATCACGCTACTTCTTTGATTTATTATAGCATAGGTCTGACAAATGGGACGACTACATATGTTCTAGTTGTCGAAAAATTTTTCATTATTTGTCGAAAAAATTTTTATTTCTTTTATTGGCCAAACGACTAAGCCTTTTCTGCCAATTTCTTTGCTGATTTTGCAGCTGTGATTCTTTTTGAAAAGGGATTTCAGGAAGTAAATTATTCCCTATTTCCGTATAAATGTATGCCTGCTCGTAGTCTTTTAATTTATGTTCATATAGCATTGCCAGTTGTTCGTATGCCTGCAGCTGTTTTCTGACAGGGATGGCCGGAAGTGCTGTTTGGAATGATTGGATCGCTAAATCCGTTTCTCCAATCCGCTTTAATTCAAATGCCAAATAAAAATGTGCATAACCGGTATCTTTTGTTTCGAAATGTACCGTCACTGCCTGTAGTATTTCCGTACTTGTTTGCCGCTTTTTCAAATCGCCAAACCATTTTCCGATATTCGTATACGTAGTTGCCGACTCCGTTGATATATCATCAAACAATAAATTCGTCGAATGAATATACAATGTAATCAGCGACAGTAAATCCCATTCATTATGCAACAGTACTTTCATCAGCGTTTCCGCATTCCCGCTTTTGACCGCATCAAAATATATAATCGGAGCCAAATGACCCGGTATATCCCCGATTCGGTAAAACCCAAGCTTATCCTGTTCAACTTGGGTAAGCTTCATGCGTGATAAATCGTCTTTCCAAAGTCGTTTCGTACTATGCAGCAAATCAATTTGCCGCTGTGATTTCAGCGGCGGCAAAAATTGCTGGTTCAATGTCCAGCGCACTTGAAGCTGCGGCCAGTCGAAACTTTTTCCGTTATAGGAAACAATCGTTACATTTCGCTGCCATAGCTCTGATTCAAACAGTAGTGCCGCTTCATTCGAAGGGTCCGCCAATACATATTGTGTGAGCGTAAAACCTTCATCATTTGCTTCCAGGAAACCAAGTAAAAAAATATGGGTACCCGCGCCTTTTAAACCGGTTGTTTCTGTATCAAAAAACACGATCGTTTCATCACCGCTAATGGCAAACGGATGATCCTCAGCTTGGGACTTCCAGCGCTTTAAGGAAGGAAACAATTCCCCAAGCTTGTAGTCACCGTGCTGATAATCAAATGGATAATGCACTTCCCGTTTAAAAAGCATGCCGAATTCATTTTCTACCAGTTCAAGCCCTTCCTGTTGCCATTGTTCGCTATATAAAGGCGGTTCAGGTTTGATGAATTTTGGTTTCTCTTTTTTTTGCTCCGTTTTTTTGCCTAGCAGTTTTTTCATTTGCAATAGCTTATTTTCATACGACATGTTCTCACATCATTTCGTTGATTAAAATATTTAACACTTTCATAACTTGTTTTTTGTTTTCTCCCAAACTATCCTGCGCACCAATGCATGAAGGACAACCTTGCTGACACGGACAGTTCTCCACATGCTGAGCTGTTCTTTCAAGCAGCGACAGTAAAACATCGTACACACGTTCACTTAAACCGATACCACCAGGATAACTGTCATAAATAAACAATGTCGGTTTTTCATTATGAACCGCTTTTACTTGCGGGACTACCGACACATCCGACCGGTCACAGTGGATGAATAACGGGATAAAGCTTCCCATTGCATAGGCAGCTCCTGTCAGCGCATCGGTCAGTTGTTCTTCCGTCCAGTTATTCGGCAACTCAAAGCTCATCCATGTCGCATTTGTATGCATTTCCATTGGAGGAATCGTAATCGGACCAGATCCGATATTATCATGTGTATTAAAACGGATTTTCTTAAAAATGGTCGGAATAGCTAAGATACTTACATCTCCGTAACTTACTGTCGAGTTTTTATATGGGGCCGATTTATCTTCACTTAGCACCTTCAGCTCGACAGCCAAATTTGCATCTGTAAAGTAGTCGACATCCACTTCCCGAACGAATGCCTTTTTCTCTTCCCAATCGAGTTTTTCGACCTGGAACTGAATACCTTGATGCAAATAGATAGCTTCTTCATGTAAAAGAGTCATTGCACTGTACGTATCCATTTCACCGATTACTTTCGTATTGGCAGGTGTTGAGATATCGATAATGACAACATTTTCCTGTGCAGCTGAACGCAGTGAAATTTCATGTGCCGGGAATCTGTCGCTCATCCAATGCCATTTCGTGCTTGTACGGACAAGAACACCCTCTTCTTCTAAATAGGCTAATAGTTCCTGAACTTCATATTCCCCATACGTATCTTCCATCGAAAATGGCAGTTCGAATGCCGCACATTTTAGATGCTCCATTAAAATTAACAGGTTTTCCGGATTAATACGCGCTTCTTCTGGTGAACTTCCTAATAGATAACTAGGATTTTGGACAACATATTGATCCAATGCCGTTGATTGCGCAACATAAACAATGAGCGCCTCGTCCTGACGTCTTCCTGCTCTGCCCGCTTGCTGCCACGCACTCGCGATATTCCCTGGGTAGCCTGTCATAATACATGCCTGTAATTGGCCGATATCAACACCCAATTCAAGTGCATTCGTACTAACGACCATCTGTATTGATCCTGTTCGTAAGCCTTTTTCGATTTCCCGCCGTTCACTCGGCAAATAACCGCCACGATATCCTTGAATCGATTCGTCCATAATTTTTTTCGATGTTAACGACTTTAAATACGTCACGAGCATTTCCACACGAACTCTTGATTTCGCAAAAATAATCGTTTGTATGCCCGCTTCAAACAAGCGCTTCGAAATATCGCGTACTTCGAGCACTGCGCTCCGTCTAACTCCAAATGTCGGGTGGACGATCGGCGGGTTGTAAAAAATAAATGTCTTCTTCCCGATAGGCGCACCTGATTGTTCGATCAGCTCATGCTTACTGTTTGTCAGGCTTTCCGCTAGTTCTTTAGGGTTTTTGATTGTGGCACTCGTACAAATAAAAATCGGATTGCTTCCATAAAATTCGCAAATACGCTGAAGTCTTCTTATAACATGCGCGACATGTGAACCGAACACGCCTTTATACGTATGTAACTCATCAATGACGATATACTTCAAGTTTTCAAAAAGGGATACCCATTTCGTATGGTGCGGTAAAATGCCTGAATGCAGCATATCGGGATTTGTCATGACAATATGGCCGGCTTTCCGGATTTTTTGGCGAATGCCTGGTGCAGTATCTCCATCATATGTGTAACTCAAAATATCCTCATCCATCAGTTCAATCAATTCATTAAGATCTGATTTCTGGTCCTGTGCAAGCGCTTTTGTAGGAAACAAATAAATAGCGCGACTTGAGCGATCTTCTAAAATTTGCTGTAAAACCGGCAGATGGTAGCAATACGATTTTCCCGAAGCAGTCGGTGTAATCGCAGTAAAATGCTTTTGCTGTTGTGCATAGTCGAATGCTTGGCGCTGATGGATATAAAGCTGCTCAATACCGCGCCCATGCAATGCTTTAATGATCGATGGGTGTAAATTAGACGGAAAATCTGCATATTGGGCCTGCTTTTCATCAATCGTATGCATGGCGACAATATTTTGCTTCATTTCCTCATCATATTGCCACTCGTCGACAAGCTGCGAAATGGTTCTTTTTTTGCTAAGCATCGTCTTCACCTTCCTCAACCTTTGTTGCGAGTAGCTTTAATGTATATTGGGCAGATTGGATCGATTGAATAAACCGTTTTTTGCTCGTTCCTTTAAAGAAAGACTGTACAACAAATTGCTCCATTGCATCGGCTGCGTGGTCAATTTGTTGTACATATAAATTTTTTGGGTGCTGGCTTTTTATCCAATTTGTCGCATGCTGCTGCCATTCGTGAATACGTGTATGGACTTCATCGACATGTGGCTTGACCTCATTAAAGAAATCCGGCTCCTTGTCTAAACGTCGCATTTCATGAAAACGGTGTAAACACGCATCACATTCTTCTATTAATTGGTATGTTTCATCTATTAATTGCATAAAGAGCACCTCGAGTAATTTCATCTGTTTTAACCTTGTAGCGTAAAATATCATAGTTCGCTACAACAGCTACTTTTTTATTAATTTATTCATCTTTGCCCATTCAGGCTAAAGTATATTTGTTCTTAAGTGTATCAAATTCTCATCGTTTGTACTACTCATATGCGAACAGGCATTCTTTACTTGACTCTTTGTTTCTGCTAAGCTAACTTTTTGATAAACTGTGAGTAGATTGGTTAAATGCTCCACTTTCATTCTTAATTGTTCGCGTTCCATTTGCAATGATAATAATGTTTGTGCCATTTCTACTTGTTCGATTAAGCGTGATAATTTCGACATATAATGCCCCCTTTTCACAATGATTCTTTCTTTTTCCACGGAATCCTTGTCATGTGGCAAAAATAGTGTCCATTCGCTAAAAGAAGTTATATTTTGCATAGCTTTTACAAAATTATTAACGGGTACATTGTTTGTGATACACTATTAAAGTATTATTTCTTCCAGGAAAGAAGGTGATTCCATGGTGATTCGTTATCCAAACGGTAAACTCTATGAAAGTGCGCCAAAGATTGAGAAAAAAAAGGAATCCGCTAAATCTCAATCGGTTGCTAAAGAAAAAAATAAAAGAGCCGTCAATTACAGTAACCGTGGAAAAAGCTTAGAAGATGACCTAAATGAAACAAATATGTTTTATTTACATAGGAATATGGCAAATATACACAAGAAACCTGTTCCTATACAAATCGTCAAAGTAGATTATCCGGCTAGAAGTGCTGCTGTTATTAAAGAGGCTTATTTCCGCACCCCTTCAACGACGGATTATAATGGCGTATGGAATGGATATTACATTGACTTTGAAGCAAAAGAAACGGATAGTAAAACATCCTTTCCATTAAAAAACATTCACCCTCACCAAATGGATCATATGCATTCCGTGACAAATCAGCGAGGAGTTGCGTTTTTCATTGTACGATTCAGCACGTTAAACCGTAATTTTGTCATTTCGTATCATGCTGTGGCAAAATGGTTTTCAGCAATGGATGAAGGGGGAAGAAAATCTATACCAATCGCCGTTTTTGAGCAGGATGCCATCGAAATTTCCGAAGGCTATTTACCAAGGCTCGATTACTTACAGGCGGTAAAAAAGTTAATCGCAAACAATAATGTTTGTGAAAGTGAGGAGAAACATCGTGACGGAAAATAGAAAAACACGCGAACAAATTAAGCGCGAACGTCAACAAAAAAACAAAAAATCCAGAAAACCGAAAACTTCTGCAGGGAAATGGATTAAGCGCATTGTCTTAGCAATCGTTTTAATTGGGGTAATTGGTTTCTTAAGTGGTGCCGCATTGTTTGGCTACTATGTAAGCAAAGCACCTGAACTGGATGAGGATGCATTAAAGGATCCGATTTCATCGGAATTTTATGATATAAATGGAGAACTTTTTGCAACAATTGGTGCAGAAAAACGAAATTATGTAAAATATGAAGATATTCCACAGCAAATGATTGACGCGATTATCGCAACAGAAGATGCACGATTTTTTGATCACTTCGGTGTTGACTTGTGGCGCCTTGGCGGTGCCGTACTTGCCAACTTCCGTGATGGATTTGGTGCTCAAGGTGCGAGTACAATTACACAGCAAGTTGTAAAAAACTCATTCTTTACCAATGAGAAAAAGTTGGAGCGTAAAGCGCAGGAAGCTTGGCTCGCAATTAAGCTGGAACGTCAATATAGTAAAGAAGAAATTTTTGAAATGTACTTTAATAAAATCCTAATGTCAGGTAGAATTCATGGCTTTGGTACAGCAGCAAAAGAATTTTACGGAAAAGAATTAAGTGAATTATCATTGGCTGAATATGCTCAATTAGCAGGGATGCCGCAAAGTCCGAACAATTATAACCCATACAAAAAGCCGGACCGTGCAAAAAAACGCCGTAATATCGTTTTAGGCTTAATGGTTCAGCACGGGAAAATTACCGAGGCTGAAGCGGAAAAAGCGAAAAAGGAACCTATTACTGGCGGGCTCATTCCTGAAGAAGAGCGTGTAGCAAACAGCACAACGAAATATCCTGCATTTTTGGATGTCGTTTTAGCAGAACTCGAAAAAAATGGAGATAGCGAACTGACTTCCGAAGGGATCAAAGTTTATACAACGCTAGACCCAAAAGCACAGACGATTGTAGAAGATTTGATGAACAATGACAGCAACTTCCCTACTGAAGAGATGCAGGCCGGTGTTGCAGTCATCGATACACCTACAGGTGAAATTCGTGCAATTGGCGGCGGACGCAATTATACAGGTGAGTTTAACTATAACTTCGCCTACGATATGACAACCCGCCAGCCTGGTTCGACTTTAAAACCTTTAATTGATTATGGTCCTGCCATTGAATATTTAAAATGGTCGACTGGTCAAACAACGGTCGATGAAAAAATTACGTATTCCGGTTCAGATCAAGTTATCGGGAACTGGGACGGCCGCTATTTAGGTACGATGACAGTACGTGAAGCACTCTATACATCACGAAATATTCCGGCAGTGAAGACTTTCCGTGAAGTTGGTCCGGAACGTGCTAAAGAGTTTTTAGGCAATTTAGGTATTGAGTCAAGCGGATTGACAGAATCCGAGGCTTTAGGTGGAGGACGCGTCAATATTTCTCCTGTCCAAATGGCCGCTTCTTATGCAGCATTCGGCAACAACGGTACTTATAATAGTCCGCATGCCATTACTAAGATTGTTTTCCGTGATGGAAAAACATCAAAATCGTTTAAACCGGAATCCAAAAAAGCAATGAGTGATTATACCGCTTATATGGTAACGGATATTTTACGTGATGTAGTTAGTAACAAACGCAATGCCTCTGCGACACGTGCGATAGTATCAGGCGTTGATATCGCCGGTAAAACAGGTACAACAAACTATGGCTCAGATGAATTTGAAAAGTTCAATTTAAAGAGTGGCTCAGTACCGGATACATGGTTTGCCGGGTATACAACAAACTACTCAATCGCTATTTGGGGCGGTTATTCACAGCGTAAAGATGCCATTACAACATGGGAAGAGCGCTGGTTGCCACAAACATTGTTTAAATCGATCATGACGGATTTAAATCAGCATAACCCGTCGTCATCATTTAAACAGCCAAGCAGTGTCGTATCGGCTTCGATTGTTGTCGGATCGAATCCATTAAAACTGGCGAATGAATATACACCAGCTACACAAAAAGCAACAGAGCTGTTTGTTAAGGGAACCGAGCCAACTGAGTATACGCAGGAATTTGTACCTCAAAATCTAGATTCACCTACTAGTTTACAAGCGGCATACAATGAAGCAGCACAACTAGCAGATGTTTCCTGGTCACATTCTTCACTTGACGGTTCCGGTGAAGATACAGATCCTGTTACATTTGAAGTATCGATGAAAGTTGATGGCGGTCCGGCAACGGTCATTTCTACGACAAGCGCAACCGCAATTCAAGTACCTAACATCGAACGAGGTAAAGAATATACATTTACAGTTACAGCCATTTCGGGTGATTTACGAAGTGATCCGGCAAGCGTTGCATTATTCGTCGAAGGCGATGCGACAACAGAGCCAGAAGATCCGAATGACTCCATTGAAGATCCGAATGAAGCAGAACAACCGGAACAGCCTGGTAACGGGAACAACAATGGGAATAACGGCAATGGCAATGGCAACAACGGGAACGGGAATGGAAACAATGGAAACGGCAATGGAAATGGAAATAACGGCAACGGCAATGGCAGCGGTAATACTGTAGAGCCGGATGAGTCCGACCCTGATCCATCAGTACCGAACCAACCAAACCCTCCTACTTCGGGCGGCGAAACAAGGCCTGAAGACTCAGAAGAAGATTAAACTAAAAAACATCAATTTTTCTCACAAGGAGAAAAATTGATGTTTTTTTCTTTTTTATTTAAGTTGAAAAATAACGATTGTTCGGTTATTTTACTTTTTCATTCTCAGCCTTGCGCAGCGCTTTTTCGTTTCTTTATAAAGTTCGTCCAATTGACGATAGCATGCATATTGCCCTGGACGAGCTTTTATAAACTGCAGTCGTTCCATCCCGTTGATTGGCATGAGCTCATACTCGCTTTGCACTGAAAACGGTATATCTGTAATAGAACCGTTTACAATAAACTGTTCAAAATGTTCGATTCCTTCTACCATGAATTGCTGTGCTGATCCGTCACGTCGTTCATGGGCTGCGTGAATCGTTTCACGCATTGTCTCCCATTCACCGTACCAAGCGTCCACCACTTCTTTTGAAATTGCCTCTTGTTGAACTGAAATCATCCTATTTTTACCAAACCTTTTTTCAAACGTTTTTGCCCTTCCCGACAGTCATCCAATAACGGACATGACCCGCAGCCGGGATTTTGCGCTTTACAATGATAACGACCAAAGAAAATAATTTGATGGTGTGCACGGCTCCATCGTTCAATCGGCGTTTTTTTCATGATTGTTTCTTCTACTTCCAGCACACTGTCTTTCCAACGACAAAGCCCTAATCGCTTCGAGACACGCTCTACATGCGTATCGACAGCCATCGCAGGAATATCAAATGCAACCGACAAGACAACATTCGCTGTTTTACGGCCGACACCTGGCAATGTGACAAGATCTTCACGAGATGCCGGAACTTCCCCGCCATATTCATTTAACAGACGTGCACATAATAATTGAATATTTTTCGCTTTATTCCGGTAAAGGCCAATTGAACGAATATCATTTTGCAGTTCCTCAAGCGAAACGTTTAAATAATCCTGCGGAGTTTTATATTTTTGAAATAATTGTTTCGTCACTTTATTGACGAGGACATCCGTACATTGCGCAGATAATAATGTCGCAATCGTCAACTCAAACGGATTGTCATGCACTAATTCACAATGTGCATCCGGAAACATGCGATCCATCTCATCTAAAAAGTGATTCCATTTTGCTTTTGTTAACATAAAAGTTTTGGTGTCCTCCTATTCTCGCTCCTCTAACCAATTATAGAAAGAAACTTTTTCCGTTTTCTGAACTGTTTCTTGCTGATGTACCGGTTGAATCGGTGCTGCGGCCATCGTATTTTTCCGGTATTGCTCACTATGTTTTTCAATTTGTGCGAGTGTTTTTATGTTGCGCTTCTTCCACTCGATCAAAATACGGTCAATGTAGCGTAAGTTCACTTTATCAGCAAGTACCGCTTCTTTTAATGCAGCTTTTATAATTTCAGGACTATGCTGATCCAAGTCCATCCACATACCGATTGTTTCAATTTCCATTGGAGAAAGCAGGCGTCCCAGCTCTTGTTCAAACAGCTGAAAAATTTTCGCCTCGTCCAATTTGTTGGCAGTTGAAACCTGTTGTTGTGCTTTTGATTGCAGCAGATCCAGCAGTCTTTCCCATAAAGGATAAATCGAATATTTCTCGGCAAGGCGTCCAGACTCATCAGTGCTTTGAGAAATTTCGACATATCCTTTTTGCATTAAGCGTTGAATTATTTGAGAAATAGCCGTCAATTGGAAATTTGTCCGCTGCATTAAATCATTTGGTGTCGGAAAGTCGATTCCTTCCTGTTCGAACGTTAATAAATGTAGAATGATTAATGCTTCGTCATCTTGTATATTTAGTTCGCTATAATGTTTAAAATATAATTGTGGAATAGTAATTTGTAATTGCTCCGTCCAAACGCGGATTCGATTAAAATTTTTAGACATAGTTGAATCCCCCTTTGTGCGCTCGTAACGACAAAACGCCCGGCAAAATTCCGGACGTTTTCTCGTTGTATAAATTAAAATTAATTATGGATATAAACGGTTTAATAAACGTGGGAACGGGATAGATTCACGGATATGTTCTGTTCCGGAAATCCATGCAACTGTACGCTCTAACCCTAAACCGAAGCCTGAGTGAGGTACTGCACCTTGTTTACATAAATCTAAATACCATGCATATGCATCCATCGATAAGTTATGTTGTTCTAAACGAGATTTCATTAATTCATAATCATAAATACGTTCAGAACCACCGATAATCTCACCATAGCCTTCAGGAGCGATTAAGTCTGCACATAAAACGACATCATCGCGCTCTGGGTGCGGCTGCATGTAGAACGGTTTAATACCGATCGGGTAGCATGTGATAAATACTGGTTTGTCGTAATGGTTGGCAATTGCTGTTTCGTGTGGTGCACCGAAGTCATCACCCCACTGGATATCATCAAAGCCTTGCTCATGTAAGAACTCGATCGCTTCATCATAAGAAATACGCGGGAATGGTGCTTTCACGTTTTCCAGTTTTGATGTATCACGGCCTAGACGCTCTAAATCAAGCTTACAGTTTTTCAGTACAGATTGTACGATATGAGATACGTATTGTTCCTGTACTTCCAAGCTTTCATCATGCTCTACAAATGCCATTTCAGGCTCGATCATCCAGAATTCGATTAAGTGACGACGTGTTTTAGATTTTTCTGCTCGGAATGTAGGACCAAACGAGAATACTTTTCCTAATGCCATTGCAGCAGCTTCCATGTAAAGCTGACCAGATTGAGATAGGAATGCGTCTTCATCGAAATATTTTGTATGGAACAGCTCTGACGTACCTTCAGGTGAAGAACCTGTTAAGATTGGCGGATCCATTTTTGTAAAGCCATTTTCATTGAAAAATTCATATGTTGCGCGAATAATTTCGTTACGTACTTTCATGATTGCATGTTGTTTACGAGAACGTAACCATAAGTGACGGTTATCCATTAAAAATTCTGTACCATGCTCTTTTGGTGTAATTGGGTAGTCTTTAGCAGGACTGATTACTTCGATACCTGTAACATTTAACTCAGCACCGAAAGAAGAACGCTCGTCCGCTTTAACTTCACCAATAACATACATCGATGTTTCCTGTGTCATGCCTTTAGCTACTGCGAATAGTTCTTCGCCCACCTCTGCTTTTACAACTACACCTTGCGCAAAGCCCGAGCCATCACGTAACTGTAGGAAAGCTAATTTACCGCTAGAACGTTTGTTAGCTAACCATGTACCAATCTTTACTGTTTCGCCAATATGATTTGGCATATCTTTAATCATAATTTTTTTCATAAAGTCCTCCAAAGCTTATGTTGCAAGGACGCTTAATCTTGCCATTTTGCTTTAACAAAGGCATCGATTCGGCGAACTGCTTCTTCTAATAATTCTAAAGATGTCGCATACGATAAACGTATTGTCGCTGGTGCACCAAATCCTGAACCTGGAATGACCGCAACATTTGCTTCTGTTAATAGTGCCGATACAAAATCGTCCACTGAAGTATAGCCTGTTTTCTCAGCTGTTTCCGAAACATCCGGCAATAAGTAGAAAGCACCTTGTGGCTTTAATACTTTCACACCAGGAATTGCTGCTAATTTCGGGAAAATCGCTTCTAAACGTGATTCAAACGCTTGTCTCATCTTTTCTACTGCATCCTGCGAGCCGTTATATGCTTCAATCGTTGCATATTGTGCTGTTGTTGTTGCATTTGAAGTAGAGTGAGATGCTAAATCCGTCATCGCTTTAATGATTGTCGCGTCACCAGCTGCATAGCCAATGCGCCATCCTGTCATAGAGTGAGATTTTGCAACACCGTTCACAACAATTGTACGTGCTTTCACTGCGTCTGAAACTTCCGCAATTGAATAATGTTCTATTCCATTGTAAACAAGCTTTTCATAAATTTCATCTGAAACGATTAAAATATCCTTTTCTTCTGCCACTTGTGCAAGCTCAGCCAATTCTTCCTTCGAATAAATCATACCAGAAGGATTGGACGGCGAGTTAATAATCACCGCCTTTGTTTTCTCTGTAATGGCATTACGTAGTTGCTGTGCTGTAATTTTAAAATTCTGTTCCTGTGTTCCTTCCACATATACAGGAACACCGCCAGCAAGCTTCACTTGTTCAGGGTAAGATACCCAGTAAGGAATTGGGATAATTACTTCATCGCCCTCATTTAAAATAACTTGGAACAATGTATACAGAACGTGTTTTGCTCCGACACCAACGATTATCTCATTTGCTTTGTATGTAAGATTATTGTCTCGAGCCAATTTATCAATAATTGCTTTCTTTAAAGCAGGTAAACCTCCAGCCGGTGTATATTTTGTCAGTCCAGCATCCATCGATTGTTTTGCTGCATTTAAAATATTCTCCGGTGTATTAAAGTCCGGCTCCCCTGCACCTAAACCAATTACATCAATACCTTGCTCCTTTAACTCTTTCGCTTTAGCTGTAATCGCTAAAGTAGAAGATGGTGTTAAAGTTTTTACACGATTTGCCAACAATTGTTTCATGTTGCTCTCTCCTCTACAAATTCAATATGCGTTTCCACCATTGCCCATCTTCAAATAGAAGATAGACATAATTCAAGCTGCCGGATTCATTTTTATAGGTAATTTCCCATACTGGACCCGGCTCCTCGAATCCTAACTTCATATGAAGAATCTCTTTCGCAGCAGTATCTTCCTGAAAAACAGACAACGCCTTTTCTTCAGTGATGCCATCTGCTAAAAATACTTCCTGCATTGAATTCTCATCTAAACTCATCGGGACGAAGACTGCCTTTTCCTTCCCATACTCATCCACTCCGAAAACAGTGACATATGGCTTATTCCCATTGTAAACATAGGAATCATCAACAACAGCAAGTGCTTTCGTATCCAGCGCAAAACTTTCCGCCTTTTGTTCTATTTCACTAAACGGTGCATTGGCCTTCCAAAATACGAACACTGAAATAACAAGCGACAAAGATAAAATAAAGACAACCGAAAAGATAATCCAGTTTTTCATAACTGCACCTTGCAATCCGATGTATTTGTATGTTGTTTAAAGTTTTGTTTCATTTTTGTCAACCTGCTTTCCTTCCTCATCGTTTTTCATTATACCAATTTCCTAAGCTTTGCACCATACTGTGTAGAGGCAGTTTTTGTATAGAAATTGGCGGTAATGACTCGATAAACTGTTGTCCGTATGATTTCGTTTCAATCCGTCGATCCAAAACGATAAATACCCCTTTATCATGGCTGGAACGAATTAATCGGCCGAATCCTTGCTTGAACCGGATAATGGCATCCGGCAGGGCCAGTTCTGTAAAGGAATTTCGCCCTTGCTGCGTTATATAATTAGCCCGCGCTTTAAACGCAGGTTCTTCCGGTGAAGAAAACGGCAGCCTTACAACAATGACCGCAGACAGACCGTCGCCCGGTACATCGACCCCTTCCCAGAAGCTGTTCGTTCCGAATAATACGGAATGATTAAACTTTTGGAAAGACTTTAATAATCGCATACGGCTTCCGGATGTCACACCTTGCGCAAAAATCATATAGTCGCTTAACAATTCACTTTCCTGTATAAGGTTGACTGTTTTACGCAGCATGTCCTGTGACGTGAATAAAACAAAGCATCTTCCATTCGTCATGCGCACTGTATTTGTAACGGCATGTGCAACCTCTTCGATATACTCAGACTGTGAAACGGCCTGAATGTCAGGCATGTCATTGACAATATACACTTCTGCCCCGTCATAATAACTCGGGTCCGCATGCAGCTTTTCAATCGGGATCGTCGGATTGATCCCAAGCTGGTTCGTAATAAAACGCTCATTACTTGGTACTGTTAACGTACCGGATGTCCAGACGATGCCGCTTTTTTCACGGATCGGATCAAAAAGTTTCCTGATCGTTGATGTCACTTCAATCGGTTTTTTATAGAGCTGGATACTGCCCGGTACACTGCGCTGGTCCAGCTCAAGCCAGCATGAATAGTCAGGATTTTCACTTAAAAATACATCGTCCCATTCTGCCAGTTTTATTGTAAACTCATTGACGATATACTGCCATTGCTCAATTAAATATTCATGCTCCGGTGCAAGCTCTTCCACACTTGAAGTAAACTTCCGGATAAGCTCGGTCGCTTCATCCACCCATTGCTGCACAGTGAGTGAAACTTTCATTAAAACTTCACGACCTAATTTCAATTCAGAAATGAAAACTTCGATTTTCTGAAGTTGCTTAGTCTGGTGATGATGCGCTTCTTTCACTCCTCGAAGCAATGCCGTCATTGCCGTATCAAATGCATTGACCATTTGAATATAGCGCTTTTCCAGCTGATCAAGTGTTTGATAATTCAACAACTGTTTTTTTATTGCCACTCGACGGATTTTATAAAATAGCTGTTCATCTTCCTGTATACCAATTTGTCCAAATAAATATTTCCAATTCATATAAGTGAATATTTTTTCGTGCTGATTGATTGCAGCTTGTATAAACTGATGGGCCTCATCGATTACCCAGCCGCCTAATGAATTAAAAATCTGTTCATTGCGTACAAGATCACTGAGCAGCATCGCATGGTTTGTCACAATAATGTCCGCCTGGCGACTATTTTGAATTGCACGTGAATAAAAATCATAAAGTGGCATTGTCGTTTTCGGCAATGCGGTCTTTCGGATTTTATCAATGAGCAGCTGGCCACCACCCGACACATTCAGTTCACTTAAATCACCCGTCTCCGTTTTCGAAAGCCAGATAAGTGTTTGCAGTACTGTAAATGTCTGATCATATGAAACATCCTGTGTCTTAAGCTCTTTCTCGAATTTTTCGACGTCGATATAATGATTCATCCCTTTTAACAAGGTCATTTTAATCGGCTGGCCAAGCGCCTGTTCCAATATCGGAATATCATTTTGCATAAGCTGATCCAGCAAATGAGAAGTATACGTACTGATTCCTATTTTCAGATTCGTTTTCTTAGCATAATAAATCGACGGCACTAAATAACCCATTGTTTTTCCGATTCCCGTTGATGCTTCAATGACATGTTCCGCCTTTGCGTTGAATGCATGCCATATGCTGTCCATCATTTGAAACTGCTGCGGGCGCTCTTCAAAATCGGGAATCCCTTTTAATAATAAGGCCATCTTTTCATCTGTTGTTTGCGGGTAAACAAGTTCATCTCCATCACTTTTTGGCGTCGGTGCCATTTTGCGGATGGCGATTTTACGGTAAAAGACATGCCCTTCATCCGTTATTGCTTTATTGCGTTTAATGACAAGCGCATCAAAAAACAGCTGGGACAAGTCTGTTCTCAAACGGAAAGAACGTTTATGCAATTGCTCCAAAGTAACGAGCGGCAATGTTAACAGCTCTTCCCAACAACGTTTAAGCAGGTACGCTGTCGCGAGTGCATCGTCATCCGCGCGGTGTGCACTTTGCAGCTCGATATGAAAATCATTCGCTAAATCCGATAATTTGTAGCTTAACGACATCGGGAACAAAATTTTAGTCAATTCAACCGTGTCGATTTTCTTTCCGTGCCATTTCGATATTCCGGCACGGTTAAACTCCGCCTGTAAAAAGTTCAAGTCAAAATCTGTATTATGGGCTACAAATACAGCCCCTTCAAGCAGCTCATAAATATAATCCGCATGCGCTTCAAATGGTAAAGCATCTTTTACATCTTCGTCTGTAATATTAGTTAAATCCTGTATAAATAACGGAATCGGTTTTCCCGGATTAATAAATTTAGAATATTTTTTAACGATTTCCCAACCTTGCATAATGACAATGGCGATTTGAATCATACGGTCGCCGCTTGCAGGGGAATGCCCTGTTGTTTCAATGTCCACAATCGCATATTTTTGACTTTCCTTCATTTTTCTTCAACTCACAGTTCAAGTAATATAACGGCATTTTATCATACTGGAGGTGATGAGGTCATGTAATTGGATAGAACGGCTGAAACGTGGAGGTGGAATGCTGCGTTCGTAAATATAGAGTTAGAGCCGATATATGAACGTTCTAAAAGTTCTAATATATTTTAAAATCATCTAATAAAATTTTATTTATTCTAATAAAGCCACGATTTTCTAATATAACCGCTAACTGTTCTAAAATAAGTCCCGTTTGTGCTAATATCCTTTCCGGTTATTCGAATATCCATCCAAGTTTTCTAATATATCCTAAATGTTCTAATAAAATTTAAGGGCACCTCTACTTTATTTGGCGACAAAAAAACCTAGTGCCGCCTCAAGGACAACACTAGGTTAATATACTATGTATAGGTGTGCAGGGGCTCATCTCCCTGCACAATTCAAAAGCTTCCCAGCAAATCCGTGCTGTTGGTGGAGGCTTTTGTTGTGAAGACTAAATCTTCACCGAGGTTTTGGCACCTAAAACATAGAATACAACAATTTGAGGAATCAT
The DNA here is from genome assembly GCF_050280445.1 of Solibacillus sp. NPDC093137. Taxonomy (NCBI): domain Bacteria; kingdom Bacillati; phylum Bacillota; class Bacilli; order Caryophanales; family Caryophanaceae; genus Solibacillus; species Solibacillus sp. NPDC093137. The sequence goes on from NZ_JBNNVH010000001.1 coordinate 1,510,362, forward strand.
TCAACTAGATTAATCAATTAAATTTGAACGATTTCCGAAAATACCTTTTAACATTGGTGGTGTAACCAACGTTGTAATAATAATTACGATTACCATTGGTGTATAATCTTCCGCCGGCAGCAATCCGCTTGATAATCCCATACCCGCGAGAATCAGTGCAACTTCACCACGAGAAATCATCCCGGCACCGATACCTGTTGAAGATTTCCAGCTGAAGCCTGCCAATTTTGCACCAAGACCAGAACCGATAAGCTTCGATATAATTGCCACGATCGAGAAAATCACTAAGAACCAGATATTTTCTGTAATTCCAGCGAATGTAACGGACAATCCGATACTTACGAAGAAGAATGGCACAAATAACCCGTTTGCAATCGGTTCTACTTTATGTTCGACTGTATCTTTAAATGGAGTACGTCCAATCGCAATACCGATAAAGAACGCTCCGATAATTGTAGCAATACCAAAATAATGTTCTCCTATGTAAGCTAAAGCAAAACATGCAACAAGTGCTCCGCTTAACAGGGCCTCCGTTACCTTCAGGCGGCTAAACAGTTTTAAGAATGTCGGAATCACCCATATCATTACAACAGCCAATAGAACAAAAAAGAATACTTTTCCGCCGATTAATGCTGGAATCGAAACATCATCCCCTACAAGGAAACTCATTGCAATTGCAATTAACACAACGACGATAATATCATCCAGTACAGCAGCTCCTAGCAAAGTAGAACCTTCTTTACTCTTCAGCCACCCAATTTCACTTAATGTCTGAACCGAAATACTTACAGATGTAGCGGCTAATGTTAATCCGATGAAAATCGCCTGACCTTGTGTAAGGCCAAATGCCAATGCTAACGGATAACTCATTGCAATCGGTAAAATGACACCGCCAATTGCTACGAAAATTGCCCCCTTCATATTTGCATTTAAATCTTCCAGGTCTGTTTCCAAACCGGCTAAAAACATTAATAAAATTACCCCTATTTGACTGAATGTTTGCATAATTTCATTGTCAGTAATCCAGCCAAGCATTGCAGGACCGATAATGATACCGATCAGAATTTTACCGAGTACTGAAGGCTGGCCTAAACGTACTGATAAATGTCCTGCGAGTTTAGTAGCCAATAGTACGATAACAATTTGAAAAATAAACATAATATCCCCCTTTTCCATACAAAAAGGCATGAAGGAGCCAGATTTGACTGACTCCACCATGCCTTGCTTCGTATAAGATTAGCTTTATTTTAAACAATAAAAAAAGAAAAAGCAATAACATTTTATCATTATCTGAATATTTCTTATACATAAACAAAGAGATAGATTAGAAAAAACCCGGTAAAACCTCTCGCTGAAAATACTGATTTTTTCTAAGCCATACATTTAAAATATGCCGATGTGTCAGCAGTTTTCTCCGTGAAGTATGCCTTTTTTGCGCTTCCTGCAGACTTTCGAGCAATATACGCGTTTCCGTCAGACATTGTTCCGGGTCAGTAATCACTTTTAATGCCGGACTAATAAGACCATGTTCCTGCAGTAGCGCGAGCACCTTAGCAAACTCTTGTCCCATCGCAATATAGTTTTCTTCTATATTAAAATCAATACATTGATATAATGTGTTTTCCACTTCTTTTTCTACAAGCTCCATTGACTGATTTTTCATATGTCACCTCATGTTGGAATTGTATACAACAAGTATAGTAGAATTCAGCACAATAAAAAAGAAATTGGATTGAAAAAACTACGGTACATCTCAACTGCACCGTAGCAACAAGTTATTTTGCATGAATCGCTTTTCCGAAAACAGAACGTGCCGCATCGCCGACGTGCTCGCTGACCGTCGGATGCGGGAAAATAAGCCTTGCCAAATCTTTTACTGATCCTCCTAATACTTTTGCCGCAAGCATAGAGTTAATCATTTCCGTCGCGCCATCACCAACGACACATGCCCCGTAAATATCACCTTCAGGACTCGCCACAAACTTCATAAAGCCCTGTGTATTTCCTTCAAGCAATGCTTTAGGGTTCGTAGGTAAATACATCTTCGTTACAATACTATCTGCAGGTGCTTCGTGTTCCAGCATGCCGAAAGTCGCAATTTCAGGATGTGTATATACACATCGCGGGATTTCCTGCTGATTGATCACTTTCGGATGCTTTCCTAAAATATAGTCTACTGCATGTACACCTTCTGCACTTGCAGAGTGGGCAAGCTGGAATCCGCCGACTAAATCACCTATCGCATAAATACCGGGAATACTCGTTTCATAGTGATTATTTACTTTAATTAAACGGCCATCCATCTGCATTTCCAGCGCTTCAGCAATTTCAGTGTTTGGTCGGCGCCCTGTAGCAAACAGTAAATTTTCAAACGGGAAATTGCCGATTGATGTTTGAACATGGTCAGCATGGATTTCTTCAAATGTAAAGTCGGTCACAAGTTCAATTCCCAGTTGTTTCATTTTTTCTTTAATAATCGGTCGTGCATCCGGTTCTTCTGTTTGCAGAATATCTTTACTATGGTTTAATACGGTTACTTTTGTTCCCATTGGCGCTAAAGCAAATGCCATTTCAATTGCAATGACCCCGCCTCCGATGATTGTTAATTGTTTCGGCAGCTCCTGGATCGAAAAAAACGTATCCGTCGTATGATAATTGGCGTTTTCAAGCCCTTTAAATGGCGGAACGAACGGACGGCTGCCTGTTGCTAAAATGACATGATCTGCTGTAAACGCCTCATTACCGATAATCACTTTTCGTTCTGCGGTCACTGTCGCCTTCCCCCGAAACATTGTGATCTGTGCATTTCCGATAAATGTTTCAATATTAGATAACAGTTCATCAACCACTTGATCTTTTCGCTGCATTAACTTCGGAAAATCAATATTAATCGTTGGTACCGTCACACCCCAATCAGTTCCGCGCCGAATTTCCTGCACCAGCTTACTATGCTCAAGCATAATTTTTGATGGAATACAGCCGACATTATAGCAGGCACCACCAACTTTATCTTTTTCGACAAGCGCTACTTTTAACCCGCTTTTTGCGGCATGGATTGCCGCTACATATCCACCAGGCCCTGCACCAATGACGGCTAAATCAAATTTTTCCATATATACCACCTCATTTTTCACATTAGCATTACAGTATGGTGAATGCAACAATTCGGCCACCGATATTCTTTTAATTCCCAATATTCACACAAATAAAAAGCAGCGAAATGCCAATCGCATTCGCCGCCCATTTATTCGTTATTTTAATACTTTAATTTCTACATTTTTACGTCCCCAATTAAGCGCGATTTTTTTTGTTTTAACAAAAACATCAATTCGGTTTCCTTTAATCGAACCGCCTGTATCACCAGCAACTGCAATTCCGTACCCTTCCACCCATACTTTCGTTCCAAGCGGGATAATCTTTGGATCAACCGCAATCAGCTTAATATCCGGATTTTTCTTCAAGTCAATTCCCGACGCCGTTTTTCCCGAACATCCTTTACAGTATGCTGTAAAAGCGCTTGCTTCAACTGTTAAAGTTTTAACAACTTCAAAGTCATCAATTGTTTCCTTTTTCTCCTTTTTTTCAACCGGAACCTTCTTATTTTGAATATGATCCGGTAATTTCAGTACGAAGCCTTCCGTTACTTCTTCTATGTCGTTAACTTCATTTAATTCAAGCAATGTATATACTGATGTGTCATAAAGATCTGCAATTTCATCCAATTCCTCACCTTTCTTCACAGTATGCGTTGCTGCAATTGCCGCGCTTGTGAAGAATAAGGCAGTGACCACAAAGAAGGCAAAGCTAAATAATAGTTTATTTTGAAACATATTAATTATTTCCCCCTGTATCTTTTGTCTATTTTGTAAAATAAAGCTAAATCCAAGTCTACACATTTAATATTTCAAAAAGATTACAAGGAGATGATATAAAAATTACAAAAATATCCTTTTTAAACCAAAAATGTAATATAAAAAAAGCTGTCATATAGGAATAATCCTTCATGACAGCTTTTCATATTTAAATTTTACATAATTGTTGCTTCCGGTTCGTATTCGATTATTTCTTTAATTGTATTGTTTTCCCCCATAATCGCAACAGTCGGAGTATGTTCGGCAACTTCTTTATTATCCACATACACGTAAGAAATAATGATAACAATATCACCTTTTTGAACAAGACGAGCTGCTGCTCCATTTACGCAAATAACTCCTGAACCACGCTCTCCGGCGATAATGTACGTCTCAAAGCGTGCTCCGTTGTTGTTATTGACAATATGAACTTTTTCATTCGGCAGCATTCCAACCGCATCCAAAATATCTTCATCTATTGTAATGGATCCAACATAATTCAAATCTGCCTGTGTCACTTGGGCACGGTGGATTTTACTGTTCATCATCATTCTAAACATGGATTACTTCCCCTTTTAATGAAAAAATTGAATTATCGATTAAACGTGTTTTACCAATTTGAACGGCAGCTGCAACAACGATTTGCTCTGTCCGATCATCAATTTCCTGTAAATCCGGGTAAGATAAAATCATTAAATAATCAACGTGGCCATCCGTGTTGTCATGAATGATTCTTTTTGCGAGTGCAATTGCCGATTCCACACTTCCGGATTCCAACAGCTCTCTTTTCGCCAGTTGTAGTCCCTGCTGAATTGCAGGTGCCTGTGAACGTTCTTCAGCAGACAAATAAACGTTGCGGCTTGATTTTGCCAAACCGTCCTCTTCGCGTACAACCGGAACAACACGGATTGTCACCGGGAAATTGTAATCGCGTACCATTGTTTGAATGATCGCCACTTGCTGGGCATCCTTTTGACCGAAATAAGCACGGTCCGGCTGTACTAAATTAAAGAGCTTCGCCACGACTTGCAAAACTCCGTCAAAATGACCAGGACGGGTCGCTCCGCATAAAATATGCGCCTGCCGTCCTGCACGAATAGAAATCCCTCCATTGTGTGGATACATTTCCTCTACAGACGGTGCAAATATATAATCTACCCCTACCGATTTTGCCAATTCTGTATCGCGTGGTAAATCTCTTGGGTATGATTCAAAATCTTCATTTGGACCAAATTGTGTTGGGTTGACGAATATACTCATGATAACAAGTTCATTTTCGCTGCGTGCGTTTGCAGCCAATGTTAGATGGCCTTCATGTAAATAACCCATTGTCGGGACAAGACCGATTGATTGGCGATTGTATTTTGCCATTTGAACTACTTCCCGCAACTCGGCTATTGTTGTTAATACGTTCATTATTTTACGCCTCCGTAGAGCTCGATTAGCTCTGTCTCTTTCATTGTGAAACTTTGTTGTAAGGTCGGGAATGTACCTGATTTTACAGCATTTGTATAATTCGTAATCCCCTTCGCTACCTCTTCACCGACTTGTGCGAATGCTTCAACAAATTTTGGTATATGATGTTTTCCGTATTGTAATAAATCATGGTATACAAGTACTTGCCCATCAGCTTTTACACCTGCACCGATACCAATTGTCGGGATCGTTAAGTTATGCGAGACAACTTCCGTCAACTGATGTGGAATACATTCCAGCACGACAGCACATGCACCTGCCTGTTCAACAAGTAGAGCATCTTTTATTAATTTTTCCGCTTGCTCGGCTGTTTTGCCTTGCACTTTATAACCTCCAAGAACTCCTGCCGATTGTGGCAGCAATCCTAAATGTGCCACTACCGGGATACCCGCATCGGTTAACTTCTTAATAACAGGTACGATATCATCGGCCCCTTCTACTTTTACGGCATTTGCATTCGTTTCCTGCATCATTTTCACAGCCGTTTTCAATGTTTCGTTCACATCTCCGTGATAAGAACCAAATGGCATGTCGACGACGATGAACGTATCTGGTGCACCTCGGCGAACCGCTTTACTATGGTGAATCATATCTTCCACAGTTACACGCATTGTCGATTCATAGCCTAGTACAACCATCCCGAGGGAATCCCCGACAAGTATCATATCAACACCTGCCGCTTCGGAAAATTTCGCTGCGGGATAATCATAGGCGGTAATCATGACAATTTTTTCGCCTTGCTCTTTCATTTTTAAAAACTGTGCAGTTGTTTTCATATTCTTCCTCCTTAAGTGGAAAGAAAACAAAAATACCCTTCTATCTAAAATTAGACAGAAGGGTAGTACCATACGTAAATTCAACACATTTCATACTTTAAGTGGAAATAGAATCGAATTACCAGTATAAAATGAATTAATTTATGCGCGTTTTCTTCCGTCTCTGTCTTGTGTAGATCAAAGCAGATTTTTTTAATGTTGACTAGCAGTTGCAGGTACAGTTCTATTAAGATACTGTCCTAAAGCTACTATAACAAGTTTGGAAGAAAACGTACAGAATAAATAATTACTGTAAAAACTTTTTTTAACGAGGCCTTTACGATAAAAGTTCAATATCAGCAGAATAAATACCAATAATTTCTCCGTTCTCTTTACGAATTTCCAGGACACCGCTCTCAGTAATACTGACAGCTTCCCCTTCAACGACTTCACGGAGTGTTGTTGCTTTCACCTGTTTTCCGATTGTCCCCGAAGACTGTTCCCATAGTTGTTTAATTTGACCGAAACCGTTTTTCACGTATTCATCACTGTATTTCTCCAATGATTCAAGCACATCGGCGACGAAATGCACACGTTCAATCGGCTCTCCTTCTTCAATCGCAATCGAAGTTGCAATCGATTGCAGCTGTTCAGGGAAATCACTCTTCTGCTGATTGACATTAATCCCAATACCAATGAGTAAAGCCTGGATACGATCAGCCTCAGCTACCATTTCAGTCAAAATTCCCGTTGTTTTTTTGCCGTTAATTAAAATATCATTCGGCCATTTGATTTCAGGTGTGAAATTTTTAAAACTCGACTTCATCGCTTCAACAATGGCCACAGCAGTAACTAAAGTAAATTGTGGGGCCTGGTGCGGGGCAACATCCGGGCGTATGATGACAGTCATCCAAATCCCTTGTCCTTCTGTCGATTCCCATTCACGCATCATGCGCCCTCGCCCTGCCTTTTGGTGCTCAGCGATAACAACCGTGCCATCCGGTGCACCCGCTCGGACAAGTTCATGCGCAACAAGCTGTGTCGACTCAACCGTTTCATAACAATGAACTTGTCGGCCATAGCGTTCCGTTGTCAAAAATTGCTGTAATTGACCCATATCCACTTTATCCGGTACAGATAACAGTTTATACCCGCGTTTTTTTACCGTTTCAAACTCATAGCCTTCCTGTTTCAATGTTTGCATATGCTTCCATATTGCTGTTCGGGAGACGTTAAGCTCATCCGCCAACACTTGGCCGGAAATCGGTTCTCCATCCGCAGTCAAAAATCGTTTCAAAATTTCATCCTTCATCGTGAAATGCATAAAACCATTCCTTTAATTGTTGTTTATCATTTTGGACTTTCCCATTTAAGACCACTTCCACTGCTGCATCAAGCGTCTGTTTAATCCAGCTGCCGCGTTTTTTCGGGGACCACTCCAACAAGTCTTTTCCTGTAATCGCAAGCTCATGCACATGCTGAATCGGCAATACGCTCTTTCGTGCCACTAATTCTTCATAACTCAATTCAAGTTTATGATTTTGCCAAATAGTAAATTGGTGGGCTGTTTTAAGAATCGTTGTATCAAAGCGCATTAGATCACCAAGGCTCATCCCACTGAGCAGGCTTTCATAAGCTTCCAACACCGTTTTCACGAAGAGCTTATCCTTATTCGAACAGCGATACTTCGTAAGGAGCGTCAATTCACTGCCGTTTACTAAACAGAGATATGCCCAGCCAACTTGTCGGTCTTCCGAATAAAAGCATGCCCAATCAGAAGAAGTAAAATCGCCATATAGAAAATTACCCAAATTCGTTTTTTCCATATATTCAATACCGAATGCAGCATGAGCAGAGATAAAAATCTTTGAAAGTTCTACTTGAATGCGCTCGATTGCAACATATTCAATCGATGCTGCTTTTTTCCGGATTGCTTCGAAAGTGTTTTCCTCGATTGAGAAGTGAAGCTGTGCAGCAAATCGGACAGCCCGCAGCATTCGGAGAGCATCTTCTTCAAAACGTTGATCAGGCTCCCCTACAGCACAAATAACTTTGCTGTCGATATGGTGGCGGCCATTGTAATAATCGATGTACTCTCCCGTTTGACTTAGGGCCATTGCATTCATTGTAAAATCCCGGCGTTTTAAATCCTCTTGTAAATTTCGAACGAACTCTACTGTATCTGGACGACGATGGTCACTGTAAGTAGACTCTGTCCGGTAAGTTGTTACTTCGATTGGTTCTCCACAGTCCAGTACAATGACCGTCCCGTGAGCGATGCCGACATCAATTGTTTGGGAAAAGATTGTTTGAATTTCTTCTGGCAATGCACTCGTTGCGATATCGACATCATTATTTTCTTTTTGCAAATAATAATCCCGCACCGCTCCTCCTACAATAAAAGCTTCAAAACCGGCATGTTCAATCTTTTTAATGACTTCCTTTGCCGCTTGCCATTGTTGCGGAATCATTCTTTTTTTCAACCACACTTTCATATATACGTTCATATTGTTCAACCATTTTTGATTCATGGAATTGTTCGCGTACCGATTGTAGTGCGGCTTCTTTGAAAGCTTTATGTTTTTCCTCATCCTGCAGCAGTTCGACCGCATAATCCGCGACAGCTTGCGTATCTCCAAGCGGAACCAAATAGCCGTTCACACCATGTTCGATCACTTCAGGAATCCCGCCGATCGCTGTACCTATGCCAGGTATACCGCATGCCATAGCTTCCAATAATACAAGCCCGAACGATTCTTTTTCTGAAAGCAATAACTTTAAATCACTGATTGCAAAAAGTTCTGTAATGTTTTCCTGCTTACCTAAAAACAATACATCATCCGTATAAGGTGAATCTTTAACAATATCTGTGACACGATGCTTTTCCGGTCCATCCCCGACTAATAATAATTTGGCCGGCATGCGCTCACGAATCTTCAGGAATGAATCGACCACGTCAGGCAGATTTTTTATTTTACGGAAATTCGAGACATGGATAATTACTTTTTCATGCGGCAAAATACCAAATTGCTCTTTTAAATTACCGGGATCCACAGGCTTAAATACGTCCTCATCAACGAAATTATAAATCGTCTCAATCGGTTTTTTCGTATCGATCATAGCATATGTCTGCTGTTTCAATGATTCCGAAACAGTCGTTACTGCATCGGAACAATCAATCCCATACTTGATCGCCTGTGCCAATGTAGAATCTTCGCCTAAAACAGAAATATCTGTTCCGTGAAGTGTTGTGACAATGCCAAAGTTCTCGCCGCTCATATGGCGGGCCAAAACCGCACAAACCGCATGAGGAATCGCATAATGAACATGTAATAAATCAAGTTTTTCCTCTTTAACAACATCAGCCATTTTACTTGCTAATGCAATATCGTATGGTGGGTATTGAAATACCGAATAATTATTCACTTCCACCTCGTGGAAAAAAACGTTTGAATAAATTTTATTAAGTCGAAATGGCACACTTGAAGTAATAAAGTGAATTTCATGTCCTCGTTCTGCTAACATTTTGCCTAACTCTGTTGCAATTACACCCGAACCTCCCACTGTCGGGTAACATGTAATACCAATTTTTAATTTTTTCATTCGGCTCCCCATCCTTTCAACTATACGATTTTAACTTTCTTCAAAAATGAAACAAAGTAAAATTGACTGCCTTTTTATTTTCTGCGTTCTTCTAAAATGCGCCAGTCAACAAAACCTTCCTGAAGCCCTTTTAATAGAATTTCTGCTGTTCCCATATTTGTCGCAAGCGGTATATGATACAAGTCACATAACCGCACTAATGCCATGACATCCGGCTCATGTGGCTGTGCTGTCAATGGATCACGGAAGAAAAATACCATATCCATATCATTATTGGCGATCATCGCACCGATTTGCTGATCTCCCCCTAATGGACCTGAGCGAAACTTCGTAATCGGAAGTCTTGTTTCCGCTTCAATCATCGTACCCGTAGTGCCTGTCGCATATAGATCATGCTCTTTTAAAATATCGCGATACGCAATCGCAAACTGAATTAAATTATCTTTTTTCCGGTCATGTGCTATTAATGCTATTTTCATAATTATCAACCCATTTCTAAATGATGTTCTCTAATCCGTAGATTAATGTATTGGTTTTCATTACTTCTTCAATACTAAATGTAACACCGCTCATAAAGCTTCCGCGATTTAATGAATCATGACGAATCGTTAATAATTCACCTGTGCTGCCAAACAGTACTTGTTGATGCGCAACTAAACCCGGAAGTCTTACTGAATGGATATGCATGCCGTCAAAGTTTGCGCCTCTTGCACCAGTATGTGTTTCTTTTTCTTCCGGATGCCCTTGCTTTTTCGCTTTTCGAACTTCACTGATCATTTGTGCTGTTTTAATACCAGTACCAGATGGCGCATCTAGCTTTTGATCATGATGCATTTCGATAATTTCCACATCCGGGAAATATTTTGCGGCATCTTTGGCAAACTTCATCATTAATATTGCACCAATCGCGAAATTCGGCGCAATAATACAGCCTAATTGTTTTTCTGTTGCCATTTGCTGCAGTTCTTCAAGTTGTTCGTCGGTAAAACCGGTCGTCCCAACAACTGGACGTATGTTATGTAATAATGCCTGTTTTGTTCGTTCATAAACACAAAGCGGATTTGTTAAATCTAAAAGTACATCCGGCTTTGTTTCACGCACAAGCTCAACAAAATTAGTATAAATCGGAACTTCATAATGATTCGGAAACTCTTCAAGTAAGGCTAGTGATGTACCGACTTCTTTATAATCAAGTGCTGATACAAGCTCCATTCCTTCATTATTCATGATTGTATGTACTGCTTCTGTTCCCATCTTGCCTCGTGCACCGGCAATTGCTACTCTGATTGTCATACTAAAAAAACTCCTTTTTACTGTTAGTTGCTTTTTATCCTTATTTAAATAATCTTGAGTAATAAGATGCGCCATTTTTGCGTTCATCCATATTGTTGTCAAATACGACAAAATCAAACATAATAAACAATGTAACCTTTTTTCTGCTCCAACACATATATTCTTACTCAACTGATTTTAGGGGGATTACTATGCAAGGAATAAAAATACAGAATATCATCGGAATTCTTATCGGTTCCGCAATATTCAGTTTCGGTTTTGTCCACTTCAATATGCAAAACCAACTGGGTGAAGGTGGATTTAGTGGTATTACACTTATTTTATATTTTACACTAAATTGGGACCCAGCATTAATGAATTTGTTATTAAATATTCCAATGTTTATTCTAGGATGGCGTTTACTAGGGAAAAAATCATTTATCTATACGATCATCGGTACACTTAGCGTATCAGTATTCTTAAAAATCTTCCAAATATACGAAGTGGATATGAACTTGCAGGATGATCTATTCCTTGTATCGTTGTTTGCAGGGGTATTTGTCGGGATCGGTTTAGGAATTGTGTTTCGATTCGGCGGGACAACCGGCGGGGTCGATATTTTAGCCCGACTTGCAAATAAATATCTTGGTTGGAGTATGGGTAAAACGATGTTCGGCTTTGATTTCTTTGTCATTATCCTTTCCTGGATGACATTTTTGGATGCCCGTTCGATGATGTATACATTAGTAGCCGTATATGTTGGCGGCCGTGTCATTGATTTAGTGCAGGAAGGCGCCTATTCAGCAAAAGGTGCATTTATTATTTCGGTGAAGTCCCATGAGATCGCAAACCTAATTACGAATAATATGGACCGTGGCGTAACCGTTTTTGACGGTCATGGTCATTTTACAAAAGAACACCGGGATGTTCTGTACTGTGTAATCGGACGAAATGAACTTGTCCGTCTAAAAAATATTGTCCACGGCATCGATCCGCATGCATTCGTATCCGTCATGGATGTCCGCGATGTAACTGGAGAAGGTTTCACATTGGACGATAAAAAACAGCCTCTTCATTAGGCTAAATAAGTTATCTAATCGTTTTGCCCTCTCTTACAGTATCCGTTTAATCAAAACGGACACAACTTAGTAAGAACATTCAATGCTTGAATAATGTTCAAACAAAAAAGTCATTTTCCCTAATGAGAAAATGACTTTTTTAATTTCTATTAGTTTAAAAATTAATCTTCCGAAGTCATGCCTGTGTAAATCAGGATTAAACGTAATAGTTCCATTATTGCTACAGCTGCTGCTGCCACGTATGTCATTGCCGCTGCATTTAAAACTTTACGCGCTGAGCGTTCTTCAGTATTGTTGATAATCCCTAAAGATACGACTTCATTCATCGCACGTTTGGATGCATCGAACTCTACCGGTAATGTTACAACTTGGAACACAACACCCGCTAATAATAAAGCAATACCCAGCAACAGGAAGCCTGAAGATGAAGCTAAAATACCGATTATTACAAAAATCCAAGACATATTCGATGAAATATTAGCTACCGGCACTAATTTCGAACGCAATGTTAAGAACGAATAAGCCTCCGCATGCTGTATCGCATGACCGACTTCGTGCGCTGCTACAGATGTACCGGCGATTGAAGAATTGTAGTAGTTGTCTTCAGACAAGGCAACCGTTTTAGTTGCAGGATTATAGTGGTCAGCTAAAAAACCTTGAGTCGGTACTACACGAACATCTGTTAAACCATGTTGATCTAAAATATAACGTGCTACTTGAGCACCTGTCATTCCTTTTTCAGCTGGAACTTTAGCAAACTTTTTGTAAGTACTCTTTACCTTCATTTGCGCATACAACGGTAACAGCAAAATGATGATAAAGTAAATAATATACATCACTATTATCAAACTCCCTTTCTATCTCTTTCTATGCTTTAATTTTAAAGGCTTTCTAGTCTTGTTGCAAATATTCACGCTTACGGCTTTCAAGAAAAGCAAAGACTATACATGCCATCGAAAGCCAAAAAGTGAAGTAGCCGATCTCGCTTGGATACTGGTAAATGACTCTGTAAAATGGCATTTGGCCAAATAAATAGTCGATTATATCGTTATGCAATGTCCAAATAGCCGCAACCATCACGTGCCACATTTTAAATCGGTAATTCGGTAAATACAGAACAGCCTGTACTGCCATTAAAAAATGTGAAGCAACGAGCATCCACCCGTCTGCTCCCAACTGTCCATTCTCCGCAAATGTTAGAAGATTCATCGCAACTGCCCATAATCCATATTTAATTAACGTGATAAAGGCAAGAACTTCCATTAATTTGAAGTTTTTGCCGATCAGCCAACCAATAATGGCAAAACAGAAAAATAAGCTTGCAGTGGGCGAATCCGGTACGAATATATAGTAAATCGGGTCTGTTACTGCCAACTGCCCCCGATACCAGTAATAGCCGTAAACTGTACCAAGCAAGTTAATAATAAGCAGTAATGTTAAAAAGGCACGATGGTTTAATACGTACCACAATTGCATCATATATGCTTTCATTTGTTCACCTTTTTCTTCCTCATTCTTCATTATTCCTTATTATGTAGTGTGTGCAACTAAACCAAATATTGTACGTCTTTAATTATATATGTTCTTATTTGTTACGCAAGCTTTCGTTAAAAAATACAAATAAATGAAAATAAAAAAGAGAGTCAATATTCTGACTCTCTAGTGTAAAAATTATTCAGCTTCTTTTAATCCTGCGATAAATTCAGCTAAAACTTGAAGTTCTTCCTCTGTACCTGTAAATGCTCCAGCCGGCATACCGCCACGTCCATTCACAATTACTTCTTGAACTTCTTCAGCTGATAACTCATTGCCAAGAAGCATTGGCCCGGAAACCCCAGCCAAGTCTCCACCATGACAGCCGATACATGAAGCTTGAGCTTGATAGATTTCATATCCTTCGGACGTTTCATCTACTTCAACATCCGGAAGTAAGCCTAAATGTTTATCCGTAATTTCACCTTGAGCATGAACTGCTTCCCAGTTAGTAGCCTGAACAGATTCCCATGTTGTATAAATAAGTGCTGCTATTGCCAACAACATAAATGCTGTAGGTAATGGTCGTTTAAATGGTCGACGTTCAGGTGTTCTATCTAAAAATGGTATCAATGCTAATGAACCAAATGCAATACCTGGAATAACCATTGCGCCAATAACGTTATATGGACCAGACGCATAAGAATATTTTAATAGTTGGTACATTGATAGGAAGTACCAGTCCGGTAACGGTATATACGATGCATTTGTTGGATCTGCCGGGCCTTCAAGTGGTGAAGGATGTGCGACAGTTAATAATAAATAACCGATTAAGAAAACTGCACCAACCATCCATTCTTTTAATAAGAAGTCAGGCCAGAAAGCTTCTGTTTTCCCTGGATACTCGGAATAATCTTTTGGCACGTTCGGCATACGGTTACTCGCTTTTACACGTGAATCACCTACGAACTTCATACCTTTTCCGCGTTGCATAGTGTCCCCTCCTTAAAAAATAGTACAATTAGTTTCGGATCATAGAGGTCCTGAAATACCTTGGCGGCGGATCATAATAAAGTGAACTGCCAATAGAGCAAATAGTGCTGCTGGTAAGAAGAATACATGAATAGCAAAGAAACGAGTTAAAGTTTGTGCCCCGATAATCGTAGAATCCCCAGCTAATAATATTTTTATCGTTTCACCTAAAAACGGAACAGATGCAGCAATTTCGATACCTACTTTAGTCGCGAATAACGCTTTCATATCCCATGGTAATAAATAACCTGTGAAACCTAAACCTAACATAATGGCAAAGATACCTACACCAACTAACCAGTTTAATTCACGCGGTTTTTTATAAGAACCTGTGAAGAATACACGAAGTGTATGTAAGAACATCATAACAATTACTAAAGATGCCCCCCAATGGTGCATACCACGAACGATTTCACCGAATGCTACTTCGTTTTGTAAATAGTAAACTGATTTCCAAGCATTCTCTACATCTGGTACATAATACATAGTTAAGAACATACCTGATAGAATTTGGATTACTGTAATAAAGAATGTTAATCCTCCGAAACAGTAAACGAATGCTGAAAAGTGATGGGCAGGGTTAACGTGCTCTGGCACTTCATGGTCGGCAATATCACGCCAAATAGGAGTAATATCTAAACGTTCATCGACCCAATCATAAATTTTATTTAGCACTGTGTCGTACCCCCTAACTTATTTAGTTACTGTGTGTGTTAGCGATTTTTTTCCCAAGCATTAAGAAACCATCATTTTCTGACACTTCATACATATCCAGTGGTCCAAGAGGCGGTGTACCTTTTACGTTTACGCCTGTTTTTTCATAACGTCCCGCATGACATGCACAGAAGAATTGATTTGCGTGTTCTGGATTACCTTCCCAGTTTACAGTACACCCTAAATGTTTACATACAGGTGAGATTGCGATGATTTCGTCGCCTTCTTTGTAAACCCAAGCAGCATCTGCTACTTCTGATTTGTACCAACCATCCGTCTGTTCATACGAGAAATCCACTTTGACTGGAACTTCTGTAATCTCGGCAATTTTTTTGCTTGTTTGTACAAAATCACCATCTTCTTTTGACTGAAGAATTGGGTCAATAGCAAAACGTACCATTGGCATTAACATTCCTGCCGCCATAAATCCACCTACACCAGTAATTGTATAAGTTAAAAATTGACGTCTTGTAACTCGATTCCTACTCATCCTTTTCCCCCCTCTTACTAAAAGGTCAGTCCAACGGACATATACTTTTAAAAATAGTAAATAACTAGGACATATCTATGATATATCAACTGAATAAGTTGGTCAATATAGCATTCATTTCCAAAAGTGTAGTTTGTGAACATTTAATGAAACAAATGTCGCACATATATGCTCGTTAAACCCAAATTTTCGTAAAAGTTGGGATGACTTGTTTTAACTGGTCTTCCAAAATTCTCTGTTTTACACCCTGATCCATGGACTCAAGTGGGATAGCCGGAAGCCAAATAATATTTAAATATTCTTTAAATTCAGTCCATGAATGGTCACAGGTAATAAAGACCACTGCTTTAAAACCTGCTTCCTTCAATTCTTTTTCCATTGTTGCTGGCATATTATCTGACTTGGTTCCCATCGTATATGAAAAGGGGGGCAATAATAAAAGACGACCTTTAAACTGCTGTTCTATGAAATTGGTCAACGTCATTAAATATTCTGAAGCAGAACTGCTCTGCTTTATTCCTTGATCAGAAAAATCCAATTGCACGAGCGGGACAATTGCCGTATCTATAAACTGCTTTTGTGCCTGGAACTGCTCTACATCTTTTACAATAAAGTTCATATTCTTTCCTCCTAGTACCTTTAAACTTCTGAAAATAGGAAAGAAGTAATTTTTTTAATAAAGTTCAAAATTACTTCGTATGCTTTAATGCTTGCAATAAATTAGATAACTCGAAAAAACGATCTTTATCTCCACTGTCCAGCGCTTCATCTATTTCTTTTAACAGTTGCTGTTCCTGGAATTCTAGTACACTATTTTCCAGTAAACGCTCTGCTGCTAGACGGTCTTTTTCACTAATAAAGATATCAGCAGGTACATACGGGTTTTCCTCCAGTACCGCCAAATACAGAGGATCAGGCGGTACACTCGGGAAGTTCAGCTGAAAGTAAATTGCTTCATGTGCATTGATTCGTAAATCATGAAATGCTTTTTCAGCATCGGATGTCATAATATTTTCTTTATAAAATCGGAATGGGATACTCGTTGTCTCAATTGTCGACATTACAATGGAGCGCGGGCAATAATGTGCTTCATCAACGAAATGAACGTTTTGCAACAAGTCGTCATTACTTAATAAGTAATTTAAAATCCATACACCTTCACGTCTTTTTAACTGAAAATTTTTTAAAAACCACCTGATAAACAACTTTTTGTCATTCAGTGGTACGGAATATGTCAACATGCAATCCTCCCTTTACTCAAAGCGTTCTAATAAATCAGTCCATTGCTGTTCAGAAGGCTGTAATTGGACAAGTCGCTCGGCAATTTGTTTTGCTTCATCACGCTTGCCGTCCTCAACTAAAAACAGGAAATATTTCTCTAAAAACTCAACATCATCGTTAAATTCATTATATGCCTCTTTGTAAATTTCGTATGCTTTTTCGAACAGTTCTTCTTCATTATAAGCATTGGCTACAAATGGATATAATGCGACCCATTCGAATTCATTTTGATGCAATTGTTCATATAGTGAAATAATTTCTTCATAGCGTTGTTCCGTATTGTAAACAGACATCAATACTAAAATCGCTTCCATATATTCCGGATCCAAGGCAATGGCCTCACTTAAAAATTCTATCGCTTCCTGTTGTTTGCCATTTTTTATCGCCATTTTCCCTGCAAATAAATAGAGGGATTTATCGTATTCGTCTCGTTTAAGACCTTCTTTAATAACTTTTAATGCACGCTCATTATCCTCGAGCATTGCATAACTTTCAGCCAGCAGTAAATACGCTGAGAAATAATCAGGGTCCAACTCTTTTAAATCTTCCAACTGTTTTATAGCTAACTCATATTTTTCCGTCTGGAAAGCTGCATAGGCCGAGCCAAACAGCAAGTCTGCTGTAACTTCTTCTTCAAGTGCTTCCATATAATAATCCAGGGCAGTTTCATAGCCTGCACCTGCACGATAAACTTCCGCAAGACGTTGGGCTAAAATTATACCAGCAAACTTTTTATCGATTGCATAAAGCTCTTCATAAATTCGAACAGCCTCTGTAAAACGTCCTGTTTCAAATAATAATTCTGCTTTGGCAAATTGCAGTAAAGGCTCATGCGGTAAAATTTGCAACGCATCATTAATTCGTTGTTCCGCCACTTCAAATAATCCCTGCATTTGATAATAGTCCGCCAATACTAACAATGCCTGAGGATATTCTGGTGCATCATCGGCAATCCCCATTAATAAATCAAGGGCATTATCCTCTTCACCTAGCTCAATTAATACGCTTGCACGATCGATTGAAATTTGCGCTTCCTCAGGAAATAAAAATTGCAGATGTTCAAATACACGGTCTGCTTCATTTAAAAATCCGTAATGCATAAGTGCTTCTGCCACTTCATATTGTGCTGCGGGTTCAGCATCCATTAAAAAAGATTCAAGAAGTCGATTAATCTCCTCTAAATTTCCTTCTTGAATCGCTTGTAGTAATAGTTCCATGTGTAGTTCACCTTTTTCTTTTGTTCTCAATATTATGCTACATGACGAAGCAATGCATCACAAGAAAAAGAATCTGGTTGTTTTATAAAATTCATCTTGGCAAAGTGAAAAGGAGATGTAAAAAGTGAGTTCTTTTTACATCTCCGCAAATCATTATTTTAAAATATTATTGATATGATCAAAAAAAGTTGGGTAGGAAACAGCGATACAGTCCGCATCATCCAATTCCACTTCTCCGTCCGCTATAAGGGCAGCGATTGCACCCATCATTCCAATACGGTGATCACCATATGTTTTTAAGCTTCCTCCATGTAAAGATGTCGGACCTTCGATAACCATACCGTCATCTGTTGCTTCAATATTTGCGCCTAGCTTCTTTAACTCATTTACAACCGCATCAATGCGGTTTGTTTCTTTCACTTTAAGTTCTTCCGCATCTTTAATGACTGTTTTACCAGCTGCCTGTGTAGCTAGCAGCGCAATAATCGGAATTTCATCGATTAGGCGAGGAATAATAGCGCCCTCCACTGTCGTTCCTTTTAGATCGGACGTTTCAATCGTAATAGTAGCAGTTGGTTCTGCCGCATTCTCGTCATCGATTGCAACCGACATTTCAGCACCCATTTTTTGAAGCACTTCCAAAATGCCGTCACGCGTCTCATTGACACCCACGTTTTTCAGAACAATTTTGCTGTTTTTCGCAATGGCACCAGCAACAAGGAAAAATGCAGCCGAGGAAATATCACCTGGTACATTTACATGTGTTCCTGTCAGTGTTTGGCCGCCTTGCAATGACACAACACCATCTTCAACAGTTACCGTTGCCCCGAACTGTCGCAGCATACGCTCTGTATGGTCACGTGAAATCTCTTCCTCACGCACAACCGTTGTACCTTCCGCACGTATACCGGCAAGTAGAATAGCTGATTTCACTTGGGCACTTGCTACAGGCATTTTGTAGTCGATCGCTTTTAACGGTCCACCTTGAATCGCGAGTGGCGTATATTGTCCATTGTCACGTCCTGCTATTTGCGCACCCATTAAACGTAAAGGGTCTGCAACGCGACGCATTGGACGCTTACCAATCGATGCATCACCTGTCATGATTGTATGTAGTTTCGTGCCGGATAACAGGCCTAGCATTAAACGCGTTGTTGTACCCGAATTTCCTGTGTAAAGCACTTCTTTCGGTTCTGTCCAACCGTCGATTCCTGGACTGTTAATCGTTACATCTGTCCCGTCAACTTCGATATCTACCCCAAGCTTTTGGAAGCAGTCAATTGTACGCAGACAATCTTCTCCTAATAAGAAGCCTCTGACAGTCGTTTTTCCTTTTGCAATGGAGCCGAACATCACCGAGCGATGCGATACCGATTTGTCACCCGGTACCGTAATATCTCCTTGTAATGACGGTTGACTGTATTGCAATGTTGTACTCATATATGAACCCCCTTTTAAGAAAATCCCATTTGTCTTTATGAAATATAAGTATCAAACTTTGCCTTGTGTGCAATGCATTGTGCGGCACGTTCACGGTCTTCGTTTGTCTGGAAACTAATGACCAAAATACCGAATACATCAACACGTGTTTCAACGATACGTATATTTGTAATACTTATATTATTTTCCGCCAATAAACCTGTTACTTCTGAAATGACCCCTGGATAATCCGGTATATCGACATAAAGATCATACGGCATATACAAGGCACCGTTGGCAACCGGCAAACTGTCCCGGACATCACGCGCTTCACTGAAATAGTTCTCGATTGCCTTCGCATCACCTTCAGCCAATAGATCACGGACACGCTGCATTTCAGTAAGCCAATTATCAAGCTGTCCGACTAATTCCTGCTTGTTTTGCATAGTAATATCACGCCATAAAGCAGGGTTTGAGGAAGCAATACGTGTAATATCACGGAAACCGCCAGCAGCTAACGAAGAGGTCATTGGATATGTCTGTTTTTCACTATTAAGCTGATGTACTAAAGATGCCGCGATAATATGAGGGAAATGGCTGACAACCGCTGTCATATGATCATGTACCTTTGCATCGACAACGACCATTTTCCCGAGCGTAAATTTCAGCAGATCGTCCAGTGCAGCAAGTTTTTCAAGTTCTTCCCCTTCATGGGGTGTCAGCATATAGTAGGCATTTTCCAGTAAATATGGCTTTGCTGCTGTAATTCCGCTTTTATGGGAACCCGCCATTGGGTGCCCGCCGATAAAGGTAATACCCAGTTGCCGCAGCTCTAATGCTTTTTCCATTATTTTTGCTTTTGTACTGCCAGTATCTGTAATAATGACATTGCGTTTTAATTCCCACGACTTCAAC
This sequence comes from Solibacillus sp. NPDC093137, assembly GCF_050280445.1. Taxonomy (NCBI): domain Bacteria; kingdom Bacillati; phylum Bacillota; class Bacilli; order Caryophanales; family Caryophanaceae; genus Solibacillus; species Solibacillus sp. NPDC093137. The sequence goes on from NZ_JBNNVH010000001.1 coordinate 1,530,939, forward strand.
TGTTCCATAAAGTCGAGTGTGACATTTACCGGTGTACCAAAAATAATTACGTCCGCCTCTTTTGCAAACTCAGCAGGATTTTTAACTACTTCATGAACGACTTGTAATGTATCCGCTAATTGTCGTGTTTGTTCATGAGCATCATAGCCGAACACTTTTGTATGTGGTGCCTTCTGCAAAGCCATCGCTACAGATCCACCAATTAACCCTAGTCCGATTACGAAGACATTTCGTGTCATGCAAGTACTCCTTGCTCATTTAAGACTTCTGCCAGTAGTTGTAAAAATCTTGCATTTTGAGCTTCTGTACCGATCGTCACGCGAATATAGCCTTCCAATCCTAATGCTGCTCCGCTTCGGATAATAAATCCGCGCTTCATCATTTCTTCAAATACAACATTACTTGGAGCTTTCACTTCAAACATGACAAAGTTCGTTTGCGAAGGGAAATAATTTAAACCGTACTGCTCGCAAAATTCAACAAACTGCTTTTTGCCGATTTCATTCGCTTCACGGCAGCTGGCAATGTATTCCTGGTCCTGTAGAGCGACCTGCGCAATTTGTTGGCTTAGGATCGTATTGTTGAATGGTGCACGCACCGGATCAAGCTTCGCAATAACTTCTGCTTGGGCAATTCCGTAGCCGACACGGAAAGAAGCCAGTCCATACGCTTTTGAGAATGTACGCAATAAAATTAAGTTCGGGTAGTCACGGAAATAATGCAATGTATCTTTATAAGAGGCATCGTTAATGTATTCCACATATGCTTCATCCAATACAACGAAAACATCCTTAGGCACTTTAGCCAAGAAAGCACTCAATGTTTCATCCGATACGATTGTACCTGTCGGATTGTTCGGATTACATACCCAAACAACCGATGTATTTTCATCAATTGCCTCCAGCATTGCTTCTAAATCATGGACTCCATTTTTCAATGGTACTTTACGCACTTCTGCTCCTTCAATCTCTGCATTATGCCAGTATTGAGAAAATGACAAATCTGCCATGACTGTGTTCACACCTGGATATAATAATGCACGGGTAATGATTGCGATTAAATCATCCGAACCATTCCCTAAAATGAGTTCATTCTCGGCAACGCCGTAGAAATTCGCCAATGATGTTCGTAAGCTTTGAGCATAACCGTCCGGATATATTGCATGATTGGATTCATCTTTTTGTAAAAATTGTTTTACTTTTGGTGAGCTGCCAAAGGGATTTTCATTTGAAGCAAGCTTCACGACTTCATCTAATCCGAAAAGCTTCTTAACTTCTTCGATTGGTTTTCCCGGTTGGTAAGCTTTCATTCCAAATAACTGTTGTTTCCACTTCATCCTCAACGTCTCCTCTAACTCGCAATTATTTCACTAAATCTGGTCTTAATTTTACCGCATCTTCTAAATATACATGTTGAATTTCATGCTGTGGTGTATCCGTATTTACATGTAATAATACGCGGATACATAATGGCAGCGCACCCGGCACATCCATCTCATGCATGCACATAATCGGCACATACTGCCATCCTGGCATTGACCGTACCGACTTTGCAGGAAAGGCGGAATGAATATCCGGTGTTGTAGAAATTGTCACAGAGGCAATATCTTCCGGTTCAATAGTATTTTGTTTCGCAACTTCTTTCACTAGTCTTGCCGTTTCTCCCCATACGTACTCGGCTTTATCTTCAGCAATCGTAATTGCACCGCGAATTCCACGAATCATTGCTACACCTCCGCTAATAATGCTCTAAGTTGACGATCAATTTCTCTGCATTGTTCAAGTTCAACTTTTTGGACAAATGGTTGTCCGATTGTTTCAAGCAGCACGAACTGCAATTGTCCGTAGTCGGCTTTTTTATCTTTAAGTAAATATTCAATCAGTTGATCGAATGTAAATTCATGAACCGCTTCAAACGGATAGCCGTTTTCCATTGCAAAATGTAAAAAGCGCTTTGTAAACTGATGATTGACTTTACCGTATTTTTCGCTTAATAGAAGTGAATAAATAAGGCCAATCATCACAGCTTCACCATGTGCTACACGTCCATAGCCTGCAGCAGCTTCAATCGCATGCCCGTATGTATGGCCTAAGTTAAGATACTTTCTGACGGACTGTTCTGTTTCATCCTGCTCAACAATCGTAGCTTTTACTTGAATGCCATGCGCCAAATAATTTGCCAACAGATCTTCCGGAAGTTCCGTTACATGATCTCCCTCGAGCAGCTCTTCCACCCATTGTGCATCGGAAATTAAAGCATGCTTAATCACTTCCGCCATCCCTGAACGCACTTCTTTTTCGGAAAGACTATGTAAAAATTCTGTATCGAAAATTACGGCTTCAGGCTGATAAAAAGCACCGATCATATTTTTTCCTAATTCGTGATTGATGGCCGTCTTTCCGCCAACAGCTGAATCATGCGCCAAAATTGTTGTCGGCACTTGGATGAACGGAATGCCCCGCATATAAGTGGCTGCAACAAAACCGGCCAAATCACCGACTGCACCACCGCCAAATGCGATAATGAGCGATTTTCTAGTACACTTTTGCTTAAGTAAATATGTTTGCACGTCGTTATAGTTTTCAAAGCTTTTACACTTTTCCCCTGCCGGCATAACATGTACTTCGAAAGTATATGGAAAGTTCGCTTCAAAATAGCTTTGCTGTGCTGTCCAAACATTTTCATCTGTCAATACGATGATTTTATCTGCTTTTGTAAGCAAGTCATGCTGTGCTGTCAAAGCATCACGTAATATACCTTTCCCAATCGTTACAGCGTACGAGTGTGAAGGAGTTCGAACCGGAATCTCCATATTAATACTCCTTCGTGTACTGACGCATTTCATCTAACTGCGCCTTTAATTGTGGTAATTGATCACTATGGAACTGCTCTACAATTGCATTTGCGATTTCCCAGGCAATAACATGTTCGGCAACGATTGATGCTGCAGGTACTGCACAGCTGTCAGAACGCTCCACGCTTGCTTTAAACGGCTCCTTTGTTTCAATGTCAACACTTTGCAATGGCTTATATAATGTTGGAATTGGCTTCATCACACCGCGAACGACAATCGGCATTCCTGTCGTCATACCGCCTTCCAAACCGCCTAAACGATTTGTTGCGCGCGTATAGCCCTTTTCTTCATCCCATAAAATTTCATCATGTACTTCTGAACCTTTTTTGCGTGCCATTTCAAAACCGATTCCAAACTCAACGCCTTTAAATGCATTGATGCTCAGCATTGCAGATGCCAGTTTCGCATCCAGTTTGCGGTCGTAATGCACATAAGATCCGATACCTGCCGGCAAACCTTCCACGATGACTTCTACGACACCGCCGATTGAGTCTCCAGCTTGCTTTGCTTCATCAATGGCTGTAACCATTTTTGCTGATGCTTCAGGATCGATACAGTAACATGGATCGTTTTCAATAATTGCACGGATTTCATCTGCTGTTTTACCTTCCAACAAACTGCTGTCTGCTTTAATCCCTACAATTTCCGTAACATGAGAAACAATCGAAATTCCAAGCTCGTTTAACAATGCTTTTGCAACAGAGCCAACTGCCACACGCACTGTCGTTTCACGTGCACTTGAACGCTCCAGTACGTTACGCAGATCACGGTGACCGTATTTCATCCCTCCGACTAAATCGGCATGACCTGGACGTGGACGTGAGATTTGACGTTTAATTTCAGATGGGTCGATATCTTCCGGCAACTCTGCCGCACCCATAATTTTTGTCCAATGCTTCCAGTCATCATTTGTAACGACTAATGCGACCGGTGAGCCTAATGTTTTCCCGTGACGAACTCCTGATACAATTTCCACTGTATCTGTTTCGATCTGCATGCGACGACCACGACCGTGACCACCTTGACGACGTTTTAAATCATAATTTATTTTTTCTGCTGTTACTGGAAGTAAAGAAGGCAACCCCTCGATAATTGTTGTTAATTGTGGTCCGTGTGACTCACCTGCTGTTAAATAACGCATTAAACACTTTCTCCCTTCAACTCGCTAAAGTATGTATTTTTCACTATAACATATTTCAAATTAAATAACAGTACTGTTTCCGCCATCCGATAAGCTATTTTAGAATATTCTGAACGTTCCAACTAGAAAATGACACATTTATCAGCAAAAAGAAACAAAAATACGCTTTTCGCTCTATTATCCGAAAAGCGCATTCATATATAGCTTTTTAAAGTATATCTCAACTTAAGCTTCTACGTTCTACAGAGCATCTAATATTGTACTATTATTTTTTACGGTAAAAAAATGTATCTTCTACTTCAAAATCATATTTTGCAGGATTAAATATCTGCTCAGTTGAGCCTACAAACAAAATGCCGCCTGGACGCAATGCTTTACTGAAGTTTGCATAGATCTGATCTTTCGCTTCTTCAGTGAAATAAATCATCACGTTTCGGCAAACAATCAAATCAAAATTCGATTCATAAGGATCATTCAGTAAATTATGTTTCTTAAAATTAACCGTACGCTTAATCTCATCTTTCACTTTGTAAAACGGACCTTCTTGAACGAAGTACTTTGATTGAACAGGTTTTGGCACTTCTGCAAGAGAACGTTCCGGGTAAAGACCCAACTTCGCCTTTTGGATAACATTTTCATCCAAATCCGTTGCCAGTATATTCACTTGGGACAACGGTAAGTGGTGGGACAACACCATCGCCAAACTATACGGCTCTTCTCCAGTTGAACAAGCCGCACTCCATATTTTCGGGCGTTTGTTAGATTGAAGCAGTAAAGGGAAAATTTTATTTTGTAATACTTCCCAGCGTTTTCCGTTTCGGTAAAATTCAGAAACGTTTATCGTCATGCGATCCAAAAATTCATTCATCAGTTCACGGTCTTTTATCAATGCATTATAAAAATCAACAAAGTCCCGATATCCCTTTTTTTCATATAATGATGTTAACCGACGTTTCATTTGCGCTTCTTTATAAAGGGCTAAATCAATGCCCGTTTTGCGCTTAATGCCATCAATAAATTGTACATAATCTGACATTATTCATCTTTCCCCTCATCTAACGTATGCCTATTATAGCTGAAAATTTCAGAACCCGAAACAGATTTCGTCCATAAACGTTAATCAATGTGTCTTTCCAGCAAAAGTTGTTTCGATTGTTCAAGTTCAAGCTTCATCTTCTCCGTCTCGGAATTGTAGCTCTGCAAACGAATCTGTTCAAGTTCGGCCTCTTTCTCCAACATTCTAATTTGCAGTTTCATACTCGATCGTTTATGTGCTGTCAGTATTGCCGTTAATGCAATCAAAGCCCCTGACCCGAAAATAATACATATAATAATAATATCTTCCATTCGTTTCATTACGCTCCTCTAATTATTATTTTACCTGTCTGATCGATCTGTCAATTGTGTTTCAAGCAGCAATTGCTTTGTCTGTTCCAATTCAAGCTGCATCTTCGCTGTTTCTTTATCGTAAGTTTCGAGTCTTAGTTTTTCCAGCTTGATTTCTTTATCAAGGCGTTTTAGTTCAATATTTTTATTTTTCGTGTACGTATCCGTTAAAATCCCTACTACAGCGACTATTGTAATCATTACCCAGAACATGGATGTCACCCCTTATGAATAGTTAAATTAGAAGAAAAATTATTTTTGGTTATACTCCAACAATATCTGCTTTGAATGTTCCAATTCCAGTCTCATTTTTTCTGTTTCTTTATCGTAATTTTCAAGACGTAATTGTTCCAGCTCAATTTCTTTTGTTAATTTATTTACTTCAATCCGTTTACTTTCATTGCGTGCATCGGTGATGACTGCAATCGCCCCTACTGCCATAACTGAAATAACGGCCAAAACCCACATATACATCCCCCTAATTTCAATCAGTACTTTTTATACGTATGTATTCCAAAAATAGTTTCATTATTCCGATTTATTATACCATTAATAGTCCATCTTTTTCCTGTTCCATATAAAAAAAGCTATCACTTAAAAGTGATAGCTTTTCTGTAAGTTTAATTATTCAGCGATTCCTTCTGGGAACCATAAACCGATTTCACGCTCAGCAGAAGCTAAAGAGTCAGAACCGTGGATTACGTTGTGTGATAAAGTTACAGCGTAGTCACCGCGGATTGTACCAGGAGCTGATTCTTCTGGCTTTGTAGCACCCATCATGATACGAGATAATTGGATAACGTTTTCGCCTTCCCATACCATACCGAATACTGGGCCTGAAGTGATGAAGTCTACTAATTCACCGAAGAAAGGACGCTCAGCGTGCTCTGCATAGTGTTTTTCAGCTAAATCACGAGTTGGTACCATTAATTTTGCTCCGCGCATTACGAAACCGCGACGCTCAAAACGATCAACGATATCTCCGATTACTTGACGTTCTACGCCGTCTGGTTTAACCATTAAAAATGTTTTTTCGATTGCCATTATAAACACTCCTTAAATTTGAGTAAAAGGTTTTACACCTACCGATAAATATTACCAAAATCCTACTCATACTGCAACAAATATTAGATTTGCCCATAAATTGGCTAGATTATTTTAAGATTTTCTCTTACCCATAAACAGCGCAATATCACGCAATTTTTTCTTCATTGGGTGCTTCGGCAATGCCTCGACCTCTTTTAAAGCCTTTTTTAAATACAAATTACTAATATGGGTTGCTTCTTTTATTGCTTCCGAATTCCGAACTAATGCCAGCATACTTTGACGCTCTTCTTCCGTTAATCCTGCTTCTGCCACTTTCGTCAAATAAGGGGCAAGCTGCGGATCATCTTTCATCAACAATATCGGCAATGTGACATTCCCGTTCATTAAGTCACTGCCAGCCGGTTTCCCGAGCTGTTTGTCTGTCGCTGTAAAATCTAATATATCATCTACTATTTGAAAGCTCATTCCTACAAAATAACCGTAACGCTTTAAATGCCTTGCTGTTTTTTCATCGGCACCACTTACGACTGCTCCAAGTTCACAACTCGATTCAATCAGTAAAGCTGTTTTACGTTTAATACGTCGGAAGTAATCTTTCAAACTTTGATCTAAACGAAACTTATCCTCAATTTGAATGACTTCACCATTTACTAGCTCAACCATTGTTTTTGCTAATATTTGATGGGCTCTTGGATTTTCTATGCTTGTTACATATTGTAATGCACGTGCAAATATAAAATTACCTGTATACATCGCCACACGGTTGTTCCACTGTGCTTTCACCGTCTCCCGGCCACGGCGCATATCTGAATTGTCAATTACATCATCATGCACCAATGAACCCATATGAATTAATTCCAGGGGGACGGCAATGTTTTTCATTCGGTCAATATTATAGTCACCAAACTTGGCACTTAGTAACGTAAATACTGGTCGAATACGTTTTCCACCAGCTTGCAGTAAATGGACTGAGGCATCATTCAATAAGTGTGAAGATGAATTCAACGCTTGTTCCAATTCGTTTTCGATGACTTCTATATCTGATTTAATATCGGCATATAGCATTTTGATTTTCATCTTTTCCACGCGTCAAAACCTACTCCCACTTTTATTTCTTCTTAAAACCCATGTGCATAGCTGCTGCCCCACCGCTATATGGTTTATATGTGACATTCTCATATCCGGCTTCCCGGAACATTTGCGCTAATTTTTTCATGCCAGGAAAATCATTCGCCGACTTTTGCAGCCAAGAATATTCTTTATAGCTTTTCGCAAAAATCTTTCCGAACAGCGGCATAATATGATTAAAGTAAAAACGGAAAAGTTGGCGGTATACCGGAATTTCGGACTGAGAAGTTTCCAGACATACAACCATTCCGCCTGGTTTAACGACCCGGTTCATTTCACGCAAAACTTGTATATAATCCGGTACATTTCGTAAGCCAAAGCCAATTGTTACATAATCAAATGTATTATCCTCAAATGGTAGTTCCATTGCATTTCCGTGAATCAGTTCAATATTCGGGATATTTTCGGTTTTCTGCTTACCGACTTTCAGCATATTTTCACTGAAATCAAGCCCTTTTACTTCCCCTTCTTCACCGACTGCCTTCGATAAAGCGATTGTCCAATCAGCTGTACCGCAGCATACATCAAGGCATTTCGAACCTTTTTTTACTGCCATACGTTTCATCGTATCTTCACGCCATCCAACATGCATTTGGAAACTAATGACCGAGTTCATTTTATCGTAGCTCTCTGAAATGCTTTCAAACACTTCATGAACATGTTGTTCTTTCGATTTCGCCATTTTTTTCAAGACCTTTCTAAATCCACTAAAAAGTGATGTATTGCTCAATGGAATGTTTTAATTCATCTGTTAAATCAATATTCGTCAAATTTCCTCTCAATTGTCGCTCCATGTCATATAAATGATCCTGGAAGGCTTCAATAATAGAATTCATCATAGTCAAATCAGCTGCAAACGCCTTATTTAAAAAGCTTTGCTGCCCCTTTTTCAATAAATCCAGCTCTTTTTTCAATCGAATATATGTTAAAGTTTGCTGCATCAGTTCTGTATAGGATGTGAAACCGTATACATCATAATATTGGGCAATCAATTCGCTTTCTATCGTCATTAAACTCTCAATCCACTGTTCAAGTGACCGTTTTTGGTCCTCGTAAATACGGATTTGATGCTCACAGCGCTTTACGATTCCTTCCGATAACTTATGGATTAAGAAAATATTGCCCGTTTTTGCGAGTAACTGATAATACCGACCACTATAATAATCACCGGAAAGGACAAGCAGCTGCTGTTCTTTACTCGTCGCTTCCACTTCCTTCACTTTTTCGTGCTCTGTAAGTGAAGCATGTACAATCCCGACTGTGACCGCACTTATTTGGTGTTCATCAGTCATAAGAGCGCCATTTAAAAAAGGGAGCTGAATGAAAAAAAGCTGTTCTTCCTGTAAGGTCGGTTGTCCAACATTTTGAAGTAATGCTCTATGATGAACATGCTGAAGAATATTAGATTTTAGCGTCTGAACCGATTGTGTAATAGATGTTGCATTCATAGAAATTACTCCATTTCAATGTTATAAAGCATAAGTACGATTTTATATTTATGTGAGAATTACGATATGCTACTTTTTACTTTGTACTGTACCATGTGCAGAGTGAATTTTAGCTTTTCCGCGTATTTTCATGGCCGATGTATGTTCAGTAAATTGGGCGATCATAACTTCACCAGCATCCAGCTTTTCTGAATGGTGAAATTTTGTATCTGTCCCGCGTGTTAAACCAATAACATGTACACCATCTTCTTCTGCTTCGATAATAATATACTCTGATTGTCCCATTATACAATCTCCCCACGTGTTAATTTCTTTGTCTATAATACCATAATTGTTATTATTATTTCATTTGGATGAATGTATTCACTTCATTGCGCTTTACATCATCCTGTTCATAAATACCGCGCGCAACCGCTGTAACTGTTTTAGAACCCGGTTTTTTTAATCCGCGCATCGTCATACACATATGTTCCGCTTCCACGACAACATACACTCCTTTAGGATTCAGCATTTCCATAATTGTATCCGCTACAGTTGATGTAATGCGTTCCTGAAGTTGAGGGCGGCGTGCTACTGATTCGAGGCAGCGTCCAAGTTTGCTTAATCCTGCAACTTTTCCGTCTTTAGGTATGTAGGCGATATGGGCTGTTCCGTAAAAAGGAACTAAGTGATGTTCACACATTGAATAAAATGGAATATCTTTCACTAAAACTAGTTCTTCGTGATCTTCATGGAATACCGTACTGAAATAATCACGCGGATCTTCTTGTAAGCCACTGAACATTTCTGCATACATTTTTGAAACACGTTTTGGTGTATCCAGTAATCCTTCACGCTCTACATCTTCCCCAACTGCTTCCAAAATCATCTTTACCGCTTCTTCTATCTTTTTTAAATCGACATTTGACATGAAACAAATTCCTCCTACAAACCAAAACGTTTATTATGTACAAATCTATATCTAATTAATTTTTAATTAATTTTTATTCTATATTAAATTTTTCGCTAGTTGATAATACCTTAGCAAAAAAGGTTAAATACACTCTTGAATCGTAGCACATAAAGCTCATAAGTTCAAAACAGTTATACTATTTTTAGCATAGTTAGGTAAAAACAACTGAAATGAACAAAAGCGCTAAAGCGCACGTTCAGCTCCGACAGACATTGGAGGGCCCGACGCAAAAGTAAACGCTTCACCACTTTTGCACGAGGGACCTAATGGTGCGAGGAGCTGGCGCTTGAGCCTAGACGTAAAAAAGAGCAGCTCTCAGTTAGACTGAGAGCTGCTCTATGTACCTCGAGAAACTGAATTATTTTACAGCGTCCTTAAGTGCTTTACCTGGCTTGAAAGCAGGTACTTTAGAAGCAGCAATTTCGATTTCCTTACCCGTTTGTGGGTTACGACCTTTACGTGCTGCACGCTCACGAACTTCAAAGTTACCAAAACCGATTAATTGTACTTTGTCACCCTTTGCAAGAGCATCTTGAATTGTATCAAATACAGCTTCAACTGCTTTAGAAGCGTCTTTTTTAGAAAGACCTGCAGCTTCAGCAACAGAGTTTACTAATTCTGTTTTATTCACACCATTCACCTCCTCTCAAAGGGTCATGAATCTAAATCCTGTAAAAAGATTAACATACAGAAAACCGCGACGCAACTGAATTCCTTCATGTTTTGTATATATTTCAACATTTTTTGAAAAAAAACTAAAATTACAGGACAATTCACCTATAAAAGTGAACGGTCCTGTAATCGTAGGTACTTCCTATTCAATTAGTATGTTAGATAATAAACGTGATTAAACCTCTTTCGCCTTCGTTTATTAATCTTTCCAGCATGAGGCGCATTCTATTTTTCGCATGTGTCGGAACACTTTTCATTTTGAAACGGATACTTTCCGTCAGTACTTCATGAAGCGGTGTCCCAAACAATTGCGTTTGCCATAATGCCTGGCGGTCAAATTCATACGCATGCTGCAAGTCTTTCAGCAAGTGCTGACTGTGGAATTCAGATCCGATTAATGGTGAGAATTCCGCTTCCATATCAATTCGGATAATGTGATAAGAAGGGGCTTTCGCCTTCATACGAACACCATAGAAATTATTTTGCTCGATCAGCTCCGGCTCGCTCGGATCAAATTCATCCATCGCAGGCAGTGTGACACCATAGCCGTGTTCCTTCGCTTGTTCAATCGCATCGCGGAATCTTCGCTGTGCTGCTTTTGCCTCTGAAGCTTCCTTAATAAATAGGAGCCACTCTTTCTTTGTATCGACTGGTTTTTCAAGAAACTCGGTACACGTTTCCTTATAGTAATCATTGTGAATGTTGACACGTAATGTCGCAATCCCCTGTCCAGCATCAATATTTTCAACGGTGCAACTTTCTACAAAATCTATTTCGCGAAGCAGTTGACTTGCAGCTTCCACATCACGGATTTTCATTGCATCATCTTGTAATTGCGCCGTCGCAAATGCCAATGTTTCATTTAAATGGTGAGTATCATCTAAAACATCCAACCAATCCGGTTTTTCCACTTGAATTTCATTCACATTAAATTCAAATAATGCTTCTTGCAAAATGAGCATTACGTCATTCAACTGCATATGTTGAATGGCTGTCGGAATAACAGGAACATCATATTTTTGTGCCAGGGCATTTTGTAAGTGCAGTGTTTCAGCTGAATGCGGTGTCGTACTATTGAGCACAATGACAAAAGGCTTTCCGATCTCTGTAAGCTGCTCAATAATTTGCTGCTCCGCTTTTTCTACCGCTGCTCGCGACATGCCATTTACAGTTCCGTCTGTTGTTACAACAATTCCGATATTGGCATGGTCCCGAATAACTTTGTCGGTACCGATTTTAGCAGCCTCCTGAAACGCTATCGCTTCATTATGCCAAGGTGTTTGCACAAACTTCGGTCCTGACTCATCTTCATAGCCTTTTGCTCCATCAATTACATAACCTACACAATCTACCAATCTAACACGAAACGGTATTGCACTTTCCCCAAAGGCAACCGTAGTTCCCTGTGCTGGGACAAACTTTGGCTCAGCCGTCATAATTGTTGGTCCAGGTGAGCTTTGAGGAAGTTCATCCATCGCCCGCATACGGTCCTCGGCATTTTCGATATTAGGTAAAATCACGCCTTCCATTACCTTCTTAACAAACGTGGATTTCCCTACCCTAACAGGTCCTACAACGCCGATATAAAGATCACCATTCGTACGTTCTGCCAATTGCTGAAAAATATGCTCGCTAATTGTATTGCCTCCTTTATATACCGTAATCTTCTCCAATTAGAAGTATTCATTATCAAAACACTATATGTACTGACATTTTTAAATATGAAAAAGGTGTGCAGAAAGATTTAACTTTTTACACACCTTTTTTAGTTTAATTTTCTTTTTTGGTTGGATCATACATAATGACAGGCTCATTGTTCTCATCTACCGTATATGGCAATGAGTAAGCAGGGACAACCGGAAAGTTTTCCACCAATATTTCGCGAATGTCATCACCCGGTTCTGCTGTAATATTATTGTCTTTCATATAATTATATAAATCAATCGAATAATCGACATATAAATCCCCTTCAGCAGATACGACAATCGGGAGCTGATTGTTCGAATAAGGACTTTGTACAGTTATATCTTCCTTATAGCCAATATTCTCAAAATTAACCGTGTAGACGTGCTCCACTATTTTATCTTTGAATTGTGGATATGTTGTTCCTTTGAAACGGATATTAATCTCACGAATACGTTCCGGTGTTCGTAAATCGACGAGCTTTACAGTTGGATTTTCTTCCGGATCCCAAATGATATATTGGAAAATACCGCCCTTCTCATAGGAATTTGCCGGCGGTGAGCCGATATATTTTGGGATAAGCTTTTCAAAATCGATTAAGTATTTAATGAAGATATCTGTATCCTGGTCACGTGTTTTAATCGGAAGAACCCCTGTATCTTCTCGATATTCATTGACCGCACGCTGTACGCCGGCAAGCATATCGACATCCGGCCTTAAACTGGACTGGTCAAAATTTGTCGGTGAGCCGCAGCCGGTCAACACTAAAATGACCAACGATAAAAGAACAAACCATTTTGATGATTTCATATTATGTATTTCCCCCTATATTAGTTCGGCCATGTAAGTATGACAAGTACCATTAACAATGTGCCGATAAAAAACATGACATAAGCTACTAATTTCAATAAAAATGACAAAACCATATTATGTACCCACTTACGGACTGCTGTAATAATGAGAATTGATACTAACAGTAAACCAATCGAATAAAAAGAAATCCACATAACATCTAACGCATGCATGCTCGCTAATGGGCCACGTGCAGAATTTAAGAGTAAATTTGATAGTGGATGCATGAGCTGCAAAGTAAGTTGCACTATTAAAACCGCCTTTCTATTTATTGTTGATACCGCTAATAATTATAGCCTTTTCAGGTAAAAAAAAACAGGAGGCATACAAGTATCCCTCCTTATTTGTGACAAGTTATTAAATTAATTGGAAATCCTGCAAAATATACTAGTTCAGCTCATCTCATCAATTTCACTTTTTTTCGTACGCAACATTAATGATTCGACCAATGCTCTCGGTTCCATATTATTAAACAGCACATCATATAAGGCTGATGTTATCGGCATCGAAACATCGTATTTTTTTGAGAGCTGGTATGTAGCCTTTGTCGTACGTACACCTTCGACAACCATTCCCATCTCATCCAATACTTGTTCAAGCTTCATTCCTTTACCGAGCATATTGCCTGCGCGCCAGTTTCGGGAATGGACACTCGTACATGTAACGATTAAATCACCCATACCTGTCAGTCCGGCAAACGTAAATGGATTCCCGCCCATTTTTACACCGAGCCGCGTAATTTCAGCTAGACCACGTGTTATCAAGGCAGCCTTTGCGTTATCACCGAAATCCAGACCATCCGTCATCCCTGCAGCCAGCGCGATGACGTTTTTAAGTGCACCGCCAATTTCAACGCCAATTACATCATCATTCGTGTAGACACGCAAGTACTGATTCATAAATAAATCCTGCACCTTTTCCGCAGCTTCTAAATTTTCGCAAGCAGCCGTTACGGTTGTCGGATGTTTTAAAACGACTTCTTCCGCGTGCGAAGGACCTGATAAAACTACGATATCACTTACTGCATTGTCAGCAAGGCTTTCCTTCATCAGCTCTGAAATACGCATTAATGTATCCGGTTCAATTCCTTTAGAAACATGGACAAATAATGCTTTCTCAGTTAAGTAGCCCGAAATCTTACCGCAAACTTCCCGAATCCCTTTTGTCGGTACTGCCATTACAATAGTAGAACCGTGTTTTGCAGCCTCTTCTAAATTTGAAGTCGCCTTTAAGTTACTTGGCAAAATTGTATTCGGCAAATATTTTTTATTTGTATGCTGTTCATTAATTTCAGCTGCCTGATCTTCGCGATGCGACCAAATTAACGTATTATGACCATTTTCAGCTAAAACAATGGCCAGTGCCGTTCCCCAGGAACCTGCTCCTAAAACTACTACATTTTCCATTAAATAACCCCCAATTTCACTTAAAGTCAGTTGAAAATTTATCCTTCAAGTCAAACCCTATTATGAACAAAAACGCTAGTTCATTTTCATAAACTAGCGTTCTTTTTATTGATTTAGTCACGAGCACGTGTAATTAGGCGTATTGGAGTTCCTTCAAAGTCGAAAGTCTCTCGAATACGGTTTTCTAAAAAGCGCTCGTATGAGAAGTGCATCATTTCCGGTTCATTTACGAATACAACAAATGTAGGCGGTTTAATCGCTACTTGTGTTGCATAGTAAATACGTAAACGCTTGCCTTTATCTGTTGGTGCCGGATTACGTGCGATCGAATCTTCAATTACTTCATTTAAAATTGATGATTGAATACGCATTGCATGGTTTTCACTCACACGCTTGATGATCGGTAAAATATTGTGGACACGCTGTTTCGTTTTTGCTGAAACGAAAATGATCGGTGCGTAATCTAAAAACAGGAAATGCTCACGAATTTGCTCTGTAAAGAGATTCATCGTTTTTTCGTCTTTTTCAATCGCATCCCATTTGTTTACAACAATAATGACTGCTTTACCAGCTTCATGTGCATAGCCAGCGATTTTTTTATCCTGTTCCTGGATACCTTCATCAGCATTCAGAACAACTAAAACAACATCTGAACGTTCGATTGCGCGCAGTGCACGAAGTACCGAATACTTTTCTGTTGATTCATAGACTTTCCCTTTTTTACGCATTCCTGCAGTATCAATGATGACATAATCTTGTCCATCATATGAGTACGGAGAGTCAATTGCATCACGAGTCGTTCCTTGAATTTCACTTACAATAACTCGATCCTGACCTAAAAAGGCATTCACAAGAGATGATTTCCCAACATTCGGGCGTCCAATTAAAGAGAATTTAATTGTATCATCATCATATTGTTCTTCATCCGGCTGCGGGAAATGTTTGGCACATTCATCCAATAAATCCCCTAAACCTAAACCGTGTGAACCTGAAATCGGCCAAGGCTCACCGAAGCCCAATGAATAGAAGTCATAAATCATATGACGCATATCCGGGTTATCGATTTTATTAATTGCCAAGACAACCGGTTTTTTAGTTTTATATAAAATTCTTGCTACTTGTTCATCTGCAGCTGTAACACCTTCACGTCCATTAGTCATAAAAATAATAACGTCCGCCTCATCAATAGCGATTTCCGCTTGCTGACGAATTTGCTCTAAAAACGGCTCGTCTCCAATTTCAATACCACCAGTGTCGATAATATTAAATTCATGTGCTAGCCAATCAGCCGAACTATAAATACGGTCACGTGTTACACCTGGGATATCTTCCACGATCGATACACGTTCTCCAACAATTCGGTTAAAAATTGTCGATTTACCTACGTTCGGACGTCCTACGATGGCGATTACTGGTTTTGTCATCTGTACTTCATCCTTCCAAACTCTTGTCTTTCCGTATTATACACGAATTTGACTATTATATCATTTTTTCGCAACATTCAAAATCGATTTCGATTTATCGTCAAACTTTTCGCACGGTGTGATTTTCTATAATAGTTAGAGATTATCTAATATAATTTTATTTGTTCTAATAAATATGCGGTTTTCTAATATAGTTCCCAAAAGTGCTAAAATGAATGCCATTTGTTCAAATATTGATTACAGTTCTTCTAAAATCTAACTATCTTTTTCTAGTAAACTGCATAATTGTTCTAATAAAGTCACACGCCCTGAAGACAACAACTTCCCGAAAAGCAAAAAAACCGCCCACATAAGCAATGCTTACATTGGCGGTTTTCGTGTTATTATTTTTTAAATCCTTTTAGCTGATCACCGATAACATCGCTGAATGAGAAGCCTTTAGTTTCTTCAGGCAGCTCGTAATCGAAGTCCTCGTCGCTCGCTGAATCTTCCTGCAATGCTTTAATGCTTAGTGCAAGGCGTTTTTCCGCTTCATTTACCTCAAGTACTTTTACTTCCACCTCTTGCCCGTCTTTTAAGACTTCATGTGGTGTCGTAATATGCTTGTGGGAAATTTGAGAAATATGGACAAGACCTTCTACACCAGGGAATACTTCTACAAACGCACCGAATGTAACAAGACGTTTTACAGTACCCGTTAAGATTGCGCCTTTAGAAGCTTTTTCTTCAATGTCTGTCCACGGACCAGGAAGCGTATCTTTGATTGATAATGAAACACGCTCATTCGGAATATCGACTGAAAGTACTTTTACAGTGACAGATTGTCCTTCCTGTAATACCGTTGAAATATCTTCAACATGTTCATGCGCTACTTGTGAAATGTGGACTAATCCATCGATGCCGCCCAAATCAATGAACGCACCGAATTTCGCCAAGCGCTGAACAGTACCTTCCAGCATATCACCCTGATGGATGTTTTGAATCACTTGTTGCTTTTTCGACGCTTTTTCTTCATCTAGTACTGCACGATGAGATAAAATAAGTCGGCCTTTTTCTTTATCTAACTCTGTAATTTTTAAACGTAATGTTTTGCCTTTGTAATCCTCAAAATCTTCAACAAAATAATCTTCAACGAGTGAAGCCGGAACGAAACCGCGCACGCCTAAATCGACGACAAGTCCGCCTTTCACAACATCTTTTACTTCTGCTTCGAATACTTCACCAGATTCGAATTTTGCTTTTAATTCATCCCACGCGTGTAGTGCATCTACTTTGCGTTTTGATAATACAAAATTCTCTTCTTCAACTTTCGTAATCATAAGCTCTAGCTGATCGCCAACTGAAACTATATCAGAAGCTTTTTCAATGTGTAAGCTTGAAAGTTCGCTAATAGGTATAATCCCGTCGAAAGGTGCCCCCTCGATCGAAACCGTTACTGACTTCTCTTCAACCTGTTCAGCAACACCTTTCACAATATCTCCTTCTTGAAATTTTTGGTTTGACCCTAAATTCATTTCCTCAGACATATGTAGCCCTCCTTCGCGTATTCCACTTTTATTTTATTCGATAATTTCTACAAAGACAAAAAATAACCCTTTATTTTCAGAAATTTCGTACGTTAGCTTCATTTTGCACTAGCGTTTACTGCATCTTTTGCTGCGCTAATTTCAAAATTTCCTGCGCTGCTTCATCAATTGATAAATGCGTCGTATCTAAAAATAAAGCATCTTCTGCTTGGATGAGCGGTGAAGCTTCACGTTCACTATCAAGCTTGTCCCGCAGTGCAATTTCCTTCTGTAAGGATTCGATTGTTGAAGGAATACCGCGGCGTTCATTATCCAGGAAGCGTCGATGTGCACGTTCTTCGACTGTGGCAGACATGTAAATTTTAAGCTCTGCATCTTTTAATACATGTGTTGCAATATCACGTCCATCCATGACAACTCCACCGTCCGCAGCCAGCTTTTGCTGCATCGCTACGAGAATTTCACGAATATTTGCATGCGCCGCAACTTCTGAAACATTTGCCGTAACTTCATTTGAACGTATAGCCTGTGACACATCTTGTCCATCCACAAAAACGAGTTGTCCCTGCTCCGACGGTTTCAATGTAATCGCCGTTTCTTGCAGCATTTTTTCAATTGCTTCTGCGTCATGTAATTGTATGTTTTCTTTCATCGCTTTATACGTCACTGCCCGATACATTGCACCTGTGTCGATATATGTAAATCGAAGTGCTTCGGCTACAATTTTTGCAATGGTACTTTTCCCCGCACCTGCAGGACCATCAATTGCAATTTGAATTTTTTTCATCATAATTAACTCCCTACTTTCCGTTGCTATTGTATCATAACCGAAAAAATTTTTACCTTCTTTACGCTATATTTTTTGAAAAAAAGCTGCCCCTCCATACAATCTGGACCGTCTCCCATCACATTCGTTGTACTTATTTAAAACAGGCTGGCACATAATGCAAAAATGCCATTTTTCTCCGGAGAAAAATGGCATTTTTTTGCTGTGCGTAAAAATTAATTTCCATTCCGGGACGCTTTGCGCTGGCGTGAGGCCAACAGGATGTTGGTCACAAAAGCGTTGCCACAGGAAGTGGCGTTCTTAGCTTTTGTTCCTAGTCTCAGGCATCACGCAATTCCCGCTGGAGTCGCCCTTCATTCCAATCAATTTTACAAAATATCCGTTTTCTATTTAAGTGTTCTTTCAATTCAAAGTTCTAGCCAATCCCGCTTATAATTCATTCATTTCTTTTTTGCGGATCATTACTTGTCGTTCGAAGCAGAATCGGACAATCTGCTGCTTATCATAATCATCCGTATCTGTGAAATTCAATGATGCCATCGTCATTTCATTACGTTCGAACGTGTTCACGACTCTCGCATCTGTTTCGACATAGCGAATTTCACCATTTACAAATGGCAGGACGACGAAAGCTTTAACTGTATCGCCCTCAGTAAAATTAACAGGTGACTTAATATGAATTAATGTTCCCCCTGCGCTAATGTCTTCGGCCGCAAACTGAAATTTCTGTCCGTCATGTTCTATCGCAATATCTACAGGTGTTTCCACACGAACATATTCGCGTCGCTGGATTTTAATAAATTCTTCAGCAGGTGGACACGCAAGCAGAATCATCTGAACATTGCCGCCTTTACGTCCTAAAACTTCTGTATTAAAGCAGTAACTTTCTTTTTTTTCGGTACTGAATGTTGCTCGGAATTGTGCACCATCTATTAAAAAAGCGATTTTTTTAGTTGCCGTATTAATTGGATAATCGATAAAAATCATATTGTCTTGTCGATCGACAACTCGACATTTAAATTTTTCGGCCCTTTCCGTATAGGTTGGCTCCAGCGTTAGTTGCGTTCCAATTTTTAGTTCCATTTGCCTCTCCCCATAAGAAATTATTGATACTTTATTATCTCATGGGAATGTAAATATAGCTATATTTTTACAATTAACTTTACTGGACCTTGCACCAGATACATGCAACTAAAACACTTTTTCATTTTTAATTACTTCATGTGTTTCCGCATCAATTACAACACGATACGTATCCTGTGTCTTATTGTCGAGCCTTGCAATGACTTCATAACATTTACGAAGTTCCAGATTTCCATTGCCTGTATAAATTTTTTGCACTTGTTCAACACCTACATGATCTGCAAAAAATTTACCCCAATCTATCGGCACTTCGCTTTGCTCTTTAATTTTCTCTTCCTGAATATATTCCATTGCGTTGACACCTAAAATCTCAGCGTTATCTTTCGCAATTTTCACTTGAATACTATCCGGGTAAATTAATGCTTCATCATCTCCATACACTCGCGTAAACACGAGATGCCATGCTTCGTGATTTTCTCGTGACTCTGAAAGCTTCACATCAGTGTATCCCACTTTATTCATAAAGCTTTTTGCAGTGTTCAAAATCTCCTCATGTGAACGTGCATCCTTTTTAACCGGCCGTTCTAGCAGGAACGAAAGAAGGTGACCGCCATTTTCTGTTATGTCAGCATAACCGATTTTTGAACCGTGGATAAATTGAATATGATAGAACGGATATGGTGCATCATCACTGCTTTTCGTAACCGTTACAATCGAATCATCGATATTCGGGAAAAAGTTTTTAAATTTTTGAATAGCTTCGTTTTTCGTAATTTTTTTATCTTTTAAATGCTGTAATTCCCGCTTTTTCTCATAGTCCGATTCACTCGCCGTTAATGGAAAATCGGTTTCATTATATGTTTTTAATTGTTTCGATACGTTCATAAATGGCGAATCTTTAAGATTGGTCGTATGATTCGTTGACCATTTTTTAAAATTGCCGTCATTTTCATAAAATGCAACAGTGGCAATATTCCATTCCTCTGCGAATGCATGTAAATTGGAAGCTACCGTTCCCATTTTGTTACGCCAATTTTCGTAGTCTCCTGTAGCGGCCGCTTGTTTTGCATTATCACCAATTCTTCCTAAATAACGCATCCATTCATTTTGTACTTCTGCCTGGATCGGTAAGTTGGCGACAGTTTTTCTTAAATCACTACTCATCCGCCATATGGAATCCAACTCATTATTTAGAGCTTTTTCATCCTGAAAGAGTAAAGATTGTTCTACCGTTGTATGCAATACCGATAATTTTTCAGTGGCTGCCGAAAGGTCCCTTGATTGGGTAGCATAAACAGCTCGCTCCAAATCCTTATTTTGTGTAAATAGATCAAAGGAAACAAAGGCTAATATGACGACAAATAAACCTAATAAATATGCAAATTTTTTCATGTTTTACCCCCGCCTATAAGCAGAAAATATGCTCACCAATTTGTTTGATTTGAGGTCTAGACCAAATCCAATCACTTGTCGCTGTAACAGGATTAAAATAATACAAAGCATTCTCGGATGGGTCCCAGCCGTTAATTGCATCCAATACAGCCTGTTTGGCACGTTCATTTGGTGTAAGCCAAATCTGGCCGTCCGCAACTGCTGTAAAAGCTAACGGTTGGAAAATAATTTCCGAAATCGTATCCGGAAATTCCGGTGATTCCAGACGATTCAAAATTACGGCTGCAACTGCAACTTGTCCTTCATACGGCTCGCCTCGTGCTTCCCCGTATACTGCATTCGCTAAAATTTGCAAGTCCTGATCTGTGTAGCCTGGCGGAAGCTGCATGGAGGTTGTATCATTTGCACTTTTACCGCCATTCCCGCCTTTTTTCACCTGATTTTCCAACGCTATTCCGCCATAATACGTAAAACTGTTCCCTGCATTGATTTGTTTATGAACCCATACTTTATCAAAATCCGAATTATTCTCGAGCTTTTCCTTCGTCGCTCTTCCGGCAATTCCGTCTACAGGTAGCCCGTACTGCTCCTGGAAATTACGAAGCGCCCAATACGTTCCATAACCAAATTTTCCGTCAATTTTTCCATTATAGTAACTTAAGTATTGAAGTCGTGCCTGTAACTCAATTACATCGTCACCAAATGCACCCCGTTGCACATCCTGACCTGAAAATGCAAATGTATGACTTACAAAACTACTTGATATAATGAATACGAACAAGACGATTTTTTTCACTGACATTTCCACTCCTTTTTCAGTAGGATGGAGAAAATTGAAAAGTTTATACATTGTAAAGTTGCTTTTTTATGTCTATAGAGAATATTCTCATCACTTATTTTGAGTTTGCTAATCCGTTTTTTACATAGAAAAAGGTTTGCTACAAAAATATTTGTAACAAACCTTTTATAAATGATTGCTGCGGGATAAGTGCTCAATTAGATGTTCGTGTGCCTGCTTTACTTTGCGCAATGCAAACGTCCATAAAAACAACATAAACGGCAGCATCACATACATAAAGTATTCTTCTAACATTAAAATTGAATTATACATAATATGAAGTCCTACAGGGGCTAAGAGTGCAAGCGCGATATATTTCTTCTGTATTTCGTTACTTGAAAACTTCCCTTTACCGTAATAGTAACCCATTACTACACCGAACAGTGCATGACTTGATACCGGCAATAACGCACGCATAAAAGCTTGATCAATTCCGAAAGATAATAGATAGAGGACGTTTTCCACAGTAGCAAATCCTAATGAAACAGCTGCACCATACAAAATACCATCATACGGATCATCAAACTCAATATGACGTAAAATTACCGCTAAAATAATGAGCCATTTCACGAATTCTTCTATCGAACTGGTAAAAACAGCATTGATAAAGAAAGGATTCGAAAATGTCTGTTCTTCTTTTATTACGAACTGTATAAATAAAACGGGGAATGTAATAACCCCACCATATATGAATGAATGCATTAGTGTACGCCGTGGTTCGGTATCCATCTCATTGCGTAAATAAAAGTAGCTTAAAAGGGCTAAACCCGGCGCAATCGCTGCTGATAAAAGTATAAACATCATGCCGGCTCCTTTCGATTCTTGACTCCTAATTAGTATAGCACTATTTTTTTCACAACAGTGTAGCATACCCAATATTTGTCTAGAAAATATAAAAACTCGGCTAATTTCCTGCCGAGTTTTTATGATTAATGCATAAATGTATCAAAATCCGTATTACCGTTAGCAATCATCAACAGGAGCTTTAGACGCGCTTTCTTTGGATCAAAGTCTCCGCCCATAATGACACCGGTATCTTTCAAGTAATTCGCACTACTGTAATAATCGTATGTCGGGAAAACACGTCCCTCTTCAGTCGATGTTGTTAGTACAACTTTCGTTCCTTTTTGACAAAGCTTTTCGATCGCATCCATCATTTTCGGAGCAACTTGTCCTCGGCCGGCACCGACTAGCACCACACCTTCAACATTTGCTTCATAGAGGGCATCCAAAATAATAGAACTTGCTCCTAAATAGGCAAATACTATTTCAACAGCAGGATAGCTTTCTTTTGTTTCGTATACTTCTTTATGGGTTGGCTTCTGATAAATGATGACCTCGTCATTATCGATAAAGCCAAGCATCCCATAGCCGATTGAACCAAAGCCGTTAATGCTTGAAGAATGCATTTTTTTTACGTATTTAGAATGAATGATTTTTTCATTAAAGACAACGCACACCCCTATATTTTTTGCCTCTTCATTCGAAGCAACCAATAAGGAATTGCGCAGATTGGAATAAACATCTGTACCAATATCGCCAGGTGACTTTTGGGAACCTGTTACAATAACCGGACGTTCGTCATGAATTGTCAGCTCTAAAAAGTAGGCCGTCTCCTCTAAACTGTCCGTACCATGTGTAATGACAATTCCGCTTACCGTTTGATCTTTAAATACATTTTTGACCGTTTGATTCAATAGATTTAAATTTTCGAATGTCATATGCATCGATGGAATCTGATATAAATCAATCAATTCAATATCCATCTCATTTTCAAGCTGGCACATCGATAAAATGGCTTGCCCATCCAGCTTGCCGGACTCCAGTTTGTTTTTCTTATTGCGTGTACTCGCAATCGTTCCACCTGTCGTAATCAGCACTACTTTTTTCTTCACAACATTCACCCCTTATGTAGTTTGACGAGCAATTTTCTGAGCAATCATGTTCCCATGAAAGCGGCCGTTTTCAATAAAGATCTCATTTGCATTATTTCCTGCTGCAATGACACCGGCAATAAATAAATTTTCTACATTTGTTTCCATTGTTTCAGGATTAAATGTCGGTCTTCCTGTTTGTTCATCAATCTCTACGCCCATTTCACGGATGAAGCGATGATCAGGGTGATAACCGGTCATTGCAAATACGACATCATTAGCAATTGTTTCTTGTTTGCCCTCGATTTCCACAATGACTTCGTTTTCTTTAATTTCTTTTACTTCTGTATTAAAGTGCATTGTAATTTCACCTTCTCGGACAAGCCCTAAAAATTCCGGTAATACCCATGGCTTAATGCTCGGGGAATAATCATTGCCCCGATAGATGACTGTCACATGTGCGCCTGCTTTATTGAGCTCCAATGCTGCATCAATTGCAGAGTTTTTACCGCCGATTACAAGTACATTTAAATCGAAGAACGGGTGTCCTTCTTTAAAATAATGATGGACTTTCGGTAAGCTTTCCCCCGGTATCTTCAAATAGTTCGGATGATCGTAATAGCCAGTTGCAATAACTACATACGGTGTTTCATAGCTGTCTTTATCTGTCTGTACATGAAATAAACCGTCCGTCTTTTTAACACTTTCCACTGTTTCAAAACGATTTACGTGAAGTTTTTTCGCCTTCACCACTTCACGATAATAGACGAGTGCCTGATTGCGTTTCGGTTTTCGCTGCTCAATAATAAACGGCACATCACCGATAGCCAACTTTTCACTCGTACTAAAAAAAGTCTGATGTGTCGGGTAATTGTAAATCGCATTGACAATATTACCTTTTTCGATAATGATTGGCGACAATCCGAGATTTTGTAGTTCAATCGCTGCAGCTAATCCACAAGGACCTCCACCAACAATGATTGCTTCTACCTTTTGCATACTAACATCTCCTTATTCCAATTCCTGTAAAACATTATTTACTCATTTCAATTCATCTTGCTCAAATTTAATTGTAATAAAATGACTTTCCGGCTTAGCGCAGAGGCGCATCGGGACAAGAGTCGTACCATACCCGTTACTGACAAGTTCATACCGGTTTTTGATTTTTTTAAAATATCCGTGCGGCTGCAGTCCAAATTTCCCAAGGCGGATTTGCCCGCCATGTAAATGTGCCCCAATACTGAGCAGTGGCTGAAACTGCTTATGTACTTTGCCGAACAACTCCGGATTATGTGCAATGAAAACGTTGTTCTTTTCTTCGCATTGCTCGATTGCACGCTGGATGTTCTGCTCCCCTGGACGATATGAAACCGCGCTCACTGACATATCATTTTTGCTTTCGAGCTTGATTGACCCATTCTCTATAATATGGATTTGATGGTCTTTCAGTAGTTGACGCAGCTTTTGTTCACCGAATTCGACATCATTATTCCCCCATATAAAATAGGTAGGGCCAAGTTTTTTAAGCATACGTATATTATGAAGCACTGTGTCTTCAGAAGTCCGACGATCAACAAAATCTCCCCCTATGAGGACAGCATGTATATTTTGATCAATCGAATCAATCATCGCCTCATTAATTTTGCGCGCATGCGTATCCGATATAAAAAATAGATGGATTGTTTCACTTTCGCCATTTGCTTTCACTTCATGTGACCGGATATTATTTTCATGCGCTTCTTTATACATATAGAGAAGCACTGAAATACAGGCGATTCCGATAATACTTATTATGACCATACACGGTCCTCCAATTCAAAAAAGACTAATTATACAATAGCCTGATTTAATGTTTTATTAACCATTAATTTAACGTAGTATTATTAAGTTTTCTAAAATAATAAATTTCTTTCATAAAGAAAAAGACGAGAGCCGGAACGGTTCGTCTTTTTACTAGTCGTTATACAAGATAGAAAAAATTATGGAACAATTACTAAAACTTGCCCTGTCGCAATACTGTCGGATGATAAATTGTTGGCAGCTTTTATTTTATTAACATATTCAGGACCACCATTACCGTAGTACTTTAATGCAATGCGGTATAAATTGTCAGTCGATTGTACAGTATGCGTTTTTTGCTGTGCTTGAGCAGCTTTTTTCTTCGCTTCCTGCTCTTTCGCTTTAGCCGCCGCTGCCTTCTGTGCTTGTTCCGCCTTTTTTATTTCCGCTGCTTCTTTTTCAGCTTTTTCTTTTGCGATTTTTGCTTCCGCCTTTTTCGCTTCTTCAGCAGCTTTTTCCGCTTTAGCTTTAGCCTCATCCACTTCGGCCGTATTGTCATCATTTGTTTCTTCTTTTTCTTCGTCATCGTTAGTAGCAGATGGCTGTGTTTTCGGATCCTGTTTTTGAATCTCCACTACTAAGTCGTCCTTCTTATCCGCATTTACGTTTTCACTTGCAGATGTATTTGGTTCATAGATCAACCACACATAAGCTAAAATAACTAATGGAATAAAAATTAAGACAACTGTTAAAACCGTCATAATCGGGTTTGTTTGTTTTTTTCCGTTTTTCTTTCGATGTCGGCTAACACGTGACATTTTTGTACCTGACTCGTTATGTAGGTCAATCTCTTGACGATGCTCCTCTACCTTCTCCCGGTAATCTTCTTTTGTCATGGCCTGCACCCCTCCAACTACTAAAAATTATAACTTTATTATGACCAATTTCTACATAAAAGTAAACGGTTCGATAGTAGATTAAGAGTTTATTAACAATATTTTCTTGAGACGGTGTTGCCAATTTGTCATTTTAATCATAGTTTTTGAAATATCTCTCTCTTCAACAAGTTGAGACAGGTCGATCCCACAGTTGGAACAACAATTTTCCTGCTGCTCTGTTAATTGCTGTCCAAAGTACTGAACTACTTGCTTTCGCATACAATCCGAATGTTCAATAAGCTTTAATACAAGTCGGACTTCTTCAAATTTCTTAATCTGTAAATTCAGCATCCGGCTCTTTACTTCCTCGGCTGATTCACGTGCCAGCCAATAACTTAAAACACGGAAAACCACTTCTGACATTTCTCCGTTTGCAAGTAATGACTGCGGCTGCTCCCCGGCTGCTATCACTTCTGTGAATCGGTCAACATGTATATTTTTAGGCAAATCTTCTGAAGCGATAAACTTTGCAAATTGCTCATCACCATCACAATATAACAAAAAGGCTACAGCTTTCTTGCCATCGCGACCTGCCCGCCCAATTTCCTGCATATAATTCGACAACGTTGCAGGCATTGTTTCATGAATGACTTGACGGACGTTCTCTTTATGGACACCCATACCAAATGCATTTGTCGCAACAATCCATTCAAGCTGACCCGCTAAAAATTGCTGCTGTATAAACTGGCGGTCCTGCGCTTCCTTCCCGGCATGATAAGCAGCCGCCGAAATATTTTGCTGTAGAAGCTGTAAACTGATCGCCTCTGCTTTTGACCGGGATTGTGTATAAATTATGCCCGGGCCGGCTGTATTTTTAACATGTTCAATAATCCATTCCATCTTTTCCTCACGCTCTGAGAACAGTTTTTTTACTAGATGAATATTTTCCCTGTTCACATCATGCATATAGTGAAAAGGTGAATTCATTTTTAAATAAGACTGGATATCTGCCAAAACCGTATCTGTTGCTGTCGCTGATAACGCAAGGATTGGCGGACGCTTCGATTCCGATAATATTTCGCCAATCCGTAAATAGTCCGGACGAAAATCAAATCCCCACTGTGAAATGCAATGTGCTTCATCCGCAACAATTAATGAAAGTTCCATTCCTTGGATTCTCGCCTTTACTTGAGGCTGCAACAGCATTTCAGGAGATACGAAAATAAATCGGTATTCTTCCAAATAGTGTAGGGCATACCTTTTCTGGTCTGGAGTTAAAAAGGAATTCAATGCCACAACCCGCTTTTCCCCCATTTGCTTCAACTGATCGACCTGGTCTTGCATGAGCGATAAAAGCGGCGACACAATAAGGACCGGTTTTTGAAATAAATAGCCCGGCAGCTGGTAACAAAGGGATTTCCCCATCCCGGTTGGTAAAATGGCAACAACATCTTTACCAGCAATAATATTGTTAATGATCTCTTCTTGTCCTGGACGGAATGCATCATAGCCGAAATATCGCTTTAAGGCACTTTGTAAATTCATGTTGGTGTCGCTCCTTTCGCCAGCGTTAGCCGAAGTTGGAAATAGCTTAGCTGCGGCAGTAGTTCCTTCAACGTTTTTAATCGTTTCGTGTCATAACCTTCAACTGCAGCCAGAATTTGTTTCTGTTCTTCACTTGTTACAAATGGCTCAATCGAAAAGTTCGGTTCATTCATTGCAAGTTCGACAATATGATCTTCAATCGTACTCATTTTTAATCGACGAATATGACTGATTTCTTCCAATGTTCTCCCCGATCTGTATAACTGGGCGGTTGAGTTTGTCGAAGCAGTCAACACTACTTCTACACGTATATTTTGCATAATTTCATTTAATATCGGGTATTGTGTTTTTTCACGGTACAATTCGTTCAACCAAGTATGCAATGCGCTTATGTAATGCAGTTGAACATCCATTTCCTGCATATTATAGCCAAATGCAAGTTGCTGCCAAGTAAATCCCGGTTCATTATAGCCGGTTAATCGATACATGAGTATATCTTTCATGTTTTCTTCAATTGCAATTTCGGATAAGCTTGCCGTCATTTCTCTGTAAATTGCTTGTTGCAGCAAGCCGTTCTGATAATGGTGGCGCACTAAAAATTGACGTACCCATTGCTGTGTCTGTTCATTTCTTTCTATCGGTATAAACGCTTTTTTATGATGGAGCTGATGTGACAGACTTTGAATAATAAGCGAAAGCCTGCCGAAAAACATATGTTCATTGCCGCGATAATGCCAGCCATCAAAAGAAAGAGGCACCGGCTGTGAAGCAAGCTGTTTTCCTTTGTCCGTCATTGTATAAAAACCGTTTTCCTCTATTATAATAATACTCTTGGCAAACATGAGATCAATTTGCTCATCAAATTTATGACGAGCTAGTTTTGGGAGCAGACCAAAATAGGAATATAAATTAAAGAGTCCCACATCATGAATTGTCTGTCCTGACCGCTTCCCTTTCAATAAATGATAGGCTGCGGAAACAGTACGTTCCTGTTGAAAAGTATGTAAAATTTTTAAAAGAATTTGTTGGATTAGCATATCAAATCCCTCATTTTCGTAGTATTAGGTTGAAAAGTGCCGAAAACACCATTAGAATAAGTAAGAGCTTTATGGAAACGAACGGATAAAGGAGAGGTAACAATGCCAAAATATACTATCGTAGATAAAGATACTTGTATCGCATGTGGCGCTTGTGGCGCTGCTGCACCGGATATTTATGATTATGATGATGAAGGAATCGCTTTCGTTATTTTAGATGATAACATGGGTACTGCTGAAGTTCCAGAAGATCTACTAGAAGATATGCAAGATGCATTTGAAGGCTGTCCAACTGACTCAATTAAAGTTGCAGATGAAACATTTGACGGCGACTCATTAAAATTCGAATAGTATACAAACATACGAAACGATTCCTTTCAAGGGTCGTTTTTTATTTTGCTCTTTTTTCTCATTGCGAATCTATAATCGAGATGTTATAGTTAATATTAGTAGTAGGTACTAATATTAACTAATCATTTTAGGGGTGTCGTTATGGATTTATTGCAATTAAAAGGGAAAAATATTGTCGTAATGGGTGTTGCCAATGAGCGCAGTATTGCTTGGGGCATCGCGAAACGACTATTTGATGTCGGAGCAAATGTAATTTTCACATATCGTAAAGAACGTTCAAAA
This sequence comes from Solibacillus sp. NPDC093137, assembly GCF_050280445.1. NCBI lineage: Bacteria > Bacillati > Bacillota > Bacilli > Caryophanales > Caryophanaceae > Solibacillus > Solibacillus sp. NPDC093137. Next base: position 1,560,304 of record NZ_JBNNVH010000001.1, read on the forward strand.
GGAAAAATCGAAAAATTATTAACAAATTATGAAGAGCACAATGCAACAGTGATTGAATGTGACGTAAACAGCGACGAAAGTATTGAAAAAGCATTCAATCAAATCGGTGAGCAATTTAAAGTAATTCATGGAATTATCCACTCTGTTGCCTTCGCACATGCCGAAGATCTGCACAACCGATTCGTCGAAACAACACGCGATGGCTATGCCTTTGCACAAGATACGAGTGCCTATTCGCTGATCGCTGTAACAAAAGCTGCAAAACCTTATATGACAGAAGGCGGTTCTATCGTAACGATGTCTTATTTAGGTGCACAGCGTGTTCTTGACGGCTACAATGTAATGGGCGTTGCGAAAGCAGCACTGGAAGCTTCAATGCGCTATTTGGCAGCCGATGTCGGTGCGGATAATATTCGTGTTAATGCGATTTCTGCCGGAGCAATCCGTACATTGGCAGCAAAAGGTGTTCCTAGCTTCAATCAGATCCTGCACAAAATCGAAGAAACTTCTCCGTTAAAACGCAACACAAATCAGGAAGAAGTAGCTGACATGACAATTGTGATGTTAAGCCACCTATCCCGCGGTGTGACAGGCGAAACGATTTATATCGATAGCGGTTATAATATTATGGGTTAATCTAAAGCGAATTCACTACCTCCCTTGTGAATTCGCTTTTTTATATGTTAAAATACTGGAAAAGAAAATACTGTTTATTGAGGGTTTTTCAGTGAAAAAGTACATTTCAGGATTATTAATGGGAGCTGTTTTAATAGGCGGTTTCTCACTTTCGGCAATAGAAGCAGAAGCAGCTACAAAAGCAGTTGCTTATAAAAATTGCACTGATTTAAATAAGGTATATAAAGGCGGCGTTGCGAAAGATGCCAAAACTACGAACAAAGGCGGGAAAACAAAATATAAACCTTTCGTATCAGCTGAGCTTTACAAATTAAATGCGAAAAGCGATCGCGATAAAGACGGGATTGCTTGCGAAAAATAGGAGAAGTGAATAATATGAAGATTCTCGCTCACCGTGGTTACAGTGCCAACTACCCTGAAAATACGATGATCGCTTTTCAGGAAGCTGCAAAGATGGACATTTGGGGAGTTGAATTTGATGTCCATTTAACAAAGGACAACCAGTTAGTCGTTATTCATGATGAATCAATTGACCGTACTTCTACAGGTAAAGGCTATGTAAAGGATATGACACTGGAAGAGTTGCGAGCATTCGACTATGGCTCATGGTTTGCTCCGGAGTTTGCAGGTCAAAAAATACCTACATTAGCGGAAACTTTGGCTATTTTTAAATCAACCCCCTTTCAAATTAATATCGAGATAAAGTCTGATATTTTTGAATACCCCGGGATTGAAGCGCTCATTGCAAATGAAATTCATGCTTTTAATTTAGAAGACCGTGTCATTATTTCTTCCTTCAATCATGAAAGCATTGCGCGTTTCCAGCAAATCATGCCAAATGTGAAAACCGCGCTGCTATTCGCTTCGCTTATTGTAAACATAGAGGATTATGTAAAGGAGCTTGGCGCTGATGCTATACATATCCCCTACTACTACGGGATGCGCTCCATTGTTCAGCAAGCAATTAAGAACGGCATGATTGTCAGAACTTATACAGTAAATGATGCAGCAATAGCCCGGCAAATGGAATCACTTGGTATGGATGCCGTGTTTTCCGATGTAGTAAACCTATAAAGATGCTAAAAAACTGTTTCAGAAGAACTCTTTTGAAACAGTTTTTTATGTAATATTTGGACAATTTTTAGAAAAACGCTTTCAAAGAGCTAAAATTTGTTAAGTTCATTTTATCGTCAAACTTTAAAATTTTTACCCGTTTTCACCCCCATTCCCTTTGAAGTCAGACGTCTGTTTACTGTATATTAAGAGTAACAACAAACAGATTCGGAGATGGAATTATGAATACAGAAATTTTATCATTTGTAGAGAAAATGGAAGCAGCTGTACTAAACGATTTAGTTACAACAGACTCTTCTGATTTATATGAAATTGCAGTTGAAATGATCGCTGAGCATAAAGATGCTTACAAAAATATTTGCCAAGCTTATGAAGTAGTTAAGCATAACTTAGTCGGCTAAACTTTAAAAAATAAGCAAAATTAATAGCAGTTCAAATTTACTTCCCCATAAATTTGAACTGCTTTATTTTTGTCTAAAAATACTCAAAAAAAGAGGAATCCTAATGAAAGGATCCCTCTTTTATAGTTACATCATTAAAATTAAAGTTTTACGATGTTTGTAGCTTGTGGTCCACGTTGACCGTCTTCTACTGAAAACTCAACTTTTTGACCTTCTTCAAGAGTTTTGAAACCGTCGCCTTGAATAGCTGAGAAGTGAGCGAATACGTCAGAACCGCCTTCAACTTCGATGAAACCGAAACCTTTTTCTGAGTTAAACCATTTTACTGTACCTTGTGTCATAATAAATGACCTCCAATTAATTAAATTTAATAAGATCGCAATTCTTCAAAAAGAAAAAAATTCACATATTACAAAAAGTACCAACTAAACCACGAAATACTTTTTGTAATAGGTGAATTTAATGTCTTATAACTATCTCATTGACCTTAGTATATAGCAAAAAATCGGTTTTGTCTACTATAAACTCAACTTTATCTGCCTTAACAAATATTTATGGGTAGATGCATATTTTCAATAACTAGCCACATTAGCTAACTAAAAATTATTTACTTACTTTTTGTAATCGTTTTGTTTGCAATTGTATTTTAGCGTTGGTTATTATAGGAGATGTATTACATAGAACTAGGAGGATTTTTTTATGGTATTACAAGCAAAAGAATTTCGAACAGCGGAACACGACATTTCTGACGTATTTTTAAATCGTTGGTCACCGCGCGCTTATGCAGACACACCTGTTGCAGAAGATGTATTAAACCGTTTATTTGAAGCAGCTCGTTGGGCTCCTTCAGCAGGCAATAACCAACCTTGGCGTTTTATCGTAGCGAAAACAGAAGAGGATTTAGCAAAATTCCACCCTGTTTTAATGGAAGGTAATTTAGTATGGGCAAAACGTGCACCTGTTTTAGTATTAGTCGTTTCTGACAATACAAAAGGTTCACATGAGTTTGATGCAGGGACAGCATGGGGCTTCTTGTCGCTTCAGGCAGCTAAGGAAGGTTTAATCACACATCCAATGAGCGGTATTCATAAAGATGTGGCAAAAGAGACGTTTAACATTCCGGATACATTTGATGTGCATTTAGCAATAGCAATTGGTTACAAAGGCGACAAAGAAATGCTGTCTCCTGAATTACAGGCACGTGAAACACCATCAGGTCGACGTCCGTTAAACGAAATTGTTTTTGAAGGTTCTTTTAAATAAGATTTATACTATATTAAAGTAACCGCATGAAGGAAATATTCTTTCGTGCGGTTTTTCAGTTATCTTCATTTCCAAATTATCGGATTTAAATTTTCAGGAGCGGCTTTTTGAGCATTTCCAGCAGCAGTTCATATTCTTTATCCCCGATCGTGTCCCTTACCATCTTTTCTATTTCAAGCTCCATCTTTTTGCTTTCATTAAAAATAACGATTCCCTTCTCGGTCAAATGTGCCATCTTTTGAACTTTCGAGCCTTTTATTAATTCGGTCGTAATTAATTTTTTTTCTTGTAAGGAAGTCACAAATTTATGAACCCCCTGCTTTGAAATGTCTAACTGTTTTACTAATTCGGGTACCGATACGTAGCCCTCATATATGTTTTTCAGTACAAACCATTCGGAACTCGTTATATGAAGGTCATTATTTTCATTCCACATAATTTCTGCCTTTTGGCGTAATTGTTTATGTTGGCGATACAATAATTCGATAAAGTCAATCATTGCTTCTCCCCCCTTTTTTCTGTCAACATAATTCTTAAATAGTCTCAAGCATCATACTAAAGCTAATATATTAATTCAAGTTCATAATACTAATAGGATATTCAAGTCAACTTAGTTGACTTGAACGGTAATTTACTTTATTATTAAATGTATAACTTTTTCCGGAGGCGTATATATGTATAAAATTGGTGACTTAACGTTTTATAAATCCCATGGTATTTGCCAGATTGAGGGTATTATAGAACAAAACTTCACAGGAGAACCTATGCTTTACTATGTTATGCAATCAAAAATCAGACCGGGAGTAACACTATATCATCCAGTTGAGAGTAAAAACTCACAACTTGAAAAATTATTGAGCTATGATGAAGCAGTTCAAATTATGGATTGTTTTTCGAATGAACCAAGCGAATGGAATGACCGCAGTACAAACCGCCAAAGAAATCACGCAGAAATCTTAGGTGCGAATAATCATTTAGAAGCTGCCCAATTAATGAATACACTCCTACGAAAAGATTTGGAATTACAAAAAGAAGAGAAAAAAATTACATCTCAAGACTCCCAAATTTTACAGCAACTCTCAACAATTATATTAGATGTCTTGGAAATTGCGCTTAAAAAGCCAAAAGAAGAAATCGAAAAAGAAATTTACAAAAGAGTTCAAGGTCCTACTAACTAATTTATAAAAATAGCTTTATTTTATTAACGAGTTGAAGTAAATCCCGTTTACTTCAACATTACTCGTTACTGATTGACTTACCACTTTATACATATTAATTACATTCAAATAAGGCGTTTGCTATTCTATTTCAGTAGCAAGCGTCTTATTTTTTTGTCATTTATCAAACTTTTCATTCTAATGATGAATTGTTTTTCGTTTTTCAAAGTCAGGTGATGTATAGTATTTTTTTCAATTAAAAATGAATTAAAACACTTTAGTTGCTCATACTACCGTTGTATGAAATTCACCTAATTTTGAAAGGAAGTGTAATGATGGGAATATTAACGGGTAACCCAAAAGACGAACCGTTACATTATGGAGAAGTTTTTAACATTTGGACAAGTTTGGCTGCAGGTTACAGTATGATTGCAGGGTATCAGACTTTTTATAATCATGCCGGTGACCAGGACTTGAAAAAAATAATTGAAGACTTTATCCAATTTGCAAGAGATGAAGTTAAGCAATTAGAAAAAATTCTTAAATTAAATGGAGTTGGACTTCCTCCTGCACCACCAGAACGTCCTGAAGCACGAATCGAAAATATCCCGCCAGGAGCAAGATTCAATGATCCTGAAATAAGTGCAGCATTATCTGTAGATGTCGCTGCCGGTTTAGTTGCTTGCAGTCAGGCTATGGGTATGACAATGCGAGAAGATATCGGAATGATGTATGGTCAATTCCATACGGCTAAGGCACAGCTTGGAGCAAAGCTATTGCGCCTAAACAAATCAAAAGGCTGGCTCATCCCTCCACCATTGCATCTGCACCATCCATTGCATTGATGAAGTATTGAATCATTTAACTTAAAAATTATTTGTCATTTTATATTGCACTACGATACAATCCCCCATTCATCATATAATCAATAACGCCATTTCTTTAATAGGAAATGGCGTTTTGATTTTATATAGTGCTCCCTTAATAACCAAAAGTTATATCAGAATAAAAAATAAGTATTTTTCATAATAAAAAAATCCATGTATATTTTACTTGTGCAAAAGATATTTGTCTCTGCATAAATAACCTAATTTAAATTCGTTTCACTCTCGAATTTAAGTTACGATTTTGTAATTCAGGACTTTTACTCAGTCTATCTTAGGATTTTACAGCCTCCAACTTTAAAATTCAAAGCCATCAAATTTCTGGGAGGAAATTTGGACGAATTATAGTTTATTAAGTTCTGCTCAACGAATGACTTCTAAACTATTACAATACATTGTTCGACAAAACAATCAACTCCCCCTAATAAAATGTCCCCCGTCTATGTTCAATAGGCGGGGAATTCGTCTTTTAAAGGGTTATTTATGTGTACTCTCAAAATAATTATAACAATGCTGAATAAATGCTTTAGAAATGGCTGTAGTATACGTATATTTATGTTTTAATAATCCAATTGTCCGAGTAAATTCTCCATTTTCAATTCGGATATGCCTGATTTTATCATCATACATACTCATCGACGTTTCAGGTGTAAAGGCAGCACCACGACCATTCTTTACAAGCTGAAGTATCGTCGTCGCTTCCTCTACTTCCACTTGGTATTCAGGTGTATAACCGTTCTCCCGACAAAAATCATCCGTCAGCTGCCGAAAACGGTATTCAGCAGTCAGACCAATGAATGGTAAAGAACGCAATTCGGAAAGGTTAACCGACTCCAATTCAGCTTCCGGGTATGTCGAAGGTACCGTTAAAAATATTTCCTCGTTGAACAAAGGAAGCCACTCCACATTCGGGTGATTCAACTTTTCCGTTGTGATACACAAATCAAATTTTCCATATTCGATAAATTGTTCAAGATTATCCTTCGATAAAGGCACTTGCTTATATTTAATGGATGGATAAAAATTTAAAAATTCATTTAATATATTCGTAAATGTATATGGTAACGTTGTAACAATGGACAATTCCCCATTGCCCTGCTCACGAAATTCACGTAAACCTCGCTCCAGATCCAGGATTTCCGCAAAAATTCGTTCCGCTCGTTTAAATAAAAATTCACCATTTGAATTAAGTGTAATGCGTTTGCCGTTACGGTAAAAAAGATCCATCTCCAATTCTTCCTCCAGCTGCGCAATTGCCTTACTTAATGCCGGTTGTGAAATTAAAAGTTCTTTTGCGGCATGTGACATATTTTGTACTTTCGCTGTTTCATAAAAATAGCGCAGTTTCACTAAATCCATTCAAATTGCCTCCTCTAAATAACTTTAAGTTATATCAACATAAGAAATAAGTATTTTTAATTATATGTACCATAAGTTTAAGATATAAATTGCGCGCAAGCAATTATTAAAAAATTGACTTAAGGAGAGATCTACTATGCGATTACAAAATAAAGTTGCCATAATTACAGGTGCAGCATCAGGAATGGGTCAAGGCGAAGCAATTCGTTTTGCTAAAGAAGGGGCAAAAGTCGTTGTTGCAGACTTAAACCTGGAAGGGGCAAAAGCTGTTGCAGAAGAGATTAAAGCAGCTGGCGGCGAAGCAATCGCTGTACCGGTAAATGTCATGAAAACAGAAGACATTTTAAACTGCATTAAAGTGACAGAAGAAACATTCGGTCCAGTTGATGTACTAGTAAACAATGCAGGTGTATTCGACAAGTATCAAAAATCGCTTGAAACTACATTAGATCAATGGAAATTTTTAATTGATATTAATTTAACAAGCATGTTCGAATTCTGTAACGCTGTATTACCAAGCATGATTGAGCGTCAAACTGGTGCAATCGTAAATATTTGTTCAGTTGCCGGTTTAGTTGCAGGTAAAGGTGGAGCAGCATATACAGCTTCTAAACATGGTGCAATCGGTTACACAAAACATTTATCTAGCGAATACGCTCGCTACGGTATTAAAATCAATGCAATTTGCCCGGGTACAATTGAAACACCTTTAGTAAAAGACGTTTTAGCTGGTCTTTCTAAAGAAGCTGTACCGACACGTACATTTGGTCAAGTTGAAGAAGTAGCAGACTTAGCTGTATTTTTAGCATCTGATGAAGCGAAATTTATGAGCGGTACTGCGGTAACAATTGATGGCGGTTTCACAATTCAATAAATGATTTTACAAAAATGAAGAGGAGAAGCAATTCACTTGCTTCTCTTATACATCAAAGGAGATAGCATGAAAAAACAAGGAAAAACGCACTATGCATGGTGGATCATGATCGCAAGTGCTGCGATTTATGCGGCAAGTGTCGGGATCATCGTAAGCTGTGCTGGTCTATTATATCGCGCTGTTGCACAAGATTTCGGTGTTGGTGTATCTGATATTAGTTTGTATACATCAATTATGTATTTAACGGTAACAATTTTCTTACCGTTCGCTGGGAAGTTTCTAAATAAATTCGATGTTCGTTATATTTTAACAATAGCTGGTATTATAAATGCACTCGCATTCGGATTAATGGGCTTCTATACATCTGCCTGGAATTTCTACATCTCAGGTGTAGCACTTGGTATCGGTAGTACATTCTTAATTTATGGAACGATTCCATTACTAATCAACAATTGGTTTAAAGCAAAAGCCGGTATGGCATTAGGTTTTGCAATGGCTTTCATGGGTATTGGTGGTGCGATTTTCGCTCAAATCACTGGTGCGTTAATCGAATCAATCGGCTGGCGTCCAACATACATGATTTTAGGTGTATGTATTGCCCTATTAATTTTGCCGTTTACATTATTCGTTATTCGTTCAAAACCCGAAGATATGAACAAACAGCCTTATGGTGCTGAAGAAACAACAAATAAAGAGGCTGTACAAGCACAACCTGAAACTGGGGTAATGAAGAAAGTTGCCATCAAAACAATTCCATTCTATTTAATTTTAGGATTTACAGGTTTATTTGGTTTAGCATCTACAGTTGGCTTCCACGTACCAAACTTTATCCAGTCAGTTGGTTTCTCTGCTGCAATGGCCGCTACAGGTGTTACATGTGTGACGATCGGCCAAACGGGCGGGAAGTTCCTGATCGGTGCGGTTAACGATAAATTTGGCGTTAAATTAGCATTATTGACAGGTATCGGCAGTGGTATTTTAGGTACGATTGCGCTACTGTTCTCTGATTCATTCGGCATCGGTATGATGTATTTAGGTGCATTATTATTCGGTATCGGTTTCTCAGGGTCTACCCTTTTACCTCCAATGGTTATTCGTGAAGTATTTGGCGGTAGAGACTATGCATCCATTTATACTACAATCATGTCTGCTTCAACATTAGGTGTTGCGGTCGGTACTACTTTATTCAGTTATATTTTCGATACAACTGGTTCTTACTACATCGTATTTATTACGGTAATTACGTTATTCGTAGTTGTTATTTCTTCAAGTATCTTCTCATTGAACTGGAAGAAAAAATTAAATGTTTAAAAAGTAAAATTTATACTCTTTTATAACTTACAAGCATACCATTCAAACTTGTTGTTCGTTATAAATAAAGCCTTCGTCAAAATTGATTGACGAAGGCTTTTTATTATATAACTTCATGATAGTAAAGGGCATATAAATCATTCAATGTCACTTTGCCAAATGCAAAGTCCATTACATTGTTATCCACCAAAAATTCAGTCAGATCGCTTAACAGCATCGGTTCCGAACTAGGGAGATGCAGCAGTGTCATATCCGTAACGAGTGTTTGCTGCTCGATTAGCGGATATTTCTCCTTTAGGAGCGCTTTTACGGATTCTTCCATATTTTTTACCCGTACTGTTTTAATTTTCGCCTGACTGAACCCTTCAATGATTTCATTTGTATCGACCAGCTTCCCTTCATTAAACAGGAAAATCCGGTCCGCATATTTTTCCAGATTATCAAGCAAGTGCGAAGCGATAATGATCATTTTCCCCTCAGCCTTTTTCTTCATTAAAATCCTAGAAATCACTTCAATATTATTCGGATCAAGTCCGTTCATTACTTCGTCCATCATCATAATGTCTGTATTCGCCACAATTTGCATCGCAAAACAAAGCCGCTGACGCATGCCGAGTGAATAAGTCCCAGTTTTCTTATTTACATAATGGCCCATATTCAGCGCTTCAATTGTTTCGTCGATCAGTTTCGGATCAGACTTCCACATCGTTGCGAACATTTTTAAATGGGCACGTCCGCTTAAATGATTATATAAATCGCTTTGATCCGGCATCATCGACACAAACTTGTGGATTTTTACCTCACTGGATTTATTTGAATAGCTAAGATTATCGTTAAATGATACTTTTCCGCTTGTTGGCGGCAAATAGTTCATAATGACATTCATCAAAGTAGATTTACCGGTTCCGTTCGGTGCAACTAGCCCGATCATTTCGCCTTGTTCAAACTTGATCGAAATATCGTTTAGCACTTTTTTATCAGCAAACTGAACGGTAATATTTTCAATAGCAATCATTCGTTGTCCCCCCTTATTTTACAAGCTTGAAACGTTTAATAAGTGAAATGAGCAACACAATCACCAATAGAATAACCGCGCATATTGTCAATAATAGCAGGCCGTATTGATAATCTACATTCTCACTTCCTAAATAATAGTTCTGATAACCAGATACAACTTTTCCGACATGGATATACGTAGTAGGAACTTTTTCCACTTCCCAAAAATATCCGATACCGCGGCTTATATAAAACTTTTCGCCAAAACTGACCAATAGTCCGACTGCCAAATTCACCATTTCTTGGCGGAACAGTACACTGCATAAAATTACAACATTGATTATGACAATGAACCATACAATCAGTAATGATAAAGACCGACCCAAAAACATGCCTAATGTCATCATATTAGCTAAACTCTCATTCCCCCATTGCAAGAAATTAAAAGCATACTCGGGTGATGGCAGTTTAAGATGGCCGAAACCTGATTGAGCCCCGATTATCATAAAACCAATAAGTAAAGGTACAAATAATGTGATACTGCCGATAAAAGCAATACCTATTTTTACGAGCAGCTTCTTCCAGTCGGCAATCGGAAAGCCTTTCAGCACAGACGGGTGACGACGATCCTTCGTCACAATATCGATCGCCAGTAATAAGGTACAAATAATTAATATTAAAGGAAGCGGACCTTTCAGAAGTCGCTCAAACGTCTGCAATGCCGTACGCTGTTCAAAAACACCAATCGACAATTCGTAATTAGCCTCATTAAAAGCACCGTACCGGAAATGTTGATCCATCGCATTTAAAGCACCTTCAACATTTGCAAATTCCCTGTCTGCCACATAATATCGGTCATTATAGAAAAGGTTTTCATTATAAAATGTCAAATAGTTCATTTGAATATACCAGTCGCTTGTTACTTCCGCATACTTTTTCAGATCATTTGCATCAAGGGCATCCATTCTTGCCTTATCCAGCGGGTTGATATCAGCAAAATCATAATATGCTCTAACTGATGTCGGATGTATTTCCCTTAAATCCCTCTTACTTAAATCATCAATAAATTCCTGACGCGTTAAATAGCGGGCTTCAATTTCCTCCCTGTCGACCTTTTCAATAGGATCATAGGCAGGTGCAATCTTAAACGCATAAAATATCGCAGCAAATGCCAGCAGAAAATAGATCGCCAAGTTTTTCTTATTCGTAAAAAACTGTTTCAGTTCAAATTTAAAATATCCGTACATTTCTTTCCCCCCTAGGCCCTTTTTATTTTTCCTGTAGAGAAGAATGTTTTAATGACGAATAACATGATTAAAATACAAATACTCATAATCAGTAACCCGATATTCATCGTTACATCCACAGGACGCACTAAATCCAACGGCATTCCATTTAAAATTTCATTGAAGTTCATGAAATGGAACGGATTGTACGGGAACACACTAATAATTGAAGGGAAAATAACCGGTAAAAAAAATAGAATCAAATGAACAAACAATGTCAAATACATATTTTTCAGCAGTACATTTAAAATAATGGACAAAAGCATTACAAATATCGAAATGACAAACATATAGACAATGCAAAGTACAATATAGTACACACTTGAAATTAATGTCGGCTCTCCGAAATAAACGGCCACTTGTTCAGAGCCTTCACCCAATCCATTGAATAACAAGGGTGAAGCACTAATAAAGATGAGCGCAATAAATGCGACAACATACAAAAAGGCAATGATACATTTGGATATTACATATTGGTCAAATCGGACCGGGTAACCTTTAATAATGCTTGAATGCTCAAAATCATCCAGTAAAATCGAACTCGTATAGAAACTCATAAATATGTACCAGCCAACACCTACTAAACTAAAGAAATACAACAAAAACGGTATGTAATGAGATAGATCGCTAATCGTATTTTTGCCCGATTCGTACATCACTTTAAAATATAAGTAATTCATTGAATTTTGAAACTTTGTAGGCAGCAAATCCTTCACTTTTTCGTACTCTTCCATATCAAAAGCCTGTTGCCGCAACTCAGCAATACGATAGGAAGCTTCATAATACATCGGATAGTTTTCTACAGTTAATGAAGCAATTTGTAAGGCCACGGCACTTTTCTGCTGTGTCAGATTTTTAAATAAATCACTGCCATCCCCGTCCCTTGAGGCATCCTGAACTTGGAACTTGGATAATACAGCACGCGAACTATAGTAGTCGCCTCTTTTTTCATTGAGCTGATCCCCTACTGACTCTGCCTTAATAAAAAACATACATCCAAACACAATAACGATCACTGCGAGTAACGCAACAATATTTTTTCGGTTAGAGCGTTCGATGAGAAATCCAACTTTTAATGCCTGCAACATATGTAATCCCCTCCCCCTTCTATATATCGACATTGAAAACGGTTACAAACCTAAATTTCGATTTATTGGGTACTTTATTAGAATAATCTATCAATTAATATTTTACAAACTAAAAGGTAAATTTTCAAAAAACAGGAAAATAAACGCTTTAAATCAACACTTTAATTTAACTATTTCGTTTCATAATTGAAGTCAATATGAGATGAAATTATTTTTGTATAATACACCTAATTTTTACAAATTTATGAACTTTATATTTCTACCACGATTCGACACTTTATTATTTCTTAATAGGATACGATGAATAAGCGCTATTATATTTAATTCGAAAATATAAAACAGCGTAATACTTCAGAAAGGAACATAAATTTAGCAATGAAATTTTTATTTTTCAAAAAAATATTTAGACTAAGATTGAGAATAAGAATTGAATCTAAAAGAAAAGACATGTACAAAAAAGCAAATGATCTAGGATTCACACACCCTGAAGTAGTACATTGCAGTCAAGAATTAGATGAATTACTTAATAAGTATTCAGATACTGCTGCGTAAAATAGAGAGAATACATAAATAATGTTGTTCAGGTTCGTAATATGGATCTGCCATATTTATGTTTTATTAATGAAAAGCGTTGGAGCATACAGCCCCAACGCTTTCTTTTTAATATATTTTCATTTAGTGGTGCGTCCTCGTAGTGCAGGTTTTGACCTATATACTGTTTACCCAGATATTAAATCCCCTCTGTGTTCATCAATACTATTCGCCAGCCATCCGGGTCCGCAAACGTCACACCTTTTTCTTCCCAATACGGATTTTCAGGCGGCACCTCGTAGTAGCCCATACTAGCGAGTCGAGACTTCACTGCTTGAATTTGTTCGGCATTAGGCATGTAAAATACGAGCAAATTATCTTCCGTTGGTGCAGGACATGGACTCCCATCAATATGTTCAGTAAATTCCAGATGATACGATGCATCCGGTAAACCAATCATAATACCAGTGTACCCTCGATGTCCTTTAAAGCCGCCAAGTTTTTTAAGACCAAGACCTTCACAATAAAAACGTTCAATCTGTTCTATTTGATCAGTTGGCCGTGCGATACGAAATTGTGCTACATGTAATGTTTCTGTCCACTGTTTCATTTACATCCCCTCCTTACCACATTTTAGAGAGAAAAGGAGAAAAAAACTCTACAACATTAGGATGAAATAAAAATCTTAAATATTGTTTAATGAAAAAAGCGTTGGAGCATGCAGCCACAACGCTTTCTTCTTAGTACATCTTCATATATTGGTCGCGTTCCCACTGGTGTACAGATGTGCGGAACATATCAAACTCCACTTCTTTTGCTTCTTTGAAGTTTGCATAAATATGTTCACCTAATGCATCAATGATTACTTCATCTTTCGCTAAAGTAGCTAATGCTGCATCCAATGAACCTGGTAAACTTGCAATACCATAAGCTGCACGCTCTTCAGCATCCATCACGTAAATGTTTCGGTCAACCGGTGCTGGTGGCTCGATTTTATTTTTCACGCCATCCAATCCTGCAGCCAAAATAACAGCCATTGCTAAGTACGGGTTTGCAGATGGGTCAACTGATCTTAATTCAATACGAGTTGATAGACCACGAGATTCCGGAATACGTACTAATGGTGAACGGTTTTTTGGTGACCATGCCACATAACAAGGTGCTTCATAGCCTGGTACTAAACGTTTGTATGAGTTGACAGTCGGATTCGTCACCGCTGTAAATCCTTGAACGTGCTTTAATACACCTGCTAAGAAATGTTTCGCTGTTTTTGATAACTGTAAGTCTTCCCCTTCATCCCAAAACGCATTTTTGCTTCCTTGGAATAACGATAAGTTGAAGTGCATTCCTGAACCGTTCACACCGAATAAAGGTTTTGGCATAAATGTCGCATGTAAGCCATGTTTACGCGCAATTGTTTTTACTACTAATTTGAACGTTTGAATGTTATCGCATGCTTCCACCGCATTGGCATATTTGAAGTCAATTTCGTGTTGACCCGGAGCTACTTCATGGTGTGATGCTTCAATTTCAAAGCCCATCTCCTCAAGTTCCAATACGATATCGCGACGGCAGTTTTCCCCTAAATCTGTTGGTGCCAAGTCGAAGTAACCACCATCATCATTTAGTTCTAATGTCGGGTTGCCTTTTTCATCTAATTTAAATAAGAAAAATTCTGGTTCAGGTCCTAAGTTAAAACTTGTAAAACCTAATTCCTCCATTTCTTTTAACATTCTTTTTAAGTTAGAGCGCGGATCCCCTTCAAAAGGAGAGCCGTCCGGACGTGCGATGTCACAAATTAATCGGGCAACTTTTCCCTTTTCTGCAGTCCATGGGAAAATCATGAAAGTATCTAAATCCGGACGCAAATACATGTCAGATTCTTCAATACGCACGAAACCTTCAATTGAAGAACCGTCAAACATCATTTTGTTATCCAGCGCTTTATCTAACTGACTTACCGGAATTTCAACGTTTTTGATTGTTCCTAAAATATCGGTAAATTGCAGACGAATAAATTTAACATTTTTATCGGCTACAATTTTTTTAATGCTTTCTTTCGTTGCTTTGCTTGTTCCATTCACCATTACATTTGCCATACTTCAACACTCTCCTTTTTAGTTGGTCCTACTCAGTTTTATATTGAAAGAAACGCGATAAATCGCCTTGACGTAGCGATGTTTTTTGCATGCGCTGCGCCTGCAGCATTTCTTCACGCAATATAGTCCGCAATTCTGTATCTGTCACGCGTACCACGTCAGGTTTCTTTACATACTCTTTCGATCTCATTGCAAATACCTTTTTGACACCCGCCATATTAATGCCCTGGTCGAGTAGCTCTCTTATTTCCAGCAATGCATCAATATCATCAAGAGAAAACATCCTTCGATTCCCTTCTGATCTGGCAGGGACGATTAATTCATGTTCTTCATAATAACGAATTTGTCTAGCCGTTAATTCCGTCAATTGCATAACCATGCTAATCGGCAGTAACGGCATCGCTCTTCGAAACTCTCGACTCATTATCTCGCCTCCCTCTTCTTACCATTTACTTTAAATCAATGTAATGTTCTTTGTCAATCTAATGTTATAAAAACTAACATATCGTTTTTAGAATAATTTAATCGCATAATTCGAACATTTTAATTCCACAAAAAGAACCGTACGCCAAGAACAGCAATTAGCATACGGTCACCGAAGTTTCATTCTTTTTTATGTGAGCTTTCCTCTATTTTTAAAAGTTGTTTACATTTAAGTTAGTTCCACCTGATTATTACAGTCCATGTCACAGTCATAATTAAAATACAAATATATTTCAAAATTATGGACTTTATTGAAATAATTATAAGATATTAATATATAATGGATATATGTGATCTGGCATACTAAAAAAATACTTAACTACTCTTACAAATAATAGAAATTAACTTTCCGTTACCCGGAAGCTTATCCATCTTTCCTGCCGGTCACTTACTTTGTTTCTAATTCATTAGCTGCACGAAAACAGCTGCCGAATTAAGATAAAGTCTTTTGCAAATTACGCATGACACATATGAATATTTGCTTAGGACAAGGAGGATATTTAGTATGAAAAAGAAGTTTTACACATTTGCAGTTGCTTCATTAGCAATGACAACAGCAACGGTAGCCCCAGCTTCAGCTGCCGTAAATTTCACAGATGTCGCTGAAAACAACATACATTTTAAGGCGATTACAGAATTGCATGCAGCCGAAATTATTAGTGGTTATCCAGATGGAACATTTAAACCCGCGCAGAATGTGACACGTGGACAGGCAGCTAAAATTATTGCCGGTGCACTTGGTCTTGATACGGAAAATGTGGTCAATCCTAAGTTCACCGATATTCCGGCATCACATCAGTACTACGGTTCTATCGCAGCATTGACTGCACTCGATGCAATTAAAGTGTATGAAGATAACACTTTCAAGCCAAATGAAACAATTACGCGTGGGGAATTTGCTTATATGCTCGCTAAAGCATTGGATTTAAAAGCTGAAGGCGACAGCCCTTTTCATGATGTGACTGGGGATAATGAATACGCTTATGTCGTTACAGCTTTATATGAATACGGTATTGCAAAAGGCATAAGTGATACGGAATTTGGTGTAGAGAAATCGATAACACGCGGTCAACTAGCAACATTCATTTTCAATGTAGTACACGAATTCACAGAAAGTGATACAGAAGCGTCTTCAACGGATTCAGCGCTATTAAAAACCATTTTCACAAAGGCAATCGAAAAACAACAAGCTACAACTAGCATGAAAGCAAAAATGACAATGACACAATCGATGGATATCCAAGATGGGGAAGAACGTATAAAAATCGATACTAACGGAAAAATGGATATGTCAATTGTCAATAAACCTATGCAGTTCTTCATTGAAGGAACAATGTCTATGGTCGAGCCAACAACAGGCGAATCGATTGATATGCCTTTAAAAATGTATATGACAGAAAAAGATGGCATGTATATGTATGAAGGCACGTCAGAAACTTGGATTAATTATCCTGCCGACATGTTTGAAGAAATATTAACGCAAGCTGGCGCACAAATTAATGCTGCTGATCAATTAGAAATGTTGCAGAAATTTGCAACCGATTTCAATATCAAAGAAACGGATGGGTATTATACATTAAATTTGAAAGGTACTGGAGATAACTTTACCGCTCTTATACAAGAACAAATGTCTGCCATGAACTTAGGTTTGGACGAGGAAGTACTGGCCGATATGAAAAATTTAAAATACGATAATTTTTCTTATGAAATCAAAATTAATAAGGAAACATTTGATATAGAAGAAATGGTAATGGACTTCGGATTCGGCATGAACCTGGAAGGTGTTGTAATGAATATAAAAAGTAAATCAACTATGAAATATTCAGATTTTAATACAGTACCAACAATAACAATCCCTGCCGAAGCTCTGGAAAACGCAAAATCTTTGGAGGATTTAATTGAATCAGAAATAGGAAATAAATAATTCCCAAAATTCCCATAAAAGCTGTCAGGAAAAAGCATTGTTTTTCCCGATAGCTTTTTTTTGAAAAAATGGGGCAATGAAAAGTAATATCGCTATTATTCATGTATAATTGTTACCGTATATTGAGGGGGAATTTTATGTCAAAGCAACACATAGCAAAGTCAATCGGACAAAAAATCATCGTTATTATTGGCGGTTTAATCGCTGCTTACGGATTAGAAGCAGTATTAATACCAAATAACGTATCGGATGGTGGAATCACGGGGATTAGTATTGTCATCTCTCAGCTAACACCAGTATCATTAGGCCTGCTGATCGCCATACTAAACATTCCGTTTATTTACTTAGGATATAAACAGATTGGAAAAACCTTCGCAATCAACTCCGTTATCGGTATCACATCATTAGCAATTGGTACTTCGCTTATGCACCATGTTCCAACTATTATTACTGGCGATGCATTGCTTATTACAGTTGTAGGGGGAATTATTTTAGGTATTGGTATGGGGTTAGCGCTTCGTAATGGTGGCGCTCTTGATGGGATAGACATGCTTGCAGTGTTACTATCGAGAAAATTGCCTTTCGGTACAAGTGATCTCATTTTGTTTTTAAACTTTTTCGTTTTCATCATTGTATCGTTTGTATTCGGCTTTAAAGGTGCTTTGTTATCGGCAATTGCTTATTATATCGCATCAAAAGTTATCTTGATTGTTGAAGAAGGACTTAGCGGCTCTAAAACATATAAAATCATTACAAAAGAGCCGCTTAAAATGGTCGAAACAATTCGAGATCGTTTAGGAAGAAGCGCGACTTTCAGCACAGTATACGGTGCATACTCCCATCAGGAATTTCAAGAAATTACGTGTGTAATCAACCGGATGGAAGAAAGTAAGATAAAGGGTATTATTCGAGAAATCGATCCGAATGCCTTTGTGACAGTATACGAAGTAGTCGAAGTTAAAGGTGGAAGCTTTAAAAAGCAAAATATCCACTAAAACAGAAAATGGTTGTGTAAAAGGAAATTTTCCTTTTACACAACCATTTTTTAATCCGTATTGATTTCATTCGTGCGATTCGGAATACATAATCCGATAACCGCTCCTACTAACGCCGGAACAATCCACCCTAAACCAATGGAATAGAGCGGTAGGTAATCTGCGTAAAAAGCTGAAATAGAAGACAGCACACTCACTTCAAATGCCGGCACACTTCCGATTAACGCATTGTACCCATCAATTATACTAATAAAGAATACGAGTAAAATTGACCCTGCAAATACAGTCCTTTTGTAGTGAAATAGCGGTCCTAGAAGCGCCAGTATTATTAACACTATTGCCAGAGGGTAAAGGAACATCAACACTGGAATTGCATATGTAATAATATTTGTTAATCCAAAGTTTGCAATGATAAATGAAACAACACATAATAGGACTACAAATGTTTTATAGCTGATTTTCGGAAACACTTCATGGAAAAACTCACTGCATGAAGTAATGAGCCCAATACTCGTTTTTAAACATGCAAGTACAATAATAATCGCCAACAAAATTGCTCCGTATGAGCCGAAATAATGATCGGCAACCGCAGCAAAAATTTGACCGCCATTGTCAAATGTACCAATCGCCGTTATACTCGATGCTCCCATGTAAGCAATCAGACCGTAAATCAGCATCATTAATGCCATTGCGAAAATACCTGATTTCCAAGTCGCTTTTGCAATTTCTTTCTTATCTGTAATCCCTGTTCGCTTTATCGCATGGATGACAACAATACCAAACGCAAGCGAAGCAAGTGCATCCATCGTATTATAGCCTTCTTTAAAACCTGTCATAAACGCCTCGTTAATATAAGTTCCAGCAGGCTCAACGAATTTCCCCATTGGAGAAAACAGACTAATACCGATTAGCACAAATAAAAATACTAAAAATGCCGGTGTTAAGTACTTCCCTATAATGTCCATGATCTTCGCCGGATTTAGTGAAAAATAAAAAACGATCGCGAAGAAAATAAAACTGAATACCGCAAGCCACAATGTCGCCTGTGAAGGATCGATAAACGGTTCAAATCCAACAACAAACGGTACTGTTGCTGTACGCGGAATTGCAAAAAATGGCCCAATCGTTAAGTATAAAGCCAATGCAAAAAACAATCCAAACATCGGATGTACTTTACTTGCCAAATCGCGCAATCCATTACTTCCCGACAATCCGATTGCCAGAATTCCTAAAAACGGCAAACCAATTGCCGTAACTAAAAAGCCAATTAGCGCAAACCAATAGTTTGTCCCTGCCAATTGCCCCATTTGAATCGGAAATATTAAATTTCCTGCTCCAAAAAACATCCCAAACAGCATCGTTCCGATTACTGCATAGGTTGAAAATGGTATTTTCTTGTCCATCATATTCTCTCCCAAGATGTCATTTCATGGTGTTTTAATGAAACGTCCTAATTTTCTTAACAATGTACAATATCATATCAGCCCTATAACAGAATGACAATAGTAAGAGTAAATATAAAAGGAGCGATGTCATAAAGTTAACACTTTTATGACATCGCTCCATAATTTATTATTTAATTAAGCTAAATATTGTCTGCGCTGATTTTCAATCCATACACGCATTGAACGGTAAAGCATCGTCACGACCACAAACATCATAATTCCTTTAACAATATTAAACGGTAAAATACCTAACACGATTGTTTCGTACATATTATATTCGAAGCCTAGTAAGTACGTGTACAGCGGTAAGAACGCCACGTAGTTTAATGCCGCCATTCCAAGTGACATTACAACTGTAGAAACAACTAAGCCTGTCATTAACCCTTTTGCAGAAGGGAATTTTTTATAAATATAGTAAGCTGGTAAAATGAATAATACACCTGTAGCGAAGTTAGCCATATGACCTACCGGAATTCCTTCAGGAGCCCCTGTGTAAATCCAGTCAAGCACATTTTTAACAAGTTCAACTAGGATACCTGCAACAGGTCCCATCGTAATTGCCGCAATCAATGCTGGCACATCACTGAAATCAATTTGTAAAAACACCGGGAACCATGGTAGTGGGAAGTTTAACAACATTAGCACAAATGAAACCCCACTCAGCATTGCGATTGTTACGAATGATCGTAACTTTAAACTTCTTTTTTGCATATAAATCTCTCCTCTTTGCTGATTCCATCTCGCAAGAAGAAAGGACGTATCAAATCATTCCATGAAAAAACCCTTATGCTAAACTAGAGCATAAGGGAGAAATAGGCACACTTAAATAAAGGGTCTATCTGTGCATTTGCAGCAATTCCTGTTTTTTGTATACGAAAAATATTCCGTTTACAAATAAGGAATTAGAAATAAGTACTGCAAAGCACGGCATTTTCAAAAAATGACGACCGTACCTTCACCTTCTCCCATCCAGACTATACTGTCGGCTTTGGAATTGCACCAAATCCTGCACACAAAAGTGGCTCGCGGGCTCGAAAAGTTCGACATAAATTCCTCCAAGTAAATGGTCAGAAGTTATAACTTTTATTACCGCCGGTCGGGAGTTACACCCTGCCCCGAAGATGAATCAATATGAAATTATGTAGCAATTACCTTGCTATAACTATTATTATATATAAAAAAAAGGAATTGTAAAGCCCATTGCTTACAATTCCTAGTAAAATTATTTGAATTATTGAAATTCATAATGAATACGGTTCGCCGCGATCGGCTTATCTACCGGTTTTGTGAAGTCATAACCGCCCCATTGTTCCTGTACGATATTTTCAAATTTTACCTGTTTATCAAAACTTGCTGCTGTCATTATTAATCCTTCAATCATTCGCATTCCTTGAGCTGGTTCATAATTGTCCAAGTTTAAAGGTTCTTCAAATGTAATTGTTACGATCGACTTAGCGTCTTCAACTTTTAAATATACACCCGGCAATATAACCGTTCTGTATATATCATTCGCTTCCACCGTCATATTTTTGATTGCTTCTTGCACATCTTTAAAGCTCATTCGGAAATTGGGACTTAAATATACCGCTCCATTCCGCATCTGATACATAAAATAATTATATTGAGCGTTCTCATCATTTAATAAAAACGGCTCTTTTACGTCGCCAATATGGTCAAAGTAAATTGGTTTTCCGGCCGTATTTTGTATTTCTACTTCCATATATTCATCTCTGAAAGTGTCGACAAGGGAACCGAGATAATTTGATAAGGAAGCAGTTCCCGCATCATATTGGTGATCTTCCGGCAACATATGAACAAGCCTGTTCCCTTCCTCACGCAATTCGCCCTTGTAAGGATGGTATTCATTAAAGCCTAACGACTGTTCGTCAAGCAACGGACTGAACGTGTTATAAAGTTCCAGCTTCGTCGGATTTTCTGTACCCGTTTTTTCGGCAACAATCTCATTTGGAATCAATATGCTTACAGGTACACTTTCTGCATCATCCCCTGCAAGACCAATTGCAAATAATGTGTTTTCCTCTAGCTCGCTTTCATAAACTAATGTTTGCTCCGGTTGAGCTTCCGTCGAAAAACTATTAATCATGGAGCGTTGTGTAGATGCATCTTCCTTCGCACTCATTGTCATACTTTCTTCCGATTCCGGAGTGGCAAGATCGAATGTTTCATTCTGCATAGTAACCGATTCATTATTACCTATAAATTGCGCGCTGATTAAAACAATAATAAATATTGATGCAATCGAGACGAATAATGGCGCCCAACGTATACCTTTTTGATTGTTTTGCTCTATGTGAGGCGGATCTTCATTAAATGCTCCTTCATCCATTAAACGATTAAATACCTCATCTTTTGAACGATGATCAGTTACTTTCGGTGCTTTTTTCAGAAAAATTTCAATCTCTTTTTCATCCCAATGCTCCTTTTTCATAATGGATTCGCCTCCCTTCCTTCTTGCGCTTCCAATAGCAGCCGCAGATTCTTTAAAGCACGGTGCTGTGTCGTTTTAACTTTTCCTGTCGTCCATCCTAATATCTCCGCTGTTTCCTGAATTGAAAGTTCCTGAATATACCGCATAATAATCACCATTTTCTGATCACCTGAACATTCCTCCAATGCAACCAGTAATTGATGGAGCTGGTCATTTAATTCGGTGAATTGTTCAGGTGAAGGGATTGGGCTTACGAGTTGCTCTGTCTCCCAATCAAAAGCTGTAAATGCATGTTTATCTCGAACTTGTTTTTTTCTGAAATAGTCAATCGCCACATTTTTTGCTATAGAGAACAGCCAAGTTTTTTCCGAGCTTTTCCCTTCGAATCGCTCGTATGATTTTAATACACGAACGTATACTTCGTGGGCAAGATCCTCAGCTGCGGTACGATTTTTCACTAAGTAAAATAAGAAATTAAAAACATCCTGATGATACGTATCGTATAATCGATGGAAAATGGATTGCTGCACCCATCCCACCTCCATTCACGTAATTTGTCGTTTTCGAAACAGAAAAGTTACAGTAATCATCCTTTTACGAACGAATTAGTCTATTAAAAAGAAAAGTTTATCACTTTGAACGATTCAAAATGATAAACTTTTTTATACTCATAATTCCATTACCCCACTTTTTTAAGATAATGGCAAGTAAAATGTAAAGGTTGTTCCTTGCTTTTCCACACTATCAACAGAGATTCTGCCGTTATGTGCTTCCACAATGTTTTTCGTAATGGCCAAGCCTAAGCCCGTTCCGCCTTTCGAACGAGTACGTGCTTTATCTGCTTTGTAGAACCGTTCGAATACATATGGCAAATCATCTTGCGGAATGCCCTGCCCTGTATCCCTAATTTGAATTTTTGCATAGTTTTGCTCATTTGCCATAGAAACAGTTACCGATCCATCGGCTGGTGTATGGCGAATCGCATTGTCGATCAAGTTCGTTAATACTTGTTCGATACGGTCCTCATCAATCGAAATAAGCGTTTCATCCGAAAAGTCAGTTTCAATCTGCAGTTGCACATGCTTTTCTTTCGCTGTTTGGTCAAACTTATGTGTCATCCGTTCAATAACCGCTACTAATGGCACGTCTTCCTTATACAGACTCATATGTCCTGATTCCATCCGCGCCAAGTCAAGTAAATCTGTTACGAGACGACTCATACGCTGTGATTCATCGTAAATTACCCGGATCATATCAATACGTTCTTCCTCTGTTGTCACAACCCCATCAATAATTGCCTCCGAATAGCCTTGTAGCATCGCGATTGGTGTCCGGAGCTCATGTGAAACATTGGCAATGAAATCCGATTTCAGTTTTTCCAGTTTCGTTTCCTCGGTTTTATCGCGTATAACAGCGACTGCACCACGAATGGAGTCTCTGCTGTACAAAGGACTAATCGTTATACTGTAATAGGATTTACCCATTTCAAACTCTTCGTCCAGCTGATCCTCGAAATTCAACACATGGTCAAGCATTTGATAAAGTTCATCCGGTATCGGCTTTGAGCTATCCAATCCTTTTTCGACGAACCATTTTTGCAGTAGTCGCTCTGCAGGAGGATTGCTCACTAAAATCGTCTTATCGCGATTAAATGTAATAACAGAATCGGTCATCGATGTTAAAATGCTCGATAATTGTTCTTTTTCCTGGTTGATCACTTCCAAATGATGCTTCAATTGACGGCCCATCTGGTTAAAGGCGACGGCAAGCTGACCAATTTCATCATTTTGCTTCGTTTCAATTTTTGAATCGAAACGCCCCTTTGCCAATTCAAATGCATGCTCTCTCATTTTACGCAATGGAAGCGTTATCTTAGAAGAAAGGAAAAATGCAAAAATTGTCGTCAATATAAATGCAATAGCCGCAGCTAACACAACAATTTTCGTCGTTTCATTACTAGTCTGGTGTAAAGCATCGGGGTTTTTGTAAATAAAGACGGCCCCATGTAGATCTTCAACACTTTTAAGCGGGAAGCCTAATACAATATAATTGGAGCTGTTCGCTTCTTCTCGATTCGAAGGTAGCGTCAGTTCCTTTACTATTGGCTCTGCTGATGCATATACTTCTTCAAATGCTTTGCTGCTTATAATTTTTTGCTGAATTTCTTCTTTATTAATGCCTTCTTGTCTTGCATACAATATTTCATCTGAACTTTTGGCGATAAGTACGTTTGTCGTTTCCGTCAATAACTCCGAGATGATTGCAAACTGCTTATCATCGATCTCTTCTTCATCGATAATACTCGCAATGGCTGCGGCTGTTTGCCTTAATGAAATCTCGGACTGTTCGTTATGATAGTTTTCAAGAAACTCCAACATGAAAATTGTAAAAATAAACAGGACAAATGAAACGAGAAGCAAAATGGTTACCCATAGCTTCCCGACAATACTTGTTGCTATTCTAATCATTTACGACCTCGAATTTATAGCCTACTCCCCAAACCGTAACAATCATTTTTGCTGCATTTTCAGAGACACGGTTCAGCTTTTCACGCAGGCGCTTTACATGTGTATCAACTGTGCGCAGGTCACCAAAGAAATCATAATGCCATACTTCTTTTAATAATTGCTCACGGTCGAATACTTTATCGGGTGACTTCGCCAAAAAGTATAATAATTCATATTCTTTCGGTGTTAAATTTACTTCCGTTCCATCTGCTGTCACACGATGTGCATCATGGTCGATTGTTAAATGCGGGAACACAACTAAATCTTTAGAAGATGAAGCATTTGAAACAGGTGAAAATACTGCTGAGCGTCGTAATATTGCTTTTACACGTAATACGACTTCTCGCGGACTAAATGGTTTCACAATATAATCATCCGCACCAAGTTCAAAACCTTGTACACGGTTTGCTTCTTCACCTTTTGCCGTCAACAATATAATAGGCGTTGTTTTCTTTTCGCGCAGTTCAGCACAAACTTCCAAACCATCTTTTTCAGGCATCATAATATCCAACAAAATACAATGATAATCTTTTTCAAGTGCCATCGAAAGTGCTTGTTCTCCATTTTCCGCTTCTTCTACTGTATAGCCCTCACGCTCTAAATACATTTTTAACAAACGACGAATTCGATCCTCGTCGTCCACAATTAACACAGAAATATTTTCAGACACTGGTGTTGCCCCTTTCAAAACTCTATTTCTCTTCTCTATTGTACCTTTTTAGCGAACGATTGAAAAGAAAAGCCCAATCATTCTGATTGAACTTTTCTAACTTTATGACAGTTTATTATTTATTTTGCATAGAATTGGAAACTATCAAAATTGCTTTAAAAATAGTGTAAAAAGCAAATTGTTGTCACATTATGCATAAGAGTGCAATCCAGCGATAACTAGATTAACTACGACTAAATTGAATAAAATAATAAGGAAACCGATTACCGTAAGCCATGCACTCTTTCTTCCTTCCCAACCTTTTGAGAGGCGAAGGTGTAAAAATGCTGCATAAAACAGCCATGTAATAAGTGCCCATACTTCTTTTGGATCCCAGCCCCAAAATCGGCCCCATGCTTCCTGTGCCCAAATCATCGCAAAAATAAGCGCGCCTAATGTAAAAATCGGAAAAGCAATTAAGATTGAACGGTAGGCGATTTCGTCCATCAGCGTCGAGTTCACCCGTTTCACTAATGGCTGGAACATTTTCGCTATCTTTCTTCTAAAGATCAGTCGAATCAAGATATAAATGATTGTACCGAATAGAACAGACCAGAAAACAGTTGTTAGCTTTCGTGCATCAATCAATGCAGGCAACTCAAATAATGGTGTCATACGGTCTTCAGACAGTTCCACATATTCATTCATACCGAAAACAGCCGGCATCAAATACGTAGATGTATTGACTTGATCCAATGTATCAACGTATTCATACTTTGCTTCATAACCCATGGCGTTGAATGTAACCGTTGCTGCAACAAATCCTACGACTAGTACACAGCAGAACATGACTGTTTCCAGCCAAAAGCTTTCTTTTGAGCGCTCGTCCATATTCACATTTCTGAGCAAGTAAATAAGTCCGGCTACCGCACTAATCCCAAAAATCGATTGCCCTAGTGCTGCAGTCGTAACATGTATCGTCAGCCAATGACTTTGCAGTGAAGGTACTAAAGGACTTACCTCTGTCGGGAACATAGAGGCAAAGGCAATTATCAATAATGCAATTGGTAAAGCAACAACACCTAATGCCGCAACTTTATACGTAATGTAAATGACGATAAACGATAGTACTATGAACATACCGAATGCTGTAGTAAATTCAAACATATTACTAACCGGTGCATGTCCTGTATACGCCCAACGCGTAATGAAATAACCTAACTGTGCAACAAAACCGATAATTGTAACAACAAGGGCAATTTTACCGTATTTATCCGCCCGTGTTGCTGCCGTGTCATTTTTCACTTTAATTGCGCCTGCAAATAAAAATGTACCAACTAAGTAAGAAATGAATGCAGCATACAGTAAATAACCGCTTAAATCGATTAAACTCATAAGGTTTTACCATCCTTTTCTGTTTCAACATGTTCATTGTTTTCTATTTCCTGTTGATCTACGTATTGCGGTAAATGAGCATGCTTCGTTAATGCATCTAAATCTTTTTTCATACTAAACCAGTTTTTATTGGTATGTGCCGCCAGACGTATTGTTCCATCCGCCAACTGTTCAATCCATATACGGCGATGATTCCAATAGGAACCGATTGCAACACCAATCATAAAGATAATACCCCCTACGATTAGAATAGGGATTGTCCGATCATAACGGATCGTTAAACCAGACATATGGCGTGTTTCCACATTTGAAAACTTCATTTTATAAATATTGTCACCTTCAGGCTCAAGTGTTTGCTGAATCGCAACAAAGCTTGTTTCTCCTTCAGGTGTTTCAGGAGTAATCATTTTAAAAATAAATGCCGGATTATTCGGTGTTTGGGACACAGTTTGCGGTACGCCTTCTTTAAAACCTGAAAAGTCCGGATAATAACCCATTAATTCGACTTGTGCGCCATTTTCGAGCGTATACACTTCCTGCGGGTTCGTTAAATCAATGCTAATTTGACCAAGCGATTCTTCCGATTCCTTATTCGTTAAATCAAACACCATTGTTTTAATCTCATTTAAACGGAAATCCATCTGATAAAATGCATAACCCTCATGCTTCAGCGGATGGTTTACCTGAATTCCGTATTTCGTTACTTCTTCCAGGTTTTCCGCCTGTCCCGGCACACTGTTTTCTTTCTGTTTATACAATGTCACGTCTGTCTGGAAGTTTTTCGCGACTACATTGACCCCTTGTTTGATCTGCTCGCCCTGGGGAACATTGTCGTAAGTTTCAAGAATAAATTTGTCATTCTTCAGAAAGTACCCGTCCATACCTGGTACAGCACGTGTCTCGCCTTCACGAAGCCACATCGATTCATCCACGTACATGCCCGGTACTAGATGGAGCATGACCCCAATCAGAAAGACAATTAATCCAACATGGTTTACGTAAGCACCATAGCGGGAAAAACGCCCGCGTTCCGCTAAAATGGAATCATTTTCACGACGCACATTGTATTTTAAATTTTTTAAAGATTGTTCAACGAGCTGGAGCGTTTGTTCAGGCGTTTCACTTGGTTTCCCTTCACCGATAATTCGCTGACGCTTCATAAAGTTTGTATGTCGTTTCACTCGTTGATTTTTTAAAGATTTATGTAATGGAATTCCTCTATCAATACTTGCAATAATAATGGACACACCTAACATTAATACAAGTAATTGGAACCATAGGGATGAATAAAGATCCGATAAACCTAACGCGTAGTATATTTCACCGAACCATCCATAAACATCTGAATAGTACTTTTCCTTCTCCGGGTCTGTTGCTACGCTTATGTAAAACTCCTGAGGCAGTATTGTACCAATTGATGCTGCTATTAAATTGATAATAATGAGCGTAATTCCGACTTTTACACTTGAGAAAAAATTCCAAACCTTATCAATAACTGACTTGTTATAAGTTTTTGAACGAATGGCTGTCCCTTCGTACCGCATATCTGCAATTTTTTTGCTTTTTTCCTCTGCGGATAATGGAGAACCGCATTTTTGGCAGAGTGTTGTACCTTCAGGATTTTCATGCCCGCATTCACAAAGTAGTTTATTCATTGCGTAAAAACTCCTATTCCGGCTTTATTGACCCCATATATTGCACAATTTCTCCTTCGGTCATTTCTCCAGTAATAATACGGTCTATTGTACCGTCGGGTTTAATGAAAATTGATGTAGGCAGGGGTCCAATATTATAGGCAGTGAAAACACTTTTCGTTTTATCGATCGCAACCGGGAACGTCATCCCCATATTCGCGACATATTTTTTTACTTCGAATTCAGACTGTGCGAAGTTAACGGCAATAATTTGAACATCCTGGCCCTTAAATTCCGCATATTGACGAGTCATTGCAGGGAATTCGCGTTCACACGGCTCACACCATGTACCCCAGAAATTCAGTACGACACCCTTTCCCTCGTAGTCTTTCAATCTATGCTTTTCACCATGCAAATCTACTACTTCAAAATCAGGCGCCTGTGCCCCGGCTTGTACAATATTAATTTTATCTTTCGTTACGGCAGCGTAAACTGTATATCCGATTGCGATTGCTAAAATGGTTAAAATGATACCGCGAGTCACAGAACGTTGTTTCTTTTTTTCCAAAATAAAAAACCCCCTTCCACTTCAGCAACTACTGTTGCCTATTATAGCAAATTATTACAAAATTTAAATTCTTTTCTTTCAGAATGATTTATGAATTTCTTAAACTATTAATTGTTATACTCAATTTTTCCTGTTTCAGCTAATACACGTAGTAGTTTTACTTCATGTTTTGTCAGCTGACGGTATTCGCCTGGGCTAAGTCCAGTTAAATCTAAAAATGCAAAGCGCTCACGTTTTAATTTCACGACAGGTGTACCGATTGCTTCAAACATACGACGGACTTGACGATTTCGCCCTTCATGAATGGTAATCTCACAAATCGCTTTACCAGCATTCTCATCAAAGCTTGTCATGCTAACTTTTGCAGGAGCCGTTTTTCCGTCTTCCAGCTTAATTCCGTTTTGTAGTTTCATTAAACCTTGTTTTGTTGGAATCCCTTTAACACGTGCAATATATGTTTTATCGATTTTGAATTTCGGATGTGTCATTAAGTTTGAAAACTCGCCGTCATTCGTTAAAAGCAATAATCCAGTCGTATCATAATCTAAACGACCTACCGGGAAAATACGTTGGTGAACATGCTTTTTAAAAATATCAGTTACTGTTTTTCGACCTTTATCATCAGTTACTGCTGAAATATAGGCACGTGGTTTATATAGCAGGAAATAAACTTTATCTTCTTTTTCCAGCTTTACGCCTTCAACTTCAATCGTGTCCGAGTTGGATACTTTTGTACCAAGCTCTTTAACTACGACTCCATTTACTTTTACTTTACCTTCTACGATTAATTGCTCTGCTTTACGTCGTGATGCAACGCCTGCATAGGCAATCACTTTTTGTAATCTTTCCATAAGTTCACCTCATTGATTGATAAACTGCAAAGACGCATACTTCTTCAGCATTCGTCCCTGCACTTTTCATTTACTGCTCTGTTAATTATTAAATACTATTGCTGTAATCCACAAATACGAGCGAAAATAAATCCTTAACGAATAAAAATTATGTCATACTTTTAGAACTTAATCAATTACGCTCTGGCGTAATTGCGTCTTGTTCGGCTTTGAGGCCCACAGGATGTGGGTCAGTCAGCCGTTGTCTCATGATGCGACGCTTTAAAGCTGACTTCCTTTTAAGAACTCTTTTTCGAATCCATGACATCTCCGGGGGCTTAACTTCAATCCTGAAGTTAAAGTATTTCACTTTATGGATTATTTTACTGTAACGAGTTTTGATGATACGAGCGATTCATCTGCGTATAAAAGCCAAACCCCTCGATCCGACCCTTTCAGCCGTGAAACTTTAACAATATGCTCAAAATTCGGTCGTTCTTTCTTATGAAGCAGCATTTGGAACGGTTCATCTAACTCGATTGCCAACCCGTTCGCATTATATTTCCCTTTTTTCACAATCGTTTTATGTTCAAAATTATTGTCGACAAAATCCGCCAAGTTCCGGTGGATATTCCAATCATTTCCTTCGTTAATAGTAACGACAACAAATGACTTTTGTTCCCGTTCAAAATAAGTTGCCAATGTTCTTCCAGCCACTTTTGTATAGCCTGTTTTCCCTGCAACGGCTCCTATCTTCTCATGCATAAGCCGGTGTTTATTTCTCCACTGCCTGCCATCCGAAAAATTTTGAGTAGATGCAATTTTTCTGAACTGTGGATTCATCATCGCAATTTGCAGCATCTTTGCCGTATCGTAGGCAGAGGATAAATGGGCTTCATTGTGCAGCCCTGTAGGATTTGTAAAAGTTGTTTC
Source organism: Solibacillus sp. NPDC093137 (assembly GCF_050280445.1). Taxonomy (NCBI): domain Bacteria; kingdom Bacillati; phylum Bacillota; class Bacilli; order Caryophanales; family Caryophanaceae; genus Solibacillus; species Solibacillus sp. NPDC093137. The sequence goes on from NZ_JBNNVH010000001.1 coordinate 1,591,075, forward strand.
ATTCAATTGATAAAGCTCTGCCTTCTCGTTCATAAGCTGAACAAAGCCCTCTACAGATCCTCCAATATGTTCCGCCAGCGCAGTAGCGGCATCATTTCCTGATTGCATCATTAAACCATGAAGCAAGTAATCAATCGTATACGTCTCGTTTTCCAATAAATAAATTGATGAGCCTTCAACAAGCGAGGCTTCCTTCGAAATGACAACTTCATCGGTAAGCTCACTATTTTCTAAAACAACCAGGGCCGTCCAGATTTTTGTCAGGCTGGCAATCGGCAGGCGTGCATGTTCATTCACACCCATTAATGTCCGTCCATTTTCCGCATCGATAACAACATAGCTATTATACGCCGCCTGAATTTGTGACGAACTACTCAAAAATACGAACAATACAACAATAGAAACAAACCACTTTTTCAACAGGCCACTCCTTTAGTTTTGGTTAAATGTTTCCTGGAACTTCGTTAAAAATAAATCAGTCGGCTGATCATCTTCCTGATCGACTTCTTCCGGTAAAGGCGGCAATTCTTTAATATTTTTTAAGCCAAAATAATTTAGGAACTCTTTTGTCGTACCATATAAGATTGCCCGTCCTGTTCCTTCCGCCCTGCCAACTTCCTGTACGAGCGCCCTAGAAACGAGTGTCGCAATCGGGCGTTCGCTTTTCACCCCTCGCAGATCTTCCACTTCCGCGCGCGTGATCGGCTGCTTATACGCTATAATTGCCAGAACCTCTAATGAAGCTGCGGTTAATACTTGATTTGTCGGGTTTTCAATTAATTTTTTCAATGTGTCCGTCACTTCCGGTTTTGTTGTTAACTGATATGTACCGGCAAGCTGTTTTAATGTAATTCCCCGCATTTCCTCCTCATTGTAATGAGACAGGAGCTCGCTTAATCCCGCTTCAATATCCATTGGTTCTACTTCTATATATTGTGCAAGTTGTTTAACGGTCATACCTTCATCACCAGCTACGAATAATAGTGCCTCAATTCGGCTCAGTAAGTTGTTCGAATTCATCATTGATCTCCTCTTTTGTCAGTAATACAGATAAATCATCGAAGTTATTTTGCTGTTCGACAAAAATCACTTGGCGCTTCATTAATTCCAGTAATGTTAAAAACGTCAATACAAGCATTGGCTTATCCTCTGCTTCAAACAATTGCGAGAACATCACTCTTCCGCCTGCATTTTTTAAAATGTTCACAACGGAACGCATTTGTTCCTTCACTGAAATTTCCTGTCTTGCGATACGCGTTGACAATGGTTTTTTCAACTGTTTACGACGCATCAGTTTTTGGAACGCACTTAACATATCGTAAACATTTACATTTTGATCAAAAAGCGCTAATTGTTCTTCCGGCATAAATTCCGACAAGTCTGCCGGCGCTTTCGTGAACACTTGCCCGCGTTCTGTTTCCAATTCCTGAAGTTGAACAGCTGCTTCTTTATACTTTTTATATTCGATTAAACGTGCAACAAGCTCTTCCCGTGGATCGACCTCATCTATTTCGAGCTCCTCTGCATCGATTTCGTTTTCATTAATCGGAATGAGCATACGGCTTTTAATCGCCAATAATGTTGCGGCCATTACTAAATACTCGCTTGCTTCATTCAGTTCCAATGTTTGCATCGCATGGATATGATCAATATACTGTTCCGTTAATTCCGCCATTGGAATATCATATATATCAATTTCCAAACGATGAATTAAATGCAATAATAAATCTAGTGGCCCGCTAAAGGCGTCTAGTTTCACTTCGTAAGACATAAAATACCACCTATCGTTAATCGGAAATTATCATTAGCATCTAATTCGCTATGATTAATTTTACGTTTTGCTAGTTACTTTATTCGTCAAAATTCAACAAAATATAGCAGAACCTATCTAATTAGTATAGAGGAAAGGGGACAACAATGCATCCTTTGTTTCATCCACTATTTATCGATTATTGCGCCTATTTTAATGGCAATAATGACTATTTTGAATGCCATGAAGTTTTAGAAGAATATTGGAAAGAAATTGCACCAAAAGAAAAGCTCCATCCGTTAGTAGGCTATGTCCAGCTTGCGACAGGTATGTACCACTTTCGGCGGGCAAATGTTACTGGCGCTGCACGCATAATGGAGAAAGCCATTGTTAACTTTGAGCTGAATGATAATAGTCAATTTTTCGAGTTTATCGATGTAAGACAACTGCTTCGCCTAATGAAAAACCAACTTCGAAAAATGCAGGAAAATGAACCATTCGCACACTTTACACTGCCTATTACAGATCGACAGCTTCAAGAATTGGTACATGAAAGAATAAAGTCGATTCCTCTAATGGATTCACACTTTATTTTCAATAAACATATGCTTCGGGACCGGACTGAAATACTTGAAGCTAGAGAATTAAAAAAAAGAAGTCGACAGTAAATTAGTCGACTTCTTTTAATATAGGTATACATTTCTGGACAAATGCACTTGTGTCTTCATTCGCTTGAATATGCTCATACCCCATATTCCGCAGTTCATGTAACATCTTTAATGCGACACCTTCACCCCGATACGATGGGATGACTGTAATATGTTGGACGATTGCAGCATCTTTTTCTTCTGCAATCCCAATAGCCCCTACATATTCTTCGCCATTTTTCCATAAGAAAAGTGTCCAATTTTCATTTTGATCATAATGTTGAATGGTTTCCATTAAGCGTTTAATATCTTTTTCTTGTGGCATTAACGAAATTAATCCCATTGCAATTTTTTCAAGTGCTTTTTTATATCGAACTAACATTTTACATTCCCTCAATTCTACCATTGCACATCCTATCAAAAGATCGACCGAAATGCAATAACACAATTTTCCAACGTTCAGTTTGAAAATTTGTAAATTAGCGGACTAATAATGTAAATAAACAAGAGCGACCAAATCACAATTCCAATTAATAGACCGAAACCCCATTTAGCTTGCTTTGATAATTTCAACGGCTATTCACCCTTTGTAAATGTTAACGGCAAATCATTTGTCACTAAATCTTCATAGCTTTCACGTTTAATCGCTAATTGGTGCTCTCCATTTTCAACGAACACAACTGCCGGTCTTGGAACACGGTTATAGTTTGATGCCATCGAATAACCGTATGCCCCTGTACAGAACATCGCTAAAATATCACCGGTATGTGCATTTTGTAATGACGCATCAATAATTAACTTATCTCCTGACTCACATAGCTTACCTGCAACAGTGTATGTACTTGTTTTTGGATCATTTGCTTTATTGGCAATTATCGCTTCATATTTTGCATCGTAAAGTGCTGGACGGATATTATCGCTCATCCCGCCATCAACAGCAATATATTCACGCACATTTGGTACTGTTTTCTGAGAACCGATTGTGTACAGTGATGTACCAGCATCTCCAACTAGAGAGCGGCCTGGCTCTATCCAAATTTCCGGCATTGCCAAATTAAGTTTTTTACTTTCATCCTGCACTGTTCGAATCATGTCCGCAACATATTCATGAGGTTCTAAAGGCTTGTCCTCTTCTGTATAACGGATTCCGAAGCCACCGCCAAGATTCAGTACCTGTGCAATAAAACCGTGCTGTTCCTTCCATGCACCCATTTTTTGCATTACTTTACCTGCTGCCAAACTAAAGCCTTCTGTTTCAAAAATTTGAGAGCCGATGTGGCAATGTAAACCTAATAGTTCGATATGTTCATCGTTTACTACTTGCTTAAATGCCTCATCAGCTTGTCCATTATTTAAGTCAAAGCCAAATTTAGAATCTGCTTGACCTGTTGTAATAAAATCATGTGTATGTGCTTCAACACCTGGTGTTACACGTAATAAAATTTTCATTTGCTGATTTTTCTGCTGTGCAATTTCTTTAATTAACGAAATCTCGTAAAAGTTATCGACTACAATACAACCGATTCCCGTTTCAAACGCCAATTCAAGTTCGGCAACCGATTTATTATTGCCATGGAAATGGATGCGATCTGCCGGGAATCCAGCTTTAATCGCTGTATAAAGTTCTCCTCCTGATACAACATCCAGCGACAGGTTTTCCTGCGCAGCTAACTGATATGCCGCAACACAGGCAAATGCTTTAGAGGCATAAGCAACTTGCGCTTTTACACCTAATTGTTCAAATGTATCGATAAAGTCGCGTGAACGTTTACGAATTAACGCTGTATCATAAACGAATAACGGTGTCCCGTATTGTTTTGCCAATTCAATTGTATCTACTCCGCCAATTGTTAAATGGCCGAGTTCATTAATTTGCTGTGTTCCATATAAATGCATCGTATTCTCCCCTGACTTTAGCTAATCCTCGCTAATATTCTCAAAAATCACAAAATATTATATGAGAACTTTAACATAGGTGTCAAAGTGATGCAATTCATGTTTATACACGTTTTCGCTTTTTTGCGTTCACTATAAATGGTCTTGGAGCATCCTCCGACATAGGTGTCCGAATAATGACACGTGCGAACGCCTTTGGGAAAAACGGAACAAGAGGCCATAAATACGGAACATTCATCGGCTTTAATGAGCATAAGTACGTAAAAATCAGGAATCCGCCAATAAAGAATCCATTGATACCAAATAACGCCGTCGCACTTAACAACATCAAACGGAAAACTTTCACTGAAATACTCAATTCGTAGTTCGGAATAGCAAATGTAAAAATTGCGGTAATCGCGGTATATAAAACAATTTCACTTGAAAATAGTCCAACGTCAATCGCAATTTGTCCGATGATAATACCGGCGATTAAACCCATTGCAGTCGATAACGGTGTCGGTGTATGAATCGCAGCAATTCGCAAATATTCAATTCCGATATCCGCAATTAATATTTGCAGGAATATAGGAATTTCACCACTTTCATTTATCCCGATAAATGCTAACTTATCGGGGAGTAACTCTGGATGTGTAACGAGTAAATACCAAAAAGGAAGTAAAAGAAAACTTAAAATAACCGCTCCAAAACGAAGAAACCGCATCATCGTACCGACTAACGGCGCCTGGCGATATTCTTCCGCATGCTGCAGCAAATGGAACATGGTGACAGGAATAAGCATTACAGAAGGCGATGTATCGACCATTATCGCAATATGCCCCTCTAAAATATGGGCAGCTACAATGTCAGGCCGCTCCGTATAACGCACAAAAGGCAACGGGTGATATTTCTGTTTAAACAGCCATTCCTCCAGCGATTTGTCACTCATCGTTAACCCATCATGCCTAATTTGCTGAAGTCGTTCAACAAGCCAGTTAAGATGCTTATCATTGACTAAATCACTCATATAGGAAAGAACGACATCTGTTTGACTATAGGTCGTTACATGGTGCATTTGAAATCGCAGCTTTTCACTTCGAATTCGTCGACGAACTAATGCCGTGTTCAAAATAATATTTTCGGCAAAACCATCGCGCGAACCCCGAATAACCTTTTCATTATCCGGCTCTTCCGGATTCCGACCCGGATAATTCCGGAATTCCGCCAAATAACAATAACCGCTCTTCGTTACAAAGCCTACCCGGCCACTTAATACGCCGAGCATAAAGTCATCAATCGATTTCGCTAAATCTACCCCATAATAATTGAAGTGGGCGTGAAAATAGTCCTGTTCATCCAGAATTTCTTCTTCCTCATTGTCACGCTGTAATTCCGAGAGAATTTCTGTCAAACTGTCTCCATTTACGAGCCCGCTCACATATACCGTTAATGTCGGCAAATTTTTGATCATAATTTCTTTAATACATAAATCAAAATTTTTATCTGGTTCAAATTGTGAATTAAAAAATCCTTCTGCAATTTTCATTGATGTAAAAAGCTGATTTGTCATTTTTTCACCGCTTATTCATATTTAGTCTAATGCACCATGGAGTAATTGCGGGTCACTTAACTTATCTGCTTAATGTAGACTGATCCATCCATGATTTCAACTGGGCTAGTATTTTCTTTTCCAATCGTGATACTTGTACTTGTGAGATACCGAGACGATCGGCAATTTCCGTTTGGGTTAAATCCAGATAATAGCGGAAATAAATAATCGATTGTTCCCGTTTCCCTAGTCTCTTCAACATGTCTTTCAATGGCACATAATCAAATGCAAGCTCAGACTTATCGTCACGCATCTGATCCATTAATGTAATGGAATCTCCATCATTTTCAAAGAGCTGATCATGCAAACTTGCCGGATCACGCATTGCATCAGTTGCCAATAAAATATCTTCTTGTGAAACTTGCAATATTTCAGCCAATTCTGCAACAGATGGAGGTTTTTCATTCGTTTTTAAATAGTCATCAGTCGCATGACGAATTTTGTAATTCAATTCCCTGATAGAACGACTTACCTTTACCATGCCGTCATCTCTTAAAAAACGTTGAATCTCCCCAATTATCATCGGCACTGCATATGTGGAAAATTTCACTTCATAGGACAAGTCGAATTTATCAACCGATTTCATTAAGCCAATACAGCCAATTTGAAACAAATCTTCCAGTTCAACACCTCTTGACGCAAAGCGTTGAACGATAGACCAAACAAGTCTAGTATTTCCTTCAATCATCGTTTTTCTCGCAACTTGATCGCCTTGTTGTGACTTTGCGATTAGTTCACGCATATAAGCTTGCGTTAATAACGTTTCAGATGACTGCTCGATGTTCCCCATCCCCTTATTTCGTTATGTCACGAGTGTCCCTATTGGCAAAATTTGTTTTGTGAATGTTACGACTGTGCCTTTTCCTAGTACGGATTCTACTTGCAGGAAATCCGAAAAACTTTCCATGATTGTAAAGCCCATTCCGGAACGTTCTAGCTCCGGCTTCGTTGTAAATAATGGCTCACGTGCTTGTTCGATATCTTCAATTCCGCAACCTTCATCTTTAATTGTCACACTTACTTCTGAACCGTAACGAACCGCATAAACCGTAATGATGCCATGCGGATTATCGGCATAACCATGAATAATGGCATTCGATACAGCTTCTGATACGATTGTTTTACATTCCGATAGTTCTTCAATTGTCGGATCGAGTTGTGCCATAAAGCTTGTAACGGCAATACGTGCCAACCCTTCATTTTCACTGCGCGCCAAAAAAGTTAGCGTCATTTCGTTATCCATTGACAATCCCCCTCGCTATGTGAAATAACTTGCTGTTCAGATGCAAATTGTATGAGATTTCCTAAACCGGAATACTGGAATATTTTTTGCATCGTTTTTGACGGATTTAACAAAATTGTTTGTCCATCGACAGCTCGGAGTTCTCGCATTCTGCCAAGCACTAACCCAATTCCGGAACTGTCCATAAAATGCAATTGCTCTAAATTCCAAACGAGTAATTTTACATTTCCTTGTAAAATAGCTTTCGATATATGTGTTCTCACTTTTTCTGTCTCATGATGATCCAGTTCGCCAAATAGTTGGACAATCAATACATCATTTGGATACATCGTTAAATTAAAGTTCACCTACATCGCCTCCTTCTTGCATGCAAATTCGGCAAGTTGAGAAATAATCCTATCTAGCTGACAAAACTAGTGCTCATTCGTTAAAAGTAGTGCTCGTGCGACAACTAAAATCAGTATAGGTAGCGCGGTCTATTTTTAATCATTCCTAACATGAAAAAAGAGACTGAACAGAAAGTTTTACCTTTCCATTCAGTCTCTTATTCTTTGTTCTTTTTTTTACTTTTATACATGTTATATTGTTGCTTCGGTCAATTTTTTCTGTACCTGCACTTCATGCTCCGATGGTGGGATGCCATTTGCTAGCAATTGGCATTCTTTAAACGCATAGTGCGTGCATCCAATACATTTATTTAACTCGATATACTGGCATGCCGCTGATATTGCGTCACTTGTCGTATGATAAAAATGTTCCGCTTCCATTAAATCATATAACCCGCTTCGCTTTAGCATCTGCTCTAATCCCGGCTGAACATTTGTTACGAAAACTTTACCGCCAAATGACTTTATATGTTGAAGGATATTGCGGAAATACTCTTCCCCTGTCGAATCGATATACGGTACCTTTCGCATTCGAAGGATAAACACTTTCGGACGTTCCTGTATTGTATTCAGCAGCGTCTGTTCAAACTTTTCAGCAGCACCGAAAAATAGAGGACCTTCTATTGTATAAATACTGATTTGTGGACAATCATGAAAATCCGATACAATCTGAGGCTGCAACTTTCCGTTCGCTCTCTCCATATTCGGCAGCACTTTGGAAACAGTCAGGCTATCGCTCATACTTTTCGCAAAAAGAATCACCGCTAAAATGAGTCCAGCCATTACAGCAACCGTTAAGCTCATAAATACAGTCAATAAAAATGTAATACATAGAACAAGCGAATCTCCGGATTTCAATTTTAGAATGTGTACGAAATGGTGACGTTCGCTCATATTCCATGCGACCATCATGAGTACAGGTGCTAAACTCGCAAGTGGAATATGTACCGCTAATGGCGCGAGCAATAATAACGTGATTAAAACGAAGATACCATGGATTACCCCTGACATTGGCGAAACAGCACCGGATTTAATATTAGTAGCCGTTCGTGCAATTGCACCGGTAGCAGGTATTCCTCCAAAAAACGGTGTCACAATATTGGCAACCCCTTGCCCGATCAATTCCCGGTTACTGTTATGTTTGCTGTTCGTCATGCCGTCTGCAACAACCGCCGATAGCAGCGATTCAATTCCGCCGAGCATTGCAATGACAAACGCTGGCCCGATTAGCATATAAATTCGCTCAAATGTAATTTCCGGAATATGGAACTGAGGAAGTGTATTCGGTATTGCACCATATGTGGAGCCAATTGTCGCAACATGCCCCTGTAAAAAAAGCACCGTTACAACGGATGACACAAGAATTCCAATAAGGGCACCGGGCACTTTCGGTAAAACTTTCGGTGCCATAAGTATTAATGCGAAGCTTATAATTGCAACGAATAAACTATAAAAATTAACACTTTCAATATGGGAAGCAATTTCAAGAACATTCATATGAAACTTCTCATGCTGCTCCATATTTGTTAACCCTAAAAAATTTCCGATTTGTCCGGTAAAAATAATGACGGCAATCCCTGCTGTAAAACCGACTGTAACGGGCCTCGGGATAAATTTAATCAGGGACCCCAGCCTGAAAATCCCCATCAGCAGCAGCATAACCCCCGCCATTAAACCTGCGATGAGCAAGTTTTCATACCCGTAAACGAGCACAACTCCAAGCAAAATCGGAACGAATGCACCTGTCGGACCGCCAATTTGGAATTTTGAACCTCCTAGTAAGGAAATTAAAATACCTGCGATAATTGCTGTGTAAATTCCGTATTCCGGTTTGACCCCTGAGGCAATGGCAAAACTCATCGCCAACGGTACAGCAATAATCCCGACAATCGTCCCAGATAATAAATCCTTTTTGAAATGGGCGAATGAATAGCCTTCAAATCTTCCAGACCACTTAACTTTCATAGTATCCCTTCTTCTTATAAATATTCATAAAACAGAATTTTTATTACATTAGGCAGTAATACACTTCCTAGTGTAACATATTCTTAAAATATTTAAAGAACAAAAAAAGTCTTCCGCAATCCATTCTTGATTGCGGAAGACTCCTAATTATTATTATTGTGTAATAATTGCTTCGATTAATTTTGGTGATTCGACTTTTTCAGCAGAAATGTATACATGTGCATAAATCTTTTCTAATACTGCGTCGACATTTTCTGTATTAGCATGGATTGTCATTAGCGATTCGCCTACTTCGACTTGATCGCCTACTTTTTTATGAAGGACAAGCCCTACCGCTAAGTCAATTTCAGATTCCTTCGTTGCACGACCTGCACCAAGAAGCATTGCAGCTGTTCCGATATCATCCGCTTCAATTTTTGAGACATAGCCAGCCTGTTTTGCCGGTACATCAAATTTGAATTTCGCCTGAGGTAAACGAGATGGGTCATCAACGACTGAAGCATCTCCGCCTTGTGCAGCGATGAATTTTTTCAGTACTTCCAATGCTGCCCCGTTATCTACAACTTCCTCCAGCATTTTTCGAGCCTCTTCGATTGTTTTTGCTTTGCCGCCAACAACAACCATTTGAGATCCTAATGTATAGCAAAGTTCATTTAAATCAGCCGGACCTTTACCTTTTAATGTATCGATTGCTTCTTGAACTTCAAGAGCATTTCCGATTGCATAACCTAAAGGCTGACTCATATCCGAAATAATTGCCATCGTTTTACGGCCAACGTTATTTCCGATTTTCACCATCGCTTCAGCAAGTTTAATTGAATCTTCAATCGTTTTCATAAATGCGCCGTCACCTGTTTTAACATCAAGAACAATGGCATCTGCACCTGCAGCAATTTTCTTCGACATAATAGAGCCGGCAATTAGCGGAATGCTTGAAACTGTTCCTGTAACATCACGTAGCGCATATAGCTTTTTATCCGCTGGTGTTAAGTTGCCCGATTGACCGATAACAGCCATGCCGATTTCATTTACTTGTTTTGAAAACTCTTCACTTGTTAATTCAACGTGGAAACCTTCAATCGCTTCAAGCTTGTCAATCGTACCGCCTGTGTGCCCTAAACCACGACCACTCATTTTTGCTACCGGAACACCGACAGCTGCTACCATTGCAGCTAACGGCAATGTCGTTGTATCGCCAACTCCGCCTGTTGAGTGTTTGTCCACTTTTACGCCTGCAATTGAAGAAAGGTCAATCTGGTCACCTGATTCAACCATCGCCATTGTTAAATCCGCGCGTTCGCGATCTGTCATATCCTTAAAGTAAATTGCCATACATAACGCACTTGCCTGATAATCAGGGATCGTGCCATCTGTATATCCTTCTACAAAGAAACGAATTTCAGCTGTTGTCAATTCTTCGCCGTTACGTTTTTTTTCAATAATATCTACCATTCTCATGTGGAAAATCCCCCTTATTTCAGCTCTGATAAAAAGCTTTTTCCGAATTGCGGTGCTGCAATATTAAAATTATCTGCAATTGTTGCAGCAATATCCGCAAATGTTTCACGTAACTGCAATTCTGATCCTGCTGTAAAGCGCGGTGAGTAAACAATTAACGGTACGTATTCACGTGTATGGTCTGTACCAGGGAATGTCGGATCGTTCCCGTGGTCTGCCGTAATAATCAGCAAATCATCGTCTGATAACGCTTCCATAACTTCCGGTAAACGACGATCAAATTCTTCCAATGCTTGACCATAGCCAATCGGATCACGTCGGTGTCCAAAGTTCGCATCAAAGTCCACTAAGTTCAGGAAGCTGATACCATGGAAATCACGACGAACAACTTCCGCCATTTTGTCCATGCCATCCGTGTTGTCTTTCGTACGAATCGCTTCCGTTACCCCGTCACCATTAAAGATGTCCGAAATTTTACCGATCGCAATGACATCAAGATTTGCGTCCTTCATTTCAGCCATTGTCGTGCGTCCAAATGGCGTCAATGCATAATCATGACGGTTTGATGTACGTGTAAAGTTACCTGGTTCGCCAACGAACGGACGGGCAATAACACGACCTACTAAAAATTCAGCATCCAATGTTAATTCTCGTGCAATTTCACAAATTTTATAAAGTTCTTCTACTGGAATAACTTCTTCATGTGCTGCAATTTGCATAACCGGGTCTGCCGATGTATACACAATAATTGCACCTGTTTCCATATGTTCCGGACCATAATCGTCAATGACAGCGGTTCCACTGTAAGGTAAATTACATAGTACTTTGCGGCCAGTTGCTTCTTCCAGCTTAGAAATCAGTTCTGCGGGAAAGCCTTCCGGGTATACTTTAAACGGAGTATCGATGTTCAGCCCCATGATCTCCCAGTGACCTGTCATTGTATCTTTACCAACAGATGCTTCTTGCATCATGCCGTAAAATGCAGCAGGTTTTTCAGTTTTATTAATGCCTTGAAGTTCACGGATATTCGATAAACCCATTTTCTCCATATTCGGCATATTTAAGCCATTCATTTTTTCTGCGATATGTCCTAATGTATTTGAGCCAGCATCGCCAAATTTATCGGCATCCGGTGCTTCACCGATACCAACAGAATCCATTACAATTACATGTACTTTCTTAAACGGTTGCATAATGCTTTCAACTCCTCTTCTTCCATTCTATTTTACATAAAACGTCTAAACAAAGTAAAGGTCAGACATCCGATTTCAAAAGATTTATTTTTAATAGAAAAAAGTTAAGCACCCCATTAGTCTTACGCGATTATGCTGATTTTAAGCACGCGGATGGAATTGTTTATAAACTTCCGATAAACGAATTTTACTTACATGTGTATAAATTTGTGTCGTTGATATATCTGCATGTCCTAAAAGCTCCTGTACTGCACGCAAATCGGCACCATTTTCAATCAGATGTGTCGCAAAGGAATGGCGCAGAACATGCGGTGTAATTTCTTTGGAAATGCCAGCTTCTGCTGCATGTTCCTTAATGATTTTCCAGCAGCCTTGTCTCGTGAATCTTTTCCCTCTCTGCGTAATGAAAAACGCATCATTTTTAGGTGCATTGCCTAAAAGTTGAGGTCTCGCCTGCTCCAAATAATTTACACATGCAGAAATCGCACTTCTCCCAAGCGGTATAATACGTTCTTTTCCGCCTTTACCAAATACACGGACGAATCCCATTGTCATATGGACATCCTCCAAGTTCAGTTCAATCAGTTCACTTATACGCATTCCGGAACCGTACATCATTTCCAAAATGGCAATATCCCGAGTTCCCTGTGGTTTTTCGACAGATGGTGCTGTTAAAAGTGCATCAATTTCTTCTATTGATAATACTTTTGGTAAAGACAGTTCTTTTTTAGGCATTTCCAAATGAACGGTAGGATCTTGATTCGTCACTTTTTCCCTCAATAAAAACTGATGAAATGAACGGATCGATGAAATCTGTCTCGATATCGTCTTCGATGATTTTCCTACAGACCTTAAGCTGTCCAAATAAAGCAAAATATGTTCGCGCATAACTTTATCAAATTCCATGATCTGCTGCTCATGATGGATGTGACGGGCATATGCGACTAAATCACGCTTATAGGATTGTAATGTATTATCAGATAGCTGACGTTCGACTTTAATAAAATGTAGATAATCTTCTATTGAATCATTTAAAGCTTGCATATTAATCGCCCCTCTTGCATTCTATACATTTATATTACCATTTTCGTACAATTGAAGTGACGTTTTATCCTTCGTTCATTCATTTTTTCAATGCCGCTCAGCATCCCCACATGATAGCATCCCATTTACAAAACGTACTATATACGGTATTCTTGAAAGTAAAACGTGACAGATTGGGGTGATAATTTGGGATCGACAAACTAAAAATCGGAGAGCTTGCTGCAGCAACTGGCGTGACAAAACGAACTATTGATTATTATACGAATTTGGGCCTTCTAAAAGTTGAACGTTCGGCATCCAATTATCGCTACTATGATAAAGAGATGATTGAACGTATACACTGGATTGAAGAGCAAAAGAAGCTTGGCAAGTGCCTTGAAGAAATTCACCGCTCGCTTGGCCCTTCAAAAGATGAACCCGAAGAAATCGATGTTCAGGATATTCGATTGCAAATGCGCAAGCTTGAACATGATGTAACGGTATTAATGGAACACTTAGATGACAAAGAGCGGCAGAAACTCCGCAAAAAAGTTTCGCCTGAAAGTGTTGCTCTCATGCAATCACTATTATTAATTTTAAATAACTAGGAGGTGAACGTTCTACTTCGTGAGTAGGACGCTCGTTTGACCACAATCATTAACTTAATTATTTTCTCGGTTTTAATCGCTTTTACGGCCTTTTTCGTTGCAACGGAATTTGCGATCGTAAAAGTACGTCAATCCCGTATTGACCAACTTGTAGCTGAAGGTAAAGCCGGTTCCATTTCAGCTAAAAATGTAACAACCCACCTTGATGAATATTTATCTGCCTGTCAATTAGGTATTACGGTAACAGCCCTGGGAATCGGGATGGTCGGTGAATCCACATTTGAGTTTATACTTCACCCGCTATTCGAATCTATGGGAATTGGCACAGAATATATTCATTGGTTTACATTAGGTGGCGCATTCTTTTTAGCGACTTTCTTCCACGTTGTAGTAGGTGAACTTGCACCTAAAACGATTGCTATTCAAAGAGCAGAAGCGATTACTCTGGCATTCGCGAAGCCTATTCAATTATTCTATAAACTTATGTTCCCGTTAATTTGGCTATTAAATGGTTCAGCACGTTTATTATTGAAATTGTTCGGGATGCGACCAGCGAGCGAACATGAACTCTCTCATACGGAAGAGGAATTGCGCCTGCTTCTATCCGAGAGCTATAAATCCGGTGAGATCAATGTCAACGAATTAAAATATGTAAACAATGTGTTTGAATTCGATGATAAAATCGCCCGCGAAATTATGGTTCCCCGTACAGATATTATCGGCTTTGATGTGACTGCAACGTTCGAAGAAGTTTTAACACAAGTTTCAGAGGAACGCTATACACGCTACCCGGTTTACGATGGGGACCGCGATAATATATTAGGTTTTTTAAATATTAAAGACTTTTTAACACTTGGCATGAATAACCGGATCGATCCGGCAACATTTAAATTGGAAGACTATATTAATCCGGTCGTTCGCACAATTGAAACAACACCAATTCAAAGTCTGCTTCAAATTATGCAGAAAAAGCGTATTCATATTGCGATCCTGCTTGATGAATACGGCGGAACGAGCGGTATGATTACCGTTGAAGATATTCTGGAAGAGCTTGTCGGTGAAATTCGCGATGAGTTTGACGATGATGAAGTTTCAGATATTCGTAAAATCGGTGAAGACCATTATTTAGTCTATTCAAAAGTATTGCTTGAAGATATTTCTAAATTGCTGTTTCTTGATATTGAAGATCCGAATGTTGATACAATCGGGGGCTGGTACTTCACAAACATGCCGGACCTGAATATTGAAGATACATTTATTTTTGAAAACTATGCGTTTAAAATCCATGAAATTGACGGCCATCAGCTGCAATTTTTAGAAATCAAAAAAATGCATGATCTTATAGAACAGTAGCCGTCTAAACAAGATAATTCTCATCTGTATGCACGTTCTCCTGAAAGCTGAATTACGACTGTATGAATCTCTTAACGTTTTAATTGTATGAGTTCGGGAATAACATAAGTATTCAAACAAAGGAGAGTGTATATATATGGCAATTATCAAATCAGTAGAAAACGGTGTGCAAGCAAAATCAGTAATCGAATCATTTATTACAGAGGGCTATGAACGCGATCATATTCATATTTTCGCAAACAGCAATAAACGTGCGGAAGATATTGCTGACTTTTTCGATGTTGATGCGAGCAAAACACCTGGAACAACAGAAAATGATAAAGGCTTCTTGGCATCAATTAAAAATTTCTTCCAAAGTACTCCGGAAGATCTTCACCATCAGCTTGCTGACATCGGTGTAGGCGAAAATGAACATGCAACTGCAAAGAATGATCTGGATGCAGGTAAGATCCTAATTGTTGCCCATCATCCGGGGAAATAATTAAAAATAGTAAAACTCTATTTCTCTCAACTGAGGGAAATAGAGTTTTTTTGTGCAATGCTCGCTAATAATTGCCCGGCAATAACAAAATAGCGCACAAAAAAAGAACAGCAAAATATGCTGTCCCTTTTTTTGATTATAGATTATGCATTGCTGTCTCCAGAGTTGTCATTATTATCATGACAACGCCAGCAGATGCCATGGAATGTAAGACGGTGATCTTTGATTATAAAGTTCCAACGTTTCTCCACAATTTCTTCTACATCTTCTAGTAAATCTTCTTGAATTTCATCTACTGCGCCACATTCGATACAAACTAGATGATGATGGAAATGCTTCGCGCCCTCTTGACGTAAATCATAACGGGACACCCCATCACCAAAATTTATTTTATCGACAATTTTCAGCTCTGTTAAAAGCTCCAATGTACGGTATACAGTAGCTAGTCCAATCTCTGGTGCCTTTTCTTTTACTAATAAGTAAACATCCTCAGCACTTAAATGATCTTCCTCATGCTCCAGTAAAACCGCTACTGTTGCTTCTCGCTGTGGCGTCAGCTTATAGCTCGCACTATGCAGTTGCTTTTTAATTCGATCAATACGGCTCTCCATATGTGACGCCCTCCTAAACTCTTTTCATTATACCAAATGAGTAAATCTCATTACAAGACAATGATTATTTAAATAAATAAGTAATTGCTAAATTTTCGACTGCAAAAACAATTATCATCACGACTATCAGGAACATAATCTTTTTCCATGGCATCACCGTTTTCAAGGCTCGTCTACTCGTAGTTTTAGTAGTTATTTGATAGAGCATAATTAATAATACACAATATATTAACTGAAATGGAAACCACCAAAATGCATAGAGTTTAATAGATTCATGCTGTACTAGTAAATAAACCGAGCTAAAGCCTAAAAACGTTACTTTTATTGCAATAAAAATAAGGCCTATACGCGGCAAATATTTATGTGTCGAAAAGAATAATACAATACTTAAGGCAACTATGAAAGGAACTACACTCCAAAGCAATTCTGGTTTTTCCATTTGGAGCAGTCTACGATCACTATATTTAATAATTTGCTGCACTTGTCCAATATCGAATAACTGATAACAAACTACACCACAAATGAAACATACGACGATCATCGAAGTATATTGAATATATAGATATTTACGCATTTGGACGCCTCCTTGTCCATACAACTTATGCACATAAATTGTCCTTATGCGTAAACAATTATTGATTTAATTTCATTTTAATTTTCAGCCATAAAATCGCAAAAGCCGTTTTGGCATCGTAAATACGGCCGTCCGCAACCATCGCTTCTGCTTCTTCCAGTGATACTTCCATTAACTCCACAAATTCATCTTCGTCTAATTCAGCAGGAATGTCTAATTTTTTTAACTTTTCTGCTACGTAAATATGAATAATTTCATCCGCAAAACCCGGTGAAGTAGCGAAAGCCTGAATAAATTCGAAATGATCAGACGTATACCCTGTCTCTTCCTCCAATTCGCGGCGGGCCGTTACAATTGGCTCCTCCCCTTTTTCCAGCTTACCGGCAGGGATTTCTATAATGGAACGTTCAAGAGCTTTACGGTACTGCTCAACAAGTAAAATTTTATTGTTGTCTGTGATGGCAATTACTGCAACTGCTCCTGGATGATTAATAATTTCACGCTTCCCTGTTTCACCATTCGGAAGCGATACATCGTCTACTTTTAATGAAATAACCTTCCCTGAATAGATGGGTTGGGATTGAATTGTTTTCTCTTCAAATTTTTTCATGACCATGCCTCCACTTGTTCTCTTGCTTATATTCATTGTACCATTAGTAAGAGCTTTTCTAAAATATTGAACCAGGGAGGAATTCACATGAAAAAACGACAATTAGGTACAAGCAATCTTCATATTTCTGAAATTAGTTTAGGCTGTATGTCATTACCTCCAAATCCAGCAGAAGCAGAAGAGGTCATTCATGCTGCAATTGACGCGGGCATTAATTATTATGATACCGCCGATCTGTATAATCAGGGAGACAACGAAAAGGTTGTTGGCGCGGCACTGAAGCAACACCGCAACAATATTTACCTGGCATCTAAAGTCGGGAATCGTTGGGAAGAAGGAAAAGAAGGTTGGAGCTGGGATACATCCGCAAATTATATTAATAAGGCGGTACGTGACAGCCTGCAACGACTACAGACAGATTACTTGGATCTTTACCAGTTACATGGCGGTACGACCGAAGATAATTGGGAGGAAATTACCGACACATTTGAAAGTTTGAAAAAAGAAGGACTTATCCGCGAATATGGCATTTCCTCCATCCGACCGAATGTTTTCATGCCATATTTACAAAACAGTAATGCAATCAGCAATATGATGCAGTTTAATATTTTTGATGAACGGGCAAGCGAATTTTTTGAACCGATTCAACAGACAGGAGCTTCTGTCGTAACACGCGGAACGATTGCAAAAGGTTTGCTGACGAATGAATGGCGCACACGCTTAAAGTCCTTTATGAACTATGATGAAGCGGCAGCAAAAGATGTGCTGCAAAAAATTGAACAGCAATTCGGTGATGTTCATGCAACTGCCCTCGCTTTCAATTTACAATACCCAGCGGTTGCTTCAACTGTTATTGGGGCGCGTACAGTTGCGCAACTGCAGCAAAATCTGGATGCTTACGAAAAAGCGCAATCAATACAAAATATTTCAGAGATCGACAGCTGGACAAAAACCGACCGTTACACTGAGCATAGATGAAAAAATGGATTGTTCTCGTCATCATCGGGATAATCGTTGTGATGGTAATGTCCAATATGAGCTATGAACAGCAAACGATTGTTCCGGCGTTAAAAGATCTATTAAAAGACAAACCTTTTGAAGCATGGTTAAGTCAGTTTGAAATTCCTTATTGGGGAAAAATTATATCGGTCGAAACACGGGGCTATTTTCAATTTCTTGAGTTTCTTATCCGGAAAGCAACCCATTTCTTCGGATACGGTTTATTAGCGGTTATATTCTATACTTTATACCGAAAACTGAAATGGCACTTTCCAATAGTTCTTGCCTTTGTTACAGCCATAATAATCGCAAGCCTTGATGAATACCGCCAAAGTATGATACCAGGTCGCAGCGGCCTCGTAGAAGATGTCGTGCTTGATGCATGTGGTGCGTTCACATTGTTAGTGGTTGCAAAACTTATTATTGTTGTATTTAAAAAAGATAGCACACAAAAATAGTGTGCTATCTTTTCATATTTATTAAGCTTCTTTATAATCCGTTTTGGATTACTGTTAAAATTTCGAACCTTTGTCGCCGTATTGATTTAACAGTTCTTCAAAGCTCATATTTTTTTCTCGTTGTTTGCGTTCGAATGCTGCTTTCGCCAGACGCTCTTCTTCTTTCGCCTTTTCGTCTGCCACCATTTCCTGCTTCGCTGCCTTTAGCTTGGCCAATACATCGCCGCCTAATTGATCGGCCAATGTTGCTGCCTTATCTTTTGGAAGCTCAAATTCATTCGTCGTTCTTTGCTGTTTCTTTTTTGCCATCATTCTCACCTACAATTAATTTTAGCGTTGTACAATTGTTGCAACACCTTGCCCGCCACCAATACATAATGTTGCAAGACCTAATTTTGCATCTTGTTTTTGCATTTCATGTAATAATGTTACCAAAATGCGTGTACCGCTTGCCCCGATTGGGTGACCAAGTGCAATTGCCCCGCCATTTACATTTAGTTTATCATGATTGAACGCCAATTCGCGATCAACTGCAATCGCCTGAGCAGCAAATGCTTCATTCGCTTCAATTAAATCCATGTCATCCAATGTTACATTCGCTTTCGCCAAGGCTTTTTTCACTGCAGTTACCGGTCCGATACCCATTACAGATGGATCAACCCCTGCGCTGGCATTTGCGACGATTGTAGCAAGTGGTGTAAGGCCTAATTCAAAAGCACGCTGCTTTGACATAACGACAACTGCTGCAGCTCCGTCATTAATACCCGAAGCATTTCCAGCAGTAACCGAACCATCTTTCTTGAAAGCAGGACGTAATCCATTTAATTTCTCTGCTGTTGTTCCATGTTTTACATATTCATCTTGTGAAAAAATAACCGGCTCCCCTTTACGTTGAGGAATTTCTACAGGGACAATTTCTTCAGCGAATTTATTTGCGGAAATTGCTTCCGATGCACGGGCTTGAGAACGTGCTGCAAATTCATCCTGTTCCTGACGAGAAATGTCATATTGATCACATAGGTTTTCAGCAGTTACCCCCATATGGTAATCATTAAATGCGCACCATAAGCCATCCTGAATTAATGTATCGATAATCTTTTGATCTCCCATGCGGAAACCTTCTCTTGCATTTCGCATAATATAAGGTGCTTGACTCATATTTTCAAAGCCTCCAGCGACAACAACTTCCGCATCCCCGGCAATGATTGCCTGTGCTGCTAAATGAACGGTCTTTAAGCCTGAACCACATACTTTATTAATTGTCATCGCTGGAACTGTGTATGGTAAACCAGCTTGTATACTTGCCTGTCTTGCCGGGTTTTGACCTAAACCTGCTGCAAGAACATTCCCCATAATAACTTCATCAACTGTTGATGGATCTAATTGAACACGATTCAATGCTTCTTTTATTACGATACTCCCTAAAGTCGGAGCCGAAATATCTTTTAATGCTCCCTGAAAAGCACCAATTGGCGTACGTACTGCACTTACTATTACAACTTCTGTCATGAATATATCCCCCTTTATTGTGAATGGTCCCTTTGTGAGCAAATATAATCAATTACGCCTTGGCGTAATTGCGTCAGGATTCGGCTTTAGGTCCACACGATGTGGGTCAGTCATTGTCGCACGATGCTACGTTATTTGGCTGACTTCATTTTTAGAACTCATTGCCGAATCTTTGTCATCCGCTGAAATTAATTACTTGCTTACAAAGATTTTATCAAATATTTCGCATTTTTCACACAAAAGTTTCCAATAATAAATAGATACATATTAGTTGATTTATCCCAAAAATTCATCGAATATTAAATTAATTAAGGAGTGATTTTCATGAAAAAACGTACCCTGTTTTTATCTGGCAGTATTGTAACAACCCTGCTGGCAGCTGCTACAACGATCACTGGTGTCGTGATGACAAATCACATTATGTATATAAAGAAAAAGGACGATGCTTTCATCCGCGAGCGCGAAATTGCGGCAAAACGCTTTGATGAAGCATGGTATGAAGGCTGTCCGAAAGAAATTTTATTGATCGATTCTCCAAATGGCTATAAAATAAGCGGCATCTATTTAAAACCTTTGGAAACGAAAAATACAGTCATCATCTGTCATGGTGTCACTGAAAATAAAATTAACTCGATGCGCTATGCCCGAATGTTTGAACGGCTTGGTTTTAATGCATTTGTATACGATCACCGCCGTCACGGAGAATCCCAAGGGAAAACAACAAGCTACGGCCATTATGAAAAATACGATTTACAGGCAGTAGTTGAGACAATCCGAAATATGACCGGGGAAGATGCCCTGCTCGGTATTCACGGGGAATCAATGGGCGCGGCAACGACACTGCTCTATGCAGGAACGTTAGCAGATAATGCGGATTTCTATGTTTCCGACTGTGCTTTCTCGAATTTCCCCGAGCTATTGAAACAAATTTTTGAAAGTGTTGTACCGATTGATTCGAAATATACACTTCCTTTCGCCGACTTTTTCATGCGAATCCGCGATGGCTATTCCGTAAAAGAAGTGATGCCGATTGATGCTGTAAAACAAATTCAAAAGCCCGTCCTCTTTATTCACAGTACACCGGATGATTTCATTCCTTCCTCAATGACCGAAGAACTGTACGAACAAAAACCGGAACCTAAAATGCTGAAACTGTTTGAAAAAGGAGAGCATGCGAAATCATTCAACGATAACCAGGGTGACTATGAGCAAACGGTAGCCAAGTTCCTGCATGATTATGTACCGGCATACCGCAATATAACGGATTCTTTAATATAAAAGATATACGCACTTTCTGTTCATTTCATTGAACAGGAAGTGCTTTTTGGTTTGATGTCGGGAATAAAAATGCCCCCAATTTAATGGGGGCACTGCACATTCTTATTAATCATTAAAAACGATATGCCATTCACCGCGTTTGGCTAAGAATTCTTTTGCCAACTGTTGCGCGCCTTCTAAACTATGACTTGCCGCCCAACCGCATTGAACTTCATTGCAGGCAGGAACAGAAGTCGCCGCCAACACATCCTGAACGGTCTTTTCTAAAATCGCCAGCACACCTTCGTAGTCATCATAGTTCATAAAGGAGACATAAAAGCCTGTTTGACAGCCCATTGGCGAGATATCGACAACCGCGTCACTATGATTGCGAATACGGTCTGCCATTAAATGTTCCAGTGAATGAAGTGCCGGCATTTCCATATGCTCTTTATTCGGCTGCTTAAAGCGGATATCGTATTTCGTCACGACATCGCCCTTCGCCCCTTCTTTTGTACCCGCTAAACGTACATACGGTGCGACCACTATTGTATGGTCTAAATCAAAGCTCTCTACATTCGTTTTCTCTGTTGCCATTTTTTCGTCCCTCCAATACTTACAATCTATATAAGGATAGACTAGATTATTGTTCTTTTCAACGAAATATTCTGAATTTTTTTACAGAAAATAAAAACTACCTTCTTCACTCAATAGAATGCAAAAGGTAGTCCAACTTTTTATTATTTATCTTGGAATTTGTTCATTTGTGCCATCATTTGACGCACTTGTTTTTCAGACGGTTTACGTCCCATTTGTGCCATCATCACGCGAATCATTTGTTCATTAATTGGCGGGTTTTCTTTTAAATACTTCATCATATATTGACGAGCTGCGTAGAACCCAATTGCCACGCCCCCGATAAGAGCTACGACGATAAGTGTAATTCCTAACCATAAAGCCATTTTGTCCAACCTCCTCCACTACTTATGTACCGAGAAAAACTCTCCATCAAGCATTATACAATAAAAGTTATTACGTTTCTATATATTTTAACTTCTCCTGACAGAAGTTAAGCCATACAAATAGCTGTCTGAGTCCATCTCAGCCTCGAGACCTAGATGAAAATACAGTAACAGGTCGTTATCGGATTTTTAAATCCACTGTAACATGAACATATCAACGACAAGGAGGAACACATAATGAAAAAGTTTTTCTTATATTCAGCGGCTTTTATCACAGCGATCATCGCACTTTGCCTGCTCGCACCAGTAGCCGGCTTATTAATCTCAGGAGCGCTTCTGGCAGCAGGTCTTCACTATTACACAGAAAGTAAATCTACTTTCGGAAAAGTAATGAGCCTAGTTGTCGCTTTAGCCGGTTTAGTAAGTGCCTTATCAAACATCCCAGGCTTTATCGGTTTAGCTGCAATCGGTGGATTGTTTTATCTATACAAAGCACGTAAAAATGAAAAGCTTGAATTTTTACCAGGCAAAAAAGAGGAAGAAGATCCATTTACAAACTTTGAACGTGAATGGGCAAATTTAAACAAATAGGAGCGATGGACAATGAGAAATTTATTGACAAAATTTAAATATTCAATACAGGCGGATTTACATGATATGTTTGACAAAAAGGTCGATAAAAACCCGATTAAAATGCTGAACCACTATATTCGTGAAGCAGAAAAACAAACGGAAGAAACAGGAAAATTACTTGCACGTCAGGCACAGCTGAAAAAAGAGCTGGAACTGCAGCTTTCACAAACAATCGAAATGCTTGAGAAGCGTGAAAAACAGCTTTTATTGGCTCAGTCAACTGAAGAGTCTGAACTGATTGCGTTTGCACAGGAAGAAGTAACGGCTTACACTGCCAGAAAGCATGCCCTTCTTTCAAGCATTGATGCTGCGAATACAGAATATTTTGCACTGGAACGCAAATTCGAAACGATGAAACATAAAATCAAAGACATGAAAGTGCGCCAACTACAGCTGATGGGCAAAGAAAATGTCGTGCGTGCCAACCACCAGATGGATAAAGTTCTCACTTCGGACAATGCCGGTAATTTCGATGAACTATCAACTTATATTGATGAATTATCTCAAAATATTGAGCGTAAATATGAAGTAACCTCTTTTGAAGCTCGATTGGCACAGCTTGAAAAAGAACAAAAGCTCATAGAACAACCAAAATAATGATATAATGCTTAAAGGAGAAGGCATCGTGCTTTCTCCATTTTGCACGTTATAGGGGGAGGCACTATGCCGAAAATTACATCTGATCAGCTTGCAATTATCACGATTAGTATGGCACTTGTCGTATTGATCGAATTGACACTTTTCAATAACGGCACCGTGTTTTTACTGATTTTAGGTGCACTGTTTCTCTTTTTCAGCTTTAAAAAGAAGAAACGTTACTTATTATGGACGGGACTCGTTCTATTATTCTTTGCTATTATTAATATTTGGACACTGCGCCTATTAATCATTGGTGTTCTTGTCTTTCTTTTATACCAATACTTAACGAAAAAAGAGCAAGTGATGGAAATCAAAAGCCACTTTGCCAATACATCAAATCAAAATCAGTTGATCGGAACAACTAGTGCTCCGACAGAAAGCTATCATTGGAAAGATGTTCATATTCAACGCTTTATCGGCGATATTACAATCGATACGACCGAAACTATTTTACCAAACGGGAAATCGATTATTGTTATCCATCAATCTTTAGGTAAAGTACGGGTTATTGTACCTTATGAAGTGACGATTCAGCTCCATTACTCCACTATATACGGAGAAGCAGCATACCTGCACTATGCGCCAAAGCAGTGTATTAATGAACAGCTCCATTTTGAGGATGGAGAAATGGATGCAAAACGTGTCCTAGTACTTTATGTGACATCTTGGATTGGCGATGTGGAGGTGCAGCGCGGATGATTGCATTTATAATACGATTTTTTATATTGATGATGGTTTTTGCGACATTTGCTCTGAATATTTTTGTTTTCCTGCTCGGTCAGCCCCAGGAAGAGACTTGGCGTTTTTTATGGGAAAGCGATGAGTATTCAATACCGATTGTCGCTGTTATCGCCATTACCGCAACAACGACCAGCTTCTTTATTTCTTTATGGATATCGATATCATTAAAAATAAAAGAAAATCAGATGACCCGCATCGTGAAAAAAGTAGCAGAGCCAGATTTTGCACAAAAATTCAAGAAAGCAAATGGTTCCTTAAAAAAGGCCTTGCGCGAAACGAACGAATTAATTGAAACACAGCGGACATCTTTACAGCGACTTTCCAATGAAAAGGTGGAAACAAATGACGCCATCGTCCAGGAGCGGCTTCTCGCAGAACGTCAGCGTCTTGCACGGGAACTGCATGATTCTGTTTCCCAGCAGCTGTTTGCGGCATCCATGCTTCTCTCCGCGCTTACAGAACAGCGTCAAGATGATCTTGCACAAAAGCAGCTGGGGCAGGTGGAGAAAATCGTCCAGCAGGCACAGCTCGAAATGCGCGCCCTTCTCCTTCACTTACGACCTGTTGCTTTGCATAATAAAAGCTTGGCAGAAGGTTTAGAAGATCTAATTGTAGAATTACAGGAAAAAGTGTATTTCAATATTGATTACCAGATCGAGGAAATCGGATTATCGAAAGCGGAGGAAGATCATTTATTCCGTATTGCCCAAGAAGCTTTATCAAATACTTTACGGCATGCAAAAGCAACAGAAGTCGAGCTGTTATTAATCGCACGTGATCAGCTTGCGATTTTGCGCATTCAGGATAATGGCCTTGGCTTTAATTTGGAGGGAGATAAAACGACATCGTACGGGCTGCGCAATATTGCCGAACGCGCTGTCGAAATTGGCTGTACGTATAAGATTGTCTCTGTACCGGATGAAGGAACAATTGTCGAAGTGAAAGTTCCGCTTAAAAAGGAGGAACAAATGAATGATTAAAGTTGTCATAGTAGATGATCACGAAATGGTTCGAATCGGTGTTGCAGCCTATTTATCGGCACAACCCGATATCGAAGTCATCGGCGAAGCAACAAACGGCGAGGAAGCGATTGAAACAGTGCTTTCGCTAAAGCCGGATATTGTGCTGATGGATAATGTGATGCCGATAAAAACGGGTGCTGAAGCGACTGCCGAAATTCTGGCACAATGGCCGCAAGCAAAAGTTATGATTGTCACGAGCTTTATCGATGACGATAAATTATACCCGGCACTTGAAGCAGGTGCTGTCAGCTATATACTGAAAACGAGCAATGCCAAACAAATTGCTGACGCGATCCGGAAAACGATGGCCGGGGAAACCGTTCTGGAGCCGGAAGCCACGACACGGGTAATGGCCCGTATGCGCGGTACCGCCCCTGCCCTGCATAACCATTTAACAGACCGGGAAATGGAAGTACTGTTATGTATGGCGCGCGGCCTTGCCAATCAGGAGATCGCGGAAGAGCTGTTTATCGCATTAAAAACAGTGAAAACCCATGTCAGCAACATTTTAAGTAAACTTGAAGTGCAGGACCGCACACAGGCTGTCGTCTATGCATTTCAAAATGGCTTAGTAAAGTAAGGAGAATTATTCATGACATTTACGTACGAAAACTTTGCAAACGACGGGACACTTACATTACTGGATCCCCTGTTCACCCTATTGCTGATTTTCTCAGCTTTGTTCATCATCGTGCTGCTGCGCTTTGCGATCAATCCTAAAATCATGCTATTTATTGGCGCGCTGATTATTTTATTAAGTGCACAATTGCAGTCGATTACAGGAATTTTGGCAGATGAATTGAATTTATCCAGCTCCTCGAAAAACTTTTACATTTTTATAGCGATCGTTATGATTTGGGTTGCGTTAATCGTGTTTGCGTTTGTGAAGG
Source organism: Solibacillus sp. NPDC093137 (assembly GCF_050280445.1). Lineage (NCBI taxonomy): Bacteria > Bacillati > Bacillota > Bacilli > Caryophanales > Caryophanaceae > Solibacillus > Solibacillus sp. NPDC093137. The sequence continues at coordinate 1,617,571 of NZ_JBNNVH010000001.1, forward strand.
AGAAAAAGAAGAAAAAGTAAGGAATGTGAATAGCTGAGGCTGTCCTGAAAGTTGGTAGATAACTTTGGGATGGCTTTTTTTGGGGTTGGGGTTGTTATGGAGTGTGTCCGGCTTTGAATTATTAGAAGTTTTTCCGGTTTATTAGAACTTCCGGCAAGAATATTAGAACTTTTCCGCCCTGCAGCCCACTCCCTCCCACAAAAAAAGCCCACGTCCGGCTTCCCTCAAAGCGTTCGTGAGCCCATATTATTTCAGGTCATTCAATATCGTAAACAGCGATTTTTTCGCGTCGAGTAACTGCTCATGTGCCTGCCCTTGCTGTTCCGCGCTTTCCGCTTCATAAAAAGCTGCCAATGCTTCTTCAATTTGTTTATAAGAATCAAATAGGTTCGCATCATCCACTTTTTTATTGCCGAAAATATCAATGAACATGCTTAGCTGATATTGAAAGTTTTTATCGTACATCGTCAGCACATGCTTATTGTCATCGATCTGCACTTCATCGTTCAAAATATATGTTTGGAACTCAACTAAATCCGTATACGCTTTTTCCAGCTCTACCGCATATTGACCCTCTTTGTCATTCCCTTTATTCCAGTCCAGAATCTGAATAAAAATGAGTAAAAATAGAATAATCGTTAAGTATATCGAAATACCTTTCCAAGATAAAAACTTCATGCTTTTTCCTCCATTTAACGGTGCTTCATTAATTGAAAAGATATTCTTTCAAATTTTCCAATGTTGAATCGATGCCTGAACGCAGTGATACTTGATCTTCGCGGCTCGTCTCGATTGCTTTCTCAATTGCAATTAAAGCATTTTCCAAAAACGGCTCGGCATTTAAATCTTTGTACAACTGTGTTAAAACGAGCGCCTTATTCCAGTACCATCTTGAGTTATCCGAATCCATGTCGATCGCCCGCTCAATATAGACCATCACATCAAACGGAGACCAGTTAAAGCGGTTCATCGTCTGCCCTGCAATCCCGTAATACAATGCCTTATTTGGATGATGCTTCACCGCTTCCATAAAGCAGTGCACACTTTCATCATAATGATGCGACATTAAAAAAAGGTGTCCCTGTACATAAAACGACTGTGCTTTCCGTTCAGCATCCGCTGTCCGTGCATCATGTTCAAGCTGTTTCACTTTTTCCGAAAACTGTTGTTCATCTTTGATCGCCCGTAGTTGTTCAACTTCATCATTTTCCGGATAGCTTTCATTAGCACGTTCGACACTCTGCGAAATTTGTTCTGTCGGCTTCGGGAATTTTTCATACTCGTATTTTTCAAAGATCTTTAGGAATTGCGTTGCCTGTTCTTCATTTTCTCCGCCCTGTAATTGGCGTTTCGCTTCTTCATAGCATTTTAAAAACTGTCCATCATAAAAATACTGCACCATGTTCGACATTAAAAACACCTTTCTGTTTTTCATTCACAATTTATTAAAGCATAACCTATATGTATTTCAACCAATAGTATGTATAGCATAAAGGTGCCCTAACGAATACATTAGGACACCCCTTAACACTATTTTGAGATTGTGCCTGCTACTTCGGCGATTACGATTTCTGAACCTAGCATTGGAGATTCGCCTTGGTGGCCTCCGCCTTCACCTTGAGATGGACGTTTGTGTGATTGTTTGAATGCATCACTTTCACGCCATACTGCAAAGCTTTCTTTTGAATCCCAGTACATCACAACGCTCATTTCGTCATATTCCTCAAATTGTGTAGAAACTAGTACTTCCACTTTTTGGAAACCTTCGAATTCTTGTAATGGTCCTGGTTGTACAAATTGTGGGGCCATTTTTTCGGCAAAACCTTTTTTTACTTTGATACGGTTTGTTACTGTTATCATAATTACCAACTCCTATAATTTAGCATAAACTGCCTATATATTTATTTAATCACTTTCAGAACTGTTGCGCAATAATTCACGCTATAATAAGGAAAATGAAATATTAAAGGAAGTTTTCTCAATGAAATTTACTATTATTGCGACAAGCGATATCCATGGACATACCGAACGCTTTTCACAGCTTGCGCAAATGGTTTCCGCAAGGCAGCCCGCACTGTTAATCGATAACGGGGATTTTTTGCACGGGAGTCATTTAAGCTATTATTACGATTATATTGTCCAAAAACAGCACCCGCAAATCGAACTTGCAAACACACTCGGCTATGATGTTGCAGTTTTCGGCAATCATGAATTCAACTATTCTCCCGAAAAAATCCAAGCGATCCGCAACGCCTCGAATTTCCCATGGATTGCCGCCAATATTCCAGGGTTTGCCGAACCGTATTTCATTAAAGAAATAAACGGGTTGCGCATTGCTGTCATAGGAGTTGTGACACATTTCACAAAAAACTGGGATGAATGTGGATCAACAAAGTATCTGGATTTCGAAAACGCATTTGAAAGTGCGAAAAACACTGTAAAATATGTTCGCGATGTGGAACAGGTACAGCTTGTCATTTTAAGCTATCACGGCGGGTTTGAACGGGATCTTCATAGCGGTCACCTAATAGATCAGGAACAAGGTGAAAATGAAGGCTATCGCATGCTTCATGAAATAGGAGGCATTGATCTCTTCATTACCGGGCATCAGCATTTGGAAATTGCCACAGTGCACAACGGTGTCGCTGTCGTGCAACCAGGGGCAAATGCACATTGCTTTGCGCAAATTGATGTCACTGTAGAACACGGTACATTTTCTTTTGAACCGTCTATCATCCACGTGGACCCCACATCAAAAATGCAGTCTTTTTCCGAATTTGATGCGTGGAAAAAACAACAAATCGGAACAGCAAATCAAGCGTTGACTTATGAGGACTTTTTTACGCCCCGTACAAAAATGACCGCATATACACAATTGCTTCATGATATGCAGCTCCATTACACGGGTGCCCAAATTTCGGTTATCGAACTGCCCTACCATACACAAGGTGGCTTTCCTGAAAAAGTAACCCGTGAACATGTTTTACATAATCTTCCCCGATCGAACCGGCTGCTCGTCATCAAAATGAACGGAGCTGAAATCCGCCGGGCGATTGAACAAAGTGCAGCTGTCTTTGCGCTGAATGATAAAGGGGAAATCGATTTTAGTATGACCGTGCACTATCCGGAGCCGCAGCCGTATATTTATGATTTGTGGGGTGGCATTGATTACGTAATTGATTTGCGTCAACAAACAGGTCAACGTGTCACGAAGCTAACGTTTGAAGGTAAACCCATTCAGGATAATGAGATCTTTGAAGTTGCCGTCAATAGTTACCGTGCAACAGGTGCGCACCAAATGCAGATGTTTAAAAAACCGCCTGTTCGTGAAGCAGCTAAATTCATCCCCGATTTAATGATGGAATACATAGAACAAAACAGGCCTCTTACCGTCCAGGTCAAAAATGATTTTCAAATGAAATAGTCTCTAGCAGGATGTATGTCAACCACTTGAATTGGCATACATTTTATTTTTCGGAAAATATTAAATTTTTATGAAACTTTTTTCCATTTCATCCGTAAATTTATTAAATAGCATTAAGGAGGTGGCAACTTGTTTGGTTATTCCATTGAAACCATTTATTTAATCATCTTAATCGTTATTGGGTGTTGCACTGTTCTTTACTTATTTTTTGCAGATGTTGCGGATGTCTCCATCGATGGATCACCATTTTTTGACCCAGCTGTAATCCTTTCGTTTATTACGTTTACTTCGGCTGCGGGCTATTTGCTGGAACAGTTTACCGGCTTTACAAGTTTCATCACATTCATCATCGCTCTTATAATTGCGAGTTTATTGACAGCACTTCTTTATTTTTTCCTACTCGTTCCTTTACGTTCTGCGGAAGTATCCCTTGCCTATACAGAAGAATCGCTAGAAGGTCAGGTCGGAAAAGTGATTGTACCTGTTCCTCTTGAAGGCTTTGGGGAGATGGTGATTGAAACGGCAAACGGCATTATATCAAAGCGTGCAGCAAGTTTTCATCAAGTGGAGATTCCATACGACACGCAAGTTTTAATTATTGAGATGCGTGATGGTACAGCAATGGTCGCGATTTATGAGAAAGAAGAACTTCAATTTTAGAAACAGGGAGGAATTTTTATGTCAAGTTTGGCAGGTATATCAGGTATTTTAATAGCAGTCGGGGTAGTTGTATTTCTAATTGTCGCTCTTATAGCCGTCTATATTATGAAATATCGTACAGCCGGTCCGGATGAAGCATTAATCGTAACAGGTAGTTATTTAGGAAGTAAAAATGTACATACCGATGATTCAGGAAACCGCATTAAAATTATTCGCGGTGGTGGTACATTTGTATTGCCGGTTTTCCAGCAGGCGAAACCACTTAGTCTACTTTCAAGCAAACTGGAAGTAACAACTCCGGAAGTCTATACTGAGCAAGGTGTTCCTGTTATGGCTGATGGAACAGCAATCATCAAAATCGGTGGTTCAATTTCAGAAATCGCAACTGCTGCCGAGCAATTCTTAGGAAAAGATAAACAGGAACGCGAAAGTGAAGCTCGCGAAGTACTGGAAGGTCACTTACGTTCGATTTTAGGATCGATGACAGTTGAAGAAATTTATAAAAACCGTGATAAGTTCTCGCAGGAAGTACAACGTGTCGCATCTCAGGATTTAGCGAAAATGGGATTGATCATTGTATCATTTACAATTAAAGATGTTCGTGATAAAAACGGCTATTTGGATTCTCTAGGTAAGCCTCGAATCGCTCAAGTGAAACGTGATGCCGATATCGCAACTGCTGAAGCAGACAAAGAAACACGTATTAAACGTGCTCAGGCAGCTCAGGAAGCGCAACAGGCTGAATTAGAGCGTGCTACTGAAATTGCGGAAGCGGAGAAAAATAATCAGTTAAAAGTGGCTGAATACCGCCGTGAGCAGGATATCGCAAAAGCCCGTGCCGACCAGGCGTACGAATTGGAATCTGCACGTGCTAAACAGGAAGTAACAGAACAGGAAATGCAAGTACGAATTATTGAACGTCAAAAGCAAATCGAATTAGAAGAAAAAGAAATTCTGCGTCGTGAAAAGCAATATGATTCAGAAGTAAAGAAAAAAGCAGATGCGGATCGTTATGCAATTGAACAAAACGCAGAAGCACAAAAACGTAAAGAGCTTGCGCAGGCAGATGCGGAGAAATACCGTATTGAAGCACAGGCTCAAGCTGAAGCAGAACGCATTCGTTTAGATGGTCTGGCGAAAGCAGATGCAGAGCGTGCACAAGGTACAGCTGAGGCTGAGATTATCCGTCTACGCGGTCTTGCGGAAGCAGAAGCAAAAGAGAAAATTGCAGAAGCGTTTGAACAATACGGTCAGGCGGCTGTCCTTGATATGATTGTTAAAATGTTACCGGAATACGCAAAACAAGTTGCTAGCCCGCTTTCAAATATCGATAAGATTACAGTTGTTGATACAGGTGGCGGTGCAAACGGCGGTGCTGGTAAAGTGACGGGTTATGCGACTGATTTAATGGCCGGCTTACAGGAAACATTAAAAGCCTCTTCCGGTATTGATGTTAAAGAACTAATTGAAACATATGTCGGAAAAAATGCATTTGAAAAATCGGCAATAATTCCTCGCGAAGACTTTTCACGCGTTGAAGAAATCCTTGAAAAATAATTAGTTCAATAAAAAATACAGCATTCTTCCAAAACGGAAAATGCTGTATTTTCTTTTTATTAAATTTTAACCGTCCAGCCAAATGTATCTGTAACTTTACCGTATTGGATGCCTGTTAATGTATCGTAAAGCATTTGCGTTACTTCACCGATTTGGCCGTTGTTGACAGAAATGATTTCATCCAGCCATTTCAGCTCCCCTACCGGCGAAATTACAGCTGCTGTTCCTGTACCGAATGCCTCTTCCAATGTGCCGTTTTTAGCCGCTTCTACAACCTCTTCAAAGGCAATTGCACGCTCTTCAATCGGAATATTTTTTGATTTTAAAACTTCAATCATCGAATCGCGAGTAATCCCTGGTAGAATACTGCCGTTTAATGCAGGTGTAATAACTTTTCCTGAAATTTTAAAGAAGATGTTCATACTGCCGACTTCTTCTACGTATTTATTTTCCTTACCGTCCAGCCATAATGTTTGAGAATAGCCTTGTTGTGCAGCAATTTCTGAACCTTTTAAGCTCGACGCATAGTTGCCGGCTGTTTTCGCTTCACCCGTACCGCCAACTACGGCACGTACGTATTGCTGTTCTACTAATATTTTAACCGGGTTAATGCCTTCTTTATAATAAGACCCAACCGGTGACATAATAATCATAAATTTATAGCTTTTCGCAGGATTTACTCCTAAATAGCTTTCTGTCGCAATAATAAATGGTCGAATATAAAGAGATGTACCTGGAGATGTCGGAACCCATTCGCGATCTACACGAAGTAATTCTTTTAATGCTTCTAATGCAAAATCCTCGTCAATCGGAGGAATGCAAAGGCGTGCATTGGAAGAATTTAATCGTTGGAAGTTACGGTCCGGGCGGAATAACTGGACTTCACCATCTTCTGTCATATATGCTTTCAAACCTTCAAATACCGCTTGTCCATAATGGAATACCATCGCAGCAGGACTTAATGTAATCGGAGCATATGGTGTAATTGTCGCATTATGCCATCCTTTTCCATCTTCATAATCCATAACAAACATATGGTCAGTAAAAATCTTACCAAAACCAAGCTGTTCTGCAGGTGTTTTTTGTTTTCTATTTGTTGATAACTCAGTTGTAATTTGGTATGTTGTCATAATTTCAGGCTCCTTAAAAATTTAAGTTGATACACTCTATCATACCACGTTATTTTTAGAAAATTTAGTATTTTTTAATTTCCGTCAAAAAATTTTTTTTCTAGCAGTTCCATTAGTTTTCGAGCAAATTTCTTACAATCATTCTTTAGCTTTTACAAGTTTACTAACAGGTGCTGTCATGTTAGTTTTGAACATTTCTTCATGCTCTTTTTTCACAGCAACTAACACCGCACATGATGGACCTGCAGAGCTGGTTAAATCGACATGAGCTGTAAAATTTTCTCCGGCAAAACGTATTATTTCTGCCCCAATTCCTTTAGAACCTGTTGGCCATATTGCTTGAATCATACCGTTGACCAGTCCTTCATATAACTCATCTAACTGGGCTATTTTGTGGGGATTTTCTATCACATCATTTCCGACAAGCGGTTCGCCGACAACATAGAACTCGCAATGATTCGTATTTCGTGCGAATTGCTTTTTCCCAAGCATCGTGAGTGAGACAGCTGACTGAAGCGACTGAAAATTCGTTTCACTCGAGCCCATTAAAGAAGGCATCTCCAGCCCCATTTCGGAAAATGCCTTTTTAAAACCTTGCTCATATTCTGTCCAGACATCATCGCCTGAAAAATTGGCCATTAATAACTGTACCGGTATTGCACCCGCGCAAAGTTGCTCTAAAATAGCCGTACGAGCGGTAAAATAAGCGGTAATTTCATTTGGGACATGTACAATATCGTGCTCTTTTGTGCCGATACAACCCGAATTATCAATCGATACGACTAACCCGTTAACTTCAATCGCATTTCTCATACATTAACCCCTACCCGCTGCACCACCGTTTTCAATACAGGCATGACAAGTATCGCGATAAGACAGTTCACAGCTGTAGCAATTGTTAATGAGGCAATCGAGCCGATGTAAAATGCCGGAGAAATAATAAAATAAAACGGAATTGGTGCAATGACCCCATTTGCGATTATTACAAAGATCCATTTTAAAATACGTTGGCCTTTTTGATGCATAATCGCAAAAATCGCAACGATAATAAACATTTCCGCTGCAATTAAAAGGTGTAAAACGCCTAGCGGAAAGCCGGATGTGAGACCTGTCGCGATATGTCCGAGTGCTCCTGCCGCGCCGGCAAAAACTGGCGGTAGAAAGATTGCGCTTATAAGAGCCGGGGCAGAATCGAGTGCAGCTGTTCCGACTATCCCTACCGGCACTTTAATAAAACTCCCAATCACACAAATTGCCGCAATCAATGCTGTTAAAATAATTAAACGTAATTTAGTTTTGTCCATGAGAATCTCCTTTTAAAATTTGTGGTATGCCGTACCATACACGAACAACTGTATGTGCTTCATTACAAAGCTTCTGATAAAGCCGGCCGCATGTATCTCTTAATTGCCGTGTGTCTTTTTCAAGCGGTACAACGCCGCGGCTCGTATCTGTACAAATACAAAACAGTTCTGCCCGCTCTGCAATTTGTATAATCTGTTCGAAAATTTGCTGGGCAGCCTTTTCTTCCGGTTCATGAAGAAGTGGTAAAATCATTTGTTCAAAATTACTTATTATGTAGCGCTCGTTTTCATTTATATTTTCAAGTTTTGCCAAGTGGCCTTCACAAACAATCAGTTCTTTTGCAGGTAACTGTTCAATCAATTTTTCTGCATATTTTCGTTTACCGTTATGTGCGCCTCCGAGTATAACGTACATCTCGCACCTCCTATGAGTTCATCTACCGAATCCCAGCCAAGTGTATAAATCGTACGATGATTGGCCACTGTTTGCTGAAAAGTTTGTTCCTTCATTCCGTATATGGCAAGTAATAATCGAATTACTCCTCCGTGTACGATGAACGTATATTCCTTCTTTTCATTTACAATCTTATGAAAGCCATCCAATACTCGCTGCTTGAATTGGAAAAATGTTTCTCCGTTCGGTATCGGGTTTTCAAGCGGATCATCAATCCAAGCCCGGTATGTTTCATTATGCTGTAATAGTTCATATGTACACATTTCAAAGTCCCCAAAATGCAGCTCACGCAAATATCTAGATGCGATAAATTCAGCATTCGGAAAATAACATTGTGAAGTTTCACGGCATCTCCGTAAATCGCTCCCATAAACAATACCAGGCTGTAGATCGATCTCGGCTTCCACTTTTTTCAGTATCGGTTCATCTGTCCAGCCAATATATTTCCGTTCTGTATTTGCTTTCGTTTTTTCGTGCCTGATTAAATGCACAGTAATATTGTTAGCCATAGTATAACCTCCAACCCTTCACCGAGTGCACCGAGTAAATCACCTGTTACACCGCCAAAATGTTTCTTTGACCAAATCCGGTAAATAAATACGGCGAACAGCATCACGACCACTAAAATAAACAAGCTGAAAACTCCAATGTATAACCAGCACACAAATGCCAGGATACTTTGAACGCCGATTAAAACAGCAAGCTTATTTTGAATGACGATTCCTTTAAAATAAGCAGCGAGTCCCTTTTCCTTTGCCGGCTGCATCGTTACAAAATATAGCAGCATCCCCATTCTTGCTATAAAGGGAATGAAGATTAAAAACGGCACAATCGCCAATTGACCATGCAACAGCATTTCGTAAATAACGCCGATTTTTAATACGAGTAAGCAAAAAACACTAATAACCCCAAAAGCGCCTGTACGTGGATCATCTAATATTTCCAGCCGTTTCTCTTTTTCTCCGTAGGAAAAGAACGCATCGCTCATATCAATCCACCCGTCTAAATGCAGCCCCCCGGTCAGGACGATCAACCCGATAACAATCAAAATCGCCAACAGCAGCTCCGAAATTTCACTATAGCGAGATAGTATCAATACACCACTACTAATTATGGCTCCAATCAGCAATCCGACAATCGGCAAAAATCCATACATCCATGTAACAGATTTCGAATTCATATCCAGCTGTTTCTTAATCGGCACTGCCGAAAAAAACTGCCACGCTAATAAAAAACCGCTCCAACTATTTTTCAACTTGTTTCCTCCTTACTTCCAACGCTGTACAAGCTGAAATTGTACTTCATATGCTTCATCACTATTTTGGACAATCCATTGATGTAGCTCACCCAACAATTTACGATATAAATTTACCTCATCATATTGTGAAGGCAATTCATCCAGCACTTCATTTGATACAACTATTATTGTAGCACCTTGCTTCCGCCAAGTTAGCAATTGCTTTTGCAGCGATTCGATACAATTATCGATATATTCGCTATTTTCATTTTTTTGTTCATATGTATACATTACATTCGAAAGCCATGTTGTCACACATTCAAAAAGCACAACTGCCTCGTTGGAAAGCTGCCCAATCGCTAACGGAACTTTGACTTGCATTTCCACTGTGTTCCAGTTGATGTTCTGAGTTTCACGGTCCTGCTGATGGCGGATTATCCGTTTTTTCATTTCATCATCAAAGGATACGCCTGTCGCGACATAGTAGAGCGTCTTTTTCTCACCTAATTGCCTTGCGTATTTCTCTGCAAAAGCACTTTTACCGCTGCGTACACCACCGGTTATAAAAATCAATGGTATCCCTCCTTAAACATTGTAAAAAGAACATGCCTAAACTAAGGCATGCCCTTCTATTCTATACTTATTTAAACAGTTCCGGATATACTGATTGTGCCATAATTTCAACTGCTTCACCAATACGCGGTCCAGGACGGGACATAATATCTCCATCGACTAAATAAACTGCCTGTTCTGTGACTGCCTGTATTTTATCCCAGCCTGTCCGTCCTAGAATCTCATCAATTGCATTTTCCATATATGTTGCTGGCGTAATAATAATTTCTGGATTACGAGTGATGACATCTTCTTCCGTTACACTAATCCAACTCGACTGATCAGCAAAAATATTTTCAACATTCGCATAGTTCATTATTTCCTGCTGGAACGTGCTGCTGCCGGTAGTCCAAAGAGCCGGAGCTGGTGACACTTCATAATATGCTTTTTTCTTCGTATCAAGTGTCGCTGTTTTTTCCTGTACTGTATCAATTTGTTCCCTAATGTCGGCTACAACTTCTTCCCCTTTATGTTCGACACCCATTACTTCCGACAGCTGGATAATATCCGAATACACATCATCAAATGTCTCCGCAGAAGCAATTACAAACACTTTAAGACCTGCATCCTCCAATTGGGTAATTTGTGCTTCCTCCCCGATTGTATACGCTACAACTACATCCGGATCTAATTCCAGAATTCGCTCTGCATTGATAACTGTAGAAGTCGACACTCGTTCAATTTTTTGTGCTGCTTCCGGATATGTATCATATTCTGTTGCGCCGATAATTTGTTCTCCGACACCCAGCTCAAACAAAATCTCTGTATTGCTTGGTTGCAGAGAAATAATTGTTTCCGGTACTTCATCGAATGTCACTTCAACACCACGGTCATCTATAACCGTGTAGGGTACACCATTATTTTTCGATTCAGCCTGCTCTTCTTTTTCTGCTTTGCCACCTGTTTTTTCCTCATCTGATCCACATGCTGCCAGTAATAATGTTGCTGCTAAAGCAACGACCCATTTGTTATTAAATTTCATTTGTTGTAACTCCTTTTTTCTTTTTCGATGGATAGGATTTTGAGATAAATGGAATTTCCTCTTGTTGATGTTGCTGATTCATATAGACCGCCATGACAAAAAATACATTGGCAAGCAGCCCTAGAAAATCAAACAGAATTTCATCCACTTCTCTTTCTTCGCTCACTTTATGTAATGCCCTGTAAGACTTTTTCGCCTCGCTGCGGCAAATGTGCAGTCTCGCTGCACTTTCGATTCCTTGTGGCAGTACAAACTGCTGAATCGCTTCTCCAACTTCACCTACATAAAAATCGTAGCGGTCGCTTAGCCATTGCAAATCCTCAGATGTAATGGCCAATTTGCCGCGGACCGAACCATTTGCATGATAGGCTAATGGTTGAATCCTCCTCAAATCCTCCAAGACGACTTGACCGGATGCATCATCGACTAATGTCGGAAAAACGGTACCGATTCGTGTTGTTAAAGAATCAGTGCGGATTTCATAATCGACACAGCTTTGCTTTTCCCGCATAAACGGATAGCAGGAAAAACGGATATCCTTTTTCATAAAAATTCTCCTCACTTCATGTAATGCCTCACCGAAAATATTGAGTGTACGAAAAAAAAGCCACCCATGAGAAAATGGATGGCTTCAAAAATCAAACAAGAATGCAAAATGTTGCTTATTCAATCAGTGACTGCCGTACATTCTCTTTAATTCCGAAGAGGGATGTTACGATAAGAAAAAGATTGGTCTCCTGGCTCTGCGTTTCACTTTACTCATAAGTACCTTCCCGCTATATTAGCAGTGGTCTCACACTTATTTTCATCAACGCTTACAGTTACGGATATAGCTTCGGATTTGCACCGAATTCCCATTTATGCATAATGCATCTTTTTCCTGCAAATTTATTCAATTTGTCTTAATCACTTTAGCATATAAAAAAAATTATGCAAATAAATATTTACTACAGCTACCTACAAACATTCCGGACATTTCCCGTAAATCTCAAATTTATGGGCCTCCACAGCATAACCCGGCAGTTTTTCACCAAGCATTTCCATCGGGCAAACAGACAGTTCTTTTACTTTCCCGCAATCACGGCAAATAAAATGGTGGTGATGGTGATCCGACTCACAATGCATACGGAAATTACGCTCACCGTTTAATTCTGTTTCTTCTAAAATATCAAGCTCCACAAAAGTAGCCAAGTTACGGTAAATTGTATCGAAACTCATTCCAGGGAAATCTTTTTTCAATACCGATAACAAATCACGGGCAGTCAAATATTTTTCTGTAGCTGCAAACATACCCAAAATCAACTCTCGTTTATCCGTCTTTTTATAGCCATTTTCCTTTAATATTTCCCACGCGCGCGCTGCATTCACAGTACTTTTTCCCCTTCCGATTTAATAGTTAATTTCAACACAATCTTCTTAATTAAAATTACTGACAGCAAGATTAAAATGGATGTGACAACAATTGTTCCACCTGGTGCCAAGTTTAAGTAAAAGGCAGAAACGAGTCCAATCACTACGGCCAGCTCTCCAAATACAATCGCTAAAATGATTGCTTCTTTAAAGCCGCGAGCTAATCGCATCGCTGCTGCTACCGGTAATGTCATTAAGCTTGAAACAAGCAAAATTCCGACAATACGCATACTTGCTGCGATTACGAGTGCGACAACAACCATAAAGATTAGATGAATCCATTTCGCGGGTAAACCGCTCGCTTTCGCATATTCTTCATCGAACGACAATACGAAAAGTTCTTTAAAAAATAGTATTAAAAATAATACAACTATGACTGCAATTGCCAGTACAACATATAAATCCTGGCGTGATACAGCAGATACAGAGCCGAATAAATAACTCATTAAATCTGCATTAAATCCGCTTGCAAGTGAAATAAAAATGGCACTCACACCGATTCCACCCGACATAATAATCGGAATCGCAAGTTCTTCATAATGTTTATATAGTCTACGTAATCGTTCAATTAAAATCGAACCACTTACAGATGCGACAATCCCTAGATAAATCGGGTTCAGCAATGCCAGTGCTGCAAACGATTGGCTCAAATACAGGCTCCCTGCAATCCCCGCCAAAGTGACATGCGACAGTGCATCTGCAATAAGAGATAAACGTCTTACTACGATAAATACACCTAATAGTGGTGCGATTACTCCAATAACAAGCCCTGAGAAAAAGGCGTTTTGTAAAAATTCATAGTTTAATATAGCTTCAATCATAACGGCCTGCTCCTCTTAATGAATCTTTCGAACAGAGTGGCCGTTCCAGCTAGCAATCTGTTCTTCCGAAATCGTATCAAAATCATTTTTGTATCCGTGAAAATGGATCGACTGATTTAAGCATGCGACATGACTGACACGATCCGAAACCGTGTCCACATCGTGTGTAACTAAAATCATTGTCATATTGTGATGCTTATTTAAATGTGCGAGCATATCATAGAATGCCTGCACATTTTCGCGGTCAATTCCGACTGTCGGTTCATCCAAAATAAGGAGCTTCGGATCGGACACTAATGCACGTGCGATGAAAACACGCTGCTGCTGCCCTCCGGAAAGCTGACCAATATTCCGTTTTAGAAATTTCTCCATGCCGACATCTTTTAGAGCACCTTTCACTAGAAAGTCCGCATCTTTTGGATAGCGTTTAAAGAGCCCGACCTTTTGCGATAAACCGCTTTTCACGACTTCTTCGACCGTTGCAGGGAACCCCGAGTTAAAGGCATTGGATTTCTGCGAAACATAGCCAATCCATTCGCGGTGTTTAAAATGGTTTGCTTGTTCGCCAAATAATTTAATTTCCCCTGACATGGGCTTTAACAGTCCTAAAATTAATTTCAAAAGTGTCGATTTTCCGGAACCGTTTTGACCGATTAACGCCAAAAAGTCGCCTTCATTGACACGTAGCGAAATATTTTTCAATGCTTGTGTGTATTCATATTGAAAGGAAACATCCTTCAATTCAATCAATGGTTTTTTCATTTCGTTCGCTTCTTTCTAATTCAAAATCATTACGATTTACATCATGTTAGTATAATGCAGATTTTTGTTCATGTAAAGGGAATAAACTTGAAAGGATGAAGACAATTCAAATGCTACAATGGTTTGATAACTTAAAAGGAATGAATGACAGCCAGCTGCAGGATTTTGCAAAACAACAGGGGCTTGAATTGAGCATTGAAGAAGTTCAGAAGCTGCAAAAAATTTTGAAGCATGCCAATATAAGCTGGGCTCTTACCGGCGTTCCAAAAGAGGTTTTACAAAAAATTCATAAGCTGCTTGGGGATAAACGCTATAAAAAATTGATGAAGCTAGTCGGATTGTAAAAATTTACGTAATATGAAAAAGAAAAGCAACAGTTGTACTGTTGCTTTTCTTACTATTTGATAATGAATTTAACTAAAGCACTTTATCTGCCAGCTCCACGTTTTCAACACATACTTCGAGTGCCAGTTCAATGGCAGCCGTCAAATCACGCATTGACCAGCCTGGAATTCGGCCATGCTCAATCGCCAGCTCAAACGATGCAGGGATGTGGATAAATCCTGTTGCTCGTATCGCTTCATTCTTAGCAGCATAGTACAAGCCTTCATACATAATATTATTGCATAAATATGTTCCGGCTGAATTCGATATGGCTGTCGGATAACCTGCAGAATTTAAGCGGTTGACAATTTTGCGAATCGGCAATGTCGACAAATACGCAACGTCCCCATCTTCTTTAATCAGTGCATCTTCAAATGCATTTCCCGCATTGTCCTTTTCCCCGTCTTTTACATTCAATGCAACCCGTTCCGGAGAAATTTTCGAAATACCTGCAGCTAATCCTAATGAAACGATTATCGTCGGTTTTACTTCTTCGACCAGTGCCATAAACTGTTCCGGTGCTTTTGCAAAGTCCACAGATAATACACGGCCAACAATTTCAAACTGACCGATAGATTTTCCGTTCAGTGCCTGCACGACTTCCATTGTAGGGTTTATCGGATTTGATAAAAACGGTTCAAATCCTGTTAATAGTAATTTCTCCATCTGTTTTGCCCCTCTATAAGTTCTTTACAAGCGCTGCCATAGTACGGTCAATATATACTGTGCCATTCGATTTGTTTTCCAGTAAAATCGAGAAAATATATTGTTTTCCGCTTTGGCCTTTCATATACCCTGATAAAGTATATACATTCGGGATATAGCCCGTTTTTGCATAAATTTTATTTTGCAACGCACTGCTTGTTAAACGGCTTTTTAGTGTTCCGCCAATCATGCGATCTTTATTGCCGGCGACTGGCAACGAATCAAAAAATGTACCGAAATACGGTTCTTTTTGAACTTTGTAAAGAAGCTGTGAAAGACCGTTTGATGTTACACGGTTTGAATTGGATAGTCCCGAGCCATCTGCAAAACGCCAGTTATTCACAGGAATATTCATTGATGCACTGTATTTCTTCAGTAAAGTGACACCTTTATTTGTACTGCCTTCCCCTAGTTGCTGCTTGCCCATTGCTTTTACAAGAATATCGGCAATACTGTTATTGCTCAGCTTCATAAATGCCGGGAAAATGGCTGCTAACGTACGTGATTCATTTGTATGGAGCAATGTTGCCTTTTGGGGAACTTTCCCTAATTCTACTTTCGAACTCTTCACAAACTTTAAACCTGTTCCTTGCAGCGTCTGTTTAATTGCCTGCATTGTATTTTTCGACGGGTCCTGCAATGTTACCCATTCCTTTTTGCTGCTCCCTTGTGGAAGGTTTCCGGAAATAATAATGCGGTTCGTGTTGTAGGCACGTTTGATTGATATCGTATTGCGATTTCCTTTACTTACTGTTTTTGCTTGATTGGAAATGACCATACCGCTTAAATTCGGTTCAATCGAATAGCTCGGTTTAGCCCCAACTTTACCAGGATTTGCAGTAATGATAACTGTACTCGCATCAAAGTCATTGTTTTGTGACATTGTGATTGCAGAAGTACGTGCACCGAAGTAATACGTCTCATCCGACTTTAGAACACCCGGTGGTAATGTACTTCCCGAAAATGCGGTATCATCACCGATTAAGTGACCATTGATTGTACGTATACCATTGCGCTTCAATACTTTGGCAAACTCCAAAAAATCATCTTTTTTCAATGTCGGATCGCCACTGCCCTTTATGTATACATTTCCATTTAACGTATCGTTGACAATAATGCCGTCGATATAAAAATTCGTTTTAAAACGATAGTCCTCTCCTAAAATCGACAATGCGGCAGCACCTGACACTAACTTCATATTCGAAGCTGGTCGCATCAGCTTGTCCCCGTTTTGCGAGTAAACGATTTTCCCGCTCTCCGCGTCACGTATCGTCACCGCTGCATTACTTTTCCCTAAATGCGTTGTAACCGCACCATTGACCGATGCGAAACTTTGGATAGGCAATGAAAAGAATAATGCTAATAAAATGACGAGCTGAAATATTTTTTTCATTAACTGGTTCCTCCTTTTGAACATTGCTAATTTACAGTTAACTCATTATAACAAATTAAGTCATAAAAAACGCAAAAAAACATACTTTGCATCAAATTTGTGCCAAGTATGTTTTTCTTATTCTTATTATTCGCGCATTGCATCAATTAATGCTGGTTGGAATTCACTATTACGAAGCATCGCAATTTCGTGTAAATATGGCGCTTTTTTGTTTTTAGCATCCGGACCGACAAATGGTGTTTCCAATATTTTCGGTAAATGCATTAACTGTGGATGATGGACAATATAGTGCATCGCATCAAAACCGATTTCACCAAAACCGATATTTTCATGACGGTCTTTCGCAGCGCCGCACACATTTTTCGAATCATTGACATGCAGTACTTTTAAACGATCCAACCCGATAATTTTGTCGAAATCATTTAACACACCGTCAAAGTCATTGACAATATCGTAGCCGGCATCATGGATATGACAAGTGTCCATACAAATCGACAGGCGCTCATTGTTTGTTACACCATCGATAATGCGTGCCAACTCTTCAAATGTACGACCGATTTCAGTGCCTTTGCCTGCCATTGTTTCGAGTGCAATCTGTACAGGGTAGTCCTGTGTCAGCACTTCATTTAAACCTTCTACAATACGCTCAATACCCGCATCAACGCCTGCACCGACATGGGCACCCGGATGCAGCACGATTTGAGTTGCTTCCAATGCAGCGGTACGTTTAATTTCTTCCTGCAAAAAGTTTACGCCAAGCTCAAAGGTTTCCGGCTTTGTCGTATTCCCTAAATTAATAATATAAGGTGCATGAACAACAATGTTCGATAGGCCGTTTTCTTTCATATGGAGCAGGCCCTTCATAATATTCAGCTCTTCAATCGGCTTTCTGTGCGTATTTTGAGGTGCGCCTGTATAGATCATAAAAGTATTGGCACCATAGCTTAAAGCTTCTTCACTGGCACCTAGCAGCATTTTTTTTCCGCTCATTGAAACATGTGAACCTAATAACATTCTACTTTCCTCCATTTAACAAACAAACAGGCTGCGTAGAAATATCTTTCTAAGCAGCCCCTTGCAAAATTATCTATTGTTGCGGCGCGCTTTAATACGGCGTTCGCGTTTTTTCACTTTTTCCATTTCCCACTTCATATTACGTTTATAGCCTGGTTTAACTTTCTTCGGCTTACGTACTAGGGCTTTGGCTTTAGCATCAATCTCATCTTCTTTACGCTCACCTTTACGGTTTGCACGTTGGTGACGGTCTTTTAACTCAGACCATTCGCCATTTTTAATATCTTTTTGTACAAATGGGATTCCCATTTTTTCGATGCGTACAACTGCATCCTCATCTTCCGGCTGGTATAACGTAATCGCTGTTCCTTTTGAGCCGGCACGTGCTGTACGTCCAACACGGTGAATGAAGAACTCAAGATCTTCCGGGATTTCGTAGTTGATGACATGCGAAATTCCTTGAATATCAATACCACGCGCAGCTAAATCTGTTGCTACGATATATTGGAACTCAAGATCACGTACTTGCTTCATCATTTTTTTACGGTCACGAGGACTTAAATCACCGTGGATTTGTCCTGCACGGATACCTTGTTCTGCTAAAAATCCTGCTACAGCTTCTGCATTTTTACGTGTGTTACAGAAAATAACAGCAAGGAATGGATTGATTCCCTTAATCACTTCAAGTAAACGCGTATTGCGTGCTTTCGAACGAACAGGTACTAATACAAAATCAATACCTTCCGCTACCGGGCGTTTGTCATTCATATGAATATGGACTGGTGAATCCATGTATTTCTTTAAGAATGGTTTTAATTTTTCCGGAATTGTCGCTGAGAAAACGAACATTTCAAGCTTTTCAGGCATATGCGACGCAAAGCCGTCAATATCCTCAATGAAGCCCATGTCAAATGCCAGATCTGCTTCATCGACAACTAAAATCGGCGCAGTGTGAACGAGCAATGCATTTTCTTTAACCAAATCTTTAATACGACCAGGTGTACCTACAACGATTTGCGGCTGTGTTTTTAAACGGTCAATTGTACGTTGTTTGTCCGTACCACCGATAAATAATTTTGTTGAAATTTCCGTTCCTTCAACAAGCTGGTTTAACGCATCAAAAATTTGTTGTGCCAGTTCACGTGTCGGCGATGTAATAACCGCCTGTACTTCTTGTTTTTCTTCTACGATACGCTCTACGATTGGCAATAAAAAACTATGTGTTTTTCCTGTACCTGTATGAGCTTGTCCGATTGCACTCTTACCTTTTAATACGAGTGGAATCATTTCTTTTTGAATGGGTGTCGGCTCTGTAAATCCAAGCTTTGCAATGGCGTCCTGCAAAAATGGCTTGAATTGATAATCAGTATATTTTGACATTCACGTACCTCCTTACATCTTTCCTATTGTACCATAATTCGTACATTTAAGTGACCATCTGCATATCATAACGGTAAATAGTTTCAACGTCAAACAGTTGGGACGAATTTATGAAAGAAAATTGAAATATCATGTCGATTTTTAGAAAGGAGTTTAATATGCGCCCACCTTATTACTTTCCACCTCAAGGAATGATGAATCAAATGCCGGTTGCACCACGTTTTCCAATGTATGCACCATACATGATGCGAGGCCCAAGTCCAGGGGGAGGTCCGATTCCCGGAATAGGTTCTATTCCTGGAGCTGGTCAGTTTATGGACCAAATGCCGATTCCGCCTCAAGCACCCGTGCAAGGTGCAGCAGGTGTACCGAAGCTCGAAGGATTTTTATCAGGAGCAAACTCTTTATTTAATAATGCCCAAAAGTTCACACCTTATATTCAGCAGGCAGCTCCAATGTTTAAAAATCTGCCCGCTTTATGGCGTTTATATAAAGGATTTAAGGATACATCGGACCCACTGGAGTCTTCTACTGTTTCAATGCCGCAGGAACGACCAAGAGAGAGAGATAAAATGAGAGAAAGAGGAAATCCGCGAGGCAATCGTCGAGAAGAAGAGCCAGTTCAGGAGAAAATTACAACAAAACCTTCATTACCAAAAATATTTCAGCCTCCTTTTGAATAACACCATAAAAAGCTACCCCAAGCAAATGAGTGTAGATTCGTCATTTCTAATACGAGTCCTCTCTTATGCATAATGGAGTAGCTTTCTATTTGTTGACCATGTATGCTTTACCGATCAATCCAATCTTTAACTCTCTTTTATGAAGACATAATGCTACCGCCATTCACATGGATGCATTGGCCGGTAATATATGTTCCGTCTTGGGATGCCAACAGCACATATGCCCCAGCAAGCTCACTTGGCTGACCTGGGCGTTTTAATGGCGTTTCTGTACCGAATTCTGCTACTTGCTCTGCATCAAATGTAGAAGGAATCAACGGTGTCCAAATCGGTCCTGGTGCGACCATATTTACGCGAATCCCTTGATCGGCTATGTTTTGCGCTAAACTTCTGACAAAGCCTACAATCGCACCTTTCGTTGATGTATAATCAATTAAAATCGAATGGCCGCGGTAGGCATTGACAGATGTTGTACATATAATGGAATCTCCTTGTCCCAAATGCGGAACTGCTTCCTTACATAAATAAAAAATACCATCCATATTTGTACGGAATGTTTTGTCCCATTGTTCGACCGTAATATCTAAAAATGAATCGACAGGATATTGTACCGCAGCATTATTAACGACAATATTAATTTGCTGGAAATGGTCAAGTGCTGTCTTTACAAGTTTTTTACTTGTTTCATAGTCACCGATATCTCCTTCAACTAGAACTGCCTGAACGCCCTCTTTTTCAACCAATTGTTTCGTTTCTTCTGCATCGGATTGCTCTTTTTCCAAATAGCTTATGACAAGATTTGCCCCTTCTTTTGCGTAGGCAATGGCAACGGCTCGGCCAATTCCTGAATCACCGCCTGTAATAATTGCTACTTTTCCTTTTAACTTATCGCTTCCCGTATATTCATAAGGCTGTGTTGGTAATGGATTCATCTTACTTTCGATTCCCGGTTGTGATGGCTGAGTTTGTGCGGGTGTACCACCAACTTGTTTATTTTCAACGTTTGTCATGGAAAAAACACTCCTCTATTGAAATTTTGTTATAAAGTTTAAGTGAAAAGTTTTCAATTATCCCGTTCACGTAAAACTATTTTTCAACACATGTAATGTTTTTCCCCGGAAAGACTTTTTAAAACAAGACTGAATTTTCTTCCAGCTCATTTTCAACATATTGTAAAAGCTTATCCGTATTTTCCGCTTTAATAAGTTCACCATTTACAATCGCAAACAAATGACATTCGCAAATTTCACAGTTTGAAGTACAGCCGGATTCCGTTATTTCTATGTCTTCGCGCTCTAACAGCACATCATATACATCCGCTGAGCCGAGCGATAAATTTGTCATGCAAAACTCCACCTGATTTTTTAACGCTACCGTTTTATTCCTCTTAAAAAAAGAAAACGCCATCCCATTTTCCCCCTTTACGTTTTATTTATTTCTGCTATTATAGCAAACGTTCGCAAAATTCTGTACTTGGGCTATCATTTCGATATATCGCGCCATTTCCGTCGAATTTACTAGAGATTTCAGTAAGCGAACTTTGAATAAAGCATACACGTCCTATATAATGAAATTACAGGGCTTTGAAAGGAGTTACGTATAAATGAAAGTTGTAAAAATTAATCCGCGTGGATACTGCTATGGGGTAGTAGACGCTATGGTCATTGCACGCAATGCCGCACTTGATCCGACATTACCAAGACCAATCTACATTTTAGGTATGATTGTACACAATAAACATGTTACAGATGCTTTTGAACAAGATGGCATCATTACGCTTGATGGCGAAAACCGCAAAGAAATAATCGAACAGGTAGAGCAAGGCACAGTGATTTTCACAGCACACGGTGTATCACCTGAAATTCGTGAAATCGCAAAACGTAAAGGACTCGTATCAATTGACGCGACATGCCCGGACGTTACGGTGACACATGACTTAATCCGCGAAAAAACAGCAGAAGGCTACGATATTATTTATATCGGCAAAAAGGGACATCCTGAACCAGAAGGCGCTATCGGTGTTGCACCAGATCACGTTCACTTAGTTCAATCGATGAAAGATATTGATAATCTGTCTTTTGAAAACGAAAAAATTCTCGTAACAAACCAAACGACGATGAGCCAATGGGATGTTGCCTTCCTGATGGATAGTTTAAAAGAAAAATTCCCGCATGTCGAAGTGCATAAAGAAATTTGCCTTGCGACACAGGTTCGTCAAGAAGCAGTTGCTGAACAGGCCGGTGCTTCCGACTTATTAATCGTTGTTGGCGATCCAAAATCGAACAACTCGAACCGTTTAACACAAGTATCGGTAGAAATTGCCGGAACACCATCTTACCGCATCTCGGATATTTCAGAGCTGCAAATTGAATGGCTTGAAAACGTTGAAACTGTAGCAGTAACTGCAGGTGCTTCAACACCGACACCTATCGTTAAGGAAGTCATTGCATTCCTAGAGAAGTTTGATAAAAACGATCCAGCAACACATGAAATCGTACGTTCCGTAACATTGGATAAAATTTTACCGAAAATTAAAGCACCAAAACCTGTTGAAAAAATTATGCCTTACTAATCGTAAAAAAATCATCATTTCCACTAGGGGAATGATGATTTTTTAATAAATTCCGGGGTTACCTATTCCTTAATAAAATATTGATTGATCGGTCTCCCAACACTGCCATATTGGATATCTACCTGAATTAGATGATTTTTCTCCATAAAATCTAAATAGCGCCGCGCAGTTACACGAGCTACACCGATGCCTGTTGCAACATCATCTGCTGAGGCACCACCTGAAGACTGTTTTAGAAAAACCAATACTTTATCCATTGTGGCACGGTTAAAGCCTTTAGGAAGCTCTTGAGCTATCATGTGGGGTGGATTTTGCCCTTCCTTTTGGACCTTCATTTGACCGATTATTTCATCTAACTCTGCTTGAGTCACATCGCCTGCTGCATGCATTTTCTCTTTAAATTGACGATAATGAATTAACGTTTGCTCGATCCTTTCAAATGTAAATGGCTTCATAATGTAATCAAAAACACCTAAGTGCAATATTTGCTGAATTGTTTGAACATCATTTGCCGCTGTTACCGAAATGCAATCCACATTTATATTTTTCTGACGAATTTGGCGCAATGTTTCAATTCCATCTTGCTCCGGCATAAATATATCCATTACAACTAAATCCGGCAATAGCTCTAATATTTTTTCGATTCCTTTAATACCGTTTGATGCCATATCGATGACTTTAAATCCTTCCACCCGTTCGATAAATTGCCGATTTACTTCACGCACCATTGGATCATCTTCTACTAATAATACTTGAATGGTCTTCACTAGTAAGCCCCTTTCTTAATACTCGAATGTCAGGATGAATGTAGTGCCTTTATTTACTTCACTCGATATTTCAATTGCGCCATTCCCTTTTTTCACAATTTCATTAACCAAATATAAACCAATGCCCCTGTTTTCATTATCCTTTGTTGAAAATCCACTTTCGAAAATCTGTTCTAAATTTTCTTCTGAAATTCCGATACCATTATCTGTAACCATAATTGCCAGTATACCATCGTTATCATCAATGGAAATTACTACTTCTTTATGATTTCGTTCTACCACCGTAAGCGCATCAAAAGCATTCTCAATTAAATTACCGAATAACAATACAAAATCATGATGGTCCAATAATTCCGGAAACCTTGTCAGCTGGCTCTCCTCATCAATCGTCACTTCAATTCCGAGTTCATTTCCTCGACTTATTTTACTAAGCAATAGACCTGAAATATTTTCATTATAAATACGCTCATTCAGAAACTTCGTCACTTGATCATGTTGCATTTTCACTTGAGATAAGTAATCAAGCGCCTGCTTATTATGACCAAGCTGCAAAAGTCCTGCGATTGTATGTAGCTTATTTTTATACTCATGCGTTTGAATACGTAAAGCTTGTACAAATGCTTTGACGCCTGTTAATTCTTCGGCAAGTTGTTTAAATTCCGTTAAATCCTTAAAAACTGCTACCGCCCCGACTGTTTTACCTTTTACAAAAATCGGGATACGATTACTTAAAATACTATGATTGTTTACGTAAATTTCTTGGTTATATACAGCAAGCCCACTCTCGACAATTTCAGGTAACCTTGTGTCAGGCAGTACATCAAAAATATTTTTTCCAATATATTTTTCAGGATTACCACCCACACCTAAAATACGGCCTGCCTTTTGATTGAAAATCGTAATCACCATATTGTTATCTACTGCAATAATTCCTTCATGCATTGCATTAAACGTTTCAGTCCGCTCGACATACACTTTTGCAATTTCAATTGGTTCCAGACCGAACATTTGACGTTTTATATGCCGCCCTAATAAATGTGCACCCCAAATACTAAAAAGGAAAGACAATAGAACTGCCAAAATAATTTCATTTGTATTTTCAGCAAGAATATTCCAAAATGTTGGCAATGCAAATCCTACGACGACAACCCCTACCTGTTTTTTTTGCTCATTTAAAATTGGTACAAATGCCCGAATTGTCTTGCCTTGTTCTCCAATTGCTTTTGAAATATAATAATTTTCATTAAATGCAGCATGCATATCCGATGAGTTACTTTTTTTACCTAGTTGGTTCGGAGATGGATGCGATAATTTAATACGATCCATATTCATGACAACAATATATTCCGCTTTATTAATAATTTTGATATCGTGAACAATTTGGGTAATCAACGTTTGTGCCAATTGTAAATCCTGCTCTTCAAGCTGCTTTTGAATTTCCGGTAAATCGGAAATGGTCCGGGCAATCAGCATAGCACGGCTACCTACCGTTTCTTCATGTTCCCGTGTTAGATTGCTTAACAATAATATTCCTGCTACGAAAAAGGAGAATGCAATAATGAAAAAGGTAAGCAGCACAATTTTTCCGTTCATTGATAATTGTTTCATTTTCATTTTGTGCCTCCTTTTTTGCTATATAATATAACAAACTTCGAAGTATGTGGAGATTTTCTACAACATTCAAAAAATTTCAATGTAAATGAGGGAATCCTATTGCGCCTTTATATCATAACCGCTATCGTTGCAGCTTTATTGTTAATCGTTACGATCTCCTACCGTTTCGACGTGTGGAATTCAAACGATTTACCTTACGACGATGAGCAAGTTGGGCTTAATGACCAAATTGTAATTAACTTTAGTCACGTTGTAGCTGAAAATACACCAAAAGGGCTTGCGGTTAATAAGTTTGCAGAAGTTGTAAAAGAGAAATCAAACGGCAAAATACAAGTGCAAATTTATCCAAATGGTATTTTGTACAATGATGAGAACGAATTAGCAGCACTTAAAAAAGGTGATATTCAAATGATTGCACCTTCCATTTCGAAAATGACAGAAGCACTCCCTTCTTGGCAAGTTCTTGACCTGCCGTTTATTTTTGAAAACGACGAACAAGTATATGAGATACTGCACGGCGAACTTAGTGAATCCTTACTGCAAGATCTAGAGAGCATTAATGTACATGGTTTAACATTCTGGCATAACGGCTTTAAACAGATGGCTTCCAATTCAACACCACTCCTAGAGGTTGACCAGTTTAAAGATCTCAAAATCCGTATAATGCCAAGTGATATATTAAAAGAACAGTTTTTGTTATTAAAAGCAGAGCCGATTTTAAAAACTTTCAATGATTTATACATCGCGATTCAAAATAACGAAATCATCGCCCAAGAAAATACACTTTCAAATTTATATTCAAAGGGCTATTATTCAATGCAACCGAATATTACCTTATCGAATCACGGCATACTTGCTTACAGTGTAATGATGAACGCCGATTTTTGGAAATTGCTTACTGACGACCAGCAAAAAATAATTCAAGATTCACTTGACGAAATGCAGCGCTGGCAACATGATCAGGCAGTCGCATTAAATGCAGAAAACTACCAGCAGCTAAAAGCAGACGAGAATATTCAGTTTTATACTATTTCAGAACAGCAACGTAAACAATGGATGGAAGCATTACAGCCTATTTATAGCTCCTATGAAAAAATAAGTAATAAAGATTTCCTGACACAGCTTCGTGAAGAAATTCAGGATATAAACAATTGAACAAAATAAACAATATTCGACTACTTATGAAAATAAGTAGTTTTTCTTTTTGTTATAGTACAAAAACTTCAAGTCTTATAACAGTATTATAACAAAGCAAACCCTTGCTATATCAATATTTCAGATCATTGCAGTAAAAATTGACCAAAATGAACGATATGTTTTTTATCAACAAAATAAATATTCCGAATAATCCTACGTTATTATTGCAAATGTAAACGTTATCATAGATAAATCAGAGGGGGAAGCGAAATTGAAATTACTAAAGAATCTAACAGTCCAAGTAATTATCGCCATCATTCTTGGCGTTATCGTCGGTGCATTTTGGCCAGAATTCGGCGCAAGCCTTAAAATTTTAGCTGACTTATTTATTAAATTAATTAAAATGTTAATCGCTCCAATTATCTTCTTAACGGTTGTTATTGGTATTGGTGGCATGGGTGATATGAAAAAGGTTGGTAAAATCGGTGGTAAAGCATTACTTTACTTCGAAATTGTATCAACAATCGCTCTTGCAATTGGTATTATGGTAGCTGTTGTCATAAATGCAGGTGCTGGAATCGATACATCTAAAGCGGGAGAAACGGATATTTCGAAATATACAACTGCTGCTGAAGAAAATAGTGAAGCTGGATTAAGCGGGTTCATTTACGAAATTATTCCTGAAAACTTTGTCGGTGCATTAGCTGAAGGAGCTTTACTTCCAACTTTATTTGCTGCTGTACTATTCGGTATAGCTGCAGCATCTTTAGGCGAAAAAACACGTCCTGTAATAACATTTTTTGAACAAGTTTCTGAAATTTTCTTCAAAATCGTTGGGATTGTAATGAAATTCTCTCCTATCGGTGCGTTCGGTGCAATGGCTTACACAATTGGTAATTTCGGTTTAGGTTCTTTAAAATCCCTTGGTCTTTTAATGGCCGCAGTATATATTACTATGTTCCTGTTTGTTGTAGTCGTGCTTGGCTTAATTGCGAAATACTTTAACTTCAACATTTTCCGCTTCATTGCCTATATTAAAGAAGAAATTTTTATCGTAATCGGTACATCTTCTTCTGAATCGGCTTTACCGGCTATGATGCGAAAGTTAGAAAACTACGGTTGCGGGAAGCAAGTAGTAGGTTTAGTAGTACCTACCGGGTATTCCTTTAACTTGGACGGAACATCTATTTACTTATCGATGGCAGCATTATTCATCGCACAAGCATATGGTGTTGATTTATCTTGGTTAGAAATTATCACACTTCTTGGGGTATTAATGATTACTTCAAAAGGGGCTGCCGGTGTAACGGGTTCGGGATTCATTACATTAGCTGCAACATTGGCTGCATTCCCGATGGTACCACTTGAAGGAATTGCATTATTAATCGGCGTTGACCGTTTCATGTCTGAAGCTCGTGCAGTAACAAACATTATTGGTAATGGTGTAGCATGTGTCGTAGTGGCAAAATCGGAAAATGACTTTGACGAGGAAATGGCTGCAAAGGCAATTCCTGTACGTAACTAGAAATTTCAATAATAAGACGAAAACTCTTAAGTAAAAGCCCATTTTTCTCTCACTCGAGAAAAATGGGCTTTTTGTTGTTCATATTAAATAAACTGGAATGGTTCTGTATTGATTTTTGACTGTATAAATTCAACAAGTAATTTTTGATCCGCACATAAAGAAGTCATTTTTTCTGTAACTCCTTTAATCATGACCTTTTCAACATGATGGCCCGGATCAATAATGCTTAAGCCATCCACTTCTGCATCCTGTGCCATATGGAAGCCGATATCTCCTGTTACAAATACATCCGCCCCTGCATATTTTGCAGTGCGAATATATTTATTGCCGTCTCCTCCGACAACTGCAACCTTCTGGACAATACGATCCAAAGGTCCAACTGCGCGCAGACAAGGCACGTCCAGCTGCACTTTCACAAATTCAGCAAATTCCCGTAATGTCATCGGTTGTTTTAACTTACCGATTCGGCCAAGTCCTTGTTCATTCGTGTCAACATCCATCGTAAACAGATCATATGCAGGCTCTTCGTACGGGTGGTTGTTTAGCATAGCTTTTAATATTTTATTTTTCATCGATCTCGGGAACACGACTTCCACCTTTTCCTCTTCCTCGATGTGAAGCTCACCGATTTCCCCTACAGCCGGGTCTGCTCCTTCTGTAGCACGGAAACGGCCTTTACCTTGCAATGTATAGCTGCACGCCTCATAGTGGCCTAAACGACCCGCTCCGGCTTTAGCCAGTACATCACGCAAAGCATCTGCATCATCGACAGGAACGAATACGGCTAGCTTCATCATTTTTTCTTCGAAGGTAACCTCCAGAATTTTACGATCTTCCAGTTTTAGTGCATCTGCCAGTAAATCATTGACTCCGCCCGGTGCTACGTCAAGATTCGTATGCGCTGCATAGACTGCAATATCATTTTTCAGGCACTTTTCATACAGTGCCCCTTTCGGATTATCTGTACGTAAGTTCGAGAGCTTCATGAAAATAGGCGGATGATGTGCAATAATAAGCTCACAGCCGTTGTCGATCGCCTCATCAACGACTTCATTTGTCACGTCCAGTGTTACAAGCACTTTTGAAATCGGTTTATTTAATGTACCAATGGCCAATCCGATCGGGTCATTCGGCATGCATGCATATTTTTTAGGTGACCATGATTCAAATAGTTGGATAATCTCGTTGCCATTTACGGATTTCACGCAATCGCCTCCTGTACCATTTTAATGTAATGTGTAAGTTGTTCATACTTTTCCTGATTTTCAGGTGTTTTTTCCGCTTCTGAAATCGCTTGTTGAACACGTTGCCAATTTGCGATTTCACGTGACCATTTTTCAATGAAAACAGGTACTTTCGTTTCCATCAGCTTTGGCCCAAGCAATGTTTGCGCTTCGTTTAATTTCATTTCCCCGCGCTGTAATACAAGGACTTCGTAAATTTTTCCGTCCTCTTCTAAAATGACCTCATCCTGGATTGCCCAGCCATTTGCCATTGCCCATTCACGGATCGCTTTTGCATGAATATTCGGCTGTAAAATTAAACGTGTTACCGTTTTTAAAGCTTGTGGATGTTTTTCTAATATGGACACAATTAGTGGTCCGCCCATCCCTGCAATTGTAACAGCTGTAATTTCATCCGCTTCTTCAACAGCAGCCAGCCCATCTGCCATGCGTACTGTAATTTTATCTGTTAAGCCTTCAGTGCGAACTTGTTTTACGGCTGATTCATAAGGTCCTTTTACAACCTCTCCTGCTACTGCACGCGCAGCAATTCCTTTATGCACTAAATAACATGGTAAATAGGCATGGTCACTTCCGATATCCGCTACAATGGCTCCTGTCGGAACAAATGAAGCGACCGTTTCAAGTCGTTTTGAAAGTTTTTGTGCGTTCATATTTATATATCCTCTTTTCTATATCACAAACTACCCCTATTATATAGAACTTTTACATAAACGTCTCTTTCCAGAATACAAAAAAGTGCAGAACAGGATCACTCCATTTCTGCACTTGGCTATTCATTATAAACCTGAAATATATTCAGCTACTGCATCTGCTTCCGCTTCATTTTTAAGAATTGGTGGCATCATGCCGTTTTCCGAACCATTTAATGCGTAATCTTTAATATGCTCAGCATCTAATCCAACGATTGAAGGACCTCCACCACCAGTTAAATCACCACCGTGGCACGAAATACAGTTCTTTTGAGCAATATCTTCACCATTTAATTCAGCAGTTTCCCCTGAATGTTCGCCGTCCGCACTGTTTTTATCAGCTGCACCCTCAAATGACATGAAGAAAATTAGTCCGATACCGAATGCCATGATAAGTACGTAAGGAATAAGTGGATTGTTTCTCATTGCGTTCCCCTCCCTCATTAAATATTCTATTTCATGCTAGACTTTTGCCTAGTAAACAATATTAATTGTACTTGATTCTATAGAAAACTGAAAGACTTAATGAACAAGTTTTACTAGCTTTGTAACAATTTTACCAATTTACAATTTCTATCATAATATATGTCTTGCAATTACCATTTTCTGTACTTCAGACGTTCCTTCACCGATTTCCAACAATTTCGCATCACGTAAAAAGCGCTCTACTTCATATTCTTTCATATAACCGTAGCCGCCATGAATTTGAATTGCTTCATCGCAAACTTCCATTGCCATCTCGGAAGCATAGTATTTTGCGATAGCAGCTTCTTTTCCGAATGGACGCCCCTGATCTTTCAGCCATGCCGCTTTATATACAAATGTCCGCGCTAATTGTATTTTTACCTCCATATCAGCCAATTTAAACTGTGTTGCCTGAAACTCCGCCAGTGCCTTTCCGAATTGCTTGCGTTCTTTTGCATATTGAACCGCTTTATTTAATGCGCCCTGTGCGATTCCGACAGCCATTGCCGCAATACCGATCCGGCCGCCATCCAGCGTCGTTAAAAACTGTTTAAAGCCATTTCCCCGGACCCCAAGCAAGTTTTCTTCCGGCACCTGTACATTTTCTAAAATCAATTCTGTTGTATTCGAAGCATTTAAGCCCATCTTTTCGTATTCCGACTTGATCGTAAATCCTTTTGCATCAGTTGGGACAATAATGGCGCTAATTTCTTTTTTGTTTCCATCCCGATTTGTGATTGCTGTTAACGCTAAATGTTTGGCATAACTTGCATTTGTAATAAAAACTTTCGACCCGTTAATGACAAATTCTCCATTATCCAACACAGCGGTCGTTTCTGTACCGCCTGCATCAGAACCGGCATTAGGCTCTGTTAAACCGAATGCACCGAATGATTCACCCGTACAGATCGGCGTTAAGTATTTTTCCTTCTGCGCCTCCGTACCGAATAAATGCAATGGCGCACCGCCTAATGAAATATGAGCCGAATATGTAATTCCTGTCGAAGCACATGTACGGCTCAACTCTTCTGTAACAATTGCAAAGCTGATTGTATCTGCACCCGCCCCGCCATATTGTTCAGGAAACGGCAGACCCATAATCCCCATATTGGAAAGTTCTTTAAAAATTTCTACTGGGAAGGCTTTCGTTTTATCACGCTCGACCGCTCCTGGTGCCACTACTTCATCCGAAAACTCACGTATCATCTTTTGTAACATCGCTTGCTCTGTTGTTAAATCAAAATGCATACCATTCATCCTCTCAGCCTATTTCACTTCAACTCTATTGTAATCTAAAAATATGTATTTTTACAGAAAATATATGTATTTTGCAGAGTATTTTGTAAAAAAGACACAAAAAAGCTATGCATAGAAGTTCCAAAACTTCCGCATAGCTTCAAAGAATAGTATTAGGTATATGTATGATTTGAACTTCCTATAGAAAATAAATCCATGCACTAATGATGGCAATCAAACCAAGAATGCCTGAAATCGTAAAATAAATAATCTTCAGCATGATGCCGCTTAACAGCCAAAAGACACAGTTTACAATAAGGATGATATAAAGCATTTCATTGTTGCCGGCGAAATACGTTGTACTCACTTTCAATGTCACACCTAAAATGGATAAAGCGGTCGCCAGCTGCAACATCACTGCCATTAGATGATTTCTTTTTGCAAAATAGATAGCCCCGATCAGAGAGCCTGCTGCAAATACCGCGGCAACTGCAATGACAACCCATTCGAACTGCATGGTAAACAGCAGCAATAAAATAACCATTGCAATGATCGGGAAAAACATCGATACATTGCGGTTTCTGCGTTTTTCGACATTTATGACGGCATTTTTGGATTTCCCTGCAATCTCTTCTTGATGGTTTCCTTCCGAATAAAGGGTCATCAAAAAGTCGCAATAATGTTCTGGTAACATTTTATTTTGTTTCCAGAACGTAATTTCATTCATAATTATTTGTTTTTTAGGATTTGACATCATTTCGCTCCAAATCTGGATTTATATGCTCTATCATATTGTAAATAATTCTTGCATGAACAACATCGGTAAAAAGCAATACCATTATTCTCGGAAAATAGTAATTACCTGCTATAGTTACACAAAAAAAGATGAAGAGTAATATACTCCTTCATCTTTTCCCTGTTTAGCTTATTCTAAGAAATCTTTTAAGCGTTTTGAGCGAGATGGATGACGCAGTTTACGTAATGCTTTCGCCTCGATTTGACGAATACGTTCACGTGTAACGCCAAACACTTTACCTACTTCTTCCAAAGTGCGCGTACGGCCATCATCTAAACCGAAACGTAAACGCAATACGTTTTCTTCACGGTCTGTTAATGTATCCAGCACGTCTTCCAACTGCTCCTTCAATAACTCATATGCTGCGTGATCAGAAGGAGATTGTGCTTCCGAGTCTTCAATGAAATCACCTAAATGCGAATCATCTTCTTCCCCAATTGGTGTTTCCAATGATACAGGCTCTTGGGCAATTTTTAGAATTTCACGAACTTTTTCAGGTGTTAAATCCATTTCCTCCCCAATTTCCTCCGGAGAAGGTTCACGACCTAAATCCTGAAGAAGCTGACGTTGCACTCGAATTAATTTGTTGATTGTTTCAACCATGTGTACCGGAATACGGATAGTACGTGCCTGGTCGGCAATCGCACGTGTAATTGCTTGACGAATCCACCAAGTTGCATAAGTCGAGAACTTGAACCCTTTACGGTGGTCGAATTTTTCAACCGCTTTGATCAGACCCATGTTTCCTTCCTGAATAAGATCCAGGAACAGCATTCCACGGCCTACATAGCGTTTTGCAATCGAAACTACAAGACGTAAGTTAGCTTCGGCCAGACGTTTACGTGCTTCTTCGTCACCTTGTTCGATACGTTCCGCTAAACGGATTTCCTGGTCTGCAGAAAGTAAATCCACGCGTCCGATTTCTTTTAAATACATACGTACCGGGTCATTAATTTTAACGCCAGGAGGAACACTTAAATCATTTAAGTCGAAAGCTTCTTCGCTTGATTCTTGCTTAGATAATGCTTCTTCTTCAAATTCTTCTTTTCCTTCAACTGTTACATCATTTTTTTCGATTTCATCGGCAAAGTTGAAAATCTCTTCATTCTCCAGTTCAAAAAATGCTAATGTTTCAGAGATTTCCTTCATTGACATTTCGCCAACCTGTTTTGCTTTAGCTAAAAGTTGCTTTTTTACCTGCTCTAATGAAACCCCGTTTACTACCGTATCTTTTGAATGTTTTGACTTGTCCGCCATAAACCTTCCTCCTTCTAAAAACAAATCGCGTTAAACGCCCATTTTTATCTTTCTATTTAAGTTAATTATTTGTTGGGCAATCTCAAGTGCTCGTCTATGCTCATGCATTTTTTCTGCTTCTTTTTGATCGTGCTTTAATTGTTCAATCTTTAGTTCTAATCGGCGTTTTTCGATTTGCTTTAAACAATCTATTATTTCCGCTTCACCATTATCAGGGTCACGTTCAAGTAACGCAGCATCCATCACAATTTTTCTTAAATCATGATCATCCAACACTTCGACGAATCGATGGAAATCAGCCATTTCATATTCTTCATAAAAACCAATTAAACGAACAAATACGGATAAATATTCCTCATGAATGAAAGGTTCGTTATTTCCCTCTCTGAGAACTTTATTCACAATATTTACATCATGCAACATATGGGCTAAAAGTATACTTTCCGCACGGTCTGTTGCATCTTTTTTCCGCTCCCTTTGGAGTAGAGGTGTTGGTTCTTCCACCATTTTCTGATCGCGTTTCTGCTCTTTTACATTATCTGCGACCATTTTTCTTAATTGGGTACTGATCGCCTCTTGGGAAATATTTGTTTCATTTGCCAATTGACGAATGTATAAATCACGTTCAGTTGGAGAAGTATTATTTTTTAATGTTTCCAGAACTTCTTGAATGTATTGAAGTGTGTCATTTTCAAATTGAAAATTTTTGCCGCGTTTCGCATGCATCATCATAAATGCAATATAAGCGTGCGGCTTTTCTATTATTTGATTTTTAAATGCCTCTTGTCCGTGTGTACGAATGTATTCGTCCGGATCAAGTTTATCTGGTAAAACAGCGACCTCAACTTTAATCTGTTCTTGATGAAGCATTTGTGCAGCACGCTTGGCAGCCTCAAATCCAGCATTATCACCATCATAGCAAATCGTAATTTGCTGAACTAAGCGTTTGAGCTTTGTAATATGCTGGGGCGTAAGAGACGTACCCATCGTTGCTACAGCATTGTATATACCTGCTTGATTAGCTGCTAAAACATCAATAAAGCCTTCCATTAAAATTACTTGTCTTGATTTACGGATAGATGCCCGCGCCTTATCCAAATTATAAAGTACTTGACTTTTATGGAAGATCGGCGTTTCAGGACTATTTAAGTACTTAGCATCTTCGCCATCGGAATTTAAAATCCTTCCTGAAAATGCAATTGTTTTTCCATTTTCATCTCGGATCGGAAACATAATACGTCCCCGGAAACGGTCAAAGTAGCTGTCGTCACTATCTTTACGAATGATCAGACCGCTTTCGGCCATTTCTTCAGGATCATAACCTTTTCGCTCAAGTAAGATTGATAGCGTGTCCCAATTCGGTAACGCCCATCCTATCTGATGTGTTTCGATTTGCTCACGTGTAAATCCTCTTTCAAGCAAATAATTTAATGCAGGTTCGCCATCTTCTGTATTCATTAAAATATGATGATAAAACTCCACTGCAAACGTATGAGCCTCTCGCATTTGCTGCTCTTTTTTTGAAATGGGTGAATTCGACATCGATTGATCGGTCGACAATTCCATTTCAAGCGGGATTCCCGCACGTTGACTTAGTTTAATGAGTGCATCCGGAAACGACAGATGTTCCATATCCATTACAAAGGTAATGGCGTTTCCTCCTGCCCCACAGCCAAAACAGTGAAATATCTGTTTATCGCTGGATACGGAAAAAGAGGGTGTTTGCTCACCATGAAATGGACATAATCCAAAATAGTTGCGCCCTCTTTTCGTTAACTGCATATAATCGCTAATGACATCGACTATATCGGACTGCGAGCGAATTTGTTCAATCACATGTTCGGGTATTTTTCCAGCCACATTATCACCATCTACAGTATTCGAGATAAATTACAAATATCCTCTAAAATACGACAAAATTTCTTATACAAATTTGTAATTACCCTATAATAATTATTTTTACCACAATTTTATTATTATAAAACAAAAAGACTATTGTTGCTATATAATTTCAAAAAAATAATCAGAATATAACTAAAAATGTCGAAATTCAGCGATATATGCAAGCTTATTCTGTAACAAAAGTATTGTTCACTTAGTTTCTTAAAAATCTTAAATATTATTCCACCAAAAAAACCTCCTCTTCCCTTTTGAAGAGGCGGCTATAGTTGCTATCTACAATCAAGCTCTAGCATATCAATAATTTTATGCGCTGTTTCTTCGACAGCACGATTTGTAACATCTATCGTTCGACAACCTATTTTATCAACAATACTATAAAAATAGCTAATTTCCTGCTCAATTCTAGTATGTTGTGCATAAAATGCATTTTCCGTTAAACCCAATGTTATTAAACGCTCTTTTCGAATATTGTTGAGCTTTTCCGGTGTAATGACCAATCCAAAACATTTTTTCGGATCGATTTGCATTAATTCCGCTGGGGGTTCCACTTCCGGAACGAGCGGCACATTCGCCACTTTATACCGTTTATGAGCTAAATATTGCGATAATGGGGTTTTAGATGTTCTTGATACACCGACTAAAACAATGTCCGCCAGCAAAATACCGCGCGGATCCTGCCCGTCATCATATTTAACAGCAAATTCGATCGCTTCAATTTTTTTGAAATAATCATCATCCAATTGATGGACAAGCCCCGGCTTTTGCAACGGCATTTCATCAAATGAAGTTTCGATCAAGTCAAGCATCGATCCCAATAAGTCGATTGCATGAACCTTATATTCACTTGCGATTTTTTGAAGTGCTTGTCTCATCTGCTTTTCAACAAGTGTAAAGACAATCGTTGCCTCATTTGCGATAGCAATTTGGACAATTTTCTCCAACACATCCACATTGGCAATATGCGGAAACTTTCGAATCCTTACTTTTTCGAAATTTGGCCGAAACTGGCTGACTACCGCTTTCACAGCCGCTTCTCCAGTTTCACCGACCGAATCTGATACTACAAATATAGTCAATTTTTTCATAAGATCACCTATAAATCATGCGTTTCAGCTAACGAAATAAACGCACGTGTAATATTCGTCTTCGTTAACCGTCCGGTAATGACCAATCCCCGCTCAGTTTCTTCAACTACCGGCATGGAATCAATTTCTCGTTCTATTAACTTTTTGGCCGCCACGATTAATGAATCCGAATTAACACAATAGGCAATATTCGGCATTCTCGTCATAATTATATGCACAGGCATTTTATTTAAATCCTGTGTTCCTATACTCGAACGCAGTAAATCTTTTCGAGACAGCACACCTTGTAATATTTCATCTTTATCAATAACGAAAAGTGTTCCGACATCCTCGGAAAACATATGGATAATCGCATCATAGACTGTCATATCATCCGGAACAACTACCGGGATTGACTGAAAATCCTTTACTTTTAAATTCAGCATTGATTCCGTAAAGGCAGCCGTTGTTTTTTTACCTGCATAGAAGTAGCCGACACGTGGGCGCGCATCTAAAAATCCAGCCATCGTTAGTATAGCTAGATCAGGTCTCAATGTAGCGCGCGTTAATCCAAGGCGCTCAGCGATATGTTCGCCCGTAATAGGGCCATTTTCTTTTACAATTTGCAAGATTACATCTTGACGTTTATTGAGTTCGATTGGACTCACCCGCTTCAAATAATGTTATACTTTATCCTTAATTATTATATACTATTCCCTTCTATATTGCGAAGAAAACAAACCCATGCTACAATATTAGCGAACAACTCACTTGTTGTTTTGAATATTAATATGTAAGCGATGAAGGGATTAATAAGTATCAATTCTAACATAAGCGAGTAGGGATAGTGCAAGCCTACAATGAATTGAGAAACGGCGCCCCTGAGCTATTTTTATAAAAGAGGTTTTTATTTATTTAAAAACAAGCGGGGTGGAACCGCGGGTACATCGTCTTGATGCACTCGTCCCCGGGCAGAGCTTTTGTGCCCGGAGACGGGTGCTTTTATTTTTTTCATTAACGAACAGGAGGTTTTTTTCATGGCAGAAAAATCAATGGAGACAATTGTATCATTAGCAAAACACCGCGGATTCGTATTTCCCGGATCTGATATTTACGGTGGTTTAGCAAACACTTGGGATTACGGTCCACTTGGTGTAGAACTTAAAAACAACGTAAAAAAAGCTTGGTGGCTGAAATTCGTTCAGGAATCTGAACACAACGTAGGTTTGGATGCTGCGATTTTAATGAATCCAAAAGCATGGGTTGCATCTGGTCACGTAGGTAACTTTAATGACCCGATGATCGACTGTAAATCATGTAAAGCGCGTCACCGTGCAGATAAATTGATTGAAGATGCTTCTTTAACAAAAACAGGCAAAGAAATTATCGTTGACGGTATGACTTTCGATCAAATGAAAGAAAAAATGGAAGAGCTTGAAGTAGCTTGTCCAGACTGCGGAAAAATCGATTTCACAGATATCCGCCAGTTCAACTTAATGTTCAAAACGCACCAAGGTGTAACTGAATCTTCATCAAATGAAATTTACCTGCGCCCAGAAACTGCACAAGGTATTTTCGTAAACTTTAAAAATGTTCAGCGTTCAATGCGTAAAAAGACACCATTCGGTATCGCACAAATCGGTAAATCTTTCCGTAACGAAATCACACCTGGTAACTTTACATTCCGTACACGTGAATTCGAACAAATGGAACTAGAATTCTTCTGTAAACCGGGTGAAGACCTTGAGTGGCACTCATATTGGAAAGAGTTCTGCAAAAACTGGCTTCTTGCATTAGGTATGAAAGAAGATTCAATGCGTTTACGCGACCATGAAGACGATGAGCTTTCACACTATTCAAATGCGACAACGGATATTGAATTCCGCTTCCCATTCGGCTGGGGCGAACTATGGGGTATCGCAGACCGTACAGATTATGACTTAAAGCAGCATATGGAACATTCAGGTGAAGATTTCACTTACATCGATCCTGTCTCAAATGAGCGCTATGTACCATACTGCATCGAGCCATCATTAGGTGCAGACCGTGTAACATTGGCATTCTTATGCGATGCTTATGAAGAAGAGCAATTAGAAGGCGACGATACTCGTACAGTATTACGCTTCCACCCTGCTCTAGCTCCATTCAAAGCAGCTGTATTGCCACTATCTAAAAAATTATCAGAAGAAGCTGGCGACGTATGGGCTGATTTACGTAAAGCATTCCCGGTTGATTACGATGAGTCACAATCTATCGGTAAACGTTACCGCCGCCAGGACGAAATCGGTACTCCATTCTGTATCACGTACGATTTCGATTCAAAAGAAGACGGTCAAGTAACAGTACGTCACCGTGATTCAATGGAACAGATCCGTATGCCAATCGCGGAAGTAAAAGCTTACATCGAGAAGCATTTACAATTCTAAAATCTATAAGACACTTTCTGTTCGATTTGAGCAGAAAGTGTTTTTTCTTTTTACAGGATTGAAATATAAAATCTTATCTACAGTTATTTATCCGCTAGCCCCCTCTCTCAAGCATTGAATAATCCAAAGATTCATTCACTAAAGTTTAAGCACCTTTTTTCACATTACCTTGTATTAAAAAAAGCCCTTTAATTTTTAGATTATTCAAATAATTAAATTAAAATAAGTTATAATCAAAGATAGTAATAGATGGAGGGGATTTTATGTTTTTTCAGGTAAAGGACAAAACCGACACACCTTTAGACACATTTGATAAAATTTCACATCTTGTAAAAGCTATACTTCAATTTGAATGCCCGGAACACCGCGCACAACACCACATCCTCTACACGGCGAATATGAAACTTGAAACTTATCGTGAAGCACAGTTATTTTACAGAAAGTTTGACGATCCGAGCAACGCACTTGGTCGTTTAAGCCGTGAAGCTTATGAGCTGGCAAATAAAAAATACAATCAATTGTTTACAATTATCCGGGGCTATATGCATTTAAGCGACGATAATAAACGTAGCCATTTTAATCATCACTTCCGCTTTTCCAAAGAAAAAATAGAGAATATGTTCACTCTTTTTGAACACATGCATCATCATCAATACTTAAAGCTTGAAGAAGAGTTTTATGAACGGTTAAAAGAAGATATCATCCCATTACTGACACAATTCGAGTGACTTGCTGAAACCTTTTCCGTTATGGAACGTAAAATAAGGAGCATGTCCATTGGGAGGATGATTTATGGAAACTCAACAGCAGCTAGAAAATCATTTATTAACAATCCAACTTTGGGAAAAAGATCAAAGCGGTTTATGGTTTTGGGAAAAAATCGGCCGCATCCCTTTTAAAATACTCGATAAATTAACACCGAAATTCATTCAAGAGAAAATTTCCGTTTTGATCGACGAATTGGTAAGCTATGTCCAAACAGGCGGAAAATATTTAGTAAGCGAAAAATCGATGATGCGTCATATTCAAAAGCATACGCTGCATTCGGTTTCCACCTTGGAGGATATTGGACAAATGCCGATTGAAGATATGGTGGAACTGAGTGAAAAATTACAGAAAAACCGTGCAAAGGTTGCAACCGTACAAGGGGCATCTACCGGCTTTGGCGGTGTTTTTACATTGGCACTCGATATCCCTGTCATTCTAGGAATTGCGCTAAAAACATTGCAGGAAATCGCAATGATCCATGGCTATGATCCAAATGAAAAAGCCGAGCGTATATTCATCGTAAAATGTCTGCAGTTTGCTTCTTCTGATGTTGTCGGCAAAAAAGCGATATTAAATGAACTGGCACAACATTATGAAAAGCCGAACGCTGCAGAAAATATGGTGTCCCAGTTACAGGGCTGGCAGGAAGTCTTCTTTACGTACCGCGATAACTTCGGTATGAAAAAGCTCTTTCAAATGATTCCTGTAGCAGGTATGATTTTCGGTGCCTTTATTAATAAATCGATGATTGAAGATATTGCCGAGGCAGGTATGATGCTATATCGCAAGCGAAGAGTGCTGGAACGGATGAATGAACTGGCAAACAGCTAAATGCGCAAAATAGCCCAGGATTTAGTATTACCTAAATCCTGCGGCTATTTTTATTTGTGTACGGCTTTTTTATTTAATTCGTGCATTTCTTGTAAACCTTTATAAAACGGATAAAGCTTTTGCAATTGTGATTCGTCAATACTATCGTTTGCTAAATTATTTAAATATAATAATGACTCGTCAATTCGTTTTTGAATTTCATCGAGGTTATTCGTCGTTGACCCATGCCCTGGCACCATAACTCCAATTTCTTTATCCGATATAATCGTTTGCACTTTTTGGATCGTTGCAAAATATGCTTCATAATCCTCAATAAAAGGAAACTCGACATTCGATAAATAATCCCCTGCCAGTAAAATACCGAACGGCTCCACCACTGTAAATAACCCATCTCCCGTATGCCCTGGCGATAAGTAAAAGCTACACGTTATATCCTGCAGCTCAAGTGTTTGGCCATCTTCTTTAATAATAATGTCTATGTGAGGATAAATAATAGGATAATCTCTTTCAATATAGTACTGAGCATCAAACTGACGGATTTGCTCCAATACCTCTTCTTTATTTATTCGCTTAACAAAAGCTTCACTGGCAATTGTTGTAGCATTCGGAAAAGCACCTGCAGCAATAATATGATCATAATCACTATGTGTATAAATAATATATAATTTCCGATCTTCAATAATCGACTCGATATAGCCTTTTATTTCAGCAATTTCGTTCGGCAGCCAGTTAGGGTCGGTCACGATTAAGGCCTTCTTCGTTTTGATTACCGCAGATGTCGTTTGATACAAAACACTTTGAAAAACGGTCAGGTGCTCATTTTCAAATTGGCGCACTATTTTCACTCCTTAATAGAAGAAAGCGAGTCTGCGCGATTCTACGCACTTTCGACTCGCTTTATTTCCTAGGCAATAATTTTATTCTTCTTCCTTCTTTTCACGCTGCAGTAACGGTGTACGCTCCAGTTGTTCGATGAAGTTGCGTGATTTCAGACGGATCCCTGTTTGCTCTTCATAAATTGTCGTTACAATTTTTTTAATAAATTGCTTCGTTTGCGGTTTTAATTCCAGCTTGCCAACTTGCTCAATCGGCACCGTATAAAACATGCGAATCAGCTTGAGCTGCGTTGGTGATAACCGAATAATATACGGGTCCAAATGGAAACATCGATGACATATAAATCCGCCTTGTGTAAATGAAAATGCAAATTCCCCATCAACGGCCCCACACCCTGCACATGCATGCAAAATCGGCTGGATACCTGCAAACGGAAGCATTTTCCAATCTACAAACAATGTAATTGCTTCAGGATCATACCCTTCTT
Organism: Solibacillus sp. NPDC093137; assembly: GCF_050280445.1. Classification (NCBI taxonomy): domain Bacteria; kingdom Bacillati; phylum Bacillota; class Bacilli; order Caryophanales; family Caryophanaceae; genus Solibacillus; species Solibacillus sp. NPDC093137. The sequence goes on from NZ_JBNNVH010000001.1 coordinate 1,659,103, forward strand.
CAATTGCATTCAATGCCTGAATTAATATATCAAAAGCATAAGGTTCCGGTCTGCCTTCTTCAACGAGGCGATCCACTATTTCCACGATGTAGCTTGCATAGGCTGTTGCCACAATATCTGTTTGAATATGACGCATCGAATTGAAATGTTCCCCTTGCTGTAATGTCCCCATGCCTGATGTTCGCTGGACTAAAAACGAGCCATGCATAAAAGTTTGTGTTACACCTGCTAAACGACTCGTCGGTTTTTTCGCTCCACGTGCCATACACGCGACTTTACCTGCTTCACGTGTCATAAGTGTCACGATTTTATTGGATTCACCATAAGCACGCGCCTTTAAAACGATGCCTTCCCATTTATGTAGCATCTGTTGCACATCCTTCTATTTCTTTCATATCTCTATTATACCGTACTATTGCTAGAAAAGTTTAATAAACGGTTACATGTTGTCCCATGATTTTCTTTACCCACTGCACATTTTTTATAGAGCGCTGTTCCACATCTTTTAATGGATAGACCCGATAAATACCGTCTGCATCTTTTAATACAGAAGTGGCATAAAGCTCAGGTTCATCTATTGTAATCAGGTCGCCTTCCTTTGTAATTTCAAGGCTCGCGATTCCGCCAATCATTGTGTTCGGTATTGTTATAATTGTTGAAAAGAAATTACCAAGCGAATAAAAAATATGCGTCTCCTGCCCCTGTTCATTGATCAGCTTGTCATATGGCTGCAATACATGCGGATGGGTCCCGAAAATAATATCGACTCCGGCTTTATTTAATATATCGGCATAATATTTTTGATTGTCATTCGCTTCGTAAACGTATTCAGATCCCCAATGCATCGATACAGCTACTACATCGACCGATTGTTTTAATTCCTCGACATCCGCTTTTATTTTTGCTTCATCAATATAATTTATGAGAAATGGCGATTCCTGTGGCAAATAAAGGCCATTTGTTCCGTATGTGTAGGCAAGCAGTCCAATTTTTATCGATCCGATTTCCATGATGCGTTGTGTAGATCTGTCATCTTCATTTTTATAAGCCCCTACATAAGGCATATGGTAGTCTTCAAGATTGTTAAAGACGGTACGCATACCATTTTCCCCTTGATCGATAATATGGTTATTGGCGATTGTGACTAAATCGACTCCTGTATGTTGGAGATCCCGAATAATATGGGCTGGACTTGAAAATAGCGGATACCCGCTTAATGGATACTCGTTGCCGACAGGTGGAGATTCCTGATTGGCGATCAGAAAATCATAGCTTTGCATCTTCGGCATCACCGCTGCAAAAGATGAAGTATAATCATCATATTTCGCGAGTCTTAAATGCAGCAAAATATCCCCTGTCATTGCAAGACGAATCGATTCTTTAGCGACCTGTTGCTTTGCTTCACTAATGGGTTCGTTTTTATCATTTATATCATTCTCTATCTTAATTTGTGATGAATATGGCTCTTCAATATTCATTTGCCCTTCTGCGACCAAAATTGTTTGTTCTTGGTCAACGGTCGCAATGACAATAAATAATAAAGCGAGCGATATTGCCCAAAGTGCCAGTAAAAATTTATTTAAATTATTCATTGTATTCACCTTCTGACTTCTGTTAAATATTCCCTTACTAAATGGTAGCAGAACATTGGCCATAATCAAGAATAAAATCATTTTCGTCCTGAGAGGCGGGATTTATTCGCCAGGTTTGAGGGAAATGTAGAACATTTTGAGGGGAAAGTAGAAAGTTTTGGGGCGAATGTAGAACATTTTTTATGAAATGTGGAACAAAGCTGTTGTAATGTAGAACCTATTTATTTTATTCGCCAATTTAGCTGAGTATGTAGAAAGTTTCGTCGGAAAAGTAGAATGCTTCCAGATGAATGTAGAACTTTTCATCGATAATGTGGAACAAAGCTGCGAAAATGTAGAACCCATTCACTTTATTCGCCACTTCATCAGAGTATGTAGAACGTTTCGAGGGCAAAGTAGAAAGTTTTGGCCCGAATGTAGAACTCTTCATCGTCAATGTGGAACAAAACGCCTGAAAAGTAGAACTCCATATAAAAACACACCGATTTTTCATCGGTGTGTCTGCTGCTATCTATTAATACTCGTCTTCTCTAAATCCGAAATCGCGTAAATGTGTTTGCTTGTTACGCCAATCTTTTTGAACTTTTACCCAAAGCTCTAAGTATACTTTTGAGCCTAATAGCATTTCAATATCCTGGCGGGCACGTGAGCCGACTTCTTTTAAAAGGGCGCCGCGTTTACCGATAACAATTCCTTTTTGTGAATCGCGTTCTACCATGATAGTCGCCTGTACATGAATCATATTCTCTTTTTCTTCATGTGGCTTAATTCGCTCAATAACAACCGCGATTGAATGAGGAATCTCTTCACGTGTTAAGTGCAATACCTTTTCACGGATTAATTCAGAAATAATGAAGCGTTCCGGGTGGTCCGTTACTTGATCTGCCGGGTAATATTGAGGCCCTTCAGGTAAATACTTTTCGATTGTTGTTAATAAGTTTTCTACGTTGTTGCCTTGTAATGCTGAAATTGGAATAATTTCAGCAAAGTCGAACTTATCTTTATACGAATCAATGATTTTTACCAGTTCATCCGGATGTACTAAATCGATTTTATTAATGATTAAAAATACCGGTGTTTGATTGCCTTGCAATAACTCGATGATAAATTCGTCACCTTTACCGATTGCTTGTTCAGCGTTAACCATAAACATAATTACATCCACTTCGCGCAATGCGTTGCGGGAAGTTTTCAGCATAAATTCGCCTAATTTATGTTTTGGCTTATGAATCCCCGGTGTATCGATGAAAATCGTTTGAGAGTTTTGTTGTGTTAAAACACCTTGTACTTTATTACGTGTCGTTTGTGGTTTGTCAGACATAATTGCAATTTTCTGGCCGATCACTCGGTTTAAGAATGTTGATTTGCCCACATTAGGACGACCTACAATCGAGACAAAGCCCGATTTGTATCCTTTATTTTCCTGCATTTTTCATATCCTCCGTATTAAATGCACCCGGGATCAGCTCACCTACTGTTGTTTGTTGAACGTCACCATTCATATTTGTTAAGTAGACGGGCATATCCGGAGCACAAAATTCACTCATTACTTGTCGACAAGCTCCGCATGGGGAACATGGACCCGGTGTGTCTGCTACGACCGCCAGCGCTTTAAATTTCATATTGCCTTCTGACACTGCTTTGAAAAACGCCGTACGTTCAGCACAGTTTGTCATGCTGTAACCTGCATTCTCGATATTGCAGCCATTGTACACTGTACCATCCTCAGCTAATAAAGCCGCACCTACTTTAAATTTCGAGTAAGGTACATAAGCAAATTCACGTGCAATTTTAGATTGATCCATTAATTGTTCCATGTTCATCTTTGGTTCCCCCAAAACATTATTTTTAAAACCATTTTGGTAAAAATATGAGTAGTCCGATTATAACACTTGCGAGCGCAAAAACAAGTACGGCACCTGCCGCAACATCCTTTGCCTGCTTGGCTAGCGGATGAATTTCCGGTGATGCCAAGTCGACCACACGCTCGATTGCCGTATTGATCAACTCGGTTCCGATGACAAAAGCTATGACTAAAATGATGATACACCATTCAACGATCGATAGCCCTGTCAGTAAACCAGCCATCATGACAATCACTGCACTCACTAAGTGAAATCTGAAATTCTGTTCGTGTACAGCCGTAACTAGTCCTTCCATTGCATAACGAAAAGAACGAAAAAATTTACGGACGTTCATTCATATCACGACCTAGGCCGTATGACTGTAAAATCTCATCTTGTTTCCCAAACATGACTTTTTCATCTTCAGGTGTCATATGATCATAGCCTAGCAGGTGCAAAAAGCCATGGACAGCCAAGAAGCCGAGCTCACGTTCAAACGTATGACCATACTCTGCTGCCTGTTCCCGTGTACGGTCTGTCGAGATGATAATATCTCCTAAAACGCGTGGAATCCCTTCACCGATAATTTGCAGTTCCCCTTCACCCATTTCTTCCAATGCAAAAGAAATAACATCAGTAGGCTGGTCTTTATCACGGTATTCACGGTTAATTTCATGGATTGCTTCATTCGTCACAAACGTAACCGACACTTCCGAGCCGTCCTCGATACCTTCCTGCTCCGCTGCATGCTGGAGTAATTTTTCCACTAATTCCAAGTGGGATTGTTGTACTTCATTTGTTTCATCTAAAAAATCAATTAATAACATGTTGTTCCCTCCTACTATTCCTTTGGATATTCAATACGCGAGTGGAACGTTCCATTCAATGTTTCACATAATACGTCTTCTATCTTTTTCAGTTCTTTTAGCGAAATATCACATTCATCAAACTGGTCATCCTGTACACGATCCTGAATAATCGATTGCACAAGCTTCTGTATTTTCTCTGCATTTGGCTGCTGCATCGAACGGACTGCCGCTTCCACACTGTCCGCAATACTGATAATCGCGGCCTCTTTCGTCTGTGGCTTTGGACCCGGGTATCGGAATACACTTTCGTCCAATTCTTTCCCTTCTTCCCTAGCCTTAAACAAAAAGAATTTCAATGTGCTTGTCCCATGATGCTGTAGACAAATATCGATGATTTCCTGAGGCATTTTATGCTTTTTCAAGAGCTCTGCCCCATCCGTAGTATGCGCAATAATAATTTCCGCACTACTTTCGGGTGCCATCGTATCATGAGGGTTTGTCCCCATTTGGTTTTCAATGAAAAATAGAGGTCTTCGCGTTTTCCCTACATCATGATAATAGCAACCAACTCTTGCCAGCAAGCCATCAGCCCCGATTGCTTCACATGCCGCTTCAGCCAGATTCGCCACCATTATACTATGGTGATACGTACCGGGTGTTTCCGTCAAAATTTTCTTTAACAGCGGGTGATTCGGATTCGATAATTCGATCAGACGCACGACCGATAAAAGTCCGAAAGCCGATTCGAAATATGGTAGCAGTCCCATCATTAAAGCACCGGATAATAATCCCGAAATAATGGCTGCAGCAACGTAAAATGCGACTTCCTTCATTCCGTAACCTGACTGTCCCATTAGAATATAAAATGTGATAAACACTATGTTAACAAGCGTTACAATACCAACCGCCTGCAAAATGTCTGTCCGTTTTTCCAGGCTGCGCATGAAAATAATCGATGCGAATCCCCCAAATAAAATGTAAAGCGCTGTATCCATCTGTAAAATACCTGATAATCCTTCATGAAAGATGATCCCTGCAGATGCAGCTGTAATGATCGTCACAATACTTGCGGTACGGTCATTGGCCAGCACGCGGACAAGCATTGTCGCTAACGCTGACGGGAAAATGAAGGCAATCAACAGATCGAAATTCGTTGAAATCAGCGCGATCAGTTTCATCATAATTAATGCAATTGCATACACAATGATTGTAACGAGCAGTTCATTGCGTTTTGAAGCAATGTCTTTTTCAGATCGATCAAACAGGACGAAAAGGAAAGACATTTGCAGTAAAATCAAAATGATTAACCCGGCAATCGGTTTAATCGATTCCTCACTGTCCAGCATCCCTAACAATTCAAGCTGGCGGTAAATTTCGCGTGTAATGACTTCGCCTTCCTGGACGATGATCTGTCCTTGCAAAATACGTGTCGGCTCAACCGCTTCCTTTGCCTGCTGTTTGGCAATCGCCGTTTTTTCATCATCGAGTACTTCAGTTTCAACGATAGCTGCACGACCAATGACAATCGCCAAACTCATTAACCCTTCAGAAATTGAAGGCTGCTGACGGATTTTACTTTCCAGTTCATTTCGGTATGGCAGCAAGCTATCCTTACGAAGCGGATAATTTAAGTTCACTTCAACCAATGTCGCTAATGCATCACGTGTAGTTTCAAGATTTGCTTGTGATGCACTTAATACATTCAGCAACTGTGCATCTGATAAAATCAGATTTTGCTGGTTATCAAAAATATCTTTTAATGCTGAACGCAGCATTTTTATTTGATCAGCTTGAGGTATTTCTTCCTCTGCCTTTGCAATCTCATCCTTCACATCTAATGCAATATCAAAAATGGTTGTCACAAAAGTTGCACGCTGACTAGGTACCTCATCTTTATATATGTATACAGGATCTACGGCTTTCTCCGCATTTTCCTTTTCTATTTCTGTCTTTACCGTATCTTCCACTGTTTTAGATGAACGAATGGTTTCCGGTGCTAATTCAGTTAGCTGGATATCATATGTAACGCCACGAACATTATCAATCATCAGGAAAAACTGAAGAAGGGCAGTAGCTGCAAGTATAATGATTAATAGTGCGCGAAAGCTGATTAGTTGGATGAGCTTGTTAAATCTTTCTATGATCATGCACCTCCCTTTGTTTCTATGTACATTTTATCAAATTTATATGTTTGGTGTTACGAAAAGTACGTATGTTTTTCAAATAAATGTCTTTCTACCGATTAACGTTGACATCAATTCCTCCTTTTAGTTTATATACGTAAATTTTTCCAATAGGTTTCATGCTAATTTACTCAATAAAAAAACTTTCAACCTTACAATAAAAGTTGAAAGTTCCTTTTTTATAATTCCTGCTCCGTGTAAGCCTGTATTACTCTCGCTACTAATGGGTGACGGACTACGTCACCTTGCTCAAGTATTTGGAAGTGGATATCTTTTACATAGCGTAATGTACGCTCTGCAATAATCAGACCGGATTCCGTGTTTTTGGGTAAATCAATTTGTGTTTTATCACCTGTAATGACCATTTTCGAGCCAAAACCTAAACGTGTTAAGAACATTTTCATTTGCTGATGCGTTGTGTTTTGGGCTTCGTCTAAAATGACGAACGCATCATCCAATGTACGGCCGCGCATATATGCTAACGGCGCGATTTCTATCGTCCCGCGCTCAATTAGGCGCTGCGTCTGTTCCTGTCCATAAATATCATGTAAGGCATCATAAAGCGGACGTAAATAAGGATCGACTTTTTCCTTCAAATCCCCCGGTAAAAATCCTAATGACTCTCCTGCTTCAACGGCAGGGCGTGTTAAAATAATACGTTTTACATGACCATTTTTTAATGCCTGTGTAGCCATCACAACCGCTAAATACGTTTTACCGGTTCCGGCTGGTCCAATTCCGAAAATCAGGTCTTTATGACGGATTGCCCGGATATATTCGCGCTGTCCGATTGTTTTTGCACGTATCGGCTTGCCTTTTGTATTACGCGCAATTTCTTCATCATATAACTCCGCATAATACTCTATCGTGCCTTTACTGGCCATTTCAATGGCTGTTGATACATCACGCTGATCGATATTAATATTTTTTCGAATTACTTTCAATAACGCTTCTAAAACTGCATATGCTTGATTTTTCTTTTCTAAATCATCGCCTGCAATTTGTATTACTTCCCCACGCGTAATAATTTGTACGCTATAAGTTTCTTCAATCAATGTTATATTTGCATCTGACATTCCTAAAAGCATTACAGCTTCATTCGGATTGTCGATTTGGAGCTCAACATATTTTTCTGACATACTCATTCTCCTTGGTGAATTGGATGTGGTTGTGCGATATTTTCATTAATTAAATACAAGACTTTCCCTTTAACTGTATCATCATCACTGTTGACGTGCAAAAGTTTTTCTGCTTTAATGGCGGTTTCAAGCGGTAATGAAGAAATCATCTTTTCATGCAATAATGGCATGATAATTGTTTCTACATCCTTTTCACTTATCTTTTCCTTTTTTTTATGAAACATTCGATAAGGCTTATAAGTCACAACAGACTTCAACGGTTCAATAGACATTTGTTCTATCGCTGTCCCGATCTTCTCCCAGTTTACGTCATATTTCCAGCCATGGTCATCCAATACTTCCATTTCGATTGTTTTAGGAACGGAAAACGATGTTTCAAGCCAGTAATCAACAAACACTTCGCCTTCAGCACCAATAACGATTTCTTTTTCACCATGCTGCAACACACCTGAAACGAGAATATCTCCCTTGTGTACCGTCATATTTTGCTCAACTTGACGAACACCGCGCTCAATTTGGAAATGAGTGACGACACCGCTGTTGTTCGCAACTAAATGCTGGTTCTTGTTCACTTTTGGAACCGGCTCAATCTTTGGCGCCAATTGCGGATTTATCGTAATTTTACTTCCATTTTTCATAATATGTACCCATGAAAACTCCCGAAACTCCTTCATCATCGTCTGTCGGATTTCATTATCGGATAAAAATGTTTTTTTCGGTACAGGAAACTCCACACCCATTTCCTTTTGTAAATAGAGTGCTACTTCATCTTCCAGTTCAATCGTGGCGGCATCAACTTCGACTTGCCATACAAACCGGGATAGTATGATCGGCAGGATGATTAACATGATGATACCAATCGCCGTAACCATATCTTTTTGCAGAATTCTCTCCGGCTCGCTGTAACGGATTGTAATTTTTACTTTCGCTTTTTTTCTTAGTCTGCGCAATAAAGACAAATTACTATGCGCCACTTGGAAAGTTATTTCGCTCTGTTTAAAAGTTAAATGAAAAACTCGGATTTTATGCTCTTTCATCAGCATAATAAAAGTGCTTGCTTCTTTAGATTGCTTTAGTTTGATTGTTATTAGCTTTTTATAGGATTTACTCATTTTGCATTCCGCTCAATCGTAAGCTTCTGCAGATTTTTACATTGAATTAAAAAACCTTCTTCGAATAAATGCTGGACTTCCACTTCCCCCGCATGAACGTACATCGTAAAATCTTTCGTCGTGCAGTTATACTCAGTCGGGGTTACATCACCTATTGTATAGGAACCATCATAGCGGATATCCATAAAAGAGGTGATTTGCAATTTATTGTTTTTAGGAAATAAATTTTTCAATAAAAGCCTCCTTTTTACGTCACTATATGCTTAGAAAAAAGAAGGCATGTATAGATTATTTAATCCCGCTTTAACGGGTAGTAATTTATGTTCCTCGATTGTGCTGCTCTAGAGGCAAGACTACCAACTATGGCATAAAGCATAGGTGATCGACTACTACCCGTAAAAGCCCGATTAGTTAAACTAACAATCAATTGGAGCTAAAGCCCCTAATTGATTGAAGTTTCACTTTATCGGAATTTCCCAGTTCGCAAAGTCTCCTAACGCATCACCGGAACTTTCACTTTCCGGCTCCTTAAATGCTGCTGGAACTTTTAAATTCAGAGATTTATTTTCATCGTATACATTCTGAGGAATTAAATAAGTCACATTAAAAGTCGTTTCCATTTGAGGGTTCACCATAATTTGTTCGTTCTCAACAGAAGACGACAACTGCTCTATATCTTCCTGCTCTGATGTTTGAATTGTAAAATCCGGCGTATAGTAAACAATTTGGCTGTACTCATTTTCAATATTGCCGTTAATTTCAAGCATTAATTCTCCCGGCTCTGCGGATACCTTTTGAATTTTATAGTCGAGCTTTAAAGTGACACCTTCCATATTATGTGTCAATGACTCCTCGCTTTCGTATACAGTAGCGGTTTCATCTGCCTCCGAAATTGATTCTTCCACTTCCTTACCGCATGCAGCAAGTACTAAAATAAGTATTAAAAATAACATCCATCTTTTTTTCATGTCTGTTTCCCCCTCTCATAATAGATATACCCGTTTCCTTAAAAATTTAGTTGCATGTTTTCATAAAGTCTGCTGATTTCCATTACGGGCGGACGCTTTCCGCGGGCACGGCTCGAGCCTGCAGTCTCTCAATCGGTGCTCCTGACGCTTCGCCAAAATAAATTTTGCTGTTCCCGCAGGAAGCTTGCTCGTAGCGAAAGGCGCTAGACGTCAGCGGATTTTTTCACAGTGTGAAAGGTGAAACCGACAGCATGAACCCTGCCACCGTCCATTCCAATCAACTCCTGTTCCACCATTAAATATCACCATTTCATTATATCCTATGTAAAAAAACTACCTATTCCCACATTACGTTGAAATAGGTAGTCTCTTATTATTTTCTTCTTGCTTTAGGTGGGCCCAAAACTTCTGTCATAATAATGGCCTGCATTAAATCACGTTTGCTCGATGGCACGACTTGGAAGGCTTCTGCTTCTTTTTTGGCCATCGCAACAATTGGACGCTCCTTTAATGAACGAGGATTATGGATCTTTTCAGTTACTGGTTCCACAATAGAGCGAGCAGCTTCAACAGGTTTTTCTACTTGTTTAGGAAGCTCGCGTTCTACTCTTTGACTTACCGGTTTTACTTTTTCATTCAGCTGGCCGAATACTTCATTCGCAAAGTCCTCCAATGATTTCGGACGTCTTTGCTCTGTTCGGCGCTCAACTTCCTGTTTTCGAGGAGCAGGTTGACTGCTAAATGGCGGCATCTGATTTGATTCTTTTTTTTGCTGTTGTTCTTTACCTTTACCTAATAAAGAACTGACAATAAAGACAATCACCATAATGATAAGTCCTTCCATTTAGTGCTCACTCCCTTCCTCGATTATTTGTTTTTCGGATCTTTGTTGTCGTCATTCGAAACTTTTGAGATCGAATCACGCATTGATGTGTCCGCCTGAATATTTTTGTAGTTCATGTAATCCATAATACCGAAGTTGCCAGAACGTAGCGCTTCTGCAAGAGCCATTGGAACTTCCGCCTCTGCTTCTACTACTTTCGCTTTCATTTCCTGAACTTTTGCAATCATCTCTTGCTCGCTTGCTACGGCCATTGCACGACGCTCTTCGGCTTTAGCCTGAGCGATGTTTTTATCTGCCTGTGCTTGCTCGATTTGAAGCTCGGCACCGATGTTTTTACCGATATCAACGTCCGCAATATCGATCGATAGAATTTCGAATGCTGTACCAGAGTCTAAACCTTTAGATAAAACCGTTTGAGAAATTAGATCCGGATTTTCCAGTACTTTTGAATGTGATTCACTAGAACCTAGTGTCGATACGATACCTTCACCAACACGGGCAACGATTGTTTCTTCACCAGCACCACCGACTAAGCGGTCCAGGTTTGCACGTACTGTAATACGCGCTTTTGCTTTTACTTCAATCCCGTTCATCGCAACACCGGCAATAAATGGTGTTTCAATAACTTTAGGGTTAACCGACATTTGTACCGCTTCTAATACGTCACGGCCAGCTAAATCGATTGCTGCTGCACGTTCAAATGTTAATTCAATATTCGCTCGGTGTGCCGCGATTAATGCGTTGACAACGCGGTCTACGTTACCACCTGCTAAATAGTGTGATTCCAATTGGTTTATTGTTACTTCTAAACCGGCTTTATGAGCCTTAATTAACGGATTCACGATACGTGACGGAATTACTCGACGTAAACGCATTCCGACTAATGTGAAAATACTTACTCTTACACCTGCTGCTAGTGCACTAATCCATAGTGCAACCGGAACAAATGTGAAAAATACTGCCAGGATAATAAATGCAATGACTAATCCGACAATTAATGTAATTGTTCCTGCATCTGCCAACATATTCATACTTATTCTCCACCTCTTCCAATAAATTCTCTTACGACAATACGAGAGCCTTCTACTTTCACTACTTCAACTGTTTTACCAGCATCAATATAGCCGCCCTGTGTTACAACATCCAGACGGTCCTGATCAACAATAACGGTCCCTGATGGTCGCAACGGCGTAATAGCCTGCCCTGTCTTGCCTATTAATTCAATTCGGTTTTTGTTTGAAACATAACCTTCTTCCGTCGTCGTTGCATCTCTCAGCACGAGACGGTTGAACATATGCAACTTTTTCCCGAAGAATTTCATAAGTATCACCATTCCTATACCTGCAATTATCATTGCGATTAAAATCGAATAAGCCATATGAACAAAGCTTTCCCCTGCAAAAAGCAAACTTCCTATCATTAAAGCGCCACCGATAATACCTATTATGCCACCTGGTACAAATAGCTCGGCAATGAGTAAAATAAGTCCGATTACAAAAATGATGACTGTTTCATATCCGGCAAAACCTGCAATCGTATGTCCAAAGAAGAACATCCCTAATGAAGCAAGCCCCATTGTCCCTGCAACACCAAAGCCTGGTGAATATAGCTCTACAACTAATCCGATACTTGCAATCGACAGTAAAATAGGAACGATAATCGGATTTGTAATAAAGCGCGCCAGCTTTTCAGCAAATGTCTGCTCAATTTTCACTACTTCGCTGCCATCAAGGTTGGTTTTTTCAAGCAGGTCCGTTATCGAAGCAACAGTGCCTTCCGAGTACTTAACTTTTTCCGCATCTTTCGCAGTTAGTGTTAGAAGCTTTCCTTTCGGGGCTCTTAGGTCAGGCAGATCATAATCGTTTCTGACCATTGCCTTCGCATATTTAGGATCCCTTCCGGAGTTTTCCGCAGCAGATGACATTTTAGCAAGCCAATCGCTTTCCGCCTTTTCTCCCGCTGTATTACCGGAAGAATCGATAACCGCCGCAGCACCCATTGTTGCATTAGGTGTCATATAAATTTCATCTGCATGTAAAGCGATGTATGCACCAGCAGACAGCGCATCTGAATTAATGAATGCAATAATCGGTATATCAATTTCATCCATCAGCCTGCCGATTTCCGAAGCCGCAGTAACAAATCCGCCCGGTGTATGCATATTTAGAATAATCGCTTCTGCGTTATTATCTTTTGCTTCATCGAATCCACGCTTTAAATGCTCCACCAAACCTTTTTCAATTTCATTATTGATGGAGATTTCATACACTTTACCATCTGCAAATGCCGTTAAAGAAGGAAACATTAATACGAATGACATGACCATCAGAAAAATCCAACTAATCCCTTTCGTTCGTCTCAATTTTATCACCCCTTTAGCTAAGTTATGTACAGTTAATTCTACGGATGAGATGAAGAAAAGTTTCAAGATTTTTTATAAAACTTGAAAAAACTTACTTCACTATTATTTGCTAACATATACCAAGTATACGGTACAAGTTGCAGATTATTAAAACTTTCTCGAAAACGCTTTCTTTTTCTTCTCTATTATGGGTGATTTTGCGAATAAATACAAATACCCCGCAGTTATATACATAACTGCGGGGTATATCATTTGTCTGCTCAGTTAAATCTGAAAATTGCGTGTTATGAACGTAGGGTTTTTACAGGGAAAATTACCACTTACGTTTACGTGCAGCTTCTGATTTCTTTTTACGTTTAACGCTAGGTTTTTCGTAGAACTCGCGCTTTCTAACTTCCTGAATTGTACCTGATTTTGATACAGTACGTTTGAAGCGACGAAGAGCATCTTCAAGCGATTCGTTTTTGCGAACGACAGTTTTTGACATCTCTCTTTCCCTCCCTCCGAACACACGTCAGTACATGCTAACATTTAGTTAATGTGTACTAAAGTAGTATAGCGTATCCTTAAAAAAGAGTCAACAAAAACTATCGAATTAGTAATTAGAATCTGATTTTAGACCATTCATGATAGCAACACCAGAAGAAGCACCAATACGAGTAGCGCCATTTTCAATCATAAGTTGCATATCTTCTAAGCTACGAACACCGCCAGAAGCTTTTACTCCAAGATCAGGACCAACTGTTTTACGCATTAATGCGATATCTTCAGCTGTCGCTCCGCCTGTAGAGAATCCAGTAGAAGTTTTAACGAAATCTGCTCCTGCTTCAACAGAAAGTTCGCAAGCTTTTACTTTTTCTTCATCCGTTAATAGGCAAGTTTCAATAATTACTTTTACTAATGTACCATTTGCAGCATCTACTACTGCTTTGATGTCATCACGAACTAAATCGTAGTTGCCGTCTTTTAGAGCACCGATATTAATAACCATATCAATTTCGCCAGCACCATTTGCAATCGCGTCTTTTGTTTCGAATGCTTTTACTGCAGATGTTGTAGCACCTAACGGGAAGCCGATTACTGTACATACTTTAACTTCTGTACCAGCTAATTGCTCTGCACTGAATTTCACCCATGTAGGGTTTACACATACTGAAGCAAATCCGTATTGCTTCGCTTCTGCACAAATTTTTTCTACTTGATCTTTTGTAGATTCAGCTTTTAATAAAGTATGATCAATCATTACTGCATAATTTTGAGTCATTTCTCATTACTCCTTTTACTAAACATTAGTTGTCCGTACATCTATAGTTTAGCATGTATTTTAATTGACGCAAATTATCAGACAACTTAAATTATTCGTCTGAATAGGCGAATTTTGTACGAATAATCTTTCTGTCCAAAGGTTCACCGGCATCCGTGACATACTGAATATTTAACTCAGGATTATGACGATGGACTAACTGGTACGTTAAAATATTTTTAATTAAATGCTCCTGTGCCAAATCAAACGCTTCTTGCCCTAAAAGAGAATCGTCCGATAATACAATTTCCCAATTCGAATAGTTTTCATTTGCATCGATATGCGTAATTCCATCTTCTGTACTTTTCTCACTTGTTTCTTTGTACTGCTCCAGGAATTGTTCTGTTTGGTGCGCAATTTCAGATAGCTGTTGCTTGTTCATTTCCAAAGAAACGACACCATTTGGCTGAATTGTTTTATAAACATCCGATGCTTTGTACTCAATATTTAGCGAGCCGTAATGTCTTGCTACTTCTGTAGGAATATTGACTTCCACCATAGCCGATTCACTTTCTACTGTTGGTTCTTCCTTTTTCTCCGTGCAACCATATAAAATAAATAGAATTGCAGCAAACATCCATATTTTCTTCATATAAATTGCTCACCTTCTTTGCTTGTAATCGGGATAAACATACATTATGTTCCGAATAATAGTGTTGGCTTGTCTTCCTCATAATATACTTAAACTTCCATCAGTTTACGACTAACTTTTTGTAAATTAATATGCTGCATAAAAGTACACGATGTTTCGCCCGATTATAAAAACTTGCGCACACTATTTTCTCTACCCTATTTTATTGGAAGTAAAAAAGAGCCGGCTAATTTAGTGCCTGCTTCTTAGCCGTTATTCTTCGTTACGGCGGACGCTTTCCTGTGGGCACGAGGCCAACACGAAGTTGGTCACAAAAGCGTTGCCACAGGACGTGGCGTTCTTAGCTTTTGTTCCTTATCTCAGGCGACTTGCTTATCCCCAAGGAGTCGCCGCCTTCACTCCGAACAACTAGTTAACCTTTTATATCAAGTAAATTCGTCTAAAACAAAAAGAAGGATTGCACAGTGCAATCCCTCTTTTTTTGTAAAACATACTATTAAATTGCCTGGCCTTCCAATACGCGAACGAATTGTCCTTCGTTGTACGGGTAGCCTGCTTTCGTAATTTTAACTTTTACAAGTTGGCCGACCATTTCTTCAGTGCCTTCGAAAATTACTTTTAAGTAGTTCGTTGTATAGCCGACGTATAAGTTTTCATTGTCGCCATCTTTAAAGCGTTCTTCCGGAATAACTTCCAGTACTTCCCCTTCAAAACGGGAAGAGTATTCTTTTGCAAGCTGATCATTCAGTGCAATCAAACGGTGAACGCGTTCATTTTTAATTTCTTCATCAATTTGATCGTCCATTCTCGCTGCAGGTGTACCTGTACGTTGAGAGTACGGGAATACATGAAGCTCAGAGAATTTGTGGTCACGGATAAAGTTATATGTTTCCATAAACTCTTCTTCTGTTTCACCCGGGAAACCTACGATTACGTCAGAAGTAACCGCCAAGTCAGGTAAAGCGATTTTCAGCTTTTCCAGACGCTCTGCGAAAAACTCCATCGTATATTTACGACGCATACGTTTTAATACCGTATCTGAACCCGATTGAATCGGAATGTGCAAATGGTTTACGACAATTTCAGAGTTTTGCAGTACTTCAATCACTTCATCTGTTAATTGAGATGCTTCGATTGAAGAAATACGTAAACGTTTCAAGCCTTTAACTTGTGCTTCCAAGTCACGTAACAGCTGCGCTAAGTTATAGTCTTTGAAGTCTTGTCCGTATCCGCCTGTGTGGATACCTGTTAGGACGATTTCCAAATAACCCGCATCAACAAGCTGCTGAGCCTGACGAATAACTTCTTCCGGATCACGTGAACGCATTAAGCCGCGCGCCCAAGGAATGATACAGAACGTACAGAAGTTATTACAGCCTTCCTGGATTTTCAGCGAGGCACGAGTACGGTCTGTAAATGCCGGTACATCCAATTCCTCATACACACGGTTTTTCATAATATTACGTACCGCATTGATTGGCTGGCGCTCATTGCGATATTGATCGATATATCCAAGCATTTTCTCGCGGTCCTGAGTACCAACAACGATATCGACCCCTGGGATTGCCATAATTTCAGCCGGTGATGTTTGTGCATAACAGCCTGTTACACAAATAACCGCATCCGGATTTTGACGGATAGCACGGCGAATCACTTGACGTGATTTTTTATCGCCAGTGTTCGTTACTGTACAAGTATTAATAACATAAACGTCCGCCTGATGATCGAACTCAGTACGCTCGTATCCTTGCTCTTTAAATAGCTGCCAAATTGCTTCTGTTTCATAGTGGTTTACTTTACACCCTAATGTATGTAGAGATACGGTTTTCGTACGTTCGTAACTCATAATTTATATCATCCTTTCAAGGTTAGCACTTATCTATTTTACTCCGGTGAATTGCCTCTTTTAGTCGACCGGTAGCATGCTCTTCATTCACTTGATGAAGAAAAATATCAACGTGTTTTATAATAGCACAAATCGCTATACAAAGCCTATTTTTTTAACTACTTGTTAAATTACTGGATTCTTCCGTTGGTACTAGTTAGAACGGATATGTTCTTTATTGTCGGATACCTGTTGCAGTATCGCCTGTCCATCCGGTAAACCCATCAGTGATAAAGCAGCCTGTTTTCGAACATTGCTGTTTGGATCAAGCATTAACTTTTTTAGATAAGTGTATGAATCGTCCTCTTTGACAAAACGTAAAATTTCGGCCAGCAATAGACGCTCTTCCCAATGTGTTGAATCGGCAAATTCTTCATAATGCTTCACATGCGTAATTTCACCATACGATGAAATTGCTCTTAATGCACGAAGACGAATTCCCCCACATTCGGAAGTCAGTAACTGTTCAAATAATGAAAGGTAGGAAGGGTCCAAGTTCCTGTTCAGGCATGAGAACTCCAGGAACGCTAATTTCAGCTGCATCGGCAATTCTTCAAAATGATCTTTAAAGTAGTCACAATAACTATCCTCAATATTCGTTAGCAACAAATGGTACTCGTTATCATAAAAAGACAATCTCGGTTTATACATATGCGCCAAAAATAAATTTCTATTATATTTCGCTGCAACCTTTAACATTAATAAATATTCTTCCATAGACCCTGTACGATTGTCTTTTAGTCTGCGTTCGATTAACGGCACTAAAAATTCCAGATACAGAATCAGTGTTCGCTGCAAAGCATGTAAACGGATAGCTTCATCACGGCTCGTCAATTGCTTTGTATAATAGTTTTTCATATTTAATGCAGCATATGTTGAAGCTCTCTCCAGGATCTCTTCTTTATTCATCGATGTAACATATGAAACAAAAATAGAATCAACTGCCGCCAGCTCATCCTTTGTAGTTGAATGATTCCGAAGAGGTTTGTTTAAAACTAAATAATTATACCAGTCCCTCTCATTTTGCTGGATATAGTTATTTATTTTATTGAAGGAACGTGTCTTCCTGTTCTTTCGATAAATTGCAAAAAAGTAAATATATAATAGAATAAAAAGCATTACACTACAGATAATTAAGATCCCTGTTAAAATTTCTTCAATTTTCATTAGTATCGCGACCCTCTCAATCTGTTTTCCATGTTAATTACTAATATATCACCTTTTTTCATTATGTTTATACATCCAATTTTTTCTCCTGTCTCCAATATAGTATTTATAATTGAAATTTGCTCCATTTTCTGTCCATTTAAGTAATTTAAATATAAAAACGCAGATTAATATGTATACATTTTCTATTAGAAAACGGGAGGATAACTCTCCCTTCTTCCAATATTAAAGAGTAAACAGCCAAAATAGACGGAGATTTTCCGCCTATCGACTTAGTCTATTATATTAAATATCATTTGTTTTCTTTTGCAATCCAGATCGCGTTAAGCTTCCCCAATCGTTTTTTCCCCGAATAAAATACCAGAATCCTTGAAGGCGGAAAATAACCATTAGCGGACGGAACCAGAACACTTCCGATAATGAATACAATAATAGTTTCACCGAATCACGGATACGCGGGTAGGTGCCCATACTCCATGCTTCCAGTAAAATAGAAAACATCGAAATCACTGTACTGTAAATTAAAAACAGGACAAACAAAGTAAGAGCTGATTCCAAATATATATTCCCAATTACAAATGATAAAATGACATATATATATCCCAATAGTTCAACAATCGGGCCGATTAATTCAATAAATACAAAATACGGAACAGATATGAGACCGATTTGTTTGTATTTCGGATTGAGCAGCATCCCACGGTTCAGCATAAGACTGCTTAACAGCCCCTGATGCCATCGTCTCCGCTGTGTTTTTAAATCCTTTAGATTATCCGGGGCCTCTGTCCAGCATACCGGATCGGGAATAAATTCAATCGATTTTTTTATTTTATTCTTCAATAAATAGTTGTGCAGCCGGACGACCAGTTCCATATCTTCGCCGATCGTATTCTTATTGTAGCCACCGACTTTTATTGTATATTCTTTCGAAAAGACACTAAACGCACCGGAAATAATTAATAATAAATTAAAACGGCTCAGCGCAATTCTTCCCATATAAAAAGCACGTAAATATTCAATAATCTGCATGACGACAATCGGATTATTCGGGACAACCGATTTCAGAACACTGCCGTACTCGATCTCCGAACCGTTTGCTATACGCACACTTCCACCTGCAGCAATGACTTTCCCGTTGGATGAGACAATCGGCTTCATCACCTGCAACAATGATTTAGTGGATAAAATTGAATCACCGTCAATCGAGCAAAAATAAGGAAATCTTGATACATTTATGCCTGCGTTTAACGCATCGGCCTTCCCTCCATTTTCCTTGTCTACTAAAACAATATTGTAATGGAGCTTAGACTGGTAAATGCCTCTGATTTCCGCTGATGACAGTTGATTCTGTACAGTCCGGAAAACAGGCTCCATCTGAAAGACATCAATCACTGTCTGCAATGTCGAATCTTTCGAACCATCGTTTACAATCACGATTTCATATTGCGGGTATTCAAGTGTCAATAATGATTGAACCGTACTGATAATACCGATTTCCTCATTATAAGCAGGGACAATAATTGAAACAGGCTTCGAATAAACCGCATTTAAATTTACCTTTCCTTCCAAATGTTTATCCAGATTCCTGTCTTTTCTCAGCTGAAAAAAAGCAAAGATCAGCATTAATGTATAGATCACAATAACAAATAACATATATATAAAGATTAATGAACTGAACACTTCGTTAAACCAATAAAGTATTGTTTCTGAATTCATGTATCATCACCCTAACTTCATGACTTCCCTTGCTATATCCGCCGCATACAAATCTTTTTTACTATCGATTATTTGCTGCAATATTACTTGTCCCTTTGGCATATTCAATAATGATAAGGCCGCCTGTTTACGTACTTGCCAATTCGAATCGGCTATTAGCAGCTCAAGAGCTTGATAGGATTTCTCCTCTTTTACAAACCGCAATATTTTTGCCATCATCAGCCTCTCCTCCCAGCTGGCAGAATCAACAAAGCGCTCATACAGCTGCAGATTCGAAATCATTCCGAATGAGGCAATCGCTTTTAGAACCCGGATTCTTAACTCCTGATTGTCCGATATTAACAAACGCTCATAGAAAGAGAGAGAATCATTACTTACATTTGTGCTTAAACTCAGATAATCAAGAAGAGCAAGTTTCAGCACGATTGGCAAGGCATCAAAATGATTTGTGAAATAGTCGATATACCCTTCATCAATCGTCGATAACAAAAGTTTATATTCATAGTCATTCAACGGTAATTTCGGTTGATAAACATGGGCATAAAACAAATTCCGATTATATTTCGCGACTACCCGCAACATTAGTAAATATTCTTCCATCTCATAATCACGTTTGTGCTTTAAATGCTGCTCAATAATCGGTACTAAAAAATCCAGTTCCAGCAATAATGTACGCTGCAAAACATTCAGACGGACCGATCGATCATGGCTTTTTATTTGCTCGATATAGTAATCCTGCATATTCAATGAAGCGTATTCGGAAACTTTCTTGTGAATCGTCTCATTGTTGAGCGTTGTCAAATAAGAAACAAACAAATGATCAATCGCCTTCATTATAATATTATTTTCCGGCCGGTGATCCAGCGGTTTATCATAAACAAGATAGTTATACCACTCTGTTTTATATTGTTCGAAATATACATTCATCTTTTCATTGATCTGATTTCTTTCCATCCCTTTATATACTAAATACATAAATATACAGAAAATAATAATCAGCATGATGATGCCGACTATGACCGACCCGATTAAAAATTGACGATCAATCATATTAACGCGACCTTCTCAAATGATTTTTGATGCGGATCTCAAATATTTTCAAGTTAAAGGGACGGACAAAGTAAGCATCAGCACCATTTTCAAGGCAGTAAAGCTGGGCTTCTTCAGAATTACGAGTTGATATAAATAAAATCAAATACTTTTGATCATTAGGTAAACCGCGCAGAAAATGCAATACCTCAAAACCATTTTTTCTTGGTAATATATCATTCAGCACGACAATATGAGGATGCTCACTTCGGTACCAGTCTGATTCCATAAATTCAAGTCCGTCATTAAACACCCGGACCTCCAAATCCTGTTCAGCGGTTTCCAGATTATGAAACAGATTCGAAAAGATCGATTGTGTAATATGGTCATTTTCGATTATGCTTACTTTCATCTTGATTCGCTCTTTTTCCATAAAATGAGGAATAGCTATCATTTGTGTCTCTGAAAAATTCAGGCTCATCATCTTTTTCTCGCCAGTATCCAGTACTTCTTCAAGGGGATGAGAAGAATTTGCAATTTCTGCAATTACAGCTACAAGCGGCATTTTTAATGGTGACATCGCAGTTTGAAGCCGACCTAAAAATGATTTGGATTCCATTACTTTGCTAATTGTCAGTACCAAAATGACATATTGTTTTGACTGATGGGCAAACACAAAATCTGATTTTCTTAAATTTTCTTTTACTACCTGATAGAAATCTTCGTAACTCACAGCAGCTTCCTCTGAATATTTCACGAAAACAAACGTAAAATGAATTCCCTTTTTTCTTATATAAGCTAGCTGCAAATCATAGAGTTTCTTTAAACCCTGAAAATTTCCAATCCCATTACTAAACTGACTCGTCGTTACTTCCACCTGTATTTCACCCCTATTCACGCAGATAATCTGATCATTGCTGTTCACGATTCATTGAATATTTAAGAATTTTTCCTGCAAAATATAATACGATTCCTTCAAACGTTCCTTATATTCCGGAAGAGTCCAGCCTTCCCATGTATAGCTTTTCAGGTCTGACTTATTTGCCGGGACACTCAGTTTCGCTTCATCATTTTCGATCATCAATAGCCCAACTTCAATCCCTTCTGTAATTTCCCTAGTCATCTCCTCATTCGCATACAAATCAGCCCATACTTCCCGACGGCTAGGATCAGTAAAGTTCAGCAATAGCCACGGAATACGGATTTCCACAACACCAGCCGCTTCATTGACTTCATAATCGGCAAGTGAATCATAATCCGGGCTTTCCGGATTGCCGTTTCCTTTCCTCAGCTTTCCAGTCTCGTATTTTTCGAATGGATAGGTCTCATCGAGTATTGGAATCGTCAGCTGTTTATTCAGTGCATACTCAATAGGGTTAAATTGCCCGCTGTTTTTTTGAGTTACACCTTCAACTGGAACTTGCTCCAAAAGTTCACCATATAGTTTCTGAAACAGATCATAGTACGCATCCACTTCCAATCTGCTGTTTTCCTCATCTTTAATCGTGAGTACAAAATCCGCTTCGTTTAACAGCGGATAACCTTTATACGTCGAATTCCCTTGGTTTTTTACTGTACTGAAGTAAATCAATGGATAATAATCATTTGAAAACTCCACATTTTTTGCATCTAGCCGTAAATATAAATACCGTTCATCAGAATCCATAAACATGTTCAGCTGTTCGGTTTCATACACCGCTTTTTTACCTGTCCAGTCCGATGTATCCCCATCTACTTTTATTTTCAATGTATCAAAGCTGAGCAGTCCGAATTGCTGTTCATTCGTTTGAGCATTTGACCAAAATGGCCGTTGATCCGGATTATCGAGATCCATCGTATTCCACGTCCTTTTGAACCATTCATCCTGCCAGGAGAATACTAAACCACCAAGCATGCCTTCGTGCAGAATATCTTCATAGAGACTGACTAAATATTCCCCTTGCTGACGCTCTGTCACAAAGCCCTGATTCCAGCCAAACGGATTTTTATGGGTCAATCCGCGCGAAGCCGGGATTCCGAATTCCGATATTAGAATCGGCAATCTGTGCGCTTTCTTCAGTTCATTCAAATACGCTGCATAGTTGTTTGGCTTTCCGCGATGGTCGATATACTGCAAATACTCAGGGGTAAAGTTCATAAAATCAGGGTAATACGGATACACATGATAATTTGCAAATTGACCAACTTGCTGAATTTCGTTTTTTTCATATATAACATTCGGATTTACCGACGCCATGTCTTCCTCTTCACTCGGTTCATACGGATGGTCGAGTAAATCAGTCGTTACCCAATTCGTAAAGCTGAATGGACGCATCCAACTATATTGCTCTATTTCGTACTTGGCGGCATACTCCATTTGTTCCGCAAGCCATATTTCAAATGGCGCTGCGTCCTTTGTCGCAAAATACCGGCCGTCGAATTGAGGCTTGCCATTATATTTTTCATTCACAGATTGAACTGCCTGCGGATACCATTCGATACCGATCATCCACCCCATTACATACGGAGCAACATTGGCAGTATAGCTCCCCGATGCATGACCAGGCTGATGTTCAATTTCTGCATTGCCATGAAGAATATCGATAATATTTTTCATTTCCTTTTGGAACTTCTCCGTCGGTTCACCATATACATCCAACTGCTCAATTACCGGTTCTTCTTCGAGCCATACCCCATGGAACAAGTAAATCGGTTGTTCATGCGACTCATTGTATTCGAGCAACGCTTCATAGAATGCAGGTGGATGTATTGTGTAAATTCGAATAGCGTTTGCATGCATTTCACCGATTGACTTAAGCCATCCTGAATAATCTTCCTTAGTAATGCCAGCTTCACCCGGGAATAGACCCGGTTTTGCCATCCCGATATTTACCCCTTTAATCGTCATTTTCTGCCATACGCCGTTTTTCAACACTTCATATTTATCGTTCAATATCCGGGCATTATAGGCAACCTCCTGCTCATAGACCGGTTCAACCGATGTTTTGGCTATTTGTTTTGATTTCGGGGAATCCACGTTAACATCATCTCTTTCTGAAACGGATTGATTATTCATTAGATAAATCGCGAGCGGAACCGAAATGAGAAGCAGTAATCCAAGTAAAACCAACTTTTTCTTCAACAAAGCCACCTGCCATTATTCAAAATAATTTAAAAGGGAAAGAATTACTTTATTGTTTCTCTTCCCCTTAAACACGGAGGAGAAACAGAAAATGGCTGATAGAAAAGGAAAACACCCATTTCTATAAGAAATGAGTGTTAGCTATTATTAGTTATTAATATATTTTTCGAAAACATCTCCGAAATCTTTTTTTACAAATGATTTCTTTTGCTCGAGCAGCCAGCTATGTGAAAATGCTGTAATCTCCTTGAACGCCTCAGCTGGTGAAACCCCTTCATTGCCAGCGCGGCCGATTGCAGATGCCGCTAAATTCAAGCTTTGTTTTGCAGCATCCATACTGAATGTATTCGCTTTTTGTTCAAGTGAAATGGCATGAAGCGCTTTGTATAAATCCTTAATTTCCGTTAAGTGTTTTTTATGAATATCAATGCTTAACGGCACATTTCCGATCACAAATTTGATCTCTACATCCAAATCGATTGTCCCCGCAGTTTCCAGCAGTACTTCTTCAATCGCAAAATGTTCGTAGTCATAGCGGCGCAGCATACGTTTTTTACTGATGGCATTTGCGCCGTCTACATGGATTAATGCGTAGTTTGTGAAGCAATACTCATCTGCTTTTGTTTTAATCAGGAAATAAATTTTTTCATCAACTTCATTAAAAATAAAATCATCCGAATCTGTTTTGTCAAAGTCCTGTCTTGAAATCACTACCCCAATATCTGATAGACCTAATGCATCTGATGCTAATTTTTTGAACATTGTATTGCCTCCTTTAAATGAATAGTTATTATACGTTTCCATTCAAATAAAAGTTTCATACAATGAAATCACTTTCTAAGCATTCGTTTGAATGGCTGCAGGCTGATGCTGTAATTGTCGCTGTTTCTTTTTATACAGTTCCACTTTCGGCAATGGTTTAACAGGAAGCAATGTCTGTTTATCCTGCTGTAAAATGCCGTTTGCTGTAATACGGGCCGATTCCAGAATAATTGGCAAGCCACTGCCCGGGTGTGTACCACCACCGACTAACCAGCACTGATCCAGCTCTTCAAATTTATTACGTGGACGAAATACAAGCATTTGTGACAATTGGTGTCCTAAGTTGAACGTCGCTCCTTTATAAACATGAATATCTCGTTCCCAGTCAGCAGGTGTAATCATACGCTCTTCTTCGATATACTCCCAAATGTCCTTAATGCCCAGTTTATCCGATACCATATTTAATATCATATCCCGGAATGGAGCTGCTTTTTCAGACCAGTCAATTCCACTCATATTATTCGGTACCGGTACTAAAATGTATAATGTCGATTTCCCTTTTGGCGCAACCGTTTCATCCGTTACGACGGCATTTTGAATGTAAATCGATGGATCATCGGACATCAGTTTTGTTTTTGTAATTTCCTCTACATTTTTCCGGTAATCTTTCGCAAACCAAATTGTATGATGCGGTAAATCAAATCGTTTATTGACACCTAAATACAGCATGAACGTTGAACAAGAGTATTGTTTTTTCTCAAGTTTTTCAGGTGTATATTTTTTTAATAGTCCTGGCTCAACAAGATTTGTCATCGCATGTGCAAAATCTCCGTTAATGATGACTTCATCCGCTTCGATCTCCTGACCATCTTCCAGCAGTAAACCCGTTACTTTTCTGCCGTTTGTTTTTAATTTTTTCACCCCATTATTGAGTAGGATTTTCCCGCCTGATTCCAGGACAACTTTCGCCATCGCTTCTGTCAGCTTATTGATTCCGCCTTTAATGTGGTAAACGCCGTAAGCGTGTTCAATATATGAAAGAATTGAAAATGCACCGGGACTTTCCCATGGAGACATCCCCAGATATTTTGCCTGGAATGTAAAAGCGAGCTGTAATTCCTCTTCGTTATAAAACTTTGACAGTGTATCAACAAGGGAATTTCCTACTTCCAATTCTTTGAACGCTTTCATCACTTTCGGGTTGAACAAATCTGTCAGCTTATTCATCGGAGCCTGCAGCACAGGGGCAAGCACTTCAAGTTTCTTTTGTGTCTGCTCCATATAACGCTCATAGCTCCCCTCATTTCCAGGGAAAAGCTCGT
Organism: Solibacillus sp. NPDC093137; assembly: GCF_050280445.1. NCBI lineage: Bacteria > Bacillati > Bacillota > Bacilli > Caryophanales > Caryophanaceae > Solibacillus > Solibacillus sp. NPDC093137. The sequence continues at coordinate 1,684,853 of NZ_JBNNVH010000001.1, forward strand.
TGATTTGACGAATCATTTCATCTGCATCACGTGTCATATTAATTTTTTTGTTATGGTAGATTAATTGATACATAGGATTCAAATCAATCAAATCCACATAGTCGTGAATATCGCGACCTGTTAATTCAAAAATCTCTTCTGCAATGTACAACATATTTAAAAACGTCGGGCCCATATCAAATTTATAGTCACCAAGCTTAATTTCGCTTGTTCGACCACCTACATAAGCCTGCTTTTCATAAATCGTTACTTCATAACCTTTATGGGCCAATAACATGGCGACCGCTAATCCGCCAGGACCTGCCCCTACCACTGCAATTTTTTTCATTTATAGTTCCTCCCTGTTTCGATTCGATATTGTACAACGATTTCCTCGTACAGAATAATTTGTATAATGTTCAGTAATATTCTTTATTCATTTCACGATTAATATTAATAAAATTCCATATTGTAGCTGTTTACAATAAAAATCTGTCCAGATACACTATTTCATGTTATACAAACATTATACATATTTGTTTTTCGTTATACAAGGAAGAAATACACTCAATTTGAGATAGTTTGTAAATAAGGGGGTCCGGTAGACAAAACAAAAAGCCTTAATTTCTATTTGTGTGAGAAATTAAGGCTCTTTGCTTTGTTTAGGTCTGTTATTTTAATTCATTCACTATTCAAATTCGTACGAAATTGCAGATAACGCATACAACGGTGCCGTCTCTGCCCGTAAAATACGAGGCCCCAGTGACATTGTCTGTGCCCCTGCTTCAAGGAATACTGCCGATTCATGACGGGAAATGCCGCCTTCAGGACCGAAAATACATAAAATGCGCAACGTTTTTTCCATATTTAACGATTGCAGCTTTTGCTTAAATGTCGTACGTGTCGCCAACTTCGCATCCTCTTCATCTGCAATATATACAGCATCATAGTTAGAGAATGTTTGTACAAGCTGTTTGAAACTGATTGGTTGTACAACATTCGGGACATATGTACGATGCGATTGCTCAGCCGCTTCCTGAGCGATTTTTTGAAGGCGTTCCTGGTTTTTCTTCGCTTTTTTATCATCCCATTTTACAATTGAACGTTCCGCAGCAAACGGGATTAATGCATGCATACCGAGCTCTGTTGCCTTTTGTGCAATCAGTTCCAGTTTATCACCTTTTGGCAGGCCACATGCAATATCGACTTTAACCGGCATTTCCGGCGAAGGGATTGTCATACCTGTTTTTTTTGCATGTACATCCTGGTCCAGCTCGGTAATTTCACAAACATACGCTACATTATCATGTACAACAATGATTTCTTCTCCTACCGTCATACGCATTACTTTTGAAATATGACGCGCGTTTTCTCCGGAAATGATAAATTGGTCCATTTCATTATCCACTGTATCTACAAAATATCTTTGCATTGTCTTCACTCCTTGTTGATAACGTAAAAATCGAACATTTTGCCCATTAGCAAAATGTTCGATTTTCGATTAAACGATTTAATTAAGGGCGACGTGAAATAATCGCTACCCAATCTTCCATCATTAATACTTCTTCAATGACAAATCCGGCTTTTTCAAGAGCTGCTTTTACATCATCTTTCTTCGCTCCGATAATGCCCGATGTAACATAAATACCGCCTGGTTTTACAATTGAAAATGCATCATCCGTAAATGACATAATGATTTCCGCTAAAATATTCGCTACAACAATATCAGCCGGTTCTTTTACTGTGTCCAAAAGATTACCGTGGAATACTTCAACAATATCACTCATTTTATTCAATTCAACGTTTTCGCGTGCTGCATTTACTGCCACTTCATCTAAGTCCAGTGCATGAACGCTTTTCGCTCCAAGCATGGCAGCACCAATTGACAGTACGCCAGATCCTGTACCAACATCGACAACTGTGTGGTCATGCTGTACAACTTTTTCAAGCGCCTGCAAACACATAACCGTTGTAGGGTGTGTTCCTGTTCCGAACGCCATTCCCGGATCCAGTTCAATGATCAGCTCATCCGTTGATACTGGTTTGTAGTCTTCCCAAGTCGGTACAATTGTGAAGCGTTCCGAAATTTTTACCGGATGGTAGTATTGCTTCCACGCCGTTGACCAATCTTCTTCATCAACTTCACAAAGTGTTAATACATTTTCACCAATATTAATATCAAAGTTTACAAGGTTTGCGATTGCAAGCTTAATTTCTTCGATTGTTTCCGCTAAAAAACTTGAAGCCGATAAATATGCTTTTACAATGACACCTGTTTTCGGAAAATCTTCAGGATTCAGTGCATAAATTTCACCAAATTTATCAATTCTCTCTTTGTCTAATTCCTTTGAATCTTCAATTACTACACCGCTTGCACCAGCTTCGTGTAAAATGTTCGTCACTGCATCAACAGCTTCATGCGTTGTTAAAATCGAAAGTTCTGTCCATTTCACTTGCAATACACTCCTTAGTCGCCTTTAATTTTTTTCTTAATTTTGTCGAACAGGGAGCTTCCGTGTTCTTCCGGAATGTCTCCACTAATTTCTGCAAATTCACGTAACAATTGTTTTTGTTTTTCCGTTAGTTTCGTCGGTATTACAACGTTTACGATGACATACTGGTTCCCCATGCCATAACCGTGTACATTTTTTACGCCTTTATCTTTCAGGCGGAATTGCGCACCGGATTGTGTACCTGCAGGAATTTTCAGCTTCACTTTCCCGTGAATTGTCGGTACTTCGATTTCATCACCTAATGCTGCTTGCGGGATAGTTAATTTTAATTCATATAAAATATCGTCGCCGTCACGTTCGAAATATTCATGCTTACGAACATTGAAAATAATGTATAAATCGCCGGCAGGACCATTGTTGAATCCTGCTTCACCTTGACCTGCTACACGTAATTGTTGGCCATCATCCACACCTGCCGGGATCGTGATTTTGATTTTTTTCTTCTTCGTAATTGTACCAGTACCGCGACATGGTGAACATTTTTCCACAATGATTTTACCTTGACCACGACATGATGGACAAGAACGTTTGTTTACCATACGGCCAAACGGTGTGTCGACCGCCTGGTTAATTTGGCCCGCACCATTACATTGTGAACATGTTTGTGGCTGCGTACCTGGTTTTGCACCAGAGCCGTTACATGTATCACATATTTCTTCTTTTGGAATTTCAATTTCTGTTTCTTTTCCAAATACTGCTTCTTCGAAAGAAATGTTCATACGGAATTGAAGATCGTCGCCTTTACGTGGGGCGTTTGGATCTTGGCGTCGACCGCCACCGAAGAACGAACTGAAGATGTCCTCAAAACCGCCGAATCCAGCGCCGCCAGCGAATCCGCCGCCACCAAATCCTGCATTTGGATCTTCATGGCCAAACTGGTCATAGCGAGCACGTTTTTGGTCGTCTGACAGCACTTCATATGCTTCTGCGACTTCTTTGAACTTTTCGTCCGCGCCTTCTTCCTTGTTTAAATCAGGGTGATACTGTTTTGATAATTTACGATACGCTTTTTTTATTTCATCTTTGCTTGCACCTTTGCTCAGGCCAAGTACTTCATAGTAATCGCGCTTACTCATTGTTCACTCTCCGCTCTTTTTACATAACGTCTATTTTAACATGTTGAAAAATTGATGTATAGCTTTTGCTTTGGTACTTTTTAATAGGAATATAAAGTGTGGGCCATCTAATATAGTCCCGTTCTTTTTATTACGTGGAAGTTATAAGATGCCTTTCCCTTCATAAGCCCGTTGTGCTGCGTTGCGGGGTACAAATACTAGTACATACACTATATCAATATAAAGTGTACTTTTTTTATATTGTCCAGTGCTTTCCATTTCGGGTCGGACGCTTTCCGCGGGCACGGCCTGAGCCTGTAGTCTCAGGCGTCGTGCTGTTCCCGCAGGAGTCGCCTCCCCTTCATTCCAAGCACTTCCCGGTTAGTATTAAATTTCGTATTCTAACTAAATTGAGCTACATTCTGGTTCGAACTTCTACTTTCCCGGTGAATTGTTCTACTTTTCATTGAAGAACTTCCACTTTAGCTCCTGAACTTTCTACTTTCGCTTCCATAAGTTCTACTTTTTCAAGCGAATCTTCTAATAAAATTTAAACTTCTACTTTACGGGTGAATTGTTCTACTTTTCATCGAAGAACTTCCACTTTAGCCCCTGAACCTTCTACTTTCGCTTCCATAAGTTCTACTTTTTCAACTAATTCTTCTAATAAAACTCGAATTCCCGTGAACCACGGGCGATGCTTCCTAAAACGGATTAAAATCGCCGCTTCACTCCGCCTTGCCTCGCGCCTCGCCCACTCTCCTGAATAAAAATGGGGCTTATGACAAACTTAAAAGCCAAAGCCGCAAGCGGTCTTTGGCTTTTATGTGGAAATCAGAAAGAATTATTTATTGTCTTTGTCGTCTTTTACTTCTTCAAAGTCAGCGTCTACGATACCGTCGTCTTTTTGACCAGCGTCTGCTGCGCCTTCGAAGCCTTCAGCGCCGCCTTGTGCTTGTGCAGCTGCTGCCGCTTGCTCGTATACTTTCATTACTAATGGTTGTAATACGCCTTCTAATTTTTCTTTAGAAGCTTTGATGCCTTCAAGCTCGCCTTTTTCTAAAGCTGCTTTTAACTCGTCGCGTGCATCTTCAACAGATTTCTTTTCGTCTTCTGTGATTTGCTCGCCTAAGTCTGTGATTGTTTTATCCACTTGGAATACTAATTGGTCTGCTTCGTTGCGAAGATCTGCTTCTTCTTTACGTTTCGCATCTGCTTCAGCGTTTGCTTCTGCATCTTTAACCATACGCTCGATTTCTTCTTCTGATAAACCTGAATCAGATTGGATTACGATTGTTTGTTCTTTTTGTGTACCTAAGTCTTTCGCTTTAACTGATACGATACCGTTCGCATCAATATCGAATGTTACTTCGATTTGTGGAATACCACGTGGTGCTGGTGGAATATCAGATAATTGGAAGCGACCAAGTGTTTTGTTGTCTGCAGCCATCGAACGTTCACCTTGTAATACGTGAATGTCTACTGCTGGCTGATTGTCTGCAGCTGTTGAGAACACTTGTGATTTAGATGTCGGGATTGTTGTGTTACGATCGATCAGTTTCGTCATAACGCCACCCATTGTTTCGATACCTAATGATAATGGTGTTACGTCTAATAATAATACGCCTTGTACGTCACCAGCTAATACGCCACCTTGTACAGCAGCACCCATTGCTACTACTTCGTCAGGGTTTACGCCTTTGTGTGGCTCATGACCAGTTGCTTTTTTGATTGCTTCTACTACTGCAGGAATACGAGTAGAACCACCAACTAAGATTACTTTATCTAATTCTGAAGCAGAAAGACCTGCATCTGATAATGCTTGACGAGTTGGAACGATTGTACGCTCTACTAAGTCTTTTGTTAAATCATCGAATTTCGCACGTGATAATGACATTTCTAAGTGAAGTGGGCCATCAGCACCAGCTGTGATGAATGGTAATGAAATTTGAGTAGAAGTTACGCCTGATAAGTCTTTTTTCGCTTTTTCAGCTGCATCTTTTAAACGTTGCATTGCCATTTTGTCTTTTGATAAATCTACTGAGTTTTCTTTTTTGAATTCTTCAACTAAATAAGCGATGATTTTGTCGTCGAAGTCGTCACCACCAAGTTTGTTGTCACCTGCTGTTGCTAATACTTCGAATACGCCGTCAGCTAATTCAAGGATCGATACGTCGAATGTACCGCCACCTAAGTCAAATACTAGAATTTTTTGGTCAACGTCTTGTTGATCTAAACCGTAAGCTAAAGCTGCAGCTGTTGGTTCGTTGATGATACGCTCTACTTCTAAACCAGCGATTTTACCAGCGTCTTTAGTTGCTTGACGTTGAGCATCGTTGAAGTAAGCAGGAACTGTAATAACAGCTTTTGTTACTTTTTCGCCTAAGTAGTCTTCAGCATAGCCTTTTAAGTATTGTAAAATCATTGCAGATACTTCTTGTGGAGTATACTCTGTATCTTCCACTTTAACTTTTTCGTTCGTACCCATTTTTGATTTAATTGAAATAATTGTGTTCGGGTTTGTTACAGCTTGGCGTTTTGCTACTTCACCAACTTGTTTTTCTCCATTTTTGAATGCTACTACAGATGGAGATGTACGGTTACCTTCCGGGTTTGGAATTACTTTTGGTTCTCCGCCTTCTAATACAGATACACAAGAGTTAGTTGTTCCTAAGTCAATACCGATAATTTTACTCATAATTTAATTTTCCTCCTAATAGTAAAAAACAAAATGTGTTTGATATGAAAATCTAAATTTTAAATATATAGATAGTACCGAAAAGCACTAAATTACTCGTTTACAGATACCATCGAAGGACGCAGTACACGGTCCTTTAACTGATACCCTTTTTGCAGTTCGCGTAAAATGACGCCTGTTTCCTTTTCACTGTCCTGCTCCTGCATTACAGCTTGGTGGAAGTTCGGATCAAAGCTTTCGCCTTCTGCCGGAATGATCGTAAGACCTTCTTTTTGCGTTGCAGCAAGTAACTGGTCATATACCATCTGTACACCTTTGTATAATGATGCCGCTTCTTCTGTCGTCACCTCTACTTGCAGTGCACGGTCTAAATTGTCCAGCACCGGTAAAAGTTCAGTTAATAAGCTTTGTGCACGGTATTTCTCAGCTGCTTCACGGTCTAAACGGTTGCGTCGTGTTAAGTTATCGTAATCTGCACGCAAACGCAAGTAACGCGTATCCTCTTCAGCAAGTTTCGCTTCAAGTTCAGCGATTTTCTGATCTTTTTCATCTACTGCGTTTTCTTCTGTTTCAGTAGTTTCAGCTGTTTCCACTACTTCTTCCGTAGTTTCTTCTTGCTGCAATTCTTCATTGTTTTTTGTTTCTGACACTTCTTTTCCTCCTCGAGTATCAATCATTTATGAATTCAGCGGCTATGTATAACATTACGACCGCTGAATCAATGGCCTTACTGCTTTTTATCGAAAAACGCTCTTGACAGACTGTTTGTCATAACATCCAATAATGTGACAACACGTCGGTAATCCATGCGCGTCGGACCGATAATGGCGATCGCCCCCTGCTGTTCTTCCCCTACAAGGAAGGAAGCGGTGATGACACTACAGTTTTCCATCGCTAAATGATTGTTTTCTGAACCTATTCGGATTTGAATACCATTTTTCTGTTCATTGAATAAAGTTTGAACTTGGCTTTCCTTGTCGATCAAATCCATCAGCATTCGCATTTTTTCTAAGTCATGGAACTCCGGCTGATTCAACATGTTGGATTTACCACCGTAATAAACTTTATTTTCGTGATGGTTTGAAGTAATGGATAACAATGACCGGACAATCGAATCGGATGCATGAATATGAGACTTCAATACCGATATTGCCTCAGTTTGAAGCTTTATCGGAAGTTCATATAGTGGTACACCGACTAGGCGGTCATTCAAAATATTAACCATCTTTTCAATATCATGCGGGTTAAAACCCGGTGGTAACGTTAGTGTGCGATTTTCTACATGACCGTTATCTGTGATGATAATAGCCACCGCTGTCTGTTCTGTTAACGGTACAATCTGAAATTTTTTGACACGATGTTTTTGAACATCCGGACCGAGTAAAATGGTCGTGTATGTCGTCAATTCCGATAATATATTTGCGGATTCTTTTATAATTTGTTCTGCTTCAACAATCTGCTTTTTAAAGAGTGACTGGATTTGCGCTACTTCGCCACTCGTAATGATTTGAGGCTGAAGCAAATGGTCGACATAAAAGCGATACCCTTTTTCAGAAGGGACCCTGCCTGAAGAAGTATGCGTTTTTTCTAAAAAACCTAACTCCTCCAAATCTGCCATTTCATTACGTATTGTAGCAGCACTATACGTAATACCTTCTTTTTTGGATAGTTGACGCGAACCAACAGGCTGTGCTGACATCACAAATTCGTCTACGATTACTTGCAATAGTTGTAACTGCCGATTTGTTAACATCTTTCTCACCTCTGTTAGCACTCGATTAAGAGGAGTGCTAATATATTTATAAATTAGCAAATCTCTATATTGATGTCAATGAATTCGTCCGTTTTTTTTAACTTTTTTCAAGCACCGCTGCAAAAAGATTATTCCCCTACTAAAAACCGCTGAAATACTTCATTGCCGATAAAACGGCCTTTTCTTGTTAAACGGATCCCTTCAGAGTCAATTTCAATAAGTTGCTCTTCCTGTAATTGATCGATTATTTCCTTATATATAGAAAGCATCGGCTGACCGAATTTCTTTTCAAATTCTTCATGTGTCACGCCGGCAGATTTTCTTAATCCTAAGAACATCTGCTCTTCCAGCTTCTCATCACCTGTCACTACATGCTCATGCAATAAAGGACGCTCTCCTGCCATCACTGTTTCAATATACTTTTTGATCGGTGCGACATTGGAATAGCGTATTCCTTCCAAGTAACCGTGAGCACCAGCGCCAAATCCTGCGTATTCGTCATTATCCCAATAGATTTTATTATGTGTTGACTCATAGCCTTCATTCGCAAAATTGCTGATTTCGTACTGCTGGAGTCCATGCGCTTCCATCGTATCCATCAAAACACCATACATGTCCGCTTCAAGATCTTCTGTCGGCAAATGAAGCTTCCCTTTCGCATACTGAATATAAAAGATCGTTTTAGGCTCTACAATAAGCGAGTACGCCGAATAATGCGGCAGCTTTAGTGCCAACGCCTTTTCAAGCGTCTCTTGCCATTGCTCCATCGTCTGGCCAGGCAGACCATACATTAAATCAATGCTTATATTTTTAAATCCAACATTTTTTGCGTTTTGGATCGTTTCATATACATGTTCATTCGAATGGGTACGGCCAATTTTCTTAAGCAGTGACTGGTCGAATGATTGGACGCCCATACTTAAACGATTGACGCCTCCATTATAAAGTGCCTGCAATTTATCGATTGTCAGTTCATCCGGATTTGCTTCACTACTAAACTCTTTTACGGATGACATCGGAATATGTTTCGTAATGAGCGATAATAATTTTTCGATTTGCTGTGCAGACAATGCAGTCGGGGTACCGCCACCAAGGAAAATCGTTTCGATATTCGTGAACGCTTCCGGCATTTGCGCAACCGTCATTTCCATTTCCCGTCCAAGCGCTTCAATATATTCATCAACTGGCTGATTTTTAAAAAAAACTTTATTAAAATCGCAGTAATTACAAATTTGATGACAAAAAGGAATGTGAATATATACACCTCTAGCCATTTAAATCACTTCCTTATTCTAGTTGTTCTCCTTTATTGTAGCCTTTATCCACTAAAATACAAATACGGACCCTCGGAAAAGAGACAACAAAAAAAGCTTTGCTAAATGAAGATTCATTCAACAAAGCTGGATTAATTTATTAAATAGAAAATACAGGCTCTTCTTTATTCATTAACATTACCAAATCAATAGCTGTCATTTCAGGCAGCTTTGCACAAAATTGCTTCGCTTCTTCAGCAGTATCGAACTGGAAGGCATCCAATTCTTTTGTTATTTCATATTGATCATCCAATAGTTGAATCATGTAAAGGCGTACAGTTGGATGGCAACGCTTTGTTGCATCAAAGTTTTCCCCTGCAATGACAATACCTGTATCCGCTGAAGTTTTGCTAACGATCGTTTCGATGATATGTAGCTCATCCTGGACAAACCACTTCGGTTCGATTAGTTGAATTTGACTGTTCATAAAAAATACATCCCCTTATTTAATATATTTATCTAATGACAAATCTAATTGATCACAGCAATTATTAAGTATTTGCCAAGTTGAACATAACACTCTGCCCTTTTAAAAACATTCAGAAAATTGAAGTCTGCATTGAAATGAAATGGTGCGATACAAATATTTTCTACTAACTATTCTCTCTATATAATTTCATATTAACCAATAAAATACGCTATTTTTATACCAATATTCTACTACAGTCAATAATTTATTAAAAGCTACATTCTTAAAAATATTCTTAATATTAAATCAATGACTATAGGTGTATTGTATTATGGAATAAATTTACATATCATTCATTAATATGACTTCTTGATTAAAGATACCAGTTTTCATGATAAATTTCATCAGTTTTCAGAAAATAATTACAAATTTTATCGTATTTTTATCTTTTCTTGTAAATTACTTATAAATATTACATTAATATATCAAAAATTAAAATGCTTTCGACAAAAACTGTCAAAATCAGCGTAATCAGATTTGAAACCGTTTGACTGCATGTGTTAACGAACGCATATTTTTTGCAATGCTTTGAATTTCTTCATAAATTTCTGACGTTGAATTTTTCTGTATGTCAATTTGCTCCTGAATCTGGTGCATCGAGACGAGATTTTCTTCGGAGCGGTTGCTTAACTCCATCGAACTTTGTGCAACATCATGGGTATGACTGGAAATTTCATTCATAATAGTAGAAACTTGCTCCATTTGCGGACCGATCTGTTGTACTTGCATCGTAATTTCCCTGAACTTGACCGCGCTTTGTTCCGTTGTAGTGACCCCCGTATCAACACTTCTCATCGCATTTTCCATATTGTTCGTCGCTTCTAAAGTTCCTTGCTGAATTTTTGTGACGATTGTTGCAATGGATTTTGTGAACTCCTGAGATTGTTCCGCTAGTTTACGCACTTCCTGGGCCACAACGGCAAAACCTCGTCCATGTTCCCCTGCTCTTGCTGCTTCGATGGAGGCATTTAGTGCAAGCAGATTCGTCTGGTCAGCAATCGAGTGAATCATCGTCACTGCACGTGATACATGCTGTGTCTGTTCATTCAGCTGGGTAATTGTATTGTTCGCTGTTTGCATCGCCCTTTCCACATCTTGCATTTGCAACAGATTTTGCCCGACGATCGATTCACCGTCATCAGCCTGGGCGATCGTTTCTTTTATATACTGGTCAACATAATGCATGCGCTCTGTTATTTCGTCAATCCCGGCAGCCACCTGCTGTACAGATGCTGCGTTATCCGCTAATCGGGTCGCTGCATATTGCAGTGATCCTGTCATGTCATCCGAGCTTGCGGCAATACGTATTGCCCCTGTTGTAATCTTCTCGGCATTTGTTTGAAGCTCGTTATTCGCTTCTGTCGCCGATTCTGTATTTTTCCGGACTGATTTTAAAAGCTCCTTCATATCTCCAATCATTAAATTGTAGTATTTCGTTGTTTCCCCCAGTTCATCACGAGCAGAATATGTCGCGTACTTCGTTAAATCCCCTTGCTGCACAAGTTTAAATAGCTGCTTCAGCTCACGGGTCGGCTTATTGATCGAACGAATCGCCTGAATGCCGAAAAACAGTACAAGCAGCATTAAAATCATCGAGATCGATAATAAAAGACTGTAGCCGAATTTTATATCATTTTCATGACTGGCTAATTGTGCGGATGCCCGCTCGATTATGTATGCATCAATTTCCTCAAAGAGATCGATGGATGGGTTACTTGCCAACTGCTTCATATAAAACTCCATTTTGGAATCAAAAGCGTCTAATCGCTCCATGGACTGTGTGGGAATTTCATTCGTTTGTAGATACTGTTGTTCGAATTCCTGCATCATATGTAAGGTCATGAGCTTTTCTTCATATAAAGCCTGTGCTTCCCTTTCCATTTTCCTCAAGTAATCCATACTAAATACGGTTAAAATGATATTCGAGCAAATACAAATGATCATTAATACGGCAAGCCGGTCTTTAAATTTAATCGCATTCCGAAAGCGCACGTTACACTACCTCATTTATCTATGTATTTTGATTTAGTATAAAGGGGCTGTGTAAATAGATTTATGTAAATATGTTAAATTGTTGTAAAGGTATGGGGTTTTTGGAGAAGCTGAAATAACGGTCAACTTTTCTGTTACTTTAGAAGAATTAACGGACTTCATTTTAAGAATGGAATCATCTACCCTTAAAGCATTTTTTGATTTGTTGAAGCCTGCGTTGGTAAGTTTATCAGTTATCTTTGGCAGGCGATTCATTGTATGGGGATTGTGCATCTGCCGTCAATCGGTACTACTTAGCATATTGCCCAAATCTATAATTTCATTAGCAATAAAAAAACTATACAAGCCGGAAACTCCAGCCTGTATAGCCCTATAAACTATTTACATAAATTCTTTAGTCAGCTGATCAAATTGTTCTTCTGATAAGCTAATATCGATATCTGTTAACGGCAGCTCTGAATAGCCTTTAATTTTTTCCTGATACGAAGTTGTTTCAGTATCCTGATAAATAATGCCTGTTACAAGACCTTCATGGCGCATTACTGTTTGCATTGCCAATTCGCGGTTAGATGAATCATAGCCTTCGATGTCAGCAAGCTTTGTTAAATTCTCTTTGAACCAGTCGTACGTATTTACTTTGTTGTACGTTACACATGGTGAGAATACGTTAATGAATGAGAAGCCTTTATGGTTCAGGCCGGCTTCGATCATCGCTGTCAGTTCTTTAATATCTGTTGAGAAGCCTTGTGCCACAAATGTCGCACCTGCTGTTAACGCTACTTCTAATGGTTTTAATGATGGCTCAATCGCTCCGCCTGGTGTTGATTTCGTAATGAAACCAGCAGCTGAACGTGGAGACGTTTGCCCTTTTGTTAATCCGTAAATTTGGTTATCCATTACTACATACGTAATGTCGATGTTACGGCGGATTGCATGGATTGTGTGACCCATACCGATTGCGAAGCCGTCACCGTCACCGCCTGAAGCGATAACTTTCAGGTCTTTGTTCGCCATTTTAAGGCCTTGTGCGATCGGTAATGCACGACCGTGAATACCGTGGAAGCCGTATGAGTTAATATAGCCTGAAATACGACCAGAACAGCCGATTCCTGAAATAACTGCCAATTCGCTTGGTTCATAGCCTACGTTTGCTGCTGCACGTTGAATCGCTGCTTGTACGGAGAAATCACCACAGCCTGGACACCAGTTAGGTTTTACGGAATTTCGGAAATCTTTAAATGTTGCCATGATTAAATTTCCTCCTTCACTAAGTTTGTTAATTCACGTGGTAAGAATGGTGTACCATCGTATTTTAAAATCGATTTAGTCTTCGCGTGACCACCGATATTCATTTTCATAACATTTGCAAGCTGACCTGTCGCATTGTTTTCAACGACAATCACTTTTTTTGCTTTATCCATTAATGCACTCATCTCTTCTGCAGGGAATGGATGGATCAGCTTAATATGTGCGTGGTTCACTTTTACGCCTTCAGAGTTCAGCTTTTCCTGAACTTCTTCTATTGCTCCGCGCGTTGAGTTGAAGCCTACAAGCAATACGTCCGCATCTTCATGTGGTGCGTTCACGTATACCGGATTTTCAAAGCGGACATGCTGTAATTTACGCATACGCTTATCCATTTGCGTGCGACGGTTGCCCGTTGCTTCAGATGGCTTCCCTGTTTCATCATGCTCTACACCCGTTACATGGTGAATACCGCCTTTTGTACCTGGCAGGACACGTGGAGAAACGCCGTCTTCTGTATTTTCATAACGCTTGAAGTAATCTTTTGATTCTACATCTTCAACTGCTTCGACAATTTTGCCGCGGCGAATTTCAATTTTGCTGTAATCAAATGGATCAACCGACTGCTTACCTAATGATAACTGCAAGTCTGTCATCACGATAACAGGTAATTGTAATTCTTCGGCAATGTTAAACGCCTGAATCGTATCATAAAACGCTTCTTCCATTGTAGAAGGCGCAATAACGACTTTCGGGATTTCACCGTGCGTACCGTAAAGCATCGCCATTAAATCCGACTGCTCCTGCTTTGTCGGTAAACCTGTTGATGGACCACCGCGCTGTGTATCGAAAATAACAAGCGGCTGTTCCGTCATACCTGAAAGACCGATTGCTTCCATCATTAATGAAAGACCCGGACCAGCTGATGCTGTGAATGCACGCACACCACCGTAGTTTGCACCGATTGCCATTGTTGCTGCAGCAATCTCGTCTTCTGTTTGAATAACCGCTCCACCTACTAATGGAAGCTTCTTAATCATATATTCCATAATTTCAGATGCTGGTGTAATCGGATAGGCTGCCATGAAACGAGAGCCGGCTGCCAATGCACCTAATGCCGCTGCATCGTTACCGATCATGAACATACGGCGTTTTCCGTCTGCAGGCGCAATTTCCCATGTGCCGACACGGTCACCGATTTGCTCTGAAATCGCTTGACGACCGCGTTCAATCGCTTCAATATTTTTTGCTACGACTTCTTCACCTTTACGTCCGAAAATTTCATTTACAACACTTTGGAAAACTGATTCATCCAAGTTTAAAAGCGCTGCTGTTGCACCAATCGCAACCATGTTTTTCATTAGAGATGTACCAAGCTCAGCCGCAATTTCCGTAAATGGCACCGCGTATAATGGCGCGACACTGTCTTCCGGATTTTTCGGATCGAATTTCGCATCCGCTAAAATGATACTGCTTGGTGTTAATTCTTTATAGTTCACGTCGATCGTTTCCTGGTCAAACGCGACTAGTATATCTAAGTCGTCCGCAATTGCGCGTACTTCTGTCGGACGAACCGTAATTTTATTATTCGTATGGCCACCTTTAATACGAGAAGAGAAATGACGGTAACCGTATAGGAAATACCCTAGACGATTCATTGCCATTGAGAAGATTTCACCTGTACTCTCAATCCCTTCACCTTGCTGCCCACCGACTTTCCATGAAAGCTGATGTAACATATCAACATCTCCTTAAAGTTTCTGTATTTATAAATAAAGCGTATAAGATGCTTTATCGAGCAGCTGCCGATTGCACAGCCTTTTTATAGTTTTTTCCTACATTAGTTTAACATGAAGTTTTCGTCTCTACTATTGCAAATGTCATATCGAGTTAAAAAATCAGACCTTTGACGGAAAGTTCTGTACACAAATTGTTTTGATGTAATTTTAGATTTCTATTCCCTTAAATTTATATGGGAAATCTTTAATTGGAGGACGATTGATTATGTAAAAGGGTTGCGTTTTAGTAGAAGTGGTTTGCTGTTCCTTTATATGGATGAGAATTTCATCTTCTCTTAAAAGCGTAGGTGACGAATATTCGTTCATGATTGACGATTAACCTTATCAAAATGACGATTAAAATTTTAACGGAATCTAAATCTCTTCTATTTAAATATACCCCGCAAACAAAAATACACCCGCTTAGCCCAGTTTGGGTGCTAAGCGAGTGTATGGGTCTTCATGAATTAACGAGTTCTTTTTTCAACGAGTAGTTTTAATGCCGTACGATCTTCTCCTGCAATGATAATGTCCGCGAAAGCCGGTGCACAAATTAAATCTGTGCCGCTTGGGGCTACAAACCCTCGAGCGATTGCTACTGCTTTAATTGCCTGGTTTAACGCACCTGCACCTACCGCCTGCATTTCAGCAAACCCTTGCTCTCGTATAACCGCAACGAGTGCTCCTGCAACAGAATTAGGATTAGAACGAGATGATACTTTTAATGAATCCACAGCTATTTCCTCCTCATCTAGTACTGCTTTATCTTTTTTTCAGGCTGTTTTTATTGCCTGTACGTCATTGTATGCGCTTCAATGACCAATTAGAATCCGATTTTTGCAACTACCGTAAGAAATTATTCAGTTTATTCAGCATAACGATAACCATCATAATAATTATAATGATCTTTTGTTTTGTAGTTGTTCAACACGACACCCAAAATCTTTGTGTGCGAAGCCGCCAACAGCGTCTGTGCTTTTTTCGCCGCACGTTTATCGATTACACCGGTATTTAAAATCATAATGGCACCGTCGCATTTATTCGCCAGTATCTGCGCGTCAGTCACCGATAATAACGGCGGTGAATCGATAATGATGATGTCATACCGATTCTTAACCTCTTGAAGCAACGCATCCAATCCTTGAGATGAAAGCAGTTCAGCAGGATTTGGCGGAATAGGGCCACTTGTAATGACATCAAGCCCTACAATAAATGTTTCCTGAATCGCCTCATCCAGTTCCGATCTTCTGGCCAGGACATTCGAGAGACCTACTTTGTTGAATGTTTTAAATGTATGATGAAGCGTCGGCTTACGCATATCGGCATCAATAATGAGTACCTTTTTGTCTTCCTGAGCAAATACAACACCAAGATTCGCCGCGTTCGTTGATTTCCCTTCCCCTGGAGTAGAAGACGTTATTAAAATAGTTTTTAACGGTTCATCCGGCATAGAAAATCTAATATTTGTACGGATCGTTCGAAACTGCTCGATAATATGGGATTTTGTTTCTGTAAATGTAACAAGCTTTCTAGCCACATTCGAATTTTGCAATACGTTCTTCTTTTTTCTCAGACTCAGCCTCACCATTTAACCTCTCCTCGCTTTTCGGGGAATTAATGAAAATCTCTTTTGATTTTCTTCTTTAATCAAATCAACCATACCGATCACCGGTAATTCCAGATAATCTTCCACATCACGCTCACTTTTGATTGACATATCCAAATACTCAATGAGGAATGTCAAACCTATGCCAAGCATGACACCAATAACAGCACCAATTGCGATATTCATCATCTTATTCGGCTTTACCGATGACGGATTTTCGCTTAATTTCGCCGCGGATAAAATGGAAATATTATCGATGCTCATTAACTGTGGAATGTTCTCTTTAAACACTTCCGCGACCGTATTCGAGATGTCCACAGCTACTGCCGGATTCGGGTCCTCCACACGGATATTGACCACTTTTGAATCCGTTTTACTAAATACCGATATTTGCTGTGCCAGCTGCCCTGTCGTTTTGTCCAAATCAAGGCTTTCCAGTACTGGAGTTAAGATGACCGGACTTGTAATAATGACTTGATACGTATTAATTAAGCTTAAATCGGTATTATTACTTTGCAATGAATACACTTGATCGGCATTGCCTTTTTGATTCACTAAAATCTGCGTTTGCGCATCATAGATCGGGGTAATCGCATAAAAACTTATGCCAGCTGCCACTGCACATCCGATTACTGTTAGAGCAATAATTAATACAAGCCGTTTTTTAATTATTTTTATTATTTCCTGTAGACTGATTGTTTCTCCCAATGGTTTTCCCCCTCAACTGCTTCTATATATAATTCAGGCACTCGTTCCCTGCACACTGATCACATCTTGATTCCACTTCGCATTTGCAATTTTAATCAGTTTCCCTTTTAATTCAGACGGCTGACTCTCATCAATGTCTTTCAGTAAAGCAGTCAGCAATTGTCCTTCAATACGGCTCGCTTTCCCGACATGAATTTTCGGGTAAATATGCTCTTCCTGAATCTCTTCTGCGTTCAATAATTCCTCGTACATTTTTTCACCCGGTCGAATTCCGGAAAATTCAATTTCAATTTCCTCTTCTGAAAAACCGGATAGACGAATCAGATTTTTTGCCAGATCCACTATTTTCATTGGTTCTCCCATGTCGAGGACGAATACTTCTCCGCCTCGAGCAAGTGCCCCCGCCTGCAGTACGAGTCTGGACGCTTCCGGAATCGTCATAAAATAGCGGGTCATATCAGGATGCGTAACTGTAACAGGTCCGCCTGCCGCAATTTGTGCTTTAAACCTTGGAATAACACTGCCTCTTGAACCAAGAACATTACCAAAACGAACAGCAGCAAAATTTGTGTCGCTGTACGTCGCTAGATTTTGAATAATAATTTCAGCAATACGCTTTGTCGCACCCATCACATTCGGTGGGTTGACCGCTTTATCGGTTGAAATCATGACAAAATTAGGAACACCGAATGTATGGGCTGCCTCGGCTATATTTTTAGTACCGAAAATATTGTTTTTTACCGCTTCCCGTGGATTACTTTCCATCATCGGTACATGCTTATGAGCTGCCGCATGATAAATAATATCCGGTTCTAACTCTTTAATGACTTCGAAAATCCGCTCCCTGTCCTGCACATCCGCAATGACTGGAATAAATTCGATATCCTTGTATTCAGTCTTTTCAGATAATTCTAGGTGGATTTTATAGATAGAGTTTTCTCCATGCCCAAGCATGATGATCTGTTTCGGATGAAATTGAGCGGTTTGCCGGCAAATTTCCGAACCAATTGATCCCCCCGCACCTGTAATAAGAATCTTTTTATTCGTTAAATTATTCGAGAGCGCCACCATATCAAGTTTGACTTCTTCACGACCGAGCAAGTCTTCGATTTTAATTTCCTGCATATCGCTCACTGAAACTTTACCGGTCATTACATCTTCAATTTTCGGCATGATTTTGATCGTTGCTTTTGTTTCACCTAAGCGATGATAAATCTCACGGATTTCTCTTTTGCTTAAAGAAGGGATGGCTAAAATAATTTCCTGGATTCCCTTCGTCTGTACAAGTTGCGGGATATCCTTTGTTGTTCCGCATACATTTACGTCCAGCAGTTTTAAATGCTGTTTATTCAGATCATCATCCACAATGGCGACTACTTGATATTCTGATGGATTTCGCTTCAGACTTCGCAGCAGCATTGTCCCCGCCTCACCGGCACCGACAATCAATACCCGTTTTACATCTGCAGTTGGTTTGTAGGTAGACCAGTCATGAACAACCCTCAGCAAAAAACGCGAACCGCCGATTAATAAAATATGTAGCAGCCAAGTAACAGCCATCACACGAAAATAAATATCCTGTTTAATGACATACTGCATGGCACTAGCTGCTAGAACAGAAATCGTAACGGCATAGCCGATTATAAGCAGCTCTTTAACCGATGCCAAACTCCATAGCCTGTTGTACAAATGGAAAAAATGGGCCGTAATATGGTGACTGATCAGCAGTGTAACGGCAGTTAAAACAATGACTGTATCCGAATAGACCGTTAATGACGGATGCAGTAAAAAATAACTGATGAAAATGGCCGACACGACAATTAATGAATCCACAATGGAAAATGTCGTGTATCTTGCAGTGTAACTCAATCAAAATCCTCCCCCGACTAGACAATACAATGTTTAATAATTAGTGTCCGAAATGCTTAGCACCTTTGGGCATTGGGTACTAAAGACTACCAATCCTTTAAATTGCTATTAAAATCTCACTTATGATTCTAAATTACTCTCACAATCTCCTTCCTTGTACAAATGACGTAAAAAGGAACTATATAATTCCACCTTATATTTAACTTTTTACATCATTACCCAAATATATAGTTATTTTATCATACCATAAATTATTCCAAACAATTCACTTTCCCTAAAAAAAGAAAGTAAAACCTCGTTTTCGACAAAGTTTTACTTTCTTTTAATTTATTTTTCACTTTTTAAATATTGACCGAGATGATCAGCGATACGATGCAAAATATAATCACGATGATAATCCCCCATTTCCATCGCTCTTTCATCATGGGCTCCCTTCGTTCAATAGTTCATGTACCTTTATACATATTCATAAAGACGGGGAGCTATTCATGGATTTTATTAATTTCTTGGTAATAAAGTTGTTAACGTTCGCTTACTTTATATCTAGAGTTGGTTTTTCTGTTTTTCGAACGAGCCTTGCCGGTCTTCCCGATTAAACCAAGAAGCGTCGCCACCGTAATTCCCGTGGCAGCCCCTGCCCAATCGATAAAAATATCTTTAAGTTGAGCGCCTCTCCCGTCAACGAACAGCTGATGATATTCATCGGTCACTGCATAGATCATACATACAGCCAGTGCAATTACTGCGCTGGTCGAACGCTTTAAACTCGTTAATTTTAGGGCCAACAGTGCAAAAATACCGAGGAAGAAGTAAATAATAAAATGCGCATTTTTCCGGACAATATGATCTACTTGTCCCTCATTTACGTTTTCAAGTGGCGTCACTTTTTCAGCAATATCTATCATTTGCTTAGTAATCGTTTTACTTAAACCGCCCGATTCATATGCTGGTTGTTGTGAAAAGTAAAAAATGAGCACCATCCACAATACAACAATCAGCCAGGCAATCAGTTTTCTCATTTTTGTTTTCACCTCTTTAAAGAAAATTAATTTCGGTCAGAATATTAAATCGCTATAATTATTTCCACACGTTTTCCATTTTATTCTAATTTTGTTCAGAATGCCATTTTCCATTCCTAAATATTCAACCGATTTTACAGGTTAGTAGAAAGGGATGCAAATATAATCCTCACTATGATTGATTTTATCCTCAATCAGTATTCGTTAATCCTCTAATACAAGAAAGCTGCTGACAATCTATCTTTGTGTGAAATATAATCCTCACTTTCAACAGGTTAATCCTTAATGTGAGCTGTATAATCCTCAATCGGCTGTAGATAATACTCAGAATTTCTATATACTCTTGGTTCAATTCTAGGTCGGGGCATTCAAAAGGGCCGGCTGTAGTCTGCGGTTCTCATAATTTAAAGCATTAAAAAAACACCTATCACTAAATACAAAAGGCGCTTACCTCTTGTATAAGGAATAGGTGTCATTATTTACTTAAGCTTGAAACGGGTTATCCTCATTAATGAGTACACGTTCCTGGCGAATTGCTTTGCCTGTTTTGTCGTCAATTTCTACGAAGAATGCACTCAACACAGCGCGGCCTTTTTTCGGTACTTCATAGCGTGCCGGCATGTTTGTCAGGAATTTATAGATGACATTGTCTTTGCCCATACCTAAAATTTCATCGTATGGACCTGTCATACCGACGTCAGTAATATATGCTGTGCCGCCCGGGTAAATACGGTTGTCCGCTGTCTGCACATGTGTGTGCGTTCCTACAACAACAGATGCTTTACCGTCCAAATGCCAGCTTAATGCGATTTTTTCGCTCGTTGCTTCTGCATGGAAATCGACAAATACGATTGGCGACGTTTTTTTCGCTTCCTCGACCATTTCCACAGCCATCGCAAACGGGTCTTCATGCGGCGGTAAAAATACGCGACCGTGCAAATTAATAACCGAAATCGTCACACCGTTTTTCGACACTTGCGTCATACCGCGTCCTGGTGCATCTTTCGAAAAGTTTGCCGGACGCACTAAGTAATCGGCATCATCGATAAAATCAAAAATATCTTTGTTGTCCCATGTATGGTTGCCCATCGTAATGACATCAACACCCATTTGCAGTAAATCATTGTAGATTGCACGTGTAATACCGCGCCCTGCTGCAGCATTTTCACCATTTGCAATAACAACATCCAAATTATATTTTTTCTTTAAGCGAGGCAAATACTGCTCTACTGCATCGCGACCGATTGAACCGACGATATCACCAATAAATAATACTTTCATTATTAAAAACCACTCTTTCTGTTCTTCAACATCTAATCATTTTATCACTTTTTATACATTGGACGCAAAAAAACTGCTACAAAATGAATTGTAACAGACTAATACGCTAACATTTTGAGTTTTCATGCCAATTCCAGGCATCTTCAATCATTTCATTTAAATTTTGATCTGTATGCCATCTAAGCCCCGGTTGTATGTTTTTTGAACTAACCTCAGACAAATCATACATCCTAAAGGATGGCTGCTCTCGCTCCAACGCTTCAAGTACTGAAACATGTGCATTTGCAACATCGCTCACATTATTAAAACCACGGTTGCCTGGCTCCTCAATCGCAGCTTCCGGATTTCCACTAACCGAACCCTGTATACTAGTGCTCTTACAATAACGGAGAACGCTTCCATTCATATCATAGGCTTTTGTATATACTTCAAGCATCTGTTCAATCATACATTTCTGCCCTTGTAATAGCTCATGCTCTTCTGAACATGCCATAACGGCTGAAGAAAGCATTATATTTCTCACTCTGCATGCCCGCATGACTTTCAATAATGCTAATGTACCACCGACATTATTTTCATAGTAATATTCAGGATTCCCCATTGCCTCGTTGACTGAGTCCGATGCCGCAAAATGGATTACTGTATGAACCGGAAACAATGTAAATATTTGCGTTAACCGTTGCTGGTCCGATAATTCGCCTTCAATAAAAATAGCCCGCTCATCTACTGCACCGCGGTGTCCTGTGGATAAATTATCATACACAACGACCGGCCCTTTTTCAAGTAATAAATTTACGACATGGCTTCCAACAAAGCCCGCTCCACCAACGACTAATATCACAAATATTCCCCCTTATCGAGCTTCGAATTTTACTTTAACAGTTACGAGTATATTTACTCTTTTTAAGCCTTTACTTTATGAACTAAACGGAAAAATGTCGGATAGACCCTCATTTTTACTAACGGTTTCATCATGCGCAAATTCCACGGTAGCTGGGAAAAGTTTTTGCTTTCCCGGATAATTTGACGTTCCAGCGATTTCACTTGTCGTGTGTTTGAAGTCGTTAACAACACATGATGATAACGATGAATATACAAGCGTAAATTTAACCCCTCAATCACATTGCGGTATTGTCTTTTATCAAAAAACTGTTTCAATTGTGCATACGTTTGCGCATGTGAATGGGCAATCGATGGACTATAATTTTTCATCAGCATATCCTCATATTGCACAAAGTTATACTGCGGTTCATTCACAATGGCAATCTTTTTCGCAAACGATAAGTACTGCGCGATAAAACCGACATCTTCAAAAAAAGGATGATTATCAAAATATAATCGCTCCCCCATAATGATGGAACGTAAAAAAAGTTTATTCCAAGGTACGATATACGCTTCATTGTGCTTTGTAAGGTAATAATTAACAGGGTTCGGTTTTGTTAATAAGGCTTCATTTACCTTCACCTGTTTTTTGCGCTCCGTTTCAGGCCAGTATTTCGAATAGCCGCACAGTACGAGATCCGCATGTTTCTGCTCTGCACGCTGCACAAGCTTCTCGTACATCGTACTCTCCACAAAATCATGCCCATCCACAAATGCAACATATTTCCCAGCTGCTTCCTGCATTCCATAATTGCGTGCTTCGCTTAGCGTAAGATTTTGCGCATTAAATAAATTGAAACGTTCATCTTCACTAACGAATTCTTCACAAATAAGTGCCGTCCCTTTAGAAGAACCATTATTCATAATAAGCACTTCGATTCCTTGCAATGTTTGCTGCTGCAGGCTTTTCAAACATTCTCTTATCGAATATTCAACATTATGTGTTGCCACAAT
This sequence comes from Solibacillus sp. NPDC093137, assembly GCF_050280445.1. Taxonomy (NCBI): domain Bacteria; kingdom Bacillati; phylum Bacillota; class Bacilli; order Caryophanales; family Caryophanaceae; genus Solibacillus; species Solibacillus sp. NPDC093137. The sequence continues at coordinate 1,707,967 of NZ_JBNNVH010000001.1, forward strand.
AATAGACACAATCGGTATCATGGAAATCCTCCTAAACAGTTAAAGTGATTAATATTTGGAACGGGCTACAGAAACCGGATGCCTCGACTTTTCAATATCCAAATCAAGCCATTGTCCAAGCTTCAAATTGTCATCATCTTGGAGTTGGTTATTTAAACAAGCGTCCGGTGTAAATGTAAAATTGTTAAAGTAAACTTTCTCATCTACTACCTTTAAATCGATTCGTACGTACGTAAACGGCTTACTCAGCTTTTTCGCAATGGCGAGCAGTTCTTCAAGCTGTGCGGGCTTTACTTTTCCTTCATCAAACGGATACTTTTTCTTTATATAATTTGTATTGAACCAATCCGGCGTTAACATGAGTGTCTGCTCTTTCGGTGTAAAACGGTGGAAAGTAGTTTCGATAATCTTCGGCACCCCATGGAAACAATGAATGTTGTATTCTTGTACATCTTCGCCATTCGATGATTCGATTAAACGTTCGATAATAATTCTAGGAATGATTGATGCATAGTGAGGCTCCGCATATTTCAGCGAGTAATCCGTTGCCATCATTTCCGCTAACTGCTGCCTTGTTTCCCGGTAATCCATTTCACGTTTATTCTCGCAAACTATTGTCATACCATCACCGTGGGAACATTTTAAAACGAATTTTCTCGGCAACTGCTCGAAAATAATATCTTCCACTTCATCAAAAATACCGATCAGCGGCGGCAGTAAATAGTTGTAGCCGACTGTGATCATATATTCGCGCGCCTTCACTTTATCTGTAAATCTTCTTTTAAATTCAACATCTTCAAATAGTTTGAGCCACATTAATTTTTCATTAAAGGTTTTTGGGTTTTCCAGGTTTAAACGGGTTTTGAATCTGTTCCAATATAATAATTTACTTGCAGCAATTGGGGATAACTTTACGACTTGTGTGAATGCATAGCGCTTTGCATGTACAGGGATTTGCATAAATGAATCACAGCTCCTTCTATTATTTTTTCACATTACTAATTGATTAGGATTAGGGTAATTAGTGAAGTTTTAGCTGTGAATAATAGAGTGGCAAATGGTAGTGTTTTAAAGGTGAAATGTGTTTGCTAAAGTTGTAGTAGATAGACTGATTGACGATTTGTTGCTTCTCAACTATTTTGGTGCATTAAAATAGATTCTATAAATATCTTTCTAATAGTATAGTCTCGAAACATCTAATATATACCTACTATTCAAGTTTTTCTTCTATTAAAATGCAAAAAGGTATTTAGAATATTACCATTCTAAATACCTTTACACTTGGTTCAGCTATAATTGTTCTAGTCGTTCTGAAGCTTTGCTTGCACTTTCACCTGAATGTACAAATTTTCAAATTCCTATCTTTTATACTTCCTTATTACCTACTTCAATTTTACACCTTCAGATCTAATAACATTAAAAAAAGTGGTCCATATTATTTTCAAATCGAAAAACAGGCTTTGATTTTCAATATAATACTTATCATACTTTACCTTTTCTATATCTGAAATAAAATCTCGACCCATTACTTGTGCATAACCTGTTAAACCTGGACGGACAATATTTACATTGGCTTCATCACGCATTTTAATAAGATCATACTGATTATAAAGTGCTGGACGAGGGCCAACAATCGACATATCCCCTTTTAAAATGTTAAATAGCTGTGGTAACTCATCTAAGCTAGTTTTACGTATAAACTTTCCTACAGGGGTTATATAAATAGATGGGTCGCCAAGATTTTCAGTCGATACGTTTGGTGTCTCTATATACATAGAACGAAACTTATAAATTTGAAATAGCTCTCTATTCTTTCCAGATCGATGTTGCTTGAACAAGACAGGACCTTTTGAATCAATCTTAATCGCAAACGCAACAACAAGCATAGGGACAGCGAAAACAAATATTGCTATCAAACTTAATATAAAATCTAATACTCTTTTCATATTTTATTCCTTTTCACTTATTGATATAGCTTCTTTCAAATTACATTTTTGATATGAATTATCTTTATACGTCGATAATTCTTTAGCATAGTATAAATCACCAAATACTTTTTTATAAATAGTTTTATTACCAAGTATCCCATTTAGAACTTTCCCCAGTAAGGAATTAAAGATAATTCTTTTTTGGTGATAGGATGCAATTTCATTTACCATCTCAGTAGTTTTTACAAAATATTTATCTTGAGGATGAAAGATACCAACCTCACTATTATAAATTATCTGATTAATGAATTCAGTTAAGTTATTAATAAATATCATACTTCTTGTATTTTCTATGTTAGGAAAAATAGGCGTTATTCTACTTAATTTACTTAATAATTGATAATTCCCTGGACATTGAGGACCATATACCATCGGTGGCCTTACAATCGCAACATGAAAATCGTCAGATTGAAGAGTACTCAAAATCTTTTCTGCAGCTAATTTGCTCTTTCCATATAAAGATGTTGGCATATTGATTGTATTGTGATTAATTTCTCCTTCTACATTCCCATATACAGCCATCGTACTAAAAAAGATAAACTGTTTGACACCTGATGATTTAGCTTTTAAAGCTAATAATTCAGTTAATCTGGTATTCACTTGAAAATAAATTGATTCACTTAACATTGACTCTTTTTTATGGACTATCGCTGCTGGATGGATTAATATATCGAAATTAGTTAAATCATAATCATCAATAGACTCAATTCGAATACTTTTTTTTACTATTTCAAAATTCTTATTTTTATATTTTAAGTATGACGCTAAATAGTTTGAAATATAACCATTTTCCCCAGTAATTAAAATGCGCATTTTACTCTCCACAACTTTTTTATATTTATTGGATATATTGCTAATCATGTTTTATATGCCTTATTTCTTTTCAAAATGCCAAGAATCCTTACACATGGCGATAAGGTCCCGCTTCGCCACCCAGCCTAATTCTTTTTTTGCTTTTTTTACATTTGCATAACAGGAAGCTATGTCCCCTAGTCGTCGTTCTATAATCTCGTAAGGCACTTCAATATTATTTGCTTCTTCAAATGTTTTCACTAATTCTAGTACACTCGTACCGCGTCCCGTACCTAAATTATATATGCGTACACCTCTCGTTACCTGTTCAATTGCAGTGACATGCCCCTCTGCTAAATCTACAACATGAATATAATCACGTACACCCGTTCCATCTACGGTTGGATAATTATCACCAAACACATGTAGTTTTGGTAACTTACCTTTCGCTACTTGCGTAACAAAAGGCATTAAATTATTTGGTATGCCATTCGGAGCTTCCCCAATTAAGCCGCTCTCATGCGCACCAACAGGATTGAAGTAGCGTAGAAGCATCACACCTAATTCTGGATTCGATTGGACTACATCTGTTAATATCCGTTCACTCATGACCTTTGTCTCTCCATAAGGATTCGTAGTTGGCTTAAGCGTCATTGATTCTTCAAATGGAACATCATTCTCACCGTACACCGTTGCCGATGAACTAAACACAAAACGATTTACACCATACTTAATACAGGCGTCCGTTAATATCATAGTACTAAGCAAATTATTTTTATAATACAATAATGGTTTCTCAACTGACTCTCCCACAGATTTTAAACCTGCGAAATGTATTACCCCGTCAATTTTGTGCTTCGAAAAAATTTCCGCTATGGCTGCTTCCTCTGTAACATCTACTTCATAGAATATTACCCTTTGCCCTGTAATTTGTTCTATAATGGAAACTACTTCATAGCGACTATTACTTAAATTGTCTGCGATAATGACCGAATGCCCTGCTTCTATTAAAGAAACACACGTATGAGAACCTATGTAGCCTGTTCCACCTGTAACTAAAATTTGCACCTTCACTCCACCTTCACTTACAATTACATATTTTAAATGCTGTTAGTCCCCACTTCAGAGCCATTCACATCACCTAATATTTTTTCATAAACAGCAACATACTCTAACAATACATTTTCTAATAAATAAGGCTGCACTAATACCTTTCCTTTATTCCCCATTATTTCCCGTAGTTCTTTCGACTTCAGCAACTGCTCAAATGCGTTTACTAGTGCTTCCTCATCATCGTGTTTCACAACGTATCCATTTTCCTCATTGAAAACTAAATCACGTAAACCTCGTGTGTTCGTTACTATGCAGGGCAATCCTTCTACCATTGCTTCCATAATACTTTTCGGTAGTCCCTCACGGTAAGATAGTAACGTAACTATATCAGAAATTTGCAATATAGACGGTACATCACGACGATAGCCTAAAAAATAAATGTCTTCTAAATTTTTAGCCGTAATTAATTCTTTCAACTCTTGTTCTAATTCCCCTGTCCCTATAAGACACAAAACCGCTTGTGGGCACCGCTCTTTTAATTGTAACCAAATTCGCAATAAAAATTGATGATTTTTATTCTTATTTAATTCTGCGACATATGAAATCATCAATTGATCAGCCGATAAACCTATTTCCTTTTTCAAGTTAGCTTTTTCTTCTTCACTTAATCTAATAGAATTAGATTCCACACCAACCCCATGAATATAAGAAACTTGATTGTTGGGCAAAAATTTTTGAGCATTATAATAATCTTCTTTATTAATTGTAATAAGATGATCTGTCCATTTGGCTGCAATTTTTTCAGCTGTATAATAAAAGAACCAATTTTTCTTAGGTGCACCTTCAAAAAAATGAAATCCATGTGCAGTATAGACGATTTTCCCATGGTTGCTCATTAATTTGAACGCCTTCCTTGTTATTAATGCAGCAACAGGAGTATGGACATGAACTAATTCAAAATTCATTTCACTAAATAGCTTTTTTAACTGCTGATATGCAGTGATATTACCCTTACTAAATGGATTTCGATTAAATGATATATCAATACATTGCACACCTATCATTTCAAGTTCTTCCCGTACCTTTACATCTTCACCCGCCCCTGCATATACTTCGTACCCAATACTTTGAAAATAATGTATGTATGGAATATGAAACGAGGTCAAATGACGATAAAGGGAAGCCACAAATAATACTTTTTTTTTCATAAGACACCTTCTTCTAATTCACTTAGTCCTTTGCTGATTATATTTTTTGACATACCAGCATATATAAATAAACTCATAGTTCTAGTTTAAAATCTTACATTAATATTTATAAAAAAATCAAAAATGAATGTTTAGTAAAAAACAGTTATGTTATAAGAAAGTTCTTGGTGGCGTTCACAATCAACTATAAAATAAATCCCTTATAATATCCCTTGTGCTATAGAGCGAATTCTCAAATAAATACCACAGTAAAATAATCTAAATCTAAAGGGATATTTATATACACCACCCTAATAATATAATAGTGACCATTTTAGTAACTTAGAAAAATTTTCCATTTTCATTTAATATGAAATAGGTATTAATGTATTGTTTATTGCATCTTATTAATTAATGATATAGGATTAAAAAAGAACAATTAGGAGGAAAATTAATGAAAAAAAGTGCTGTCGTAAGGTATAATATGTTGGCTCAAAAGTTACATTCAAAAAAGATACCTTTTTTACCTAAAGTAATCCAAAATATAAACCGGATAGTTTTTTCTTGCGATATTCCATATACTACAGAAATCCCCCATTCAGTAAAATTTGGGCATAATGCATTAGGTGTAGTTATACACCCTAAAACAAAAATAGGAGAAAATTCTTTAATAATGCAACATGTTACATTAGGAGGGAATCTAAATAAAAAAAGGATACATAATGGTCAAGAATTAACGAGTCCAATAATAGGTGAAAATGTATTTATTGGACCGGGCGCTAAAATTTTAGGACCTGTAATTATAGGGAATAATGCACAAATAGGAGCAAATTCTGTTGTATTAAAGGATATCCCACAAAATGGAGTTGCTGCAGGAATTCCTGCGAAAATCATAAAAATTCTTGAGTAGAATGATATGTTTTTATAAATAAATTCCTATAATTAAATATAAAATAATACTAGAATTTTTCTTCCATTTATTTTAGGAGTAACCTATCTATTAAAATCTTATATTTTTTTCAACAGTTCTTCGATTGCTCTGCTATTCAACCCCTCATGCCATTAATATTACAGTCATGTGGATGTGGGGTTGAATACTTAATTGAAGCCTTACTCATCAACAATGACATTTCTTCATTTATAAACATTCGGAGTCAATCTTTTCACTATTTCTATTTTTTCCATCTTTTCTAGATTCACCAAGAAATTCCTCCAACATTGTATAAAGGCTAAATATCTCTTACGGTTTTCCTAAATTATTCGGAAATTAATAATTTATTATGGAATAGTGTTAACCCTCATTACAAAAAATTAAACATTAATTTTTTCTCTTCTAATCGGTTTGAGAAATCCTGTCTTAAAAGGTCTTATAAAAAATATATCCATTCGTTGCTGATAAATCACATTAAACCGAGTAATAGATTAACCCTTAAATATTGTCTCTTTATATAGTAGGAAATACTTTTCCACCGTATTCTCAATACCAAATTCTTCTATTTCTATAGGCATAACTGGTTTCTTATTAACTGTAATAATTTTTTTAGCCAAATCAACTTCATTGCTAGGTCTAAAGAGAACTCCATTCATTTTTTTCACAACTTCATTTAACCCTGGTACATCTGAAGCTATAATAGGCAAGCCAGAAGCAGTTGCTTCAACTATCACTAAGCCAAACCCCTCCCATTTTGATGATAAAACAAAAATATCCGAAGCTTTCATTATAGAAGCAACATCTTTTCTATTCCCTAAAAATAAAATTGAAGGATCGCCATATTCTAAAGCATATCCTTGTATTTCTTCCATTTTTTCTCCATCTCCTACAAAGATCACTCTGTATTCTGGTGGTAAAATTTTACTGGCACGGATTAAAGTTTTATGATCTTTTTGTTCTCTCATTCCCGCTACCATTAACACAATTTTTTCGCCATTCTTTATTTTAGGATTAATAATTTCTCTCTTAATAGGGAGCGCATTTCGATATACTAATAAATCAATACCATTTTCAATTACTACAGTTTTTTTTGTAGTATTTCTCAAATAATTATTTAATTTTATTTTAGTATCATTTGTTATTGCAATAATTTTATCATATTGTGCATACATTAAATAATCTAAGATAAAGAAAATCTTTTTATTACGGCGTTTATTGTGTGTACTATGCTCAGTTGTAAATAATTTTGCATTTTTTTTTATATTTATTAAAGCCATAGGGGCAAATAATTGTGCACTAAATAAATGTGTATGAATTATGTCATATTTATTAAGTTTGAAAATTTTCCTTAAAAACAGGATATTTTTATAAGTATAAACTTTTTCAGTATTACCATAGTATATTGAAACATTTAATTTTTCCAATTCTTCCCCAAAAAAATTCGAATTTGGAGTCAAAACTGCTACTTCACATTTGACTCCAAATTTTATTGATTCTTTCACAATATCTACCAACATTTTTTCAGCACCACCACTTGCTAGGGTGGGTATAATATGTAACACTTTCATATCATTATTACACTTCCTTAAGCTTCACTTTATTTTGACTTTTATTCATATTTTTTAAAGAAACTAGTAATATCAAAACTAATAAATACCTAGAATCCAATATATCGGGAATAAATTGAGATCCTATAATGATTAGTAATAATGTCCATATACTATTTTTATCTAATGAATATGATTTCACAAAAATGAGAAAAAATAATGTTACTATTAAGATAAAATAAACTATACCACCCTGAAGTAATAGTTGAATAACAAAATTATGTGGCATTGCAATACCTAGTATAGACTTGTATGAGTTCATATCGAAACCTATCCCTAAGAAAAAACTATCAAACCACATCCTTAAAGCAATTATATAACCATCATATCTTCCAGAACTAGATAAAATATCTTCACTACGTATCATACTTAACATATTTATGAGTAAAGCACAAACTACTAGGAAAGCTATCCAGATTACCATAACCTTTGGTGTTTTTATTATTGCGTTTCTTAACGAATATATAATTAAAAAAACTAACATACATATAACCACAGCTATAACACCCGTTCTTGCTGTAGTCAAAAAACTTGCACTCAATATTACAAACAACATATTAAATTTAATCCAAATTTTAATTTCCTTAAAAAAAATAAAATAAATAGGAGATACTAAATAGAGAGCTAGAAAGCTATAATCGCTAAACAAATAACCTGTAGCATACCTTTCCCCCCCTAATAGTAAAGTGTTCCCTATTGATATCCCATTTCTATGTAGCAAGGCTTGAAAAATTACGACTAAACTTAGAGCTAATACGCTAGTAATATATAATTCTTTTAGATATTCTTTATATTTATAAGGTATATTTATATTAGGTATAAAAATTAATGTAACAAAAAATAAAGTATAACCTAACACCTGTTTGATTCCCTCAAAAATATCTATACTATTCAACATAGGTACAAAGATATATATTAATACAACAGCCGCTACCATACTCACACTATTAAAAGCTAGTTTATTTTTGGGGATTAAGCTAGCTGATATAAAAAGCACACTAATAATTAAACTTAGAAAAATCATATACCAAGATATAGGTAATTGTTCAAATGGTACACCACTTATACTTTTAAATGAAATAGGCAAACTAATAATAATTAGAGCTATCAGAATCGATACTAAATTATTCCCTAAAGCTTTTCTAAAAATTAACATACTATGCATAAAAAACGCTATGTTTGACAACATGAATAAAGCATAATTATCTTCAAAAAGTAAAAATACACTATAATATATAAAAAAGTGAATAAATAACGTTTTCAATTTAATTTCCTCCATTACTTATCCCTCAAATCACCTGAAACCTTTTTAATTACTTCATTAAATTCTTGAATATGTCTACTAGTAGAATATAATTTAGCATCATTTTTAGCATTTTCTCTCAATGTTTTAATATCAAATTTGTTATTTTTAATATTTATTAACGTTTGTTCTAATAAATGCAAATCCGACTCTTTAACTAAAATAGAATTATTAATATTTAAAACTTGATTATGAGTATAGTTATCCCATGCAACAATTAATTTACCACTTGCCATAGCTTCTAGCAAACTATGGGACACTCCCCCTGCTTGACTTTCTCTATTCAAAAATAGGACTATATCATTTAATTCTAATATTTCCGATATATTTTCCGGTTCGTATTTCCCTTTAAATGTTATAAAATCTAAGTTGGTCTTTTCAATGGATGCATCATCACCATAAATATTAAATTTAAAATTTTTAGTTTTCTTTGATAATTTATCGGCAACTTGTAAAAAATCAGTAAACCCTTTTGCAATAGATAAGCGCCCAGTATACGCTATATTAATAAGTTTAGATTCAAATTTCTTCTCACTAATGTATGCAAATTTACTGATATCCACCGCATTAAAAATTCTTCTCATTTTCTTTTTATGATAAGGATACTTTTCTGCATAATACTCTAATGTATCATCACCGTTTGTAATGATATAATCCGACTTTAAAATCGTGACTTTTTCAAGGAAATTTGCTAAAAAGACATATCTCTTTGATTTATAAGTACTAATTTCTCCTACAGATTTACTTCTAATCCAGGTTATAAATTTATTCCTTTTTAAAAGACCCCTATTCAACAAAACTATTCCACTATTTAACAAACCAATACTGACTATTATATCGTTACTATTTAAATTTTTTCTTAATAAGTTCTTAATTGCTCTATCATATTTAAAAAAATTTATTATAGTATTTTGCTTTACTACATCTCCTATTTGAAGATACTCAAATTTTATATTTTTGTATTTTTCTAGACCAAAAACTATTGATTCTTGTTTATTTTCTGGCTCAATTAGATATACACGTATTATTGTATCGTCCATCTCTATTGATAACTGTTTAAGAAAATAATCCGCCCAAGTCTCTATTCCACCACCATATAAATGTAATTTACTATAAAAAATAAAATGCAATTGTTTTTCCAAAATACTCATCCTATTTATTGATTTTTTAATAACTGGCTTACAGGAACTTTTCTTAATTCTTTTGCTGGATGACCAACAACTAATATTTCTGCCTCAACGTCTCGCGATACTAAACTCCCTGCCGCAACCGTACCATCTTTATGGATAGTTTTACCTGGCAAAATTGTGGAATTCGCTCCTATACGTCCTCCTGTATCAACAGTTACCCCTTTAAATTTATCTAAACGCTCTTTATCCCGTCCCATATAATTATCATTTGTGGTAACCACGCATGGTGCAATGAACACATAGTCACCTAAGGTTGAATAAGCAGTAATATAACAATTTGTTTCTAGTTTACAACACATACCAATTGTACAATCATTTTCAATTGCAACCCCACGCCCTATTATTGATTTTACTCCTACTTTTACACGCTCACGGATAGTTGTTAAATCAGCAATAAACACTTCATCTGAAATAACAGCGTTTGCATAAATAATTGCTGATGTACCAACTATTACACCATTTCCTATTTTAGCTGGTGGTAATGTTTTAAAATCAGGTAAAATAGAAGCTTTTGCACGAGTTGGTTGTTTTCCAATTACTGCATTGTCTTGAATAATAACATTACTTCCTATTACCGTACCCTCATAAATTATCACATTATTTCCCAAGACAACGTTTTCTCCCAATACTACATTTTCACCAACTAATACATTTTGCCCTTTAGTTATCAATTTAATTTCTCCTTTGAAAAAGCTAGTCGATCAAGACTAGCCTTTTTAATTATATTTGATAAAATTCATATATTTTATTAATAATGTAATCTTGTTGTTCAATTTTCAACTCTGGAAACATTGGTAAAGAAAGTGCCTCTGCACTGGCTTTTTCAGTAAATGGCAAATTTCCTTCTTTATAGCCTAAATACTCAAATACAGGTTGTAAATGTAATGGAACTGGATAATAAATCATTGTAGAAATACCGTTTTTTTTCAAAAATTCTTGTAATTCATCACGTCGCTCCACACGTAGTGTGTACTGATGGAATACATGAAAACGCCCTTCAACTTCAATAGGTGTTTTTACAAATTTATTTACTTTTTCATTTAATTGTGCTGAATAATAATCCGCTATAACACGTCGTTTTTCAGTCCATTGAGCTAAATGTGGTAATTTTACGTTTAGAATAGCCGCCTGCAACTCATCTAAACGACTGTTGTAACCTAATAATTTATGGTAATATTTCGGTTTACTACCGTGTACACGAATTATACGTGCATCTTCAGCCAATTGTTCTTGGTTTGTAACAATCATTCCTGCATCACCATAAGCTCCCAAATTTTTTGTTGGGAAGAAACTATATGTAGCAGCAGTACCTAATTCTCCTACATTTATACCATTTTGTTTAGCTCCTATAGCTTGAGCAGCATCTTCGATTATCACCAAATTATATTTATCAGCAATAGTTCTTAAAGCTTTCATATCAGCCATCTGACCATATAAATGTACCGCAATAATTGCTTTGGTTTTATCAGTAATAGCTTTTTCTACTTGAACAGGGTCAATATTGAAAGTTATTGGATCAATATCTACATATACAGGGGTTGCATTTGCTCGTGCTATAGCTCCTCCTGTTGCAAAGAAAGTAAATGCAGTTGTAATAACTTCATCGCCTGCTTTCACACCTGCAGCTTGTAATGCTATATGAATAGCGTCTGACCCATTTGCAACACCAATCCCATAAGCTACATTACTTAATTTAGCAACATCAATTTCTATTTTTTTTACGTTACTCCCTAATATTAATTGAGATGAAGACATTACTTGATCTAATTGTTCTAATACTTCATTTTTAATTGATTGATATTGTTCAGATAAATCTAACATTGGAATTTTCAAGTTTACTCGCCCCTTCAATGACTGTTTTTATTAATTTTTCTTATTATTTTTGCAGGAGAACCCCCAATTATATATGAACCTTCTATGAAACTTTTGGTAACAACTGAACCAGCAGCAACTATAGTATTATTGCCTAGAGTAACTCCTGGTAAAATCACCGAATTCATACCTATCCAGCAATTCTCTCCTAAAACTACATCCTCTCCAGGATAATGATTATCTAGATTCATTAAATCATGGTTAGATGTAATTATTCCTACATTAGGTGCTATATATGTACCTTTTCCGATGTAAATATCCCCTGAGAAATTTTGAAAATAACAGCCGAAACTTTGGAAATTATTTAAATCATCAATATGAAAGTGCACTTTATTGGGATTATACAATACCGAATTACCATTTACCGGAAAACCTGCGTTTCGATTCTTCCCTAATATTTTTTGTTCGAAAAAACATTTTAATATAAAATTCCAACCAGTGCTACTCGATTCAAAATATCTACCTTTAAAATACTTTTTATCGTAAAAAATATATCCTACAATTTTTGCTATTAATATTCCTAGCTTCTTTTTCAACTGATTTCACTCCTTTCCTTTGAAATTTTAAAAATAAAATAACCAAGACAAATATAAACTAAAACTTCATACAACATAAAAATAAATAATGTTATATATATATCGTTAAATATTAAAACGCTAATTATTAATATACTAATTGTTAATATCGCTCTCAAAAATTGAATTTTAGATAATAATTTTATAGCATTTTTAACAATAAAAATCATACTTAATGGAGAAATTATGAATTTAGCATAATAAGCCATTGCCATTATTTGAGCTAACTTACCTGCTTCTAACCATTTCTCACCAAAAAAAATATTAAATAATGTTGGAGCAAATAATATAATTATTATAGTAGGAAGTATACCAATAATACTAAGTAACCTAAAAGTTTTTTTAATAGATGGGTATAAATCTTCTCCTCTGTTTTCTTTTTCAACCATTTCACTTAAGTAAACTTGGGATACTGCAACAGATATAATTGAAAGTGGTAATGTAATTACTCTTACCGTCAAAGCATATAATCCTGTAATTACTTCAGAAAAAAAACGAGTAAAAATAATTACAGGCGCTTGAATGGCAATAACATCTATAAAAGCCGAATGTGTGTTATATAATGGATATTCTTTATATTTAATTGCGATCTCTTTTAACTTTGAAAAATTATATTCTCTTATAAAAAATAATTTTTTCGAATTTTTAAATAGAGTATTATACAATACAACTGAAAATATACCAAAAACATTAGCTATAATCATACCAATGGAATTTAAACCCACAAAACCGAATCCAACTGAAGTAAAACTGGTAGTTACACTTTGAATTACTTTTGATTTAGAAAGATGGCTAAACTCTTGTTGCCTATTATAATAATAATTAAATGCATTCATTACCGCCATACCCATAACTGTAATAGGTATAAAAAATAAGATAAGGTTTGATTTAGATAATCCAAATAAATTATTTAATTCTTCTCTTCCAATTAATATTGTAATCGCAACAACAATACTAGATATAATAGAAATAACTATAACTAACTTAAAAATTTCTTCACTTACTTTTAAATCTTTTGTTGATGCAATAGCTATTTCATATCTCCATGTTGAATAAACAATTATTAAAGTGACTACCGCTATATAAAGGCTATACATACCAAAATCTTCAGGTGAATATAGCCTAGTTAATAACGGGGAAATGGCAATAATAATTACTTGTGAAAATAAAGTAGCGGAAAAAAGTTTTATAAAGTTAGAAATAAACCTATTTGATTTTAATTTATCTAAATAATTTTTCAAACCACATTCCTCATAACTTTACATAATTTGGGTATTGCGGTTTATCATATGAATTACGAGTATCAAATAACATTTTAGAACAGTTTTTTATCATTTCATAATCAAAATCACTATGATTTGTAGCAATAATAGTTAAATCTGCTGATTCTATTAATTTTTCGTCCAATTGTACGGTAGAAATCATTTCTCCATTTAATTTAAAAGTCGGAATATTCGAATCCACAGCTACCCATTCCGCACCGAATTTTGTTAAACGTTCTAAAATTGGGAGTACAGGAGATTCACGATAATCATCAATATCTTTTTTATAAGCTATACCTAATACAACTACTTTAGCACCTTTTAATGCTTTTCCCTGTTCATTCAAAATTTCCATTGCTCGCTGAACAACAAAATCAGGCATACTATCATTAATTTCCCCAGCAGTTTCAATTAATTTGGTATGGTAATTATATTCACGAGCCTTCCAAGTTAAATACCATGGATCTATAGGTATACAGTGACCACCTAGACCTGGGCCTGGATAAAAAGGCATGAAGCCATATGGTTTAGTTGATGCTGCCTTTATTACTTCCCAAACATCAATACCCATTTTATTACATAAAATTGCCATTTCATTTGCTAAACCAATATTTATATTCCTAAATGTATTTTCAAGTAATTTTTCCATTTCAGCAACAGCTGGACTAGAAACTTCATGTACATCGCTTTCTAACACTGAACGATACATTGCAGCAGCTACTTTCGTACAGCCTTCAGTTACACCGCCAACAACTTTCGGTGTATTTTTAGTATTAAAATCTTTATTTCCCGGATCTACACGCTCAGGTGAATAAGCTAGAAATACATCCTCTCCTATTACAAAACCTTTAGATTCTATAATCGGTTTAATTAATTCCTCTGTGGTACCAGGATATGTAGTACTCTCTAATACTACTAAAGTGCCTTCAGTTAAATTTTCTGCAATTGCTTCTGCTGAACTTCTTACATAGTCCATATTTGGTTGCTTATAAATATCAAGCGGCGTAGGGACACAAATCGCGATTGCATCAACTTCTTTAATAAACGAATAATCAGAAGTCGCTTTTAATCTGCCTTTTTTTACCAATCCCTCTAAATCAGTTGGCAATACATCCCCAATGTAATTTTCACCTGCATTCACTTTATTAACCTTATTTTCTTGTACATCAAACCCGATTACTTTAAAGCCTGCTTTTGCCTTCTCTACTGCTAACGGTAAACCCACATATCCTAACCCAACTACACCTATCGTAGCTGTTTTTGTCTCAAGCTTATGTTGCAACAGTTCTTTTAACATTATTGTTGTCATTTTCATCATTCCTTTACGCTAAAGTTATAATTCTATTTTCTTTCGCCGATTCATAAAATAACTCTACAAGATTTAATACCGCTAACCCGTCCTCACCAGTTATAGCTGGTGAACGATTTTCTTTAATTGCTTGAACCATATCTTTAATAATTTGCTCATGACCAGGTGTACCCCATGGATCCGATTTTACTATTCCCTTCCATTCTTTTAACTTTTCGGTATTTATCCCTTCAATATCTAGATATTCAAAATATAATGCATTTGTACCACCAATCTTAACAGTCCCTTTTTCACCAAAAATTGTAATTGATTCCTCGAAATTTTTTGCATATGCGGTCGTAGAAGCTTGAACTGTGGCAAGCACACCCGATTCAAAGGTTATAATTCCAGTTGAAACATCTTCTGCTTCAATTTCACGGAGACGTGTTGCCTCCATACTAACAACTTTACTTGGTTTCCCTAAAAACCATAATAATAAATCTAAATTGTGAATTGCTTGGTTCATTAGAACACCACCATCAAATTCTTTCGTCCCCCGCCAAGTTGCCTGATTATAGTATTCTTGTCCACGATTCCAGTTTACAATACATAATGCGTGACTAATTTTCCCTAATAGATTGGCTTCTAATATTGCTTTTAATTTTATAGCTACAGGACGAAATCTATTTGGGTGAACAACTGCAAGTTTTACATCATTAGCTCTTGCTGCTTGAATTATTCTAGTAGATTGTTCAGAACTCATAGCGATAGGCTTTTCTACAATTACATGCTTACCATACTTTGCAGCTAATTCAGCTAAAGTAGCATGACTTCCACTTGGGGTACAAATATTTACAATGTCAATATCCTCAATTTTAAGCATTGTCTCAAAATCTTCATATTCCTTGACACCATATTGTTCAACATACGGTAACATTAATTCTGGAACTTTATCACAAACCGCAACTAGTTTAGCCCCTTCAATATTATCAATAGAAGTTGCATGTTTTTTTGCGATAAACCCACAACCAACAATGGCAAAATTCATTATTACTACCTTCTTTTCAATATTTTATTTAATCTTCTCAATTATCGGTGCAATTTACTCCGTAGCCGCAACATCCGCATGATTATCTATAATCACTTCCCATCGGCCATTTGCCACAGCAACTACTTTATCTTTTAACATGGGATTTTCTTGCTGTTCAAGCTCTATTAAGAACATTTCTAACTGATTTGCTGACATGCAATTCGCTTTACCAACATGAATTTTCGGATACACATGTTCTTCCTGAATTTCGTCCGGACTGAGCAGCTCCTCATACATTTTCTCACCTGGCCGAATGCCTGAATATTCGATTCCAATTTCTTCTTCTTTAAAACCGGATAAGCGAATCAGATTTTTCGCCAAATCTATAATGTATACGGGTTCACCCATATCCAGAACGAAAACTTCCCCGCCTCGTGCTAAGGCCCCTGCCTGTAATACAAGGCGGCTTGCCTCAGATATTGTCATGAAATAACGAGTCATTTCCGGATGAGTTACAGTAACTGGTCCACCTGAAGCGATTTGTGCCTTAAAACGAGGTACTACTGAACCGCGCGAACCTAAAACATTACCGAACCTTACAGCAGCAAATGTCGTCTTACTTTGTGTAGCCAAGTTTTGAACGATCATTTCCGCAATCCGTTTTGTGGACCCCATTACATTCGGTGGGTTGACTGCTTTGTCTGTTGAGACTAGTACAAAGCGATTGACACCGGCTTTATCTGCGGCATCCGCAACATTTTTAGTACCGAATACATTATTCTTAATCGCTTCTAATGGATTTGCCTCCATTAGCGGTACATGCTTATGTGCGGCGGCATGATAGATGGCATCCGGTTTATATGTCTGAATTACTTCAAAGATTCGCTCGCGGTCTTGTACATCTGCTATTACTGGGATAATTTCAATATCTAAATCTTTGTACGCTTCCGTCAACTCAAGATGGATTAAATAAATCGAATTTTCTCCATGACCGAGTAGTATTAATTTTTTCGGTTGGAATTTCATTACCTGCCGGCAAATTTCAGAACCGATTGAACCGCCTGCACCTGTTACTAAGATTACTTTATCTGTAATCCCTTCAGAGATTGCCAGCATATCAAGCTTTACTTCATCACGACCAAGCAGGTCTTCAATATTTACTTCCTGCATATCGTTCACTGTTACTTTACCTGTCAGCACATCTTCAATTTTAGGCATAATCTTTACGCTTGCACTTGTAGTTGAACAGCGCTCGAACAATGCTTTCATTTCGCTTTTTGGAAGAGAAGGGACCGCTAAAATAATTTCTTGGACGCCTTTATTTTCAACTATTCTTTCAATTTCGCTTGTCGTACCTAGAACACGGTAATCTACTAATGTTAAATATTTTTTATTTGGATCATCATCAATGTAACCGACAATCTGATATTCGGAATACTCGTTGCGGCTAATATTGCGTGCGAGAATTGTACCTGCCTGACCCGCACCTACTATTAACACACGAATGGCTTCCCCATCAAATTTTATTTTTCTTTTTTCATGTAAAAGCCTTAATAAAAAGCGAGAACCGCCGATCATAATAATATGGAGCAGCCATGTAATCATCAGTACACGGAAATAAATGTCTCCATTAATGAGCTGCTGCATAATCATAGCCATCACTACGGAAATTGTTACAGCAACTCCGATAATGATTAGTTCTCTAATTGAGGCAACCGCCCAGATGCGACTGTATAGCTTATAAATATTAGCGACAATATGATGTGCGATTAATAGCGTAATCGCACTGATGAATAATGTTTTATTTGTATACACCTCAACTGTCGGGTGCAGCAGCCAATAACTGATATATATTGCAGTTAATACTATGATCGAATCGAGTATAAAAAATACTGCATATCTTCTTCGATAGTTCATTTTTCCCATAACCTTTCTATATGCTATTTCTTCAGAAAATAGACCACCATTTTTTAGAACTTATTTCCTGAGGTTCATATAAGATAAAATTCTTATTTTCAATGATCCTTGCATTATTTTCTAAAAGCATATCCACTGCATCTAACTGTTTCTTTTTTTCCAAATATATAAGCCCTTCATCAAATAAAAATGGGCGAGTTGTCAAGTTATGAACATCTGAACCATACGTATGGACCAAATTCGCTTTTACTAAGTCAAGTGAAAGTTTTTGAATGTTTTTTCCGAAATGCCCCGCAAGACTTCCGGCAGTAATTTGCGCCATTGCGCCCTCCCTTACTAGCTCTTCCAGTTTATATGGTCGTTCGGCAATTGTTTTATTCCGTTCGGGATGGGCAATAATCGGTATAATCCCCTTCGCTTGAAGAGTGATAATTAGTTCTTTTGTGTATTTCGGTATTGTGCTGGATGGTAGTTCAAGCAGCAAATAATTGGAGTTTGCGAGAGTCAAAGCTTCCTTTGCCTCTACTAAAGAGACAATGTTTTCGACTAAACGGACTTCTTGACCTGGATGGATTTTTAATGGAATATTATTGAGCTGAAGCTGTTCCTGTAAAACAGCCATCTGCTCGGTTACTTGTTTAGCTGTAACATTGTATTGTGGATGAAAACTATGTGAAGTTGAAATGATTTCTGTAATGCCTTCGTCTACGGCTTTTTGTAGCATACTTAGTGTTTCATATAAATCTCCGGGTCCGTCATCGACTCCAAACAATATATGGCTATGTATATCTATCAATGTAATGCCCCTCTTCTAGATGTTAGTTTCGAGGGGCTAAGTTTATTATTCTACAGCCCCGTAATATTGATAATAATAGTGATTTTTATCGATTGCGTAATTATTCAATACTGCTCCGATAATGTTTGCCTTTGAGGCGAGCAGCATTTCTTTCGCTTTTATGACATTATCTTTCTCTGCTTTTCCTGAGTTAATTACTAATATCGTACCTTCGCATTTATTCGATAGAATTTGTGCATCTGTTACCGATAATACAGGCGGTGCATCGAAAATGACCATATCATATTTTTCTTTCACCGTTTCAATAAATTGATCCATCGTTTTCGATGCGATCAGTTCAGCAGGGTTTGGCGGTATCGGACCGCTCGTTATTAACGAGAGTCCTTCGATTTGTGTTTCATGGACAACTTCTTCAACTGTATCCTGGCGTATTAGAACCGTTGATAAGCCTCCGACATTTCTTACTCCAAAAGTATGGTGAGTTGTCGGTTTACGCATATCCCCATCAACTAGCAATACTTTTTTTCCAGATTGTGCATATACAACGGCGATGTTAGAAGCATTTGTCGATTTACCTTCTCCTGGTGTTGAGGAAGTAAGGACTAAGGTTTTCAAATCTTTGTCCGGCATTGAGAAGTTAATATTCGTACGTACCGTTTTAAATTGTTCCGATACGATTGATTTCGGATTCGAATCGGTAATGAGTTTTCTAGCTAATGTAGTTGGCTGTGATTTTTTGCGTTTAAACTTGTTGAACATATCCTCACACCCTCACTTTTCGGTCAATTAATGTTTTTTTTTGTTTTCGGTGTCTAGAAGCTCTTCTCGCTTCCTCTTTCCGCATTTCTTCTTGGTTTATTATACTAATAACACCAATAATTGGCAATCCAATTATTTCTTCCACGTCTTGCTCTGTTTTCACTGTTGTATCAAGGTATTCCAGTAAAAAGGCTAATCCTACCCCTACCATTAAACCAATAATAAGTGCAATCGCGACATTCAGCATTTTATTTGGCTTGATCGGTGTCGGGTTATCCGAATATTGTGCTGGAGCCAGTATATTAACGTTATCGATATTCATCAGTTTTGGAACTTCTTCTTTAAATACTTCTACAACCTGGTTGGCCATATCGGCTGCCACATTATAGTTTTCATCCTGTACACTTACATTTAATACTTGCGAGTTATTCGCATTTGTTACTGAAATCTTTGAAGCCAATTGTCCAGGAGTTAACGGCAAGTCCAAGTTTTCTACTACAATGGATAAAATCGCTGGACTTTTAATAATTTCATTGTATGTATTAATTAATTGTAAGTTGGATTGAATATCTTGTGATGTCATTTGCTGTGTCATGTCTTCTTTTTTTTGATTGACCAGAACCTGTGTGTTTGCCTGATAAATAGGCGTCAGTAAAAAGTAGCTAACAATTGCTGCTACAATCCCTGCAAAAATAGTAAGCGAAAGAATAAGAGCAGCCCGCTTTTTTAATGTTTTGAATATATCTTGTAAGCTTATTGTCTCTTCCAAAAGTGTTACGCTCCTTTATAATAACTTCTAAAATTATACATGAGTTGCTACCAATATTACATAGGATCCTCATATAATTGATAAATATTTGATAAACTCAGTATATTTGACATTTTTGTAAATAAATATAGAGATTTGTAATGATAAGGTAATTAGCTATTGAATTATAAAAGGTTTGCAAAACGCTTATACGTACTGCAAACCTTTAAAGGCTAACGGAAGCTTAGTGCTTTGTCCATCATTTCAGAACGCAGAGATTCTTTCATTGCATTGTAGTCTTCCTTAAAGCTCTGAGCATAGGATTTATCAAAACCATTTTTTTGCAGGTCTTTTTCTACTAAACCTACTACTACATTTACTGTAGAATCAGTAGCAGATTCGATTCCATTTGCTGCACCCATATATTTTTTATAGAAATATCCGTAACTGATTGATTCACCATTACTCTTTTTTGTTGAGTATTCATTCGCTGCCTGACTGATCAATGAATTGATACGAGCTCGTGATTGATTTTCGAGGCTTTTAAATGTCCCCTCGTATTTCGATTTAATAGACGCAACTGTTACTTTTTCAGCTGGTTTATTTGATCCGCCTGTGTTCGTGTTTGTATTCGGGTTTGCGTTTGAATTTGATCCTGTTGTACCTGTATTCGAACTAGACTTTGAGCTAGCAGATGTTCCTGTTTGTCCGGAATTCGAATTTGAGGACCCATTTCCGTTATTCGTAGTACCGGTTTCTGTACCTTCTTCATCATCTTGGGTAGAGTCAGAATTCACATTTGTACTAGAAGTTTGAGCTGATGCAGTTGTCACGCCGTTATTTTGGGACTCCGATGTTTTGTTTTCGACAATATTTCCTTCTTTATCGACAACAATTACCGTTCCATCCGGCAA
This sequence comes from Solibacillus sp. NPDC093137, assembly GCF_050280445.1. NCBI lineage: Bacteria > Bacillati > Bacillota > Bacilli > Caryophanales > Caryophanaceae > Solibacillus > Solibacillus sp. NPDC093137. The sequence continues at coordinate 1,729,179 of NZ_JBNNVH010000001.1, forward strand.
TTCGACATTATATGTCTCTTCGATTAAAGCATCTACTTCAGGATCTGCTGTGTCATAGGACTTGAATTTCAATTCGTAAACAATATATCCACCAATACATAACACAATCACTGCCAGAGCAATAAATATATACTTCAGCTTTTTCATCAGTTGTAGGCTCCTTTGCAGTTTTTTGGCTTATCCTTAATCTAAAGGATAACGACCGGTACCTTATTACCCCTTATTTTCAATTATAAACCAAATTCCTTTTTTTAATGAAATTCCCCAGAACTCGGTGTTCCAGGGAATTTTTAAGTTTAATATTTTTATTCAGCTTTATTTAAAGTGATTGTTACTACAAGAGGAGAACCATCTTTAAAGTTTAGAGTGATTGGACCTGAATATTTATCTTTTGTTAACTTGCTTGTAACAGACCCTGAAGATGGTAATGCTAAAATCGCACCTGCTTCGCCAATTGAAATATCAATTGCATCAGCTAAATTAGCTGCTACTAATTTAAGAAAATCTTTATCTGTTGAAAAATCTTCACTAGTATATGTTTCTTCACCGACTTTTACAGAATCTAATTGAGCTGTAGTACCGATACCCATCATGCTACCAATTATATCTGAAGATGCAATTTCTAAGTTTTCTTTAGTAAGAAGTTCTCCAGCAGTAATTGTTACATTTGCTCCGCTAGAACTAACCGTTACACCCGGTACAGCAGGAAGATTATTTAACTTTTCATTTAATTTACTGATGTATTGTTCCTTTTCAGTAGGTGTATAACCGCCACCGCCGCCTCCAACTGGTGGTGTAACTGGAGGAGTTACTGGTTGACTTATAACAGTACCATCAGTATCTTTTACTGTAACATTCGCTAATTGAGATTTTACTGCTTCATAGTTTGTAATAACATCAGCTAATGTTTTGCCTTTTTCAAGAACTACAGTAGTAAGGGTTGTACCTTCACCGATTGTAATTTTACCATTGCCTACTACTTCAAGAGTAGTAACAGCTGTATTATTTAATGTTACAGCTGCATCGCCTGCTACTTCTAAGCCAGCAATTTCAGAACCAGTAATTGTTGCTGAGCTGCCTGCCAAAAGTTCTAAGCTATCTGCTTTTACATTTGCTAATGAAAGACCTTTCGCAGCTGCTTCAATTTTAGCAATCTTGAAACCTTTTGGATTGAAGCTTGTATTGTCTTTTACTAATTTTAAAGTTTTGATGCCTGTAATTTTTCCTTTACCTTTTGCAAATACTGGTGTTGTAGATGCAACTGTTTCAGGTGCATATTCAACAACAAGTGTTACAACAGAATCTTGTAATGCTGCAGCGTTATCTGCATTAAATACAGCTGCTAACTCTGATGAAACTTCGAAATCTTCATTTCCAATTTTCACTGTGTTCCCAACTACTGAACCTACAGTAAATACGCCTTCTTCAACTGTTGGCGTGCCTGGTGCTGGTGTAGCTGCCGCTTTTTCAGCGCGCACTACGAAAGATGATAATTGAGCGCGTGTTACATTTGATTTTGCATCAAAGAACGTTGGTGTTTTACCAGTTGTTACGTTGTTAGCATATAATGCAGCAATATGTTCTTTATATTGAGAATTTTGTACATCTGTAAATGGAAGCGCTTCGCCATTTGAAGCTAATTTGAATGCATTGTCAATAATTTTAGCCATTTGACCGCGTGTCAGCATATCGTTCGCACGGTATGTACCGTCTTCGAAACCGTTAATAATGCCCGCATTTGCTAATGCTGCAATTGCACCGTAGTTTGAGTTTTTCGTAGAAATATCTTTGAAGTTAGGATTTTTAACGTTTGTAGTGTCTAGACCGATGATTTCTGCAATAATGTGTGCTGCGTTACCGCGTTTGATTGAATCTCCCGGACGGAATGTACCGTCTTCATAACCGCGGATAATACCGCGTTCCGCTAGATTCATGATGTTTTCATAGTGCGAGTTTGTTTCTTTTACGTCTTTGAAGCTGATTGCCGCCTGCGCTTGTGGTGCTACTGCTACAACTGCACCAGCTGCTAGAGTGGTAGTTAATGCTACATTGAACAATTTTTTATAAGATTGTTTTTTCATGTATAAACCTCCATTTTTTTATCAAGATATGCCGATTATATCATAGCGATTTGAAAGGTGGAAATATTTGCACAATTTTCTTTTTAAATAATAATATAATACTATTTATAATACTTTAAAATAATTTAATTACAATAAAAATTTAGCATTTAAATAGCATTAAGAAATATTTTATAAGAATAAATCACTATGTAACGAACTGACTAATTGTACAATTAGAATGAAGAAATTGGACGCATTTTACATATCTAAGGAAAATCTCCGCTTAATTAACCAACTCTTCGTCTAAATTGGGTACCTCATCACTTCTATATTTACTAAATTTACCATAATAAAACAATATTCTCGAAACCCTCTAAGAGACACAAAAAGACACCCCTTTCCCTCATAGAGAAAATTGGGTGTCTTTTATTCTAAAGTTTAAGGATTTTCAAATGTTGGTAAGTTAATTACTTCGCATACTCCACTGAACGTGTTTCACGAATAACTGTCACTTTGATGTGACCTGGGTAATCGAGTTCTTCTTCAATACGTTTGCGGATATCTCGTGCTAAGCGATGTGATGCCAGATCATCGATTTTTTCAGGTTGTACGATGATACGTACTTCACGACCAGCTTGAATCGCGAATGATTTTTCAACGCCGTCATAGCTTTCTGAAATTTCTTCCAGCTTTTCAAGGCGGCGAATATAGTTTTCCAGTGTTTCACTGCGGGCACCTGGGCGGGCTGCTGATAATGCATCGGCTGCTGCTACAAGTACGGCGATAACTGAAGTTGCTTCTGTGTCACCATGGTGGGATGCAATTGAGTTAATAACAACTGGGTGTTCTTTATACTTCGTTGCCAGTTCCACACCGATTTCAACGTGGCTTCCTTCGACTTCATGGTCAATTGCTTTACCGATATCATGCAGTAAACCTGCACGACGCGCCAATGTCACATCTTCGCCTAGTTCAGCAGCAAGCAATCCTGCTAAGTGGGCTACTTCGATTGAGTGTTTCAATACGTTTTGACCATAGCTTGTACGGTATTTCATACGACCAAGGATTTTCATTAAATCCGGATGCAGGTTATGAATACCTACTTCAAATGTTGTTTGCTCACCAGTTTCGCGGATTTGCTCGTCCACTTCACGGCGGGATTTTTCAACCATTTCTTCGATACGTGCCGGGTGAATACGACCATCTTGAACTAGTTTTTCCAATGCAAGACGAGCTGTTTCACGGCGGATCGGATCAAAGCCGGATAAAATAACTGCTTCAGGTGTATCATCAATAATTAAATCGATACCTGTAAGCGTTTCTAATGTACGGATGTTACGGCCTTCACGACCAATAATACGGCCTTTCATCTCATCATTCGGCAGATTTACAACGGACACTGTTGTTTCTGCAACATGGTCAGCTGCAAAGCGTTGTAATGCAAGTGATAAAATTTCTCGAGCCTTTTTGTCTGATTCTTCTTTTGCACGCAATTCCGATTCTTTCGTCATTACAGCGATATCTGTAGAAAGTTCGTTTTCAACTTCCTTCAAGATAACCTCTTTCGCTTCTTCGCGCGTAAGAGCTGCAATGCGCTCAAGCTCAGTTTTTTGACTTGCAACAAGTTGTTCTACTTTGCTTTCCATCTGTTCAATATGCTGTTGTCTGCTAGCTAGAGCTTCTTCTTTACGCTCTAAGCTTATCTCTCTTTTGTTCAGAGTATCATCTTTGCGGTCAAGGTTTTCTTCTCTTTGCAATAAACGGTTCTCTTGTTTCTGAAGCTCTCCACGACGGTCACGAATGTCATTTTCCGCTTCAGTTCGAAATTTGTGAGTTTCATCCTTTGCTTCAAGCAGTGCTTCCTTTTTAAGTGCATCTGCTTCACGTTTCGCGTCTTCCACGATTTGCTCGGCAACATGCTTTGCACCAGTCACTTTTGATTCATTCACGTTTTTCATGTAGAAATAGATAACAGCGACACCGACAGCGAATCCTAGCAAAGCAGGGAGTATCATTTCCATATCGTTTCCCTCCTATGCCTATATATGTCTGATGTTCTCTTAGTTGGCACAATATATCTGAATTGTTCAAACATACCGCCTATTCATTTCAAAATTTAGAAATTATACATTTTAATTGTATAGTTCAAAATAAGGTATGTCAAGAATAGCCATGGTTTAAGGGGTTTTTTATATTTTTTGGTTGAGTTGGTTTGGTGGTGGTGATAGGGTTTGAAATAACCTAAAATTTTCTAAATTGGGTTTAGTATCATCGTTGAGCGCACGCGGGCTTTGCGGTTCTAGTATACCCTAATTTACCAAAAGTTACCCAGTTAAGCCAGGGCTGGCGGCTGGGACTTCTAATAAATTTTAAAATGTTCTAATATATTTTTAATTGTTCTAATAAACTTTCGATTTTCTAATATCGCCTTCTGATTTTCGAATATCGAGAAGAGATTTTCTAATAAATCAAAATTTGTTCTAATAAAAGTTCCCGCTGTATTTACTCACCGCTTTCCTCAAGCAAAATCCAATTCAAACCTGTCGTCTCAGCTCAATCTTCTAATACCCACGCCTAATTTTCTAATATCACTCAGAGTTCTTATAATAAGCCCCATATTTGTTCTAATAAAATCGCAGGCAGACCGCTCCCCCAGGCATTTCTCCCCACAAAAACAAAACCCAAGCAAATTACTCCGCTTGGGTCTGTAACATTATTCTTTTTCGTCTTCGAATAATTCTAGTTCGTCCAGTTCTTCTTCGCCTGTTGTATCATTGGCGCCGATTGTGTAGCCTAGTTCGCCGATACCGAAGTGTTGACGGATTTTTTCTGTTACTTCTTCTCTCATTGCAGGGTTTTCTTTGAAGAATTGTTTTACATTTTCACGACCTTGGCCGATTCGTTCGCTGTTGTAAGAATACCAAGAACCGCTTTTTTGGATGATGTCCAATTCTGCACCGATGTCGACGATTTCGCCTTCTTTTGAAATCCCTTCACCGTACATAATATCAACTTCCGCTGTACGGAATGGTGGAGCTACTTTATTTTTTACAACTTTGATTTTCGTTTTGTTACCGATAATTTCTGTACCTTGCTTAATCGCTTCACCGCGACGTACTTCTAAACGGATAGAAGAGTAGAATTTAAGGGCACGTCCACCTGTTGTTGTTTCCGGGTTACCGAACATAACACCGATTTTTTCACGAACTTGGTTAATGAAAATAGCAAGCGTATTCGATTTGTTAATAACACCTGATAATTTACGTAATGCCTGAGACATTAAACGCGCTTGAAGACCCATGTGCGAGTCACCCATTTCGCCTTCGATCTCTGCTTTTGGTACTAATGCTGCTACAGAGTCGATTACGATAATATCAATCGCACCAGAACGTACTAATGCTTCCGCGATTTCAAGTGCTTGTTCACCTGTATCCGGCTGTGATAATAATAATTCGTCAATATTAACGCCTAATTTTTGTGCATATACCGGGTCAAGTGCGTGCTCAGCATCGATAAACGCTGCCGTACCGCCGTTTGCCTGAATTTCTGCGATGGCATGTAATGTAACTGTTGTTTTACCAGATGATTCCGGTCCGTAAACTTCTACAATACGTCCGCGCGGGTAGCCGCCTATACCTAATGCTGCATCAATTGCGATAGAGCCTGATGAAGTTGTCTCCATATGACGGTTTGAGTTTTCACCCAGTTTCATGACAGAACCTTTACCGAATTGTTTTTCTATTTGTTTTAACGCCATATCTAATGCTGCTTTACGATCGCTCAAACTATTTCCTCCTTAAGAAAAAGCTTTATTTAACTTATGTCTCTATTATACTTGCTAATGAGATAACATTCAAGAAAAAAGCGAACATATTTTCGCCTTTTATTTGAATGTTTCTAAATGCCTTTAAATCAGTAATCAAATCACCTTTATCAAAAGAAACCGACAATTAAATCAGCTTTTTGTACCCTTGATTCGCCAATTCTCTCATTAAATAGCTGAACGTAAACTTCACCGCGCGGATCCGGTTTGTATTTCTTGAGCCGGTTAATTGCAGTCGGTACGTTAATGGCTCTGTGTCACCGATCTTAATACCGACCCAGATTGATCCTGCAGGCTGTCCGTCATGATCCCCCGGTCCAGCTGCACCCGTCAGTCCAACACCAATATCTGTACCGAACTTTTCTCGGACTTGTGTCGCCATTGCTGCAGCACATTCACTGCTGACGATTCCGTATTCATCCAGCATTTCTCCGGAAATACCGAGGTGTTTGATTTTCGCTTCTTTCGTATATGTTACGACACCGCCGATTAATGCGGACCCAACACCCGGAACTTCTGCCAGCTCCGACTGGAACAGACCGGCCGTTAAACTTTCGGCAGCGGAAACCGTTAACTCATTCTCCAGAAGCATTTGTACAAGCTTGAAGCCTAATGATTCATCATTTACACCGTAATAGTATTCTCCGACAATATCTAGAATTTCACGTTTCTTCAATTCAATCAAACGGAATGCCTGTGGTTCATTCTGAGCTTTTGCAGTAATACGCAGTGTTACTTCACCGTCTGAAGCAAGCGGGGCAACAGTTGGATTTGTCTGTTCATCCAAAATATGCTGTATGCGGGTTTCCAGATCTGCTTCACCGATACCGTAAAAACGCAGTACATGCGATAAAATAACCCCACCGTCATGTAGAAGTGCTGCCAATTTTGGCTTCGTTTCATATTGGAACATCGGCTCAAGTTCTTTTGGCGGACCCGGCAGTAAAATATAAATACGGTCGTTTTCCTTCAAAAACATCCCCGGAGCCATGCCATGCTGGTTCAGCAATACATCACAGCCATCCAGTACAAGCGCCTGTTTCCGGTTGTTTTCCGTCATTGGACGTCTTTGCTTTGAGAAGAACTCTTCAATTGCAAACAGCGCCGTTTCATCAAACACTAGGGTACGATTCAAATGTTTCGCTATTGCTTCTTTCGTTAAATCATCCTTCGTCGGCCCTAAACCACCTGAGAAGATAATTACATCCGCGCGCTGTTCCGCAATTTTGATTGCCTCTAGAAGCCGCGCCTCGTTATCTCCCACAACTGTATGATAATACACATTAATGCCAAGTTCCGAAAGCTGGCTCGAAATAAATTTCGCGTTCGTGTTGGAGATTTGTCCTAATAATAATTCTGATCCTACCGCTATAATTTCTGCATTCATTCCTAAAACCCCCTATAGATCAATTTCGCCTTGGCGTAATTGAGTCCAGATTTTTTGAGTATACGCTCTAGCGTATACTCAAAAGTACCTTTAGAAAATCTGTGACATCTGCCAGAGGCTTTTTTTACAGCAGTTGTTTTGGTAACTGCTGTAAAAATAAAGAAAAACTAGATTAGAAAAACATTCCTCGCGTTCACGAGTCTTGTTCTATCTTTTATGGATACTTATTACTATTACCTATCCTAAAAGAAATTCTAACCTAGTTTTAGAAATTTTATTTATTTTGAATCCAATAATGCACGACGGTTTATATAGAAATAATCCCATCCAGACCATACTGTAAAGAACAATGCGACATAAAGCATAATCATATCAAAAGGTATGCCAACTAATGTAAAAATCGTATTGTGTAAAATTAATGCAGAAATTGCCACGATTTGGGCCCAAGTTTTAATTTTACCAAGCTGGTTCGCCGCTACGACTTCCCCTTGTCCTGCTAAAATCAGTCGAAGTCCCGTTACCGCAAACTCACGCGAAATAATGATAATGACAATCCAGGCAGGTGCCAAGTCGATTTCCACCAATAAAATAAAGGCAGCAGAAACGAGCAGCTTATCTGCAAGCGGGTCCAAAAACTTCCCTAAGTTCGTCACTAAATTATATTTGCGGGCATAATAGCCATCTACCCAGTCCGTTGCCGAAGCGAAAATAAAAATCAGTGCCCCTACAAAATAGTTCACTTGCATTTCCGCGCCAAACAGCGTCATATTTCCCCAACCGAAATCAAACATCATTACAATCACAAATAGTGGGATTAATAAAATGCGCGAGACTGTAATCTTATTTGGAATGTTCATTTGTTAACACCTTTCGTCTAAAGAAAAGAGCCATCTTTTAAGATGACTACTCTCCTTGTCCTTCATTCACTAATTTTAAAATGATATTTTGCGTCATACGATCTTGTGCGTATGTCAATTCTACATCATTTACATATACTTTAGCCACTTTTGAATTCCCCAAACGGATTCTTGCATAGCCATCTGCAGTTGAATCATTTTCTACGATATCTCCAGCTTTATAAACTGTTGCATTCACTTGCTCCTGCTGTTGTTCATTTCGGATACCAACCCATGTTTCACCTGATACTTCAATACGGACATTTAAGCTGTCTGTACCTGATACTTCAAATGTTGAATCTTCGCCTTGTACAACACCTTCACTGATTGTTTGAGCTACTTCAGGCTCGTCTGTGACAGGTTCTTCAGGCTCAACATTTTCTTCAGTGTCATCTTCTGTGTTTTCTTCGTTGTCTTCAACAGGTTTTGTTGGTGTTGAATTCGGATTTTGTTCGTATTCTATCGGTTCAATCTCCTCTTCTCCTCCATCCGGCGTACTGCCCGTTTTTTGGAAGTATAGAGTTGTAATAACGATAATAATGACAATCGCAAACAATGCAACGATCAATTTCGGCATTGCTTCCATCATCTTGTTGCTCGATGTCGCTTTCATATTGCGGCGACTCGGACTTTGTGTGAATGATTGGGCGACTTCTTCTTTTTGCATTTCCGGAATATCTTTTCGATACTCAGTTAATACTTCATCCGCATCTAATCCAACTGCTTCGGCATACTGCTTAATGAAGGCACGTACATAGAAAGAACCAGGCATAATTGTATAGTTGCCTTCTTCGATTCCTATTAGATAACGTTTTTGGATTTTCGTGATATTTTGCAAATCATCTAGACTATAACCTCTAGCTAATCTCGCCTCTTTCAAGCGAGCTCCTAGTTCCGTCAAAAAAAACACCTACTTTTAATATATTCAAATAAAGATGGCACTAAGCCCTCTTATTTACTAAAAACCAAACCCGCCAAAATGGTCTGTACTCGATAACATATTATTCTTTTCGATAATTTCATATGTTATTTCCTCATTCGGTTCATGGCGCAATTCGATAATATAGTCAAAATCTTCTATTTTATATGATGAATGCTGTACGAACAGATCTGGATGCTCAATGACTTTAATCGTCGGCATACCCATGATTTCCCGAACTAACTGCTGGTGGCGTTCATCCGTCGAGCGACGTGTCACGGCACCATCCAATATAAAAATATTATTCCCATTAAACTCATCACCCATTAACGCATTGCGGACAGTTTGTTTAATCATAGTAGAAGAGATGAAAATCCATTTTTTATTCGCGCACACGCTTGCAGCAACGATTGATTCTGTTTTTCCTACACGCGGCATTCCACGGATCCCAATTAATTTATGCCCTTCCTTTTTAAATAATTCGGCCATAAAATCAACTAAAATTCCTAATTCGTCACGTACGAACCGGAATGTATTTTTTTCATCCGCATCTTTCGGTATATAATGTCCATGCCGAACAGCCAATCGATCACGCAGCTTTGGCTCACGAAATCTTGTTACATTAATATTTTCCATTGTTGAGACGATTGAAATAAAACGCTGGATAGATTCTTCGTTCTCTGTAGACAACAGCATTCCTCGATGCTCCTCATCCACACCGTTAATCGAGACAATATTAACGCGAAGCATTCCTAACAGCGATGCAATATCTCCTAATAAACCTGGTCGATTCACTTGAATTTCATATTCAAAATACCATTCGCCCATTTTGTATCTGTCCCCTCATAATAGAAACGTATTTATTTCTTACAAGTTCCATCATAGCGGATTTTCTACCTATTGAAAAGTTAGAAAGCTACGTTTTTGTTAGTTTTCTTGAAATAATTTTTGAAAAAACACGTTCTAGAAGTATCAATGTTGGACAATCGTGCATTTACAGTTGGAGATTGGTACTAATAGAAAATCATGCAAGGAAAATTTGTTTAAAAGAAGGAGGATTTATTAGACACTCTTATTAAGTGTTAATCCCCAATATGTATGGAATAATCGTCAACTTAAGGGGCTTATTCGACACTTTCGCATCCATAAAAAAATGCCACTCACTAATGCAGTGAGTGACATTTTTTCCGTAAAACTAATTAGTGTGTTGTTTTGTTTTGAACGAGCTTCATAATGCAGCTTGCAATCGCTTGCTTTTCGTCCTTTTCGGCAACAGACCATAAATCCGATAATACGCGCTCTTGCTCGTTTTGTGGGTCAACGTTTTTCGCAAGATACTCGCCAATCTGAACTGCGGCTTTCTCAATCATTTTATTAGGCATGCCGCTTTCTTTTGCATCAGATACTTGTTTACCTAAGAAGCTTGTCCATTGTTCCCAGTTTTGTAATAGTCCCATTTGCTTTCCCTCCTCTCGCACAAATAGTATGTGCGGATATCGGGAAATTATATGTACCAGCCGCCATTAACTCGAATTATTTGTCCTGTTACATAATCGGCGCGTCCGCTCAAATAAAAAGCCGCCATATTCGCAATATCAAGCGCTTCGCCAAATGATTGCAAAGGAATTTGGCTTTCGATCATTTCGCGCTCCACGGCATCAAACTTTTCATTCATTTTTGTATTGATAATTCCAGGTGCAATCGCGTTAACACGAATGCCGCTAAATGCCGCTTCCTGCGAGTACGCTTTCACGAAGCTGTGCTGGGCGCCTTTTACAGCGGAGTAGGCTACTTCTCCAGCTGCACCGACATCACCCCAGATTGAACCAATGACAAGCACATAGCTGACTTTGTTCGTTCGTAATTTACCTGCGAGCAGTGCCGTCGTACGCATCGGATTTTGTACATGGACGTGCCAGAGTTTCGTCATTTCCTCGGCTGATGTGTTTTCCAGTAAATCATAGAATGCATGGCCGTTCGCATAAACGATTGCCTGTAATGAAAAAATTTGGGCGGCAATTTGCTCCGCCCCGGTGTCACTGCTGAAATCGGCTTTTACTGGGATAAACTCCTGATCCGGAAAGTTCTCGGTAAACACTTGAAGCATACTGTCAATGACAGTATGCCCAGTATGATAATGCAGATAGAGTGACCAGCCATCCTGTGCTAATTGCTGGCAAATCGCTTGCCCAATCGCACCGGAAGCACCGCAAACTAATGCAAACTTCTTCATTTTTGATCGCGCCCGCTAACTGGCATAATTGTAAACACCGTTTGTTGCTCTTCACCTTGAATTGTTTTAAACGCTTTTTCGATATCTTCCACTGTAATTGTTTCCAGTACCGGTACAACGTCGAATAAATTCATATCGTTGAATTTGTAACGTGTAAACTGGTTGGCGATAAATTCGATGGAATTCAGTGCACGCAGGAAGAAACCGATTTTTTTACGTTTAATACGTTCTACATCTTCAGAAGTGAATAGGTTTCCTTGCTCTGTTTCTGCCAGCTTTTCTTTAATCAATTTGGCAAGCTGTTCCGGCTGTTCCGAATCTGAGCCGATCAGTGCAAATCCATAGCCGTTTTCCAATGAGAAATCATAGCCGTATGATTCATCGATTAAGCCTTTTTCATATACATCCGTATAGAATGATGAAGCACGGCCGAATAAACATTCAACGCCGATTTGTACAGCAAGCTCATGCTTCAGCATTTCTTCGCCGCTTAAACCAACTTGCTTCGCTTTTAAACCAACATACACTTTTGGCTTTTGCACATCCATATGAAGCACGCGCTCTTTTTCCGCTACATTTGTTGGTTCTTCATCAAATAAGCGTTTTAAGTCTGTCGGCTCCTGGAATGTTTTTTTGTTTTGGTTATCTTCAATAAATGCCATCATTTCAACAGGGTCTACTGCACCAATTACGAACAATAGCATGTTTGATGGGTGGTAAAACGTGTTGTAGCACGTATATAAATGCTCGGCTGTAATTCCGTCAATTGAATCGATCGTGCCGGCAATATCAATTTTCACCGGGTGGTTATGGTACATATTTTCAATCGCACCAAAATATAAACGCCAATCCGGCTGATCATCGTACATCGTAATTTCCTGTCCGATAATGCCTTTTTCTTTATTTACCGTTTCTTCCGTGAAGTACGGCTCCTGTACGAAATTCAGTAATGTTTCCGTACTTTTATAAATATGGTCTGTTGCAGAGAACAGGTACGCTGTGCGGGTAAATGATGTGAATGCATTTGCCTGCGCGCCCACTTCACTGAACTTTTGGAATACATCCCCGTCTTCTTTTTCGAACATTTTATGCTCTAAAAAGTGGGCAATCCCGTCCGGAACTGTAATCGGCTCTGTTTCTCCGATTGGTACGAATGTACGGTCAATCGAACCATACTTTGTTGTAAATGTCACAAATGTTTTTGAAAAACCTTTTTTCGGCAAAATGTATACGTCTAATCCATTGTTTAGTTGCTTGTAATATAATGTTTCATCTAGTTGCTGGAATTCAATTGTTTCCATGGATTACTCCCCCTTACCGCATAAGAAATACGTTGCTTCTAATTTAATATCCTGTGCCACTTTTTGCACATCTTCTTTTGACACAGATTGCCAGCGTGCAGTCCACGTATCCATAGTAAACGGTTCGTCTAATACTTTGTATTGGTCAAAAATTTCAATTTGGCCACGAGGTGAATCCAATGCTTCTTTTAACTGGTTAATGAGCATTGCCTTCGTTTGCGCCAATTCCAAATCGGTAATTTCACCATTTTGCATTACTTTTAATTGTTCTGCAATTAATTTGCGTGCCTTTTCTTCATTTGCCGGCTCAATACCTGACACGACAAACAGTAATCCGTATTGTGAAGAGTAGGAGCTTGATGCATAATAAGCTAAACTTTCTTTTTCACGGACATTCATAAATAATTTTGAATGGGCATAACCGCCAAAGATTCCGTTGAAAATTTGCATTTTAGGGAAATCTTCATCGCCGAATCGTACTGGTGTCGAGTAGCCAATATGCAGTTTCCCTTGTTTCATATCCTGCGTTTCTTTCGTATATGGTTCGACATTTGCAGGAGCTGTATTTTCTTGTGTCTTTTGTAGTGCATTGCGGTCTGCAAATGAAAATGCTGCTTTTAACTTTTCGGTCATTTCTTCTACATTAATATCACCGACAACGTAAATATCAATGACATCATTTGCTAGCATATCTTCATATGTTTTTGTCAATGATTGTGGTGTAATTGCTTTTACGGCTTCGATATTACCGTTTGCAGAAATTGATGCTGCACTGTTTGGACGGATAATTTCTGTTAAACGTTTTTGTGCGTAGCGTGACTTGTCATCGAAAATTGAGTGGATTCGTTGGATGACCATTTCTTTTTCACGGTTGACAATTGATTCTTTAAATACACCGTTTTCGAAGTTCGGTTTGAAGATCGCTTCCTGAATCAGGTCGATTGCTTCATTTAATACATTGCCATGCGATAAATATTGGTCGTTTACTGTTTCGACATTTAATAATACTGTATGTTCCTGACCGCGCTTTGCCGTGTCAAAGTACAATACTGTGCCGAACAGGTCATCTAAATAGCTGCGGTAACTTGCCGATGTTGGAAATTTTTCGTTGCTGTGCTGCAGGACATTCGATAATACTGTACGCTGTGCCGCTGTTTCTTCATTTAATGGCGCTCTCCATTTTATTGAAAAGTTCACCGTTTTGAATTGGGCGGTTTGTCGTATATGAAGCGAAACACCTTTCGCAATTTCGGTTGTTAAAAACAAAAAAACTCCTCCTGACTACCTCGTGAATATAAATATAAATGCTTCTTCTCTACTATACATGTGTTGCCTTGATTTGTGCAAAGTTATTATCCGTACTAAGTATTCCCTAATTCGTGACATTTATGAATGAAAATTGTGAACGAGTGAAAATAAAAAATATTTCTTTTTCAAATAAAATTTCTTTACGCTTTCTGCGTTTCTTAATGGGGGCCGTTGTGCTGCGTTGCGGGGCACGCTTTCCTGGGGGCGTGGCTCCAACTAACTTGATGTATGCCTCTACGGCGGCATACATCAAGTGGATTTTCCGCGCACGCTTAATCCCCAAGGAGTCGGCCCCTCCACTCCGCACAACTATGGTTTTGTATGAAGTTTGGGCTGCTTATTTAATTTGAGGCAAGGTACGGTGAATTTTATTCCCTTTAAATTCAAAGTTCACGCTTTAACGCAACTTGGTTAATAAAAACGGGTTTTCTACTTTACGGTCTACCTATTCTACTTTTCCTTGAATAGTTTCTACCTTAAAAGTTGAACTTTCTACTTCTCCCTCTAGACGTTTCAATTTTTCCAGCTAATTAGCTAATAAATTCCACGCGTTCTACTTTACTTGCGATTCATTCTACTTTTTCCTAAATAGTTTCCACTTTAGTCGCAAAACTTTCTACTTTTCTTTGAATAGTTTCTACATTAGCAGTTGAACTTTCTACTTTCTCTTCAAAAGGTTCTACTTTCACCTGTAACTTGGCTAATAAATTCCACGCGTTCTACTTTACATAAACAGTTTCCACTTTAGCCTGAAAACTTTCTACTTTACCTTCAAGATGTTCTACTTTCCTCCGCAATTCGGTTAATAAATCAACGCCCTCCCACTCAATCAACACCAAAAAACCGCCTGTACAAATCCACTTTGTACAGACGGTTTAATAATTAGCGTTTTCCTTTGATGTATGGAACGCCTGATGCTTTTGGTGCTACTGCTTTTCCTACGAAGCCTGCTAATGCCAGGATTGTCAGGACGTATGGCAGGACTTGCAGGATTACTGGTGGGATCTGCTGAATGTATGGGATGTTCCCGCCACCGATACTTAATGTTTGTGCCAAGCCGAAGAATAGTGCGGCACCTAATGTTCCGATCGGATGCCATTTACCGAAGATCATTGCGGCGATGGCGATGAAACCTTGTCCGGCTACTGTTGATGCAGAGAAATCACTTGATGATGTCATCGCTAATGATGCACCACCGACACCTGCTAACGCACCGGAAATCATAACGCCGATATAACGCATTTTCGCTACGTTAATACCCATTGTATCTGCTGCCATTGGATGTTCCCCAACTGCGCGGATACGTAAACCGAATGGCATTTTGTAAAGTACGAACCATGCACCGATTGCCACAATGAACGCGATAATCGTTGTTGAATACACGTTGTGGAACAGCAATGGTCCTAAAAATGGTATATCGGATAAATACGGTATTTCAAAACGTTGTAATGGTGCCTGAACCATATCTGTTTGACCTTTACCGTAAATCAGTTTTACTAAGAAAACTGTAATTGCTGCAGCTAGCATGTTTAGTGCAACACCTGTTACCGTTTGGTCTGCACGGAATGTTACTGCTGCGATCGCAATGATTAGCGAGAAAATTGCTCCTGCTAATAATGAAGCAAGTAACGCAAGCCAAATTACATTTCTGCCAAAATCATCATAGTATTCTAAGTTGATATAAATACCTGTAAATGCACCGACAATCATTAACCCTTCAACACCAAGACCGATTACCCCTGCACGCTCCGAGAATAGAGCCCCGATACCTGTTAAAATAAGCGGTGTTGCGTATAAAAGGGCAGAAGGGACGATAAAGTATAACACTTCTAAAAAGCTCATGTTACTTGCCCTCCTTTTTCTTTCCGAATTTCTGTAAACCAACACGTAAAATATAGCCTGAAGCTACGAATAAAATAATTACTGCAATAATGATCGATACGATTTCTTCCGGAATACCTGCTTCGTTCGGCATGTTTAATGATCCGTATTTCAGGGAACCGAATAATGAAGCTCCGAAGAATACACCGATCGGATTGTTCGCACCTAGTAATGCTACAGCGATCCCGTCGAATCCGATACCTGATGCCGCTGCTTTAATCGAAGCATTTTGGTATGTTCCCAATGCTTCCATCGCACCGCCAAGACCGGCGAATACACCGGAAATTGTCATTGCTAAGATGATGTTGCGGTTTACGTTCATACCCGCATATTCAGCAGCATTTTTGTTGAACCCAACTGCCTTTAACTCATAACCGCGAGTTGTTTTTTCTAAAATAAACCACATAACAACTACCATGATCAGTGCCACGATAATTCCTAAGTGAAGACTTGAATTATCCGTAATTTCACGTAACCACTGATTACGTAATGTAGCTGATTCTAATACTGTCGGCGTTTTGAATCCGCCGTCTGACAATGATTTAATCGCAGCATTTGTTAAATATAATGCTGTGTAGTTTAACATGATCGAAGCAATTACTTCGTGTACTTGAAGTCTTGCTTTCAGGAAACCGACGATAAATGCCCAGAATGCACCAGCTGCAGCAGCCGCTAGTAATGCTAATGGCAAGTGGATAATACGTGGTAATCCTTCAATTGCATAACCGACATATGCCGCTGCAAGCCAACCCATTAATAGCTGACCTTCAACACCGATGTTGAATAATCCAGTACGGAAGGCAAATGCTACTGCAAGACCTGCTAAAATATAAGGTGTAATTTGACGGATCGTATTACCGATAGAATAAGAATCTCCGAAAATACCATTCCATAGTGCTGTATACCCATCGATTGCATCATAGCCGCTGACAACCATGATGATACCACCAACGAGTAATCCTAAAACTACCGAGATGAGTGGAACGAGCAGATTCACAACTCGATTTGACATTATTCGTTCCCCTCCTTAACTGCCTTTGCTTTACGTTTTTCACCGGCCATTAATAAGCCCAGCTCTTGTTCAGATGTTTCTTTCGGATAGACCGTATCCACGATTGTCCCATCGTAAATTACGGCAATGCGGTCAGAAACGTTCATAACTTCATCTAATTCAAATGAAATCAATAATACGGCTTTCCCTTTATCACGTTGCTCGATTAAACGAGAGTGAATAAATTCAATTGCCCCTACGTCCAATCCACGAGTAGGAAGTGCTGCAATCAGCAGATCCGGATCACGGTCAACTTCACGTCCGATAATGGCCTTCTGCTGGTTACCGCCTGAAAGCGCTCGTGCTGGCGTCATTTCGCCCTGGCCTGTACGAACATCATACTCTTCAATGATTTGGCGTGCTTTTTCATTTATCTTCTTATAGTCCATAATAACGCCTTTAGAAATTGGCGATTTGTAGTAAGTTTGTAGTGCGATATTGTGCCCAATAGGGAAATCCAGGACTAGCCCGTGTTTGTGACGGTCCTGAGGAATATGTCCTACACCTGTTTCCGTAATTTCACGCGGTTTTAAACCTGTAATATCTTTGCCGCCTAAAGTTACTTTACCGCTCTTGATTTTGCGCAGTCCTGTAATTGCTTCGATTAATTCTGATTGACCATTTCCGTCAATCCCTGCAATACCAACGATTTCACCGCGACGAATCGATAAATTCAGACCTTTTACTTTTTCGACATTCCGGTAATCCGTTACAACAAGGTTTTCGACTTTGAAGATTTCTTCAGTAGGGTTTGCTTCCCCTTTTTCTGTTTTGAATTCTACTTGTCTACCAACCATTAATTCAGCAAGCTGATCCGGATTGGTTTCAGCTGTTACTACCGTTCCAACCCCTTCACCTTTACGGATAATTGTTACACGGTCAGATACTTCCATAATTTCTTTCAGCTTGTGCGTAATGATGATAATCGACTTGCCTTCTTTAATCAGAAGTTTTAAGATTGCCATTAATTCCGTAATCTCTTGCGGTGTTAATGATGCAGTCGGCTCGTCAAAAATTAAGATTTCCGCACCGCGGTATAGTGTTTTTAAAATTTCTACACGCTGTTGCATTCCGACAGAAATATCTTCAATTTTTGCATATGGATCCACATCCAAGTTGTATTTCTTCGATAATGCAGCGATATCTTTTGCAGCATCTTTAATATTGATAGCTCCCAGTTTCGTAGGTTCGCTACCTAAAATGATATTTTCCGTAACCGTAAAGTTTTCCACAAGCATAAAGTGCTGGTGCACCATTCCGATTCCTAAATCATTTGCTTTGTTCGGATCTGTAATTTTTACTGATTCTCCGCGTACTTTAATTTCTCCGGCTTCTGGTTGATATAGACCGAAAAGTACATTCATTAAAGTCGATTTACCTGCACCGTTTTCTCCTAGTAGTGCATGAATTTCGCCTTTTTTTAACTGGAGGGTGATATTGTTGTTTGCTACGAAATTACCGAACTCTTTGCGGATCCCTAGCATTTCAATCACGTATTCCACTAGACTCACTCCCTTAGGCTATTTATCTTTAAAAGTATTTTTATAAAATTAACACATGAAAGATTTTTGTAAAAATCTTTCATCTATTAATTTTTCAGACGAATTCTACACTAAATAAGTCCCTTGTCTTACAATTCTATGAAAATATAACGCTTACATTTCTTTTAATACTAAATTTACCGAATATTTAAAACAGACCTTTACATTAGAAAATCATCATAGGGGAATAATTCCCCTATGATGACTACCATTAAGAATTATTATTTATCTTTAGGTTTTTCTTCTGAAACTTTAATTTCGCCAGAAGCAATCTTCTCTTTATATTCTTCTACTTTATCCATTACTTCTTGAGGAATTGCACCACGAGAATCTGCTAAGCCAACACCATCTTCAGCTAAACCGTAAACAGTAGTTGTACCACCTGGGAACTCACCGTTTTTCGCTTTAGTAGCGATATCCACTACCGCATTGTTAACACCTTTTAACATAGAAGTTAAAGTGATGTTAGTAGAATCATCAACTTGACCTTCTGCATATTGGTCAGCGTCAACACCGATTACCCATACGTTAGCATCTTTATCTTTTGCTTTACGCTCTTTAGCTTCTGAGAATACACCGTTACCAGTACCACCAGCAGCGTGGAAAATAATATCTACGCCAGAAGAGTACATTGAGTTCGCAGCGATTTTACCTTTAGATGCATCGTCGAATACACCTGTGTAGTTTACTTGGATTTCGATATCCGGGTTAACAGCTTTTGCACCCTCGATGAAACCAGCGTGGAAGCGGTTAATTACTGGGATATCTGTACCACCTACGAAACCGATTTTGCCTGATTCAGACATTGAAGCTGCAACAACACCAGCTAAGAAAGCGCCTTCTTGCTCTTTGAACAGGATGTTTGCTACGTTATCAGCTTCTACTTCAGCATCGATTAATGCTAACTGTGCATCTGGATTGTCATTAGCGATCTCTTCAATTGCATCACCCATCATGAAACCAACACCGAAAACTAAATCGAAGTCACGACGTAATAAGTTGTTTAAGTTTGTGTTGTAGTCAGCATCTGATTGAGATTGTAAGTAGTCGAAACCACCGTCACCTTTAGATAGGCCGTTGTCAGCACCGAATTGTTGAACACCTTCCCAAGCTGATTGGTTGAATGATTTGTCGTCTACGCCACCAACGTCTGTAACCATTGCGATTGAGAAATCGCCAGAACCTGCGTCAGTGCTTGTTTCAGAACCAGATTTAGAATCATTGTTTGAAGTGTCTTTTGAATCAGTTGACTCTTCGTCAGTTCCGCATGCCGCCAAAATTGCACCAGTTGCTACTACAGAAGAAATTAATAAACCAAATTTACGCTTTTTCATTAATGAGTCCCCCTCAAAGGTAATTGATATTAGCAGGAATTAAATAATAGAAATTATTGTTCTACACCCGTTTACGTACTACATGGAAGCTGAATTTGTCAGCTCTGAAATAATTTTTTGAATAAAGAACAACACGATCATTTTCATCATAGTGAAGTTGCTTTAATACAAGCAATGCTGTTTCCGGCCCACATTTCAATATCGGTGATACTTCATCGTGGAAGCCTACTGGATCAATATATGTCACTGCATATGCGACACGGATAGATCCGGTTTGCTCTAAAGCCGAGAAAATCGAAACGTTTTGATTACTTATAAATTCATTTGGCAGTAAATTGGCCGGTACTTTGTCTACACAGTAAACAACCGGTTCATTGTCTGCCGTTCTTACACGTTCAATCGTGATAACATTGTCATCAATGTCAGCTTGGAAACGTTCCACATCATCTTCCGTGGCTTTTTCTTCCTTCGCACTGATGAAGATTGTGCCTGGATTCATACCAGCGTTTTCAATCATAGAAGATACACTCGATAAATGCTCAATGCCTGACGTAAAGACCGGCTTTGGATTGACGAATGTACCAACACCATGACGACGGATAATAACGTTTTCTTCTTCCAAAAGTCGCAGTGCTTCACGAAGCGTTGCACGACTTACACCCAATGTTTTTGAAAGTTCGAATTCTGAGGGTAATTTTTCGTTCTCACGATAGGTCCCTTTATCTATATCTGACTTCAAACGATCAATAACTTGTAAGTATAAATGACGATGATCTGCTTTAATTGTCAATTAGTATCACCACCATAACATAGAGATCAGACATCTGATGTACAACATTCCTACTAATTCGTGAATAATATAACACTTTAAACGAAAAAAGAAAACATATTTCTTTAAATGTGTCATGTTAATGTGAAAAATTAGCGAATTTATTTCAAAACTTATAGAAAAGAATATATTCCGAAAAGTGTGACAATGTCAAGGTTTTCCTAGTTAAAATCGATTTCCTAGAACCTGACGTGGTTTACTTCCTTCTGGTGGTCCGACAACCCCGCGCTGCTCCATTTGATCGACAATCCGGGCTGCACGTGAATACCCGATTCTAAATCGGCGCTGCAGTAAAGATACGGAAGCTGTTTGCATTTCCAGTACGAGTTGTACGGCATCGTCATACAAGTCGTCCGTTTCGTCCATCACGTCAACGATTGGTTCATCAGTCGGAATCATTGCCTCCTCATATTGAGCTTTTTGCTGCTCAATGACACTATTAATAATTCTTTCGACTTCATGATCACTTACAAATGCACCTTGCACACGAACTGGTTTAGATGCTCCTGCCGGTAAATACAGCATATCACCGCGGCCAAGTAATCTTTCGGCGCCGCCCATATCCAAGATTGTGCGGGAATCGACAGATGACGACACGGCAAATGCAATCCGTGAAGGAATATTCGCTTTGATGATGCCGGTAATAACATCAACGGACGGTCTTTGTGTTGCGATAATGAGGTGAATCCCTGCTGCACGTGCCATTTGGGCAAGTCGTGTTATCGCATCTTCCACTTCACTCGACGCAACCATCATTAAGTCCGCCAACTCGTCGACAATTACGACAATATACGGAAGCTTCGGCTGTTTCTCCATCGCCTCTTCATTGCTTATATCGATATATTCGTTATATCCTTCAATATTCCTTGTACCGGAATGTGAAAACAGGTCATAGCGTCGTTCCATTTCCGACACAACTTTCTGCAATGCCTGGGCCGCTTTACGCGGATCTGTTACAACTGGTGCCAATAAATGCGGAATACCGTTGTACACACTTAGCTCCACCATTTTCGGATCAATCATCATCATTTTTACTTCACTCGGTTTTGCGCGCATCAATAGTGACACAATAATACCATTGATACATACACTTTTACCGCTCCCTGTTGAACCGGCAACTAATAAGTGTGGCATTTTGTTTAATTCTGCCGCAATCGCCTGGCCTGTTACATCGCGTCCCAAACTTACCAGCAATTTGGCCCCGACTTTTACCTGCTCATTTGCTTCAAGCACTTCACGTAACGTTACGACTGCCACTTCACTGTTCGGTACTTCGATCCCGACAGCCGATTTCCCGGGAATCGGTGCTTCAATACGAATATCTTTTGCTGCAAGGGCAAGTGCCAAGTCATCTTGAAGGCTGACAATTTTACTTACTTTTACACCTGTGTCCGGCATTACTTCATATTTTGTCACTGCAGGACCTAAATGAACTTGTGTCACTTTCGCTTTTACACCAAAGCTTAAAAATGTTTGTTCCAGTTTCTTTGCATTTGTTTGAATAACCGAATATTCGCCGCTTTGATCATGTTCGGGCGGCGGGTTCAGCTGCTGCATTGACGGCAAAATGTAGGTTTGGTCCGTTTCGGATGTTACGGCCATAATCGGCTCACTTATTTTTTCCTCCACTTCGTTTTCGATACCTTTTTGCTGTTCCTGTTTTACTTGCTCCACAAAATTCGAAATGATCGGCTCATGATGTGTTGGCGTTGCTGTCGTAATAATCAGGTCTTCCAAATCAGCTGCTTCCTCTTCGATCATCGGTTCGGTTCTAGAACGACGCTGCTTCTGTTGAGGTTCAGGTTTTGGCTTACTTCTTGTGCTGCGTTTCGTTCTTTTGAACTTTCCCTTAAGTGTAGGGGCCTTCTCTACTAATATTGGCACGAGTGCTTTTCCGGTAATTAAAATTATCCCGATGGCCAATAATACAAATGCGGCAATTTTTGCTCCGGATGCATCAAATAATACATGGAACAGGCTGAATAATAATCCGCCGATCATACCGCCACCGAGCGCATTGCTGCGGTTTACGATTCCATCTGTGCTGATGAGTATTCTCCATGTTTCCTTTAATACGGAATTTGACAACAGTGTGTTTGTTGCAAGCATCTGTTCGAATAACAAGCTATGACTGAAAATCGTCAAGCTGGCACCGACAAACAACACACCGTATACGACACGGGTATTAAATGGGACACCCCGGCGTTTGACCATTAACATCCCAGCGACTAAAAAGCATAGTAATGGGATGATAAAATGCAGATTGCCGAAGAAAAACATGGCAATTGAATGGAGCATTCTTCCAACAAGTCCGAACTCCAGAAATTCGATAATGGCTAATGCAATCAGCAATAATCCGATAATTTCATATGCGAGCGGATGGAGCTCCTTTTTCGTTTTTGGCTTTAGCGTCGGTTTTGCCTTTGCTTTTGTTTTAGTACTTTTCTTTTTATCCAATCTTTGTTCACCTACTTAAAAATTGTTCCTTAATATTAGACGCCAAAGTTGCTATATAGGCTTCCGGGTTGTGGTGATGCGTTATATTTAATCAATTGACTTAGTTTGTGCTGAATGGAATAGTTATTACTGCTATGTACCGAAAAATCAGTTTTTTTCAAATAAACTTTAGTTTTTACCGCAATTATCCAGCATTCTCTAATACTAGTAACAAGGTACATCCCACTCCGGAAAATTAGTTAGAAAAAGGGCTTTCTCACGCTTAATGTAAGAAAACCCTTTTTGATTATAGATATGGGAGTAACGATCGTTGACTCCCCTTCAAATTAATACTCCATAATGATCGGAATGATCATTGGACGACGTTTTGTTTTTTGGAATAAATACTGATTTAATGTGTCGCGAATTTCTTGCTTAATGTTTGTCCATTCGAACGTTTCTTTGCCGACATACTTCTCGATCACTTCGCGTGCGATTTCAGAAGCTTCTTCCATTAACTGTTCTGACTCGCGTACGTATACGAAACCGCGCGATAAAATTTCGGGACCTGAAGCAATTTTCTTCTGTGCACGGTTCAATGTCACAACGACAATGAAAATACCATCTTGAGAAAGCAGTTTACGGTCGCGTAAAACGATATTACCTACATCGCCTACACCGATTCCGTCGATTAATACATTCCCTGCTTGTACACGCCCTGTCATGCGCACTTTGCCGTTTTTGTACTCGACAATATCGCCTTTATCTGCGATGAAGATTTGTGATTTTTGCAAGCCCACTTGTTGTGCAAGTTTCGAGTGCGCAATTAACATGCGGTACTCCCCTTGAACCGGAATAAAGTATTTCGGCTTCATAAAGTTCAGCATCAGTTTTAAATCTTCCGCGCTGCCGTGGCCGGAAACATGGACTTTTTTGTTTGAAGTCATGACATGTGCGCCAGCTTTAGCCAGTTGGTTCATCGTGTTATACATTTGCACTTCCATGCTTGGTGATGGTGTAAATGTAATCAAGACTGTATCTGTATTTCTGATTTTAATGTCACGGTGGTGTTTTCGCACAATTTTATCTAGTGCATCAAGTGGTTCACCTTTGTTGCCCGTTGCCATAATAATAATTTCGTCATCATGATATTTATGAATTTCGTTAACTGGTACAAGTGTTGACTCATCGATTTCCAAATAGCCTAGGTTCACACCGATATCGACCATTTTTTCTAACGATTTTCCGACTACCGCGACTTTACGGTGCGATGCGGCAGCTTGTCTAAATACTTGCTGAATACGAATAAAGTTTGATGCATATAATGCTACGATAATTCGACCTGGTGCCGAATGGAACGTTTTTTGCAATTCTTCCGCAATCACTGCTTCACTTGTTGTATAGCCTGGGCGTTCTGCTTCCATTGATTCTGATAAAAGCATGAATACGCCTTCTTCACCGAGCATCGCCATTTTTGCCAAATCCGGCTTGAACTTGCCTGTTGCCGACTGGTCAAATTTGAATTCGCCCGTGTGAACGATAGCGCCTTCAGAAGTATGGAACACAATACCTAATGAATCTGGAATACTATGTGTTGTATGGAAGAATGTCACATAAGTAGAATTGAAGTTCATGCGACTATTGCTCGATACTTCAAAGAATTTCACTTGGTAAGGTGCTGGCAATTCTTTTAAATGCTCCTTCGCCAATGCGATCGTTAACTTTGAACCATATACCGGTGCTTTAATTTTCTTTAATACATACGCAATCGATCCAATTGCATCTTCATGTCCATGTGTAAGGAAAATACCTTTTACGCGCTCTTTATTTTCCTCTAAATACGTGATATCTGGAATGACGATATCAATTCCAAGCATTTCGTCTTCTGGGAACATGAGCCCACTGTCTACTACGAAAAGCTCTTCATCGATTTCTATTACATACATTGATTTTCCGATTTCGCCAACTCCACCTAATGGAATGACACGGATAAGTTCATTTTTTGATTTTGTCACTTTATTTCCTCCTAAATTGTTCCGAACAGCAACCACTTAAAGTTCATTATACGGTGAGAATGACGTTAGTACAAATAAAAAAGTGATTTTCTTTTTTTACGGAACTGCGGGCAAATTAAAATCGCAACCGTTTTACAGAATGCCGAAATTTTAATCCTCCGTTTTATTTGGATAATCCTCAGTTGGTAGCCGATCATCCTCAAGCCCCGCCTCATAATCCTCAGTTGCTGACCATTCTTCCTCACTTCATCCGCTATATTCCTCATACTGACTAAAAATAAAAAAACAGTCACCCGCTTCTCATCGGAAGGTGTGACTGTTTATATGTTAGTTCACTTGTAATGCGCGGAAACTTTTTGCTTTTTCCTGATACGTATCCCAAATTTCATCAAATGCTGCCTTTTCTTCCGGTAGCATTTCCATCATCGGCATCCGTACATCAAGTGTATCAAAGCCTAATTTTGTCATCGCGTATTTAATTGGAGATGGATTCGGTTGTGCAAATAACGCACGAACGAGCGGCAATAATGCACGGTGAATTTGTGCAGCTTCCTGATGGCGGCCTTCTTCAAATGCGCGAACCATTTGCTGCATATCTTTTCCTACTACATGTGAAGCGACAGAAATAATGCCGCGTCCGCCGATTGCAAGCAGTGGTAATGTTAACCCGTCATCCCCTGAATATACATAGAAATCCGGATCGACATTTTCAATGATGTCGCCCATCTGATCCAGGTTACCGCTTGCTTCTTTAATGCATGTAATATTCGGTACGTCTTTGCTGATCGCAATCGTTGTTTCAGCTAAAATATTGGCACCTGTACGACCAGGGACATTATATAGCATGACAGGGAGTTTTGTTTCTTTTGCGATTGTTTTAAAGTGGGCATACATGCCGCGCTGGTTTGGCTTATTATAATATGGAGTTACGAGCATGATTCCGTTTGCCCCATTTTCCTCTGCTTTATGAGTCATCATAATCGAGTAGGCTGTTTCGTTATCACCTGTACCTGCAATAACAGGGATGCGTCCTGCCACTTTTTCGACAGTAAAGCGCACGACCTCGATTTTTTCCTCAGTTGACATTGTCGGGTTTTCCGAAGTTGTTCCACAAGCAATAATTGAATCTGTACCATTTTCAATTAAGTGATCAATAATTCGTTCTAACTCAGGATAATTAATCGTACCGTCCTTTTTAAACGGCGTAATCATCGCTGTACCAATACGTCCGAAATCCATAACTTATAATCCTCCCCTTATAGTAAGTGATCCTCTAGCATAGCTTCTGCAATTTGAATAGAGTTGAGTGCAGCCCCTTTTAATAAATTATCTGACACAATCCATAAGTGGAATCCTTTTTTGTTGTCTAAATCTTGGCGAATACGTCCAACATATGTCGGTTCTTCATTTTCTGCAAAAATCGGCATCGGGTAAAGCTGTTCGCGAATGTCATCTTGCAGAACAATGCCCGGCGCCCCAGTTAATGCGTCAAAAATTTGCTGTACTGTTGCTTCTTGCTCCAGTTCGATATAAACCGATTCTGAGTGGCCTGAAACAACCGGAACACGTACACATGTTGCAGCGACTTTTAGCTCAGGTGCTTCCATAATCTTTTTCGTTTCATTAATCATTTTCATTTCTTCATATGTAAAGCCATTGTCCGTAAACTTATCAATTTGCGGAATGACGTTACGTGCGATAGGATAATGTTTTTTATCTGATTTAACCGGTAAAACTTTCGCTTCAACATTTTTCCCTGCATCCCACTGTGCACTTTGCTCACGCAGCTCTTCAATTGCTGCCACACCAGAACCGGATACCGCTTGATATGTCGATACAACAACTTTTGTTAAGCCGAATTTTTCACGGATTGGCTGTAATGCTGCAACCATTTGAATTGTCGAACAGTTAGGATTTGCGATAATCCCTTTTGGAATCGTTTTTAATGCATGGCGATTTACTTCCGGTACAACAAGCGGTACCTCTGGATCCATACGGAAATGGCTTGTGTTATCAATAACAATCGCTCCACGCTTTGCTGCTTCAGGTGCCAGTACTTCAGATACAGCTCCGCCTGCTGAAAATAATGCTAGATCGATCCCTTCAAAGCTTTCCGGTTTCGCTTCTTCTATCGTATAGTTTTCACCATTGAATTCAATTTGTTTTCCCGCTGAACGAGCAGAAGCTAAAAACTTGATAGATGCAATTGGAAATTTGCGCTCAATCAGCTTCTCCATCATTTTTGAACCTACAGCTCCTGTTGCCCCAACTACGGCAACATTCAATTTCTTTGTCATGTCTCATCTCTCCTAAAAATATCGGTATGTATATAATGTTGGATATTGTATCATATATTATTAGAATTGTGTGAGATAATTTGATTATTTAAAATATTGTATAAATATCGGTTGAATCTGTTTTTTATGAGCGAGCGTATATGCTACAGTATCGAGCATTTTTGTGAAATCCGCTATGAGCGACGTCGGTTTTTTAATTGGATCGTCCTGACCGAATGGAATGAAGAAAATGTTTTTCGCATTCATTAATTTCATTAAATTCATTCCGTTTAACCCAAGCGCATCATTCGTTGAAATACCAAGTACTACAGGTGAACCATTTCGAAGTGTCGCCTTTGCTGCCATCAGTACGGCATTGTCTGTTGCGGCATTCGCAAATTTACTGATCGAGTTCCCTGTCATCGGTGCGATTACCATACAGTCTAATGGATTACTCGGTCCAAACGGCTCCGCTTCCGCAATGGAACTGACAACCTTTTCCCCAGAGAATTCTTCGATTTTCGCAATCCATTCTTCACCCGTTCCAAATCGTGTAGCTGCATGTAATACAGAAGGCGTTATAATCGGTACAACGGTTGCACCGGCTTCACGAAATCGAGTAATTTTCGGTATGACATCTTCATACGTACAATGTGATGCGGTAATTCCTAAACCAATGCGTTTTCCCTCAAGCATTTGCTTCCTCCTTTCGTAATTCTAGTATCGTTTCGTATAATAAGTTTGCTGCAGCTTGCGGAAAGTATTTCCCAGGTAATGCAGGTAGCAGCTCATATTGAGATAATTTGATATCGTTCAAACACCCCGGGCTTGATGCGACATCATAAATCGGACGGATCATCCATGATTCAAAATCCTTTGTCAGCCATTTTGTCGGGATCGTATTAATCATAAAATCCGCTTCCATACTATTTTTCTCAGTTAATTCAATACCTTGATACCCATATGCAAGGGCCTCGGCTTTTTGCGTTTCCGAACGAACGGCGATGATGACCTTTGCATTGAGACGTGTTAAAAACAGGGCAAGCATTTTTGCTACACGTCCAAACCCTGTAATCATAATTGTTTTATACTGCACATTTACCTTTTCTTTATACAAATGCGCTAGAAAGCCTTCTGCAGTAAGTGCGGCATTTTTCCAGATGAATGTTTCATCTTCCAAATAATAATGCAAGCACTTGTTTTCAAGAATTTGTTTCCATTGATCTGTCAATTTCCCCGCAAAAAATCGTGCCTGACGTATACCTAAAAGCTCCTCCACTTGAATCGATAAAGGGTGGATCGGCAACACAATTTCTGTCGGGTGCAGCTCCAACGCCACTTTGTTCAGTGCTTCATCCCAAACAGTCGTATTTTTGTAATACACCGTGCGATCATTTGTAGATAACTGCTTCGCCAAAAACTTCATCCGCTCGTCTGTACCGATCACAAGCCAGCGTTCAGTCATCATCGGCATGCTTTAATGTCGAAGTTGTTTTTTGAAATAATATTCGGTCTTCACCAATTAAAATAATTTCACTCCAGGGAATATATTTTACCATCCCTGCCTTTTTCTTTTGGAACGGCATCTTTACCATTTGTGCCGGCATTTCAAAGCCTGTGATTTTTCCTGTTTTGGCATCAAAAATACATTCGGTCTCAGCTAAAAATCCATATCGAACGCCGTTTGCCATTTCAATGAGTTCTTTTTCAGCGAGCTCTGATAAAAGCATTGTATCCCTCCTCTTGTAAGAGCCTACATTACTATATGCATCAACATGGGCAGAAGTGAAATGGTTCAACATTTAAGTTTGAAGCTATTCGCGGGTAACGATCATACAGCACTCGTTCGGAAAAATAATGGCAGTAATTAACCTTATTTAAAAATCCATCATATTAAAATTTAGTTTCTATAATTTTCAGTAGACATAATCTGCCATATCTGTATATACTGTATATATACAGTCTAAACATGTGAGGTGAAATGATTGATTATCAAATTGAGCAATAACAGTGAAAAGCCTATTTATGAGCAAATTACAGATCAGTTAAAACAGGCCATTTTGACAGGCACACTGTTAACAGGTGATTCCCTACCTTCTATTAGGGCATTGGCGAAAGAATTGAAAATCAGTGTTATGACAACGAAGAGGGCGTATGCAGATTTGGAACGGGATGGCTTTATCGTCACGATTGCCGGTAAAGGAAGCTATGTGTCGGAACGCAATCAGGATTTCCTGCGTGAAGAGCTGATCCGCCAAATTGAAGTGCATTTCACGAAAGTGGTATCCATCGCGAAAACTGCCAATGTGCCGAAAGAGGAACTGCATGACTTACTCGATTTACTATTGGAGGAATGATGATGAACGCAATTGAAGTAAAAAATGTTTCGAAGCAATTCAAAAAATTTCGTTTAAGAAATATTTCGTTCACGGTTGAGAGCGGAACGATTGCAGGCTTTATCGGGCAAAACGGGGCCGGAAAATCGACGACAATCAAACTCATTTTAAATTTGCTGAAAAAAATTGACGGCGATATTTTTTTATTCGGAAAAGATCATGTTGAACATGAAGTGGAGTTAAAGGCGCAAATCGGGGTTGTATTTGATGAACTGCATGTACCCGAAAGCTATACACCGAAGGAGCTCGATGTGCTGTACGGAAATGTGTATCCTACTTGGGACCGTCCTTATTTTTATCAATTGCTGGATCAGCTGGATGTGCCGAAGTATGACAAAATCAAAACAATGTCTAAAGGAGCAAAAATGAAGCTCGCCCTTTCACTTGCACTAGGACACCGGCCGAAACTTTTGCTGCTTGATGAACCGACGAGCGGTCTTGATCCGATTGTGCGCGATGAAGTGCTCGGAATGCTGCAAAATTTTATGGAACAAGAAGATCATGCCATTTTATTTTCATCGCATATTACAACAGATTTAGAGAAAATTGCAGATACGATAACATTTATCCATGATGGCGAAATTTTGTTCAGTGAGAATAAAGATGACCTGTTGTACGGTTACGGAATTTGGAAAGGATCTCATGAAGAAGCGAAAGTTATACCGAACCATTCGATTATCGGCAAACGGGATTATGTATTTGGAATTGAGTACTTGGTCATGCGTGAATTCGTGAATCCGGTTATTGAACTGCAAAAACCGACGATTGATGATCTGATGCTGTTTTTCGTAAAGGGGCGGAAAAAATGAAACAGATGCTTTTTCGTTTTTACGGACAGCAATTGTCTGCATGGATTTTGTTTACACCACTTGTGGCATCAATTATCGCTCTTCCTTTATTATTTGAAGGTGCCGAATCGGCTGCGTACTTTATACTGTCCATCAGTATAACAGCGCTCTGTGCCGTTTATCTGGATCAACGTGAGAGCCAGCTCGTCATGACAAGTTTGTTTCCGATTTCCAAAAAGACATTTTTTATTGTGGACCTCTCATTTTTAGGACGTTACACACTGTACTATATCCTTTATACAATTGTAGCATCGACTGCTATTCAAACATTACTCGAACAGCAACTTGTTTTGCCTTCTGTCAAACAGCTATTAGTAAGCTTTGGCATCAGCTTTTTTATTATCGCTTTTTTCCTGCTGTTTCGGCGTATCAGATTCGGATACTTTTTAAACCTTTCCATCATCTTTCTTCCATTGGCGTTCACACAATTTTTGTCATTTTTTGAAAACCTGACAACTTTAATGAGCACCATATTATTCTTTGTTTTATTAGTTGTTCTCATCATCGCAGCAAGCATCACTTACTTTCGTGAAAACAGGAGGGATGTCTCATGATTGCACTGCTTAAAATGCATTTTTATCTATCGCGAAAACTATTTATCACTGTTTTTTTATTTATTGTAGGGATGATCGCGATTCTGTGGATTATTTTGAAAGAAATTAATTTTGGTTTTATGGTTTTCTATTTTATGTTGCTCTCGCCGTCATTAGGTATGAGCTACTTAATCGAAAATCACTTTATAAAACGATTCCGGGTAATGCCGATTGATCCAAGGGACTTTGTAAAAAGCTTATTTGTTTTCAGTTTGCTGCTCTTGCTTATCATTACGATTCCTATCGGTATTTATCAAACATATTTATATTTGGATAATCAAATCGGGGCAATTGAATTATCATTACTTTCAATCGCTTTTGCTGCAGGAATTGCTTCGGTCGGCTCCATGGTGAAAAATTATTTAAGCAATCCGACAAAAGGTACGAAAAGCATATCAATAGGAACAATGCTGGGCTACTTTTTTATCTTTACGTTAGTTCATTTACTAATCTTGTTTATATTTAGTATTATGAATATTGAACTAATGGGGGCACCGATTGTTTCAATTATTGGTTTTATAATCTATTATCAATATTATAAATCGGCTGCAATAAAATTTCAGGCAGCCGAATTTTAAAAGGACAGCGCATGCTAACTGCTAGCACGCGCTGTCCTTTTTTCGTTATTCGTTTTCCGGTCCGATAATCGCAATTGCCGGTTCGGATAATAAAATTTGTGTAATTAACTCATCGATCGTTTCCATCGAAATCGCATCAATCTTTGCCAGTACTTCATCTACTGAGCGGTGATTTTGGTGGATCAGTTCATTGACCCCGTTACGGTTCATAAAGTCTTCCGTTCCTTCAAGCCCTAGAACGAAGCCGCCTTTTAACTGCTCCTTCGCATTTTCAAGCTCAGTTTCTGTTACCCCTCCTGCCACAAGGTCAAATAACGTCTGGTCGATCTGCTGCTTTAATGCATCTAAGTTTTGTTTCGATGCCGACGCATAAATCGTAAACGTCCCAACATCTTCATAGCTTGACTGGTAGCTGAATACAGAATACGCCAAGCCGCGTTCCTCGCGCACTTCCTGGAACAGGCGTGAACTCATATTGCCGCCGATAATATTATTTAACGCAATGAAGCTGTACATTTTCGGATCTTTTACCGCAATGGCCGGGAATGAAATTGCAATATGCGCCTGTTCGGTATCGCGCATTTTTTCAACTTCACCTGGTGTAAATACCGGATAAGACGGTTTGGAAACAATTGACTCAGCACTTGCTTCATAGTTTCCGAATAGCGCTTCCACTTTTTCCAGTAAACTTTCTTCAATATTCCCTGCAATCGAAATGACAACATTTTGAGGGCCGTAATGTTTCGCCATATACCCCCGAATCATCTCTTCATCAAATGTCGATAGCGTTTCCGGTGTTCCTAAAATCGGACGGCCTAGCGCATCATCCGGGAACATGACACCCCATAATTTTTCATGGACATCATCTGCGGGATCGTCTTCACTCATGTAGATTTCTTCAAGAACAACTTGGCGTTCACGTTCAATTTCTTCTTTTGCAAATAATGAGTTAAAAAACATATCGGACAGAATATCGATTGCGAGCTCCCCATGATGGTCCAGCACTTTCGCGTAATAGCATGTATGTTCCTTCGATGTGAAGGCATTAATCTCGCCGCCGATTCGGTCGAACTCTTCCGCGATTTGGCGGGCTGTACGGTTTTTCGTTCCTTTGAAAAGCATATGTTCGATGAAATGGGTAATCCCATTTTCTTCTTTTGTTTCGTAGCGTGAGCCTGCGTTGACCCAAATACCGACCGATAATGACCGGACATGCGGCATTTGCTCTGTGACAATGCGTACGCCATTTTTTGCTGTAATTACTTGTACCATAAATTTCTCCTTTGTTTCGGCTAATAAATTATAAGTATGACTTAAAAAACCGTAGTATTCCAATTCGAGGCTTATTTATATAGCCCGGTATGCTCCATTCCGGAGGCCAAAAGGATTGTTGGTCACGAATGCGGTGTCACATGATGTGACGCTCTTAGCATTCGTTCCATTATTTCTGGAAGCGTGGCTCCAAAGCTTTGAATAAAGCTTTGCGACGAGTAACCGCAGGAGCAACCAGATTTTCCGCACACGCTTAATCCCCTGGAAGTCGGCCTCTCCATTACGCATACCTCCCTTTACCATACTTCATCAAGTTATATCGCAAATCATCAACTTAACGTTATTTAAAAAAGAGGCTGTACAATAGTGTACAACCTCCCTTTTTATCTTGTTTGCAACGCTTGTTTCAATTATTTCCCTTGTTCCGCGCGCTCTTTTTCTTCTTTGATAACTACTTTACGTGATAAGTTTACGCGACCTTGTTTATCAATCTCGATACATTTCACTAGTAATTCATCGCCTAGTTTTAATACGTCTTCTACTTCTTTCGTACGTTCTTCCTGAATTTCCGAAATGTGCAGTAAGCCATCTTTACCTGGGAAGATTTCACAGAATGCACCGAATTTTTCAATGCGTTTTACTGTTGATAAGTAGTACTCGCCTACTTTAGCTTCGCGTACGATTGATTCGATCATTTCTTTAGCACGGTTAATCATTGCTTCATCAGCTGAAGCGATGTAGATTGTACCGTCTTGTTCTGTATCAATTTTAACGCCTGTTTCATCAATAATTTTATTGATGACTTTACCACCCGGTCCGATTACATCGCGGATTTTGTCAGGATTAATTTTGATTGAAACAATTTTTGGTGCGTATTGTGATAATGAAGTGCGAGACGCTGAAATCGTTGACATCATATGCTCTAAAATGTGCATACGGCCGATTTTCGCCTGAGTTAATGCTTCTTCTAAAATATCACGAGACAGACCATCGATTTTAATGTCCATTTGAAGTGCTGTTACACCTTTAGCTGTACCTGCCACTTTAAAGTCCATGTCGCCAAGGTGGTCTTCCATACCTTGGATATCTGATAATACTGTATAGTGCTCGCCTTTTTTAACAAGACCCATTGCAATACCTGCAACTGGTGCTTTAATTGGCACACCTGCAGCCATAAGTGCCATTGTTGATGCACAAATTGATGCTTGAGAAGTAGAACCATTTGATTCCAATACTTCCGATACGCAACGGATTGCATACGGGAATTCCTCTTCTGTTGGCATTACCGCTAAAATTGCACGCTCACCTAATGCACCGTGACCGATTTCACGACGGCCCGGGCTACCGTAACGGCCTGTTTCCCCAACTGAGAATTGTGGGAAGTTGTAGTGGTGCATCCAGCGTTTTGACTCTTCAATACCTAAGCCGTCAATAATTTGAACGTCGCCTAAAGCACCTAAAGTACAAATTGATAATGCTTGCGTTTGTCCACGTGTGAATAATGCGGAACCGTGTGCACGTGGCAATAAATCTACTTCAGAAGAAAGTGGACGGATTTCATCTTGCTTACGACCATCCGGACGAACTTTATCTTCTGTAATTAAACGACGCACTTCATCTTTTACCATTTTATCTAAAATAGCATTCACTTGTTTCATCGTAGCTTCGTCAGCTTCTTGGGCTTCATAAGCTTCGATCACACGTGTTTTTACTGCTGTAATATTTTCTTGGCGTAATTGCTTGTCCACCGTTTGGATAGCTGTATTCATATCAGCTTCACATTCAGCTTTGATCGCTGCTGTTAAGTCTGCATCTAATTCATATAATGTTACTTCAAGTTTTTCTTTACCCACTTCAGCAACAATTTGCTCTTGGAAGGCAATTAACTTTTTAATTTCTTCATGACCGAACATAATCGCTTCAAGCATGATATCTTCAGTTACTTCTAAAGCACCTGCTTCTACCATGTTAACCGCGTCTTTGTTACCTGCTACTGTTAAGTGAACAGTCGATTTTGCTGATTGTTCTACAGTCGGGTTCACAACGAATTCTCCGTCGATATATCCTACATGTACACCTGCAATCGGTCCGTCGAATGGAATATCAGATATTGCTAATGATAATGAAGAACCAAACATTGCCGCTACATCAGCAGGGCAGTTTGAATCATTTGACATAACCATTAAAATTGATTGTACTTCGTTACGGAAACCATCCGGGAACATTGGACGGATTGGACGGTCAATTAGACGGGAAGTTAATACTGCCGCTTCTGATGGACGTCCTTCACGTTTAATGAAACCACCAGGGATTTTACCTGCTGCATATAGACGTTCTTCAAAGTTAACTGTTAACGGGAAGAAATCTAATGCTTTTGGTTGTTTTG
Source organism: Solibacillus sp. NPDC093137 (assembly GCF_050280445.1). Taxonomy (NCBI): domain Bacteria; kingdom Bacillati; phylum Bacillota; class Bacilli; order Caryophanales; family Caryophanaceae; genus Solibacillus; species Solibacillus sp. NPDC093137. Next base: position 1,764,545 of record NZ_JBNNVH010000001.1, read on the forward strand.
ACATTGTTGCTGTAGCTAGAACTGCTGTTTCGCCGTAGCGGATCATTGCAGCACCATTTGCTTGTTTTGCTAGCTGTCCTACTTCTACTACTAGTGGACGGCCTGCCCATTCATACGAAAAGACCTTTTTTTCGTTCATTAAATGAACCCCTTTCTTATTGAAACACTCTACGTATCATATTATGTACCATAGTTAGTGTATCAAAAAAGCGTTTTCTATGCTAAATTTTTTGATCTAAATATCGTTAAATTTAATAAAATATTTTTGGCTTTCCAGCAATGGTTTAACTTCTTTCAACAGGCGTGTTGACACCTGCTCAAAGAAGTTAAACATCGCACCATTGATTCGGAAAGCTGACTCATTTTCAAACATAATAAAAAGCGGGAAAAATCCCGCTTTTTATTGTCAGATTAACGACGTATTAGCGACGTAATCCAAGTTTAGTAATTAATTCACGGTAACGAGCTACGTCGTTTTCACGTAAATATTTTAATAAATGACGACGTTTACCTACCATTTTAAGAAGACCACGTTGAGAGTGGAAATCTTTCTTGTGAGTAGCTAAGTGAGCGTTTAATGCGTTGATTTCTGCAGTTAATACAGCTACTTGTACTTCTGGAGAACCAGTGTCTGTTTCGTGTACGCGGTACTCAGCGATAATTTCGTTTTTACGTTCTTGTGTAATTGCCATTTTAAATGACCTCCTGATAAATAAGATATCCCCACTAGCAGAGCAGTCGCTGGAGTTGCGAAAAGCCGAGCTAAGGTTCATACGAGAATTTCGTACTAGTGAATAGTACCATAATTGTTTATAGATGCGCAACTATTTAGCGTAGTTGTTCAAAATAGGCGATTGCTTGCTGTTTATCTAATTCAATTTGCTCAATTAACGCTTCGATACCATTAAATTTCCGTTCGCTGCGAATGCGTTTATACCAGCCGACAACGACCTCTTCACCGTAAATATTTTTATTGAAATTTAAAATATGCACTTCAATCGACAGTTGCTTTTCTTCCGGGTTGTTGAATGTCGGTTTATAGCCTACATTACAAACCCCGTCATACCATTTATTTTGCACTAAAATTTTCACTGCATACACTCCGGTTGCCGGTATATAGCAGCCTTCCATCGCCTGGACGTTTGCTGTCGGAAAGCCCATTGTCCGTCCGCGCTTATCTCCGTGCACGACGATTCCCGGCACTTCAAATGCGCGGCCTAATAGATTACGAGCCTGCTCCATTTCCCCGTCCTGTAATGCTTGGCGAATACGTGTTGAGCTGATTTTTTCGACTGCATCCTGCTGTTTTTCTATTGCCGTCACACCATAACGCCCGTTGGACAGTTGCTCCATCAGCTCCATATTGCCTTTGCCGTATGCGCCAAATGAGAAATCAAAGCCTGCCGTTACATGCTGGACATTTAAATCTACGATAAAATACTTAATGAACTCTTCCGGTGTAAGCTTTGCAAAGTCTGATGTAAAGTTTACAACAAATACTGTATCGATATTTAATTTTTTTAATGTATCTAATTTTTGTGGTAGTGGCGTAATGTAAAACACTTTTTCATTACGTCTGCCTAGTACAATCGATGGATGTGGATCAAAAGTCATCACGGCACTTTTAATATTAAGCTGCTCGGCTTTTTGCTTTGCCGCTTCAATGACCGCCTGATGTCCTTTATGTACCCCATCAAAAAATCCGATTGCTAATGAGTACGCCTCTTTTTCTATTTCCTGTGCTAATTGATGGGGGTATTTCAAATGAATAACGTTCATCTTGGGCCTCCTAATTAATTTCGGGAAACATCTTATCCGGCTTCATTTGCCCGGTCTTTGTCGGATGGGCGATGTAAACCGCAAATGCTCGTCCCTCTACACCATAAACAATTTTATCATGTTCCGTTAATAAAGTATGCATCGGGAGAACTTGCCCATTGAAAATTTGCTTTTCAATGTCTTCCGTAATTTCAATGTATGGATAATCGGATAATGCATATTCAACAGGCAACAGAAACTTCTCCTGCTCCCCTGCTTCCATCATTTCCGCGATTTCGGCTAATGTAAAGCAATTGTCTTTAGTAAATGTGCCTGATGCTGTTCGTACAAGTTCATGCATATGTGCAGGACAACCTAATGCTTCACCGATCTGAACAGCTAATGTGCGAATATACGTCCCTTTTGAACATTTGATGCGAATCGAGAATTTCACTTCTTCCCCTTCGAACGTTTGTGCATCATCCAATAATTCCAGCTCATAAATTGTAATTTTACGTGTTGGGCGCTCGACTGTTTGGCCGGCTCTTGCATACTCATAAAGCTTTTTCCCGTTCACTTTTACCGCAGAAAACATCGGAGGCGTTTGTTCAATTTCGCCTGTCAGCGTTTGGAGTGCTTGTAAAATTTCTTCACGAGTAAACGATTTGAAATCTGTATTTTGCTCGACTGTTTCGCCTTCCGCATCTTCTGTTGTTGTCGTGCGTCCGATCGATACGACTGCTTCATACGTTTTGCCGGCATCTGTTAAATATTCGGCGATGCGTGTTGCCTGGCCGATACAGATTGGCAGGACGCCTTCTACACCCGGATCAAGTGTCCCGGTATGGCCTACTTTTTTCGTCTTCAATATTTTTCGTAATTTAAATACACAGTCATGACTTGTCATGCCGCGCTCTTTCCATAATGGCAAAATACCGTTCATTGTTTTGCTCCTTTGTTTGAAATAGGGATTTCGATATTTAATAGATTCTTTGATATAAGCTTCAGCTATAGTTGGTACTTTTCATACAATCCGTTCTGCTTCGCTACGGGAGGCCAACAGGACGTTGGTCACGAATGCGTTGTTACACGACGTAACGGTTTTAGCATTCGTTCAAATATTCCTGGGGCGTGGCTCCAACTAACTTTATCGCTACCTCTTACGGCGGCAGCGATAAAGTGGATTTTCCGCACACGCTGATCCCCTAGGAGTCGCCCCCCTTCGCTTCGCGTCACTCTAACTTAGCATAAAGTTTATTTCCTTAACAAAACTTCTGTATTCAACAATTCCGTTAAAGAATTTTTAAAAGCAAAAAAGTCTGCCTGCATAGTTATGCAGCGCAGACTTCTTAGTTTTATTTATCTTCGTTTAGGCCACGTAGTAAAGCATCGATTTTGTTTCCGTATTCGATTGCTGTATCGAATTCGAATGCCAGTTCAGGCGTACGGCGTAAGCGAATACGTGAACCAACTTCAGAACGGATGAAACCGGATGCTTTTTCTAACGCTTGCAATGTTTCCGCACGTTCGCGGTCATTGCCTAACGATGTAATATAAACAGTTGCTTGCTGTAAGTCTCCTGTTACTGCTACATCAGTAACCGTAACGAAGCCTACACGCGGATCTTTGATTTTGCGCGCAATGATTTCAGTAATTTCTTTTTTCATTTGCTCAGCAACTCGATTAGAACGTAGAGACATAAATGTCACCTCATTTAAATTGCGTAATTAATAGTACAGTTTGCCACGATAAGTGGACTTTATAAATATTCACGATAAAAATCCAGCTGTTCCCATTGCGGATTTGACTGCAGATAATGGACGGCCCGCATAAGCTCGCGTTCAGCTGCTTCTTTGGAAGAAGCAACTGCGACAAGCGCAAGCTTTGTACGCTGCCATACATCCTGATGGTCAATTTCAGCAACGGAAACGTTGAATTTTTGTTTCGTACGCGTCACCATCCGTTGTAGGACGGCGCGCTTTTCTTTTAATGAGTGGGCAGTCTGAATCATGAATTCAATTTCTGCGTATACAATCATTATTTACGAACGATTTCTTCCATTACGAAGGCTTCGATAATGTCGCCTTCTTTAATGTCGTTGTAGTTTTTAATCGTAATACCACACTCATATCCTTTTGCAACTTCTTTTGCATCATCTTTGAAGCGTTTTAGTGAATCCAGTTCACCTTCGAACACAACAACGTTTTCGCGGATTACACGTACGCCGGCATCGCGAACGATTTTACCTTCGATAACGTATGAACCTGCGATTGTACCCACTTTAGATACTTTAATTGTTTGACGAACTTCCGCTTGACCAACGATTTTCTCTTCGAACTCTGGATCAAGCATCCCTTTCATCGCGTGTTCGATTTCTTCGATTACTTTATAGATGATACGGTGTAGACGAATATCTACGCCTTCTTCATCAGCAGCACGTTTTGCATTTGTATCAGGACGTACGTTGAATCCGATAACGATTGCATTTGATGCAGCAGCAAGAGAGATATCCGATTCTGTAATTGCACCCGCACCTGTGTGGATGATTTTAACGTTAACGCCTTCAACATCAATTTTCATTAATGAAGAAGCCATTGCTTCCACTGTACCTTGTACGTCTGCTTTAACGATTAAGTTTAGCTCTTTCATTTCGCCTTGGCTCATTTGTTCGAATAAGTTATCAAGTGTTACACGTTGTTTTTCTGAACGTGACGCTTGGATTGCAGTCATTGAACGAGACTCACCAACTTGACGAGCTGTTTTTTCGTCTTCGAATACTACGAAACGGTCGCCCGCTTGTGGTACTTCGCTTAAACCTGTAATTTCAACTGGCATAGAAGGGCCAGCTGTTTTAATACGACGGCCAAGATCGTTGACCATTGCACGTACACGACCATATGCATGACCGACTACGATTGGGTCACCAATACGTAATGTACCATCTTGAACTAAAAGTGTTGCAACTGCACCACGGCCTTTATCAAGCTGTGCTTCAATTACTGTACCGATTGCTGAACGAGTCGGATTCGCTTTTAATTCGCCTACTTCAGAAACTAATAAAATCATTTCCAGAAGCTGGTCAATACCTTCACCTTTCAGTGCTGAAATTGGTACGAAGATTGTATCTCCACCCCATGCTTCAGGAACTAATCCGTGCTCAGTTAACTCTTGTTGTACACGGTCAGGATTAGCAGATGGTTTATCCATTTTGTTGATTGCTACGATAATTGGTACTTCTGCAGCTTTTGCGTGGTTGATTGCTTCAACTGTTTGAGGCATTACACCGTCATCTGCTGCAACTACGATAATTGCGATATCTGTAATTGATGCACCACGCGCACGCATTGTTGTGAATGCCGCGTGACCAGGAGTATCAAGGAATGAAATTTTCTTCCCGTTAACTTCTACTTGGTATGCACCGATATGCTGAGTAATACCGCCTGCTTCACCCGCTGTAACTTTCGTTTTACGGATTGAGTCAAGCAATGATGTTTTACCGTGGTCAACGTGTCCCATAATTGTTACAACTGGTGGGCGCTCTTCTAATGCATTCTCGTCAACTTCCACGATAGTATCATCGAAGTACGTATCTAAATCTGTTTTGTCGATACGGATTTCTTCTTCTACTTCTACCCCGTAGTCTGCACAGATTAACTCAATTGCATCCTTATCAAGTTCTTGGTTAATTGTTGCCATTACGCCAAGCATGAATAATTTTTTAATAATTTCCGATGGCTCACGGTGTAATTTTTTTGCAAGTTCTGCGACTGATAAACTTTCATAGAAAGTAATTTTTTCCGGTAATTCCTTTTGCACCATTGGTTGTGGTGCCGGGCGATGCGTACGACGTTTACCACCATTGATACCTGGTTTTCTACGTTGTTGATAGCCGCCTTTGTTTTGAGTGTTGCCACCCTTGTTTGGCGTATTTCCGCCTCTATTTGGCGTGTTGCCGCCTTTATTATTACTAGTGTTTGGTGTTGTGCCGCTTTTGCGGTTATTATTGTTATTTTGTGTCATATTTCGATTTTGGTTACCTTTTTCATTTCTTATTTTTTCGCCTTGTTGCGATTTTGGTTGCCCTTGGGCGTTTGAAGCTTTGTTCGGTTGTTGGTTATTTGAAGCAGATTGTGGACGATCCTGCTTTTGACCTTGCTGCACTTTCTTCTGCCCTTGTTCACCGCGTTTTGGTGTAACATTTACAGCTTTGGCAGGTGTCTTTGCAGGAGAATCTTTCGTTGGTTCCACTGCTTGCTTAAAGACAGAATTTAGTTTTGAGACCGCCTGCTCATCGATAACCGCCATATGATTTTTCACCGGCAGATTATGTTTTGCAAGCACCTCAATAACTTCCTTACTTGTTTTATTTACCTTTTTCGCATATTCATGAACTCTTACTTTGCTCATCTGCTCACCCCCGATTAATTTTCGTTGAGTAGACTAGACATTTTTTTAGCAAATCCGCTATCTGTAATAGCAATCGCTACACGGGCTTCCTTCCCGGTAGCATGTCCAAGATCATATCGATCTCCGAAAACATAATACTCAACTTTATAAAACGTACATTTATCCTGAATCTTTTTGCTCGTATTTGCCGAAGCATCCGAAGCTAAAAAGACAAGTTTTGCATTGCCGTTGCGAATTTCTTTTACGACAAGCTCTTCTCCGGATATTGTTTTTCGTGCACGTGCTGCTAAACCTAATAGCTGTAGCAATGCCGGGTTTGTCATAAAATCGACTCCCGGCGGATTAGCGTTAGCAGCTCCTCATACACCTCATCCGGCACTTTTGCATCAAGCTGGCGATCTAAAATATTCTTTTTACGCGCCATTTCAACAGCATCTTCCGTTTTAGAAACATATGCTCCACGACCGGATTTTTTTCCCGTAATATCAACAGTCACTTCGCCCTCTTTTGAACGAACGACGCGAATCATTGATTTTTTCGGAAGCATCTCGCCTGTTGCAACACATTTGCGTAAAGGAATTTTTTTATTAACGACCATATTGCTTACCCTCCTTGCAAAATCATTCCAAATGATGGCTTACTCTTCGTCATCACCATATAAATCAAATTGTACTTCTTCTGCATCTTCACGTGGAACGAATGTGCTCGTTTCAGAAGGATAAATCCCTAATTCGCGTGCATCTGTTTCACTCTTGATGTCGATTTTCCAGCCCGTTAATTTTGCTGCTAAACGAGCATTTTGTCCGCGCTTACCAATCGCTAGTGATAATTGGTAATCCGGTACGACAACTGTTGTTGACTTTTCTTCTTCATTTACTTGAACGTCCAGAACTTTTGAAGGGCTTAGTGCGTTTGCAACGAATACAACCGGATCTTCTGACCATTCTACGATATCGATCTTTTCACCGTTTAATTCGTTTACAATTGTTTGCACACGTGCACCTTTAGCTCCAACACATGAACCTACAGGATCTACTTCTTCATTATGTGCATATACAGAGATTTTTGAACGGTCTCCCGCTTCACGCGCGATTGATTTGATTTCTACAGTGCCATCATAAATTTCTGGAACTTCCATTTCAAACAGACGGCGCAATAATCCAGGATGTGTACGAGAAACGATTACTTGTGGACCACGTGTTGTGCGTTCAACTTTTGTAATGTAAACACGGATGCGTGTAGTTGGCTTATAAACTTCACCTTGAATTTGTTCGTTAACAGGTAATGCCGCTTCAACTTTACCGATTGACACATAAATATTACGTGCATCTTGACGCTCGATTACACCTGTTACGATGTCATCTTCACGGTCTACATACTCTTCATAAATTAAACCGCGCTCTGCCTCACGAACACGTTGCGTTACAACTTGCTTAGCAGTCTGTGCCGCGATACGTCCGAAGTTACGTGGTGTTACTTCTTCTTCTACGACGTCACCAATTTCATAAGCTGCATTAATGAATTTCGCGTCTTCCAATGCGATTTCCAGACGATCGTCTTCTACTTCTTCTACTACGTCTTTACGAGAATAAACAACCATTGAACCTGTATTTAGGTTAAGATCCACGCGAACGTTTTGCGCTTGGTTGAAGTTACGTTTGTACGCAGTTACTAAAGCCGCCTCAATCGCCTCAATTAATACATCTCTTGAAATACCTTTCTGCTCTTCAAGGGCAGTTAGGGCATCTAGTAATTCACTACTCATTTTTGTTTTCACTCCTAAATTTGCTTATCTGAAAAATCGATAGCAAGACGCGCTTGCGCAATTTTTTCTTTTTCAATTTGTACTGTAACTTTACGTGTTTTAATACGGAATTCGATTTCTAAAAACTCATCTGTATATGCGCGTAAATAACCATAGAATTCTTTTAAATCCTTAACTGGTTCATAAGTTTTCACATAAATATATTTGCCGATTGCTTTTTCAAAGTCCTGTTGTTTCTTTAACGGACGTTCCGCTCCTGGTGAAGAAACCTCTAAGTAATAGTTTTGCTCGATTGGATCATTTTCATCCAACTTCTCGCTTAAACGTTCACTCACTTGTGCACATTGTAAAATATCAATGCCGCCTTCTGGTGTGTCAACATAAATACGAAGGAACCAGTCGCGTCCTTCTTTCACGAACTCGATATCAACTAATTCCAAATCAAGCTCTTCCACGATCGGTGTCACTAGCTCTTCAATGATCGACGTAACTTTGCTCATCGTATCCTCCCTAACGTCTTTGTTTGTTTTAAATCTTCTTAGTATTGGTTTAACAAAAGACGAGTTTTCATTGAAAAAAATGGAGACATTTACATCTAAATGCAATTGCGTCCAGATTTTTTTGAGGCCCACAGGACGTGGGTCAGCCAGTCATCGCCTTAAGATACGGCGTTTTAGACGGACTTCATTTTTTCATTTTAAATTTGTGATATTCGCCAAAGGTTCAACTCCATTGAACAAATGATCTGAACACTTGCTCATCGAAATTAAATAGTTGTGTAAACAACAGAAAAGAGCGGGAAACCCCACTCTTTTGCTGGTGAACTATCAACAAATTATTACATTTAGCATAGCACAAAGGCTATCCTAATGCAAATTTTGCCTATTAACACATAGAATTAACAACAATTAAGAGAATATGCATCTGTAAATACAAAATCCTCTCTTTTAGCCAATCCGTACATTAGAATAATGACAGCTGGTTGGCATCCGGCATTCCTTCCAGACATCCAAGCTCATCCATATACTCGATTAATGTCTTCGATACACGGCCGCGCTGCTGTAGATCTTCCTTCGATAAAAACTCTCCGTTTTTACGTGCTTCAACAATTTGTTTTGCTACGTTTGTACCAAGGCCAGGAATGGCATCAAATGGCGGAATCAATGAGTTTCCTTCAATAATGAACTCACTCGCCTGTGAACGGTATAAATCAACCTTTTTGAAGCTCATGCCGCGTTCACACATTTCAAGTGCCAGTTCCATAACCGTCAGTAAACTTTTCTCTTTTGGCGCTGCATCGAGCCCCTTCATGTTGATCTCATCGATTTTTTTGCGAATCATGACAGAACCTTGCGTCATCGCAATTAAATCAAAGTCCGATGCACGTACAGTGAAGTACGCTGCATAGTAAAGAATCGGATGATGCACCTTGAACCATGCGATACGCACGGCCATTAATACATACGCTGCGGCGTGGGCTTTCGGGAACATGTACTTAATCTTTTTACAAGAATCGATATACCATTCCGGCACTTTCTTCGCACGCATTTCCGCTTCCATTTCATCTGTTAAGCCTTTACCTTTACGAACAGACTCCATAATTTTAAAGGCAAACGACGGTTCCAAATCCTGATAAATTAAATAAACCATAATATCGTCACGACAGCCGATTACTTCTTTTAATACACAAGTGCCGTCTTTAATCAGTTCCTGTGCATTTCCAAGCCATACGTCTGTACCGTGAGATAGTCCTGAAATCTGCACAAGTTCACTGAATGTTGACGGTTTTGTTTCTTCTAGCATTTGGCGTACGAATTTTGTCCCGAACTCAGGAATTCCGAGCGTTCCTGTTTTCGTGCCAATTTGCTTTTCCGTTACACCTAGTGATTCCGTTGAACTGAAAATCTTCATAACAATTGGATCGTCTGTCGGGATTGTTTTCGGATCGATTCCGGATAAATCCTGAAGCATACGAATTACGGTCGGATCATCGTGTCCAAGTATATCGAGCTTTAAAATATTATCGTGAATCGAGTGGAAGTCGAAATGGGTTGTTTTCCATTCCGAATCCTGGGCATCCGCCGGGAACTGTACTGGCGAGAAGTCGTAAATATCCATATAATCCGGAACTACGATAATGCCCCCTGGGTGTTGTCCGGTTGTACGTTTTACCCCTGTACATCCTTGCACAAGGCGGTCCACTTCCGCATTTCGGTAAGTGATGCCATTGTCGCTTCCGTACCCTTTTACATAACCATATGCCGTCTTTTCAGCGACGGTACCAATTGTTCCGGCACGGAATACATAATCTTCACCGAACAGCACTTTCGTATAGTTATGCGCCTGTGGCTGATATTCACCGGAGAAGTTCAAATCAATATCGGGCACCTTGTCTCCCTTGAATCCCAGGAATGTTTCGAACGGGATATCCTGGCCGTCTTTTTTGTACGGAGCACCGCATTCCGGGCATTGTTTGTTCGGTAAGTCATAGCCTGATGCAACCGAACCATCCGCGATAAACTCGGAATGCTTACACTTTGGACAAACATAATGCGGCGGCAGCGGGTTTACTTCGGTAATTTCCATAAATGTCGCGACGAGGGATGACCCTACAGATCCACGCGAACCTACTAAGTAACCGTCAGCAAGCGATTTTTTAACGAGCTTTGCGGAAATCAGGTATATTACTCCGAACCCGTGCCCCAAAATCGATTTCAGTTCCTTATCAATACGTGCCTGGACAATTTCCGGTAAATTTTCGCCGTAAATACTATGTGCCATTTCATAAGTCAGATTCGTTACTTCATCATCCGAGCCTTCAATCTTCGGTGTATATAAGTCGTCCTTGATCGGTTTTACATCGCCAATCATATCGGCGACAAGCTGCGTATTTGTCACAACGATTTCCTTTGCCAAATCCGGGCCTAAAAAGTCGAATTCCTTCAGCATTTCATCCGTTGTACGGAAATGGACTTTCGGTAAAGGATTACGGTTTAACGGGTTTGCCCCACCCATTGACCCAACAAGGATTTGACGGAACTTTGCATCGGTTTCATGCAAGTAGTGGACATTTCCCGTTGCTACGACCGGTAAGTTCAGTTTTTTGCCAAGCTTTACGATACGGCGGATAATGTCTTCCAATGCCCATTCATCATGGACTGTACCGCCATCCACTAATGGAGAATAGACCGGTTTCGGCATTACTTCCAAATAATCATAGAATTTTGCGATACGCTCTGCTTCTTCCTGCGTCTTATTCATCATTGTTTCAAATAGCTCACCATTCGAGCAGCCTGAGCCTACGATTAAACCTTGTCGTAGTTTTTGCAAATCAGATCGACGAATACGTGGCACACGGTAAAATGTTTCCGTATGCGAAATTGAAATCAACTTAAACAGATTTTTCAGTCCGGCATCATCGACCGCCAAAATTGTACAGTGACTTGGGCGTGACTGTTTATATCCTTCTGCACCGCCGACATGGTCATTCATTTCAATCAGGTTTTTAATACCTAAATCGGTAGCCTGTTTCAATAAATGCAGGAATAGCTCTCCTGTTGCTTCGGTATCATAAATTGCCCGGTGATGCTGGGTTAGTTCGATATTGTATTTTTTCGTTAATGTTTTCAAGTTATGCGATTTTTGCCCTGGATTTACAAGACGGGAAAGCTCGACCGTATCGATCCCTGGGTGGCGAACTTCTATGCCGGCATTTTTGTATGCAACATATAAGAAACCTAAGTCAAACGCTGCATTATGCGCGACAACAACCCCATCGCCGATAAAGTCATGGAATTCACGAATGACATCACTCAGCTCTGGTGCATTGACAAGCATATCATCAGTAATATGAGTCAGCTCGATAATTTTTGCTGTTAATTTACGGTGCGGGTTTGAGAATCGTTCAAATGTATCAATAACTTGACCATTCTTAATTTTGACGGCCGCCAGCTCGATAATCGTGTCATACACGTTCGAGAAGCCGGTCGTCTCTACGTCAAATACGATATACGTTGCATCTTCAAGGTCAACATCAATCGGATCGTAAACAATTGGTTTTCCGTCATCAACTAAGTTTGCTTCCACGCCGTAAATGACTTTAATGCCATTTTTCTTACCGGCAGCATACGCTTCAGGGAATGCCTGAACAACAGCATGGTCGGTTACCGCAATCGCAGGATGTCCCCATTTGGCTGCTTGTGCTACTAGTTTATCGACAGATGTCATCGCATCCATTTGACTCATCGGTGTATGCAGGTGAAGCTCAACTCGCTTTTCGCCTTCCGGAGCATGGTCTTTTTTAGGTTCACGCTTGATTTCGTTGATGTCTTTTACCATCATGACTAAATCGCGGGCAAATGTATCAAGCTGAATCGATCCGCGTACACGCACCCACATCCCTTTGCTCATCTGCTTCATCTTCACGACGTCCTCGTCACCGTTTGAGAACATTTTGACCATTAGTGAGTCGGTGTAGTCGGAAATTTTAAATTCAAGCAATGAACGACCGCTTCGAAGTTCTTTAATATCACATGCAAAAATAAACCCTTCCAGTACAATCGAGCGTTCTTCTTCCAGTACTGTGCGGATTTCGACCGGATCCGGATTTTTAATGAGTGCACCAATCTGGAATGGTGTATCTCCATTGGAAACAGCACCAGGATTGGCCGCTTTCTCTTTTTCGCGTGTTGCAAAATCGGCCATCGCCTGTTTAGACAGTCGCTCTTCCTCTTCCCTGCGCTGCTGGTAAAACGCTTCTTGCTGTGCGATAAATTCATCATTTTCCTCTACAAGCTGGAACTCAAGCGGGATATGCGGGAAACCGAATGTTTTGTACGACTCGGCAATTTTATCTGTATACTTTGCTTTTAATGATAAGTACTCGACTTCGAGCATCGATGTTACGACAAGCTTATGACCTGTCCATTTCGGTGTTTGCTTCGATAAATTTGCACGCAATAGTGGTGACATTTCATCCAATTGCTCCACTACTACTTGCCAATAATCCAAAATATGCTGCTCATTAACTACCGGATTATGCGATTCAATCGTCAGTAACACATTGGCTATAGGAGAAAACTTCTCGACCATCCGCATTCTCAGCAATTGATACACTTGGTAAGGCAATATATTTTCAATTTTTATTTTAAAGTCCCAAATACGTTTCTTTTTATGAACCGTTACACGTTCGAGTGTTCCATTTTCAAAAAAGGACATATAGACATCATCAGTCAATTCAAGCTGCTGTAACAATAGTAGGAATTTTTGTCTTCCTTCCTGTTTTGACAATTGTTTCACCCTTTCATCATGCTGTTTCCATTGTAAGGTGAGGGATTTCATCGGACATGAACAAATACTCCACTTTATTTAAAATAAGCGGAATTAATACCGTTATTCATCCAAGCCAACCCAATACATAAAAAATGGCCCCTTCACTTCCAATGAAAAAGAAAAGAAAGTACATAAAAAATTGTACTTTCCCGTTCTCTCTATCTTAATCGTTACTAGTTTTGGCGGAAATATTCGTTTAAGCGATCGACTACTTCTTCTTTCGCCCATTCTGCAGATTCGCCTGTTGAACGGAATTTCACTTCCACAAGACCTTCTGAAGCTTTTTTACCTACTGTAATACGAACAGGTAATCCGATTAAATCTGCATCTGCAAATTTTACGCCGGCACGTTCTGCACGGTCATCATATAACACTTCATAGCGGTATGATTTCAGTACACCATAAAGCTCGTCCGCTAATTGAACTTGTGCTTCGTCTTTTGCATTGATTGGTACTAGTTGCAAATCATATGGTGCTAATTGTGCAGGCCATACAAATCCGTTTTCATCTTGGAAATGTTCTGCTACAGCAGCAAGTATACGAGAAACCCCGATACCATAGCATCCCATAATATAAGGTTTTGCTTTACCTTGCTCATCAAGGAATGTTGCATTGAGTTTTTCTGAATAAGTTGTACCTAATTTGAAAATATGTCCAACTTCAATACCTTCAGCAAACTTAATGATACCTTGACCGTCCGGAGATGGGTCACCTTGTTGGATGAAACGGATGTCTTCATAAGAGCTGATCGCGAAGTCGCGCTCCGGATTAACATTTAATAAGTGGAATCCATCTTCGTTTGCCCCTGCAACACCGTTACGGATTGATTTGATTGCGTTATCCGCAATAACTTTTACATTTACCGGCAATTTCACAGGACCGATTGAACCTGGTGTACAGCCTAGTAATTCTTTAATAGCTGCGTCTTCTGCCAATTCAACAGATGTAGCACCTAATGCATTTTTTAATTTAATATCGTTAATTTCGTGGTCACCGCGCGCTAAAACAACAACCAACTCACCATCAATATCAAAAACTAGTGATTTAATCACATTTGAAGGTTCCACATTTAAAAATGCCGATACTTCTTCAATTGTTTTTTGGTCTGGTGTTTCAATTTTTTCGATGTCTTTCAATGGTGTTGTCGGTGCTGTATATTCTACAACAACCTCTGCCATTTCGATGTTTGCCGCATAATCCGATGTATCCGAATAAGCGATTGTATCTTCACCGATTTCAGAAAGCACCATAAATTCGTGCGTACCTTTACCGCCAATTGTACCTGCATCCGCAATTACAGCACGGAAGTTCAGTCCAAGACGCGAGAAGATGTTTGAATATGCACGGTACATATCATCGTATGTTGCATCAAGTGATTCACGTGATGAGTGGAAAGAATAAGCATCTTTCATAATGAATTCGCGACCGCGCAGTAAGCCGAAGCGTGGACGTTTTTCATCACGGAATTTGCTTTGAATTTGGTAAAGTGTTAACGGTAATTTTTTATATGATTTAATTTCATCACGCACCAAAGTTGTAATCACTTCTTCATGAGTAGCACCTAGAGCGAAGTCACGGTCATGACGGTCTTTTAAACGCATAAGCTCTGGACCGTATGCTTCCCAGCGACCTGATTCCTGCCATAGCTCTGCTGGTTGCAATGCAGGCATTAATAACTCGATTGAATTGATTGCTTCCATTTCTTCACGGATGATCTGTTCGATTTTTGATAATACTCTGCGCGCTAATGGTAAGTATGAATATACTCCGGCTGCATTTTGTCGGATAAATCCGGCACGCATAAGCATACGATGCGATTTCACGTCGGCATCGGATGGATTTTCCCTTAAAGTAGGGATAAACGTTTTGGTCTGTTTCATAAATAGTGCCACCTTTTTTATTTAAATTGCTACTTCTATAATACTAATCAAATTTAGCTTTGAACGCTAGTATTATTCATACAAAACGCTCAAAGCTGCCATTTTAAAACGTATTTTGTTTAAAAGAGATTCTACATCTGACATGGTGTTGATTTCCATTACGGGTCGGACGCTTTCCGCGGGCGTGGCCTGAGCCTGTAGTCTCAGGCGTCACGCCTATTCCCGCAGGAGTCGCCTCCCCTTCATTCCAATCAACGTGCTTGCCCTTTAGCTAAATCAACTTAATTAATATTAGAAGAAGAATCGCTGGATATCGTTCCATGTTACGACGACCATTAAGATCATCAGCAGGAGTATTCCGACGAAGTGAACCATACCTTCTTTTTGACGGTCGATTGGTTTTCCTCTTACTGCTTCCACAGCGAAGAAAAGTAAACGGCCACCATCAAGTGCTGGTAATGGTAACAAGTTCATAATCCCTAAGTTGACGCTCAGCATTGCCGCAAAGTATAGAATATTATATAAACCGAACGTTACAACCGTTTCAGTTGTTTTATAAATTCCTACCGGGCCTGATAATGCATCAATCGAGAATTGGCCGGTAATCAGTTTTCCGACAAGTGTTCCGATTGTAATAATCATGTTATACGTTTCTTCCACACCATACACTACGGCTTGTAATGGATTTTTTTCAATGGAACGCATCACACCGATTTGTCCGTAATCCGGACCACCTTCCTGCTCTACAGCTTTTGGTGTAAGTTCAATTACTTCATTACCCGTTTCACGTTCAACTTCGAATGTTACGGCTTTGTTCGGGTTCTTGAAAATTTGTTCTGATAATTCTTCCCAAGTTGAAATCGACTGTCCGTTCACCTTGACTACTTTATCGCCATCGACCAATCCGGCACTGCTCGCAACAGAATTGTCCATAACTTCGGCAATAATCGGTTCCTCAGAAGGAATCCCTTGAATAAGCCCGATAATCAGGAAGATGAAAAACGCTAAAATAAAATTGAATAATGGACCAGCGAAAATCGCCATTGCACGAGCACCAACAGATTTTGAATTAAATTGGCGATCAAGCGGCGCAATCATCTGCTCCGTACCATTTTCAACGATGCTTGCTGTACGTGATACATTGTAGCGAATGAACTGATCATCTTCATCATAACCTTCAATCCAAAGTTCACGTTCTAAGTCCGCACGCTCTACTTCTAAAAAGATGACGTTTTGGTAATGTGTTTTTTGGTTGAGAATGATTTTTTCTACAATATTTTCTTCATTCGTTATTAAAGCTACGCGGTAACCAGGCTGCAGTTCTACCGTATCGGTATCTTCGCCGGCCATTCTTACATAACCGCCAATTGGTAATAATCGTAGCGTATAGACTGTTTCACCTTTCGTCATCCCAAAAATCTTCGGTCCCATACCAATCGCAAATTCACGTACCATAATGCCTGCTTTCTTTGCAAATAAGAAGTGACCTAGCTCATGGAAAAAAACGAGTGAGCCAAAAATTAAAATAAAGGCTATAACTGTTTGCATAATCTCCCACCTTCATTGGAACTGAGCCGAATATTATTTCGCTCAATCTTTTCTAGCAATCAAGCTCTTGAAAAAAGGCACCGCTTGTACAAAAAGGAGGATGTCCGCCTTTTCGTTCTTCACGTCCGTTTTTCACACTTCACTATTTTACCATGCTTGCGACGGTTTTTCTCGTTTCACTGTCTACATGTAAAATAGTTGCTAAATCTGGCAAAGCGATATTGTTATGACTATTCATAATACGCTCAATACATTCTTCAATTTCTAAAAAAGTAATTTTTTCTTGTAAAAACAATGCAACGGCTGCTTCGTTTGCCGCGTTCATTGCCGTTAAGATTGTCCCGCCCATTCTTCCTGCATCATAAGCAAGCTTTAATGCGCGGAAACGGTCAAAATCAACTTCCTTAAAATGAAGCTGTCCAATTTGGGCCAAATTTAAACGTTGGCCATTTGCAAGTGGTAAACGGTCCGGGTAGCTAAGCGCATATTGAATCGGTACGCGCATATCCGGTGTTCCGAGCTGTGCGATGACACTTGTATCCTCATATTCCACCATCGAGTGAATGATGCTTTCACGGTGCAGCAATACGTCGATGTTGTCATAAGGCATATCAAACAGTACATGTGCCTCAATTACTTCAAGCCCTTTATTCATCATTGTTGCCGAGTCAATCGTAATTTTGGCTCCCATTGACCAGTTCGGATGATTCAGAGCATCTTTTACTGTTACACCTACTAGCTCATCCCTTGTTCTATCACGGAATGAACCACCTGATGCCGTTAAAATAATACGCTCGATACGCTTTTTGTTTTCACCGTTCATCGATTGGAAAATAGCTGAATGCTCACTGTCTACCGGTAAGATTGGGGCATTGTATTTTTTCGCTTCAGCCATTACTAGATGGCCTGCTGTTACAAGTGTTTCTTTGTTAGCAATGGCAATCGTTTTCCCCATACGGATCGCAGCAAGTGTCGATTCCAGTCCAACGCTGCCTAATACTGCATTGATAAGCACTGTCGAATCCGGATGTGTCGCTACTTCGACCAATCCTTTATCGCCATATGTAAAGGAAACATGTGGGAACTCTTTTTGTAAAGTGCCTGCCGCTTCCTCAGTTTGCATTGAAACTAATTCTGGTTGAAGTTTTTTTATAATTTCGCGGGACTTTTCAATATTTTGTCCGGCTGAAAATGCAACAAGCTTAAATTCATTCGGATTTGCAAGTAAAATATCAAAGGTTTGCCATCCGATGGAACCTGTTGCACCTAATAAACTAATTTTTTTCACAATGATACGTCCCTTCTATGTCCTAGGAAAAGAAATGTAAAAAATGCAATAATGGTACGACAAATAATAAACTGTCAAAACGATCCAATATGCCACCATGTCCTGGGAGAATATTGCCTGAATCTTTTACACCAAAATGACGTTTAATAGCTGATTCGACTAAATCACCCATTTGTCCAATGATCGATGCAATTATTGTCACAACGATTAATTGCAGCCAGCTTGAAGCAAAAGGATAGATGAGCTGCATGGCAATTGCGAAAATAACTGCAATAACAATCCCGCCAATAAAACCTTCCACTGTTTTCTTAGGTGAAATTTCCGGCCATAATTTATTTTTACCTAACTTACGTCCTACAAAATAGGCACCGGAATCTGTTGTCCAAACGACTAACAATACAAAGACGACATATTCCAATCCGATAAAACGTGTTTCGATAAAATAGTGGAATCCCAGTCCGACATAAAATGCCCCTAGCAATATAAAACCAATTTCATCAAACGTCATTTTATTTTTTACAAGTACAATATAAATCAACAACAATGTCGCAATTCCGTACACGATCATCAATATTGAATCATATTGAAAAAAATCAACGATATTCCGTGACCAATCATTTGGTACAACCAAAACTAATAATGCAAGTGTACCAATAATACCTGGAACAGATGCAATTGAAATTTCTTTCATTTTCAGCAATTCATAGAAACCAATGACTGCGATGATACTCATTAAAACCGCAAATGGCGTTCCTCCATAAATTACGAATGGAATAAATAATGCTGCAGCAATTACTCCGGTAATGATGCGTTGTTTCAATTTGTTCCTTCTCCTTTCAGCCCTCCATAACGGCGGTTACGGTTTTGATACACAGAGATTGCCTCTTTTAAACAGGCTTCATCAAAATCAGGCCAATGCGTATCAGTGAACCAAAATTCCGTATAGGCAAGCTGCCATAGCATAAAGTTACTTATGCGCACTTCACCACTCGTGCGAATTAATAAATCAGGTTCAGGTAAATGAGCCGTCATTACATACTGGGAAATATGTTGTTCATTTAATTCATCAATTGTAAGATTTCCTGCTTCTACTTCTTTCAGAAGCTGTTGCATCGCCATTACAATTTCAGCACGCCCACCGTAATTCATCGCAAAGTTTAATACTAATCCTGTATTCCCTGCAGTCGCTTCCATCGCCTTTCTTAAAGCGGATTGTGTATAGTCTGGCAATGAATCCATCACACCAATCATTTCTACTTTAATATTTAGCTCCATCAGCTCCGGTAAAAAGGAATTTAAAAATTGCTCTGGTAAACGCATTAAAAATTCTACTTCTGATTTAGGACGCTTCCAGTTTTCCGTTGAAAACGCATAGAGCGTCAATACTGTTACTCCTAAATCACAAGCGCAACGTGTTATTTTTCGAACGTTTTTCATTCCTTCATGATGCCCTGCAACTCGTGGCATTGAACGTTTTTTCGCCCAACGTCCATTTCCGTCCATAATAATTGCAATATGGGTAGGGATATCCTCTCCCTTAACTAAGTCCACATTTTCACTACCGAATGATTGTTCTTTATTTGTATTTTTCCCAAAAAGTTTTTTAAACATAGTTAATACCCCCAACTGCACAGATCGGACTGCTTCCCTTTTTATCATATCAAAAAAGGGATAGCCTGTCCTTTTTATATAATGAACTTCTTTACTATCTTAAAGAATAATTGTGCTTCTTTTAATCTTTCATATGTATTTTTTCCACAATTTATACTTTCAATTAGGGGGAACGGGTTCATGTGCATGTTTTTTTGCTACAGCTATATTTCCCTAACAAATTTAAAATTTAATCTATTATTGTAAAAAAAACGTCCTTATTAGCAGGACGTTTTAATCCATGTAAAGTTCATACATCGTCAGAAAAAGATTTCGCGCTAATGTGATCCACCAGCGCGAAGCAAATTAAAATTAAACTGTTAAAATTTCTTTTTCTTTTTCTTTCACTAACTCCTCGATTTTAACGATTGAGTTGTCTGTTAGTTTTTGGATGTCATCGTTGAAGCCGCGTAGTTCGTCTTCTGTGATTTCACCGTTCTTTTCTAATTTTTTCAGGTCATCGTTTGCATCACGGCGCACGTTACGTACAGCAACTTTTGCGTCTTCTGATTCTTTTTTCACCTGTTTTACTAATTCTTTACGGCGCTCTTCAGTTAATGCCGGTACTGCTAAACGAATAACATTTCCGTCATTTGTCGGTGTGATGCCGATATCTGAACGCATGATTGCTTTTTCAATTTCGCCTAAGATTGATTTATCATATGGCTGGATAACTAATAGGCGTGCTTCCGGTACAGAAATACCTGCCATTTGGTTGATCGGCGTTGGAGTACCATAGTAGTCCACCGTAATACGATCCAATAGTGAAGCATTTGCTACACCTGCACGAATTGAAGCTAATTCACGTGAGAAAGCATTAATTGATTTTGTCATTTTTTCTTTTGCTTGATTCAATACTTGTTGTGTCATTACGCATCTCTCCTAACAACTGTTCCAATTTTTTCGCCTAATGCGGCACGTTTAATATTACCTGGTTCTGATAAGTTGAAAACAACAAGCTTAATATCATTATCCATACATAATGTCGAAGCTGTAGAATCCATTACTTGTAAACCTTGTTGAATAACGTCTAAATACGTAAGTGTGTCATACTTAACTGCTTCAGAATCTAATTTTGGATCTGCAGAATAAACGCCATCCACATTATTTTTCGCCATTAAAATTGCATCTGCATTAATTTCTGCGGCACGTAAAGCTGCTGTCGTATCTGTCGAGAAGTATGGGTTACCTGTTCCCGCAGCAAAAATTACGACACGTGCTTTTTCCAAATGACGAACTGCTTTACGTCGAATATATGGCTCTGCCACTTGTGTCATAACGATCGATGATTGAACACGTGTAGGAACACCCAGATTTTCCAGTGAATCTTGTAATGCAAGTGCATTCATCACTGTTCCTAACATACCCATATAATCTGCATTGGCACGTTCCATTCCCATTTCAGCGCCGATTTTCCCGCGCCAAATGTTGCCTCCGCCGACAACTAATGCGACCTCTACACCTAAGTCGATAACATCTTTAATTTCTGCAGCGATCGATTTAATAACATCCGGTGAGAAACCGAAGCCTAATTCTCCAGCTAATGCTTCCCCGCTAAGTTTAATAACTACTCGTTTGTACTCTGACACACCCATAGTAGACCTCCGTTACTCATTTATTTAAAAGGAAATACGATTGTGTTTTCTATGTATCGTACTTCGCTTCATTCAAAAATAGATTTCTTTAAAAATAGGGAACACGCAAATGGTGCTCCCTACTGTTTGCTTAAATTAATGTTAATTTAAGTTGTAATTTAATTAGTTACCTTTAACTTGGCTCATTACTTCTTCAGCGAAGTTATCTTCACGCTTTTCGATACCTTCACCAACAGCATAACGAGTGAAGCTTGTTACAGTAGCATTTAATGAGTTTACGAAGTCGCGTACTTTTTGATCTGAGTTCTTAACGAAAGCTTGGTCTAATAAGCATACGTCTTCGAAGTATTTACCAAGACGGCCTTCTACCATTTTCGCTACGATGTTTTCTGGTTTACCTTCGTTTAACGCTTGCTCAGTTAATACTTTGCGCTCACGTTCTACTTCGTCAGCAGAAACTTCGTCACGAGAAATGTAAGTTGGGTTGATTGCAGCGATATGCATAGCGATATCTTTTGCAGCAGCAGCGTCAGTAGAACCTTCAAGAACTACTAATACACCAATACGTCCGCCCATGTGTAAGTAAGAACCGAATGCATCTGCATCAGTTTTTGTTTTGATTTCGAAACGACGTAATGAGATTTTTTCACCGATTGTAGCAGTAGCTGTAGAAATTTGGTCAGCGATTTTCACGCCGTCTTTTTCTAATTCTAAAGCAGCTTCTACTGATTCTGGTTTAGCAGATAATAATTGCTCTGCTAAAGAAGAAACTAAAATTTGGAACTTGTCGTTTTTCGCAACGAAGTCAGTTTCAGCGTTTACTTCTAAAAGAATCGCTTCATTACCGTTTTCTAAAATGTAAGTTGTACCTTCAGCAGCGATACGGTCAGCTTTTTTGCCAGCAGCAGCTAAACCTTTTTCACGTAGGAAATCGATTGCAGCATCGATGTCACCTTCTGTTGATACTAATGCTTTTTTACAGTCCATCATACCTGCGCCTGTTTTTTCGCGTAATTCTTTTACTAATTGTGCAGTAATGTTTGCCATGTTGAGTTTCCTCCTAAATATAATGAAAAATTTATTTACACTATTTCATACTTTAAGCGATAAATCGCTATTTTTCAACGATTCATACATCTTCAAATTCATTTCTCAAAAAAAGGTGATAAGGGGTTCATCCACTTATCACCTTTTCTAACAGTGAATTACTCAGCTGTAGCTTCTTCTACTGCAGGAGCTTCTTCTTCACCTTGTTTAGCTTCTAATAAAGCGTCAGCCATTTTAGCAGTTAATAATTTAACCGCGCGGATAGCATCGTCGTTTGCAGGGATTACGTAATCAATTTCATCTGGATCACAGTTAGTGTCTACGATACCAACTAGAGGGATGTTTAATTTGATTGCTTCTGCAACTGCGATACGCTCTTTACGAGGGTCTACAACGAACATTACGTCCGGAATAGCTTTCATATCACGGATACCGCCTAAGAATTTAACTAAGCGCTCGTGCTCTTTTTTAAGTTGGATTACTTCTTTTTTAGGAAGTACAGCGAAAGTACCGTCTTCTTCCATTTTCTCGATATCTTTCATACGTTTAACACGTTTTTGAATAGTACCGAAGTTTGTTAAAGTACCACCTAACCAACGTTGGTTGATGTAGTAGTTACCAGAACGTTCAGCTTCTTCTTTGATCGCTTCTTGTGCTTGTTTTTTCGTACCTACGAATAAAACTTTACCACCGTCTTGACCAACTTGACGCATGAAATCGTATGCTTCTTCTAATTTTTTAACCGTTTTTTGTAAATCGATAATGTAAATACCGTTACGCTCTACGAAGATATATTTCTTCATTTTTGGGTTCCAACGGCGAGTTTGGTGACCGAAATGTACACCAGCTTCTAGTAATTGTTTCATTGAAATTACTGACATGAGTGTTTCCTCCTAATATGTTTGGTTTTTTTCCTCCGTATTTTTCATCTGCAACAAGCTACCCGTAGACTTACGAGCACCACTTACTACATCAAAATACGTGTGTATTGTTAACACCGCTTGTAACTATATCATAATGGACTTTCAAGTGCAACTACTTTACGCATGAAACTTTACGAGGAGTTCAATTTCCGTTTTCCCGCGTCCCATCATTCTCGCAATTTCTTCGATTGTTTTCCCGTTGCGATAATGATTAATTACTTGCTGTTCAAATGTCAGGTTTTGCTCTTGGACGGCATTGTCATCAGAAAGTGGTTCCGCTTTTACTAATGCTGCATCGTTCTTTTCTTCAACATGCTGCTGTGTCTTTTGCTTTTGATAGGCACTTGCTGCTTGCTTGACCGGTACAAATTTTCGCGGTTCCAGTTCCTGTTCTTTTACCGGCTGCTCTTTTAAAGTCAATGAAGTCTCTTCTTTACGGGATTGTGCCGTCTTTTGAGCAACATTCGGTTTTTTCAATTCACTGATTAACCGGTCATTCTCTTCTTTCATCTCCATTAAATATACACTAATCGCATTGTCCATTTCATTAATCAGTTCATTTTGGCGCTTTTCTAAATTCTGAAACTTAGAAAGCTTACTATATAAAAGAACAATTACAAAAATCGTAATCATTTGGATAAGAAATAAGGTAATTATAACTGCGATCATAGATGACTGCTCCTAGCCACTAAAGTCAAAAAGATTCCCTTTAAACGGGTGCTGCACTTTTTGATCTAGCTGTTCCTTATTTTTCTTGTTTTCCTGCATTGGCTCTTGCCCGCTTTGGGAAGCCTTTTCCTGTTCCTCATCATTGACTGCGTTCAGATGCTCTGTTTCATTGACGGATAATTGTTTGCGTTCCAGTTCCCTGTTCAATGCTTCGTTTGCATGCATTTGCTGCAGGATTGTATTTTGTTGACGCTGATCCGCCAATTTCCCTGCCTCAAATGTTTTAGGAATCGCAATCTGCAATTCCAGGCCCTTTAAGCTCATAACGCCGCCTCCTTACGTATTGATCATTTCCGAAGACAATAATTTACGTAATTTAAACAATGCTTTTGAGTGGATTTGCGAAATTCTTGATGTCGACAGTTCCAGTATTTCACCGATTTCGGTTAATGTTAATTCTTCCGAGTAAAATAAACTGATGACAAGCTGCTCTTTTTCATTCAGCTTTTTAATATTTTCAGCCAAATCGCCCAGTAGCTCTACATGAACGGTTTGCTGCTCAGGTGTTTTCGTATTGTCATCACGGATAACAAAGGACTTGCCTTCCGATTCTTCCTGATCCAGCTGCTCATTGATGGACAGCACATTCGAGAAAAAGTGTTCCTGGAAAGTTTGGTATACTTCTTCGACCGGCAAATTCATATGTGCTGCAACTTCTTCCGGTGTCACATGTCGCATCAGCTTTTGCTCAAGGGATTCGATCTGCGATTCAAGCTTTTTTGCTTTTTCACGTGCCGATCTCGGGAGCCAGTCCTCTTTACGTAAACCATCAAGAATAGCACCACGAACACGGAATGAGGCATACGTATCAAATTTTAAATCTCGGTTTATATCAAATTTATTTAACGCATCAAACAGCCCCATCATCCCAAGACTCATTAAGTCGTCTCTGGAAATGTTTTTCGGAAGCCCGACAGCGATACGCTGTACATGATACGATACGAGTGGTTTAAACTTCTTTATTAATAAATCGCCTGCTTCGGGATCACGGTTCTTTGTCCAACGAACCCATAATGATTGTTCGTCTCTATGCCTTTGTTCTGTCAAACATACCCACCCCTTTATTTGAAAAATAACATTCTTTGAGATAATTATACCAAAAAGCCTTTTAATATACATTTAATCCAGTCATTCGACACAGGATTTCCTTATATTCCGCTAAATAAAAAAGAGCCGGATATACGACTCTTTTACCGTGTAAGGGATTCATCGCTTTGAAGCATCGAACGAACGACTTGTGCAATTTCTTCCGTATTCTCATCTTCAACTTCCATTGTTGTATGATCGCTTTGCGGAACAGTTTGTGTTTTATCCGTCTCTTTCGCAACTACAGGCAGTTCCTCTTCTGTTTGTGACAAAACAGGCGCTTCCGGTGTATAAAATACATATCCAAGGAAGTAACGGATAAGAAACATTAAACTAAATGCAATGGCAGAAATGACCAAAGCGGCGCCAATCGTCGGCAGTGGCATCGCATACGGATTTTGAATTCCAGCGATAAAATATACAGCGAATGAAAGTAGTGCTGCCCAAAAATTATAAAATATTGAACCAAACATTAAATTTCACTCACTCCTTTATTGACGGTACGTACCTGAAGCATGCATGTTTCAGGGTTAAACTCGATAGTACGACCGCTGTTGCCGCCCGTATCTTCAGCGATAAGCGGTATGCCCAGTTCTTTTAACTGTGCTTTTACAGCTTCCACATTTCTTGGCCCAATTCTCATTGAATCTTTATCTGCAGTAAATTGGAACATTTGCGCACCGCCCGCAATTTTCGCCTTCAACTTAAAGCGTTGCGCCCCTTCTTGTTTTAAAAGATCGACTAAAGCGGCAATTCCCGTATCGGCAAATTTTGCGACATTCATTGTTGCCGTTCGATTTAAACTGGAGTCCGGCAGCATGACATGGACCATACCTGCAACTTTTTTGGAATCATCGTAAATGACCGCACCTACACAAGAACCTAATCCCGACGTACGAATCGTTTTAGGAACTTTCACGATATCCATTTGCGCAATGCCTACTTTAATCACTTCGTTTGAATGGGTAACTATCATGTCGTAGGCACTCCTAATGCTTTAAAAATGGCTTCAAATGAATCAGGTTCTGGTAACAGGAAGAACTGTCCTTTTACCGCTTCATCATCTGACATGACTTCTTCATATATGGATGTGTTAATGACGATGACCGTATCACTTACTTGTGATAGTTCAATAAGTCCGATACTAATAATTGCGCCAAACATATCGACACTTAATCCAGGTACTGTCGGAAAGATTTTAAGACCTGTAAAATCCGATAATGCGGATAAATAAGAGCCGGATAAAATATTGCCCATTTCCTGCATTGCCGATAAGCCAATTTCCGAATATGGCGGTGTGTGAAAATCAAAAGATTCGTCATGAATGAGACTTCGAATAAATCGGTTTGCCTGTTCAATCGGCAAAATGAAAAACATGCTTCCTTGTGCATCCCCTTCAATACGAAGATAAATGCCGACGACAGCATTTTCCGATCCGCCAGCGTGCTCCATCATTTCATTAAACGAGGCCATTTTCACGTCGGGTACACGCATATCGATCTTTTTTCCCAATAAATTCGATAATGCCGTAGCCGCATGTGCAGCACCAATATTTCCGATTTCCTTTAAAACATCTAAATGGAGCAACGTAATTTTTTCATTAAAGTTCATTTTCAATCCCTACTTTAATAGATTCCAGGCAAGCGAGGCTCACCCGGAAAATTATTCATTGAAATTAATCTATCGGATTTAATACTTTATCTAAGTGAAGTAAAATTAATAAGCGGTTTTCCAATTTTGCGACACCTGCGATAAAATCCTCTTCTAATGAGCCAACCACTTCAGGCTGCTGTTCAATGGAAGATGCATCAATGTCCAAAACATCATTCGCTGAATCTACAATAAAACCGACTTCCATCGTTTCCAGTGCAATAATAATAATTCGGGTTGTTTCTTCGTTACCTGAAACCGGCAAGTCGAAACGCTCACGTAAATCAATGACAGGTGTTACAACACCCCGAAGATTAATGACACCTTTTACATAACGTTCTGTTTTCGGTACACGAGTAATATGCATTAACTTTTCAATTCCCTTTACGTGCGAAACAGGAATGGCATATTCTTTATCTGCTAATTGAAACACAATTACTTTCAAGTTTTTTTGCTCTGTTGCATTCGTCATTCTTCACACCTCTTATCCCTTTACTTCATCAGTGCGTTACAGTCTACAATTAACGCCACTTTTCCGTTTCCTAATATCGTTGCACCCGAGATTGCAAAAATATTTGTTAAGTAGTTACCTAATGATTTCAATACAATTTCCTGCTGACCGATAAATGAATCGACTACTAAACCAGCTAATTTATCACCTTTACGGACAATTACAACTGAATGGAGGCCATCATCATTTTGTACAGCGCGCGGTACTTCAAAAATTTCTTCCAGGAATACAAGCGGTACAACTTTACCACGGAAATCGATTACTTTTTGATTATGTGCGTTTAATATATCTGATTGACGGATAATCGATGTTTCAATAATAGACGATAACGGAATTGCATAAATTTCATTTTCAATTTCTACGAGCATGACTGAAATAATCGACAGTGTCAGCGGTAATTGAATTGAGAAAACAGAGCCGACATTTTGAGTCGATTCAATCGAAATATTGCCGCCTAAAGATTCGATTGTTGTTTTAACAACATCTAAACCGACACCACGGCCCGACACATCCGAAATGACGTCGGCTGTTGAGAAACCGGATGCCATAATTAACTCGTTAACCTGCTTATCTGTCATCGTTAACGATTGTTCTTTTGTAACAATTCCTTTAGACAGCGCTTTTGCTAATACTTTATCGCGGTTGATCCCTGCTCCGTCATCTTCAATCTCGATGAATACATAGTTTCCACTATGATAAGCACGAAGTTCTACTGTTCCTTCTTCCGGTTTACCTTTTGCACGGCGTACTTCCGGACTTTCGATTCCATGATCAACAGAGTTGCGGATCAGGTGAACTAACGGATCTCCGATTTCATCAATTACTGTACGGTCAAGCTCTGTTTCTGCACCGACAATATTAAGTTCGATTTTTTTGTTTAAATCACGCGACAATTGGCGTACCATTTTCGGGAAACGGTTAAATACTGTATCTACAGGAACCATGCGCATCGTTAAAACGATATTTTGCAGATCACCCATTGTACGGCTCATACGTTCAACTGTCTCATTTAGTTCTCCATGATTTACATCACCGGCGATCGATAAAAGACGGCCGCGATCAATTGCAAGCTCTTCAAATAAGTTCATCAATATATCAAGGCGCTCAATATTCACACGAATCGTCTTACTCGATGCATGCCCGGATTTACTAGTATTGTTTTTAGCTGCTGCTGTTTTTGGCTGTTCCTCAGATACAGCAGTTTCAGTTTCCTGTACTGCAGGCTGTGGCAGTGCTTCTTCTGCAGGTACTTCAGTTGCCGTAGTTTTTGTAACAAACACATCCCGGTCTATTTTATTGACCACTACACGATCAACTTCTGATACTTTCATCAGCATCTTTTGCAAATCTTCAGCTGACTCTTTCGAAATAAAGGCAACGTGGAATACACTATCAAACTGTTCTTCTTCCAATTTATCTACTGTCGGCGAAGATTTGATGACATCTCCGTTTTTCTCCAGTATTTCGAATACCATGAATACACGAGCTGCTTTTAATAAACAATCTTCACGTAAAGCTACTGTAATTTCATATGCATTGAATTCTTGTTCAGATGATTGCAGAATGACCGTTTTTTCAAAATCATCATAGGTTAATTTCAATTCCAATGCTTCAGCTGGCTGTTCAAGTTCGTTGGCTACCATTGCAGCAGCAACTTCCTGGCCTGAAATTGGTTCTTCTGAAACGGCAGTTGCCGGTTCACCTGCTTCAATGCGCTTAAGCTTTTCCACTGTCGCTTGCACATTGCGTTTTCCGTCACCACCATCTGCAATGTCGTATACCATTTCTTCTAAATGATCCACAGATTCAAATACAACATCCAAAATCTCTGCGTTCACTTTAATTTTACTGTTGCGGATCGCATCCAGAATATTTTCCATTTTATGTGTTAAGTCGGCTAAATCTTCAAAGCCCATTGTTGCTGCCATACCTTTTAAAGTATGTGCCGAACGGAAAATCTCTCCGACAATCGTTAAATCTTCCGGATTTTTTTCCAATTCCAATAAGTGTTCGCTGCACGCTTGTAAATGCTCTTTACTTTCTTCAATGAACATTTCCAAATATTGATTTAATTCCATTTAGAGGGCACCCCTTTTTAAGGCATATATTTCATAATTGTTTGGGCAATATCATCAACATCCGCCACTTCATCTACAAGCTGCGTTTCCACGGCAGCTTTTGGCATTCCATATACGATACATGTTTCTGCTGACTCGGCAATAGCCGTGACATTCCCTATTTTCTTTAGTGAGACTAGTCCTTTTGATCCATCATAGCCCATTCCCGTCATAATAACGGCAATTTTATCGAACTCCGAGTACTGGCTGACGTCTTCAAACATGACGTCTACAGACGGGCGATGGCCTGCTCTTGGCGGTTCCTGGTCATCAAGTACAACTGCAAATGATGATCCGATTTTTCTTAATTTAACATGATAGCCACCCGGCGCAATATAGGCTGTTCCCTTTTGCAGCAGGTCGCCTTGTTCTGCTTCTTTTACATGAATTTCGCTCAACTGATCGAGTCTTGCTGCCAACGATTTTGTAAAGCCTGCAGGCATATGCTGCACGATTAAAATCGGTGCACCCACATTAGCGGGAATTTTCGTAATGACTTCCTGTAAAGCTCTAGGACCACCAGTTGAAGTCCCGATTAAAATGATTTTCTTCGAAGTTTTGCTCCACTCCGTCTGTTTAATCGGCACATCGATGTTGACAGTCGGCTTTGTCAAACTTCTTAATTTTGATTCTTCCTTGTCGAAAGGATGACGGATCGCTTGACTTGCGACTGTCGATTTACGGAAAGTTTTTTTCAATTTTGAAACTGTTACTTTAGATGCCTCTTCCACTTTTCGTACAAGTTCATCCTTAATTTTATGTAAATCCAATGAAATGGAACCGCTTGGTTTAGCAACAAAATCGACTGCTCCGTACTCCATTGCCATTAATGTATTTTCTGCTCCGCGCTTTGTCGTACTTGAAAGCATGATGACAGGTAATGGATACTTCTGCATAATTTCTTTTAACGCTTCCATCCCATTCATTTCCGGCATTTCCACGTCCATTGTCACGACATCGGGTTTAAGCTGCTCGATTTTTTTAATGGCGTCTTTCCCATTGCGTGCAGCCCCGATGACTTCAATATGCAGATGGTCCGAAAAAAAATCGCTTATTAGCTTCCGCATAAAGGCGGAATCATCAACAACCAGCAGTTTGGTTTTCTGTAAGTTGCTCATTTACTCACGCCCTCTCGAAAAGATGCTTTTTAATTTTGATATAAATTTCATACACTCGTTTGTTGCATGCACTTCTTTCATTACTGCCTGCGTTGTTAAAAATTGCTCAACAATTTTTTTCATCGTTTTTGTAATTGGGGCATCAGGATACAGCACTGTAAATAAGGCTTGCTGACGTACCGCTTGACGCACAACAGGATCTTCCGGCAGCGATCCTAAAATTGATACTTCCTTCTCTAAAAAACGCTGCATCACTGTTTTTAGACGCTGTGTAGTATCTTGCCCTTCCTCAACTGTATATGCACGATTGCCTAACAGATAAAACTTCTTCATTGGATCTTTTAGATGGATAAATTTCATCATAGAATAAGCATCCATAATGGACGTCGGTTCAGCTGTAGAAATAACGATAATTTCTTCAATGGATGTTAATAGATCGAGCGACCAATCAACAACACCTGCTCCCATATCAAATAAGACAAAATCATAATTTTTCTGCAATGTTTCAAAAGCCGTGATTAGACGGGTAAAAACATCTGAAGACCACTCCATTAACGACGACATACCTGAACCGCCGGAAATATAGCTTACCCCCTCGTTTGTTTCGCATAAAACATCTTCAAGCGATACTTGACCATCGAGGTAATCTTTTAAACTATATTTCACGGAGCTTCCTATGAGAATGTGTACATTGCCCATGCCAATATCCATATCTAAAATGACTACCTTTTTCCCTTTTTTTGATAAAAGGGTAGCGAAGTTTGTCGTAAAATTACTTTTTCCTACTCCGCCTTTTCCACTGACAACTGCAATTGATCGCCCTGGCTTATGTTCACTTTCCAGCATTTTCTGGCGTAGTTTTTCAGCTTGGTCTTTCATCCGTATTCTCCTCGAAGAAAAGTTCTAGTAAATTATCACTATTTGGTTGTTCAATATCTTCTGGTACTTCTTGACCATTTGTATAATAAGCTAGTCCTTTATTATATTTAATCATTAAATTAAACATAGTGCCAATAGAATTTGTTTCATCAAGCTTCGTAAAGATAAATTTTTCAATGTGCAAGTTCGTAAATTGTTCAATAATCGCTTCTAAGTCTTTTTGCTTAGACGTTAAAGATAAAACTAAGTAGGATTCTACTTGTTCGCTAAATTGTATTAATGATTTTAAATCATCTACATATTTCGCTTCTTTATAGTTTCTTCCGGCCGTATCAATAAAAATTAAATCCAAATGATCAAACTTTTTGATCGCCTCAGCATAATCTGTTGCATTATAAACAACTTCAACAGGTGCCTGCAGCAATGCAGCATACGTTTTCAATTGTTCGATTGCGGCGATACGATACGTGTCTGTTGTAATAAAGCCGATTTTCTTTTTCTTTTCAAGGACAGCGCGTGCTGCCATTTTCGCAATCGTTGTCGTTTTTCCAACACCTGTTGGACCTAACACATTAATGTATTTTTTCTCATATGAAATTCCGCTGATCGGCAAGTCATACAATTCTTTTCGTAAATAGTCTTTGGCAACTTCCTGCATATCGTTCCATATGATTTGCTTGCCATGCTCGTTATAATACATAAAAAGCTCATCACTGATTTTTGTGATAAGCTCCTCTCCAAGTTCCTGCTCACGTAGAAAGTCGATAAATGGTAAGAGTTCATCAGGATATTGAGATTGTACCGACATACGTTGCATCGATTGCATCATCGACTTTAAATCTGCAATTTCTTTGATCAGGTTATCAGGCAAGCCGGCAGAATCGCCTTGCGGAACTTTTTTATGTTGTTCCACAGACGAAGCTGCTTCGTGGATTCCTTGCTCTTTCAATTGCGGCGCAAATGTCGGAATGTCTTCTAAAGACGGCAATGAAGGTTTCTTTTCCACCTGGTCATATCCTGCCACGACTTCATAGCTTTTATTTTTTACTAATCCGAAAAACTTTTTCGTCACGACGACTTTCGAATTCAGAATAACCGCATCTTCCCCTAAATCGGCGCGAATTTGTTTCATTGCCTCAGCAATGGAAGGTGCGTTGTATTTTTTCATCTTCATTCAACATTCACCACCCCTACACTTTGAATTTCAACGGCTGCATCCAATTCGTTATATGAAAGAATCGGTACTTGCGGGAAATAACGTTCTGTTAATTGTCTTATATACAGACGCACAGCTGGCGAACATAAAATAATTGGCGACTGTTCCGTATAGGAAACACGCTCCACTTCCTTTGCAATAGCTTCCAATACGAATTGCGACTGCTGCGGATCCATTGCTAAATAATTTCCATGGTCTGTTTGCTGAATGCTGTCAGCTACGAGTTTTTCCACTTTTGCAGATACTGTGATAACTTTCAATGCTTGTTGGCCGTTAATAAATTGAGATGTAATTTGTCTAGCCAATGCCTGTCTCACATATTCTGTTAAAATATCGGGATCACTAGTAAGCTTTGCATAATCTGCTAATGTTTCGAATATAATCGGCAAATTACGTATTGAAACATTTTCACGCAATAGTTTTGCCAATACTTTTTGTACTTCCCCTATTGATAATGGTGTCGGAATTAGATCGTCCACTAAAATCGCATGGGTTTCGCGTAAATGATCGATCAGTTGCTTCGTCTCTTGACGGCCAAGCAGATCGTGGGCATTTGCACGGATAATTTCGGTTAAATGTGTAGAAACAACACTTGGCGGATCGACAACTGTATAGCCGAACATTTCGGCATCCTCTTTTACTGCTTCTGTGATCCATTTTGCAGGCAATCCAAATGATGGCTCGATTGTATCAATACCATCGATTGAATTATCATCCCCTGG
This sequence comes from Solibacillus sp. NPDC093137, assembly GCF_050280445.1. Taxonomy (NCBI): domain Bacteria; kingdom Bacillati; phylum Bacillota; class Bacilli; order Caryophanales; family Caryophanaceae; genus Solibacillus; species Solibacillus sp. NPDC093137. The sequence continues at coordinate 1,797,765 of NZ_JBNNVH010000001.1, forward strand.
ACTCATTGCCAAATAATGATCCAGCAATAATTCACCTCGTGCCATTTCATTTCCCTTTATTTTAATCCGGTACTCATTTGGCTGCAGTTGGATATTGTCACGAATACGGACAATCGGTATGACAATCCCAAGCTCCAATGCAAGCTGACGGCGGATCATAACTACGCGGTCCAGTAAATCCCCACCTTGAGCTGCATCCACTAACGGAATTAATCCGTAGCCAAATTCAAACTCAATTGGATCGACATTTAATAAATTAATAACATTTTCCGGACTTTTCATCGTATCCGAAGCAACTTCCTCTTCGAATTCCATAATTTCTTCCGGCGTTTCTTCCTTTTTACGATCCATTAAGAATGCGCCAACCGCTAATGCTACTGCAATCGGAATTGTAATCCAGTCTGGAATCGGTGTGAATAACCCGAGCAGGAGAATTGTACCGGCAGCTACATATAGAAGCTTGGATTGTGCAAATAACTGGGCTGTAATATCTGAACCTAGATTTCCTTTTGAAGCGGCACGTGTTACAACAATACCTGTTGCAGTCGAAATTAATAATGCCGGGATTTGCGATACAAGTCCGTCACCGACTGTCAGCATCGAATATTTCGATGCGGCTTCACTAAAGCTCAGCTCCATCTGAAGCATACCGATAATCATACCGAAGAGTAAGTTAATACCAACCATAATGATTGAGGCGATCGCATCCCCTTTAACGAATTTCGTCGCACCATCCATCGCTCCGTAGAAGTCTGCTTCTCCGGATACTTTTTCACGGCGTTCGCGTGCTTCCTTTTCCGAAATCATTCCGGCGTTTAAATCTGCATCAATACTCATTTGTTTACCAGGCATCGCATCCAAAGTAAAACGCGCAGCTACTTCCGCAACACGTTCCGAACCTTTCGTAATAACGATAAACTGGATAATAACTAATAATAAGAAAATAACTAAACCTACTAAAATATTACCGCCTGTTACGAAATTACCAAATGTCTCTACTACTTTACCTGCGTCACCTTCCGCTAAAATAGCACGTGTCGTAGATACAGACAATGCCAGACGGAACAGCGTTAATAATAGAATGACAGTCGGGAAAATCGAGAAATCGAGCGCTTCCTTCATATTCATTGAAGTTAATAATACGAGTAGTGCCAATGTAATATTGATAATAATTAAAAAACTGAGTAGCCAATGTGGAAGAGGGATAATGAGCATCGCTACAACCATAATCACTGCAGCTAAAACCCCTAAGTCGCGTATTTGCATTGTTGTCCCTCCTGAAATCTATGTCAAATTTTGCGTTTGATCCGGTATACATATGCAAGAACTTCGGCAACAGCTTTGAAAAACTCTTCCGGTACAGCCTGGCCGATTTCAACCTGGTCATACATCGCACGGGCAAGCGGACGATTTTCTACCATAATGACATCATGTTCTTTTGCAATAAGTTTAATTTTCTGTGCGACAAAATCGGTCCCTTTTGCTACAACTTTTGGCGCATCCATCATATCTTCATCGTATTTTAATGCAATGGCAAAATGGGTCGGGTTTGTAATGACAACATCTGCAGCAGGTACATCCTGCATCATTCTGCGCATTGCCATTTCCCGTTGACGCTGTTTAATTTTCGACTTGATCAGCGGGTCGCCTTCTGCATTTTTATGCTCATCTTTAACATCCTGTTTCGACATCTTCAATTGCTTTTCATACTCATGCCGCTCATAAATGTAGTCAAACAATGCAATGAATACGAGCATAATCGAAGCGGCAATTCCCATGATTGCCGACAAGTATGCTACTGTGGCCAAAATTTGTGCCGGACTATGTAAAGCAAGCGATAATACATCTTCCAAATATATAATAATGACAACGGTAGTTACGGTCCCGATTAACGTTACTTTCAATAATGATTTAATTAAATTGACGATCGCTCGTACAGAAATAATCTTTTTGATCCCTTTAATCGGATCCATTTTTTTCAAATCTATTTTTAGTGTCTCTGTTGTAAAAAGTAAGCCAAACTGAAAAAAGTTAGCTCCAATACCTGCAATAATGGCAATGACCATAATCGGCAGAACGATAATTGCCATTTCTTTAATGGATTCAACATACATATCCATTACGGTTTCAGCGTTCAGCGTTTCTATTAACATATTGCGGTTAAGTGCTTGTAGTAAAAAATCTCTCATTCCTTCGTACATGAATGGTGCAAAGAAAAGTAAAAAGAAAAATGACAATAGCAGTAATACGGCGGCTGTGACATCCTGACTTTTTAATACTTGTCCTTTTTTACGTGAATCCTGCCGCTTTTTCGGTGTTGCTTTTTCCGTTTTTTCACCTGCAAAAAACTGAAGGTCAACGTTGATCAATAGCTTTTTATCCATGTTAGCCACCACCTAAAATAACCATTAAGTCACGTAAAGAAATAATCATAAATTCAATTAGCTCCTTCATAACTCCTACTAATACACCCATTGTCACCATCAATACTAGAAACCCTACTGCAATTTTAATCGGGAATCCGATTACAAATATATTCATTTGCGGTACCGTTTTCCCTGTAATACCTAACGCTAACGTTACTAAAAATAATGTTGCAACTATTGGAGCTGACATTTGAAATGCTATGGCAAAAACAGAAACAAATATTTTTATAATAAACAGTGCGGTCCCTTCTTCACCGAAATTCGGGAAAAACTGATCCATCGGCATAAATTGATAACTATAAAAAATCCCATCTAAAATTAGATGATGACCATTTATTGAAAGCAATACTAAAAGCATTAAAAAGTTTAAAAACTGCCCCATTAGCGGAGACTGGGCACCTGTTTGCGGATCGATAATATTCGCCATCGCAAAACCCATCTGGAAATCGATAAATCCGCCCGCTATTTGAACAGCAGAAACGATAATCATCGCAGCCAATCCTAGCATCAGCCCGATAATCGCCTCTTTTAAAACGAGCAGCAAATAGAAAGCATTAATTTCAAACGGTTCAATATTAAACGTATAATACATCATCCACGCCAAAGCGACAGCCAATACAATGCGCACTTGCGGGGGGATTGTACGATATGAAAATAAAGGGACGGAGACGAAAAATGCAGAAACACGTACTAAAATTAATAGCAATATTGACAAATTCGGTAGTAATTCCGTCATTTTCTCACCCAATATACCGAACTAGGTTATTTAAAATGTCGTGAAAGTAGTCCGTCATCTTGCTGATCATAAACGGACCAAAAAAAATAATCGCCACTAATACCGCTACGATTTTAGGTACGAACGCCAATGTTTGTTCTTGAATGGAAGTTGTCGCCTGAAATATACTGACTATTAAACCGCTGACAAGTGCGATTAATAGTAAAGGTCCCGAAACTATCAATATCGTGAATACTGCATTCTCTGCAATTGCAATGACCATTTCCTGTGTCACTTTATATCATCCCCTAAAAACTTTGAAGTAAAGATTTCATCACTAAATACCAACCATCGACGAGTACAAATAATAAGATTTTAAATGGCAGTGAAATCATTACTGGAGGCAGCATCATCATCCCCATTGACATCAGTGTACTTGCGACTACCATATCAATAACTAAAAACGGAATGAAGATCATAAAGCCCATTTGAAAAGCTGTCTTAATTTCACTTAACGCAAATGCGGGTACGAGCAGCGTCATCGGAATTTCCTCGATGGAATCCGGATACTCTGCCTGATTATATTCGATAAAAAGTTCTAAATCTTTTTGCCTTGTATGCTGAGACATAAATTGTTTGAACGGAATCGTCGCCCGTTCATATGCCTCTTCCAAATTAATTTCTTCATCAAAGAGCGGCTGTAATGCCTGCTCGTTTACTTGCTGGAATGTCGGAGCCATAATAAAGAACGTTAAAAACAATGCCAACCCGATAATTACCTGGTTAGGAGGCATTTGGTTCGTGGCAAGGGCTGTCCTAGTAAACGACAGAACAATGACGATACGCGCAAATGAAGTCATTAATATTAATAGACTCGGCGCTAACGATAGTACAGTTAACAGGAATAACAGCGTAACGGACGTGGATACATTCCCCGGATCACTTTCAGAAAACACGGAAAGAATTTCGTTCATCGATCATCACGCTCCTGTTCTTTCCACCGCTCAAGCTCGTCACTTCGTTGCTGCTTGATTTTCCCGATTTTTTCATTGAACAAATCATTGAATTTAGGGCTTTCCGAAATATCCTGAGGGCGCTTTTTTTGTGAAAATTTATTAATTAATTGAGCTATATATGGTGAAGTATTCACCATGCTCTGCTTAGTTTCAATTTGATTTAGTAAATGGTCGATTTCTTCTTCGGATTCAATTTCCTTCAGAAGCTGAATGTTATCGCCGACACCAACTACATAAACTCGTTTACCAATTAGTAATAATTGTACAGACTTTTGCTGTCCTACAGACAAGCCACCGATATTTTTAATAACGGCATTTTGTTGATAGTTGAAGTTACGCTTGTTTAAATACTTTAAAATGAACAATAATAGCCCTATGACGAAGACAAGTGCTATTAAAACTTTAAGATAATCCCAAAATCCAATACTAACGGATGCCGAGTCAGTTTGTTCTGCGTCGGCATCCGGAGTACTCTCATCTGAAATTTTTTCTTCTGAACATACTTCAGGGTTTTCATTACAGTTTTCGTATACGTTACTTACCATCGCAAAAGTTCCATTTGAGATTGGTGTAAATAATGCCGTCATCAATACAATTCCAACAGCGATCCAAAATCGAAATGATTTTTTTGCTTTCATCAGATCAACCTAAAGCTTTTTGAATCGCTTCGATTACGCGATCAGCTTGGAAAGGCTTTACGATAAAGTCTTTTGCACCTGCTTGAATCGCATCGATAACCATAGCTTGTTGGCCCATTGCTGAACACATAATAACTACCGCGCTCGGATCCGTGCCTTTAATTTCTTTTAATGCTGCAATACCATCCATTTCAGGCATTGTAATATCCATTGTTACTAAATCCGGACGTAATTCATTGTACTTTTCAACCGCTTGAATTCCGTCAGCTGCTTCTCCTACTACTTCAAAACCATTCTTCGTTAAAATATCCTTGATCATCATGCGCATGAATGCTGCATCGTCAACAATTAAAATCCTTTTAGACATAATCTAATTCCTCCAATTAAAACTATCTAATATTGTTCAAGCGATCTGCCTGACTTAAAATATCTGTGATGCGAACACCGAAGTTCTCATCAATTACTACAACTTCACCTTTTGCAATTAACCGACTGTTTACTAAAATATCTACAGGTTCACCTGCAAGCTTATCTAATTCAATAATCGATCCGCTTGATAGTTCAAGTATTTCTTTTACTGAACGTTTAGTACGTCCCAGCTCAACTGTTACTTGCAATGGAATATCAAGCAGCATATTTAAATTGCGCGCTTCTGCCTGTGTAATATTTGGCGATTCGAAGCTTGCAAATTGAGCTTGCTGTACATTTGCCGGTGGTGCTGTATAAGCAGGCTGCTGATAAACTGGCTGTTCATATACAGGTTGCTGTTGCTGATACGCTTGCTGCTGCATCGGTTGCTCATGCATTGGCTGCTCATAAACTGGCTGCTGAACCGGTTGTTCAAACACAGGTTGCTGTGCAGTCGGTTGTTGTGCCTGCTGCATTGGTTGCTGTTGTGTCGGCTGAACTGGTGTAGGCTCCACTGTTGTTGTTGCAGTAAGAGGCTCATCAGTTTCTCCCATTAATGACTTTACTATCTTTTTACTAAACTTTAAAGGTAGTAATTGCATTAAATTCGAATCGATCAATTCACCGATACGCAATCGGAATGAAATTTTCACTAATAATTCATCTGTTGGGATCGTTTCAGTACCCTCATCTTGTGAAATATTCAGTAAATCAATTGTCGGCGGTGAAATATCAACCTTTTGGTTAAATACTGTTGACATGGATGTGGCAGCTGAGCCCATCATTTGATTCATCGCTTCTTGAACAGCACTTAACTGAATTTCACTTAATTCTGGTCTTGGATTAACTCCATCGCCACCCAGCATTAGATCTGCAATAATTGCAGCATCCGATTGTTTAATTACGAGAAGATTCATTCCTGAAAGACCAGTTGTATACTCTACTTGTACAGCAACATACGGATGCGGGAATTCCTGTTCTAAACGGTTACGATTAATCATTGAAATACTAGGTGTTGTTATATCTACTTTTTGACCTAGTAATGAAGATAATGCAGTAGCAGAACTGCCGAATGAGATATTACCTACCTCACCTAATGCATCAATTTCTATCGGAGTTAAGTGATCCTCAACTTTAATTTCTTCTTCCGGATTTGCTGTATTTGCAGAAAAATCCTCCAGCGTTTCGCCCCTTAATAGAGCCTCAATTTCTTCTTGGGAGAGCATTTCATCACTCATCTTCGTCTCCTCCTTCCAAAGGGTCGATAATTTGAACAGCCATTTTATTATTCAATTTCCCTGGCTGAACGGTAAATTTCGGTAAACTGCCGACTTTCAGTGTTAACGGATTTTCAATTTTTTGATTTAACGGAATGACATCACCGACAGCCATTGTCAGGAAATCTTCAATTGTGATGTCTGCCGTTCCTAACTCTGCAATAACCGGTAATTTTGCCTGTTTCACACGTGTTTCAAGCATTTTTGTTTGCTCCGGTGAAATTTCTTTCGTATTTGTCTGCATCCAATAGCGAACAGATAAATTCGGAACGATCGGTTCTAGTACAACATGCGGAATACAAATATTGATCATCCCTGTCGTTTCCCCGATAATTGTATTAAACGAAATGACAACAACCGTTTCATTTGGCGAAATCATTTGTAAAAACTGCGGGTTTACTTCCAATTCCACAAGCATCGGATCGATTTCAGCAACGTTCTCCCATGCTTCACGTAAATTATCAAAAGAACGTTCAAATAAATTTGTCATGATTTTCGTTTCGATTTCAGTTAAATTGTCGACATTGCTATGACTTCCCCCTGCTCCGCCCATCAATCGATCGAGCATCGAATAGGCAATGTTCGGGTTGATTTCCATTAAAATATTGCCATCTAAAGGCGGGACCTCAAATACATTGATTAATGTCATGTTTGGGATAGAACGAACAAATTCTTCAAACGGAATTTGGTCCACGGATGCAACTGTTATTTGAACATAGCTTCTTAACTGTGCAGAAAAGAATGTTGTTAACAGTCGCGCAAAGTTTTCATGTATACGGGTCAAACTTCGGATTTGGTCTTTTGAGAAGCGCAGAGCACGCTTAAAGTCGTATACTTTAACTTTTCGTGTTTCATCTTCTTTTTTTATGTCTTCTGCAGACATCTCTCCGGTCGATATCGCCGATAAAAGCGCATCAATTTCGGATTGCGACATTATATCTCCTGCCATTTGCCCACCTCCATTTCAAAAAATTAAAATTGTGTAGTACTGATGATTACTGAAGTACGTATGAAGTAATATACACTTGCGTAACTTCCCCTTCTTGCATTAACTCATTTACTTGAGATTTAATTGCATCCTGGAATGTAATTTTCCCTTGCTTGCCTTCTAAAGCTTTCTCTTCCATTTCAGAAAGCTCTTGGATCACGATATTTTTTACTTGGAAGTCTCGTTTAAACAACTCTTCACCAGCTTTTTTATCTGATGCCTGAATTTTTAATGTAATTCGAACAAAACTTCCATCTGCCAAGTTCGTCGTAATCTCAGGAATGTCTACCGATGACTCGATGATTTCATCAATCGTTGGACCATCTGGCTTCTCTTTGTCGAGCTGTGTCAATAACACAACTACAATAACACCGAATAATGTAATCGTCACTAATATGATTAGCATAATTGTTAATAGTTTATTATTCTTCATCTTCTTCACCTCTAAGGTGCGGGTTAGATAAAACTTGGACATTCTGATAAAATGTCCTCACTTTTTGCCGTACCTGTTCTTCAGTCTCTAACACAATGAATTTACGTCCAGTTGTCAGCGTAATTTGGGTGTCCGGAAATGCTTCAACTGTTTCTATGTATAAAGCATTTAAAGTAAATGCTTTACCATTAAGGCGAGTCACCTCAATCATTAAAATAGGGCCGGACCTGCACTTGAGAGCCGGCCCGGCCCCCCTCTTCTATAATAAATTTAAACTATCGTTTTAAGTTAACTAGCTCTTGTAAAATTTCATCCGACGTTGTAATAATACGAGAGTTCGCCTGGAACCCGCGCTGCGCAACAATCATCTCCGTGAATTCTTCCGAAAGATCTACGTTGGACATTTCCATGAAGCCTGAGTTGATTGAACCGATACCAGCTACTGTACCTACTTGAACATAACGATCCCCCGAGTTGGCTGTATCACGGAAATAGTTTGAACCTGTTTTTTCTAAACCAGACGCATTAGCAAATTTCGCCATTAGTAATTGCCCTGCATACATTAAGTCTCCTTTATAGTCGACATAACTTACAGAACCATCTTGACCAATGCTCATACTTTGAGCTGTTGTAGGAATACGGATAGTACCTAACTCACCATCTGCCGGAGTAAGTGCACCGTCTACATCTAAATTCTCTCCTAGATCTCCCGATACATTTGGACGGTCATCACCATCAAAAGGAACTCCAGCGTCTCCTTCCATCACTGAATAGTCATCTGCTCGAACACCGACTAAATATTTCCCATCTCCATTTACCAAATAACCATTGCGATCCATGTAGAAATTGCCGGCACGCGTGTATAGAACATTAGAAAAAGCATCCTCGCCCACTTCTTGAATAATACCCTCAGCATCTGGTGCCGTACCATCAGCAACCATAAAGAATCCATCACCTGAAATTGCTAAATCCAAAGTACGACCAGTCGTTTGCATAGACCCTGCATTGTGAATAGTATCGATAGCAGCAAGTTGCGATCCTAATCCAACCTGAATCGTGTTTACACCACCGCGAGTTGCTGAAGGTGCAGATGCTCCTGCCTGTGTTTGTGAAATTAAATCTTTAAAAATAGTACGTTCTTTCTTGTAGCCGTACGTATTAACATTTGAAATATTATTCCCAATCACGTCTAATTTTGTCTGAAAGTTTTTTAAACCTGAAATCCCTGAATACATTGAACGTAACATGAAATGTCGTTCTCCCTTCGTTTTTCAAATCTGTTTTTTAGTTCAGTCGTATCCATCATTCAACGACTGTAGGCTTCCTTACTTCTGAAGGTCCGGCCTATATAAGAATTGTTCCATCAATATTGGTAAATAGTTGCTGTTTTGCTTCATTACGATCCAACGCCGTAATAACCGTCGCATTTTTTGCACTTACAATTAAGGCTGCCTGATCTAACAGGACTAACGGCTGCTTCACACCTTTATCTTTTGCCTCAAATACTTTTTTGGAGATTTGCTGCCATTCACGATCTGTTATAGAAATATTTCGTTCATTCAACCGTTCTGAAGCATGCTTGCTTATTTTTAATTCATCACCGGTCGCCTGTTTTAAATGGTCCATAAAGGACTGCTTTGAAACTTGCTCAGTACTTTGCTTTACCATCGGCTTTATCGGTGGATGGTAAGGGATATGTTGAATATTGACTCTGTTCATCAGCCCCACCTCTTATTCTGTTACATTTTCATTTTGGGTTGTTTGAGAACTCACTGTAAATTGGTCTTTCGTTAAACGAGAACCATCATTTAAAATGTATTCGATATTCACATTATTTGTTTTAATCGCTTCAATAATTGCCTCAACGACTTGGTCACCATTTGTATATTGAACCGTCTGTCCGATCAGCTGGCTCGCTTCTGCTAATGGATTTCCTGCTGGAACTGTCGGCTCTGTTGCACTCGTACTACCAAGAATCGATGAAATATTGCCTGGTTTAATTTCCTTGCCGTCAGCCAGTACAAACACGGCCTCACCATCAACAAATTTTAATTCCTTAATAGCGCCTGTTCCTTCGTTGTAGATCGGCTTGTTGTCCGCGTCCACTTTGTCTGTAATTTCATGCCATTTCACTTCTTTGCCGACAAATGTTGAATAGTTCATTAACTGTGATTGGTTCTGTGATTCAAGTAAATTTTCCATCGCCTTTGTCATATTTTGCATTTGCTCAAGTGAAGAAAATTGTGCCATTTGTGAAATGAATTCCTTATCATCCATCGGGCTTGTCGGATCCTGGTTTTGCAATTGGGTAATTAATATTTTTAAAAACGCATCTTTTCCAAGCGCCCCGTTATCTTGTTTATCTGTTACTTTGAAATTGGCATTATTCGCCTGTAAAAAATAATCATTTGAAATTGTGTTTGCCACTTACTCTACCTCCTCACTTAATAGATCTTTAAACGAAATATTTTCTTCTTCTAGCGTATCTTCGTTATTGTCCTGTTTTTTTTCTCCATCTTTTTGACGGAAGAAGTTATTAAAGAAATTTTGATCACGCGCATTTCGATCTGCATCCTGTAAAGACTGTGCAACATCGATTCGTTCCATTTGAATATTTTGAGAGACGAAACCGGCTTTTAACTGGTTAATGTTATTTTCCAGTAACTCTTTCCCCATTGCTGTCGTTGCCAATAATCGGGCAGTCATTACCCCATCTTTTTGAACTAATTCAATTCGTATTTGACCGAGGTTTTCCGGAAACAGTTTCAGGAATAATTTCATATTACCTGGCTGTCCTGAAAGCTGGCTGCGATTGATCAAGTTTTGAATTTCTTTTATTAATGCATCCGACTGTGCCGGCTTTTCAGCGGGTAATGTAACAGTCACTGTTTTTGTATGTGTCACTTGCTGCTGTAAATGACCTGCTGTTTGTGTATCCGTTTCAACTTTAACGGTCGTCTGTTGACCTTGCTGTATTACTTGTTGGAAAGTCGTAGTTTTTGAAGTACTCTGAGTACTCTGCTCTGTTCCTGCTAATTTCTGAGCTTCATTTGCCAAGGTCAGCAATGCATCTTTTAAACTGGCTAATTGAACTTCCTGTTGATAGACCGTATCAACTTTACTTCCGGCTAGTTGAGCTAACTTTAACAGCTGGACAATTTGCTGCAATTCTTTTGGTTGCACATTGTTTTGCTCAGGCTTCTGTACAGCTGCCATTACTTCATTTAAAATATGCGGTGCCTGCTCTATTAGAGACCAAACATCCGTAATTTCCTGCTTTGTGTCCCCTAATAACTGTTCAATAATTTGACTCAACTCTTCTTTTGTCATGCCTAAAAGTTCCGTCAAGTTATCTAAAGTCATTAGTTCGTCTAGCGCAACCGGTGTACTTTCTTCACCTACTAGTGCAAATAGCCCCGACTCATCCATTTTCACACCTAATTGTTCGAGTAAACTTTCCAGTGAGTCCTCTTCTAAAATTTCAGAAATACTTTCAGCAAGCGTCGGTTCTAATACTTCTGCTTGCTTAGCAGTTGGAGCAGGCGACTTGGAAATCATCGAATTGTACACACTTCCAAATGCTTTTGAATCTGGCTTTGGCGTTTTTACTGTGTTTGGCTGGAAGTCTTGCTTCGGTATTTTTACTGTTTGTAACATTGCTATATTCATTTACTACACCTCCCTCCATTCAAGGACTATTGCTGTGATAAAAGCTCTGTATAGCGGGCAGCATCTGCCGGCGCCATTTTTGCGAAAATAGCTGATAATGTATCGGGTTTCATCTCCGACATAATACGTACGCTTTCCGTGTCACTCATTTCAACTAATATAGGTGCTGCTTTTCTTGCAGACATTTTTTCGAAAGTAGACAGAATTTCTTTAAACTCTTTTTTCGTCTCTTCCTGATTGCGCTGCAATTTTTCAATTTCAAACAGCAATCGTTCCTGCTCAATTAAAAGCTCTTCCTTTTCAGTCGCTGATGCGTCAATTTGTGATTGCAGCTGGGAAATTTGCGCTTCCTTTTCCTGAATTTCCGCTTGCAGCTCCACTACCTTTTGTTCATTTAATGAGCTATTTTCTACTACTTCCTCTTTTTCATCCGAGCTGATAAACGGGATTTTTTCAATTGCCTCATCCGCCATTTTAAACACGTTATATTCCGTCATAGATGTAATAATCAATAAAATTGCGATGAGAAACATGAACGGGATTAAAAATAGGTAGAAAAACTTTTTGAAAAAACCTGGAGATTGGCTTTCCAATTCCATTTCTTCCACTTGTTCCATCGTATTTTTTATTTTTTTTGCCACGGAATCACCTGATTTCCTTCTTGTAATACGCAATTGTTGAAAGCTCATCCAGCTGTATTGCTTCTATATGAAGTTGATCTTCTATGAATCTTTCATGATCTCTTTCACGCATTTTTTCATATTTACGTACTTCCAAACTTTTTTCCAATAACTTTTGCTCATGCCAATTCATTTTTGCACGCGCCTGCATTACTTTTTGCTGTGCATCCTCAATTGTTTTTTCCATACTATCGATAAATTTCGAATAATGGTTGATTTCATCGATGGAAGACCCAATTTTTAACCGTTCCTGCTGATACTCGATTAAATCTTCTTTTTTCTTTAACAGGTCATACAGCTTTGTAGCAATTTCCTCAAACACTTGCACCGATTCTTTATAAGCCAGTTCCGATTCCGTTTTTTCCTGATCTTTAACAACAAGAATTTTTTCAAAACGATAATTGTATTTCATAATTAACGGGCACCACCATTCGATAAAGCGATAATTTCATTGACAGTTTGTTTGATTGAAATTTTATCTTTATATCCTTGCTTTAAAAATTCTGTAATGAGCGGCTCATACATAATCGCCTCATCAATTTCCTTCGATGTCCCGCGTTTATATGCCCCGATATTGATCAGGTCCTCTGATTTTGAATAGCTGTAGTATAATTCCCGCAAACGGCTTGCTGCACGAACATGCTCAGGCTGTGCAATATGGTTCATCAAACGACTTACGCTTTTTAATACATTAATCGCCGGATACTGTCCTTTGTTGGCAAGATTCCGGTCCAGTACAATATGCCCGTCCAAAATCCCCCGTACCGCATCTGCAATTGGTTCGTTCATATCGTCACCGTCTACAAGCACTGTATAAAATGCGGTAATGGTCCCATTTATATTCGTACCTGACCGTTCTAACAATGTTGGTAATATTGCAAAAACGGATGGTGTGTAACCTCTTGTCGCAGGCGGTTCACCGATTGCCAGTCCAATTTCACGCTGTGCCATCGCAACCCGGGTTACGGAATCCATCATTAACATAACGTTCTTCCCGCGGTCCCTGAAATATTCTGCAATGGCTGTTGCGGTAAATGCCGCTTTAATTCGCATTAATGCAGGCTGATCACTAGTAGCCGCTACGACAACCGATCGTTGTAAACCTTCCGGACCTAAATCCCGTTCGATAAACTCCCGTACTTCACGTCCACGTTCCCCTACAAGAGCAATAACATTAATATCCGCTTCCGTGTTTCGGGCAATCATACCAAGCAATGTACTTTTACCGACGCCCGATCCTGCAAATATACCGACACGCTGGCCACTGCCAACTGTAAGCATTCCGTCAATCGCCTTTACTCCGACCTCTAACTGTTCGTTAATCGGCGGGCGATTTAAAGGATTTGGCGGCTCTTTTTCCGTGGGGACTGTCGTTAATCCTTTTGGCAATGGTTGCCCATCAAACGGGTTGCCCATTGCGTCAAGTACTTTCCCAATCAGTTCAGGGCCAACTTTCACTTCCAGCGGTGAACCTGTCCCCTCTACAAGACAGCCGATCGAAATTTCCTTCAACGAAGAGTATGGCATTAAAATCACGATTTCATCTTTAAACCCTACGACTTCTGCCAGCATAACTTGCGGACCGTTTTTCGATGTTTGGATATGGATTTTACATACGTCCCCGATGGAACTTTCAGGACCTTGGGACTCAATCATCAAGCCGACAACTCTCGTCACTCTACCATACTTTTTAAATGTATTAAGATTAGGAATTTGTTCAACTAATTGAGCCATTTTCATCCTTATCATTCCTTACTTTCGATTAGTTCGTATAACTGTCTGCGGAGCTCCTGCAATTGTTCGTCAATTGAAACAACGATGCGGCCATGATTTGTCTCGATATAACTTTCCGAATCTAGTAAATCTTCATTGACAAATACCATAAATGGAACATTTACCGGGAACATTTCCGCTAATTCTTTTAACTGTTCTGTCACAATCGGATGATATTTCGGTGAAACATATAATTTAATTTCTTTCATTTCCCGTGCTTCTTTTAAACCCCGTCGTACAATTGAGACAAATATTTCATCGTCACGGTCAAGTGCTGTATGAATGATGCGTTCTGCAGCTGTTAATGCAAGATCCAAAAGGACTGCCTCCTGGGACTCAATATAAGATGCTGCATTTTTCTGCGCATTTGACATCGTCTCATTTGCCGCTTGTAATGACTGCTGCATCGCTGCATTTGCCTTTTGTACGCCATCCTCATACCCTTGTGCAAAACCACCGTCATAAGCTTCCTGTTGAAGAATGATTTTTTCTTCTTCCCATGATTGCTTTAACGCTTCAATTGCCGCAAGCTGCTCTGTTCGATATTGCTCGAATTGGGCTTTTTGCTGTTCGATTTCATAATTTGCCTGTTCCCGCATTTGCTGACGTTCAGCTTCAATATCTATTGATTTTTGTTGTGACAATTCCTCTGTACGTTCATCGTCCGTTTTCCCATAATGAATCGGCTCGAAGAAATTTTGAAGTTTAATTTCTACAATTGATGACTCTTCGGGTTGCTGTGCATTTGTTGAACGGATGATTTTAGACAATTACATCATCTCCTCCGCCACGTGCGATAATAATTTCACCTGCATCTTCTAAACGTCGGATAACTGCTACAATTCGAGACTGCGCTTCTTCTACATCACGTAAGCGCACAGGACCCATAATATCCATTTCTTCTCGGAATGTATCCGCCATACGTTGTGACATATTGCGGAAAATAATTTCTTTTACCTCTTCTGAAGAGACTTTCATCGATAATAATAAGTCTTCGTTTTCACAGTCACGAATAACACGCTGGATTGAACGATTATCGAGTGTAACGATATCTTCAAACACAAACATGCGCTTTTTAATTTCTTCGGCAAGTTCAGGATCTTGAATTTCAAGTGCATCCAGAATCGTTTTCTCAGTTTGTCGGTCCACACCATTCAATACTTCCACGACCGCATCTACACCGCCCGTTTCTGTGTAGTCCTGTGTCACAGTAGATGATAGTTTTCGCTCTAATACGGACTCAATTTCGCTAATGACTTCCGGAGACGTCGATTCCATAATTGCAATACGCTTCGCAATATCCGCTTGTACTTCCTGTGGTAACGAAGATAGAATAACCCCTGCTTGCCCTGGTTCTAAATAAGATAGAATAAGAGCAATTGTTTGAGGATGTTCATTTTGGATAAAGTTGAAAATTTGTGCCGGATCTGCTTTTCTAGCAAAATCAAATGGTCTTACTTGTAAGGAAGAGGTTAAACGATTTAATATCGCCTGTGCCTGTTCAGCACCTAATGCTTTTTCCAGTACCGTCTTCGCATAACCTATACCGCCTTGCGTAATATAGTCCTGCGCGAGTGCAATCTGATGAAATTCTTCTATAATTTCTTCTTTGACTGTCGATTCCACCCTTTTCACACTCGAAATTTCCAGTGTCAGACGTTCAATTTCCTCTTCACTTAAATGCTTATATACAGAAGCCGAAACTTCCGGTCCTAGAGAAATTAACAGTAAAGCAGCCTTTTGCTTTCCTGATAGGTCTTTATCTTTCTTGGACACAGCGGAACCTCCTATTAGTCTTCAGCAATCCAGCTACGCAATAATTTCGCAAAATCTTCCGGCTTATCTTTGGCCATTTTTTCTAATTGCTTACGGCGTACAGTCGCTTCAGTTTCTTTTTCTTCGGAAATATCTTCTATTTCAATTAACTGCTGTTGCTGTTCTAAAATTTCCAGCTCTTCTTCATCTTGCTTACGTCGGCGTGCACGAAGAACATTAATGACAAGTAATATAATTGCAACAACTAATATACCGCCAATTACCCATACCCACCAAGGAATTACCGATTGCGGCTGATCTTCCGCTGTATCATTTCCTTGGAATTGCTGTACAGACACGACAATACGATTTGCAATATCTTCGTCTGTCAGGTTACCGGCAGCTTCTTGATCAATCGATGTACGGACAATTGTCGATAAAATTTGTTCAATATCGGTACGAACACCTTGATCGAACCCTTCTTCTGCATTTGGAGGATCTACCATTACTTGAATACCTAAATTACGAATTTTGTAAGGACTTTCCTGGATTTCACGGCGGATACGGTTAACATCATTGTTAATCGTCTCTTCTACTCGTTCATAATCGCCATCACCGTTTGTTCCTTCTACATAATCTACAAAGTTATCAGTTACACTTCCGGCTTCAGTAGTACCTTCTGCAGCTCCTGCAGCACCGCCTGTGTATGTTTCTGTAATACGTTGGGCACTTATTTCGATACCCTCCATATTTTCCTCATCAACAGGTCGGATTAAATTTTCTTCGCGATTTTCTTTTTTAAAGTCAATATCAGCCGATACATTTACTACGACTTTATCCTGACCGATTAACGTACCTAGCATTTGCTGCACTTGACGCTGCAAATCACGCTCAATCGTTTTCTTCACTTCCATTTGTCCAGTAACTGAATCGATTCCGCCGCCACCGCTTTCCGCTGAAGCGAGATCATAATACTCAGAATACTGATTCATGATCGTGATATTTTCTTTAGGTAAATTCGGAATACTCATCGATACTAAATTAAATAATCCTTTAATTTGATCGTCCGAGAATTTGTGTCCAGGTGCTGTATCCAACACAATTGCAGCCTGTGCTTCACCTTTGGCATCTTTAAGAAAGACACCTTCTTCAGGTAAAGTAATCATGACACTCGCATCTTTGACTCCTTCAAACTTACGAACTAAATTCGCCAGATCCGTTTCGATCGTCGCTTGCTTAATTACGTTAAATTCATTGTCGGTCATCCCAAAGCCTGCGTTAGAAGTAAAAAAAGACGTGTCAATTTCCCCAGAATCAGGATAACCCTGGGCTGCTAATGACACTTGTAAGTCCTGTACTTGATTTTCCGGCACTAATATTACTGTCCCGCCGTTTGCCACTTCGTATTTTACACCTTGGGAAGTAAGCACTTCCGTAATTCTCCCTACTTCAGCTTGTGACATTTCCGGAAATAACGGAGCCATTGTCGTACGCGTTGAGAAATACGTAATTACCGCTGCAATTGCAATGACAGCAGCAAACGCACCGATTAATGCACCTTTTTGGTTTTTAGTGCGACTTTTCCAGAAACCGGTTGAGTCGCTTTTAATTTTTGTAAGTCGTTCATTCATTATGAATCCTCCGCTTAAAGTGAATGCCCAACAATTATTCAGTCGTTTTTCAAATCATTACACACTCATACGCATAATTTCTTGATAAGCTTCCACAGCTTTATTACGAACTTCAATTGTTGTGTTTAAAGTAACACTTGCTTTTTGAGCAGCAATCATCACTTCAAATAAATCAACATCTCCACCGTTAATTAATTTTTGTGTCATTGTATCTGATGTTTTTTGATGTTCATTGACACTTGCAATCGCTTCTTTTAATGTGTCTGCAAATTGCTGTTGCGCATTTGCAGGAGTCAGTTGATTCTGAACATTTACTTCATTCACAGATTGTGCAGGGGACATGAATGTTATTGGATTAATCGCCATTTAAATATCATCCCTTCCCGATTTCTAATGCTTTTGTTAACATGTTCTTGTTTGCATTAAAAGCAGTAATATTCGCTTCATAAGAGCGGCTTGCTGAAATGAGATCAACCATTTCCTTTAATACGTCAACATTCGACATTTGAACATATCCTTCTGCATTCGCATCTGGATGTGATGGATCATAAACTAATTTAAAAGGGGTTTCTGTATCTTCTTTAATAGAACTTACTTTAACACCGTTACCAACACCGTCTTTTTCCGATTTTCCAATCGCCATATTTAAAAAGTTGGAAAATTGACCTTGCTGCTCTTTTAATGTGACAGATTTTTTTCGGTATGGCTCCCATTCACCATTTACCTGCTTCGCTCGCGTTGTATCGACATTGGCAATGTTAGAGGAAATTACATCCATTCGTAATCGCTGTGACGTTAATGCAGAAGCTGTCGTATTCATGCTATGAAAAATGGACATTACTATCTTCCTCCTTTTACAACATTATTCAATGTTGAAAATTTACTGCTGACACGATCTATAAGCGCATTATAATAAATTGTATTTTCAGCCAGCTTTGCTTGTTCAGCATCCATATTTACAGCATTTCCATTTGCTCTGCTGCGGAAGTTTTCATTCGAATACACACCGCTGCTCCCAATATTAATTTCAAAATCATAATGCCTCGCATCTGTGCGATACGCAGGAATCGTTGCTTGCTTTGCATCATTTAATACGTCTTTGAAGCTAACTTCTTTAGTTTTATAATTCGGTGTATCAACATTCGCTATGTTTTGTGTAATTGCTTTATTTTTCAAAGTTGCATAGGAAAGTCCCTTTTCCAGGCTACTTATTGTCCCGCCAAATAAATCCAAAATTCTCACCTCATTCATATTTCGCTAAAATTTGCGCACAAAAACTTAATAATACAATTGTAATTAGATTAAACCTTAGTGTCTATCGACTTTTGACCCTTTCGAATAGTCAAAAAGGGCTATTTTTACTTGTAAAAATTAACAGTTATCAATATATTAGTCCAAATATTTTTCGACATTAAATTTCATAAGACTATTAAGACCTATATATATACTTTATCTAACAGAAATTTAATATATAAATCTTAACCTCAATATTTTTAGTTTACTGAAATACTATTTATTTCCTTAAACATCATACATTAAATCCCTTTGTATTAGTATTTATATAATTACATTTCATAATTTTGTAACAAATCGTTTGTCATACAAATTTTATCACCATTTAGGTATAAAAGATATTTATTTATTTTAGGCGACAACGACGATATACCTAATTATACAATTAATTAAAAAAAATTTCTCGTTTAGAGTATTTTTATTCGACAATTTTCTTCGTTTCCTTAAAAAAAAATAAAAAAACAGCAAGGAGAAAAATCCTCCTTGCTGTGCATGAATATGATTTATTTCATTTTAATTTCTGCTAAAGCGTTCAGGAACTTATCGTTTAATACTTTAATATATGTTCCTTTCATACCTAATGAACGTGATTCAATTACACCAGCAGACTCCAGTTTACGTAATGCGTTTACGATAACCGAACGTGTAATACCAACACGGTCAGCAATTTTCGAAGCAACTAGTAAACCTTCATTGCCATCTAATTCTTCGAAGATATGCTCGATTGCTTCAAGCTCAGAATAAGATAATGAATTAATCGCCATTTGAACTACTGCTTTAGAACGTGCTTCTTCTTCAATCTCTTCAGATTTTTCACGTAAAATTTCCATACCTACTACTGTAGCACCATATTCAGCTAAAATAAGATCATCATCTTCAAACTGATCACTAATACGCGCTAACATTAATGTACCTAAGCGCTCACCGCCACCGATAATCGGTACAATAGTAGTTAAACCAGATGCAAACAGGTCTTTATTTTCCACTGGGAATGCAGTGTGCTCATTGTTAACATCTAAGTTTGAAGATGTTTCTGTAATATTGAATAAGTTTTGTGTATATTCTTCAGGGAATTGGCGCTCTTCGAACATTTTCTTAATACGCTCATTCTCGATTTGTTGGTGAATTGAAATGCCAAGCAATTTACCTTTACGGCTTACGATAAATACGTTACTTTCGATAATATCACCTAAAGTATTAGCCATCTCTTTAAAGTTAACTGGTTTACCAGCAGATGCTTGTAACATTGCATTGATTTTTCGTGTTTTTGTTAATAAATTCATTTCTGTTTCCTCCTACGGAACGTTTTAATTCACTTAATATTCTAAAGGTTTTTACAATTTAAAGATACTAATTCAACTTGTACTTAAAGAATAAATTGCGATAAATCTTTGTTTTTTACTATATTCGCCAATTTTTGATCGACATAGTTCGGTGTAATGTCGATATGTGCCGGCGCAATTTCCGATGCTTCATAGGAAAGCTCCTCAAGCAATCGTTCTAAAATTGTGTGCAGTCGGCGTGCACCGATGTTATCCGTCTCCTGATTTACTTCTGTTGCAATTTCCGCTATGCGTTCAATCGCTTCGTCCGTAAAGTTCAGCGTAACACCTTCTGTTTCAAGCAATGCTTTATATTGCAATATTAACGATTGATCTGGTTCTTTCAAAATACGAACAAAGTCATCCTTCGTCAATTTTTCAAGTTCAACACGAATCGGGAATCGCCCTTGCAATTCAGGAATAAGATCGCTCGGTTTTGATATATGGAAAGCACCTGCTGCAATAAAGAGCATATAGTCAGTTTTAACAGTGCCGTATTTTGTCGTAACTGTGGATCCTTCCACAATCGGTAATATGTCACGCTGAACGCCTTCGCGGGAAACTTCTGCCGATGAAGAACCTTTGCTTGCAATTTTATCGATTTCATCAATAAAAATAATGCCGGCCTGCTCTGCCCGTTGAATTGCTTCACTAGACAACGCATCTGTATCGATCAGCTTATTTGCTTCTTCTTGCGTTAATAAACGACGCGCATCCTTTACTTGGACTTTGCGTTTTTTCGTCTTTTTCGGCATTAAATTAGAAAGCATATCTTGCATACCGTTTGCATTATCCATATTCATACCTGGCATTGCATCAAAAAGAGATGGAGTATTTTCGGTTACTTCTATTGTTACCCATTGCTCTTCTAATTTTCCGTCTTTTAAATCTTGGGCAATTTGCGCGCGTCGTGTACGAATTTCCGGTTCATCCTGGTTAGCAGTTTCTTCTTGAGACGACTCTTTTTGACCGAATAGCATTTCAAAAGGATTTTGCGTAAGCTTTTCTCTTACTTTTGAAGGTACAAGTAATTTAACAAGTACATCATTTGCATTGCGCTCTGCCTGATCCTTTACTCTTTCGAACATTTCGTCTTTCACAAGGCGACGAGAAGCTTCTACCAAATCGCGCACCATTGACTCGACATCACGCCCAACATAACCAACTTCCGTGAACTTTGTCGCTTCCACTTTAATAAACGGAGCATTTGTCAGTTTTGCAATTCTGCGTGCAATTTCTGTTTTACCTACACCAGTAGGTCCAATCATTAAAATATTTTTCGGAATTACTTCTGTTTTTAATTCTTCGCTTAATAAAGAGCGACGGTACCGGTTACGCAGCGCAACTGCAACTGCACGTTTTGCTGTTTCCTGACCAACAATATGACGGTTTAATTGTTCCGTAATTTGTCTTGGTGTTAAATTGATCGAAGTCATTATAATACCTCCAAGATAATATTATGGTTTGTAAACACACAAATATCCGCAGCGGTCGTCAGCGCAGCCTCTGCAATTTCTTTTGCCGATAAATGATCGCCCGCATGTTTTTTTAATGCTCTGCCAGCTGATAATGCATAGTTCCCACCTGAACCAATTGCTAAAATGCCATCATCCGGCTCAATTACTTCACCTGTCCCTGAGACAAGAAGCAATGTTGATTTATCCATTACAAGCAGCATCGCTTCCAATTGACGGAGCATTTTATCCCCACGCCATTGCTTTGCTACTTCTACTGCAGCCCTTTGCAGGTTACCATTATATTCATTCAGTTTTGCCTCAAACATTTCGAATAATGTAAAAGCATCCGCAACAGAACCTGCGAAACCTGCCAGTACTTTCCCATTAAACAGACGTCTGACCTTACGTGCCGTATGCTTCATTACAACTGCATTTCCCAATGTTACTTGACCATCCCCGGCCATTGCACATTCACCGTTGTGGTGAATAGCGAAAATCGTTGTCGCATGAATTTGACCCATTCTTTATTTCCTCCTTAACTATGCTCGCGGATGACTATTCATATATGTCTTTCTTAAAGCTTCCTTCGTTACATGAGTATAAATTTGAGTTGAAGATAAATTAGCGTGCCCAAGTAGTTCCTGGACTGTACGCATATCTGCCCCATTATTCAATAAATGCGTAGCAAATGTGTGTCGCAACATATGTGGATAAATTTTCGTATGCATACTGGCATTTTCAATCATCTCACTTAATATATAACGCACACCACGGGTAGTAAGTTCGCCACCGCGCATATTGACAAAAACTTTCTGATGATTTTCCTTCTTCATTAATGTCGGCCGTACTCGATCTATATAACGTATAAGTGCATCATGCGCATATTGACCGAACGGAATAATCCGCTCTTTTCGGCCTTTCCCCATTACACGGACGATATTGTAATGAAAATCGATATCTGTCAGTTCAAGACTGACACACTCGCTTACACGCATTCCAGTCGCATAAAGAAGTTCCAACAGTGCCATATTACGAATTTGAATCGGCTCATCGCCTTCATTTTTCTCGAATAGTTCCTTCAATTCTTCTTCATAAAAAAAGCTCGGTAATCGCTCTTCCTTTTTCGGATGATAAAGTGAACGAAACGGAGCATCATCAATATTCTGTTCTCGATTTAAAAAACGGAAAAAAGAACGGATCGATGAGATTTTCCTGGAAATTGAAGTCCTTGCTTTTTGTTCATCATAAAGCTTTGTTACATATAGACGTGCATGGATATACTCAACTTCTGTAATTTTTTGTATACCTTCAGCATGCAAAAATGCAAAAAATTCTTCTAAATCAGAAGTATATTCGCGGACAGTATGTAGGGAAAAGTTCTTTTCTAGTTGCACGTAGCGAATAAATTGGTCAAGCTGACTTTGCAAGTTTTCATCCATCGTGTATACCCCCTGTTATTACAAAAGAGAAATGATGTTGTATGAATAAATATTTTTATTTTCCTACTAAAAAAACACACATATTGACACTATACCTATTGTGAATACTTTTCAAGTAAAATTTGCTGGAGTTATTCAACTTCTTTGTATTATTCGACAAATTTCGCAATATCATGTCAAGTAATACTTATTTTTATAGCCATTTACAACAATAATCACCGCAAAATTAAAAGCCCCTAAAGTATAACAGTCTTTAAGGGCTTTCCGCAATTAAATTGCCTGATTATTAATAAAATTCTGAATTGATTCTAATGCACGGTTAGCATGGCGTTCAGCACGCTCCGGCTTTGATTTGACGCGCTCGCCAAGTTCAGGGAAAATCCCGAAATTCACGTTCATCGGCTGGAAATTTTTCGCATCTGTATGTGTAATGTATCGAGCCATTGCACCTAATGCTGTTTCATGCGGGAAGTAAAGCAATTCTTGACCTAAAGCCATACGTGCTGCATTAATCCCAGCAATCAGACCACTTCCGGCTGATTCTACATAACCTTCAACACCTGTCATTTGACCTGCGAAGAAAAGGTTCGGACGTGCTTTCAACTGATATGTCTGTGTCAGCACTTTTGGTGAATTGATAAATGTATTACGGTGCATTACGCCGTAGCGTACAATTTCCAAGTTCTCTAAGCCAGGAATCATCGAGAATACACGCTTTTGTTCGGGCCATTTTAAATGTGTTTGGAAACCTACTAAATTATAAAGTGTTCCCGCTGCATCATCTTGTCGTAACTGAACAACAGCATATGGACGTTTATCCGTTTTCGGATCTTCCAGACCAACCGGCTTCATCGGTCCAAATGTCATTGTCTTTTCGCCGCGTGCTGCCATTACTTCAATTGGCATACACCCTTCGAAATACTTTTCTTTTTCGAATTCTTTTAAAGGTGCACATTCCGCTGTTATAAGTGCTTCACGGAAAGCATTGAATTCTTCTTTTGTCATCGGACAGTTCAAATATGCCGCTTCACCTTTGTCATAACGTGATTTCAAGTATACTTTATCCATATTGATTGAATCTTTTTCAATGATCGGCGCTGCCGCATCATAGAAGTACAAATAGTCTTCTCCTGTAAGGCCCTGAATTTGTTTTGCCAACGCTTCAGAAGTTAATGGACCTGTTGCGATTACTGTAATGCCTTCCGGAATTTCAGTTACCTCTTCATTGATTACCTCGATTAATGGGTGGTTTTTCACTTTTTCTGTTACGATACCAGCAAATTCATGACGGTCTACTGCTAAAGCACCGCCTGCAGGTACAGAGCTATTGTCTGCAGCTGCAATAATAACAGAGTCCAATTTACGCATTTCTTCTTTAATTACACCAACAGCATTTGTCAGTCCGTTTGCACGTAAAGAGTTTGAGCATACTAGCTCAGCGAATTTATCTGTATGATGTGCTGGTGTTTGCTTTACTGGGCGCATTTCATATAAACGTACGTTCACACCGCGCTTCGCAATTTGCCAAGCTGCTTCTGAACCGGCTAAACCTGCACCAATTACATTTACTACTTGTTGTGTCATTTTTGTTACCTCTTCATTTTATTGTGACGGTGTTTCTTCATAATCACATTCACTGTTTGTACACTGAATTTGAACACCTTTTTTCAATTTCTTCTCCACTAATAATGCACTACATTTCGGACAAGGTCTACTAATCGGCTTATCCCATGATACGAAGTCACATTCCGGATACTGATTGCATCCGTAAAAAATGCGCTTTGTTTTGGATTTACGCTCAACAATTTCACCTGTCTCACATGAAGGACATTTAACATCGATCGGTTTTACAATCGCTTTTGTGTTGCGGCAATCCGGGAAGTTTGAACAAGCCATAAATTTACCGTAACGTCCAAGCTTGAATACCATTGGCGCACCGCATTTTTCGCAGTCTTCTCCAGCTGGCTCATCTTTAATTTCGATTTTTTCCATTACTTCATCCGCATATTTCACCCGTGGTTCAAAGTCTTTGTAAAATTCATCGATGACATTTACCCATTGTGTAATGCCTTCTTCAATTTCATCAAGATTGTGCTCCATCTGTGCGGTAAATTCAATGTTGATGATTTCCGGGAAAAATTCCAATGTTGCCTGATGAACGATTTCTCCAAGTTCAGTCGGCACAAAGCGTTTCGCATCTAGCTGCACATAACCGCGCTTTTGGATAGTATCCAGTGTTGGGGCATATGTCGATGGACGGCCTATGCCTAACTCTTCCAATGTCTTTACTAGACGCGCTTCTGAATAGCGAGGAGGTGGCTGAGTGAAGTGCTGCTTCGGTTCGATTTCAAGCGACTTTACTTTATCTCCGATTTCCATTTCAGGTAAAAGCTTATTTGTTTCTTCTTCCTGATCGTCTGTGCCTTCAATATAAAGCTTCATAAACCCGGCAAATTTCACTTGAGAACCATTCGCACGGAATAATACATCATTGTTTTGCAAATCAACTGTCACGGTATCAAGTACAGCTGGTGCCATTTGACTTGCGATAAAGCGCTCCCAAATTAAACGATACAATCGCAGCTGGTCACGGCTTAAAATAGCTTTGAGCTCCTCTGGTGTACGCATTGCACTCGTTGGGCGAATCGCTTCATGGGCATCTTGTGCATTTGCCTTCGCTTTCGCCTGCTTTTGCTCCCCGGCAATGAAATCTTTGCCGTATTTTGTTTCGATATATGACTTAGCCTCTGTTTTTGCTGTATCAGAAATACGCGTTGAATCGGTACGCATATACGTAATTAATCCGACAGCACCCTCTTTTTTGCTTAGCTCAATACCTTCATAAAGCTGCTGTGCAAGCATCATTGTCTTCTTAGCGCGGAAGTTTAACTTACGTGCAGCTTCCTGTTGAAGTGAAGAAGTCGTGAAAGCCGGAGACGCATTGCGCTTCCGTTCTTTTTTTACAACATTCATCACTTCAAATTCTGAGCCTTTTACACCTTTTAATATATCTTTTACTTGTTGTTCATTTGTTAATTTAATTTTTTCTTTGCCGTTTCCGTAATAAAAGGCATCGAATTGCTTTTTGTTTTTCTCGAAGCTTGCTTCGATCGACCAGTATTCTTCCGGCTCGAAGTTTTTAATTTCATTTTCACGGTCAATAATCAAACGCAATGAAACAGATTGTACACGTCCTGCCGATAAGCCCTTCTTAACCTTTTTCCAAAGGATCGGACTAATATTGTAGCCTACTAGACGGTCTAAAATCCGACGTGCTTGCTGTGCATCGACTAAATCCATATTAATCGGACGCGGGTGCTTGAAGCTCTCTAAAATTGCTTCTTTCGTAATCTCGTTAAATACGACCCGGCAATCTGAATTAATATCAACGTTTAAAGCAGTGGCTAAATGCCAGGCAATTGCTTCCCCTTCACGGTCTGGATCGGCTGCGAGATAAATCTTTTTCACTTTTTTTGCCGCTGTTTTCAGTTCCTGAAGTACCGGACCTTTACCGCGAATCGTAATATATTTTGGATCATAGTTATTTTCGGTATCGATTCCCATTTGACTACGTGGTAAATCACGTACATGTCCAATCGAAGCTTTTACTTTGTATTTTTTTCCTAAATATCGTTCAATTGTTTTCGCCTTTGCAGGTGATTCAACAATTACTAAATAATCTGCCATCTGTTGTCCTCCTTATAGAGGTATAGTTATTTTTCTTATATTCACTCACATGAAGCTGTCCATGTTTGTCAAAGCTTTTCCTGTTGCAAAATGTATAACAGATTGGCTAATATTGCAACTTTTTTTCAACGTGATTTTGAAAACAATTGGATTTCCTCTAAGATTTGAAAGCCATCCCACACTGGAATTGCGCCTTCTTTTATTAATTTATTTGTCCCTCTTGACTGCTCGCTAAAAATATTTCCCGGCACTGCAAAAACATCTTTTCCTTGTTCAAGAGCAAGCTCCGTTGTTATAAGTGTTCCGCTTTTCAGTGCGGCTTCCGTTACGACCAGCGCTTCGCTCAATCCGCTAATAATACGATTTCGTGCAGGGAAATGCCATTTTTGCACACCGACATAGGGTGGATATTCTGTTACAAGTAAATGCTCACGTGCCATAAATGCATTTAGCTCTTTATTTTGAGGCGGATAACTATGGAAAAAGCCATGGCCTAAAACACCTACTGTCTTTCCACCATATCGGATTGTTGCTTCATGTGCAAGTCGGTCTGCTCCTTTTGCAAGACCGCTCACTATAACATATTGCTCACGAATTAGCGGGGGAACAATGAAATTCAACGCGTCCTCGCTATAGCTAGTCGCTGCCCTTGAACCGATGACCGCAAGCATTTTCGGTCTGTTCAGTAACTGAATATCACCTTTAGCATAAATAACAGAAGGTGCATCGAACAGTTGTTTTAAGCGTTCCGGATATAAAGGATTCGTATAGGGAATGGCCGTTATATTATGTTGGCCATAATAAGTTGCCATCGACCTTGGTATGAGCTCTTTATAATGTTTTATGAGCTGTGAGGCTTTTTCTTCTTTTATATTTAGCTGGACCGCTAAAAATTTTGGCGAAATATGCAATATTTCGTCGAAATCATCTGTAATTTTCATAAAATTTCGGACTTTTTTCCAGGAGAGAGGAAGAATATAATGCAGTTTCAGTAATTGTTCATTTATTGGGTTGGTCATTTCGACACTCCTTTTTAATAGAAGAAATTCAGATGACCGCAGTTTTTAATTGTGAGGTAAGCATTGTGTAAAACATAGTGTAGCCAATGAATTCGGGCTCATAACCCGTTTATTGAACCTAATATATGGAGACATATGAAAAAGATGTAGCGAGGCGACCGCTACATCTTCCATTTTAATGTGTTTTACAAGCTTCGTACAAGCCTTTTTCTTGGATTACTTTAATCAGTGTTTCACCGATTACAGAAGGCGTCGGAGCTACTTCAATACCCGCTGCATTCATTGCTTTGATTTTCTCTGCAGCTGTTCCTTTACCGCCGGAAATAATGGCACCTGCGTGACCCATACGCTTTCCTGGAGGAGCTGTTTGGCCACCGATAAAGCCTACTACCGGTTTAGTCATGTTTTCCTGGATCCATTCAGCAGCTTCTTCTTCCGCTGTACCACCAATTTCACCAATCATGACAACCGCATAAGTTTCCGGGTCTTCGTTGAATGCTTTTAAGCAATCGATAAAGTTTGTCCCATTTACCGGGTCTCCCCCGATTCCTACCGCCGTTGTTTGACCAATACCTGCCTGAGTCAGTTGGTGTACCGCTTCATAAGTTAATGTACCAGAACGTGAAACTACGCCTACATGTCCTTTTGTATGAATGTAGCCTGGCATAATACCGATTTTACACTCATCAGCAGTAATAACACCCGGACAGTTTGGACCAACTAAACGTGTTTTCTTGCCTTCCATATAGCGCTTTACTTTAACCATATCAAGTACCGGAATATGTTCAGTAATACAAATCGTCATATCCAAATCCGAATCAACTGCTTCAATAATAGCATCAGCCGCAAATGGTGCCGGTACGTAAATAACAGATACATTTGCACCTGTCGCATCGACTGCTTCTTGTACTGTATTGAATACAGGAACACCTTCGATTTCAAGGCCACCTTTACCTGGTGTTACCCCTGCAACGATTTTCGTTCCGTATTCAAGCATTTGTTTTGTATGGAAAAGGGCTGTTTCCCCAGTAATCCCTTGTACGATTACTTTTGTCTCTTGATTAATGAACACACTCATGCCGTTACCCCGCCTTCAGCTTCAACTAATTTCACGATTTTTTGTGCGCCGTCCGCCATTGAGTCAGCTGCCACAATGTTTAAACCAGATTCATTTAACATCTTTTTACCTAGCTCTACGTTAGTCCCTTCTAAACGTACTACTAATGGAACTTCTAAGCCGACTTCTTTTGCAGCCGTGATAACACCACTTGCAATGATGTCGCACTTCATGATTCCACCAAAAATGTTAACGAAAATTCCTTTTACATTTTTGTCTGATAAAATAATTTTAAAAGCTTCTGTTACTTTTTCAGCTGTTGCACCGCCCCCAACGTCAAGGAAGTTTGCGGGTGATCCGCCGTAGTAACTAATCGTATCCATCGTCGCCATAGCAAGACCTGCACCATTTACCATACAGCCGATATTGCCGTCTAACGAAATATAACTTAAATCATATTTAGATGCTTCAATTTCTTTTGGATCTTCTTCATCGAAATCGCGTAATTCTACGATATCTTTGTGACGATATAAAGCGTTTGCATCAAAGTTGAATTTTGCATCAAGCGCCACTACCTGATCATCACCAGTTACAACTAGCGGGTTGATTTCTACTGTAGATGCATCTTTATCGATAAATGCTTTGTAAATACCAAGCATTAACCCTACTGCTTTATTTACTAGCTTAGCAGGGATATTCATATTGAACGCCATACGACGCGCCTGGAAAGCATTTAATCCTGTAACCGGGTCAATCACTTCTTTGAAGATTTTTTCCGGATTAGTCTCGGCTACCTCTTCGATATCCATACCACCTTCTTCAGAACCCATCATTACTACACTAGAAGTTGCACGGTCTAATACTAAACTTAAGTAATACTCTTTTTTAATGTCCGAACCTTCTTCTATATAAAGACGTTTTACTTCTTTACCGTCTGGACCTGTTTGGTGAGTTACTAAAATTTTGCCTAACAATTCTTTAGAGAAAGAGCGAACTTCATCAAGGTTTTTTGCAATTTTAACGCCCCCCGCTTTACCGCGGCCCCCTGCATGAATTTGTGCTTTTACTACTGTTACGTTTGATCCAAGCTCTTTTGCTGCTTTTACTGCTTCGTCTGGTGAAAACGCGACACTTCCTCTTGGAACCGCTACACCGTATTGTCTTAATATCTCTTTCCCTTGATACTCATGGATATTCATGATACATCCTCCCATCGGACATTTGGAAATTATTCTACTAACATAATCTATTTTATACAATTATTCAGACAATGTCTATATTTGTCACACAAGCAATTTTTAGTTTGCTTTATGTCAAAATATTCTTTGTATAGATATTTTCTAATTTTCCGAAAGATATACTCTACATAAAAATAATAAAATACCGGTTATTTATTTTTAGAAGTTAACTTCTGCTTTTCGTCCAAATGATAAATAAAGGCAAAAACTTCGGCCACTGCTTGGTAAAGTTCTTCCGGGATGGATGTGTTCAAATCAAGCTGGCCCAACAGTTCCACCAAGTTGGGGTCTTCATAAACAGGTACTTCATGCATTGCTGCTTTTTCTAATATATTTTCCGCAATTTTCCCTTTTCCTTTCGCGACAACTGTCGGTCCACTGCTTTTCTGCGGATCATAGGAAAGGGCGATCGCTTCTTTTCGTATATATTTTTTTTCGGTCATACGCGGATATCTACCCCTCCTTGCTCGTCTTCTTGCTGATTTGACAGTTTTGTGACAGTTTTTCCTGCTTGTTCTCCAAAAGGTTTGATAAACAGTCCGGATAATGTATAGTCTTTTTCCAGCAACCCTGCCTTTAACGTTCCTTTCAGGGAAGTCGCCAACGAATCTAAATTTGGCATATCATTATATATATTAATTGTGACGACACGGTTTTGTACTTGCATATCGATTACAGTCTGCTGCAAGGTTTCCATATTTAAATAAAATAGAATGCGGGCAAAATTGGCATCAATTTTACCATCTTCTTTCATACGACCATTCCATTGCAATGTGGCATCCATTTTCTTGCCGAAGAAATCCAACGGCACTTGCATGACAAGCTGATGCTGATGTCCGTTTTCCCCTGAATTGAGCTGCATCCCATTTAGTCTGGCCATCACCATTTCAGCAGCATCCTTTATTGCAACCGGTGTTTGGATATCTTGAAGTAGCGCTAATAATTGCGGCTTTATTTGTTGGGCAATTGCCTGTATATCCCCTGCCTTATTCGCCAGCGCCGCCTCATAGCTGACGCCAAGCCCTTTTAAGACAGTCTTTATTGCCTGTTCCATCGCACGACTATCAACCGCAGCCTGTACTTGACCTTCTGCTTGTGTGAGCGCACTTTGCATCACAGGCTGCGGACTGTCAGCCGTCACTTTCACTAAATTGCGCAACAGCTGATCGGCATTCGGTAAATTTGTCTCTGGCTTCAGTAACGTGAGCAATTGATCCTTCGCGGACAGCCCTTGATCATTTTGCATAAATAATCGCGTCGTTACATTTTCACTGTATGCGTTTGTCAGTTGCTGCCGTAGTTGATTTACCAATACTTCCACAGCTGGCTTTGAAGCCGGAATCTGTTCAAAACGTGACAGTAATTGCTGTAGTTGCTGCTTTTGCGTTGACGTTAATAAGCTTTCGTTATTAATCCATGCTTTTACTTGCTCTAACATCGGTTTTATTTGTTCAGGGTTCGTTTGCCCGAGCTGCTGCAGCATTTGGCCCGCCCCTTTTAATAGCGGTGTTACAGCAGCCTGTAATGGATTCATCGTCTGTTGGTTTCCTTGCTGATTTACCGTTTGCCAATTTTGCAAAGTTGCATTTTGCGGTAAAATACCCGCTTCTTTTAATACCGTCAGCGATTGAAGTTTCGATGCAATCGATGAATTATTATCCAGTAAATTTTGAGTCGCCCTTGCAAGGAGGATACCGCCTGTTTCATTGTTCAACGGCTTTGCCAGCTGGTCAATTTGCTGTAATAGCGATGATTTGATCGTTTCATTCCCTCCAGATTGAGATGCCAAGAGCTGCGCCAAATTGGCTAAATTTGCCGACATGCCATCTGTTTTGATTCCTTGAGTCAATGCTTGAAATACGGTATTTGTAAAAGGCATTTTCAGCTCCACCATTCGCTGCAGTGCGTGAAGTTCATTATTCTTATCTACTCCTGCAGGCAAGTTTTTCATCCAGCTTTCCGCGGCTATGAGCTGTTCTTTTGCAAGGGGTAACTGGGCTTTCATAAAATGCGAAAGTACTTGCTGCATTTCACTCGATTTCGGCAAATTCATTGTTTCAAGCAGCTGGGACATCTGCTGGCCGGCTGTCATTGATTGCGACATCGGTCCAGTTACTACTTTTAATTCTGTTTGCGGATTTGTCGCTGTCACTTGAAAAAAATGTGCATCGCCTAGCTTTAAAGGTACTTCCAGCTTTGCCATGAGCTTTTGATTGCCCACTTGGACTTCTGCCATCTGATTTGGGTAGAGCTGCTTAATCGTCCCGTGAAATACCTGATCCTGTCTTAACGATAATGGCTGGTTTGCTGTTACTTGCTGCGAAGTATTAGTTTGGATTGCATTAAACGATGAGAAGTTCATGCCGTTACTCCCTTCTTTGAAGCATTGATTTAATCGGTTCAAATGTTTTTCGATGATGTTCTGTCGGTCCATATTGGGCAATTGCTTCCAAGTGCTGCTTTGTTCCGTACCCGGCATGCTGCGCAAAACCGTATTGCGGATATTCGCAATCCAGCTTTTCCATATAGTCATCACGTGCCGTTTTCGCTAAAATAGATGCTGCTGCGATTGACAGGCTGCGTGCATCCCCCTTTATGATGGATGCTTGCGGAATCGACGTCGAAAGTGTCATCGCATCAGCCAATATGAAGTTCGGTTTGACTTCAAGTGTTTCGATACTTTTTAACATTGACTGGCGTGTTGCTTCATATATGTTAAGGCGATCGATTTCTTCGGCACTTTGAAAATGAACAGAATAATATAATGCATGTTTTTTAATCCGTTCAGCAAACTGATTACGTTTTTCTTTTGATAATTGTTTGGAATCGTTTACGCCAATCAGTTCCTGGCAATAATTCGGCAATATAACGGCCGCGGTTACGACAGGTCCCGCGAGTGGTCCGCGGCCTGCTTCGTCTGTGCCTGCAATATAGGCATTTTCATATGGTAAATAGCTTGCGTCAAATTGCAGTTTTTCATTATGTGCTTGTTGGAGTGCTTCTATCTTTTCCAGGCGTTTTTGAAATTGCATCCATGCTTTTTGGACGCCTGCCCGTTCATCCTTTACTATATAATCCATCCATGGCTCGATTTGTGCTGCTGTTTTTAATGCTTCTGTAATCTCTTTAATTGTTTTCATATAAAGTCCTCAAATCTATCAATCTTCTTGTTATATCGTCTACTTTTCTTATTATAAAAGAAAAAACCTTTCTCAAATAAATGAAAAAGGTTTTGACTGTCTATTATTCCACTTTATTCGTTGCTTTCTTGCTTTTTCTGGCGGTTTAGCGCGGCAGTTTTTTTCCGGCGCTCTTCATTTTCCAGCGCAATCGCTTCTTCCAATTGCTCTTTTTCAAGTTGCTCGGAAACAAAATCAAATGTGAGTTTCCCAAGATTCTGTTCACGAATGTCGCGTACAACTAATACGGAGACTTGATCATAGTCAATCTCTCCGCCTTGTCCAAATACACGGCGCAACTTTCCAATTGCATCAAATGTTTCGACAAGTTCTTCGGATACTGCTGAAATTTTATAGCGTTCTTCCATGCGTGTTGGATAGTGAGTTTCTAAAAAACGTAAGCCGTATACAGCCAAGTCTTCCATATTCATAATTGTATCTTTAATCGCACCAGTCAAAGCAAGCTTATAGCCGACTTCCTGATCTTCAAACTTCGGCCATAAAATACCCGGAGTATCCAGAAGTTCAATTTCCTTACCGACTTTAATCCATTGCTGTGCTTTTGTAACACCCGGCATATTTCCTGTTTTCGCAAGGTTTTTCTTCGCTAAACGGTTGATTAAAGTTGATTTCCCGACATTCGGAATACCTACAATCATTGCGCGGATGGCACGGGGCTTCATTCCTTTTGATTTCATGCGCTCCCATTTATCCGCCAAAATCTCCTGTGCGGCCTTTGTAACCGCCTGTAAGCCTTTCCCTTCCAACGAGTTAATCGCTACTGCTTTAAAGCCTCTGTCGGCGAAATATTGAATCCAGCGGCGTGTTTCCTGCTCATCGGCCATATCTTGTTTATTTAAAACGAGCAGGCGCGGTTTTTGATGAATGACTTCATCGATCATCGGATTACGTGAAGATAATGGTAAACGCGCATCGACAAGCTCAAAAATGATATCGACAAGCTTTAAACTTTCCGATACTTGACGGCGCGCCTTTGCCATATGTCCTGGAAACCATTGAATTGTCATAATGTATAACCTCCTGTAAATTACATACTTCTATTCTCAACAAAAAAATGAGGAGTTTAAACTGCCCCCTCATTTTAGACAATATTTAATATTTATTGCGATAAATGATCCTTCATCAAATATGGGGTTGATTTCCATTACAGGGCAGACACTTTCCGCGGGCAAGAATTAGAGTCAAACTTGTTTGTAACTAATTCTTTGCGCCGAGGATGGCTGCAATTTAATGCGGCCACCGCAGAAGCAACGACTTGATAAATGAGAAAGCGAAATCAACTCGCCTCCCCCTCCATTCCAATCAACCGCTATGACATTTAGTTAAGTCATCCTCATCTATTGATGAAAATCCGATAAATTTTACTTTACGATTTCAATTTCGTTTAACGGCCAGAAAATGATGTTCGTATTGCCGATAATTTCTTTCTGTTCGACGATTCCAATATGGCGGCTGTCTTTACTGAAGCGACGGTTATCGCCCATTACGAATACGTAGCCTTCCGGAATTACGTCCAGTGACGGATCGATATCTTTCAGCGAGAAGTCACCTGTTAAGTTGCCTTCGCTAATTTCGGCCTTATAAGCGTCCAAATACGGTTCGTCGATCGGTTCACCATTAATGTATAATTGATCATCCTTATATTCTACAAAGTCCCCTGGAACACCGATGACACGTTTAATATAGTCCTTTTGTTCAGGTGCGTGGAATACGACAATGTCAAAACGGTCGGGTTCGCCGATTTTATAGCTGAATTTGTTGACGATCATACGATCTCCATTTTCAAGGGTAGGCATCATTGAATCCCCGTCTACTACAATCGGTGTAAATAAAAAGTAACGAATAAATGCGGCAATCGCAAACGCAATCAGTAGAGCTTTCGTCCATTCCCAAAGCTCATTTTTTTCTTTTTCAGTTTTTTCCACGTAGCTATCCCCCTTGCTCATCACATTTATTGTATACGAAATATGTATATCAAGCAAAAATCTAATCTAAATTATTACATCATATTATCTATAGTTTATTGTCAAAATCACATGTTAATACACATTTTTTACTTAAAGAAAGAAAGGGACTTGTATTATACAAGCCCCCTTCTAAAAAGTTCTTATCGAATTTCTTTAATACGAGCAGCTTTACCACGTAAGTTACGTAGGTAGTAAAGTTTAGCACGACGTACTTTACCTTTACGTACTACTTCTAACTTAGCGATTTTTGGAGTGTGTACTGGGAAAGTACGCTCTACACCAACACCGTAAGAAATTTTACGTACTGTGAAAGTTTCGCTAATTCCGCCACCACGACGTTTAATAACTACACCTTCGAATAATTGGATACGCTCACGAGTACCCTCAACGATTTTAACGTGTACCTTAACTGTGTCACCTGGTTTGAATGTAGGTAAGTCTGAACGTAATTGATCTTTAGTGATCTCTGTAATAATGTTTGACATTGTTTTCTCTCCTTAGACAGATGCTCATGCACGCTAATTTAAGCCACAGCGGAACACCGTAATTCAGTGCTTACATTGAAGCACAAAATGAATCTTACCATAATTGTTTTAGGCTTGCAAGTAGTTTTGCTTTACATTTCATTCTTAATTTTTTCGATTATTTTCATTTGCTTGTCCGTTAATTCAAGAGCGTCCAATAAATCCGGTCTGCGCTCCAACGTACGCTTGAATGACTGTTCCTCACGCCACGCATCTATTTTCGCGTGATTACCTGATAGCAATATATCCGGCACTTTCATTCCTCTAAAGTCAGATGGGCGCGTATAATGAGGGTGCTCTAATAATCCTGTTGAAAATGAATCCTGAATATGTGAATCTTCCTGACCAAGTACACCCGGCAACAAACGTACAACCGCATCGATTACCGTCATCGCAGGTAGCTCGCCTCCTGTTAGAACAAAGTCGCCAATCGAAATCTCATCTGTTACTAGATACTCCCGAATCCGCTCATCATATCCTTCATAATGCCCGCAAAGGAATACTAAATCTTCTTCCTTTGAAAGCTCCTCTGCCTTCTTCTGCGTAAAGCGCTCGCCTTGTGGGCACATGAGAATAACACGTGGCTTGCGGCCTTCTGTAATGGCTTCCACCGCATTGAACATCGGTTCCGGCTTTAATACCATTCCCGCTCCGCCGCCGTACGGGTAATCATCCACTTGTTTGTGCTTGTTTTCACTGTAATCCCGGATATCGGTTACCGCTAGCTCAACGGCACCTTTTTCCTGAGCCTTTTTTAAAATCGATGACCCAAAAACACCCGTGAACATATCAGGAAATAAACTTAATACGTGAATCTTCATTCCAACAAACCTTCCATTACGTGAATAACGATTTTCTTTTCATCGACATCAATATCTTTTACGATATCCTCAATGTAAGGAATGTAGTGTTTCTTACCATTTTGCGCTTTAACTTCCCATACATCGTTTGCGCCCGTTTCTAAAATATCAGTAACAACGCCGATCAGTTCGCCCTCTTCTGAAAACACTTCACAATCTTTAATTTCAAAGTGATAGTATTCATTATCTTCAAGCTCATCTTCCGCTAATTGATCCATCGACACTTTTAATAGGCCTTCTTTAAATGGTTCCACTAAATTAATGTTTTCCATTCCTTCAAATGTCACCAAGATAAAGTTTTTATGCCGTCTTGATGAACTGATCGTTACCCAAGTCGGTTTTTTATCATCTTTTTTGAATGCTGCTAGTTTTGATCCTACCGCAAAACGTTCTTCTTCAAAGTCCGTTGTCGATAAGATTCGCAGCTCTCCACGAATACCATGTGTATTTACAATACGTCCTACATTAAACCATTCCATGTATATTCCACCTTTTATAATAATTTGTTACCACATAACTTTTATATACACCGTTGTTTGGAGTGAAGGCGGCGAAGTAACATTCAAATGCCTTTTGATTTGAATGTTACTTTGCGACGAAAGCGGAGCGACAGGAGCACATGCACAATGCTTCTATGGCCACCGCAATAAACTCCTACCGTAACAGAAAACAACATTATCATAACAAAAAAAGAAGGGTTAGCAAAATGCCACCCTTCTTTTACTAATCCAATATATCGACATACGTCTTTTTCTTCTGGTGGCCGCCCGCTGCTGAGTACACAATCGTACGAATTGCCTTCGCAACACGTCCTTGCTTGCCTATTACTTTCCCTCGATCCTCTGGATGAACAAAAAGCTTATAAACAACTCGATTTGAAGTTTCGTCCGTCTCAATACGAACGTCTTCAGGATAATCGACTAACGGTTTCACAATTGCTTCAATCAGCTGCTGCATAATGCCACCTCCGAATTAATCATTGAATTATTTGCTGTATTTAGCGTTATGGAATTTTTCCATGATACCTTGTTCTGAGAACAGGTTACGTACAGTATCAGATGGTTTTGCACCATCAGTTAACCATTTAAGAGCTTTCTCTTCATCGATTTGTACTGTAGCTGGAACTGTAAGTGGGTTGTAAGTACCTACTGTTTCGATTTGACGGCCGTCACGTGGTGAACGAGCGTCTGCAACTACGATACGATAGAAAGGAGATTTTTTAGCTCCCATACGTTTTAAGCGAATTTTAACTGCCATTTTTATAGCACCTCCGAATAAGTTTCACACAAGATATTATATTAGCAATGTCTTGATGGTTTGTAAAGTGTTTTTTCTTAACACCTTATTTTTTATTTAAATAATGAATCAAAACCAGGCATTTTCATCTTCTTTTTACCTTTACCTTGAGCCATGCCTGTCATCTGTTTCATCATTTTTTTCATTTCTTCAAACTGCTTCAATAAGCGGTTCACTTCCTGAATTGACGTCCCTGAACCTGTAGCAATACGCTTTTTGCGGCTCGCCGAAATGATTTCCGGGTTTGTCTTTTCATTTGGTGTCATCGAATAGATAATCGCTTCAATGCGTCCCATCTGCTTTTCGTCGACTTTGACATTGTCAAGGCCTTTCATCTTGTTTGCACCTGGAATCATTTTCAATAATTCATCAAGTGGTCCCATTTTCTTCACAGCTTGAAGTTGTTCGATAAAGTCATCAAACGTAAAGCTCTGTGTCATGAACTTTTCTTCCAGCTCTTTTGCCTTTTCCATATCAACG
Source organism: Solibacillus sp. NPDC093137 (assembly GCF_050280445.1). Classification (NCBI taxonomy): domain Bacteria; kingdom Bacillati; phylum Bacillota; class Bacilli; order Caryophanales; family Caryophanaceae; genus Solibacillus; species Solibacillus sp. NPDC093137. The sequence continues at coordinate 1,836,013 of NZ_JBNNVH010000001.1, forward strand.
TTGGCCTGTGCTTTTTCGATCAGTGAAAGTACATCACCCATCCCTAAAATACGTGATGCCATACGCTCAGGATGGAATGGTTCCAACGCATCCATTTTTTCGCCCATACCGACAAATTTAATCGGTTTCTCAGTAACAGAGCGAATCGACAGTGCCGCACCACCACGAGTATCGCCGTCTAATTTTGTTAAGACAACGCCCGTAATGCCGACTGTTTCATTAAAGCTTTGTGCAACATTTACAGCATCTTGACCAGTCATTGCATCAACAACTAAAAATACTTCATCCGGCTCTTTTAAACCGCGAATGTCTTTCAGTTCCTGCATCAGCTCTTCATCAATATGAAGACGACCAGCTGTATCGATTAATACAACGTCCAAATGCTCTTCTTTTGCATGCTCGATTGCCTGACGTGCAATTTCAACAGGTGAAACATCTGTACCTAGTGAGAATACTGGCAGAGATAACTGTTTGCCTATTGTCTGTAATTGCTGAACAGCGGCTGGACGGTAAATATCTGCTGCTACTAATAATGGTTTTTTATTATACTTTTTACGTAATACATTCGCCAACTTACCTGTAGTCGTCGTTTTACCTGCACCTTGTAAACCAACCATCATAATGACAGTCGGAGGACGGTTGCTGAATTTAATCGGGCTTTGTTCGCCACCCATTAAATTCTTCAATTCATCCTGGACAATTTTAATGACTTGCTGACCAGGTGTTAATGATTTCATGACGTCGACGCCGACTGCACGCTCACTAACTTTTTTAACGAATTCTTTTACTACTTTTAAGTTTACGTCCGCTTCGATTAAGGCAAATCGGACTTCACGCATCATTTCTTTAACGTCTTGTTCCGTTACTTTACCTTTACCTTTAATCTTTTGGATCGTACCTTGGAGTCGCTCTGCTAAACCTTCAAAAGCCAACTCGTTCGCCCCCTAATCCGATTCCTTCAGTTGTTCAACCAATGCTAGTTTCGCCTCTGTCGTAGAAGCCTCATCCATGATCGCATTCGTCAATTGTTTTAACACGATTTGACGTTGTTGAAACTTTTCGAATAAATTTAGTTTTTCTTCATATTCTTCAAGCATCGCCTCAGTACGGCGAATATTATCGTAAACAGCTTGGCGTGAAATACTATAACTTTCGGCAATTTCTCCTAACGAGTGATCGTCCAAGTAATACAGTTCCATGTAGCTACGCTGTTTATCAGTTAATAACGCTTGATAAAAGTCGAAGAGAAAGTTCATGCGTGTTGTTTTTTCAAGTAGCATTTTTATCTCTCCAATCATAATTTGTCTATCTTATCATAATCTTGTGGGCAGTTACTGTCAAGGTAATCCCCTTGTCCGTATGGATAACCTTTTTCTTTCCATCGATAAGCAAATTTAAAAAATGACGACACTCTCTCACGAAAAAGGAAGCATCGCCATTTCTTATATAATAGGAAGATTACTATAAAGCGAAGATACTTTTACAGCGTTACACCTGTTTTAAAAATAGCCATTTCTTTAAAATTCATTCGTTCATGATTTAATGGCTCACCACTTGCAACAGCAATAATGTATTGAATAAATTCTTCCAGTACCGCATCTTCATCAACGTCATCTTCTAATATTTGCCCTGCGTTAAAATCAATCCAATGCTTTTTTTGCTCATAAATAGCACTGTTTGTTGAAATTTTCATCGTAGGTACAAATGAGCCGAATGGCGTACCACGACCTGTAGTAAACAGTACTAATTGACAGCCGGCTGATGCAAGTGCTGTACATGCTACAAGATCATTCCCAGGTGCACTCAATAAATTCAACCCGCGTTTTTTTAAACGTTCGCCGTATTTCAAAACGTCTACAATCTCAGCACTGCCCGCTTTTTGCGTACAACCTAACGACTTGTCTTCCAGCGTTGTAATCCCGCCTGCTTTATTTCCTGGTGAAGGATTTTCATAAATCGGCTGATTGTAGTCGATGAAGTATTGCTTAAAGTCATTAATAAGCGAAACAATCTTTTCAAATGTTTCTTCATCTTGTGCACGGTTCATTAAAATCGTTTCCGCTCCGAACATTTCCGGAACTTCCGTCAGCACCGTTGTGCCGCCCTGTGATACTAAAAAGTCGGAGAAACGGCCTAGAAGCGGATTCGCCGTGATACCCGATAAGCCGTCTGAACCGCCACATTTTAGTCCGATACGCAATTCACTAATCGGAATATCTTCTCGGCGGTCATTGCGGACTGCTTCATGAAGTTCCACGAGTGCTTCTACACTTGCTTCAACTTCATCATCAACTTGCTGAGACACGACAAATTTCACACGGGAAGTATCGTAATCACCTAGTTCCTGCTTCATCTCTTCAATTGTATTATTCTCGCAACCAAGTCCTAATACAAGCACCGCTGCAGCATTCGGATGATTAATTGCATCCAGTAAAATAGTACGTGTATTTTCATGGTCGTCGCCTAATTGCGAACAGCCAAAATTATGCTTTAATACGAGTGTCGATTCAAAAGGCGCAATACTTCCTACGCGTTGCTCAAACTCCCGAATAATCATATCCGCAATACCATTCACACATCCGACTGAAGGAATAATCCACAGCTCGTTCCGTATACCGACTTCACCATTGCTGCGTCGGTACCCTTTAAATGTTAAATTACGCTGCGGGTAGTTTAATGGAATATCTTTCTTGTCGTAATTATAGTTAATGATGTCCTGCAAATTTGTTTTCACATTATGCGTGTGGACAACAGTTCCTTTTGCAATATCTTCAGTAGCATGTCCAATCGGATAGCCATATTTTATAATATGTTCCCCTTTTTCAATGTTACGTGTGGCAATTTTATGGCCTCTAGTAACTTCCTGTGCCAAATTAATCTGCTCTTGGCCGATGGGAAATGGCTCTCCCGCTTCAAACGCACGTAAAGCGACCGCAACATTATCAGATGGATGAATTACAATCGTTTCTTTCATAATCCCATTACCTCCTCTTCCAATTCCGCAATAAACTGTGCAGTTTGTTGTTCTTTAAATGCCGCAATTGCCTGCCCGACAAATTGTTCAAGTTGTGGAATCGTGGTTAAATCTATTCCCCAAAGATTTTCATTACGCAATACAGCCTCTAATGAGTTTGCCTTAATTTGCTCAATCGCTTCCGGAGCATCTTGCGGCGAAAATACTGCCGGTGTCTGATATAGGTAAATCCAGGCAGCCAATGCTGTTGTTAAATGTTTCGGAAGTGTTTCGTATTGCTTATAATACGCCAGTAACGATGGGATATTTCTAGTTTTAAACTTGGCGATTGCATTGAGTGCAATACTTTTTACGTAATGTGCAATAAAAGGATTTTCAAAGCGCTCTAAAACCGCTTGTTGATATATGATTAACTGTTCTTTGTCACCATTAATGGTAGGTATCACTTCCTGGGCAAGTAAGCGTTGAACAAACGGTCTTAATCCAGGGTGTTCCATCACTTGCCCGACTGTATCTATATTCATCAAAATAGCAAGCGGTGTTAATGCGGAGTGTGCACCATTGAGCATTTTCACTTTGCGCTCCCGGTAATAACTCAATTCTTCTACAAGCTTTACTTCAAATTTATTATTAACTAACGGAAAAGAATGAAGCGCTTCTTCATTTTCTATTACCCAAATATAATACGGTTCTGCCGAGACAAGTAATTTGTCAACATACCCAAGCTTCATCGATAATTCTTCATGTTGGCTTTTCGGGAATCCCGGTACGATACGGTCAACAAGTGTGTTGCAAAACGTATTGGCATTTGTTACCCAATCGATGAAGCTCTGCCCTAGGTTCCATGCATTTGCATAGCTTACAATCCCATTTTTTAAAGCGGTACCGTTCTGTTCAATTAATTCACACGGCAGGAAAATCAGCCCTTTTGACGGGTCTCCGCCGAATGTTTCATAGCGTTTCCATAAAAAATGAGTCACATTCGCTACAAAATTTGTTGATGGCTGTTTATCAAATGGAAGCTCTTCATAAACAATCCCCGCTTCGGTAGTATTGGATACAACATATTGGAGGTCTTCTGAAACCGCGAGCTTCATATATTCTTCGTATTGATTTTGCAGTGATATGCTCCGTGTTACACTTTCAATCACTTGTTCATAGTTGATTTGCTTACCATTTTGAATCCCTTGCGTAACAAGTGTGTATAAACCGTCTTGCGCATTGATCACTTCTGATGTACTTCCTGATGTTGACTGGACAATAACAATTCCTAAATCCTGTTGCTGCTGTAAATTCGCTTCATGTACAAGCCAATCAACAAAAGCACGGAGAAAATTCCCCGTGCCGAATTGGACAATACGCTCTACGACAGCTGTTTTTCGAGTATACACTTCGTTTGATAACTGTTGCATGCTTCATCCACCCCATTTAAAAGTTAAAGTAATTTTTTGCATTGTAATAGCAAATATCCTGTACTACCTTTCCAAGAAGCTCATAATCTTCAGGGAATTCTCCATTTTCAACCCATTCGCCAATAAGATCACATACTAAGCGTCTAAAATATTCGTGGCGCGTATAAGACAGGAAACTGCGTGAATCCGTCAGCATACCGATAAAGCGGCTGAATACCCCGATGCTCGCAAGTGCTTTCATCTGATCAAGCATTCCTTCTTTTTGATCATTAAACCACCAAGCTGTACCGAATTGAATTTTCCCCGGCACTTTTTCCTGGAAGCTTCCGATTATACTGGCAATAACGTAATAGTCTTTCGGATTTAATGAATAAATAATCGTTTTCGGTAATGCATCTTCAAGTGCAAGTGCATCCAGTAAACGTGTCAGCGGTACTGCGATTGGACCGTCATTAATGCTGTCATAGCCTGTATCCGGCCCTAATTCATTAAACTGACGTGTATTGTTGTTGCGGTGTGCGGAAATATGATATTGCATCGCCCAATTATATGAAGCGTATTGCTTTCCTAAAAAGATAAGCAATGCTGTTTTATATTTCGCTTCATCTTCCAGCGATACTTGTACACCCGCAAGCCCCTTTTCAAAAATAGCACTCACTTCTTGTTCTGTCGCTTCTGCATAATAAATCGTATCCAATGCATGGTCTGATACTTTACCGCCGACTTCATCAAAAAATTGAATACGTTTTGCAAGAGCTTCTTTCAATTGTTCATAAGAATCAATTGTTTCACCGACTACTTCCGATAATGATCCAATCCAGGCCGCAAATGTCGGCTTATTGATTTCCAATGCTTTATCCGGCCTGAAGCTTGGCAGTACTTTCACGTTAAACTGCTCATCTTTTTGAAGCGCGATATGATATTCAAGTGAATCAATCGGATCATCTGTTGTGCAGATTACTTCTACTTTTGAGTCTATAATTAACTGACGTGCTGTTTTTTGAGGTAGTTGTTCATTTACATTATCCCAAATAGCGCGTGCTGTTTTTTCATTTAATAGAGTTTCTTCATTAAAGAATCGGCGAAGCTCTAGATGTGTCCACTGATATAAAGGGTTTCCAATTGTATACGGAACGGTTTTTGCCCATGCTTCAAAACGCTCATAATCAGCCGCATCACCCGTTACTAGATGCTCCGGAACCCCATTTGCCCGCATCGCACGCCATTTATAATGGTCACCGTACAGCCAAGCCTCTGTTATATTTTTGAATTGCTTATCCTCATAAATTTCCTGAGGACTTAAATGACAGTGATAATCAATAATCGGTAAATCTTTTGCATAATCGAAATACAACTTCTCAGCTACTTTATTATTCAATAAAAACGAATCACCTAAAAATGTTTTTGTCATATTCTAGTCCCCTTACTTTAATAGTAGTTCCGGAAGTTTTAACGTAATATCTGGAACAAACGTTATTAATAATAGTATAACAATCATTGCTCCATAAAATGGAAGCATTCCCTTTGTTGCTTTTTCGATCGGTATTTTACCGATGGCACATCCGACAAACAGACACGTACCAACCGGCGGTGTTACAAGACCAATCGCTAAGTTCAGAATTAATACAACACCGAATTGAACCGGATCCATACCTGCTTCGATTGCTACCGGCAATAAAATGGGTGTCGCAATTAAAATTAACGGTGCCATGTCCATAAACATACCTAATACTAATAAAATGACATTAATAATTAATAATGTAACAAAATCGTTCGGTGAAACAGCCAATAACGTTTCTGTAACCATTGCAGGTACTTTTAAAAATGCAAGCAGCCAGCCGAATGCTGAAGAAGCTGCAATTAAAAACAGTACCATCGACAATGTTTTGACAGTACGTTTCAGAATGTTCCCCATCGCCGAAATCGGCACATCTTTATAAACGAAAAATGAAATAATAAACGCATATAATGCACCGATTGCCGCAGATTCTGTCGCTGTGAAAATACCGGATAAAATACCCCCGATAATAATAACCGCTGTAAACAATCCTAATAAACCTTCACGTACAATTTTCGGAACTTCTTCACGTTTAATCGGTTCGCCTTTCGGATAATTACGCTTTACTGCAATCGCATATGCAAAAATCATTAAAATTAAGCCTAATGCAATACCCGGAACGATTCCTCCCATAAACAATGCACCAACCGATACACCACCGGCAGCAGTAGAATAAATAATCATATTATGACTTGGTGGAATTAAAACGCCTTGTGCAGCACTTGAAATAGTGACCGCAACAGAATATTCCGCATCATACTTTTGCTTTTTCATCATTGGGATTAATACAGAACCAATTGATGATACGTCCGCTACAGCAGAACCCGAAATACCGCCAAAAAATGTTGAAGATAAAACGTTTACCATCGCCAAGCCCCCGCGCACTTTCCCGACAATAACGTTCGCCAAATTAATTAAACGGCGTGAAATACCGCCTTCATTCATAATTTCCCCGGCTAAAATGAAAAATGGAATCGCTATAAGCGAAAAACTGTTCAATCCGCTTACCATTCGCTGTACAATTGCCGCTAAATCAATCCCTAAATAAATCGTAGTGACAAAAGACGAAACCGCCAGACATAGTGCAACCGGTACACGTAAAAGTAATAACACTACAAATACTGCAAGTAATATTGCAATCCCCATTATTTAGCCGCCTCCATCGCTTCTTTGGCATCGTCATCAAAATCTTCATGAATCGCATCTTTAAAGAACATTTCAATCCCGTAAATGAATGTTAAAATACCACTGACAGGAATCGCACTGTATAAAATACTTTGCGGCAATCTTGTACCGGCCATTAATGAGCCATGCATTAAAAATGTAAAACGGAAGCCGTAATAGATAAAAATGATACTCATTGCAACTACCAATACTTTAGTGATGAGATCGATTTTCTTTTGAATGCTCTTTGGCATCAAACCTACAAATACCCCTACCCCAATATGTAAGTTGTCTCTAAATCCGATTGCAATTCCAATAAAGGCAATCCAAATTAATAAAAGCAATGCCAATTCTTCCGTCCATCTCGGTGTGAAGTCTAAAAAGTTACGTGTAAATATTTGATAGATGATGATCAGTGTCATCGCAATAACCATCGTTCCTAAAATATAATCTAGGCTGCGGTCTAAAATACTTTTTGCCTTTTTTATAGTAGCCACTCGATAGCCCTCCCCTTTATTTTACTTAACCAATGATTGAATCTTCTCTAAATTTTCTTTAAACTGTTGCCCGTATTTTGCGTAGATTGGTTCAACTGCTTCTTGCCAAGGTGTCACATCATCGATGACTGTAACTGTATTACCGGCATTTCGCGCTTCAAGTAAAGACTTTTCTTCCAGTGCTGCCCACGCTTCTCGTTGCACGACTTGTGATTCCAATGCTGCTTCCTTAAAGATTTCCTTATCTTCTTCCGATAACGTATCCCAGAAAGCTTTCGAAGCTGTCAAAACTTCCGGTACACCAGAATGTCCGTCCATCGTTATGTATTTAGCCACTTCAAAATGATTTGTCGTGTAATAACTTGGGAAGTTGTTTTCAGCACCATCAATTACCCCTGTTTGAATTGCCGAATATACCTCACCATAAGACATTGCTGTGGCAGAAGCTCCTAATGCCTCAACCATGTCAATATTTAAACTTGATTGCTGTACTCTTATTTTTAGTCCTTCTAAATCTTCCGGTGATTTTATTTCACGAACCGCATTATAGAAGTGGCGGTTGCCTGAATCGTAAAAAGCCAACCCTTGTAAATTCGATTCGCTTAATCCATTTAATAATGTCTCGCCGATTTCACCATTCAATACTTCCCACTTATGCTCATCATCCGAAAATAAGTATGGTAACGATAAAACACCTAATGAGTCCGAAAATTCCATTAAAGGACTGCCATTAATCCGTGCCAGTTCAATCGCCCCTACCTGCATTAATTCAATGGCACTCTTTTCGTCACCAAGCTGACCTCCTGTGTAAACTTCCACTTTGTAACGTCCATCTGTTTTTTCTTCTATCAATCTCGCAAATTCATAATCGCCGACGGAAGTAGGATAATCATCTACCTGGTTCTCGGCTAAAATGATTGTTCGAGCTTCTTCAGAAGAATTACAAGCAGTTAAAAATATTGTTAATGCAAGTAATAGCATTAAAACCCCTTTTGTTTTCATCATTTCTCCCCCTTGTATGCGGTTACATTTAGCTAAAACGTTTTAGTAAAACGTTTTATTAAAAAATAATAAATTATCTTCAATACATTTGCAAGGATAATTCTTAATTTTTAGAATATTATTCTTAAAAAATATTTTGTATAATATAAGAGGACCTGTTTTTAATACAGTTCCTCAATCGTTATGAATCCTATACTAAAATCGGATCAAACCGGTATGAGGATAATAATTCTTCTGTGTAGCCGCTTTTTTTGATTTGCAGGAACAAATGAACCGCTTGTTTCGCCATTTCTTCTGTTGGCTGTTCAATCGTTGTCAATTTTGTAGACATAAATTTAGCTAATGGCATTTCATCAATTACAGCAATACCGATCTTCCCCAAAAGATCTGGAGCATGTTCTTTTAAGTAATGTAAAATTGCGAGCAGCATACGGTCATTTCCGGCTATGATTCCATCCAGGTTGACTTCTGTAAGCAACCGATTGAATTTTTCCGGCAAGTTTTCAGTTGAAGTGGCGATTACTTGATGTTCTCCGTATGCTACCCCCCTCTTTTTCATCGCTTGGCGGAAACCTTCCAACCTTTCAAGACGAGGCGTAATATTTTGTTCAATCGAGCCTGCCACAATTGCTAAATTTTCATAGCCCTTATTCATCAGTTCCCCAACTGCGAGCTCGATTGCTTTTTCATTATTCAGTAGAACACTTGGTATTTTCACGTCGGCAATCATACGATCTAAAAAGACAACCGGTATATTACTGTTATACAAATAGTCGTACAAGTCTTTGTTATTGCCTGTAGGAAAAAGAATAAATCCTTCTACTTGCTTTGCGAGCAGCAAATCAATATGTTCACGCTCCAATTTCGGGTTATCATTTGCGTTGCACACAATGACCTGAAAGCCGTGCTGTTGAAAATGACGCTCTAAATGATGGACGATATGTGTAGTAAACGTGTACATAATATTAGCGACAATAATCCCAATTGTTTGTGTCCCTTTGTTTTTCAGGCTTCGTGCTAAAATATTTGGCCGGTAGTGCAGTTTTTCAACGGCTAACTGGATTTTTGCCCGTGTTTCAACACTCATATACTCATAGCGCTGATTCATAAATTGTGAAACGGTACTGACCGAAACATTTGCTTCCTTAGCAACGTCGGCTATTGTTACTTTTTTCATTTTTATCTCCTTTTGTTAATAAATGTTTACTAAAACGTTTTGGTAAAGTTTATCATGTCAAAATATAATTTGAAAAGCAACCCCTCAATTCAGAATTAAAAGAAAAATCAGTCTATTGAATCATTTTTCCATTAAAAAAGCAATTCGTAAAAATTATACGAATTGCTTTTTTAATATAATTTTAAAGTGAAAGTAATCGTTACTCTTCTGCTTTTTCCAGTTCTTTTTCCAGTCCTTCGGCAAATAAACCATATACATAACGTTCTGCATCGAATGGTTGCAGATCATCCATTTTTTCACCAAGTCCTACAAATTTCACAGGGATGTGCAGTTTATTGCGAATAGCCAATACGATACCGCCTTTTGCCGTACCATCCAGTTTTGTTAAAACGATACCTGTTACATTTGTTGCCTCTTTGAACATTTGAGCCTGAACAAGCGCATTTTGGCCTGTTGTCGCATCCAATGCAAGAAGTACTTCATGTGGTGCATTCGGAATTTCACGAGAAATTACACGATGCACTTTTTCAAGTTCGTTCATTAAGTTGACTTTGTTTTGCAGACGGCCGGCTGTATCACAAATTAAAATATCGACACCGCGGTTTTTAGCTGCACGAATAGCATCATACATTACTGCTGCAGGGTCGGAACCTTCTGATTGTGCAATAACTTCTACACCGACACGGTCGCCCCATACTTGCAGCTGCTCAATGGCACCGGCACGGAATGTGTCTCCCGCTGCCAACATCACAGATTTTCCTTCAGATTTTAAACGGTGGGCCAATTTACCGATTGTCGTAGTCTTTCCGACACCATTAACACCAACAAATAAAATAACCGTTAAATCTCCGCTCTGCTGAATATTTAATTCTGTTAAATTTTCTTCACCAGATTCATAAATTTCAACAAGCTTTTCGGAAATGATCGCCTGAATTCCGTTTGTATCTTTAATGTTTTGACGCTGTACTTCAAAACGTAATTTATCCATTAATTCCATCACTGTTTCAAAGCCGACATCCGCTTGCAGCAGGACATCTTCCAGCTCTTCAAAGAAATCTTCATCCACTTTACGATAACGTGCAACTAAATCGTTTACTTTAGAAGTGAAAGAGTTACGTGTTTTTTCCAATCCCGCTTTAAACTTCTGGGTAATCGACCACGCAGACTGCTTTTGAGGTTGCTCCTCAACATCTGTTTCCGATTGATTAGAAATCTCTTCTTCAACAGGTTGCACTTCTTCAATTGGCGGCTGCTCAACTGTTTCTTCCTGCTCTTTTTCAACAGCTTGTTCAGTTTCAGGAATTTCTTCCTCTACCGTTCCGATTAGTTGATTTTCTTCCTGCTCTTGTTCGTCAAGCGGTAACAAATCTACCTGTTGATCTTGTTGTTCTTGTTGTTCTTGTTGTTCTTGTTGTTCTTGTTGTTCTTGCTGTTCACTGCTACCTGCCAGTTTTTCTTTCAGTCGCTTAAAAAAACTCATTTTCCGCCACTCCCTTGCGCTACTAATTCAGCATGTTCTTCCAGTTTTACCGATACAAGTTTCGATACACCCGACTCTTGCATTGTAATACCATACAGAACATCTGCCCCTTCCATCGTGCCTTTACGGTGTGTAATGACGATGAATTGAGTATGCTCACTAAATTTACGTAAATATTCACTATAACGCACAACATTCGATTCATCCAATGCTGCTTCAACCTCATCCAATATACAGAATGGTACAGGTCGTGTATTTAAAATCGCAAACAATAAAGCAATAGCCGTTAATGCACGTTCTCCGCCAGAAAGCAGACTTAAGCTTTGCAGTTTTTTCCCTGGTGGTTGGGCAATAATTTCAATGCCCGTTTCTAACATATTATTAGGATCCAACAGCACCAGGTCCGCCGTACCGCCGCCAAACAGCTCTCTGAACGAAATGACGAATTGCTTACGGATCTGCTTAAATGTTTCACTGAAGCGTTCTGTCATTTCTTCATCCATCTCGCCGATTGCTTTGTGCAGCGTATCTTTTGCAGCAACTAAATCTTCTCGTTGTTCACTTAAAAATGTATAGCGTTCCTGAACACGTTCATATTCCTCAATCGAAGTTAAATTGACTGGACCAAGTTCTTCGATCGATTGCTTCAACAGCTTCACTTTCCGTCGAACATGTTCTTCGTCTTCAATGCTGATTGCTTCTTCTTGAGCAGATAATACATCTAATTCATATTGCTCGAGTAATTGCTCTTGCAGACTATTCATTTCAAATTCAATTCGGCTGCATTTCAGCTCGAGTGCACGCAATGCATCAACATAGCTTTTATGTACTCGCTGTATTTCCTGCAGGTGAATTTCATTTTCCGTAACTTGCTCATGCAAAGTAGAACGCAGTGTACGGTTCTTTTGAATAATTTCTGTCAGTACGTCTTTTTTCTCCGTCCATTCGACAATTGTTTGGGCCAATTCTTCTGCGGATGGCCCATTTAAGCCATCTTCAGATTCTACCCAGTCGATTTCCCGGGAAATTTTTTCGACATTTGCCTGTGCTTTAGACAAATTCAGTTCAATTCCTGCAATCGAAGCTTGTACTTGTGTTAATTGCTCTTGGGCAACTGCAAGCTCAGATCGTTGTTGGGCTAACTGTTCACGCAACACATCTTTTTGCGTTTCACTCTGTGCCTTAGCGAGTGTCAGTTCATCAACCGTTTGCTGGATTTCCTGTAATTCTTTACTTAATTCAGTCAATCGTGATTGTGCAGCTGACTGCTGTTCGTTTAATGACTCTTTACGTGTCGATAATGAAGTTTGCTCCGACTGTGTAATCGTTACTGTTGTCTGTAAGTTCTTCACAATCATATCGAGTTCCATAAGCTTCGAACGATGAATTTGCTCTTGCTCACGCATTGATTCACCTTGCAGCTTCATCTCTTCCAATGAGTGTCGTAATGTTGCAATCTGTTCTTTCTTCGTCGCTACCGTTTGCTCGGCAGAATGGATTGTTGATTCCATTTCTCCCAATGTCGATACGAGTTTGTCGAGTTCCGCTTTACGCGAGAACAATGAACTTTGCTGCTTTAAGGCACCACCAGTTAAAGAACCACCAGCATTCACGATGTCCCCTTCAAGGGTAACAACACGGTACTTAAATCCGCATAAACGGGCAATTTGGCTCGCACCTTCCAAAGAAGATGCTACTAATACATTACCTAAAAGGTTTTCAATAATTGTCGTATTTTCCTGTGCATAATTTACTAGTTCATATGCCATTGCAACATATGCTGGATGTGATTGAATATCACTTAATTGCTGTGCATGAATTTTCCGTGAACGCATTACTGTTTTCGGTAAAAATGTTGCACGGCCTGCACGTTTTTGCTTCAACCAGCCAATTGCTTTTTGGGCATGTTGTTCATTTTCAGTCACAATATGCTGTGAAGCTGCACCTAATGCAGTTTCAATAGCCTGGGAGTATTTCGCCTCGACTTGAATCAGCTCGGCTACCGCACCTTCGATTCCTTGCAGTTCTTTACGATCTCGCGCTAAAAGGACTTCCTTAACACCATGGAAGAAGCCTGAAAAATCAGCCTCAAGTTCAGCCAATGTCTCTTTACGCGCTTTTAATTGCTGATGATGCTGATAAGCCTTATACAATAATGCTTGCTTTTCATCTAAATCGGCAGTCGCTGATTTTAACTGAAGCTGCATGACATCAAAATGATTAAGTTGTTCTTTCACAGACAGTTCCGCCTGTTCAAGTGCACGTTCTGTCACTTCTTTTGCAATGAGTGCTTCAGTCAGTTCTTTTTGAATTTCAGATGAACGACCCGTCATTCGCTCAACAGTTGCCTGTTCCTGCGAAAGTTGTTGATCGATATGCTTTAATTCATTTTTAACGGTCGCTTCTTCGTTAAGCAAGTTAATGTACGTATTTTTCGCATCTTCAATTTCTTGTTCGATTTCCGAAGCAGAGCGTGTTAAAGCTTGCTCGACCTGCTTTAGCGTCGAACGAATTTCGGTAACGATTTTTTGCTTTTCTGTAAACTGACCGCGTTTTTCCCGTTCAGCTTCTTGCAAATCTTTTACCGTATTGGCTGCTTCCGTTAAGCTTTCACGTAATTGTTGAATTTGTTTTTCTGCATTTGAACGCTTTTCGTTAAATAACGCTTTACGGCCTTCCCATCGCTCTACTTCCGCGCTCGCCTCGACAAGCTGTTCTTGAGAACTGTCCAGCACTTCGTCAATCGCTTTTAACTCCGTACGCATTTTGCGCAATTGTTGTTCAACTGTCGCAATTTCAGTTGCATGTTCTTTTTCGGTTGCTGTTAATTTCCGCTGTTCTTCAGTATAGCCTTGCAATACTTTCCCGTTTGCACGGATATCATGAACCATTAATGCTATATCAAAATCTTTCAGTTCTTCGGTCATTCGCACATAATCTTTCGCGCTGGACGCCTGAATTTTCAATGGCTCCAGACGCTGGTCGATTTCATGCAAAATATCGAGAACCCGATTTAGATTTTCATCTGTTTCTACAAGCTTATGCTCCGCTTTCTTCTTGCGCTGCTTATATTTTAAAACACCTGCAGCCTCTTCGAAAATACTGCGGCGGTCATCTGGACGGCTGTTTAAAATTTCATCAACTCGCCCTTGCGAAATAATGGAAAAGGCTTCTTTCCCAAGCCCCGAATCCATAAACAAGTCTGTAATATCCTTCAGACGACATTGCTGGTTATTCAGTAAATATTCACTTTCGCCTGAACGATAAACACGTCTCGTCACACTTACCTCTGTATAAGGTATTGCTACTAGTTCATCTGAATTATCTAAAACGAGTGTAACTTCAGCAAAGTTCAGTGCTCTTCTTGATTCACTTCCTGCAAAAATAACGTCTTCCATTTTGGCTCCACGCAGACTTTTGGCAGACTGCTCTCCTAATACCCACCGGATTGCATCTGTTACATTACTTTTCCCACTACCATTTGGTCCTACAACTGCTGTAACACCAGGTACAAAATCAATCCCGATACGTTCGGCAAATGATTTAAAGCCTACTACTTCGAGTCTTTTAAGGAACATGTTATTCCTCCTCTTGCTTTGACTGCTTAAGCATCAGCATGGCACTTTGTGCTGCTTGCTGCTCAGCCTCTTTCTTTGATTTTCCACGGCCAATACCTAACTCCTGGCTGTTTAACAATACACGTGAAACGAATGTTCGATTATGTGCTGGACCTTTTTCATCAACAATTTCATAATGTAAAAGGCCGTTATTTGTTTGTTGAATAATTTCTTGTAATTGACTTTTAAAATCCATCACATGCGAAAAAGCACCGACTTCAACTTTAGGGAATACGACACGTTCTAAAAATGCGACAACTACTTCTAGACCTTGATCTAAATAAAGGGCTCCGACAAATGATTCAAATACGTCAGCAAGTAATGCCGGACGTTCGCGACCACCTGTTAATTCTTCACCTTTACCTAATAAAACGAATTGTCCGAAGTTTAGTTCATTCGCAAAAACAACTAGTGATGGCTCACAAACGATTGATGCACGTAATTTCGTAAGTTCCCCTTCGCTCATATTCGGAAATTTTTCAAATAAATATTTTGATACAGATAACTCTAATACAGCGTCCCCTAAAAATTCTAATCGCTCGTTGTCCGTAAATAATTTGCGGCGATGCTCATTCACATAAGATGAATGGGTAAATGCTTGATATAATAAATCTTTATTCTGGAAATGAATGTTCATTTCGTTTTCTAAAACTTGGAATTGCTCTTTTACTTTTTCAGGGAGTACACCGGGTTTCTGGTTGTTCCCTTTTTTTCTATAGGTCATGTACTTTCTGCCTTCCTTCTAGTTTCTATCGTTTAGTTTACCTTGTTCTATAGCATTGTGCAAAGGGTATCAGTCAAATTCCTATCAAATTTCGTTTTATTTGTTCAGTCAACTAGAAACTGCTATTTAACGCAATTTTCAGACGCGAAAAAGGCTGTACAAAAGTCGTTGTGACTTCGTACAGCCCTGTGTTTTATAAATGAATTAGCTAATTTTGCTTTCGATGTATGAAATTGCATTACCAACTGTTGCAATTTTTTCTGCATCTTCATCAGAAATTTCCATATCGAACTCATCTTCAAGTTCCATTACTAACTCAACAACATCTAATGAATCTGCACCTAAATCCTCACGGAATGATGCTTCTAATTTCACTTCGCTTTCGTCAACGCCTAAACGGTCAACGACTACTTTTGAAACACGCTCAAATACTGTAGACAAATCAGTCACCTCCCCTCAATGCATGCTACTTTAATAATATCACTAACAATGCTTTCTACTACTAACAAGCGAAATTAGAGCTCGCTTTCCACGGGCGGTGCCAATCCTCCTCGTCGCTACGCTCCTGCGGTGTATCGGCAGTCCCGCTATTCCCGTAGGAGTCGAGCTCATTTCGCTAAGTCTTCCATAAATATTTACAGCCTACAGCTTATATATTTAAATAATATTAAGCCATTACCATGCCGCCGTCTATTTGGAGCGTTTGGCCTGTAATGTAGTTGGAACTGTCTGATGCGAAAAATACGACAGCTTTTGCGATATCTTCCGGTTGACCTAGTTTTGCCAATGGAATCTGTTTAAGCATACCTTCTTTTAAATCTTCCGGTAAGCCTTCTGTCATTTCCGTTGTAATAAAGCCTGGTGCAATGGCATTGACTAAAATATTACGTGATGCAAGTTCCTGTGCAGTTGTTTTCGTCAGACCGATCACACCCGCTTTTGCCGCTACGTAGTTTGCCTGTCCGGCATTTCCGGCAACCCCTACGATTGAAGAAATATTAATAATTCGTCCTGCACGCTGTTTCATCATTTGACGCGTAACAGCTTTTGTACAAAGGAAAACACCTTTTAAATTTGTATTGATGACATCATCCCATTCGTCATCTTTCATACGCATTAATAGGTTATCGCGCGTGATGCCCGCATTGTTCACTAAAATATCAATTGAACCGTACGTATCAAGCGCTGATTTCATCAAATTCTGTACAGAATCTGAATCTGCCACATTTGCCTGTACGGCAATTGCTTCGCCGCCATTTGCTTTAATTTCTTCTACAACTTCCTGTGCCTTTTGCTCGCTCCCGCTATAATTGACAACGACTTTTGCACCTTCACTTGCCAATTGTAATGCGATCGCGCGACCAATGCCACGAGATGCCCCTGTTACGACAGCACATTTCCCTGTTAAACCCATTGTTTCCACTCCTTTGATGCCTCAACAACTTGTGTCAAACTCGTCTCATCATATACACAGTATGTTTGTACATTGCGGTCGATTTTTTTCACTAAGCCTGATAATACTTTTCCAGGTCCGCATTCAATAAAGACCGTTACCCCTTCAGCAATAAGCTTTTCAATGTTTTGCTGCCACTGTACAGAGCTTGTTACTTGGGCAACCATTTCTTCTTTAATTGCTTCAACCGTTGTTAAAAGCTCTGAAGTCACATTGCTCACTACCGGAATTTTTGGTTCCTGTAATGGTAAATTTGCTACTGTATCTCTTAAATTATGTGCCGCTTTCTGCATTAATGAACTATGGAAGGGACCGCTTACGACTAAAGGTAAAGCTCGTTTTGCTCCTGCTTCCTTCGCTCTTTTACATGCTTCGTCAACACCTTGTTTCGTCCCTGAAATCACAATCTGG
Source organism: Solibacillus sp. NPDC093137 (assembly GCF_050280445.1). Taxonomy (NCBI): domain Bacteria; kingdom Bacillati; phylum Bacillota; class Bacilli; order Caryophanales; family Caryophanaceae; genus Solibacillus; species Solibacillus sp. NPDC093137. Next base: position 1,853,482 of record NZ_JBNNVH010000001.1, read on the forward strand.
CCCGGACAGTTAAAGTTCGCTACTTGAACGACTTCTCCTTCAGCGGATACTTGTTGGCAAATGGCGTCTAGTTTTTCTCCGTCTAACGCCAATATAGCTGCCATTGCTCCTTGACCTGCAGGTACTGCCTCGTCCATAAATAAACCCCTTCTATGAACCGTTTGAACTGCATCCTCAAAATCAATTACTCCTGAAATGACAAATGCACTGTATTCTCCTAATGAATGTCCCGCAGTATATTGCGGCGCAATACCAGCTTCAATCAGCTTATTTGCGATCATCACCCCTGATGTCAATAAAGCTGGCTGAGCATGATATGTCAGTGTTAATGTTTCTTGTGGACCGTTTAACATATAGTCCGACAATGGAAGGTTCAACACTTCGTTTGCTCGTTCATAATACTGTTTGCTTACTTCATCATTCGCAACAAACTCCGCACCCATCCCTACAGTTTGTGAACCTTGTCCTGGAAAAATAAAAGCAATTTTTGTCATTTGATAATCCCCTTTGTGAAAAAGCTTATTCTGGTTTTGGCAATTGATCAATTTTTTTGGCAATTGTTTCGCATACTTTATGCTCTACCATAATTGTCGCTTGGCGAATTGCACTGTAAATCGCACGTGCATTCGACGAACCATGCGCTTTAATAACAGGTGCCTTCAGACCAAATAAAGCCGCTCCACCATATTCTGTATAATCCATTTTATCTTTTAACTGTTTTAAATCATTTTTTACTAATGCTGCAGCAATTTTCGTTTTTGTTGTGGCAAATAATGCATCCTTCAACATTTTGAAAACCGTACCTGCTGTACCTTCAATTGTTTTCAGCACCATATTGCCTGTAAACCCATCCGTTACGACAACATCAGCGACCCCATTCAGTAATTCGCGTGCTTCTACATTGCCTTCAAAGTTAAAATCCGCTTCTTTCAGTAAAGTGAATGCCGCTTTCGTTAATTCATTACCTTTTTTATCTTCAGTTCCGATATTTAATAAACCAATACGAGGTGCCTTTTGACCGCGTACCTGCTTCACATAAATATCACCCATAATTGCGTACTGTAATAAGTTTTCAGGTTTTGCATCTGCATTTGCCCCTAAATCAAGCATAAGGAAGCCATCACCATTCATCGTCGGTAATGTCGTTGCCAATGCAGGACGCGCTACCCCATCAATACGCCCTACTTTGAAAAGTCCGCCTGCCATTAAAGCACCAGTATTTCCTGCAGATAAACAAGCGTCCGCCTTTCCTTCAGCAACCGCATCCAGCATACGAGCCATTGAAGAATCCTTTTTGCGGCGTACTGCGCGTGCCGGGTCATCCTCTGCCTCTACAACTTCACTACAATGAACAACCGTTAGGCGATCGTGATTTTTTAAATACGGTTCCATTTTTTGTTCATCGCCATATAAATCAATTGTTAATTTCGGAAAATCTTCAAGGGCCATGAAGACACCTTCCACGATTGCCTGTGGTGCGTTATCTCCACCCATACCATCTACTGCTATTTTCATGTTGTTTCTTCACCTTTCATCCGATACATTTCAAACTCTCCCTTGAAAACTATTTCATTATCAACAGAAGAAGTCACTTCGATAAATGTACGGTTTTTATCAGGGTTTTTCCCTTTTACAACTGCCTTCGTTACGACGCGGTTTCCTGCTCGAACCGGTTTCACGAAAGCTACATTTGATTTTACAGTAAGGGCAAGCTCATCATCAATTACTGCTACCGCCAAAGAATTAGCCTGTGCAAATAAATGGTGACCGCGCGCTATGCCGTTGCGCTGAAATACATGCTCTTCTCCAACATCAAATATTGAAATTGCCCGATTATCCAGCTCTATATCAATAATTTCACCGATGACTTCATCAAGTGGCAATGATTTTACTTCATCATATTTTTTAGCAGCAACATCTTTAATACGTTCACGCAATTCCGGAATAGCGAGTTCCATGCGATCCAATCGAATTGTTTGAACGCTCACATTAAATTCAGCTGCTAATTGTTCATCTGTCACGAAAGGATTGTCTGCGATCTGTTCAGTCAATAACGACTGTCGCTCTTTTTTGGAACGCTTCATCGTATTTGTTACCTACCTTTAATTTTCTAAAAGATTAGTATTAGCACTTGGTACTAATATCAATATACATGTATAAAAAAAAGAACGCAACAACTTTTTGTCGCGTTCCTAAAATCTTATGCTTCAAGGCTTAGCTGCCACAGCACACCAAACTTATCTGTTACTTGCCCATAGCACTTGCTCCAAAAGGTCTCCTGTAACTCCATTACGACCTTTCCGCCTTCTCTTAAACCATCGAAAATATATCGGATTTCCTGCTCGTCTTTTGACGTATAGGCAATGCTGATATTGTCCCCTACCGTCACTTGCGGAGAGCCCGGATACGTATCGGAAAACATCATTTGACCTTCCTGCAGTTCAATTTGAGCATTCATTACCAAATCTTTTGCTTCCGGTGGAATAGGGCGCTCAGGATTTGGCGGTAATTCTCCAAAAGTTGAAATCGTTACACTTTTGGCATTAAACAGTTCTGCATATAACACCACTGCCTCTTTTGCTTGTCCATTTAACACGAAATACGGATACAGGTTTCCCATCTTATAACCTCTTTTCAGCATTTTTAAGTAGCCTAAATAGTTTTCCACCAATTACAGGTTCTAATCGTTTAATCAATTCGTTCTCCTTGCAGAACGCCAGAAGCCGTTAAATCTTCTCGTAAAAATTCATATTCCGGATCTTGCCAAAATGCTTCATCATAGAGCATTTTCTCGGCATCCTGTCTTGCCGTTTCAAGTGCCCGGTAATCATGGACAAGGTCGGCCAATTTAAATTCCGGCAATCCGCTTTGTCGTTTCCCGAAGAAATCGCCTGATCCGCGCAGCTCCAAATCTTTTTCGGCCAGGCGGAAACCGTCATTCGTCTCGGTCATACTCATCATACGTTCTTTTCCTTCATCTGTTTTCGGATCGGCAATCAGTACACAATAGGATTGATGTTCTCCACGGCCGACACGACCGCGCAGCTGGTGAAGCTGTGCTAAACCAAAACGCTCGGCATCATAAATTGTCATGAATGTTGCGTTTGGAACGTTTACCCCAACTTCGACAACAGTTGTCGATACAAGCACATGAATTTCCCCATCACTAAATGCTCGCATGACCGCATCTTTTTCGTCAGAATGCAGTCGGCCATGCATCAGGCCGATTTCAAAACGGGTGCCGAAATACGCCTTCAATTGTTCGTAGGCTTCCACTGCATTTTGCACATCCAGTTTATCGGACTCTTCGATTAACGGAGCAATGACATACGCTTGGCGGCCTGCTTCAAGTTCTTGCGTCATGCGCATCAACACACTGTTCAGCTGTTCTTTTTTCAGCCAATGCGTTTCAATCTCTTTCCGCCCGGCAGGCAACTCATCAATAATCGAGACATCCATTTCACCAAAAGCTGTAATGGCTAATGTACGCGGAATAGGTGTTGCGGTCATGAATAGCACATCCGGATTTTCACCTTTTTCACGCAGTACTCGACGTTGTTCTACACCAAAACGATGCTGTTCATCTGTAATGACAAATCCCAGCTTCTTGAATTCAACATCCGGCTGAATGAGTGCATGTGTCCCAATGAGAATATCGATTTCTCCTGCTGCCAGCTGCGCCAATAATTCACGGCGCGCCTTTGTTTTTGTGGAGCCCGATAATAGAGCTATCCTGACGCCGATCGGATCAAACCACATATGCAAGTTTTCCGCATGCTGTTCTGCTAAAATTTCAGTCGGTGCCATTAAAGCCCCCTGATACCCAGCCGTTACAGCTGCATATAGGCCGATTGCCGCCACGACCGTCTTCCCTGAACCAACATCCCCTTGAAGTAGGCGGTTCATACGTTGCGGCAGCAATAAATCTTTGCAAATTTCATTGACAACCCGCTTTTGTGCACCTGTTAACTCATACGGCAGAGTCGAAATAAATTCCTTTAATTTTTCCAGATCAAAGCGAACGGAAATCCCTTTTTCATTTTCCTTATTCGCTTTTCTCAATGCTTGAATACGCAGCTGGAACTGCAGTAATTCTTCGTATACGAAGCGGCGTCGCGCCTGTTTTGCATGGTCTGCACTTTGCGGAAAGTGTACCCCTTCAAGCGCATCTTGAATGTTAACTAACTGATAGCTCTCTCGCAGATAATTCGGCAATGTTTCAGGCAGTTGTTCCATTACGGTATCCAACGCCTGGCGCATATATTTACGGAAGCGCTTTTGCTGAATATTCCCTTTCAAACTATAAACAGGCTCAAAATCAACTTGTTCTGTCTTCGGCCCGAATGTCACGGACGATCCGACAATAACTTGACGTCCGCGATCCCATTTTCCGGTAACCGTAATTATGCCGCCAGTTGAAATTTTTTGCCGCAAATAATTTTGATTGAAAAACACAACTTTAATTAAATGTCTTCCTGCAAGAGCCGTAAATTGTAGTCGGGATTTATTTTTCCCTAAAAATAATACGGTCGGTTCACTTTCGACACGTGCTTCAATCGTCACACGCTCATTATGCGGTGTTTCAGTTAAATCTTTTAATCGAAAATCTTCATGGCGGTATGGAAATGTCCAAATCAAGTCATGGATTGTCTCGATGCCAATTTTCATTAAATTTTCGGCTGTTTCTTTTCCGATTCCCTTTAATTGTGAAACTGGCTCATGAATCATTGTCGACACTTCCTTTACGAATTTTTTATAATTTAACAATATCATAAAATGGGTGCATATGTTCCCTCACAAACTAAAAAAAGAACACAAAAATTTGTGTTCTTTTTTAGTTATTTAGTACTTTAAAATTTCTATATTCAATTTCATCAGTTTCTGAACTGATAGTTAGTTACTGCCTACACGTGATTTTAGTAAGCTTTTCAGGTCTCCGCCTTCAAAGATTGCATGGGTAATGGCTTTGCCTGTTGGTGTTGCAGCTAAACCGCCCCGCGCCGTTTCTTTCAAGTTCGGGCTCATCGCCTGACCGATTCGGTACATTGCGCCGATAACCTCATCACATGGAATGCGGCTTGTCACTCCTGCTAATGCCATATCCGCTGCGACTAATGAGTTGGATGCACCCATTGCATTACGTTTCACACAAGGTACTTCCACCAAGCCTGCAACCGGATCACATACTAATCCGAGCATATTTTTCAGCGTGATTGCAAATGCTTCCGAACTTTGCTGCGCTGTTCCGCCAGCCATTTCTACAATCGCTGCTGCCGCCATTGCCGATGCACTGCCGACTTCCGCCTGACAGCCGCCTTCCGCACCTGAAATTGATGCATTGTTCGCAACGATAAATCCAAACGCTCCCGATGTGAATAAATAGCGAATCATTTGTTCACGTGTCGGATTTAATTTATTCTGAACTGCAAATAATGTCCCCGGAACTACTCCCGCTGAACCTGCAGTTGGAGTCGCACAAATTGTACCCATTGCCGCGTTCACTTCATTTGTTGCAACAGCTTTGCTGACAGCATCAAGTAAAAGGTCTCCGGCTAATGTATTACCTTTTTTAATATAATTTTGAATGAGTACAGCATCGCCACCAGTTAAACCTGTTACGGATTGTACACCTTTTAGGCCGCGCTCTACTGCTTCTTCCATAATCGTTAAGTTGCGGTCCATCTGTGTAAAGATTTCTTCACGCGAGCGACCTGTAATTAACATTTCCTGCTCGATCATCAATTCAGAAATAAGCTTTCCTTCTCTTTCGGCTAACTCCACTAACTCACGAACACTGCGGAATAAAACATCCATATTTGTCACTCCTTAGTTATTAATTTTCGATACTTTCGTAATATGTGGAATGTATGAAATTTGCTCTAATAGACGCTGATCAATGTTTTGATCGACTTCTATTACCATTAAAGCGGTTAAACCACGTTCAATACGCGATACTTCCATATGTCCAATATTAACATCATGCATGGCTAGACAGTTCGCCACGTTTGCAATACAGCCTGCACGGTCATCATGCACAACTAAAATTGCCGGCATCCCGCCTGTCAGACGAAGCTTAAATCCATTCACTTCACTAATTTCAATTTTACCTCCGCCGATTGAAATGCCTTCAACGCTCATTTCTGATTCGTCATCACCCATTAAAATCCGCGCAGTATTTGGATGCTCTTTATTAGCTGTTTCCGGAATAAACTCAAACTGTAGACCTGCCTTTTCTGCTTCCGCAAAAGAAGTTTTAATCCGTTCATCATCCGTATCATAATCTAGTAATCCACCGACAATCGCCACATCTGTACCATGGCCGCGGTATGTTTCGGCAAAAGAACCGTATAAATAAATTTTTGCCCATTTCGGCTGACGTCCAAACAAGTCGCGTGCAACACGTCCAATTCGTGCTGCCCCAGCTGTATGTGAAGAGGACGGACCAATCATAACAGGTCCAATAATATCAAAAACCGATGTAAATTTCATAAAGTTATCCCCCCATATTCTTTCATACTTTCATTTACTCCTAGTGTACTCATTTTCTCTGCAATTAACAAACTTCTTGTTGTAAAAACAGAATAATAACCAAATTGAGGATTATCCTCCATAAGTTTACGCCGGCATGTAAGCAGTAAGAAAATAAATTGCTAGAATTATTCCCCCTTAACTAATCCAATATAGGAAACACTACCGATACCGATTAAAAGCCCATGCCACTCTGCTTAAACATAATGAAAGCAGTGCATACATGAGTGTACACACTGCTTTCACTATTGATTTTATTCTACGGATAAAATGAACGGATACAGGGATTGCTTACCTTCAACTATTTCCACTTCAGCATCCGGATAATTTTCTTCGATAAAGTTTTGTAATTCATCGGCTTGTTCTGCTGTCGCATCTTCACCATAAATGATTGTGATGATTTCTGAATCTTCATCCATTAATCCTTCAAGCACTTTTTTCGCTGCGTCCATCATTTCAGGAGTTGATAAAATAATTTTACCTTCAGCTAATGCCATATAATCATCTTTGCGAATTTCAACACCGTCGATCGATGTATCACGTACTGCAAAAGTTACTTGACCTGTCTTCACATGTGCAAAGCCTTGTGTCATGTTTGCCTTATTCGTTTCAACCGACTCAGCAGGATTGAATGCTAAAATAGCTGCCATTCCTTGAGGGATCGTTTTTGTCGGCACAACCGCTGCTTCAATATCCAGAAGTTCAGCTGCTTGCTCTGCCGCCATAATGATATTTTTGTTGTTCGGTAAAATTAGTACACGCTCTGCCCCAATTTCTTTTACAGCCTTTACGATATCTTCTGTAGAAGGGTTCATCGTCTGTCCGCCTTCAATTACATAAGAAGCACCGATCGAGCGTAGAAGATTGGATACACCTTCACCCATTGCAATCGTTACAATCGCATATGGCACTTTGGTTTTTTGCTGTTTCGCAGGTGCTTGTGGAGCATCGTTGACAATCGCAGAATGCTGTTCACGCATATTGTCTACTTTAATTTTAATTAAGCTACCATATTTTTGACCCGCTGCAAGTACGGCACCTGGAGTTTCCGAGTGTATATGTACTTTTGCAATTTCATCGTCCGAGATTACCAGTAGTGAATCGCCCATCGGATTCAATTCTTGGCGGAACTGCTCTTCATCAAATGGTGATTTATCTTCCTCTAAACGCACCATGATTTCTGTACAGTATCCAAATTCAATGTCAGATGTGTCCATGAAGTCTTGTACACGGTGATGTTCTGCATTAATTAAATCGTCCAGTGAAGATTCATTTTTTTCCGGTAGTGGCTCGCCTTTCATAGAAGCAAGGAAACCTTCATAAACGAACAGCAATCCTTGGCCGCCGCTATCAACAACGCCCACTTCTTTTAATACAGGTAAAAGATCCGGCGTACGGTTTAATGATTGTTTTGCTTCCTCGATGAATGCTTCCATCAGGACAATCATATCTTCTTCTGTTTCAGCAACTTCCACACCTTTTGCTGCTGCTTCACGAGCGACCGTTAGGATTGTCCCTTCCACTGGTTTCATAACGGCTTTATAGGCAGTATCTACACCAGCCTGAAATGCATTCGCTAAGCTTTTCGCATCGATTTCAGCTTCTTTTTCAATCGCTTTACCGAACCCGCGGAATAACTGCGATAAAATTACGCCCGAATTTCCGCGTGCGCCCATTAGTAAGCCTTTTGATAAAGCCTGAGCTGTTTTACCGATATGTGCACTTACATTGGCTTCTGTTTCATCTGCACCAGATGTCATTGATAAATTCATATTTGTCCCTGTATCACCATCCGGCACAGGGAATACATTTAGCGAATCTACATAAGCTGCATTTTGGTATAGGTGATGTGCACCCATTTGTACCATTTCAGCAAATTTAATTCCGTCTAAAGACTTCATTCGATTCATTTCCTCCTCTTACACATTCGCAACACGAACGCCTTGAACAAAAATATTAACTGATTTAACGCTCATACCTAATGTTTTATTTACTGTATATTTTACTTTGGATTGTACTTGATAAGCGATTTCAGAAATTTTCGTACCATAGCTTACAATAATGTACATATCAATATGTAAGTCATCACCTTCTTGGCGAATGAGCACACCTTTTGCAAAATTCTCTTTTCGTAAAATATCTGTTAAACCATCACGAATTTGATGTTTTGATGCCATGCCTACAATGCCATAGCATTCAATCGCTGCTCCACCAGCAATTTGAGCAATAACATCATTGGATATATCAATATGACCGAATTCGTTATTTAATTCTACTGACATAGTGAATGCCCCCTTGGCTCTATTTGACTAATTTATATTGTACTACACAAAAGTTGATTATAAAAGAAAACGTTCATCTACGTCTAGCCTGAAGTCGTTTTTTAAACTTTCTATTTATTAGGCTTCTCTATATTTTTAAACGGAACAACATCATACTATAATAATTTTTTAGCACAATCTAATTAGAGTATTCGACAATTTCCGGTTGTTATACAAAGAACCATTTATGAAGCGTATCACTTAGCTATATTTCGAAAAAAATTCGATATGATTATGCAAAATGGAGATTTTCGCCGGTAGTTGGCTGATTAAATCACCGTCAACATTCAGCGGAAGCGCTTCATTCGCGCTAATATACATTTCATGCGCATTCAATTTAATAATATTGTCGTCGTCCTCATAATTGCCTGTCAGCAGGTTTTTAGCTGTGCCTACCACTTGTAGTGTGTTCGTACTTTTAATAATAAATCCGTGCAAAAGTCCGTCTGATTTGTCGGCATCTTCATTCAGGTGGCGGAAGCTTCCGACTGAATCGGTCAATACACAGATGAAGAGCATCATATTTTCTTTATATGTTTGTCCATCTGCCTTAACTTCCATTTCGTAAGAGTCATTTTGAATAGCCGCTTTCACACCTTCAAATAAATAAGCGAGCGAACCAAGTGACGTTTTTTGTTCCACCGTTACATCGCCGACTGCTTCTGCCAACAATCCAATCGCAATGACATTCGTGAAGTAATGATCATTCACTTTTCCGATATCAGCTTTTGTTGTTTTTCCGCCAAGTAACGCTATCGCTTCATCCGGATCAAGCGAGATGTCCAATGCACGGGCAAAATCGTTGACTGTACCCAATGGGACGATTCCTACAACAGGGCGGTGAGGCTGCTCTGCAATGCCATTGATTCCTTCATTTAATGTACCGTCTCCGCCGACTAAAATAACCGCATCATATTTTTCTTCGCACGCCATTTTAGCGAAGCGGGTTGCATCCTTTTCCCCTGCTGTTTCATTCACAACAACTTCATAATTATGTAATTGTCCAATAATTTTCTTTTCGTACTCACTTGCATTTTCTTTTCCTGAAGAAGGATTGATGATAACCATACATTTTTTCATAACTGATTCCCCCAAGTAATTAGTTTATATAGTACGTTACCTTTTCCAGAAAGTTTTTAATCTTGATTAAGCAAAATGGGGTGTAAAGGTTTTTTTCTTGAAAGGTTATGCAAAATGTCTTGCACTCATTGACTCTGTATGTTAAATTATTATGGTATGTGAAATAACGAACTGAAATAAAGATTTCAGATTCAGCTGTAAGGAGGAATTTTACAATGCCAAAACAATGCGTAATTACTGGCCGTAAAGCTCGTACAGGCAACAACCGTTCACACGCTATGAACGCTAACAAACGTAGTTGGGGTGCTAACCTTCAAAAAGTTCGTATCTTAGTTGACGGTAAGCCAAAACGTGTATGGGTTTCTGCTCGTGCTTTAAAATCAGGTAAAATCGAGCGCGTATAATCGCGTATAGAGTATCAGCAATGCTGGTACTCTATTTTTTTGCGTAAAAAGCCAGAAAAAATACAGCCCATAATCGCTATGAGCTGTAGCCAGGATCTTTATTTTTCTTTTTTATCTCTACGAAACAACTTCACGCAGCCTCTTGCCACACCGCTTAACCACTTAGGCATTTGGAATGTATATACTTTCAGCGTTGTTCCTCCTTAATCTTTACTCTTTATCATTAAACATATGCCTTCCTTAAATGAAATAGACCCTGTACCTTTTATTTCATTGCTTGTGAAACGCGTTGTCCCCTGCTCAATCACTTCATCTGTCGTTTCATATTTAACCCCTCGCAACGTAACGTTTTGAAGAGTTTTTCCATAGGCAAAAAACGATACATAAGTATAATGATCTTCTTTCAGAATATGTGTACCCGGCAGTAAAAATTGAATGATATTATGAGAATTAATGATTTTAAAAGTAATATGAGGATACTGCTGCTGCATAAGAAAAACTGATCTTAGAGTCGCTTCGTAATGATCCAAGCGCCCGCCTGTAACACCCGTTAAAAAAACTTCCTGTGGCTCATATGTAAGTGCCTTCAGCAAGGCTAAGTCTGTATCCGTCTCATCTTTTTCCGCCTGAAACTGTTCAACATGGTCTACAACTTCGGAAATCCGCGCAAATTCCTCCGCTGTAATAGAATCAAAATCACCGACAATGCTGTGTGGATGTATGCCTTTGTCCACTAAATATAATGCGCCCCGGTCGACTCCAATCCATATATCCGGTGTTAAAGAAAAGGCGACCTCATGAACGGGGCCGCCTGAGCAGATTGCTACAATCACTGAATTGCCGCTAATCCTGCTTGTTTAATTTCCTGTAAAGCTTGTGCGCGATCTTCTTTACTGTAAATAGCTGAACCCGCAACAAAAATCGTTGCACCTGCTTTTGCACAAGGTACGATTGTTTCAGCGTTAATTCCGCCATCAATTTCAATTTCGATATTCAGGCCACGTTCTTTAATGATTTTCGATAATGCTTCCACTTTAGGCACAACCGATTCAATGAACTTTTGCCCGCCAAAGCCTGGGTTAACCGTCATAAACAGCACCATATCAACATCTTCCAAAATATGCTGAATCGTTTCAATCGGCGTATGCGGATTTAATACAACACCCGGTTTAACACCAAATGAACGAATTAACTGGATTGTACGGTGCAAATGGCGGCATGCTTCAACATGTACTGTAATGTAGTCTGCACCTGCTTTTGCAAATTGTTCAATATACTGATCCGGATTTTCAATCATTAAATGTACGTCCATCGGTAATGTAGAAAGGGGGCGAATTGCTTCTAATGCAATCGCACCAAATGAAATATTTGGTACGAAATGGCCGTCCATTACATCGATATGAATCAATTCCGCTCCTGCGGCTTCTACTTCTTTTACCTCTTGTCCCAGCTTTGCAAAGTCTGCTGCTAAAATTGATGGTGCAATTTTAATCATGTCTAATACCTCGGCTTTCGGTCAATAATTTCTTGTAAAATTTGTTCATAATGTTCATAGCGGTACGTACGGATTTCACCGGTTTCTACCGCCTGTTTTACAGCACATTTCGGTTCCTTTATATGCAGGCAGCCACGGAACTTACAATTCTCGCTAATACGTTCGAACTCTGGTAAACAGGATGTCAGCTCTTCTTTTTCTATCATTTCAAAATCAAAAGAACTAAAGCCTGGTGTGTCCGCCAATAGTCCGCCGCATACTTCAATCAGCTCAACGTGGCGAGTTGTATGTTTCCCGCGCCCTAAACTTTTTGAAATAATACCTGTTTTTAAGTCAAGCTCAGGAAGCAATGTATTTAATAATGTTGACTTCCCTACACCTGACTGTCCAGCAAGCACCGATGTTTTTTCCTGCAAGTATGGTTCAATTTTCTCCAGCAATGTCGGATCATCAATGTATGTTTCGATAATGTCATAGCCGATTTTCTTATAGTCGTCAATGTATGTTTGTAAATGTGCACGTTCGGCATCATTCAATAGATCCATCTTCGTCAAAATAATGATCGGCTGCACATGGAACGACTCGAGAACGACTAAAAAACGGTCGAGCAGTACTGTATTAAAATCCGGTTCTTTTGCGGAAAACACTAGTAAGGCCTGATCCACATTTGCAATCGGCGGCCGAACGAGCTCATTATGGCGTTCCAGAATTTTATCGATTGAACCATCCGATTCGCCATCATAAGAATATTCCACAAAATCGCCGACAAGTGGAGATTCTCCGCGATTACGGAAAATCCCTCGAGCGCGACATTGAATTAAATCACCGTCTTTTTCAACATAATAATAACCGCTTAATGCTTTTCGAATTTGGGCTTGCGCCATCCAATTCCTCCTTATTCCGCCAATTCTTCATAAGTAATTGTTTTATTTTCAATTACATTGTTATCCCGTACAATTTGGTAGGCTGCTTTGTCCCCTTCAACAATAACCAGCTTAATTGTATATAAAGTATCTTCAGTTATTGTTATCGTTTCTACAGGCTCTGCCATTGTACGTGTTTTGTCCTGAATGTAAATGGAAACTTCTTGTTCCATCCCTTCCTCTAAAGGCTCGTACGGAATTTCAATTGTATTTGTATAGAATTTTTCCTGTTTTGCTTTTGGCCCTTTTGAGATGACGACATTGATTGTGCCGCCTTTTTCAAGCTTTGTGCCTGCTTTTGGTGTTTGACTGATTACTTCACCGGCCGGTTTATCCGAATGTTCTTCACCTGTTACATTCACTTTAAAACCTGAGCTTTTTTCATATTCTGAACGGTTTGCTTCGTTAAATGCCTTTAAGTCACGCACCGTTACTTGCTCTTGCCCTCTGCTAACCGTTAAAACAACATCCGTCTCATTGACGTGAATTTCCTCTCCGGCTTCAGGTGTTTGAGCGATAATTTCGCCTGCTGGATGCTCAGAAGAATATTCCTCTTTGAAATCATAGTCGTTAAATTCTTCTAACGCATCCATTACCTCATCCCGCTGCTTGCCGATGAAATCTTCCATCTTTGTCATTTCCTTACCGATGCTGACGATTAAATCAACCGTAGTACCTTTCTCACGTTCCCGACCTGCTTGCGGATTCGTTTCGATGATATTTCCGGATTCAATCTCTTCATTGTTGCGTTCTTCTTGTTCTCCTATAACGAAGCCTTGCTCTTCTAAAATTCGAATCGCTTCTTCAACCGTCATATCTGTCACATCTTCTACGACTACTCTATTTGGAGTCAGGAGAACAGCAGCTACTACTGCACCAATTGTTAAAAGAACTAATAGCCCAACGATTAGCGGCCATTTTTTCTTTTTCTTTTTTTGTTTTGGCGTTTTTTGCGGCTTCGGTTCTTCCTCTGATGGCGGTTTTGAATCAATCCGGACTGTTTGTTCCGTTATACCGGTAGATGGCTCTTGCACCAGGATAGGTACGGGTTTGGGATCTTTTATAATCGGGATCAGCTTTGTCGCCCCGTCATCTACCGGCGGCATAAATTTAGGTTCATTCACGCGTTGTAATGATAAGCATGTATTTAAATCTTCTTCCATTTCTTCTGCATTGCTGTAGCGGTGGTTTTGATCTTTTGCTGTTGCCTTTAAAACAATATTTTCCACACTTTGCGGAATGCTTGCATCGAATTCACGTACTGAAGGTGTTTCCGACTGCAGATGTTTTAATGCAATGGATACAGCAGATTCTCCCGAAAATGGCAATTCTCCTGTTAACAGCTCATAAAAGACAATCCCAAGTGCATATAGATCCGACTTCATCGTTGCTAAACCGCCGCGCGCCTGCTCCGGGGATAAATAATGGACAGTTCCGATGACTGAGTTCGTTTGAGTGAAGCTTGTTGCTCCAAGTGATGTTGCAATCCCGAAATCAGTAATTTTCACATTGCCTTCTTCGTCCATCAATATATTTTGTGGCTTTATATCTCGATGAATTATGCCGTTTTCATGTGCATGGGCAATCGCCGATGTTAGCTGCTTCATAATATGGACACTTCGCGCTGCAGATAAAGGTGAAAACTCTTGTATGTATTGTTTTAATGTTTTCCCTTTAATGTATTCCATGACAATATAGTGCATATCCCCATCTTCGCCAACATCATAGATGCTTACGATATTAGGATTAGTCAAACTTGTTGCAGACAATGCTTCACGCTGGAAACGACGGTGCAATTCTTCTTCATTTGATAAATCATAACGCAATATTTTGATTGCGACGTCACGACTTAAAATAATGTCGTGTGCCAAATATACATTTGACATCCCGCCACCGCCAATTAATTTTAAAATTTTATAACGGCCACTTATATGTTTTCCTACTAGCATTGTTACACCTCCTGCACCGTTGTCATTAAGATAAGGGAAATATTATCTTCTCCGCCACGATCATTTGCAATCTGAACTAATTTTTTTCCTTTTTCCTGAATGGAAGCCGTTGCTGTAATAATTTCGCCCATTTCCTCTGTAGACAGTTTATTACTTAACCCATCAGAACAAATGAGTAAAAAGGCCTCATTTGATAAAGTGATTTCATAAAAATCAGGTTCAATCGATATTTCTGTACCGAGTGCTTTTAAAATAAAGTTCCGTTGAGGATGATTTTGTGCCTCTTCTTCACTAATTTCTCCATTTTCCAATAAAATATTTACATAAGAATGATCTCTCGTTACTAACTTTACTGTTTCGTTTGTAATATGGTATACACGACTATCGCCGACATGGCTTATCGTGCAATCCTTCTTGTCAAGCAACACAGCAATCATTGTCGTTCCCATTCCTTGACAATTTTCATGTGTTAATGAATAATGATATATTTTTTGATTAATATGTGACACCGCATTACGCAACCATTCCAGCTTTAACTGTTTTGTTGCAAAACTTTCTGCATTTTCTTCTTTAAAGAGTGCATGCATTTCGGTAATAACCATTTCACTCGCTACATCACCAGCATTATGACCACCCATACCATCTGCTAAAATCGCAAGCTTAAAATGATCGGGGCGCTCAAAAAACGCGGCCCGATCTTCATTTATTTTTCGCTTTAACCCAATATCACTTTCCACTGTAAAGTTCACTATAGTCCACCTACTTTGTTTCGTGTGATCGTTCCTGTGCACGTAACTGGCCACATGCAGCTGCAATATCTGCACCTTGCTCACGACGGATTGTTACGTTAATCCCCTGCTCCTTAAGCGTTCTTTCAAAAGCAAAAATTTTACTGCGTGATGTACGAATATAATCACGCTCCGGCACGTAGTTAATCGGAATTAAGTTGACATGACATTTAATATTTTTAATCAGCTTCGCCAGTTCCATCGCTACTTCTTCTGTATCATTTTGCCCTGACATTAAACCGTATTCAAATGTGACACGACGTCCTGTTTTCTTCGTATAGTATTTTACTGCTTCCATCAATTCTTCTAATTTATATGCTTTAGCAATCGGCATTAATTTCTGACGGGCCTCTTGGTTTGGTGCGTGTAGAGAAACCGCAAAGTTAATTTGCATACCTTCATCTGCGAATTCGTAAATTTTCGGCACGATTCCTGAAGTCGAAACCGTAATATGGCGGGCACCGATATTTAATCCTTTGTCATCATTCATAATTTTAAGGAAGTTCATCATTGCATCATAGTTATCAAAAGGCTCACCAATACCCATAATTACGATTGATGATACGCGCTCTTCTGTTTCATCAAGCTGTTGTTGTACTTTTACGACCTGCTCAACAATTTCTCCTGCCATTAAATGACGCTTCAACCCACCTAATGTAGATGCACAGAATGTACAACCGATACGGCAGCCTACTTGTGTCGTTACACAAATTGAATTTCCGTAATCATGTCGCATCAATACCGTTTCAATTGAATAGCCGTCCTGCAGCTGGAATAAAAACTTGATTGTACCGTCTTTTGATTCCTGCTTAATAATTGTTGAAAGTGTCGTTAATGCAAACTCGGCTTCCAGCTTTTCACGCAATGATTTCGGTAAGTTTGACATTTCTTCAAACGTTTGGACACGTTTTTCATAAAGCCATTCATATATTTGCGCTGCACGGAAAGCCTTTTCTCCATTTGCTGTTAGCCATTCCTTCATTTCATCTAAACGTAAAGAATAGATTGAAGGTTTTAACTGTGGCTTTTCCTTTTTCACACGTCGTACCGGCTTATCTGCTGTTTCTTCCACTAAATCCTGAATTCGTTCATCAAATTGTTTTAATTGTTCTTGCTCCATTAGTTAATTGGACGCTCCTTTTTTTACGAATGCAGCTACGAAAAATCCGTCACTGCCTATATCTTGCGGGAATACTTGCAGCATCCCGTCCTGTTGCTTCGCTTCTAGTTGTGTTGGTAAATTTTCAATCGGCACCAAGTTCATTTCAGGGTGCTCTTTTAAGAAGGCTTGTACCGTACCTTCATTTTCACTGCGGTCTACTGTGCATGTTGAATACACTAATCGTCCGTCTTGTTTTAATAGCTGGACTGCATTATTTAAAATCGAAAGCTGAATTGTTTGCAGGCTCTCTAAATCTTCTTCTCGCTTTGTATATTTAATATCCGGCTTGCGTCGCATTACGCCCAAACCTGAGCAAGGTGCGTCAACCAGAATGGCATCATAGCCTTCCTTTTGTAGGAAGCCAGCTGCTTTTCTTCCGTCAAGCGGAGCTGTTTCGATAATATTCAATCCTAGACGCGCAACATTCTCTTCGATTAAATCCAATTTCTTCGGATGAAGATCGGTCGCTAAAATTGAACCTTCGTTTTTCATAACTTCAGCAAGATGCGTTGTTTTCCCTCCTGGTGCTGCACACATATCAAGTACTTTCATACCTGGCTGCGGATTCAGCACTTTTGCCGGCAGCATCGAGCTTTCATCCTGAATCGTAATAAGCCCATTTCGGAACGCTCCCGTACGTGCAGCCTGCCCGCTTTCAAGATGCAGACATTCAGGTATATACTCACTGCGGCGCGCTTTTACACCTTCACGTTCAAGCGTTGTCAATACTTGTTCAACAGTTGCTTTCGTCGTGTTGACACGTACCGTCTGCAATGGTGCAATATTATTTTCAAGCAGCATTTCACGTGTTTTATCATAGCCGTAGCTTTCAACCCATCGATCGACCAGCCATTGCGGATGGCTCGTTTCGATTGCCAGACGCTCATTTGCATCTTCTATTAAATCGGTTGAACGAACACCTTCACGTAAAATTGAACGTAAAATACCATTTACCATTGAGGCAATCCCTTTATGGCCTCGTCGTTTTGCAATTTCTACTGCTTCATTGACAGCGGCGTGTGCTGGAATACGTGTTAAATACTGCATTTGATAGAGCGACATACGCAACAGCCAGCGTACCCAAATATCCACTTTTCCGCGAATAAATGGCTCCAGATAATAATCCAGTGTCAGTTTATGCTGCAATGTTCCATATGTGAGCTCTGTTAACAGGCCACGGTCTTTCGCATCGATTTTATATTTCTCAATTGTTTGGTGTAATAATAAATTGCTGTATGCCTGGCTTTTATCGACCGTCAATAAAATCGTTAAAGCGGCATCCCGAACATTACCGTCCCAAATCACTTGTTTCTTTTTACTCATTCAAAACGGTCCCCAATCTGTAATTTCGAGCCCGTACCACGTAAAAACTCTTCTGCTGTCATGCGTTTCTTCCCTGCTGGTTGTACATCATACAGCGCCAATGTACTGCCATCGCCTGTCGCTACTTCAAAATGATCTTTTTCAATTTTCACGACTTCTCCAGGTGCAGCGTTTGTTGAAGTTTCGCCAACCTTTGCCGCCCAGATTTTAAAGTTAGCCCCTTCAAATGTCGTATAGGCAACAGGCCAAGGGTGTAATCCGCGCACTTGATTATACAATGCACGCGCTTCATTATTCCAATCAATCAACTCCTGTTCGCGGCTAATATTGCGCGCAAATGTTACGAGTGATTCATCCTGTGGAATGCGGGAATTTGTCCCGTCGATAATCGATGGCATTGTTTCTTTTAATAGTTCACGACCAACGGCACTTAATTTATCAAACATTGTACCCGTATTATCCGTATCTTCAATAGCAATTTCCCGTTGCGAAATAATATCCCCGGCATCCAGTTTTTCCGCCATATACATAATCGTTACACCTGTTGTTGCCTGTCCATCAATAATTGCCTGATGAATTGGTGCACCGCCTCGGTAAGCAGGCAATAATGACGCATGGACATTAATGCAACCTAATCGCGGTGCATCAAGCAGTTCTTTCGGCAAAATTTGTCCAAAAGCCGCTGTTACTACAAGGTCAGCATTTAATGCCAAAATTTCTTCCAGCTCCTGTGAACCGCGTAGCTTTTCAGGCTGAATAACATGTAAGCCTAATTGTAGTGCTTCCTCTTTTACAGGCGGCGGCGTTAGTACTTTTTTACGACCAACTGGACGGTCCGGCTGTGTCACAACCGCTGCGATATCATAGCCTTCTTCATGAAGCATACGCAAAATTGGCGCTGAAAAGGCAGGTGTTCCCATAAATACGATTTTTGTCATCGATTATTCCTCCTCAGCGTCCGCGTAAAGCTCTTCTAATTCTTCCTCTGTTAATACACGCGTCATTTTCGAATCAAATAAAACACCGTCTAAATGATCGATTTCATGCAAAATACAACGTGCTTCAAAGTCTTCAGCTTCAAGTTCATAAATACGTCCTTCACGGTCAGATGCTTCGATTTTAACGTAAGTTGGACGCTTGACCATTCCAAACAGGTCCGGGAAACTTAAACAGCCTTCTACATCTTCTTCTTCACCACGTGTTTCAATTACGATCGGGTTGATCATTTCTAAAATATCTTCGCCTAATTCTACGATTGCTACACGTAAATCAACATTAATTTGAGGTGCAGCAATGCCTACACCATCATTTTCTACCATCGTGTCATATAAATCATCTAAAAGTTGAATGATATTTTCATCGATCACTTCAACTTCTCGCGTTTTTTGTGATAATACATTCGCTGGGTTTTTCACAACTTCTTTAATTGCCATTTTAATACCTCTTTCTATATGCATTAGATCATTGTCGGATCTAAATCAACTGTTAGCACTATGCCTTTTTTAATCCATTCCGATCGATACAGTTTTATAAGCTGTAAAAGAACCGGAATTAAATTTGGCTCTACTTTATATTTTATCAAACATTGATAACGATATCTATTTTGGAGACGAGCGATGCTGGCTGTTGTCGGTCCGATAACGGAAACATTAAATGATAAATTGGAACGCAAATACTCCGCGACACGTCCTGCATATTCTGCAGCAAACATGACGTCTTCATGAGAAACTTGAATAAGTGCAATATAATAATAAGGCGGATATCCGGCAATATGCCTAGCATGCATTTCACGTTCATAAAACGGTGTATAATGCTGATCTTTAGACAGTTGGATCGCATAATGCTCCGGTGTATACGTTTGGATATATACTTCACCAAGCTTATTATGGCGTCCTGCTCGTCCACTAACTTGCGTCATAAGCTGGAATGTTTTTTCCGCAGCCCGGTAATCCGGTAAATGAAGCGATGTATCGGCACTCAATACGCCGACTAATGTAATATTCGGGAAATCAAGTCCTTTTGCAATCATTTGCGTACCGAGCAGAATATCCGCTTCGCCTCGACCGAACGCATCGAGCATTTTTTCATGTGCCCCTTTTTGTTTGGTCGTATCGACATCCATCCGCATGACACGCGCTTCCGGAAACAGCTTATAAATTTCTTCTTCCACCTTTTGTGTACCGGTACCGAAATAACGAATGTTTTCACTTAAGCATTCCGGACATGTTTCCGGAATATATTCGTCGTGACCGCAATAATGGCATTTCAGCTTTTCCTGATAGCGGTGATACGTTAACGAAATATCACAGTTAGGACATTGCACTGTTGTTCCGCAATCCCTGCATAATACAAACGATGAATAGCCGCGGCGATTTAAAAACAGCACGGTCTGCTCTTTTTTATCTAGACGGTCCCTTAATGCCTCCATTAGCGGTTCAGAAAACATCGAGCGGTTTCCTGCCTGAAGCTGTTCCCGCATATCGATAATCTGAACAGACGGCAATGGCTGATTTTTTGCCCGCTGTGACAATGTCAGCAATGTATATACACCTTTTTTCGCACGTGCAAACGATTCTAATGCAGGTGTCGCACTCCCTAATATAACAGGACAATTATAATAATTTCCGCGCCATATCGCGACATCCCGTGCATGGTAGCGGGGGGAATCTTCCTGCTTGTATGTTGACTCATGTTCTTCATCCAATATAAGCAAACCGAGATTTTTAAACGGTGCAAAAACAGCTGACCGTGCACCCACGACTACCTTAACTTTCCCTTGCTGCACTTTCCGCCATTCATCATATTTTTCACCGACCGACAATCCGCTATGCATGACCGCTACTTCATTACCGAAACGAGATTTGAAACGCTCTGTCATTTGCGGTGTCAATGATATTTCAGGTACGAGTACAATCGCTTCTTTGCCGTCTGCGATTGTACGCTGGATCGCCTGCAAATACACTTCTGTTTTCCCGCTGCCTGTAATGCCGTGAAGCAGAAAAGTCTCTTGACGCTTATCATCTATCGCTTCCGTAATTTTTTTCAGTGCCCCGTCTTGCTCATCTGTCAATTGTAAGAAGTCTGTTTTCACGACTTCCTTTGTAAACGGATCGCGGTAAACTTCTTCTTGTATATACGCTGCTGCCCCTTTATCAATGACACTGTTTAATACACTGCTTGTCACTTGAACAGCTTCATAAATTTGTTCCGGTAAAACGACGGCTCCCGCATGCTCCTGCATCCATTCCATTAATGCCAGCTGCTTCGGTGCCCGTTTCCCCATTTGTCCGATAACTTCTTCTATTTGTTCACGGGAATATATTTGCACTTTGCGTACTTGTTTTACTTGGCCTTTTTGTTTCACTTCATTTTCAATATTGAGAAGGCCGTCTTTTACTGCCCGTTTTACTGGTTTTAATAAGTTTGCCTTTTCAAATTGGGCTAAATTCACTTTTTCGGTTTTCTCGAAGTAAGGCTGCAGCATTTCAGGTAATTGCGGAATTTCGCCTAGCAGGACAGCATACTTCTCATACTTGGCCCGCAAAGCACCCGGCAGCATTACTTGTAATGCATCAATTTCATAACAGATTGTTTGATGCTTCAGCCATTTTGCCAAGCTCAGCATTTCCTCCGTTAAAATAGATTCCAAATCGAGTATTTCCGAAATCGGCTTTATTTTTTCAACCGGAACGTCTGATTCAGTTGTAATGCCGACGACAAATCCAAGCACATTGCGCGGTCCGAATGGCACTTTGACACGACATCCTATGTCTATCAGCTCTTCCCAATCTTCCGGTATTAAATAATCGAAAGGACGGTCAACCGGATATGCGGAAACATCGACGATTACTTGTGCAAATCTCATTGTCCATCGCTTCCTGATTGCTCACGGAAATGCCTTTCTACGAGTGCCGTAATTTTTTCCGGCTCTTCCAGACGCCCTTTCCCTATATAGCCGCATGCCAAAAATCCTTCAGACGGTTCGATAAAGCGGATGCCATCTTCATGAAGTTGTGCAATATTCCGTAAAACGGCCGGATGTTCATACATATGTACATTCATAGCCGGTGCCACCCATACAGGTGCAGTCGTTGCAAGTAAGGTTGTTGTCACCATATCATCCGCCATACCATGTGCCATTTTCGCAATCATATTGGCTGTTGCAGGAGCTACGATAACTAAATCGGCCCAATCTGCCAAATCAATATGGGCAATGACATTGGAATCTTTTTCATCGAAAGTATCAAAAAACACGTCGTTTTTAGACATCACTTGGAAGCTCAAAGGGGTAACGAACTTTTGTGCAGAAGCTGTCATAATCACTTTTACGTTAAAGCCTGCCTGAGACAGTTTGCTTACTAACGCTACCGCTTTATATACAGCAATTCCACCCGACACACACAATAGTATATTGTTTTTTTTCATTATTTTACCGTCCTTTCAAAGGATAAGCTCCCAAAGAAAAATTCTTAGGGAGCTTCTACTCAGGGAGTATTCTTTTAGTAAATTACCAACTAGATTTCGTCTTCGTAAACAGTTGAAGCGTCTTGTTGAACTTTGCGAAGCTTTCCGGCAGCTACTTCTTCCAATGCTTTTCCTACTGGTTTGTAAGAAACGTATGAGCTTAAGTGCTCGCCGCCCTCTTCTTGCATTTGGCGCGCACGTTTTGAAGCTAAGCTCACTAAAGAATACTTAGAATCAATTTGTTTTTTTAACTTATCTACTGATGGATATAACATGGTTTCATTCTCCTCTCAACATTGACAAATAGCGTTTTTCCACACGTTCACGGCGGCAGTGCTCTGCTACTATGATAGCATTTATTTTATCACATGCATTTTGAACTTGGTCGTTTTCTACAACATAATCATATAAACTCATCATTTCGACTTCTTCACGAGCAGTAGCGATACGACGGGCGATTACATCTTCTGTTTCCGTACCACGCCCAACTAAACGTTGTTCCAATTCGGAAATGCTTGGTGGTGCTAAAAAAATAAACAACGCATCTGGTGCTTTTTCACGAATTTGTGCTGCTCCTTGTACTTCAATTTCCAAAAATACATCGCGTCCTGCTTCTAGCGTTTCGTGTACATATGCAAGTGGCGTACCGTAATAATTGCCGACAAATTCTGCATGTTCCAGTAAGCCTCCTTGCTCGATTAACGCTTCGAATTCCTCACGTGTTCTAAAGAAATAGTCTACACCATCTTCTTCTCCTTCGCGAGGATTACGTGTTGTCATTGAAATCGAATATTCGTAATTCGTATCCGGCTGTGAAAAGAGCTCTTTTCGAACTGTCCCTTTACCCACACCTGATGGACCAGATAAAACAATTAATAATCCACGTTGTTTTTTCATAAGTAACTCCTTTATATCATTCAATATTTTGAACTTGTTCACGCATTTTTTCTAAAATCGTCTTCGCCTGCACGACTGCTGCTGAACATTGGGTAGACTGATTTTTTGAACCGATTGTATTAATTTCCCGGTTCATTTCCTGCATAAGGAAATCAAGCTTGCGTCCAATCGCAATGTTTTCAGTTAACGTTTCGGATAACTGATTAAAATGACTCTCTAAACGGTCAAGCTCTTCTGTAATATCAATCCGCTCTGCAAAGATCGCAACTTCTGTAAGTAAACGATCGTCCAATGAATGACCGCTTGCCACTTCTTCTAAACGGCTCATTAAACGTTCACGATATTTTTCAACTGCGAGCGGTGCAAATTGCCGAATTTCAGCAATTTGCGCTTCCAAATCCGCTTTATACTGCAGCATCACTTGCTGCAATCCTTGCCCTTCACGATCACGCATCGCAATGAGGTTTTGGATTGCTTCTGCCAAAGCATTTTTAACAGCATCGATAATCTCATCCTGCATGAACTCAATTTTTTCAACTTGCAACACTTGGTCCAAACTTACAATTTCCTGCATTGTCCACTTTTCCTCCATCGGAACTGTTTGTGACAACTCCTTTTTTGCTTGGAGAAAAGCATTGAGCAGTGACCAATTGATTTGAATCGTCTGTTCAGTGTCATGGAGCTCCTTCAGAAAAATGATAACATCTATTTTCCCACGAGAAACTGCATCCGACAACATTTTTTTTGCTACTACTTCAGATTCCATCCATTCTTTTGGAAACTTTGTATTAATTTCTAAAAAACGATGATTCACAGCACGAATTTCAACAGTGAGTTGAAAGTGTTTCGTTGTTGTGACCCCCCTGCCGAATCCGGTCATACTACGTACCAAGGTTCGTCACATCCTTCTTTACTTAATTGTTTCAATTATAGCATATGTGTTATCAATTTTGCGTTAACGTCTATTATCCAAATATATATTTTATCATAGTTAGGATGTAATAAAATACTTTTTATTTTATGTAAAAAGGAAAGAATTGGCTTTCTATAATTAGGGAGTTGATTTCCATTCCGGGGCGGACGCTTTCCGCGGGCGTGGCCTGTGCCTGTAGTCTCAGGCGTCACGCTGCTCCCGCTGGAGTCGCCACCCCTCCATTCCAATCAACAGGCTTTAATCATATTTCCCTCATATAAATAATACGCTTCCTTAATATATAGTAATTTACGATAACTACAGGTTTAAACGAAAAAATGGTATGATTAAACAATCAAAAAGACTTATTTAATGAAAGAGGCATAAAGATGGCATTTGACGGACTATTTACTCGTTCGATGAGCAAGGAACTACAAAGCCTGACTTCCGGACGTATTACAAAAATTTATCAGCCGAATGCACTTGAAGTTGTATTGCAAATTCGTGCAGCAGGCCAAAACAGTAAACTATTATTTTCTATCCACCCTTCCTATTCCCGCGTTCACATAACAGATCAGTCGATTGAAAATCCGGCTGACCCGCCAATGTTTTGTATGCTGTTACGCAAACATATTGAAGGAGGCTTTATTTCATCTGTTGTTCAGGACGGCTTTGAACGGGTAATCACTTTTGAAATCGACAGTAAAAATGAAATCGGCGATGCCGTAAAGCGAAAACTCGTCATCGAAATTATGGGGCGTCATAGTAACTTGCTGTTAATCGATGCTCAAAATGATGTCATTATTGACAGCATCAAACATTTGCCGCCATCGATGAACAGCTATCGGACTGTTTTACCAGGTCAGCAATATATCGCGCCGCCACAACAACAAAAAATTGCACTGACAAGTTTATCCGATGTAGAGTTGAAAGAGGTTTTTACAAAACAACCAACTACTAAAGATATTGTCGAACAATTTGCCGGTTTCTCTCCTTTGCATGCAAACGAGTTACTGTACCGCATTACGACAAATGATGCGGTAACAGCATGCAGACAGCTGATGAACGAAATTGCAACGAGCGCTAACCCGACCTATGTTGAGCAGGAAGGGAAAATCTATTTCTCGCCAACAGCGCTAACTCATTTATCAGGCACTGTTACGAATTATGAAACACTTGGCGAACTGCTTGACCGTGTATTTTTCGCCCGTGCAAAACGGGACCGGGTGAAACAGCAAGCCGGTGATCTCGAACGCTGGCTGCAAAATGAATTGAATAAATTAAAACTGAAACAAAAAAAGCTGCAAAAAGATTATGAACGTGCTCAAAATCTGGAGCAGTTCCAACTTTACGGTGAGCTTTTAATGGCTAATCTCTATAATTTCGAAAAAGGCGCTGAATACGTCGACGTTGAAAACTATTACAGCGAAAACGCCGAAACAGTTAGAATACCGATTAGCCCGAGAAAAACACCAATCGAAAATGCGCAAAGCTATTACACGAAGTACAATAAAGCGAAGACAGCGTTAATTATGATTGAGGAACAGAAGCATAAAGCAACGGAAGACATCAACTATTTGGAAATGCTTACACAGCAAGTGCAGCAAGCTTCCACTAAAGATATTGAAGAGATCCGTGAAGAGCTGGCAGAACAAGGATTACTTCGAATCCGCCAGGCAAAGCGTAAAAAGAAACCGACAAAACCTGAACCCGAAAAATTTGTATCATCTTCTGGTATTTTAATTTCGGTCGGCAAAAATAATAAGCAAAATGATTATTTGACATTCAAAATTGGAAAACGCAACGAAGTATGGCTTCATACGAAAGATATTCCGGGATCACATGTTGTCATCCATTCGGAAAACCCGGATGAACAAACATTAACGGAAGCCGCTGTATTGAGTGCTTATTTTTCTAAAGCACGCGACTCTTCGTCTGTACCGGTAGACTATACGGAAATTCGCCATGTGAAAAAACCGAATGGCGCAAAACCAGGGTTTGTTATTTATTTTGAACAAAAAACACTTTATGTCACACCGGATGAAGCGATTGTTATGCAACTGAAAAAGTAAACAAGGAAAAAACCGCTTAGAAATTTTCTAAGCGGTTCTTTTTGTTAATAATTATTTAATTGGTGCGTCAGCCGTTAATTCCAGTAGGTGTAAATTGTCCATAGTATCATTAGCATAATCAACATTGTAGTTTTTCACACGTTTGTTAATTGGAATGATTTCTGTACGGAAGTATGTCGGAATTGTTGTTGCTTGTTCGAACATATACTCTTCCCACTTACGGAATGCATCCGCACGGTATTCTGCATCAACCGCTTCTTTAGAATCGATATCAACTAATAATGCTTGTAATTCAGGTGTTACGAAACGGCTGTAGTTGAATGAAGCTCCTTCACCGTATAATCCAAGTGGAGATGGGTTTGTACCAGTACCCCATGCAGCCATGAACATATCGATTTCTGGATCATCCGCTTTTACTTTGTCGTAGAAACTGTTGAATTCGATTAAACGACCAGTAGTTAACTGTACATCTAAACCAACATCTTTCCAGTTTTGACGGTAGTATTCAACGATTGCTTCGTCAGTATCAGAACCTGACATACCTGCCATACGGATTTCGAATTTTTCACCATTTTTATCTTCACGGATTCCGTCACCGTCAACGTCTTTGTATCCAGCTTCATCTAATAATGCTTTTGCTTTTTCAGGATCATAGTTGAATCCTTCTAAAGAATTATCATGGAATGAAGCGAACGCTGGTGGAATTAATGAAGTTGCACGTGAACGTAAACCTTGGTAGAAACGCTCACCAACTTGCTCGATATCCATTGCGTATGCGATTGCTTTACGTAAGTTAGCATCATTCATTTTTGCATTTTCATCTGTAACGTTTACACTTGCAGCTGCATCCCATTTACCAAGCTTGAAGCCAAGGTAAGAGTATGCTAACTCCGGACGAGCTAATACTGTTAAGTTTTCAAGATCTTTAACGCCATCATATTGGTTTGTCGGATATGCAGATGCCATATCGTATTTACCTGTACGTAATGCTTCACCAATAGAAGATGAAGGAACTACTTGTAATACTACTTTGTCTAACTTCGGTTGACCTCTCCAGTAGTGCTCGTTCGCTACGAACTGAACAGATTCACCGTCAACTAATTTATCTAATTTAAACGGTCCTAAAGTTACAGGAGATTTACGTACCGCATCTGAAGAGATTAAGTCCTTAACAGGAATATCCTTCAATACATGTTTTGGTACTGCATAACCCCATAAACCATCACCTAAAGAGTAGATAGCCGGAGAAACTTTAGTCATAGAAATTTCAACTGTTTTGTCATCGATCTTTTTAATACCAGAGATTGTATCTGCAGTACCTGCTTTATATTCAGCAGCACCGATGATATTTTTGAAGTCATCATCATAACGGATACCTGTATAGTCAGGGTGACCGATAATTTCGTAAGCATATATGATATCTTCAACAGTCATTGGCTGACCATCAGACCATTTCACTTCGTCAGGCTGGATAGTGATTGTTACTTTGTTGTTATCTGCATCTACATCTAACTTCGCAATCCCTTTATCCGTTACAAGGAAGTCACCATCTGTTTCGAAAATTTCGTTTGTCATGAAGCCTAAAATATCTGCATCATAACCATCTTCATATAATTCATATGAGAATACTCCTTGGAAAGGAGAATCTGTTACTAAAGCGAATTGTAATGTACCGCCTTCGATTGCATCTCCATCATTTGTAACTTCTGATGGTAATGTTGGAGATTCTGCAGTAGAAGAACCGCCTTCATTTGTTTTTTCTTC
This sequence comes from Solibacillus sp. NPDC093137, assembly GCF_050280445.1. Taxonomy (NCBI): domain Bacteria; kingdom Bacillati; phylum Bacillota; class Bacilli; order Caryophanales; family Caryophanaceae; genus Solibacillus; species Solibacillus sp. NPDC093137. The sequence goes on from NZ_JBNNVH010000001.1 coordinate 1,881,565, forward strand.
TGTTTGTTTCCCATCATTTTCAGCTGGTTTTTCAGTTGACGTTTCGTCATCTCCTCCACAAGCTGCTAATACTAATGCCGTAGCAAATACTGATGACAGCATTAAACCTTTCTTTTTCTTCATCTGTTTTTCCTCCCTTATTATCCTAAACGTTGTTTTGCGTCAGCTGCGCGTCGTAACGCTTGACCAACATAATTTATACCAAGCATCATTACTAAGATTAATATTGATGCAGGCAACCATACCCACCATTTACTCGATAAAATTATCGGGTTCATAGCATAACTTACTAAAGTTCCTAAACTTGGTGTTGACGGTGGTAAACCGAAACCTAAGAATGAAAGACCAGTTTCAATCCCTACATTTCCCGCAAAGCTTAATGTCACTTCGACAATTAAGATCGAGCTTAAGTTTGGCAATAACCCTTTAAACATGATCGCAAAATCACTTGTACCCATTGTTTTAGAAGCACTAATGTAATCGCGTCGTGCTTCAGAAAGTGCTTTAGATCGCACAAGTCTGGCCGTCGACATCCACTGAAATGCTGCAATAATTAAAATTAAGTCTAATATCCCGTATGATGGAATGATTGTTACGACTACGATGATAATCATTGTAGTTGGTAGAGTGATAAAGAAATCAATAATACGCATGAAGAAATTATCGATGAAACCACCGTAATATCCCATAATAATACCAAGCATAATACCGAGAACATTTGCAATAACCGTAACCGCAATTGCGATTAAAATTGAATTCTTCGCTCCGATAATGAGCTGGCCAAGCATGTCCCGACCGGCTTCATCGGCCCCAAGAATATACCCTCGGACACCTGGTTCAGTAAAGCGATCCAATAATTGAATTTTCATTACTTCAGTTTGATCAATTGTAAAGAATGCCATAATCATAATCGCAATCATTAGCAGAATACTTCCTATTAATGAGAACATTGCTAATTTATCTTTTTTAAACTCTCGCCATATTACTTGAAAACCAGTTGGTGGAGAGCTTTGAGATTCTAATTTTTCTAATGTCTGTTCATTTTTGTTTTCCATGATTAAAATCACCTCTCCTTAGTCATTATTAATTGATTGATTAGTCTATGCGAATTCGCGGATCCACTATACTTAAGATAATATCGGATAATAGACTACCTAATAATGCTAAGAAGCCGTATAACATTACTAATGCCGTTATTACACTGTAGTCACGACTTGAAATGGATTCGACAAACAATTTACCCATTCCCGGATAAGCGAATACAGTTTCAATGAAAATCGATCCACCGAGTAAACCGGTAATCGTGAATCCTAAGAACGCTGCAATCGGTAACAAAGAGTTACGGAAGATATGACGTGAATATACTTTCTTCATCGGTATCCCTTTACTGCGTGCTGTTTTAACATAATCCATTGTTTTTGCATCAATAATTTCCGAACGTAAATATTGAATGACACCCGTCGTACCTAGCAGTGCATAGCTGGCTGCAGGTAACAATAAATGGTAGAATTTACTCCAATAATAACTCCAGGTTCCTGGATCTACCCCTATTTCCACCGTACCACTTGTCGGGAACCACATTAGCCGGTATCCGAAAATGAATACGAAAATTAAATACAGTACGAATGCAGGTATTGCATAAGAGATAAAGCTGTAAAGTACAATAGACTTATCTAAAAATGAATCGTGGTAACGTCCAGCCAGTACTCCTAGAGGAATCGCCAGCACATAAAGGAAAATTACACTAAGCAATGAAAGTAATAATGTGTTCATAGCACGATCCCCAATAATATCTGCAACCGGCTTTTTAAATGTATAACTTTGACCGAAGTCACCTTGTGCTGCATTTGTTATCCAGTTATAGTACTGTACATACCATGGATCATAAAAACCTGCTTTAACACGTAATTCTTCAATAACATTCGGATCTGTTTCAGGAGTAATTAATCCTGTAAATGGATCCCCTGGCATTTGTTTCGCTAATATGAAAATTAGGAGACTTAAAATAAATAGCTGCGGAATCATTATTAATACACGGCGAACTATCGTTTTCCACATACTATACACGCTCCTTTTCATCTTCAGACATTGCTACTCGATGTGAGTCTGAAATCGATTTTAAAGGATATACTTTTCCATCCTTATCGTAATATTTATGTTGTTCCTGGCGATATGCTGCTTCAACTTGCTGACGTTCAAGCTTACGTTCAATTCGAGTTTCAGGCTCAATATCAGGAATTGCAGAAAGCAGACGATTTGTATAAATATGCTGCGGATTTGTGTAAATATCTTCACGCTTACCTGTTTCTACGAATCTACCTTTATACATAATAGATATGTGGTCACACATATGGCGAACAACACCTAAATCGTGAGAGATGAATAAATAACTAATTCCATATTGTTCTTGAATATCCTTCATAAAGTTTAAAACTTGTGCCTGTACGGATAAATCAAGTGCCGAAACGGGCTCATCAGCAATAATCATTTTTGGGTTACATGCAACAGCACGGGCAATCCCTAAACGTTGCTTTTGTCCACCAGAAAATTCGTGCGGATATTTAAGTAGTACGTCCTCTGACATCCCTACAATTGCCAGTAGCTCATTAATACGTTTGCGCTCTTCTTGCGGAGACAACTTCAGGAAATTACGAATTGGCTCTGCTAAAATATCTAATACACGTTTACGCGGGTTCATACTGGAATGCGAATCCTGGAATATCATCTGGATATCTCGGTTATAGGCTGAATCACGTTTACGGCGTGCATTTGTTACATCTTCACCTTCGAACAGGATACGGCCTGATGTGATTTTCTCCAATCCGATAATCGCTTTACCGGTTGTTGATTTACCTGAGCCTGATTCACCTACAAGACCGTAAGTTTTTCCGCGGTCAAATTCCATCGTTACACCATCTACTGCGTAAACATGGTCAACTACTGTGTTAAAAAATCCACCTCGGATCGGATAGTGAACTTTTAAATCTTCTACTTGCATGAAACTCATTGATTTACGCTCCCTTCCTCATCCTCAAAATGGAATTCCTTCCAGCAAGTACAGCGTACAAGATGGCCAGGAGCAACTTCATGAAGCTGTGGATTTGCTTCATGTGCTGATTGCGGAATCCACGGGATACGTGATGAGAAACGGCAGCCTTGGCGTGGTAACTTCATTAAAGAAGGAACCATCCCCTGAATTATTTCTAATTTTTCATTCTCACTGTTTGTTTGAGGAATTGATTTCAGTAAAGACCTTGTATACGGGTGCTTCGGATTTCTGAATAATTCCACAACAGGTGCTTCCTCTATTACTTCTCCGGCATACATTACAGCTACTCGGTCCGCTACTTCAGCAACAACCCCTAAGTCATGTGTAATTAAAATAATACCTGATTGAATTTCATCTTGTAGTGACTTTAATAAGTCTAAAATTTGCGCTTGTATTGTTACATCAAGCGCTGTTGTCGGTTCATCCGCAATAATGATTGCAGGCTTTCCTGATAATGCGATCGCGATCATAACACGCTGACGCATACCACCCGATAACTGATGTGGGAATTGACTTGCAACACGTTGCATATTCGCAATCCCTACTTGATCCAGTAATTCAATAACACGTTTTTCACGTTGTTCTTTAGTTAATTTTGTATGATAAATTAACCCTTCTTCAATTTGCTCTCCGATACGCATTAATGGGTTTAATGCAGAAAGTGGATCTTGGAAAATGAAGCCGATGTCATTTCCTCTTAACTTATTAAACTGTTCATCTGTCAATTTAACTAAGTTTTGATTGTTGTAAAGTATTTCACCTTCAACTTTTGTAGTAACTGAATTGTGCAATCCGACTATTGATGTTGCCAAAGTACTTTTCCCGCAACCTGATTCACCAACAATTGCTAAAATCTCATTTTTGCGAAGCGTTAACGAAACATTGTCTACAGCTGGGTAGTATGTATCTTTAATTCGGAAACTCGTACGTAAATTTCGGATTTCTAATAATTCATTCGTAGACATTAAATAACCGCTCCTTTCTTCTTAAACATACATTCGACTCTGCTAAACTCGCTCTATATTAAATTTTTCCAAATAGATTAAAATACCCTTTTCAAAAAAATTTAAACCTTGCTAATACTCAGTCTTTTTAAAATATTAATAATTTGTTAATTTTTTGTACTACTCCGTAAATTATCCATAAAATATATTTACATGTCAATTATTAAACTTTCTAACTATTCTAATTTAACATTTTAAATTTATCAATAGCAAACTATTCTTTTAAATTTAAATTTTCCGATAATTTACTATAAAAATTAACGCTTTATGATTATAATTATGTCTTTTCAACATAAAAACAACTAGAAATACTTTTTTATGCGGTTTAATAAAATTTAAATTCATTAAACTTCATTATTGAAAAAACTGATAATTTGCATAATGGAATTATATAACTATAACAAAAACGTGTAAAGTATAATTTTGATAACTTCACACGTTTTCGAATATTTTTAATATTTTTTTATTTTAGATTTCCCGTTTTTAAGTCTTGATGCCACTTTTTCAGGAATGGAATATCATCTTCCTGAATAGCAGCTGCTTCTTTTGCTGCAGCGATTAAGTAATCGAAATTTGTTAAAGAAACAAATTTAACGCCAGCTTCATCAAATACCTTATCTGCTTTAGGCAGATTATATGTATAAACACATACTACCCCTAATACTTCACAACCTGCATTACGTAACGCTTCAACAGCAGTAATGGAAGAACCTCCTGTTGAGATGATATCCTCAATTACGACTACTTTTTGACCTTTGGCATATTTTCCTTCAATCTGGTTTCCGCGCCCATGCTCTTTTGCTTTTGAACGCACATACACCATTGGCAATTGCAAAATATCCGCAACCCAGGCAGCATGAGGAATTCCCGCAGTAGCAGTACCCGCAACTACTTCACAGTCAGAAAAATGCTCGTTGATTAATGATGATAGTCCATTGGCAATCTGTTTGCGAATAACAGGATCCGAAATTGTTAAACGTGTATCGCAGTAAATCGGTGACTGAATTCCTGAAGCCCATGTAAATAAATCGGTTGGATTTAATTCCACTGCTCCTACTTTTAGCATTGCATGTGCAATTTCGTTTTGTAATGACATTTTAGTTAGCCTCCCATAAGTTACAAACTTCTTGATACGCTTTTACCGGGTTGACAGCACCAGTAATGGCACGACCTACAACAATTAGTGATGAACCGTCCTTTTTAGCTCCATCCGGTGTTGCAATACGCTGTTGATCATGTGCTTCCCCACCAAGCATACGAATCCCCGGTGTCACCCGTAAAAAGTCATCACCGCATGCTTCACGGATTGCCTGTGCCTCATGAACAGAACAGACTACACCTTGAAGACCAGCTTGTTTTGTCAGCTGCGCATATTGTAAAACGGATTCATTTAAAGATAAGGCAATTTTTTGCTCATCTTGCATTTGCTGTTCTGTCGTAGACGTCAGTTGTGTAACGGCAATTAATGCTGCTCTTTTAGCCCCGGCTGGTGTACCGGCCTCCAAACCTTCTAATGCACCTTCCATCATCGTACGGCCACCTGCTGCATGGACATTCACTAAATCCACACCAAGCCCCGCTAAGCCCTTCATCGCGGATTTCACAGTGTTCGGGATGTCATGAAGTTTTAAATCTAAAAATATATCATGCCCTTGTTCTTTTACTTTCCTTACAATATTAGGACCTTCCTGCATATACAGTTCCATTCCAATTTTAACGAAAAGTTTCGCTTCGAATTGTGCTAAAAAACTCATAACGTCTTTTTCACCGGGAAAATCTAAAGCAATAATAGGTTTTGTATTCATATTAACGGTGGCTCCTTCCGATAATTCCTGAAATATGGTCGACATTTAATGTGTCCAGCAAGTCCGGTAATTCTTCAATGATTGTCGGGCATACGAAATGATCAACAAAGTTTGCTGTCCCGACTGCTACAGCTGATGCACCAGCGGACATAAAGTCTATTACATCCTGTGCACAAGTTACCCCGCCCATGCCGATTATCGGAATGTTTACTGCTTTATAAACGTCATACACCATACGTATCGCTACCGGTTTAATGGCTGGACCTGATAAGCCACCTGTCCCGTTTGCAATGACAGGTTTCCCTGTACGCTCGTCCAAACGCATTCCCACAAGTGTGTTAATCATCGTTATACCGTCCGCACCACCTGCTTCAACCGCTTTGGCAATGTCTACGATATTTGTCACGTTCGGAGATAGTTTTACATATACAGGTACACTTGAAACCGCCTTTACAGCAGCAGTTAACTGTCTGGCTGTTTCCGGATCCGTCCCGAACTGTATGCCGCCGCATTTTACATTCGGACAAGAAATATTCAATTCTAACGCTTTTACGTTAGATGCCTTTGAAATACGCTCTGCTACTTCCACATAATCCGCAACTTCTGTTCCGGCAACATTGGCAATAACCGGGACATCATAGCTTTCCAAAAACTTCAGCTCTTCTGCCATTACCTTTTCAATCCCTGGATTTTGCAGACCGATTGCATTAAGCATACCAGCTGATGTTTCGGCTACACGCGGTGTCGGATTTCCTTTACGCGTTTCCACTGTTGTTGCTTTAATCATGATGGCACCAAGCTTTGACAAGTTATAAAGCTGGGCATATTCGCGCCCAAAGCCAAAGCAGCCTGACGCAGGCATAATTGGATTTTTTAAGTCCAAACCTGGCAATTGTAAGTTTAAACGGCTCATAATGCGACAACTCCTTTCGGGAATACTGGCCCATCCGAGCACACTTTTACATAATCTTTTCCGTAACCTTCAGTCGTATCGCATACACATGCAAAGCACGCACCGATACCGCAGCCCATCCGTTCCTCAAAGGATAGGTACCCCTCTTTTTCAGGGTAATAGCCTTCTAAAGCACGCAGCATCGGCAATGGACCACATGAATAAAACAGATCGAACTCAGGTTTTACTTCATCAAATACCGTTGTAACAAACCCTTTAGTTCCCTTCGTTCCGTCTACTGTTGCATAGTACGAATCGCCTAAAGCGTTGAACTGTTCCTCGTAGAAGCATACATCCTCTGATTGGAAGCCTAGTACATGGATCGTTTTCACGCCGCGCGCATTCAGTTGTTTTGCTAATTCATGGAGCGGCGGGACACCTATTCCCCCACCTACTAAAAGCGCTGTCTGGCCGGGTTTTGCCGCTTCAACAGGAAACCCGTTCCCTAACGGACCTAATACATCCACGATTTCATTTTCACGGTTTGTTGCCAGAAATTTTGTGCCGCGACCTTCAGCACGGTAAATCATCGTGAATTCATTTTTTTCTTTATCTACATTGGCAATACTGATTGGTCGACGCAACAAGGGCTCGAATGTATTTGACACCTTTACATGAACAAACTGGCCAGGCGACATGTCCTGAACCAGTTGTCCTTGTAGTGTCAATTCGAAAATGTTCGTCGCAATTTGCTTTTGTGCTACAACTGTCATTTTCTCTTGACGAATCATTTTAGTGTACTACCTCCGCTTTCGGCATTTCTTCTGCTGTAAATGTCATTGATTCAATTACGCGCAGCATTGCTTCTGCCGTGTCTAATGAAGTCAGACATGGTACGCCGTTTTCTACCGATTCACGGCGAATACGGAAGCCATCACGTGCCGGCTGTTTCCCTTTTGTTAATGTATTGACTACTAATTGGGCTTCACCGTTTTGAATCATATCAATCAATGTTTTGCCTTTACCGCCGATTTTTTCAACAACATCTGTTTTAATACCATTTGCTTCAAATGTTTTTGCTGTACCTTCTGTTGCTACGATGCGGTAGCCTACTGTTGAGAAGCGTTTCGCCAGGCTGATTGCTTCCTGTTTATCTTTATCAGATACAGTGAACAGGATGGTACCATGTGTTTTAATTTCCATGCCTGCTGCCACGAAGCCTTTATATAATGCTTTTTCATATGTTGCGTCTTTCCCCATTACTTCCCCTGTAGATTTCATTTCAGGTCCTAATGTAATGTCGACACGGCGTAACTTGGCGAATGAGAATACCGGTACTTTTACGAATACCCCTTGCTGTTCTTTTGCCAGTCCTGTTGGGTAGCCTTGTTCAATAATCGATTGACCAAGGATCGCTTTTGTTGCGATATTTGCCATTGGGATGTTTGTAATTTTACTTAAAAACGGTACAGTACGGCTTGAGCGGGGATTTACTTCGATTACATAAATTTCGCCTTTGCTCATTACATATTGGATATTCATTAAGCCGACAATACCAAGGCCTTTTGCCAGGCGAGTCGTATAGTCTACTAATGTTTCTTTCTGAGCATCTGTTAACTTTTGTGGTGGATATACACTGATTGAGTCACCTGAGTGCACACCTGCTCGTTCAACATGTTCCATAATCCCTGGAATTAATACATTCTCACCGTCGCAAATGGCATCGACTTCAATTTCCTGTCCCGTTAAGTAACGGTCTACTAATACAGGGTGATCCGGTGATGCTTCAACCGCGTTTGTCATATAGTGAGCAAGTTCTTCCATGTTATAGACGATTTCCATTGCACGGCCGCCTAGTACATATGATGGGCGAACTAATACAGGGAAACCTAAACCTTCCGCAATTTTCATCGCACCTTCAGCTGATGTTGCTGTATCGCCAGGAGGCTGCGGAATTTTCAGTTCTTGTAATGCCGCTTCAAATTTATTACGGTTTTCAGCACGGTCGATATCTTCAAGTGATGTCCCTAAAATTTTCACACCGTTTGCTTCAAGCTTATCCGCTAAATTGATTGCTGTTTGTCCGCCGAACTGTACAACTACACCGATTGGCTGCTCCAGATCGATAATATGCATCACATCTTCAATTGTTAATGGCTCGAAGTATAATTTATCCGAAATCGAGAAGTCAGTTGAAACCGTTTCTGGATTTGAGTTAATGATGATTGCTTCATAGCCTGCTTCCTGAATTGCCCATACAGAGTGAACTGTTGCATAGTCGAACTCAACCCCTTGACCGATACGGATCGGACCTGAGCCAAGTACTACTACAGAAGGTTTGTCAGTACGGATGGACTCATTTTCATCCTCATATGTGCCATAGAAGTATGGTGTATTCGATTCGAATTCTGCCGCACATGTATCAACCATTTTATATACTGGAATAATTCCATGCTCTTTACGGAAATCATAAACCGCTTGCTCTTCCATTCCCCAAAGCTGTGCAATTTTTTTATCCGCAAAGCCTAATCGTTTCGCTGTGCGTAAAATTTCCTGATTGCCAATGTTTTCTGCCAATGTTGTTTCCATATCTACAATTTTTTTCAGCTTCGTTAAGAAGAACATATCAATCGCAGACCATTCATGGATTTTTTCCACTGTCACACCACGGCGAATTGCTTCACCGATAAAGAATAGACGTTCATCCCCTGCTTTTTTAATACGCTTTTCAATCCATGCATCAGTTAAATCATCCGCATTTTTCATTTCAATATGCACATGGCCTGTTTCCAATGAACGAACAGCCTTTAAAATCGCTTCTTCAAATGTACGACCAAGTGCCATTACTTCCCCAGTCGCTTTCATTTGTGTACCAAGGTTACGTTTTGCTGATTCAAACTTATCAAATGGCCAACGTGGAATTTTTGCGACAATGTAGTCAAGTGCCGGTTCGAAGCAAGCGAATGTTGAACCTGTAACAGGATTTTTAATCTCATCCAATGTAAGTCCTACTGCGATTTTTGCTGCAAGCTTTGCAATCGGATAGCCTGTCGCTTTTGATGCTAATGCAGATGAACGCGATACACGCGGGTTTACTTCGATTACATAGTACTGGAATGAGTAAGGATCCAATGCCAGCTGAACGTTACAGCCACCTTCGATTTTTAATGCGCGAATAATATCGAGTGAAATGTTTCGCAGCATTTGGTTTTCACGATCCGATAATGTTTGTGTTGGTGCAACAACAATCGAGTCACCTGTATGGATACCGACCGGGTCAAAGTTTTCCATATTACATACAACGATTGCATTATCCGCCGCATCACGCATTACTTCGTATTCAATCTCTTTAAAGCCTGCGATTGATTTTTCCAGTAAACATTGTGTTACAGGAGAATATTTTAAACCAGACGTTACAATTTCCTGTAAGTCCTGATCGTTATAGCAAATTCCGCCGCCTGTTCCGCCAAGTGTAAATGCCGGACGGACAATTACCGGATAACCAATTTTTGCAACGAATGCTTTTGCTTCTTCCATGTTATGAATAATATCTGACTCTGGAACCGGTGCACCAAGTTCATACATTAAGTTACGGAACAAGTCACGGTCCTCCGCTTTATGAATCGCATCCAGTTTCGTACCTAGAATTTCAATTCCTAGTTCATCTAAAATGCCGGATTCATCAAGCTCGATTGCCATATTTAATCCTGTTTGACCACCTAATGTAGATAGAATGGCATCCGGACGCTCTTTACGTAAAATACGCGATACAAATTCAAGGCTGATTGGCTCGATGTATACTTTGTCTGCGATTTCAGTATCTGTCATAATTGTCGCCGGGTTCGAGTTAATTAAAATTACTTTATAGCCCTCTTCTTTTAATGAAAGACATGCTTGTGTCCCTGCATAGTCAAATTCCGCTGCTTGACCGATTACGATCGGACCTGAGCCGATTACTAAAATTGTATTTATATCTGTACGTTTAGGCATATTGGTTCTCCTTTGCTGCTTCAATTTCCATCATTTCGATAAATTCGTCAAATAGGTAGTTTGAATCTTCAGGACCTGGTGATGCTTCCGGGTGATACTGCACAGTGAAAATCGGATATTTCTTATGGCGTACCCCTTCACAAGTCCCATCATTTAAAGCGACATGCGTTAACTCTAGATCAGTATCTTTTAATGACTCGATATCAATTGCATAGCCATGGTTTTGGCTCGTTAAATCCGTGCGACCAGTACGCAGATTTTTTACCGGGTGATTTCCGCCTCGGTGACCGAATGGCAATTTAAATGATTTCGCGCCACAAGCTAGTGAAAACAGCTGGTGCCCTAGACAAATACCGAAGATTGGCACTTTTCCGATTAGTCCTTTAATTGTTTCGATTCCTTCTGTTACATCTTCCGGGTTCCCTGGACCATTTGAAAGCATGATGCCATCCGGATGCATTGCTAAAATTTGTTCGGCAGTCGTATTGTAAGGTACGACCAGTACATCACAGTCACGCTTGTTCAGTTCGCGTAAAATTCCGTGCTTCATTCCAAAGTCGATCAGTACAACACGTTTTCCACGTCCTGGAGACGGGTATGCCGCTTTTGGCGATACTTCGCGGACATGGTGTGTAATATACGGTGTTTCCTGTAATTGAGCTACGATCTGTGCGATATCTACTTCGGCATCTGCTTCAGTTAAAATCGCTCGTACAGCTCCTTTTGTACGAATAATGCGCGTTAATTTTCTTGTATCGATTCCTTCTATGCCAGGAATATCTTGCGCTGCCAAGTAATCCCCCAATGACATGTCCGAGCGCCAGTTTGATGGCTGCTCTGCCAATTCACGCACTACAAAACCGCGGATTGCAGGAGTAATTGCTTCAAAGTCATCACGGTTAATGCCGTAATTTCCGACTAACGGGTATGTTAATGTAACAATTTGCCCGTAAAATGATGGGTCTGAAATAGTTTCCTGGTAGCCTGTCATCCCTGTAGTAAATACAACTTCTCCTTGACTTGCTTTATCACTTCCAAATGCAGTACCTGTAAATACAGTGCCATCTTCTAAAATTAGTAAACGCTTCTTCATTATTCTGCCTCCTGATATACAATATTGCCTTCAAACATCGTTACTACCGGCCACCCTTTTGCTGTCCATCCGTTAAATGGTGTATTGCGTCCTTTAGAAACAAACCCTTCTGCATCGATTGCCTGTTCCTTATCCAAATCGATTAGTACAAGATCCGCTGAAGCGCCTACTTCCAATGTTCCGTATGGAAGATCGAAAATTTGGGCTGCTTTTACACTCATCCAGTCGACTAATTGCTTTAATGTCCATTTCCCTGTCGCTACAAAATTTGTATACAATAATGGGAATGCTGTCTCAAAACCAACAATACCAAATGGTGCCCCAACCATACCGCAGCATTTTTCCTCTTCTGTGTGCGGTGCATGATCTGTCGCGATACAGTCAATCGTACCGTCCAGCAGTGCTGCATGCAGTGAGTCTTTATCGTCTGCAGCTCGTAATGGCGGGTTCATCTTCCAGTTCGCATCATCTGATGGAATGTCCATTTCTTCTAATAATAAGTGGTGTGGACAAACTTCCGCAGTCACTTTAATTCCTGCTGCTTTTGCATCTCTTACAGCACGTACGGATTCTTTCGTCGATACGTGGCATACATGGTAACGTGCACCAGCCGCTTCAGCCAGCAGTACATCTCGTGCAATTTGTACTGACTCGCAAATAGAAGGAATCCCTGGTAATCCAAGTTCTTTATTGCGTTTTCCTTCATGCATAACCCCATCGTAAATAAGTGAATTATCTTCACAGTGTGCAACAACAACCGCATCGATTTTTGCTGCCTGCTGCATTTGCTCATACATAGTCGACGCTAGCTGGATACCGATTCCGTCATCCGAGAAAGCGACTGCACCTTGTTCTTTTAACTCTTGCATATTCGTGCGTACTTCACCTGAAATGTCTTTTGTTAATGAACCATATGGTAATACTCGAATTACTGCACTTTCTTTGATCAATCCATTAATGAGCTGCATGTTTTCTACCGAATCCGGTACCGGCTTCGTATTTGGCATCGCACAAATTGTTGTAAAACCGCCTTTTGCTGCAGATGCCGAGCCTGTTGCAATTGTTTCTTTATGTTCAAAGCCAGGCTCACGTAAATGTGTATGTACATCGACAAAACCTGGTGATGCGAAATGGCCTTTACCATCAATCAGCTTAGCGCCAGCTGGAATGTCTCCATTAATCGAAGCGATTTTGCCGTTTTCTATTACAATAGTAGATACTACTAATTCGCCTTCCTCATTGAGTAGCTTCACATTTTGTATAACTGTAGTCATATTGATCTCTTCCTTTCAAAATCGTTTCTAAAATGGCCATTCGTGTAAATACACCGTTTCGCACTTGTTCAAAAATGCGGGAACGACTGCATTCAACAAGGGCATCCGCAATTTCCACATCGCGGTTTACCGGTGCCGGGTGCATAATGATAGCCCGCTCTTTCATTCGCTGTTCACGTTCAATTGTTAAGCCATACTCTGCATGGTAGCTTTCTTTCGAAAAGTTTTTACTTACGGAGTGACGTTCATGCTGGATACGCAGCAGCATGATGACATCGCTGTCTTCCAGTACTTCATCCCAGCTATGTGCCGCTTCGAAATTGCCTGCCCATGCTGGCGGACAAAGGAATCGAACATTTGCCCCTAAACGAGTAAGTGCAGTCGCATTTGATTTTGCAACACGACTATGTGAAATATCACCGACAATTGTAATATTCAGATCTTCGAATCGCCCGAATTCTTTTTGAATCGTATATAAATCCAGCAGTGACTGGGAAGGATGCTGGCCTGCGCCGTCTCCTGCATTGATCACCGCACACCCGATACCTTCTAAAAGTTCGTTGTAATATTCATCTTCCTTATCCCGAATAACGACTGCATCGATTCCGATCATTTCCAGTGTTTTGACTGTATCGTACAGCGTTTCTCCCTTTGTTGTGCTCGAGAACTCCGCATCAAACGGAATAACTGTACATCCTAGTCGACGCTCTGCCATTTCAAAGCTCGTTTTTGTACGTGTACTTGGCTCAAAGAAAAGGTTTGCTACATGAAATTCACGTTGTAACACAGGTTTTTCTCCATCTTCGAAATGCTGTGCTCGATTTAAAATCATCATTATTTCTTCATTTGACAAATGTTCCATCGATAATAAGTTTTTCATGTGAGTACCTCCGCTTATATCAATTACGCCCCGGCGCAAATGCTAGCTTGATATTATTTTATTACATTATGAATATTTAATCTACTTTTTGTTTAAATATACAATATCTCGTCATAAATAAGCCTCGCTATCATCATTAGCGAGGCTTGGAGGGTGTGACAAGGTAAGGCATCATCCTGTTGATGAACCTTTCATGCATGTCATACCCTTCCTTGCCTCTCTGGACAATCTTTAAAAGGTATATTATTTTAGTCTTCTGTTTCGTAAATATCTTTTTCTGTAACTTCACGACCTGGCAATACAAGGTTCAAGATGACACCGATGATTGATGCTAATGCCATTCCTTCAATCGCAAAGGTTTCTGTAAAGCGCATTGCTGCCCCGCCAATTCCGACTACCAATATTACTGATGCAATGACCATATTTCGGTTATTTCCGAAGTCTACTTTGCTTTCCACTAACATACGTAAACCACTTGCTGCAATAATCCCGAATAACAGGATTGATATACCGCCAAGTACTGCTGTCGGGATTGTTTCAATCAGTGCCATCAGCTGACCTGAGAACGATACGACGATGGCAACAACCGCTGCCCCTAAAATGACATACACTGAATATACACGTGTGATGGCTAGAACCCCGATATTTTCACCGTATGTTGTTTTTGGCGGACCACCGATCAGCGCTGAAGCAAATGTTCCAAGACCGTCACCTAACAGGGAACGATGTAAGCCCGGGTCCTTAATATAGTTGCGGTTTACAACTTTCCCCAATACTAGCTGGTGACCGATATGTTCTGAAATCGTTACAATGACAATCGGCACCATCCCGATAAAAATTGCTCCTGTAAGTTGGAACTCGTAGTTTACACCAGGGATTAAAAAGTCCGGCAATGCGAAGAACTTCGCATTGTGTACTGCCGTGAAGTCAACGATTCCAATAATGACTGAATATACATAGCCGACTACAATTCCCATTAAAATCGGCATTGCGCTTAAAATATTTTTAAAGAATACGTTGAAAATAATCGCCGTAGCTAATGTTACTAATGCTGCCGAGAAGTGAAGCCCGCTATATTCGCCGTCCACATTCATCGCCATATCTACTGCCGTGCCTGATAATCCTAATCCGATTACGATGATTACCGGTGCAACGACGATCGGCGGCAAAATGTTCATCAGCCATTTATAGCCCGTTTTCCAGATTAATAATGCTACGATTGCATAAACAACCCCGACCATCATTGCCCCGATCATTGCATTTCCAGGGTTGATGGAAACATCTGCTTCTGTTAAGCCTGCCACTAATATAATCGGAGAGATAAAGGCAAATGATGAACCTAAGTAAGCCGGTACTTTAAACTGTGTGATGAGCAAAAAGATAATTGTCGCAATTCCGCTAGTTAAAAGCGCAATGGATGGGCTTAACCCGACTAATTTTGGTACTAAAATTGTTGATCCGAACATGGCAAACATGTGCTGGAAACTAAATGTAATCAGCTGCCCTACTGTAGGTTTTTCATGAATATCCAATACTGCTTTCGTCATGATGTTCTCTCCCTGTATTCACTTATTCCTCAAATTTATGAATTGTTACAATATCTTCTTTGTCTGTTTCTACTAGATTGACGACAATGCGTTCAACGCTTGATGTCGGGATATTTTTCCCTACATAATCAGCACGTATCGGCAATTCGCGATGGCCCCGGTCAACGAGAACCCCAAGCTGGATTTGTGCCGGTCTGCCTAAGTCCATAATGGCATCCAATGCTGCACGAACTGTTCTTCCTGTATAAAGAACATCATCGATCAGTACAACTTTCTGATCCTTTACTTGGTGCTCAATATCGACTTGCTTAACTTGTGCCTGATCGTGCTTAGGTGTTAAATCATCTCGGTACAATGTAATATCAAGCTCTCCTGTGCGAATCGCTTTTCCTTCAATCGATTCGATTCTTTCCGCAAGCCGTCTTGCCAAATAGGCACCGCGTGTTTTAATCCCGACTAAAATCACTTCATCAATGCCTTTGTTACGTTCAATAATTTCGTGTGCAATTCGTGTAATCGCACGGTTCATCGATGGTCCATCAAGTAATACTGTAAAGTTTTCCATGTTTTTTTCTCCTTTCGTTTTTTCCGTGTTCACAGGGTATGATCAATGTAAGTTTCAAACAAAAAACCCCCTAGAAAGTTCTAGAGGGTTTGAAAAGTCATGTTGAAAAACTGCACACGGGTATTTTTGCGCACAAAAATTCCGTTGCTTCACATTATCCCTTCTCAGCCTCTCTGGACTGCCATTAAAGGTGAACAATATTCAGATTGATTTGATTTGCCGTGACTACCTGCTTGCTCTCGTCAAGTTCTGTAGCTCACTGTTGTCAGTATAGGCTTGATTATTTTATAAGTCAATAATCTTTGTGAAGGTCAGACAACTGAAAATTAATGTTTGAGGAGTTTGAATTTATTACGAGGTGAGGATTTTCTACTAAGTGTGGTGAATGTTCTAATATAATTTGAAATCTTCTAATAAAAATCCGATCTTCTAATATAATGGCGAATTGTTCAAATAAGTGTTCTAAATTTTCTATTAAAGCTTTTCAATGTGCTAATATTTCCAAAGCTTTTTTCTAATATCCGTAGATATATTCTAATAAATTCAGTTTAGGCTACCTGAATGCTTCTACATACAGATAATAGCATCTCAAATCGACCCCCGTGCCTCCCGTTTTCTAATAAAAGCTCTACATCTTCTAATATCGCCGCAGTAAGTTCTAATATCTGTTTCAAAAATTCTAATAAAAGCCGGGGCAATGCTTCCCAACCTAAAAAAACAGCCTCCCCCAAAAAAGGAGACGGCTGTTCGCGATTACCCGCGTAATTCTTCTAATAATTGTTTGAAATCTTCCGGTAGTGGTGATTCAAACTCTAAATATTCTTTCGTTACAGGGTGGATAAATCCTAATACACCTGCATGTAATACTTGGCCGCCGAAATCGATAGTTTTTCTTGGACCGTATTTTGGATCGCCTGCTAACGGGAAGCCGATGTAATTCATATGCACACGGATTTGGTGAGTACGTCCTGTTTCAAGACGGCACTCCACTAAAGTAAACTCACCGAAACGCTCGATTACTTGGAAATGTGTAACCGCATGCTTGCCCTTATCGACAACTGCCTGCTTTTGACGGTCTTTTTGGTCACGGCCGATTGGTGCATCAATTGTTCCTTTTTCATGCGCAATATGACCATGTACTAAAGCCGTATATTTACGTGTTACCGACTTCTCAACAAGCTGATTAACAAGACTTTCATGAGCAACATCATTTTTTGCAACCATTAATAAACCGGACGTATCCTTATCAATACGGTGTACAATACCTGGACGTGCTACACCGTTGATGCCTGATAAGTCTTTACAATGATGCATTAAACCATTTACTAATGTGCCTGAAGTATGGCCTGGTGCCGGGTGAACTACCATTCCACGCGGTTTATTCACAACTAATACGTCGGCATCTTCGTAAACGATTTCCAAATTTAAATCTTCTGGAATGATTTCCAAATCTTCTACTTCCGGAATCGTTACTTCAATAACGTCCCCTTGCTTTACTTTATATTTTGGTTTTACGGTTGCACCGTTTACTAAAATACGTTCTGCATCCAGCCAGTTACTAATTTGCGAACGTGACCAAGATTCTTCCATTTGTGAAAGCGCCTTATCGATACGTTCCCCTGCAAATTCTTCTATTGTTAATGTGACTACTGTCATTATTTCACCTTTTTCTTATCCTTTTTTTCTTCTAGTATGATCGTAATGAAAAGCATTACAACAGCAATTGTTAAAGCTGCGTCTGCGATATTGAAGATTGGGAAATGATAATTGATTACCGGTATAAAAACATCGACAAAATCAACTACTTCTCCTCGGAATAAACGGTCAATAAAGTTACCGACCGCACCACCTAATAACAACATTAAACTTACATGAAATAGTGGCTTACCCTTTGCTTCTGTATGATTAAAATAAATAATTGCGATAATGACAGCAACTGTTACGAGTGAGAACAACCACATTTGTCCTTCCAACATGCCCCATGCCGCACCACGATTACGATGCGATAAGATGCCAAACCAAGGATCCCACACACTGATGCGTTCCCCTAATTCCATATTTTTAACAATGAGCCACTTTGTCCATTGATCCAAAATGACTGCAATTATTGCGATTCCGTAATATTTATACACAGCAAATCCTCCGTTTACGATATATCTATCTATTTTAACATAATTGTAAGGGGTAACGGTATCATTTCATCATTCTCAATTTATAGATACCTCATTCATTTACAATCGATTATTCTTTATTGCCTCAATTAAATGAGATACCTGAATGATATAAGTAATCATATCGTTTGCATTATAGGATTTTTGCTCTGAAAAACCATATAATTGTTCAATTTGATGCATGGATAGCTGTGAGGATTGGACGATTTGCTCTAATAATTGTTGAAAGCTTACTACTTGCTGTAATGTTTGTTCTGTTGCCTGCTGGATGGCTGCCATATTTTCAGCCAGTTCCCGCTCGGAATGTTCAATCTTTCCAAAATACTGTTTTGTTACGGATGACATTCGCTGTGTTTCATGTACCGTTTGCTGTTCGTTTACTACATTTACGGCAATACGATTCATATGCTGTACGATTTCCGTTACTTTTCCGTTCACTTGATTTAAAGCATTTTTACTTTGCTCGGCTAATTTACGGACCTCTGATGCTACTACTGCAAAGCCTTTTCCATGTTCGCCTGCACGTGCTGCTTCAATCGAGGCATTTAATGCAAGTAAATTGGTTTGATCTGCAATAGCACCAATCAGTTTAGCAAAATTCATAATCTCTTTTGTTTCGTCCTGAAGTGTACTGATTGAAGATCCTACCTGTTCAAAAATAGTGCGCACTTTGTCCATTTGCTCATAAAGTGCGTTCATTTGATGGCTGCCTTCTTGAATAAGTAAACGGTTGCTTACCACTTGAGATTCAACGGATGCAGTGATCTTTTGAATGGCCTTTGTTTCCTGAACAATTGCTTGCGCACCTTCATATGTCGTGTCTAACATTTGCTGGTCTTGTTGAATCGACTCCGAAATAGCTGTAACTTTTTCCAAAAACAGACTATCCCCTTCTGTATTTTTAGCATTGGCTTCATTTAATAACACAAGTAATTCTTCCACGCTATGAATAACTTGCTGCCGTTCTGTCTCTGTTAATGCGTCTAGTTCTTGCACTACCGTTTCCGCCATATTTTCCTTCATGAAAAACTTTTTTAACATAACGTTCCATTCACTCCGCTCGTAATTTACCAAAACCGATTAATAGCATCGTCTGATTTAATTGAGATTTATTTAATTGTTCTCCATAACTTGAGAAGCCACATAAATGAGGTAATTGCTTTAGTTGTTCATTTAGTTTCGGGAATAACTTCTCATCTTGAAACTGCAGTTTGCGTAATATACAATTGCATGTTAATACACCATTTAATTCCGTAAAATGTTCGGTGAATTGTCTAATAGTTTTCTCCATTTCCATAACCGCATCTTTTGGCTCCAGCACTTCCAAAATAGCCCCTTCATAAACTTGACAATAAAATTCCGTTGCCCCATTTGCTAATACTTTAAACGGAGAAGCATTATAGAAGTCCTGATTAAATTTTCGGCCGAGCGGATAGAGTGACCAGTGCTTTTCAAGCTCGGTTCGTTTAACCCCAATTGCATTTGCATAAACCTCTGCGGCAGGTCGGCCATCCATTTCATAAACAATGCGTTTTTCAGCATTAGCCTTTGTAATCTTCACTTTTTTCCCTGTACTTTTAAAAGTGTTTTCTTTATAAATATAAAAGTCAACATTAGGTTTAATAAAAATTACAGCGCCACCTATTGAAGAAGTCTCTCCATTTACACTAACATAGGTTTTCTCAAATTTGGCATCATCTCCAGCTGTACCTCCAAAAATTGGAAATCTATCCTCTGTAAATATGGAGTTGACGACGGATAGCATTTTTTCTTCGCCCGCCTGGAGACCTACCGGAAAAACAAATGCTAAGCCTTCCTTTTCCACTGCTTTTGCATTAACTTGGATTCCTACCTTTTTTGCGGCATGAACCAATTTTTGACGATCAAATATCGGGTACTTTACAATATCTGTCATCAATACAGCTTCGACCTTTCCAAATTCCTCAGCATAACTTTGGGCAGAAATGCTAAACTCACTGAATCCTTGTGGACCAATTTCACCGGTTGTTGTTACGCCTACAATTTGGGCATTTGGATACTGCTGCGAAAATAATTGCGATAATTGTTTAAAGTCGTATGCTGCACTGGCAAAATAGAGCAATAGTCGAGGCTCTTTATGTAAACAATTTGTTAGTTCTTCAACTGCTTTTTCTGGCTGTTTTGATTTTGCTAATCCCGTTCGGATAAAATCCATTTTCTCTCTTCTCCCTAATCACTATACTGAAATAACTCCTATCTTATATCGAATTATTATCATACTTTTGTACCTTTTTCTTAGATTTTATTTAAAAGATATGTTCAATGCATAAAAAAAGCCCACTTAACATTCTAAGTTAAGCAGGTGTACTTACTTTACTCCCCAAAAAATAATCGGATGGCTGCCATTGTCACCACACCGGCAATAACGGTTTTTGATAAACTTTTTGTGAGTAGAGCTACAAATAAGGTCGGAATAAACGCTATCACATTAAGCCATTGAACCGTAACGATTGCTTCTTCTTTCTCGAAGAAGCCTTCTATTACGAGGGCGGACAATATACAGACAGGTATGTAGGCAAGCCAGCGCAGCACGATTTTCAGCATCTTCATATTTTTCACTAATATAAACGGCAATATTCTAGGAATCCACGTTACTAGGGCGCAGCCTAAAATTAGTAATACCATCGCTACCGAGGTTGTCATTTTTCCAATGCCACCCCAATCGTTGCAACAATTACGGTTGATAACAGGACAGCTAAATGCCCGGGCATAAAGTAAAGCATCCCGTACATGCTGATAACCATAATGAGGATTAGTTTTATGTAATGCATTAATTTTTCTTTTGGAATGCTCGCAAGTGTCAGAACAAGCAGTGCGACAAACATTGCCACCAAAGCATAGTCCAATCCCCACTTTTCCGGGTCCGGCAGCCATTGCCCGATAACGCCGCCTATCGTACATGCAGCAATCCAAGTTGTATAGGCCGTTATGTTTAAGCCATCCATCCACTTCCCGCCAAGACGCCCTTCTTTTCCGGCACTAACGACAGAAACACCAAATGTTTCATCTGTCAGCAATGTCCCAAACCCGATATTACGCAGCATGGAATACTTTGTGAAATATGGGGCAATAGTCAAAGACATAAGCAAGTGCCGTAAATTGACGATAAAAATGGTAGCAATGACCGCCGTTACAGGGGCACCGGCTAAATACAGGCCACAAAAGATAAACTGGGCGGATCCTGCATATACAAGTACCGAAAGTAAAAATACTTCCAATACCGAAATTCCCGAAGCAATTCCCACAACACCAAATGCAAGACCGATACTAATATAGCCGAGCAATGTCGGCACACAGTCTTTTACCCCCTGCAGAAACGTATCAGGAGTTAATGGCTTCTGTTCGATTCGTTCCAAAATGTACAACTCCTAAATAATTTATTTTTTCAAAAAATAAAAAAGGTATAAAGGAACGCCATTGCCAAAATGGCAATAGCGTTCCGGATTTTTATACGTAATAGTTTTCTACAACATCTGCACAACGTTTACATAATGTAGGGTGATTTTCGCTTGCGCCTACTGTTTCTGAAATTGTCCAGCAACGCTCACATTTTTCACCGTCAGCTTTTTCAACAACTAACGCTGTTTTATCAAGTACCAACGCTTCTGCAGGTGCATTTTCCTTACTGCCTGCGATAACGAATTGAGAGACAATTGAAAGCTGTGCAAAATCGATGTTTGCATCATTCAATAGCTCGACTGTTTCACTATCTGCATAAACCGAAATTTTTGCTTCCAGTGATTTACCGATTGTTTTTGCATTACGCGCTTCTTCCAATGCTTTTAACACTTCATTGCGTACTGCGATTACTTTTACCCACTTCGTACGTAGTTCTGCAAAGTTTGCCTGTTCTACTACTTCAGGGAAATCTGTTAATTGGACAGATTGTGGCTTGCCATCGAATTCGATGTAGCTCCATAACTCTTCAGTCGTATGTGGAATAATTGGCGTTAATAGTTTTACTAGTGCCATTAATGTATCATACATAACTGTTTGCATTGCACGACGGTCTTTATTATCTGTTCCTTCGATATATACAACATCCTTTGCGATATCCAAGTAGAATGAAGAAAGCTCGATAGCTACAAAGTTATTTACAGTTGTGTATACAGTTGAGAAGTCATAACGGTCATAAGCTTCACGGATTGTTTTTACAACATCCTGTAAGCGCATGTACATATACTGATCCATTTCACGTAATTCTTCATAAGCTACACGGTCAGTTGTTTCGTTAAAGTCAGTCACATTTCCGTGCAGGAAGCGCAATGTATTACGCACTTTACGGTATGTTTCAGAAACTTGCTTCAACATATCCATTGAAATACGAACATCTCCTGTATAGTCAACAGATGCTACCCACATACGAATAATGTCGGCACCGTATTGGTTCATTACTTTGATTGGGTCAATCGTGTTGCCAAGTGATTTAGACATTTTGCGTCCTTCGCCGTCCAATACGAAACCATGTGTTAATAAACCTTTATATGGTGCATGCCCATTAATCGCAACTGATGTGATTAATGATGAGTTGAACCAGCCACGGTGTTGGTCAGAACCTTCAAGATAAAGGTCAGCAGGATATTTCAGTCCGCGCTCTGCTAAAACACCTTGGTGAGATGACCCTGAGTCGAACCATACGTCCATAATGTCGTTTTCTTTTGTAAACTTGCCGTTCGGGCTGCCTTCATGTGTAAAACCTTCTGGAAGCAAGTCTTTTGCTTCACGCTGGAACCAAATATTTGAACCGTGTTCACGGAATAATTTTGAGATATGCGCGATTGTTTCTGGTGTGATAATCGGTGTTTCATCTTCCGCATAGAAAATCGGAATTGGCACACCCCATGCACGCTGACGAGAAATTACCCAGTCACCGCGGTCGCGAATCATATTGTAAAGACGTGTTTCTCCCCATGCCGGTGTAAATTCTGTCGCTTTTACGGCATCTAATAATTCATCACGGAACATTTCAACAGATGCAAACCATTGTGGTGTTGCACGGTAAATTACCGGTTTTTTCGTACGCCAGTCATGCGGGTATGAGTGTGTAAATTTAGAAACATGCAATAAAGCATTTTCTTCTTTTAATTTTTCAATAACAACCGGATTTGCTTTTTCGTAGAATAATCCTTCAAAACCAGGTGCTTCATTTGTATAGCAGCCACCGTTATCTACTGGTGATAAAATGTCAAGACCATAGCGTTTCCCGATCTGATAGTCGTCTTCACCGTGGCCCGGTGCTGTGTGTACACAACCCGTACCAGCATCAGCAGTTACGTGGTCACCAACCATTACTAATGAATCTCGCTTGTAAATAGGATGTTCTGCAACGATCATATCAAGCTGTTCACCTTGTACTTCCTGAACGATTTGAACATCTTCCCAGCCAAATGTTGCTGATAACTTTTCAAGTAAATCTTTTGCTACGATATATTTGCTGCCGTTTGTTTCAACGACAGCATAAGTGAATTCAGGGTTCACTGAAATCCCTAAGTTTGCCGGAATTGTCCATGGCGTTGTTGTCCAGATGACAAATTTGGCATCTGCCGGTACTACGCCTTTGCTGTCTTTAATGCCGAATGCAACATAAATTGAATACGATTCAACATCTTTATACTCGATTTCCGCTTCTGCCAATGCAGATTCAGAAGACGGTGACCAATAGACTGGTTTTAAGCCTTTATAAATATAGCCTTTCTCTGCCATTTTCCCGAATACTTCAATTTGGCGTGCTTCGAATTCAGGTTTTAATGTGATATACGGATTTTCCCAGTCACCACGTACACCTAGGCGACGGAATTGGCTTTTTTGGTTTTCGATTTGTTCATAAGCGTATTTTTCACAAAGCTCACGGAATTCTGCAACCGACATTTCTTTACGCTTAACACCTTTATTTGTCAGTGCCTGCTCGATTGGCAAACCGTGTGTATCCCAACCTGGAATATAAGGTACATGGAATCCTGACATTGATTTTTGGCGGTTAATCATATCTTTGATAACTTTGTTTAATGCGTGACCGATATGGATGTCTCCGTTTGCATATGGAGGGCCATCATGCAACAAGTAGTGAGGACGATCTTTTGTACGCTCCAGTACTAGCTTGTTGATATCCATTTCATCCCATTGTGCCTGAACTTGCGGTTCTTTTGTTGGTAAACCGCCGCGCATAGGGAAGTCGGTTTTCGGCATTAATAACGTGTCTTTATACTCTACCATTGTAAATTCCTCCTAGTGATCTTATCGAGTGTTGATTTCTAATCCGGGTCGGGGGCCAACACAATGTTGCTCACGAATGCATTGTCACAGGACGTGACGATTTTAGCATTCGTTCAATCTTCCCCTAAATTCTAATCAACAGCTTTTAGCTAATAATGTAGCGTTCTAAATTACTCATGTTTTTTAATGCTCTTAAGGATTTGGTAGCTTTTTAAATAACAAAAAAGCCCCTCCATCCCTGTAAAAAGGGACGAGGAGCATTAGTCTCGTGGTACCACCCTAAATTCGCTAAATAAAATTAGCCTCATTAGACACTGTAACGTCGTGTGCTACGAAATAACTTACTCGAATTTCAGTTATTTAGCTCAAGAGTGATTTTCGATTTAACTTGCTTTGTTCGAGCTCTCACCATCCTCGAATCGCTATACCACAATGTTAAATTTACTGTCTCCGTCAAAGCCTGATGCAAGTGCATCCTATTCATTATTTTTCAGTATATGAAAAGGCTGTATAAAATGTCAAGTACCGTTGACTAATACACGGCATTTTCGTCATTTTGGTTCTCTTCTTTGATTTCTTTACGATTGTTTTCCTGAATTTCCGTTAAGTCAACGTCATATTCCAGTAATTGATCCCAATCCCCTGTATTCAGTAAATCAAGCTGTGCTTCCACTAACATTTTAAATCTGTTGCGGAATACTTTTGACTGTTTTTTCAATTCGTCAATCTCAATCGTCACTTTTCTCGCTTTTGCCAATGCGTCATTTACAATACGATCTGCATTTTTTTCAGCTTCTTTAACGATGAGCTTTGCTTCTTTTTCGGAATTGCGACGAACTTCGCCAGCTGCCTCTTGAGCAACAACAATTGATTTCTGTAATGTGTCTTCCAATGAATTGTAATGATTCATCTGTTCCGACATCATTTTAATCTTTTCTTCGAGCTCTTTTTTCTCGCGTAAAACAATTTCATAATCTTTTATAATCTGATCTAAAAATTCATTTACTTCGTCTTCTGCATAACCACGGAACCCACGTGTAAACTCCTTATTATGTATATCAAGAGGTGATAATGGCATATCGTTCTACTCTCCTTTTTTACGTACATTCTTACAAGTATTATAAACGTTTCTTTAGGGAATAACATCATGTTTTCCTAAAAAACAGTTGAAAATTATACTTTTTGCTCTAAACGTCCTACTTGTAATCGAATCTTATCTTTTTTTGTCCGTCCTTCTGTCAGGATGACTTTTAACCGCCCATATCCTCTTGCTGAAATAATGTCGCCTTCCTGCAATTCAAAGGCCACAGCTTCCCTGACAGTCCAGTTAACTTTTACTTTTCCGGCATTGATTAAACTTTGTGATTTTTGGCGGGAGATATTAACGATTGTTGCTAAAACCACATCAAGGCGCATTGAAGAAACCGTATGCGAGCTTTCGACCCATTGCTCCTCATTTTGGATATACGGTGTAGTGGCATCCATTTCCTCGGCACTTACTTTCACTTTGCCGATACTCGTTAAATGCATCCGTACATAATCCGCGATTTCCGATGCAATGGCAAATTGGACCGTATTATCGGCAAGCCGAATATCCCCAAACTTGCTCCGGTCTAAACCAATCGATAATAAGGCCCCTAACACATCAGGATGGCGCAGCTGAACAAATTTTGTCGGGTAATTCAGTGAATACACAGCAATTTGAAAATCGGTTTCTGCCGGCTCATAATACGAAGGGGCTATCAGCATTCGTTTACGCTCCGCCTCTTCAAATATACCTTCAGTGAACACATGGAGATCATCTGATTGCTGAACGATGGACTCTACGATAAAACGCTGTCTCGGATCTAAAAAATCGGTCAATTTTGGAGCATAGCGATCCTCTACTTCACGCTGCCATCCAATAACTTGCTCAATGAAAGGTTGTTCATCTTTACGAAAATGTTGGATTAAATGCTCCATCATAATTCCTACTTTCTTTTAAACTGTGTTACTAATTTTTCCACTTTCTGATTAAATTAAACTTTTAATTTATGTATACGGCATGCATTCAGCCAATTTAAACCCTTTTCCAGTTGAATGTTGCCCCATTTCAATCCGATAACCGCGAAACAACCGGAAATAAAGAAAACTCCTACAATGGCAGGAGTTCAATTAGATTATAAGAAAAATGCTAGGACGCCATAGACGCCTCGCTCGATAAATACTAACGCGAATAAACCGACAATTGGTGAAATATCAATCATCCCAATCGGTGGAATAAATTTGCGGAAGAATCCTAAATACGGTTCACATACTGTTTCCAGGAAACGACCAACAGCCGATTCTTGCAATGCCGGAACCCAAGACATTAATATGTATCCAATCAGCATAAAACGGTATACAAGAAATGCTGTTGATACAATTGAAAATATAATCATATTTTTACCTCACAAAATTTAATTACTCGAACGTTAAATTAGAAATTTCTCCTGATACTTCTACATTTTCTGGTGTACATAAGAAAATATCATTTCCAATACGCTGAATATCTCCACCTAAAGCATACACTGTTCCGCTCAGAAAATCGATTATTCGCTTCCCTTGATCTCGGTCGATGCGCTGTAAATTAACAACGGTAGCACGTTTATTTTTCAAATGTTCTGCGATATCCTGCGCCTCTGCATACACGCGTGGTTCTAATAATACTAATTTGGAATTCTTCGATGAAGACGCAGCTTGAAGGCTCACAACATTGTTATGATTTTGCATCACGACTTCATTGCGTGGTGGTTGCTGTTGCATTTTACGCTCCTTCTTCATTCGGTTTTGAATGAGTTGTGGTTGCTGCTTTTGTCCATAATCCTGGTAAAATTGCTGTGGTTCATTTTGAACTGCTTTTGGTGCTTGTTTTTGCACTGTTTGCGTTTGGGCAGGAGCATAATCTTCTTCTATTTCTTCTAAATAAAAGAACTTGTCAAAAATATTTTTAATGCTCATATTAATCCTCCTTAGCCAACAAGAGCTGTTCCAATTCTAACAAATGTTGCCCCTTCTTCAACTGCAATTTCGTAGTCATTTGACATGCCCATCGATAATTCAGTACAAGGTACATTTGGAATGTTCAATTGTGACACTTCTTGTTGCAATTGTTTTAACTGTTTAAACACTTGTCTAATCATCGCTTCATCTTCAGTAAAAGGAGCCATTGTCATTAAACCTACTACTTCAATTTTTGAAAATTGCTCAAGCTGCTTTACAAAATCCAGCGCTTGTTCTTTCGTTAAGCCATGTTTCGATTCTTCACCAGAAACATTTACTTGCAAGAAACATTTCACTCGTTTTGTTGCTCTTTTTTCAATTTCTTCTGCCAGGCTTAATCGATCAAGAGAATGTAAATAATCAATCTGATCAATTACTTGCTTTACTTTTCTCGTCTGTATTGAACCTATATAGTGCCAGGAAACAGCTGAGTTAATCGAATCCAGCTTATTTAATAAGCCTTCAGGACGGTTTTCTCCTAAATGGACAAGACCCGCTTCAATTGCCTCTTCTGTCCGGTTGACATCTACTTCTTTCGTCACAGCAATAATCTGGACTGCCTGTTCAGCATTGACACGTTGTTTTGCAATTTCTATTTGATGTTGAATCTGTTTTAAATTTTCTATGATTTTCGTCACTTTTTTCCCAACTTTACAACAATAGTTTCTCTCATTGTATCAAGTGATAGTTTAATTTTCAATGAATAGCGTGAACTATTCATCCGGTGATTTCACTAAGATGACATCTTTTCCGACTGTGAGTATATTACTAAAGAGAATTTTCTTAACTAACTCTTCCCCTTGAAATAAATGGTAAAACTTTTTTGGCGGGGAAATTATAAATGCAGTAATGGCTCCTTCTTTTTCATCCACCTCCGCATCTACAATATAACCGATAAATTTTCCGCTTGTTGCCTCAATGATTTCCTTTTCCTGAACGGATGAAAATCGCATTCCTCCATCCTCTCTGTATCATTAATTTACTTTTACCTCATTATAAGTATTCAAACATTGTGAAATTATGATGAAAGGGACAGCCCTACGTGTTGGACAGTCCCTCAGAATTTCTATCTAATTAACGGAAATCCCGCTTCATCAATTCTACCGCACTTTTTTCCAATCTTGATATTTGCGCTTGTGAAATACCTAAAGACTGGGCAATTTCCGTTTGAGTTTCTCCTAGGAAAAAGCGCTTTTCTATAATCATTTTTTGTCTGCTATTTAGCTTTTTCATACTTTCTTGCAATGAAATCGAGCCGACCCAATGCTCTTCTGTCACTTTATCTTTAATTTGGTCAATCATAAAGATCGCATCGCCACCATCGGAATAAATCGGTTCCTGCAGTGACATCGGGTCTTGAATTGCATCAAGAGCAAACAATACATCTTCTTTTTTCATCTCAATTGCCTGTGCCAATTGCTCGATTGTGGGTTCTGTTAAATGTTCCGCAATAAATTGTTCTTTCGCTTTCATCGCTTTATACGCAATATCACGCAATGAACGAGACACACGCAGTGCATGATGATCGCGCAGGTGTCGGCGGATTTCTCCCATAATCATCGGTACAGCATATGTTGAAAATCGAACATTATGCTTCAAATCAAAATTATCAATTGCTTTTAATAAACCAATACATCCTACTTGGAATAAATCATCTGCCTGTTCGCCACGATAAGCGTATCGGCCGACAATACTGAGCACTAAGCGTAAATTGCAGAAAACAAGCTGCTCACGAACAATCCATTCTCCTTGCTGTAATCGTATAAATAAATCTTTCATTTCATCTGGCTTCAGTACTGGTAATGTAGATGTATCCACACCACACAATTCCACTTTTGTACGCATCCAACTTCACCTTCCGAACTTGATTGTCTTTTGTCTTTTCAATCATTTTGTCCGAAATGGTCATCGCTATGCGCGCCAAATTTAACCATCTTATGCAATTGGTTCGTTCAAGAATTCACGTAAATCCATAATAATTTTTTTCTCCAATCTTGAAATATAAGATTGTGAAATACCTAAATGGTCCGCTACTTCCTTTTGCGTCATTTCTTCTTTTCCGTTTAGGCCAAAACGACATTCCATAATATATTTTTCACGAGGTGTCAGCTGATTAATGGCATTAAACATATGCTGACGCTCAATTTTACGTTCTACATCAAGTGTTATAATATGTTCTTCTGTCCCTAATATATCTGAAAGTAATAGTTCATTGCCGTCTGCATCCGCATTTAACGGTTCATCAAAGGAAACTTCGCCTTTCATGCGGCTCGTCTTTCGTAAATGCATCAATATTTCATTTTCGATACAGCGCGATGCATACGTCGCTAATTTAATGTTTTTATCCAAATTAAATGTTTCAATCGCTTTAATAAGGCCAATGGAACCGATGCTGATTAAATCCTCAATCGGCGTGCTTGTATTATCAAAACGTCTTGCAATATAAACGACTAAACGTAAATTTCTTTCAATTAACATATCTCTGGCATGCAAGTCACCATTCATAAATGCTTCGACTACGACAACTTCTTCTTCTCTAGTTAATGGAATAGGCAATGAATCATGTCCCCCTATATAGTATGTCCCTTTTTTTCTTCTAAAGTAGCTTAGTATGTTTAAAATTATCGATTGAATTTTTTTAAGCAATATCGATCCTCCCTTATGAATTCGTTAGGACAAACACATGTGCAATCATTTGTGCATTTTGCGGAAAGCGCGCATCATTTTTCGTAAATACAACATAGTGATTTGGATACGTCTTGTTCTGAATGACAATTGTGGCGCGAAAGGCCGGTACGAGTAATGTGCCTTTTTGAACCGTTGTAATAGGAACAATACGTATTCTTTTCTGTATTTCCTTAGAAAACATTGTCAGTGAGTAAGGCTCCTGCTCATTCCATTTGAGCAGGCATTCACTAAATTCATCTGGTAACATCGATTGAACTGTTTTAAACGAAATAAAATGGACCGGTGCCTGACTTAAAGGTTCAGTGCATTCATTTCCGGTATCGATATATGTGACGAGCTCCATTTGTTGTTCGAACAGTTCCACTTTGCTTGTCGTTACATACCGACTTTGTGCAACATTCTGCAGTTTTTGAAACCAGCCTTGTTTCATCACTGTCAAACTAATACATACTATGCCGAAACATAAAAAAATATAAACGAAAAACGGAGATGCAAGCAAAAATGGTTGTAATGCTGTTATTAACCCACCTGCGAGCAAAGTAGCGACAACAATCCACTTCCCTTGCTCGTAAAATATTTTCCATTTAAATGAAAAGGCAATGCCTAATAGTACGATGAAACTTACAAGCAACATGAATATGTTTCCCATAAATAAAACAGCGATCAGCGCACTACAAAAGGCCCCTAATAGTAATCTCCAAATTGGAATGATGGTATATGTTATTGTTGCGGTAAATTTTAGTAGTACGAGATTCATTAAAAAATTCATTAAAAGAATCCACTCTGCATACATGTATTGTCCTCCTGTAAATAAGATTATCAAACCCCCCCAGAGTTTTTTGTCTAACTGTTGCATAAATTTGGAAGAATCGTATGACATATTGTTACGACATTCAAATCCAATCGACAAAAAGTTGGGAGCAGGAAAGTTAAAGAATCATAGGGGCATAGGGGGAGGTATTAATGTGATGGTGGGAATCTGTGAATCTACTTTTTCTTGCCTATACATGCATAGCCACGCTACTTTTCACAACATCTCTTAAACTAAAAAAACGATTATTCACATATACATGTAAATAACCGTTTTTCATATAATTGAAGTTTGTACTATTAGCGATTGCGACGATTGCGTAAAAATGTCGGAATATCCAATGCATCGTCCTGCTGATAGTTTGTTTGTTGCGTATGACGTGGCGCTTCTTGCTGCACCGGATCTTGCTGGCGTACAGGCTGCTGTTGTTGCGGTTGATTTGTGCTTGTTGCAGCTTGTTGACGAGCACCGATTGACGGACGCACAGGCTGCGGCTTTTGGATAATAAAGTCATCAGAAAAACCTGTTGCAATTACCGTTACGATAATTTCATCGTTTAAGTTATCGTTAATTACAGAACCGAAGATCATATTTACTTCTTCATCTGAAGCGAGCTGTACAATATCGGCAGCTTCCTGAACTTCAAATAAACTTAAGTTCGTTCCGCCTGTAATATTCATAATGACACCTTTTGCTCCATCGATTGATGTTTCAAGTAATGGAGAAGAAATTGCTTTTTTAGCAGCTTCTACTGCGCGGTTTTCACCAGCAGCAATCCCGATACCCATTAATGCAGAACCTTTATCGGACATAATTGTTTTTACATCGGCAAAGTCCAGGTTAATTAAACCAGGTGTTGCGATTAAATCTGAAATACCTTGTACACCTTGACGCAATACATTGTCCGCTTCACGGAACGCTTCCAGCATTGGTGTTGATTTATCAACAATTTGCAGTAATTTATCGTTTGGAATGACGATTAATGTATCAACTGCTTCTTTCATTGAAGTAATACCGCCGATTGCCTGAGTTTGGCGTTTACGGCCTTCAAATGTAAACGGACGTGTTACAACACCTACTGTCAATGCACCTAAGTCACGTGCGATTGATGCGATTACCGGTGCTGCACCCGTACCAGTACCACCGCCCATACCGGCAGTTACGAATACCATATCAGCACCACGTAATACTTCTTCCAATTGTTCGCGACTTTCCTCAGCAGCTTTTTTTCCTACTTCCGGGTTTGCCCCTGCACCTAGTCCACGTGTTAATTTACCGCCAATTTGTAGTTTATACTCAGCTTTTGACAGATTTAAAGCTTGCGCATCTGTATTTACAGCGATAAAGTCTACACCTTGTACACCATGTTCAATCATGCGGTTTACGGCATTGTTACCGCCTCCGCCAACGCCGATTACTTTAATAACGGCTAATTGTTCAACATCCGTTTCAAATTCTAACATACTCTTCTCCTCCTAATTGTTCACGTCATTCATTTTCGTATTAATCGAAAAATTTGTTTAATAAGTTTTTCGCGCGATCAATCACACTTACTTTATTTGCGCTATCTACTCTCTCCGGCACATTTGATTGTTTTTTAGAAGGAGTTGGTTGAGTAGGATAAGGTGCTGCATATGAAGAAGCTGGTACCGGCTCGCTTCTTCCGTAAAATTCGTCTTCTGCATGTGCATAACGAATTAAACCTACTGACGTTGTAAAGGCCGGTTCACGTACACCGATGTAATCAGGTGTATAAATGCGAACACGCGTTAACATTACTTGTCGCGCCAGCTGAGCAATTCCTTCAAGCTGTGCTACCCCGCCAGAAATGACGACACCACCCGGTAAATCCTGTACCCCCATACGTGCTAATTCATCCAATACTAATTCAAATAACTCTTCTAAACGTACTCCGATAATTTCCGAGATGAAGCGTTGACTGTATTGATCTGTTGTATCAGTACCAACAACAGGAACATCAAACGTTTGTTCATCGGAAGCATCATCGTAAAAGGCATGTCCATACTGCTTTTTGATTTTTTCGGCTTGTTCTGTCGGTGTTTTTAATACAATCGATAAATCTTTCGTAATATGATCTCCACCTACCGCAATAACAGCTGTATTTGTCAGCAGTCCGTCTTGGAATACCGCAACAGTTGTCGATCCGCCCCCTAAATCGATATAAGCAGTTCCTTGATTTTTCTCATCTTCCGTCAGCGCAAAATTCCCTGCTGCTAATGGTTGTAGATAAATTTCGCGAATTTGCAAGCCTGCACGTTCTACACATCTTAAAACATTATGTACAAGCGTCTTGGATGTCGTAATCATTGTCGCATCCATCTCTAAACGAATGCCAATCATACCACGCGGGTCTTTAATCTCATCTAGGTTGTCTACGATAAATTGTTTCGGAATCAAATTTACTAACTCTCGCTCTGGTGGAATCGACATTACCTGTGCAGAGTCTATTACTCTAGCTAAATCATCGTCCGTGATTTCCCGGTCTTCACCGTTTACCGCTACAACCCCTTTAACAGGCTGTAGAACTGTCTGGTTTGCAGGAACTCCAAGCACCACTTCTTCTATATTAATACCAGTCATTCGCTCTGCTTGATCTACAGCTTTTTTAATGGACTGTACAGTTGCATCTATATCAACTATTGCACCTTTTCTTATCCCTGTTGATTTCACATGACCTACACCAATTACGTGCAATTGATCACCGTTCATTTCTCCGATCAGGACCTTTATTGAAGATGATCCAATATCGAGAGAAACATAAATTTCTTGATGATTCAACTTTCTGCACCTCCTTCGATTACTCCTATAGTTCATTCTATTGTAAATTTCGTTAATTGTCTAAGTAAAACGATAAATTGTAATGATATTTTAACGTGATTGTTAAGAGTTTTCCTCCTTTTTCAATCTTCTGTTCTCATATTTTGTCAATAATAACCGACGAATGACTGCGATATTCTGAAACAGTCGAACTCCGAATGCAAAAATAGCGGCTAAATAAAGATCGACACCTATATGAACACCGAGAAAAGCCAATCCTGCTGCTAAAATTATATTAAAGAAAAAACCGGAAATAAATACTTTGTCATCGTAAACTTGTTGCAATAATGCACGGATACCGCCGACCATTGTATCGAGAGCCGCCAGTACAGCAATGGATAAATAGTTTTCATAAACAGATGGAATTTGAATATCTGTTAAAATCCCTAATACCACACCTAATATAAGACCTAAAAGTGGTAACCACATATTCGCATCCCCTTCTACTTTTCTGATAAATACTTAATTTTTTGTACAGGCGCAACTGAATCAATTTGTATATTCTGCTCTGCTTCATGAATCGTCAATACTAGATTATCAATATAAAACTCATTCTGGAACGTAGATGCCAGCAAATGGTTTTTCATCTTTTCGGCTTGCTCATACGTAAATGTAATGATGTTTATTTCGATATCCGTATTTTGAATCGGCTCGCTATTGATCGTCGTTTTCCCATTAATATCTCGAATGGCTGAATTGTAGCTTAAACGTTTGCCATCGATTTCAATTGCCCGGGCATTATAGCGATTTAAATCATTTATAAGCCGAATTAACAGTTCAGGAGATACAGGCTTTATTTCATAGCCTAAGCCCATTAATTCAGGTGAAGAACCAACTGATAACGTTAACCCCGGTCCTTCAACCGGAAGGATCCCTGCACGTTCTTTAAGTTGATCAACAGTTTGCTGCAATAGTATTTCCGGATTATCAAATTCTGCATCCTCGTATTTATTGACAGTTTCGGTTAATTCGCTTATTGCTCTCAACAGTTCGGAATGCTGCTCCTGTTCCGCAAATAATTGCTGGCGAATTTCCCAAACATCGACTGTATTTCTTTCGGTCGGATTTTGAATAGTGTTGTACTGCACTGCGAGCATAAAGCCGATGATAAACGAGATAATTGTAATATTGCGGTACATTTTTTTCGTCATCATCCTCCCTCCGATCTTATGCCTTATTCATCGCTGACTGTATGCATTTCTATTAGGTCATCTTTTTCCAAAGTAACAACAATTTGTTCATTTAATAATTGGTCAAATACTCCCCCTGCCAATTCTAACGAAGAAACAAGTACATCCTGATTACCTACCGCCTCGATTACAAATGGTGCTGGGTACTGTTGTCCATCAATTGTAATGACAGGACCATTGCAGGCAATGTAAGAATTCGGTTTTAAACGTTGCCCATTAATCGAAATTGCCTCGGCACCTGCAATTTTTAGTTCATTTAATACTTTAAATATGTGACTTTCGTGCACAATATACTCATTCGGGTTAGTAGAATTTGGATTATAATTCCCATCTTGCAGTGTTATTTTGATCCCTTGTCCCATTCCATCTGTTATTCCTAGTAACAGTCGCAATTGCTCAGCATCCTGCCGATTCTGTTCATATTGCGTTTCGTTCGAAGAGAACTGCTTTTCATACGTTCGAATTTTCTCCTCTAATTGGGCCAACTCATCTGCAAGCTCTTTGTTTCTTTCCTGTTTTTCAATCAAATCTTCCATGTACCGGTTTTCCTGTTCAAACTGGGGAGAGGCAGAACTTAATGTACGCTTGTCCTTTGATAAATTATAGGAAAAGCCGATAATAAATCCTGTGATCACGCATACAATGAGTATAGCGCCATACTTTTTTGAAAATAAAGTTGAACTTTTCCTCGGCTGCCTTCTGTTATCATTCTGGCTCTTCTTCATTTTGTTCTTCCAGTTGCCCCCCTTCATCAGTTCCCGCATTTTCTGTTTCATCTGTAGTTTCTTCAGTGTCTTCTTTTATTAATGAATACTCTCCTGAAAAAGGTCGGTAATATGAACCGACTTCAATATCTACAATTCCTTTTTCAGAAACGTCCTCGCTTTCAATTTGCGCAATGATCGATGGATAGTAATTTAACTTTTCTGCTAAAGTATTCGCATCTGCGCGTACTTCATAGCCATCATTCATAAATAGCGTAATTGAATACGGGTCCGCTTCTGTAGGATTTGCATTAATTTGTGAAATGAGCGACAGTACTTCCGGTTTTAGATTCGCAAGTTCCTTTAACAGCTTTTTTCGAAGTGACTCATTTTCAAAGTCCCGAAAAATCGGGGCATCGATCGGAACAATTTCATTGGATTCTTCAAAAACAATGCCATTATCAAGCATAGGGTAAAATTCCCCGTCTTGTGAAATATAGGCTACTTTTTGCCATTCCTCTATTGTAATTTGAACTTCATTCAGGAATTTTCTTTCGACATTTACGGATTTTACCCATTCGTGCTGAGCAATTGCCTGCTCCACTTCCGAAATTTTAAAGCCCCATAACGAATCATCAATTTTTAAATTTGACTGTTCGATATAGTACGTATCTTCCTTAAGGGCTGCCCCTTTAATATCAATCTTTTTTATATCACTATAAGGTAATTGAAAATAAAGAAGGATGATAATGATAAAAAGAAAAATCGTCACTAGTGCTAAAAATTTAAAATTTGTACGGCGTCTTCTGCGTTTTTTCATAGCTGGTACTCGTTCTGTAATATCGATTACTTTTTCCATTATCCTTACTCCTTCCTTCTTTCATAAGAGAAATTTAAAATAAGCGCTACTGTTACCCAGACAACAACAAGCGATGTTCCGCCATAGCTTATAAATGGCAGTGTTACACCTGTTACAGGCAGTAAATTAATAACTACCCCTATGTTCAGCGCTGCCTGTACAGCAATCATCGTTGTAAGCCCGCATATTGCATAAAAATGAAATACATGCTTACATTGTAATGCCAAGCGATATCCAAGAATTAAAAAGCACGCAAAAATAAGCAGCAGTCCCATTCCACCGACAAGGCCGATTTCTTCTAAAATAATTGCAAATATAAAATCGTTCTGCGGTTCCGGTAAGTATAAATACTTTTGTCTACTTTTTAATAATCCATGTCCAAACAAGCCTGCCGGACCTATCGCAAATAAAGATTGTACAGCTTGGAAGCCGCTTCCTAACGGGTCTGCCCAAGGATTGATAAACGCTTCGATCCGTTTAAGACGATATGGAGCCGCGATAATTAACCCGGCTAGGCCCCCTATACCTAAAGTGATGAGGACAACATATAAGCGCAACGGATATTGTGCAATAAAAAATATAATTAAAACAACTACAACTAAAATAAAGACAGCACCGAAATCAGGCTGAAGCATAATTAAGGCTGCCGGAAGGATCAATATGAGAAAATGCTTCAATTGAACAATGCGCTCATACGATTTCCGCTGTGTTAATAATGCACTAATATAAATAATTGTCGTTACTTTCGCAATTTCAGCCGGTTGTATCGTTAAAGGACCGACTCCAATCCAACTTTGCGAACCATTTCGGACAATCCCGATACCCGGAATAAGAACAGCAACAAGTAAGCCAAGCGAGATGATATAAAAAATCTTCCACACTTTCGGTTGCTGTAGAAACTCCCAGTTCATAATGGCTGCACAAATGATAAGTGCAACGACGAAATAAATGGACTGCTTCAGGTAAAACGGGGTTTGTCCATCATAGTGAACATTCCCCCAATATGTACCTGCAGAATAAATAAAGAGAATACCAATAAGCGACAATACAATCGCAGTGATCATAAAATACTGTTGATTTTTTTGCGACAGTGTAACTATCCTTTCCTATGAAAGTTTCATAACACGATCTATAAATAAGTCGCCCCGAATTTCAAAGCTCGCATGTTGATCCCAGCTTGCACATGCCGGTGACAGTAAAATGATGTCACCTTCTTCAGACATTTTTGCTCCGTAACCGACTGCATCTTCTACATCAATTGCACGCACAATATTCGTAATGCCACATGATTTTGCAAATTCGATAAAGCGAAGTGCAGTCTCGCCAAACGCGACAACTGCTTTTACACGTGTCATTTCTTTACGAAGCTCTTCAAATGAATGCCCACGGTCTAATCCGCCGGCCAATAATACAATCGGTTGCTCAAATGCAGCCAAGGCACTTTTCGTTGCCAGTACATTTGTTGCTTTTGAATCATTATAAATTTTACGTCCTTGCCATTCACGGACAAACTGCGTACGGTGACGTACCCCTGCAAATGTTGATAAAACTTCTTCAATTGCTTCAACAGGACATTGCTGCAGTAGCGCTGCTGCTACAGCACATAAAATGTTTTCTAAATTATGCTCGCCCGGCAATACAATATTATCACGTTTTAAGATCACATCGCCTTGCCAATAAATGTTTTCTTTATCAGCACTGATTCCTTGTTTTGCATGACCTTTTGTCGTAAATGGAACGAGTTGAGCATTTGATTTTTGGGCATATTTCGCCACAACTTCCTGATCCGCATTATAAATAAAATAATCTTCAGCTGTCTGGTTGCGTGTGACCCCAAATTTAGCCTCAGCATATTCTTCAAATGTCCCATGATAATCTAGATGGGCTTCATAAAGATTTGTCAAAATTGCAATATGTGGTCTGAATTCACGTGTCCCCATTAACTGAAACGATGATAATTCGGTAACGATGACCTCATCTGCGTTTGCTTCTGCTGCAACACCACAAGCAACGGTTCCAATATTCCCGGCGATTAATGGTTTTAAACGGCCTACTTTCAGCATTTCGTAAAGTAATGTTGTCGTTGTTGTTTTACCATTCGAACCGGTAATACCGATAAATGGCGCTTCACTTACTAAATAGGCAAGTTCCATTTCTGTAATAACAGGCAGACCTTTTGTTATCGCATCGGCAACGATCGGATTTGTGTATGGAATCCCAGGGTTTTTTACGATAAGCTCAAAACCTTCATCAAGCAAATCTTCTGGATGTCGTCCACAAATTACGGTAATTCCTTTCGACAAAAGCTCCTGCGCTTCAGGATTTGCATCAAATGGCTTTGCATCATTGACTGTTACAAATGCACCTAACCGATGCAAAAGTTCAGCAGCCGCAACACCACTTTTCGCCAATCCTAAAACGAGTACTTTTTTAGCTTGTAATCCTTCATATTCCATCATAATAACGCCTCCGCTAATACTGCTATAAGTGCTACGATACACCCTGTTGACCAAAATACTAGTACGACTTTCCATTCTGACCAGCCAGATAATTCAAAATGGTGGTGAATCGGACTCATTTTGAATATACGCTTTTTACGGAGTTTATAGCTACCTACTTGTAAAATAACGGATAATGTTTCAATAACAAATACGAGACCGATTAACAGTAACAACAATTCTTGTTTTACCAGTACCGAAATCATTGCCAATGCACCGCCAAGCGCAAGGGAACCTGTATCTCCCATAAACACTTTTGCCGGGTTTGCATTAAAAATCAGAAATCCAAGTAATGCACCAGTTACAGCAAATGCAAATAAGGCGATATCGGCTTGCTCGTTAAATAATGCAATGACACCGAATGCTGCAAAAGCGATTGAAGCCGTTCCTGATACGAGCCCATCCAAACCATCTGTTAAATTGACTGCATTTGAAAAACCTACTAGCCAGAAAATTAAAAACCCAACATAAAGAATTCCTAAATCAATCGATACATCGGTATACGGAATCCCTACAGATGTATCAAATGAACCTAAACGTAATAGTAAGAATGCTGCAATTGCAATTGCGATTTGACCAATTAATTTTTGAAGAGAAGTCAATCCTAAATTACGTTTAAATATAACTTTTAGCCCATCATCTAAAAAGCCAATTACGCCAAATCCAACTAAAACAAGTAATAATACAATCGTTTGTGTTGTAAACAAGTCGAAAATCATTGCGACGATAATTGTCGAAATAATAATGGCTAACAAGAAAATTAAACCACCCATTGTAGGTGTACCCGCTTTTTTCATATGTGATTGAGGGCCTTCTTCACGTATACTTTGCCCGAATTTTAATCGGCGTAAAAGAGGGATTCCTACTGGTGCTAAAATGACCGTTACTAAAAATGATGAAAAGAGTATGGTCAATGTTGTTGATAATGTCATAATATATCTCCTTTAAAACTTCTGTCTGAATATGGTGGAACGTTTGATTTTCAACGATTACGACCTTAAGATATTATTGTGAAAAAACGTCCTTCACTATAATAGTTGTTTTAGTTGCATTTTGAAAGATGGAATTTCAATTTAATTTCCTAAATATAAATGGACACTACCACTTTGGAGAATGAGACTATCAGCTGATGGGACTTGCTGAATTACTTTTTCGCCTTCTCCGTGCCATTCAATCTTATAAGGATATAAATGTGGAATTACTTCTTCTTTTGTCATTCCAATAAAGTTTGGTGTACGCTCCGTCAATTCATCGCCCCAAACGTAATTCCGTTCTATTTGATCTTTTTGCTTTTCGATATTGTACAGCGGTGCTGCATCTTCAATAATGCGGCCTACAATCGGTGCAGCGATAACACTTCCGAATTGCAAAGAACTTTTCGGATTGTCAATCGCAACATAAACGATAATTTCCGGATTATTGGCCGGCGCAAAACCGATGAACGATACAATATAGTCTCCGTCCTTATAGCGTCCATTTTCCACCTTTTGTGCTGTCCCTGTTTTGCCCCCAATGCGTAAGCCGTCTCGAAATGCCTGGCGACCAGAACCTTTTGCAACTACAAGCTCCAGAGCATGACGCACTTTTTCCGATGTCTCTTCACTGATAACCTGCACTTTCGCTTCCGGATTTTGCTCCATAATGACTTCGTTTGTTTTGGAATCCAGTATTTTCGAAACCGTATACGGTGTATATAATGTACCACCATTAATTGCTGCTGAGACCGCCTGCATCTGCTGAATCGGCGTAACAGAAACACCCTGACCAAACGAGGTCGTAGCATGCTCTACCGGACCAAATGCTTCTTTTGAAAATAATATGCCTGTTGATTCACCGGAAATATTCGAACCCGTTTTTTTCCCGAATCCGAATTTGTGAATATACTCAAGCAACTTTGTTGAACCAACTCGTTGCCCTAGTTCTACAAATCCAGGGTTACAGGAATTTTGTACAACTTCGTAAAAAGT
The DNA here is from genome assembly GCF_050280445.1 of Solibacillus sp. NPDC093137. NCBI lineage: Bacteria > Bacillati > Bacillota > Bacilli > Caryophanales > Caryophanaceae > Solibacillus > Solibacillus sp. NPDC093137. The sequence goes on from NZ_JBNNVH010000001.1 coordinate 1,922,663, forward strand.
CTGATCTTTATGTCCTTCACGTTTCCAACAGCGCAATCGTGCCCCCTCGACCATTGTATAGCCATGATCATGAAAATGTTCTTCCTCCATGTTGACTACACCTTCTTCAATAGCAGCACTGAGCGTAATAATTTTAAATGTTGAACCCGGCTCATAAGACATAAATACAGGAAGATTACGGTTATATATACTTGGCTCTACTTCCGAAAATTTCGTCGGATCGTATGTCGGGAATGATGCAAGCGCCAGTATTTCACCACTATTTGGATTCATGGCAATGGCCAATGCCTGATCTGCATCATACTCCAGCATCGCCTGCGATAATTCACGTTCGACAATTTTCTGAAGCTTTAAATCAATTGTCAGCTGAATTGTCGCACCGTCTTTTCCGTCTTTCCATTCATCATCCACATGCTCCAATGCATTCCCTTTTGCATCAGTAAATAACCGAATAGCTGCATCCGAACTTTTTAATAATTCATCATATTCGTATTCGATTCCTGCCAAACCTTGGTTATCTGCACCTGTAAACCCTAAAAAGCGTGCGAGCAAATTACCGTGCGGATAAGATCTTACATAATCGACACCACTGTATAAACCCGGAATTTGGAGCTGCTGAATTTTTTCCGCTTCCTCATAAGTGATGTTTTTAGCTTCCGGAGCAAGTTTTACCAGGGATACCCGTTGCTGCAGTCTTTCCAATATTTTGGCTCGATCCTTATTGAGCACGTTTGCAATGGCATCTGCTGCTTGTTCTTTATCTTCGTTTTGTGAAGGCATGAAGTACAAAGTCGGGGCAAGTTTGTTCGTTACAATTACTTCATTGTTTCGGTCAGTAATTTCGCCTCGCTGTGTATGGAACGGAATTTCCCTGTCCCAGTTTTCTTTTGCCTTTGTCGAAAGCTCATCATACTGAATAATTTGAACGGATACTAATTTAACAAAAATCGCCACGCCGTATAGTACAAGTGCGATGGCGATCCATGTTAAACGTTTTTTAGATTTTGTAGTTACCCATTTCATAATATGACACCTCACCTAAAACAACGTATGTTAAAGATGAAGTTTGTATTCAAATCTCACTAATCTTGTGGAAGTTCTTCACTAAATTCTTCGTCTTCCTCTTCTTCAAGCTCCATATCCTTTGCCGGAGGGGTCAAATGCTTCTCCTCAGGGGTTTTTAGCTTGACGACGATCGGTGAATCATCTGTTATCGGCGTCCCTTGAGAAACACTTTGGCTTTCAACATAACCTTCCCCGACAATTTCAATCGGCAGTTTTGATAGTGACTTATAAACAAGTAAATTACGTAGTGACCAATCACTAAACGATGGTAATGTAATTTCTCCATCTGTCTTTAAGAAAACGATGCTCCCACTTGTTAATGATGCATCTGCTGCAGGGAACTGTTCTGTAATTTCTCCATCTTGACCGATTATTACAGGAACCAGCCCTTCTGCTTCCAGTTGAGTCATGACCGTATCTGTCTGCTTCCCTACATAATCCTCAATTTTTGTTGTTTCAACTTCCGCTACGTCCGACGGATTGATATTCATATACTTCAAACTGTTCAATACAACTGAATTGAAAACTTGTGAAACTGGGTCAGAACCTATTTCGGTTGCACCTAGTTTTGGCTTTGCAACGGCAATAAATACCGCCAGTTGCGGATCTTCTACAGGTGCCATTCCTAAAAATGAATAAAGGAATTCATTTTTCCCCCAGTCATAACCGATACCATTTGCTTTCGGCATTTGGGCAGTCCCTGTTTTCCCCGCTACTTTATAACCTTCAATTTGGAAACGCTTCGCATTCCCTGCTTCACCGTATATAGTCGAAGCTAAAACTTCACGTGTTTTCTGTGCCGTCTCTGCCGAAATTGGTTCACCTTTTATAGTAGGTTTTGAATCTACTACAATCTCACCTGTGTTCGGATTGACAATTTTATCAATTACGTATGGCTGCATCATTTTCCCGTCATTTGCAACTGCCGTTACCCCTTGAATTAACTGAATCGGTGTAACAGTCGAACCTTGACCGAATGTTGTCGTATATTTTTCTAAAGGATAGCGTGAGTTAATAATGCCGCTCGCTTCATTTGGTAAGTCAATACCTGTTTTTTGGCCGAAACCAAAATCCTTTAAATAGCTCTCATACGTTTCCCATCCCATAATATCAAGCAAGTTCGTCATTGCTGTATTCGAAGAGCGCTGAATGCCTTCTAAATAGGAAATTCTCCCCCAGCCGTGTGTATTATGGTCACGTACCGTGTTTTTATAAACTTTGTACTGGCCTGACTGGTATTCGGCATTGGGATGCCAATTCCCTGAATCGATTGCGGCTGCAACCGTAAATGTTTTAAATGTGGAACCCGGTTCAATCGTATTTTCCACAACATCATTTAGCCAGTTGCCATCTAACCCTGCACGTGTGTCAGGATTGAACGTTGGCCGTTGTGACATCGCCAAAATCTCTCCTGTTTTTGGGTTCGCAACGACAGCAACCATTGACTGCGGATTATATTTGTCATTAACACGTGTCATTGCTTCTTCCAGGAAGTTTTGGATTGTTTTATCGATTGTTAAATAAATATCGTTTCCATCCTGTGCTTCCTGTATGACTTTATCACTGCTTGGCAATAAATAGTTACGTGCATCACGCTGGTAGGTTAACTTACCGTCGGTTCCTGTTAACTGCTTATCATAAATATATTCAAGCCCCATTTTCCCGACAACCGAAGAATTTCCGTCGTCATCGGTTTCACGCAATGCAAAACCTATAAGATGAGAGGCAAAGGCGCCGTTCGGATAATAGCGTTTTTTGTCGCTATATAATAGAATGCCAGGCAGATCAAGCTCTTCAATCTTCTTTTTCACTTCATGACTGATGCCGCGCCCTGCCAGTCCAAACTCGACTTGATATAAATCTTTGGAAGGGTTTAGTCTTTCATAAATTTTTTCTTCTTCCATCGGAAGGTATTGCGCCAATAATTTTGCTGTTTTTGCTTTATCGACGACATGCCTTGGATTTTTTTTATTTTCTGTTGCCGATTCTTTAATTACCGCTACAAGACGGTAGCTTAATGTATCTTCGGCAATCACATTTTCATTGCGGTCCAGAATCTTCCCACGGTCTGCAGATAACACATATCCAGTTTCGTACCTTGATAATGCTTCTTCTTCCAATTCATGCCCTTTTACCATTCCTGTCGCCTGGATTGTTGCAAAACGCCAATATAATAGTAAAAAGAGCCCTCCAAAGAATATAAACATTAGAAAGGCTCCTATCTGGTAACGAAATCTTCTCTTTTTCATTCTCCCGGCACTACTTTCACATTTTTCTCATTTAGTGTTAATCCGAGTTCTTTCGCTTTTTCCCAAATACGTTGGTGAGTGGAGCGTTCACTTACTTGTACTTTTAAATCTGTATTATTATTATTGACTTCAGTTATGTCGCGTTCGATTTTTTGGATTTCCATACTGAGCGTTTGGATTTCTCCTTGAGTATGTAATATGGAAATAGCGAAAGATGCTACTACGATTGCAAGTACTAGGAACAAAAACTTTTCCTGTGCCGAAAAATACTTTGGTTTGCGTTTTTTCGGCTGGACCGGCAGTCTTTGTTCCTGATGTTGAGGTAGTTCTGGCTGTTGTTGTATATAATTTTGTCTTGCTCTTACTGCCATTTTTTACCCACGTCCTTTATCGTTAATTTTTTCAGCGATGCGCAATTTTGCTGAACGTGAACGATTATTCGCAGCTAACTCCTCGTCTGATGGTAAAATCGGTTTTCTTGTCACTAATTTAAGTATTGGTTTCATATGCTCTGGAATAACCGGTAATCCTGGCGGTAAATCCGGCAATGATGAAGCCTCTTTAAAAAGTGTTTTTGTTAAGCGGTCTTCTAATGAGTGGAATGTAATCACACTTATACGACCACCAATTTTCAATAAATCGATTGCATCTACTAAAGAATCTTCCGCTGCACCTAATTCATCATTTACAGCAATTCGAATAGCCTGGAAGATTCGTTTTGCAGGATGTCCACCTTTGCGACGTGCTGGGGCTGGAATACCATCTTTTATAAGCTCTACTAATTGACCCGTCGTTTCGACAGGAGCAATTTCACGGGCTTGTTCAATTTTGCGCGCAACTTGTTTCGAAAATTTTTCTTCTCCGTAACGGAAGAATATACGAACAAGATTTTCGTATGACCATTCATTCACAACATGATATGCGCTCAGTTCTGCAGTCTGATCCATTCGCATATCGAGCGGTGCATCATGGTGGTAACTAAATCCGCGTTCAGGTGTATCAAGTTGTGGTGATGAAACACCTAAATCATATAAAATCCCATCTACTTGATGAATGTTCAGTTTGTGTAATTCTTCTTTTAAATAGCGGAAATTTGAGTGTACGAATATAATGCGATCCAAATAATCGGCTAATCGTACTTTTGCATTTTCAATAGCCGTTGTATCTTGGTCAAAGCAAATTAAACGGCCTTTTTCTGACAATTGTTGTACAAGGTACTCACTATGGCCTGCACCACCTAATGTGCAGTCTACATAAATACCATCCGGATTGATGTTCAACCCATCAACAGTTTCTTGCAATAATACAGTTGTATGATCGAACATAGTTTGAAGCACCTCTTAATATTAATTCAATTACGTGTCGGTACTATTACACCCGGATTAAAAGTTCATGTCGGTTCTGTAATAGTGACCATTGGTTTAAATTTTTCAACTTCTACTAAATTTAAAAATCAAAGCCAATCAGATTTTCTGCGATTTCATCAAATGATTCTGCCGATTGCTCGAAGTATTGCTGCCAAGATTCTTTCGCCCAAATTTCAATTTTGCTCGATACACCTAATATCACGCATTCTTTTTCAAGATTAGCGTATCCAATCAGTGTAGACGGAATATTAATTCGGCCTTGCTTGTCCACTTCTACTTCTGTTGCCCCAGAAAAAAAGAATCGCGCAAATGCACGTGCATCTTTTTTGGTCATCGGTAAATCCTTTAATTTATCTTCGAGTTTTCGCCATTCATCCATAGGATATCCAAAAATGCATTGATCTAGCCCGCGAGTTATTACAAAGTGTTCTCCAAGTGATTCTCGAAACTTTGCTGGGACAATCATACGGCCTTTTGCATCGATAGAATGTTGATATTCTCCCATGAACATGCTACTCACCCCACTTTAATAAATAATGTACCACATCCCCCCACTTTCTACCACCAAATTCCTTGCTTCTCATAACAATAAATCGAAATTACGTAAATGAGCATATTCTCACACATACGTTCGGTGCCAAAAGACACAAAAAAGAGTTATCTGCATATGAGATAACTCTTGTTTTTTATAAGGTAATAAGTTGGTGTTTCATGGAAATACTCATAGGTAACTCTAATAAATCATCAATCAGCTTTTCCCCATAGGTATTTAGAAATAAATAAGGGTTGTACAAGCGCTCCTGGTAACTATGATTTGGATATAATAGCGACTGGATCGTTTTGTATTGGCGAATTGCAACTTCATGCTTTTCTATATTTTGCTGTTCCAGTTTCGAGCGTAAATATTGGAATTGACGTTCATGGTAATTTTTATTCTTCTCCAATAAATCTTCTACATGATAGTTACCATGCTGCAGATAGCTCGTCAGCTGTTCATACTGCTCTTCCATCTGTTTTTGCATTTGCTCAATTGCACGCGTTACTTGTTCGTCTTTCACACTTTCCACAAATTGCGTTAAATGATCATCAACCTTGCCTGTCAGCACATCCGTTACAGACAGCTCTTTTTGTTCCATTAATGCACCAACTTGACGTGTTACAAGCGTAATGCTGAGCCTTGGTGCAAATATCGGCATTTGCAGTTGCAACGTATCAAATGCAGGTTTTAACGTAGCCCAATAAGCAAGTTCACCAGGACCGCCAACAAAAGCCAGTACCGGTAGAGCCATTTCCTGCATTAATGGTCGGGTAACAACATTATTACTTAAACATTCAGGAGACTCATTCGCAATAGCCACTAATTCCTCTTTTGAAAAATTCGCATGGGCTGAGCCATTTTTAAAATGGTCGCCCCTGCGCTCCAGCAGAAACCGCTCGCCTTCTTTAATGTAAAATAAATTCGCATTTTGCTCCGTAGCCTCGATAGGCATTGCATAGCCTTTCTCGGCAAGCTTTCTTTCCTGCGCTACAACACCTGTTGCAATCGATTCGTTGTTTTCAATCAATTGTACAAAATAGTTTTTTTCATATTGTCTAAATGGCCCATATGTTGCATCAAGCATTAATAAGCCGTGCTTTTTAAATAAATCATTCATCAGCAGCGTAAAGAAATCTGTAAATGTTTCGCTATTTTCTGCATGATTCAAAACATTGTTCAGTAAGTCTGCTGTATGTTCTGTTTCACCAAAATCTTTAAATACATTTAAAATAAACTGTTGTAGTGCTTCTTTATTCAATTCTGTAGTCGAAGCCATTTTCTTCAGCTTAGAACGTTCACTGTATCCTCGTTTTTTCACTTCGCCGTTCGCCATTGTGTACGTATGATTGATCTCTTCTATGTCGTGATCTTCACCCGCAATCCAAAACATTGGAACGACCGGTGCATTTAGTATTTCTCTTTGTTGTTCCGCCAGCAGAATAACTGTAATCGCTTTATGAACAGAATAGAGAGGTCCCGTCAGCAAACCAGCTTGCTGACCACCTACTACAACTACAGCACCTTGTTCAAGTTCATCTAAATGATGCGCCGTTTTTTCCGAGATGCCATACTGCTCCATATAACTGCGTATAATTTGAGCAAGCTCTTTCGAACGATATGAACGATTTTTTAAATAGGCAAAGCGTTGATCAAAAGCTCCCTCATTATATTTATATTCAAAAAACGAATGGATATCGGCATTCTCCGACCAATAGTCCGCTAATAGCTTATTCGTTACTGGTGAATTTATTTGTTCTAGCTCCATGAAAATTCTCCTCTACTTCTCTTTACTCAATTTTGAAAATTACCTTTATCACTGCGTTGCTTTATTTTTCTCCGGATACTAGTTTACAGTAAAAGAAAAGTCTAGCCACCTAATCAACCCTCATAAACATCATAACTGAATGGGTAATTCCAACGATCCAAATTATAAAATAAGTGATGCTGAACAATAAAAAGTAAAAGCGCCAAACTTTTTTCAGTAATGGCTTTACTTCAATTTCTTTTTTCGTTCGCCAATCAACATATGTAAAAACAATCGCAATTACGAGTACGATAATTAGCATCGGCATTAATATACCAATATTCCATAGTCCTTGTAACGCAATTGGTATCGAAAAAAACAAAAGAAATGTTGTAATATCCGCCGCCATGCCAATCGCCTTATGTTTTTTTATTCGAAGCTTACGGCATATGAGCAGCACAGTGATAAAAGCAATAATCGGACATACAATAATCGCTGCCACCAAATATTGAAAAAATAATATCACAGTTGTTCACCGCTCTCTTCAAATGCTTTCACTAGATGATAAAGTGTTTGTAACACAGGTAATTCTTTCTCATTTTGCTCCGCTTTTTTTAAAATTGCTCCCGCTATCGTATCAATTTCGGTTTTGCGATTTGCGAGACGATCCGCCAGCATAGACGATGTATTTTCTGCTGTTCTTTCACAAAGTGCAACAACTTGTTCAAATTGGAACGATTCTTTAAATTGCGGAAATGCCGTCATGAGTTCGTTATATAAATTATTCAATAATTGCAATGTATAGCTATGTGTTATTAGCTGTCCATTTTTCACTTGCAAAATCGCGGTTAACGGATTGATAAAACAATTCAGCAGCGCTTTCTCCATCAGCATCGTTTCGGCATCCTGTTCGAATACAATCGGCAGTCCGGACGATGAAAGTTCGTTCAGGAAATCAAACTTGCTGTGATCCCCTTTTGCTACAGCAACTTTCATCAAACCTTCCCCTTTATGGGCGACATGATTCTGCGACAGTTTAAGAGCCCCGAATTGAACCGAGCTAAATGCAATATGGGCTTTAGTTAATGCAAGAGCTTCCTCATAATGTGCTAAACCATTCTGCAAAAATAATAACGGAATAGATTCCTTTACATGCTCCATACTTGCATACACTTCATAAAGTTGTCCATATTTTACAGCTACAATGATTAAATTCGCATCATTTGAAAGTGCCGAAATATATTTAACGTTGACGGTCGTAACAGATTGATTCAAGTTTGTTCTAGCAATCTGAATGTCCTTAAATACAGTTTCCTCTGCAGGTTTCCCGACAATGTAAACATCCATATTCTTTTCAGCAAAATAGCTTGCTACTAATAAACCAACTGCACCTGCACCAATGATTTCAATTCGCATTATATTATACCTCAAATTTATTTCGAATTAAAAAGGTCTGCCTTCAAGACAGACCTTTAGCTAAATTTATTATACTGGATATACCGGATGTTTTCGATATGGTAAAACAATTTGTTTCGAATTATAGTAATTAAAGCGTTGAATTAATGTATGTCGCAGTTGATTTGGTGCGACAATATCATCAATTACCATTTCGGAAGCCAATTTGTATAAATCGATTTCTTCTTTGTATTCTTCGATTTTTTGTTTCACAAACTGCATTCGCTCTTTCGGATCTTCAATCGCCTCAATTTTATTTGAATAAACAGCATTTACAGCCGCTTCCGGACCCATTACTGCAATTTGGGCAGTTGGTAATGCAATGACTGCATCCGGTTCAAATGCCGGTCCGCACATCGCATAAAGGCCAGCTCCATACGCTTTACGAACGATAACTGAAATTTTCGGTACTGTTGCTGAACTCATCGCCGAAATAAATTTCGCACCATGTCGAATAATGCCCGCCTTTTCTACTTTTGTACCGATCATAAAGCCCGGTACATCCGCTAAAAATAAAAGCGGAATCGAGAATGCATCACAAAGCGTAATAAACTTCGCCGCTTTGTCGGCAGAATCGATAAACAATACGCCACCTTTTACTTTCGGCTGATTGGCAATAATTCCTACAACTTGCCCATCAATGCGGGCTAGCCCTGTTATCAGTTCAGAAGCAAAAAGCTTTTTAATTTCAAAGAAGCTGTCTTCATCAATCAGCTTTTCGATACATTCATACATATCAAATGGTGCATTTTGATTTTCCGGAATAATCTCTTCCAGCGTTCTCCCGCTTTTCGGTGCCTTCGTTTCATCAATCGGCGGGAATTCTGCAAAGTTTGCAGGGAAATAACTGATATAACGTCTCGCCTCACGTATTGCCTCTTCTTCGTTTGCAGCCAATACATCTCCACAGCCGCTAACGGTACAGTGCATACGCGCTCCACCCATTTCTTCGAGCGAAACTTTTTCACCGATTACTTTTTCAGCCATTCTCGGTGATCCTAAGTACATTGAAGCATTTCCGTCCACCATTATAACGATGTCACAAAAGGCCGGAATATAGGCTCCTCCTGCAGCAGATGGACCGAATAAAATACATATTTGAGGAATCATTCCGCTCATACGTACCTGATTATGGAAAATCCGGCCTGCCCCTCGTCGCCCAGGGAACATTTCAAGCTGATCTGTAATGCGCGCCCCTGCAGAATCGACTAAGTAAAGCATTGGTACTTGCATCTTTTCCGCTGTTTCTTGAATACGGATTATTTTTTCAACTGTTCGCGAACCCCATGACCCAGCTTTGATAGTAGAGTCATTCGCCATAACGCAAACGGTTTGACCATCAATTTGCCCAATAGCTGTTACAACGCCATCTGCAGGCAAATCTCCGGCCTCACAATTTGCAAAACGGGCATCTTCCTCATAAATTCCATCATCAAATAATCGTTTCAAGCGATCCCGGACAAAAAGTTTATTCGTTTCTTTTAACTTTTCGTGATATTTTGGTTGCCCGCCCGCGTAGATTTCTTCTATTTTTTGCTGTAAGTGCTCGTTATAAGTAGGCTGTGTCATTATCTTTCCTCCATCACTTAAGCTAATTCTACTAAAATATCATTCTCTTCAACAAAATCTCCTTCAGCAACAGTAATTTTTGCTACTGTCCCATCCGCTTCTGCCTCGTGCGGGATTTCCATTTTCATCGATTCCAAAATGATGAGTGTTTGCCCTTTTGTCACACTGTCCCCTTCTTTAACACTTACCTCGAATACAGTCCCTGCCATCTGTGCTTTTACTTCTGCCATGCAAAAGGCCCCCTTGTTAGAAGATATTTGCGCTACTCGCGCTATGTTTCTACTTCTATTGTAAGTAGCCTTAAAATTAATTACAATTATTTTCTCGAAAAATTATTTTATTTCTATTTATAGTTATTTTTTCTTCAACTCGGTTTCCCTTTTGTTAAGGCTACGCCTTGTTGTAACCACTTCGCAATTTTGTCGTACTCTGATTGTAATTCCGAATATTTCATTTCTAGTTCGTTATAAGCTTCTGTCAATTCTTCAAAACTAGATAACGCCAACTTTAAGTGACTGCGCATCAACTGCTTCGGGCGCTTTCTGACGCTGTTCAAAACCTGTCCATACTGCGCCCGCAATGTTTTATTCCAGCGAAAGCCGCAAGCTTGCTTCGTCCTGTTTAATTCCTGTGCTGCCTGCTCAAAAGCTTCTAGTTGTGTACGTCCGTTTTGAACTGTTTGAATCACAATTTCAGCTAACTTTTCATCATCTGCAATTGTCCATTGATCTTTCCTTCTTTTTTGCTCCACAGTTGCACCACCTCATATTTTTTACTACTATATGCCATGATGAACAAAATAGACTTAAAAACAAAAAAAGTTACGAGAAAAATAGTTTTCATCGTAACTAGGGGAGGTTGATTTTCAGTGCGGTTCAGTGGCCAACACGATGTTGGTCACAAATACGCTATTACAGAAAGGAACGATTTTAGTATTCACTCCATCTCCCTTCATTCCCATCAACAGTCTTCATATAAATTATTAGTAAAGCAATCTGTTAACGGATTACTTTTTCTTCTCGAGGAAATTCTGTACTGCTTTGTGGTGGGCTTCGGATTCCCAAAGCTTTGCACATAGTCTGATTTCTTCCATCACTCGCTCGTACATATTGCGCTCACGCCATTTTCTTAATTCAATTTCTTTATACGCCTGGTGGACAGAAGGATGGATTTTTGCCATATGCTCAATGAATTCCTCAAGAGCCTGCTCTTTCGTTCCTTCAATATAGACACGCATTGCCCAACCAATTTCATATAACGTTTGCGCGTCATATGGTTTTGCGTCTACGAGCATTTTTAATGCACGGTCATGGCGCAGACCACGTTCAAACAAATAAGTTCCTCCACCCCATCCAGACGTAATCGCCAGTGTCCCTTGGATGAATCCGGCTTTTGCATGTGAGGAAATCAGGCGAAAATCGCAAGCTGTTGCAATTTCACAACCCCCTCCTACAGCCGTTCCGTTTATTAAAGCAATTGTCGGTACAGGCAATGTCGCTAAATCATATAAAATATTCCCCATTTTACTCAGCATGCCAAACGCTTCTTCTTCCGTTTCCAAACTATGAAACTCTGACAAGTCCCCGCCCGAACAAAACGATTTATCCCCGGCACCTGTAATAACTAAGAAGCGCACATCATTATGTTCTTTTATGTATGTAATAACTTCCTTTAAACCATCCATCACCGCGTAGTTTATAGCATTTCTTTTTTCTTCGCGATTAATCGTAAATGTTAGAATCCCATCTTCATTCTGAATTAAGTAATCCACTTGCCCATCCCCTTTAGTAGTTATTTCGATATATCAAACTATTCTAATAATAGTTGAGCGCTATTGTTTTGACAATGCTTCTATGTAAAAACAGAAAAAAGACTAGTTAAGAGCCATGGTCTCTTAACTAGTCTTTATATAGCGCAAATACTGAATTATTTCGCTACTACTTCTTTACCTTTGTATTGTCCGCAAGCTTTGCAAACACGGTGAGATAGTTTAGCTTCTCCACAGTTTGGGCAAGCTACCATACCAGGTACAGATAGTTTGAAATGCGTACGACGCTTTCTTTTTGCAGTTTTAGAAGTTCTTCTAAATGGTACAGCCATTGATGGCACCTCCTTACAGATATTTATTCATCTGTTTGATCAAAATACTTAGCTAAAGCAGCCAGTCTTGGATCCAATTTTGGTTCGTCAACTTCCTTAGCATTTTCTACATCTTCATCCGTTGAATAGTCCCAGCCTTTACCGCCTTGCACTTGTCCTTCGGTATTCTCTTTGAATACTTGCATCGGTACTTCCAGAAGAATTAATTCTTCCAGGACTGGTTTCATATCAACAACGTCACCATCAACATAATGGATTTCGCTCTCAACATCCCCGCGATTTCTTTCATCGGTCCAGCTGAAAACTTCTACCGTTTCAATGTTCACAGGATATTCAACATCTTCCCACGTGCGTGCACATGGAAGCGTCAACGTAGTGCTAATCGTTAATTGACAAGTCATTTGCGATGCACCAAAAGTACAAAGCCCTTTTACATGAACGGGTGAAACGTTACGTATATCGGTGTTACGATTTTTTACTTCATCCAACTGAACAACTGTATCAATTGGCATTCCGTCTTTTCGAAACTTTGATAATTGATGAATTGACCATTTCATTCGTTAATCACCTCGAGACAACACTGTTTATTATATAGCCCATAAAAAAAGATGTCAAGATAATTTCTTGTCACTATTACAAAACGTGCTTATAATCAAATTAATTCTAACATATTGCATAGATACATTCATTTCGAACGTATTGATGCGAACAAAAAACTATTTTAGCGTAAGGGGGAAGTTTATGCAAGCCGTCGGTATAGTTGTTGAATATAATCCATTTCACAATGGCCATCTGCATCACGTAAATGAAGCAAAACGCACAACCAACAGTGATGTTGCGGTTGCTGTTATGAGCGGTCAATTTTTACAGCGAGGAGAGCCCGCACTCGTCGACAAATGGCATCGGACAAAGATGGCACTCGCAAGCGGAGTTGACGTCGTAATCGAACTTCCTTATATTTTCAGCACCGCTCAGGCAACTGGTTTTGCTTCAGGTGCTGTACAACTATTGGAAGCAATGCAATGCACGACATTAGCATTTGGGAGCGAACAAGGAAGCATCACACCGTTTCTCAACACTTATCACTTAATTGAAAGTAACCGTACACTCTATAACTCCATTATTAAAGAAACAATTCAGCAAGGCAAAAGCTATCCGCAAGCTCTTTTTACGGCATATGAACAGCTTAAACAACTTTCCCCGAATGCATACATTGATTTAGGGCAACCAAATAATATACTAGGCTTCCATTACGTCGAAGCAATGGAGAAGCTACAGACGGTTATGAGACCTGCTACCATTCAGCGAATTGCTGCAGGATATCATGACGCGATAGATACAGACAGCGAAATTGCCAGCGCTACCGGGATACGTCAGGCATTGTTCAGCGGTAAGTCTCTCGAGCAGGTTACACAATATTTACCCGAGCCAAGTATTGATCAACTTGGACAATGGCAGGCAGAACATGGTCGTTTTGCAAGCTGGGAAGGCTTTTGGCCGCTTTTACAGTATGCTATTTTAAGACATACCCCACAGCAGTTAAAACTGTATGCAGACGTATCAGAAGGGCTTGAAAACTCACTCATAAAATATGCAAGAACGAGTTCGGACTTTGAGGAATTTATGAACGCATTGAAATCGAAGCGCTATACATGGACAAGACTCCAGCGAATGCTGACACATATTTATACAGGCGTCACGAAAGAGCAGTTGCATGCCTATTCAAGCCCTACATATATTCGGATATTGGGCATGACATCTGCAGGGCAACAATATATTTCAAGTATTAAAAAGTGCCTTTCCCTGCCGCTCATCAGCCGAGTTGCAGCTGTCAGTGATCCTATATTGGCCATCGATCTGCACGCTACGCAAATGTACCAATTAGGCATACAGCAATTTTCAAATAAAAAAATAGACGAAGATTATAAAACTCCGCCTATTCGCTATTAATTTTTCGGTTGTAGTTGATTTAGATAATTCAGAGCATCGTCTATTGTTTTAACAGGAATGACTTTCATGTCGGAATCAATGGCTTTTGCTGTTTGGGCTGCCACCTCATAATTTGAAGTAATGCTTGGGTTATACTCAAGCATTTCTTTTGTAATTTCGTCATCCGGTGCAAAGAAAATATCAACGCCTTCCTTATCCGCAGAAACAACTTTTTTCTCAATACCGCCAATTCGACCTACCGTTCCATCCTCCAGCATTTCACCGGTACCTGCAATTTCATAGCCTTTTGTTAAATCTTCATCGATTAGCTGATTTAACAACTCTAATGTAAACATCAATCCGGCAGACGGTCCGCCAATATCTTCTGTTTTGACGGTAACTTTCGGATCGGTTTTGATTGACTTACTTTCTGAATAGGTAATACCGATACCAATACGCCCTTCAGAACCGGGTATTTCTTTAATCTCCAGCGTTTCGTCAATAAGTTTATCCTCACGTTTTACAACCAGATTAATCGTATCTCCCTTTACTTTCGGCGTAATGAGAGTAAGAAACGTTTCCAAACTATCAATACGCTCATTATCCACTTCCACAATTTCATCTCCCGGCTTTAAATGTCCGTCTGCAGCACCATCTGCAAGCACATTCAATACATAGAGTCCTTTGTACGTCACTTGATAATCAAGCCCTGCGCGATTGAACGCTACATACGTTGCGTTAAACTGGGAGTCCGTCATATATTTCAATTGCCGAACATTATACTCTTCGTCATCCTCTTCCTCTTGGCGTACATCTGTTAATTTTACAATATCATAATAATCCGCAACAGCTGCCATTGCATAAGTTAACGGAGTTGCCTGCCCCATTGCAACGGTCGTCATATAAAATGAACCTTCATCGTCCCGGTCCCCATTTTGTATCGCCAAAAATTCGCTTACATTATATGTACCACCCGGTTTTGTAATATAATAATCCAACCTATAGAAAGACAAACCCATTAATATAATTAGAAACAGGCCAAATGCTATTTTCCCTTTATTCCCCATTTTTTAGACTCCTCTATAATTAATCGATTTCGCATTGGCGTAATTGTATCAGGACTAATTTCTGTCAGCTACCAAATTATAAGACGGTTTTATGTCAAAATTCGTTCCTTAAAAATTACATGCCGATTAGTTGAAATACTAATTTAAACTTCAATTGCATACAATTAGTGTAGCATTTGAACGAGCGAATGACAAAATATTGAAAAGGATGAAAAATATTTGGACAATCCTTTTATGTATTACATTAATTAGTTTATTATTATTCTTTCCGGAAATGACACATGTAGGTGCAGACATTGGTGTATCGCTATTTATGGAAGCTTTATTTCCATATTTACTGCCGTATTTAGTATTGACAACATGGCTTTTAAAATTGACGCATTCTTATAATAATTCACCCTTTATCGTTTTTTTACAAACTTATGGAATTAGTGCAATCGGAGGGTATCCTACAGGTGCTGCTACAATTACGCAACTCGTGAAACGTAATTCAATCACAAAGCAGCAAGCCGCCTATTTGCTCGGCATTTGCCATTGTCCAAGCCCGCTTTTTTTATTCGGCTTTGTCGGAAGCGATTTATTAAACTCTACAACATTCAGCTGGCAATATTTAATTTTATTACATAGCTTTTCATTTATTTTACTGATTGCCGTATATAAATTTTCTCCTCCGCTTTCAAAAGAAGTGCATAGAACACCTAAAGACCCGACACCATTTACGTCAAGTATCAAGGAAAGTGCCCCTACAATATTAATTGTGGCAACAACGATCATTTTTTTTACGACGATTTACCAAGTGTTTCTACATAGTGTCGAAATGGTTTTTAAATCAATTCCTACCTATTTAGAAATTGGAATTGCCAGCTTTCTTGAAGTGACGAACGGGTTACATTTGCTTCACCAGCAGCTATATGGCGACATGCTCATATTTTTCACTGTCGTATTTTTGACAACTCAGAGTTTAAGTATTCACCTGCAAGTAATCGTAATTGCCCGATCTGCCAATATTGCGATTCGGCCATATATTTTCACACGTGTTGTTTACAGCATCGTCATTCCAATATTATTTTTCCTGCTGTTTTTGTAGAATAAGTATTTTAAGGAAGTCCGTTAATTACCGTTACGGCCAGACGCTTTGTTACGGGTACAGTTCCAGTGTGAATACAGAAAAGAGCTTCTGTGTAAGGGCGTTATCCTTCACAGAAGCTCTTCTTTATTTGGCAAATTTTTCGTTTAGTGCTTTTTCAACATGAGCTGGTACGAGTTCACTTACTTTTCCGCCGTATTTGGCTACTTCTTTAACGATGCTTGAACTTAAGAATGAATACTGATTTTTTGACATGATAAAAAATGTTTCAATATTTTCATCAAGCACTCGGTTCATCGAAGTAATCTGCATTTCATATTCAAAGTCGGAAACTGCGCGTAAACCACGTACAATGGCTTTCGCTTTCTTTTCACGGGCATAATCGATCAGCAGTCCCGAAGAAGTTTCGATTTGAATATTCGGCAAATCTTTTGTCACTTCTTTAATTAAGGCTGTGCGCTCTTCAATTGTAAACAATGGTTTTTTAGCTGAGTTATTTAATACTGCGACATATACTGTGTCAAAAACATCGGCTGCCCGACGAATGATATCAATATGACCATTCGTAATCGGATCAAAACTTCCAGGTACTACTGCGATTTTTTCTGTCAAACGGTTTCTCCCTCTTCCTCTTCATGACGATAAATTGAAATGATCGTACTGCCGTATTCTTCTTGTCTTACTAGGTTAAAGCGGCCATAGTTTTCCGGCAATGTGACTTCAGTTGAATGTTCGCACATAATAATTGCATCATCCGCCAGCTTCCCGCCTTCAACAAGTGTTTCGACTAAATCATAATATTCTTTTTTGTGATAAGGCGGATCCAGAAATAAATAGTCAATGACAATATCTCTTTTTAATAAAGCCTTCACCGCACGCGTCGCATCTGTCCGGAAAAGTTCAGATACATCCCCATAACGGCATTTTTTTATATTTTCCTGAAGCACTTGAAAAGCACGGGCATCTTTCTCGATAAACAGCGCATGATTTGCACCGCGACTTAGTGTTTCGATCCCTAGCCCGCCACTCCCGGCAAATAAATCAACCGCCAAACCACCATTAAAGAATGGCCCAATCATATTAAAAATGGATTCCTTTACTTTATCTGTTGTCGGTCGTGTTGTATTTCCTGTAATCGCCTTTAAAGGCATCCCTTTTCTATCTCCTGCAACAACGCGCATGATTTTCACCAAACTTTCCTACTACATCGTGTTCGTAATTTTTTTAAGGAGCCGAAATATTAATTCGGTCTTCCGTCTTTTCAATTTCAACTATAAACAAACGCTTTAACCATGATTCTTCAATGAAATATTGGCCCGCAACTTGTTTAACCGGTAAAGATGCCGTATCATAGCGTCGCTGATTAAATACATAAAAACCAGGTTCATTTGGGAATCTGAATTCACGCGTTTCACTTACTGCATAATACCCATGTTTTCCTATACTTACATCATAATCGATCGATTCCAGCAGCAAATCTGCCCCGTACAATACTTCGCCATCCTTTAATACAACTTGAACGGCAGGCTGCTTTTCCGAATTGACGTAAAGATTCCGTGGGTCATTATATAAAAACGGATATGACTTTTCTGATTGTGCGTTCATTGAAATATATTTCGTAGAAGCTCCCAATACTTCAGACAGCTCCTTGTCGAGCAGTTCTCCACTGATCTTTTTACCTTCCAATGCCCGTAAACGTTCTCGCCAATCCGTCAGTTGCACATCCGTTAGTTGGGCTGTAATTGTTGCAGTGACTTCTTTTGTTTTCTCGCCACCAAATACCGTACCCGTCAAAAATGATGCCATTAATTCTTTCAGCCAATACGGACTGTCACCAAAATCATAGGATTCTTCCAGTTGTGTAATCAGGACATTCCGCTGCACTTTCGCCACCGTTACATTAGGCACAAAAAGCATACGGAACCCATCGACCCCATCTATATTTGTACCGTTAATGATTGCAAGATGTTCATCGCTTAAAAAGTTGACTTTTTCAAGCTTTTCATAAAATGCTGTTTTTAATGGGGTTCTAGAATAAACGGAAACAACGCCCGCTTCATTTTGCAGCGCAAAGTCCCCATCTTGCCAAAACAGATCTTTCACCGCGCCTTCCCCACTAAACATTGAATAGTTGACAAGTGACAAATTTTGCTCACCGATTAACGGCAAACCTGTTACCCACTGCCCTTTCACTTCTTTTTCAGTGGAAATGTGCACCGTAGAGAACTGAACATCACCGTTTTTTAATGTAGCAAAGACATTTTTCATAAGCTTACGAGACTGTAAGCCGTTCTTTAATGGAATGACATAGGAAATCGATTGTGCCCGTGTTTCTCCGGCTTCAAACTTATTGGAATCTTCCCTTAAACGTGCACAGCTATGTTCATTTTCTATAAAACAATCAGGATTAATGGATGCTTTCGGCCATTCAATCGTCAGTTCCTCATTCGGCAAATTTTTGAAATGCTGGCGAATGTCCAAGCTTTCGCCATGATACACAATTTCAATTTCCTGAGAATAACGATAGCCTTTTTCAGTCGAGTCCACTTTATCCGAATAAACTTGGAACTGCATAAAAAGTATAGTTCCGATTAGTATCGTTAAAAATGAAAAAATACTAACGGCAATTTTCAAGTGCCTGACCTCCTGCATCATGTTACTATTATAAAGAAAGGATGTGCTAAAAAAATGATTCAACAATTTATCGAACTCGGTCAAGGCTATGGCGATATATATGAGCTTTGCGAACTGGTCAAAACAAATGAGCATCGATTCCATAACGCATTTATTTTCACTGCAACTCATGATGGCAATTCTGTCGCTTCAATAGCCGTGGCTTTTAAACCATCAGGTGAAAGCAAATTCATGCCAATATATATTTGCCGCGAAGGGATTCCATATAGCGAGGAAAAACTGTCAAAGCGAATTGAGATATTTAAACAAACGATTCAAGATGTTAAGCAGCAAGAAAACATTCTTGAAATTAAACACTCATCTGTTTTTTCGGAAAAAAATCAATATTATCAATACTTAATTGGTATTTTGAGATTAAATCGTTACATACCACCGATGCAATAAGTAAAAATTATAAACCTATTTTATAATCATACTCTTTTGCTTTATCCGGCTTTGCATTTTCAAATTCATTTTTAACAAATGGACGGTATGATTCAACAACGTCTTTCACAAATGGAAGGCGTTGTATTTTATTTTTCAATGTTTCGATCTCGTCTCGATTACAATAAATCACAACATATTTTAATCTCCTGGAGATGAAATTCACGTGACCATACTTTCTTAACGACTTCGCATGTTTTAATTGATGAACGTATATAATTAAACCTTGTCTTTCATTCATGGAAAACTCCCCGTTTCTTCATAAAAAAATTTATATTCAGCTAAATCATGCAACAAATTCCTGTAAATTTCCTCAGTTTCATGCCGTCTTTTTCACTAAAAGCATACCAAATGTGCAAATTGTTAGCAACAGAGTTTAGACAGTTCCACTTCTTTTCCGTTATAATGGAAAATAGTAGAGTGAGATATACACTTCATACTATTTTAAGCTTTCAAAACTCATTTATTGCACATAGCTTTCAACGAAACAATGTACGGTTAGAGGAGGACGAATTTAATGGGTAAGAAAACAAAAGTAGCTTTAGCAATCGCGGCGGCTAGTGCGGCGGCATGGGCAGGAACAAAAGCGATTTCAAAGCCGCAAAAACGTGAATCAAAAGAAGCATTACAATTTGAACGTCCAATTATTATCGCACAACATGGAGGCGCGGGTCTGGCACCTGAACATTCGTTACTTGCTTTTGAACGAGCAGCGGAAATCGGTGTGGATGGCTTTACAGTAAGTGTCCGCCTTTCAAAAGATGAAGAAATTATCGCTTTTCATGATGCAACGGTAGACCGCACAACAAATGGCTCTGGCTTTATTAAAGACTTTACATTTGAACAATTAAAAGAACTCAATATCGGCTATAACTTTGAAGATTTAGAAGGTGCTTTCCCTTACAGAGAACAGCATATACTGGCCGTGACATTACGCCAATTAATCGAAACTTATCCGGATAAACTATTTATCGTAAACATTCAAGATAGCCCAGACACATATGAAGGTAGTTTAATGCCTTCTAAACTATGGCGTTTAATCGAAGAATTGAATATTCAATACCAGGTCATCGTTACAAGTCCGTATAGCGAACAAATCGACCGCTTCAACTTATATGCACAAAACCGTATCGCTCTTGGTGCCGGTGAAGGCGACATTAAAAAGGCGATGACTTCATTCACAAGTCAATTCGGTCATTTGTATCACCCAAAAGTAGATTTGTTCATCGTTCCATTAAAACAAGGTGTTTTCAATTATGATTCACCGCGCTTTGTTAAGTTTTTATCGGAACTTAATGTACCGACGATTTACAGCGACATTGATGATCTCGTAACAATGAACCGTGTCATCCGACAAGGGGCAAAGGGAATCGTGACCAACCGTCCGGATATCGCAGAAGTACTCATTCAAAAAGTATCGCAATAACAAGAAAAGCTCCCGAAATTTTCGGGAGCTTTTTTATTACATTAAGCTGAACACGAACAACCGCCGCCTGTACCGCATCCGCTGCCACAAGAAGAGCTGCTTGCAAAAAACGGGTTGCTTACCGGAACTTTTACAGCTTCCGAAACAGAATGGCCGATGAGCAGGCTGATTTCATCAAGTAAATCCTGAAATTCATTCTCCGCCACCTTAAGTGCCGCAATTTGTTCATTCATATCGATCAGACGCTTTTCTGTTCGAATTTTTTTCATAATTATATTGTAATCAGGATGATATTTGCCAAAGCGTTGTACATCCTCATATTGGTCTTTTAATCGTTGAAAGGCCATAATTTGTGCGCTTAATTCCGCATCCTCGTAGACTGCCTTTTTCGCAAGACGAAGGTTTTCGGCTTGCTCAGAGGAAAGGATCATCGCATTTAATTCATCGACCTCATCTAAAATAAAAACCCAATCAGAAGTCATGAGCATTGTTTATTCCTCCAATCTCACTTTATCATAACAGAATTGAAGGGAAAATCAATGATTGTTCAACCGACGTTTTTCCAATTGCCTTACCATCTCCCGAACAAATACTAAATCGGAAAAGTATTTTTGTTTGTCTCCAATTTGCTGTGTTTTTTCATGACCTTTTCCTAGCAGTACGATTGTATCGCCTTCTTCCGCATAATTAAGTGCATGTTCAATCGCTTCTTTTCGGTTGAGACACTCAATATACTCCTGTGAAGAAGAAAAGCCTTCACGAATCTGCTTATTGATCTGTTGCGGACTTTCACTGCGCGCATTATCTGTCGTTAAAATAATATAATCCGCATATATCGATGCGATCATTCCCATTTTCGGTCGTTTTGCCTTGTCTCGGTTACCACCGCAGCTAAACATGACAATTAGCCTGCGCTTTGTATGTTTTTTTAATGTTTGCAAAATCATTTTCATCGCATCCGGTGTATGGGCATAATCGACAACGATCGATAAGCCTAACTGATTTTGCACATGCTCAAACCGCCCTTCAGGCAATTCTAAATTTCCGATTGCTTTGCATATGTTAATTAACGGAAAATCAAGCTGTGCAACACAGCTTATCGCTGCAAGCACATTGCTGCATTGATAGTCCCCCACTAACGGAATGTTCACTATATGCTTCTCTTTCTTATGCTGAATACAACAAGTTGTTGATGCTGGTCCGTCAACTAGCGTTTGGAAAAAGTAGTCGACATGGCTCCCCTTGCCGAAAAAAATACGCTTGCCTTTCGTCGCCAAACCTATGGAACGACAAACACTGTCATCACTGTTTATAATATTTTTTTTCGCCAAGGTCGATAAAATCTGTTTGGATAGTTTGTAGCGTTCAAAACTACCGTGGTCTTCAATGTGATCTTCTGTCACATTCAAGAAAATACCGATATCAATATCACAATGATCCAGACGGTGCTTTTCCAGACCAATGGACGAAGCTTCCAGAACAACGTAAGGTACATCAAGACGGATTGCTTCTTTAAACAAAAATTGAATATTTTTCGCCTGTAATGTTGTCAATGCTTCCATTTCCGGATAACATTTTTCCTGGTCGATAAAAACACCGTTCGTACCGATTACCATAGTGCGCTTATCTAACTGGTTTAGAATTTGGCCGATAAAATGCGTAACAGTTGTTTTGCCGTTAGTGCCTGTTACCGCAATCACGGTCAATGCTTCTGCGGGGAAATTATAAATTTTTGCACTCGCATAGGCGATAAAACTCAAACAATTCGGTACCCAAATAATCGGTACAGGTAAATCGGCTTCATTAAAGTAATTTTCATCATCTACTACAATTGCTGCTGCGCCCTTCTCCAAAGCGCTATCAATATACGAAATACCACTCGACTTATTTCCCTTCCTGGCGATAAAAGCATCTCCAGGCAAAATAAGATTCGCATCGTCTTCCACTCGTTTTATTTCCACTCTAATGGAGCCCTTCATAGTGCACGGCCAATCTTTAATCAATTCTCCAATTTGCACGGTTTCACTCCTTACCATACTTTATGAAGACAAAAAAAAAACGCTACATATCGCAGCGTTTAATTTTTATTTATTTTTATTTTTGTTTCACATACAGCTGTGTATAGTAATTCATAAATGCTCCAGAACCGATATGCGTAAATTCTTCATCCGTAAGCAATGTGCGATGTTCTTTCGAGTTCATCCAGCCATGAATCACCTCAATGGCATCTTTATAATTTGTTGCCACATTGACACCATGCTGCTCATAACCCTGCTGCATTTCATTCAACTGGTCTTCAATCTTATATTCATCATCTGTCACTTGGGAATCCATCATCCCTAAAAACATATGTTCACTATTATAATCCGCCAAGGAAGCGAGCGTATCAGACGGGAGTAAAGCAGGCAATCCAAATTGCACACGCAAGGAGTTTGCCAAATCCGTCAATTGTCTCCGGTTCGCCAAATTAATATCAATTTGCATATAGCTGGAAGGGGTACTTGCTTCAAAGAGCTCTCCTATAAATTGCATTTCATACTGCTTATGTAATACGAGTGTTTCCCCATCGAGAAAACGGACACTGTATAATTGATTCGTATCGTGATCTATGTATAATTGCGCATACAGATTATCATATTTTACTAGAATGCGATCATGTAAATCTTGTTCATTCATTGCAAATATATAAATATTCTCCTCGAGTTCAACTGTTATTTCCTGCCCCAATACTGTCGTACGATAAATATCGTCCAATGGCTCACCGATTACAAACGGTGTGATATCAAATTCACTATTATTTGTATAAATCTGATTTACTCGATCTTCCTTCATACCGACCATTAACAGCCCATTGTCTGCCTCGTAAATCCACCATTCGTACCCATATTCCGTTGGATCGATTCGCTTCGGAGTACTATATGTTTCCAATACTTCCTTCGATGTTTTCCCTATTAGTGTAGAAATACCGGTAGCTGGTCGCGGAAGAAACTGTTCAGTCGGCATGGAAGGTTCCAGTTCGACTACAGGTTTCGTAATGCTTGGCGGGCCTTCCAATAATTCGGTTTGAGAGGATTCTTCATTTGAATAATAAAGAACAATCCCGATGCAAGTTGCAATAATTAATATGCGAAATAAAACTTTCATTAAAATCCTCCACCATTATTTTGGGTAGTATAATTATACCAATTTTGGACACTATGACACAATGTTGTCATTGCATCAATTACCATTTTGTTCTATTATTAGAATTGACCGTAAACTTATGTACGATAGGCAAAGGGAGGATAAAGAAATGTATTTTGAAAACACACAACTCGAACATGTTAAAGTTGATCAAGAAGTTTTAACGACAGTAATGGGCAAATTCGGTTTAGAGTGCCACGGTGCATGGGACTATGACCGAATGACATTTGACCGCTGCTATGATGTACGTGAAGGTCGTTTTTATTTACGTGTTTTTTGTAATGCAGTATCGGGTGATGTAGGTGCACATAATGCAACTTTAAATATCAACAAACCTGCAATTGGAAAATACTATTATCCACACGGTGTTGAATACACAGATGAGGTATTCCCGGGACATCTTGTAAAAGAGTGTGAAAAAGTACTGGCAGATGTTCGCAGAGAGCTATCAGCATACGGTATTTAATCCCTTTAAAAGCTGGCAACCCAACCCAGCTTTTTTTATTTGCCAAAAAAGCTCCCTATATCTAAATATAGGAAGCCTTCAAATTTAAAATCCTAAAATTGCTTTAAAGACAGACGTCGTTTCGCCGCCTTCATAAATAACATAAAGCAGTGAATATACAATAACCCCAGTAATCGCTACGAAGAACCAAATAATACTTGTAATCGCACCAATTTTGCGGTGTAATTTCAGCTTTGATTTAAGACCAGAAACTATACTAGTCAGACCGAATACTGCCCCAACTGTTGCTAATGTAATATGGAAAACTAAAAAGACTGTGTAATATATTTTCAGCTCATCCGGTCCACCGAAGGCCGTATTACCAATGAACACAGTTCGTGATACATAAATGATAAAGAATGCCAGTGCCGAAACACCCGCTGCCAACATTACTTTTCTATGTGCTTCCACATTTTTCTTCGCGATCAATACCCAGCCAATTGCTACGAGCACTGCACTAAGGACAATAAACGTCGTGCTTATAGTGGGTAATATAGGTAAATTCATTTTCAAATCTCCATTCTTACTTAATCTATCAATATGAACAACATTACTATGTTGATTGCTCCATTTGTACACAGTTTAACATCTTATTAGTACTGTGTTCTATTTTGAAACTCTTTTAAAGCATTATCTGTAATTTCCTGCTGATTTGAACGCTCTGTATTCCACCACTTACGGAAAATTTTAAATAAGATAACGCCAAATATAATTTCCTGAATAATTTTCATCAATACTCCGCCAACCTGCTGATCGCTCAATAAATCCATACTTGAGAACAACTCCGGACCAGATAATGTAAGTCCTGATAATGTAGTGGAAGGAACACATAATTCCATCGCCTTCAGCCACATGTCACTATCACTGTATGTACCGTACATTGGGCTCGAAGCAAATATAATAAGCGCACAGGCTGGTGTTATTAACACTGCATTCGAGGCAATATACGCCAATTTAGTCATATTCTTCATTTCATGCTGTCCATCAACATTATTCAATAATGGCCAGTACATAAAAATAGCTGAAATAAACAAAATCGCTGTATAAGCCAGGTGGTATATTTCGTTTAATTTAATCGTGTCAAATACAGATGGTAAATGATATACCGAAAATAAGCCAATAAAGACGATAATCGAAACGAGCGGTTTTGTAAAAATTTTAAAAATTGTCCGCATAACAGGTGCTTCCACAACCACTTTCCAAACCCACCAAGGAATTCCTTTAATAAAGAATATCGGCACTAATAATAATAAAAATGCCATTTGCGTCATATGCATCGTAAACATAATATGACCAAGCAAATCAATTGGAGAACCTTTAATTATATAAAAAGAAATAATTCCCAGTACAAAATAAGCTGCTTCACTTTTCTTTAACGGTTCACTCAATTTAAACTTATCTCGCCATGTAACAGTCAGTAAAAAATAGAAAGCCGTTACAAATAGTAAACACCCGAATAAATATGGGCTCCATAATGCTTGAAAACCGAATATACTTATTGGCATATGACCATGCTCCTTTAAACATCAGTAATTTTATTATAGATGGCAATTTCTCCAACATCAATGAAAGAACTATGACAATTGTTTGAATCAAACATGTATTTTACATATAGGTTAGACCGTACATTATTTAATATGAAGCTAAGTCAACCTTCCCATCTAATTAAGAGGTTAATTTCCATGGTGGGTGGACGCTTTCCGTGGGCATTGGGACTCGTCCCTATTAAGTGGATTTTCCGCTAGGCGCTTGTGTCTTTTGCTTTCGTCATAAATTTAAATTTGCTGATTCTCAGGAGTCTGCACCTTCCGCTTAAACTCCCAAATTTCTTATGTAACTATATAGCTCACTTTGCAAACATACCTATAAACAAAAAACGTCCCCAGCATTTGCTAAGGACGTCAATTGTTATGCGCTTAATTCCCCCACCAAATAATTGTCGTAAACGCCAGGAAGAACGTGAACGCGATGAAGGCTGCACTCCAGATGAAGAACTCAATTACACCAACCATATGTGTTGTGCGATCTTCCAAGTGCATAAAAGCATAAAGTTGCAGTACTACTTGTACTCCAGCCAATAATAAAATAATCGGAATGATAAATGTTGGAGCAAAGTCAGCCAGTACAGCGGCAAATGCGATAAAAGTCAGGAAAATCATGATCGCAAAGTTTACTACTTGTTTACGCATATGCGCTTTGGCATGTTCTCTGTCATATTCGAATTGCGCCTGAGTACGTACTTCTACATGAGTTTCGTGTCCCATTTTATCCAACCACTCCCATCAGATAGACTACTGTGAAAATGAATACCCATACAACGTCAATGAAGTGCCAATACAGTGAAGCTGCAAAGAACTTCGGTGCGTTGTATAGGTTCAATCCACGGCTACTATTGCGGATGATTAATCCCGTAATCCAAACTAAACCGATAATAACATGCAAACCGTGCATCCCTACGAGCGTAAAGAACGCAGAAGAGAACGCCGATTGTGTATAACCAAACCCGATGTGTATATAGTGCTGGAATTCATAGATTTCCAATGCAAGAAAGCCTAACCCTAATAAAACTGTAATCCCCATCCATGTACGAACACCGGAATAGTTAAAGTTTCTCATATGGTACATCGCATATACAGAGGTTAATGAAGATGTTAATAATAACATTGTCATTACAAACGCCAACGGTAATTCATAAAGTTCCTTTGCCGAGAATTCCATCCCTGCCGGACCGCTGTCTTTAAGCGCGATATATGTAGCAAATACACTCGCGAATAATACTGTATCCGATGCCAGGAAAATCCAAAGTCCAACTAACTTGTTTTTCCCTTCTAAAGTAGCTTGTTCAGGGTGTTTCGGCCAAGTTTGTGGAGTAAATTTTTGATTAAGATCCATTACTTGTTACCCCCTTTATTACCTGTTGCACGGTAGTGAGCTAAATCCGCTTCCACCTGTTCAATTTCAGAAACTGTTACGTGGAATCCTAAATCGTCTTTGAACGATCGAATGATCATACATGCAATTGTTAATCCTAGACCACCAATAATCAATGCTAAAGAAATGGCAGGTGTTGTTCCTGTCGCTGTACCAGCCTGAACTTGATCTCCCCACGGGCTGTATAGAGCACCAAATGCGGCAATCATCATTCCGATTGACATAATAAATGGCAGAATTGAATTATTTGGCATATGGATTTCACCTAACGGCTCAGCATAAACCATACCTTCTTTGTTGCCTTCTTCTTTTTCAATCCAATAAGGATCATAACCACGAATTAGTGGTGTTTGTTTAAAGTTATAGAATGGCAGCGGTGTTTCAAGCGCCCACTCAAGTGAACGACCATCGCCCCAGTAATCACGGCGGTTAACCGGTTCTGATTTAATCGATAATATTGCATCAATTACTAATAATACTACCCCGATTCCCATCATAATAGCACCGATTGACGAGATAAAGTTGAATAAATCCCAACCTTGACCTTCCATGTAAGTGAATACACGACGTGGCATACCCATTAATCCTAAGAAATGCTGGATGAAGAACGTTAAGTGGAATCCGATAAAGAACATCCAGAAAGTAATCATTCCCAGTTTAGGATTTAATGCACGGTTAAACATAATTGGCCAGTAGAAATGCGCTGAACCGAATAAACCTGTTACGATACCACCTACGATAACGTAGTGGAAGTGCGCTACGATAAAGTATGAATCATGCAGCTGATAGTCAAGTGGTGCAGTTGCCTGCATTACCCCTGTAACTCCACCAGCAACGAATGAAGGAATAAATCCAAGTGCATACAGCATCGGTACCGTTACTTTAATCGAACCACCCCAAATTGTAAGGATCCAGTTGAAGACTTTCATCCCAGTCGGAACAGCGATCGCCATTGTAGCAACAGCGAAAATGGCGTTCGCAGTAGCACCTAAACCAACTGTGAACATGTGGTGGGCCCATACCATGAACCCTAAGAAACCGATTAAAATTGTAGCGAATACCATTGATGAGTATCCAAATAAACGTTTACGAGCGAAAACCGGAATAATTTCCGAGAATAAACCGAATGCCGGCAGTACTAAGATGTATACTTCAGGGTGACCGAAAATCCAGAATAAGTGCTCCCAAATAATTGTATTACCACCCATTGTATGATCAAAGAAGTTTGCCCCAAACATACGGTCAACTAACATTAAGAACAATCCGCCAGTAAGTGGAGGGAATGCGAATAAAATTAGTGAACTTGCTACTAAAGTCGTCCAAGTGAATAAAGGCATACGCATGAACGTCATACCAGGTGCTCGCATCGTAATGATTGTTACGATGAAGTTAATACCTGAAATTAACGTACCTGCACCCGAAATTTGCAGACCAAGAATATAGAAGTCAATACCGTGGCCCGGTGAATATAAAGATAATGATGCATAAGAAGTCCAACCTGCATCAGGTGCTCCACCTAAAAAGAATGAAAGGTGAAGGAATACTGCACCAATAAAGAATAGCCAAAATCCTAATGAGTTTAAGAACGGGAATGCAACGTCACGCGCTCCAATTTGAAGTGGTACGACCGCATTCATAAAGGCAAATATTATTGGTGTTGCTGCTAAGAATAGCATCGTTGTGCCGTGCATTGTTAATAGTTCGTTAAATAGGCCTGCAGAAATGAATGTACTTTCAGGGAACATTAATTGGATACGCATCAGTAACGCTTCAAATCCTGCAATTGCGAAGAACAGAGTACCGGCTGCTAAATACATGATTGCGATCTTTTTATGATCGACCGTTGTTAAATAGTCCCATACATGTGCTCCAAAGCCCTTTTTCTGTGTAACAGAGCTCACACCTTTAACCTCCTTCAATGTTTCTCTCTAATGTAAATATTACTTTTCAACTGATAATGACATTAAATAGTCAGCGATTGCTTGTGCTTCCTCTTCTGTCACAAGTTTATCCGGCATCGTATTTCCTGGTTTGTATTTAGAAGGTTCATAAATCCAGTCTGCCGTATTTTCTACTGTATGTTCCATGTAACCAGCAACACGGTTACGGTCGCCGAAAGTTGTTAAGTTAGGACCTAATCCATTGCCTGCAACTCCGGACACTGCGTGACATCCTAAGCAAGAGTTGGCAAATGTTGCTTCACCTAAATTAGATGACTCTTTATCTGCTGTGGCACCTTCAGTAGCCTGCATTGCTGTAACCCATGCGTTGAATGCTTCCGGCTCAAGTGCTTTTACTTTGAAGTCCATTAAAGCATGTGAAGGACCACATAACTCCGCACATTTACCATAGAATACGCCTTCACCATCGTTTAAACCGGCTGATTCTCTATCAAACTGTAAATAGAATTTGTTAATGCCATCAACGTTTGTATCCATCTTTCCGCCAATAGCCGGAATCCAGAATGAATGTTTTACATCAGATGCGATTAAGTTGAAGTATACTTTTTCATCAGTTGGAACAACCAGTTCCTGTGCTGTAATAATTCCTTGGTTTGGATATTCAAATTCCCACCAGTATAACTTTGCCGTAACATTTACTGTAAGTGCAGTATTGTTACCGCTTTCGTCTACTTCGTCCATTGCAGCAACATTCGAAAATTTATACGTATAGTGCAGCGTTGGAACAGCTAAGACTAATAATAAAATAATTGGAATAACTGTCCAAATCACCTCTAAAGTATGGCTGCCTTCCACTTGCTTCGGCATATGGTCTTCGCCAACTTTTGAACGGCGGAATTTAAAGAAAGCAACTAAATAAATTGTCGATACGACAATAACGACTAATGCCATAATAGCTATGGATAAATATAAGATGTTTAATTGCTCTTTACCGACTTGACCAGATGGACGAAGCGTCGAGATATACTCTTCACCACATGCTGAAAGGAATACTGTCATTACTGTTAATAACGAGAATAAACGCCATTTTTTAAGCCCTTTCATCATAGCTTAATAAACCCCTCTTTCTTTGTTGTATTTTCATGTGTAACCATGACTGCGGTTATGTCTATGTGAATTCTTGTACAGTGCAATACTGTACTGGAAAGAATCCCGATCTTTTAGCCGCCCACTACTTGCTGCTTCCCTTTATATTCAAATATTGATTAGTCTCCTGTTCTTCTAATCGCGTTAAGTCAAATACAGATTCGATTGGAAAAATTCTAATATATTTGAGTAAAGTTTCACTTAAATGATACGGTTCAGAAATTTATAAGTCCTCACATGCTGACAGCAGTCACTGGTATCGGTTACAAAAATCCGCTTACGCAATAAGTAGGATTTTGAAATTACTGAGACATTTTTACTTATATCCCATTTTACTGCTAAATTCTAGTTTATACTATTTTGCTAGAAAAATAAGCAAAATATCTAGAAAACTTCGATTCTTCTTTAAGTCTTCAGTAATGTGAAGTACAGATTCCTATCTTTATAAGTGCAAGAAAACTTAAAGAGTAATTGTGCTAAAAATATCTATAGTTCGACGGGGTTTTGGCAAAAAGGTCCAATAACTTACTTCTCCTTTCAAATTTGTAAGCATATTCCGTTACCATAACTATATCTAAATTTGGATAGGATTTCTAGACGTTTCATGAAATTTCAAACTACTTCACGACAAACTTGACGAAACATGCAGAAATCTTTATCAACAACTATATAGTAATGTATTTTTTGCCAATATTTGTGAATACAAGAAGACGAATTTATGAACAATTTGTGAAAAAATGGTTGCGTTTACAACCTAATCCCTATTATGGTTGTATTTTTCAGTTATTTTCGCTATTATCTAAAATTAGAGACGCTCTTTGTAGCGAAGCGAAAATTAAAGTAGGTGAGCTCATTTTATGCATCAAAAATATTACAAATTTTTAAAATGGTTTGCTGTTTTGTCTACCCTCGGCATGTTGCTCATCCTTCAAGGTGGAGCACTTGTTACAAAGACCGATAGCGGTTTGGGCTGTGGAAGAAACTGGCCGGACTGCAACGGTTCATTAATACCGAAAGAAATTACAACAGAAGTATTAATTGAATTTTCTCACCGT
The DNA here is from genome assembly GCF_050280445.1 of Solibacillus sp. NPDC093137. Taxonomy (NCBI): domain Bacteria; kingdom Bacillati; phylum Bacillota; class Bacilli; order Caryophanales; family Caryophanaceae; genus Solibacillus; species Solibacillus sp. NPDC093137. The sequence continues at coordinate 1,954,097 of NZ_JBNNVH010000001.1, forward strand.
CTTGTAACAGGATCAGTATCCATTTTTATCCTAATTCTTGTTATTTGGACATGGCGCGCACTAGGCCATATTCGTGAAGTTAAGCTTTTAGGGTTTTTAGCACTGTTCTTCCTTGCTCTTCAGGCACTTATTGGGGCTGCCCAAGTATTATGGGGACAAGGTGACTTTATTTTAGCGTTACATTTCGGGATTTCATTAATCTCATTTGCGGCTGTACTGCTGCTTACCTTGATTGTATTTGAAGTCGACAAAAAGTTTGATGCCGATCGATTGTACATGAGCAGGAAATTAAAAATACATACTATTTGCGTTACTTTATATTCATATATAGTTGTTTATAGCGGGGCTCTTGTACGTCATACCGATGCAAGTCTAGTCTGTCCAGATTGGCCGTTCTGCCGTAACGATCAACCAATGACGATGCCGTACAATATGTATGAGTGGGTTCAGATGGGGCACCGTTTTGCAGTGTTAATCTTCGTAATTTGGATTGCCTATATTGCTATCCATGTTATCAGAAACTACAAAAACCAGCGGATTATTTTCTGGGGCTGGACAATCGCTCTTTCACTTGTAATTTTACAAGTGATTGCCGGCATGCTTGTAGTCCTGTTAAAACTTCACTTATTCGTTTCATTAATGCACTCGTTATTAATTACACTTCTATTCGGTTTATTATGTTATTTGATTATGCTAGTTTCAAGGTCGAAATAAATTAATTAGGTTTATAGTTACTAGAAAAGGGAGAATGCAATTAGCACTCTCCCTTTCGTTACTCCACTGTAAAGCTCACGTCGATAAAGTATATATAAAATAAAGAGCCGGAAATTTTGAATCCAAAATTTCCGGCTCTTTTCATTTAGACTCGGTTACTTGTCCTATTCTAATTCAATAAGCAGATCGCCTGTTGAAATTGCATCTCCTGCTTTTGCATAGATTTCTTTTACAATACCGTCTTTCGGCGCTTGGACTGTTGTTTCCATTTTCATCGCTTCAGTAATTAATAAGTGCTCGCCACGTTTTACTGTGCTTCCTTTATTAACAACGACTTTTAGAACAGTACCCGGCATTGTTGCACCGATTTGGTTCGGGTTTGACGGATCGGCTTTCAGTGCAATGCTGCCGTCTACTTCTACCGTTAAGTCTTGAATTACCAGTTCACGAGATTGGCCATTCAGTTCAAAATAAATAATGCGTGTTCCATCATGCTGCGGTTCGCCGATTGATACAAGCTTAACAATCAGTGTCTTTCCTTTTTCGATTTCTACTTCAATTTCTTCACCAATTTTCAATCCATAGAAGAATGTAGGCGTATCGAGTACAGAAACATCGCCGAATGCATTCACAGCATCAGTATATTGCTCAAATACTTTCGGGTAAAGCGCATATGCGAGAACGTCTTGTTTAGACGGTGCTCGTCCACACTTTTCAGTTAATTCTGCTGTCAGCTGATCGAAATCAACCGGCGGCAACAATTCTCCAGGACGAACTGTAATAGGCGTACGATCCTTTAATACAACTTTCTGAATTTCCACCGGGAATCCGCCATGCGGCTGTCCTAAATAACCTTGGAAAAATTCAATAACAGATTCAGGGAAATCAATCGTTTGTCCACGCTCAACAATATTATCTTCCGTTAAATCATTTTGTACCATGAATAACGCCATATCCCCTACTACCTTTGATGACGGTGTTACTTTTACAATATCACCGAACATTAGATTTACACGGGAATACATTGTCTTCACTTCATCCCAACGGTCGCCTAAACCGACTGCTTTTGCTTGCTGCTGCAGGTTACTGTATTGACCGCCCGGCATTTCGTGTACATAAATTTCAGAATGTGGTGCATTCATGCCGCTTTCGAAATCAACATAATATTTGCGAACATCTTCCCAGTAGTAAGACAATTTTTCCAGGCTATCGATATCTGCCCGTACAGTACGCTCAGAACCCTTCATTGCATAGTACAATGAATTGGCGCTTGGCTGTGATGTTAAACCGGCCATTGAACCTAGTGCTGTATCAATAATATCAACACCTGCTTCAATTGCCTTCGCATATAAGTAAATGCCGTTTCCGCTCGTATCATGTGTATGCAGGTGGATTGGCAAACTAGTCGCATCTTTAAGCTCGGAAATAAGTCGATATGCAGCTTGTGGTTTAAGCAGTCCCGCCATATCTTTAATTGCTAAAATATGAGCGCCCGTCGCTTCTAGTTCACGTGCCATATCTTTGTAGTACTGAACCGTATATTTCGCGCGGCTGTCATCTAAAATATCGCCTGTGTAACAGATTGCCGCTTCCGCTACTTTTCCGCTATTACGCACTTCATCGATTGCTACTTCCATTCCTTTAATCCAGTTAAGCGAGTCGAAAATTCGGAAAACGTCCACACCTGAAGATGCAGATTCCTGAATGAACTCACGAATCAGATTATCCGGATAGTTCGTATAACCTACCGCATTCGCTCCGCGTAACAACATTTGAAACAGAACATTCGGAATTTTCTTTCTAAGTTTTTCCAAACGGTCCCAAGGATTTTCGCTTAAGAAACGGTATGCAACATCAAATGTTGCCCCACCCCACATTTCAAGCGAGAAATAGTCATGCATTAGACGAGATGTTTCGTCTGCAATTTCAAGCATATCCTGCGTACGTACACGCGTTGCAAGCAATGATTGATGGGCATCACGGAATGTCGTGTCTGTCAGTAATACATCTTCTTGCTCTTTAATCCATTTCACAAGTCCGTCTGCACCTCGTGCATCAAGAATTTGTTTTGTACCTTCTGGTGAAGGAATTAGAATATCTACTTTTGGCTTATCAGGCTGTACAAAAATCGGCTTTGTACGTTTTTCAACACCCGGGAATCCATTTAATGTGACATTTCCAATATAGTTTAATAGTTTTGTTCCACGGTCTTTACGTTCCGGGAATTCAAACAATTCCGGTGTCGTATCAATAAAGCTCGTATCAAACTCACCTTTTATAAATTTTTCATGTATTACAACATTACCCAAAAACGGGATATTCGTTTTCACACCTCGAATACGGAACTCACGTAAGTTACGGTCCATTTTTGCCGCGGCTTCTTCAAACGTCATTCCCCATGTCGAAATTTTTACAAGCAAGGAATCATAGTATGGTGTTACAACAGCGCCCTGGAAACCATTTCCTGCGTCCAGACGAACACCAAAACCGCCACTTGAACGGTATACCATCAGTTTCCCTGTATCCGGCATAAAGTCATTTGCAGGATCTTCCGTTGTTACTCGAGACTGAATCGCGTAACCGAACAGCGGAATTTTGTCCTGTACAGGAATTCCGACCTCTTTCGAATGAAGGTCAAGCCCTTCTGCTACTTTAATTTGTGCATGCACAATATCAAGTCCGGTAATCATTTCTGTAATCGTATGTTCAACTTGAATACGCGGATTTACTTCAATGAAATAAAACTGATTGTCTGCAACTAAAAATTCTACAGTACCTGCATTAATATAGCCGACATTTTTCATCAACTTAACAGCTGCATCACAAATCTCATTGCGGAGCTGTTCAGAAATAGAATTTGAAGGTGCAATTTCCACTACCTTTTGGTGACGTCGTTGAATTGAACAGTCACGTTCATATAGATGCACAATATTACCGTGTGTATCTCCGATAATTTGAACTTCAATATGCTTCGGCTTAATAATCGCCTTCTCCACATATACTTCGTCCGAGCCAAATGCCGCTTTTGCTTCAGATTTTGCACGATCATAAGCTGATTGCAGTTCTTCTTTGGAATTTACTAAACGCATTCCACGTCCGCCACCACCAAGAGCCGCTTTAATCATGATCGGGAAGCCGTATGTTTCACTGAACTGTTCTACTTCCTCCAAGTTTGCTACAGGACCGTCTGTACCCGGAATAACCGGAATTTGCGCAGAAACTGCCTGTTCACGCGCTTTAACTTTATCGCCAAACATATTAAGATGCTTAGAAGTCGGTCCAATAAATTGAATACCTTCTTCTTCACAACGGCGCGCGAAATCAACATTTTCCGATAAAAAACCGTAACCAGGATGAATCGCATCCACATTTGCCTCTTTTGCAATCTTAATGATGCCTTCAATATCCAAATAAGCATCAATCGGTTTTTTACCTACGCCAACGATATATGCCTCGTCTGCTTTATAGCGGTGATAAGATCCGCTATCTTCACGAGAATAAATTGCCACTGTTTTAATATGTAACTCATTACAGGCGCGTAAAATACGGATTGCAATTTCGCCTCGGTTTGCAACTAAAATCTTTTGAATCGACTTCATTTCTCCTTAACCCCCAATTACTTTCTTTTTTCCAATTTGTGATGTGTGGATACATTAATAAGTATCCCCATTGCCACTGAGAGCAATAATATAGAAGTACCGCCATAGCTTATAAAAGGTAACGTTACTCCGGTTAACGGGATAAGTCCCGATAATCCACCTAAATTAATAAAAGTCTGTAATCCTATCCATGTAGAAATGCCCGCCGCTAACATTCGTGCAAGCGGATCTTTTGTTGACATCGCGATATAATAACCGCGCATCACAATAAAGCCTAAACCAAGAATAACAATTGATACACCAAAAATCCCTAACTCTTCGGCAATGATCGCCATAATGAAATCGGTTTGCGGTTCCGGTACATACCCCAGCTTTTGAATCGACTGCCCGAGCCCTCGACCTTCCAAACCTCCTGCTCCGATTGCATAATATCCGTTGACTACATGATAACCGGAATTAAGCGGATCACTGAAAGGGTCTATAAAGGAAGTAATACGGCCTCTTCGACTTGCGTTAAAAACCGTGTCCCATTTAAAGATTAAAATCCCGATTATTCCGACAACCCCTAAAGCCGAAAGCAGTCCAAATATTCTGCCGAGCGTCTTACCTCTAAGTCCGCTCGTAATTACAACAACAAGTGCAATGGCTACAATGATAACTAGTGCACCGAGATCGGTTTCAAAACCGACAACAAGTACGATAAATAACCACATACCCAGCGGATACGACACATCATCAAATGTTAACAGCTGCATCGAACCCCTGTTCATACTTTTACGGTAAAAAGTTCCCGCAAAGAAAATAATAATAAAGAGTTTGGCAAATTCTGACGGCTGGAAATTCATAAGGCCGAACAGGCTGATCCAACTTCTGGAACCATTAACATTTTTGCCGGCTATTAAAAGCCATAACTCTAGTATAAACATAATTGCCAGCAAAAGACCTAATATAGATTTATTGGATAATCTTTTATATGGCGTAATGACAGCGACCGTAAACAAAATCAGCGCTAAAATTATATTGACGAGCTGCCGATTGTAATAAAAGTTCGGATTTGCATCATATTGAATAATAGAAACCCAAATACTCGAACTGTAGATCATGACAAGTCCAAATAACATTAACAAAATGTAAACGAACATCAACCCATAATCAAAATTGCGAAAATAATTTTTAAAATATTGTTTCATGTTATAAACCTCATCTTTGAAAAAAAAACTCAAACCGCAATGTAGCGTTTGAGTTTTCTTTTATTTGTCTGTATACGCATCATGTAATAAAGAAAGCTCTTTCTCTAACGAATCAAGAATTTGCTTGCCTTTTTCACGTTCGATCAGCCCGAGTCTCGCGGCAAATTCAATTTCACGCGATAAACCAAACATTTGTGTATCTAAAACTTCTTCATATAACGGACAAGATGGCATTGTCAAATTATCCATTTGTACGCGAATTAATCGAGCAATTTTATCTGCATCCGCAGTTAACAGCTCTAATGCTTTTTCCTGAAAGGAAGCTTGTGCTTTCGTATCCATGAGGACGCCCCCATCTATGATATTTCTTCGATTCTATCTTAGTAAAGTGTATCTTTTTACATTCAAAAATGCAAGTGTCTTTGTATGTTTTGCATTCAATTCAATTATATTTCTTTCTATGAGGAATCGCGTTATAATTATGAAGGAACATAGTGAAGGGGGACTTACAAATGACCGAAACAATCATTCCAATTAAAGGCGCGGTTAAATTTGAACTAACATTAGATCCTACTGTATGGATTTTTGATGATCGTAAACTGGATCTGAATACATATTTTGTTTCAGAAAAAGTTGAAGAAAATAACGAAAAATATTTACGTGACATGGGTGCACACTGGTCGCGTGAAATTATGGAAGGTGCAGTATTTCCGCCTACATTGAAAACAGAACGTAAATTTGACCGTAAAGGCATGATGACGGGCACATTCGGAATGGAAATCAAACCATTTTTGAAAAATGCCGAACTTGCTGATGGAGCAAATGAAGTTGTTTTTGAATGTACAACAGACGAGGAATTTGCATTTCCATTACAGCAGGCTGAAAGTTTCATTTTTAAATTCAGCCAAGAAGGAAAGCCACTTTTAGAAGATGGACCAGTACATGTGCTATTTGCTGATGGTTCAAATGTTGAAAATCCAATAAAAAATGTGCGTGCGATTCGTATTCAATAGGAGGATTTCGTCATGCGTGTAAAATGTGTCATTTGCGATACACTACATGAACTACCAAACGATTTACCTTTAGCAAAAAAATTACGCAATCGTCCAATCCATACGTTTATGTGCCCAACATGTTCGGAACGTATTTCCGAAAACACCCGTAAACGAATAGCAACAGGAAAATTCCGCTTTTTCCGAACATCATCGAAATTTGATGAAGAATTTTAAAATGCGACGGGCTCATAAAGAGCTCGTCGCATTTTTATTAATATTCAAAAGACTGTTCGTGGAATTTAAAGTCGACAAAGCTTTTTCCATTGATTTTGCTTAACTGGAAGAAGTTTAATACTTCTGTTTTTACCCCTTCAAAAACACGCTCTTCATCAACAACATACGCTTCAACAGTCACTGGTATTTCGCCGAATTGTGCTTTTACAGCATCTGCAATTTGCTGTGCTGTTGCTTCTGAAACTTCAGCGTCCACTAATAAGTGCACAGTAGCTTTTTCCGCTTTCACATTTTCAAGTGCTGTCTGTTCTTCCAAGCCTTCCTGGAAGACATTCGACATAACTAATATCTCTTCCCCAACGATTGGTTGAATCAGTTCATTCACCTGCATGTTTACATTTTCACCAAAATATTCGCCAAAATATTTACCGTCTTTTACTTCAAAATCATACACTGTTTTTGATGTTTCAGACTGGACCGTCACTTCAAAATCATCACCGATTGCAGGTGCCGTAGATTTTGTAACGACAAATTGATCGTTATAAATTTCACTTAATTCCGCTGCTGCATTATCTTCATTTTTCGCCGATAATACTGCAGGTATAAAAATAACGCAAGATATAATAATTAGCGCTAATCCAACAATGATAAAAATTTGCTTTTTAGTAAGGTTCATTTTTTCTACTCCATTTTAGTTATTATCCCCAGTAATGAATTATAACGCTCCGAATAAAGTGTTTTCAATTAAACCGACTTAAAAAAGAAGGGAATGTGTCCAAATTAACACATCCCCCTCTCTATTAACTTAGCTGTTTCGCTTCTTCTCGTTTTTCACGCCATAAACGTGATTTATAAATGATCAGAATTAACGCAGCTACAATTAAACCTTCAATCATCGGTAAAAATAGAGCTAAAAACGTTAACACCATACACCCTATAAACAGGAAAGTATAGATGATGACATTTCTGCCGAATGAAAGTTTTTTTGCAAAACCAAGTTTGTATACAATTGCCGACATAAGGAATACAAGAACGAATGTTGCATAGCCAGCTATTTCGTAGCTCGGTAAATTTCCGTATAAATATCTTGTAATTCCAGACATACGATTAAACACGTAATCACTTTCATTTGTAGATACCGTTGCCAGTAATACTAAATTTAAATAGCTACCAAACACAGCCGTAATATTCAACATCACTCAACCTTTCCTTAATGACGCCAATTAAGCTTCTAACTCAGCGTTCTTTTTCTTTTTAGCAACACGTTCACGTTCACCTTTATCAAGAATCTGTTTACGTAAACGGATTGATTCTGGAGTTACTTCTAAATACTCGTCATCACCTAAGTATTCTAATGCTTCTTCAAGTGATAAAATACGAGGTTTTTTAATAACATTCGTTTGGTCTTTATTCGCTGAACGGATATTTGTTTTTTGTTTTTGTTTTGTAATGTTAACAGTAATATCAGCATCACGTGTATTTTCACCAACAATCATACCTTCGTATACTTCAGTACCTGGCTCGATGAATAATGTACCACGGTCTTCTACTCCCATCATACCGTAAGTTGTAGCTTTACCGTTTTCCATAGATACTAATACACCTTGGTGACGGCCGCCAACTTTACCTGCTACTACTGGAGCGTAGTGATCGAATGTATGGTTCATCATACCGAAACCTTTTGTAATTGACATGAACTCAGTTGTATAACCGATTAAACCACGTGCTGGTACGTTAAAGATTAAACGTACTTGTCCAGAACCGTTGTTAATCATATCTAGCATTTCACCTTTACGAGTACCGATTGATTCAATAATAGAACCTACTGAATCTTCAGGTACATCGATTTGTACGCGCTCGATCGGCTCAGATTTAACGCCATCGATGTTACGGATGATTACTTGTGGTTTAGAAACTTGTAATTCATAACCTTCACGACGCATATTTTCGATTAAGATCGATAAGTGAAGCTCACCACGACCAGAAACTGTCCATGCATCCGGTGATTCTGTATCTTCTACACGTAAAGATACGTCTGTTTGTAATTGTGCAAGTAAACGCTCTTCAATTTTACGAGAAGTTACCCATTTCCCTTCGCGACCTGCGAATGGTGAGTTGTTTACTAAGAATGTCATTTGTAATGTTGGCTCATCAATACGTAATGGTGTTAACGCTTCTTGGTGGTCAACTGGACAAACTGTTTCACCTACGTTGATATCTTCCATTCCTGAAACCGCGATTAAGTCACCAGCTATTGCTGTTTCGATTTCTTCACGCTTAAGACCGAAGAAACCAAAGATTTTTGTTACACGGAAGTTTTTCACTGTACCGTCTAATTTCATTAGAGAAACTTGTTGACCTACTGAAATTTTACCGCGGAATACACGACCGATACCGATACGACCAACGAAGTCATTATAGTCAAGTAATGCTACTTGGAATTGTAATGGATCTTCTGAGTTATCAATTGGTGCTGGGATTGCTTCAATGATTTTCTCGAATAGGCAAGTCATGTTTTCTTCTTGATTTGCTGGGTCTGGATCTAAAGATGCTGTACCATTTACACCAGAAGCATAAACAACTGGGAATTCTAATTGATCTTCATCTGCACCTAGCTCGATTAATAATTCTAAAACTTCATCTACTACTTCCAGTGGACGAGCTGAATCTTTATCTACTTTGTTTACTACAACGATTGGTGTTAAACGTTGTTCCAATGCTTTCTTTAATACAAAACGTGTTTGAGGCATACAACCCTCATACGCATCGACAACTAAACAAACGCCATCCACCATTTTTAAGATACGTTCTACTTCTCCACCGAAGTCTGCGTGTCCAGGCGTATCAAGGATGTTGATACGAGTACCGTTATAATCTACTGCAGTATTTTTTGCTAAAATCGTAATTCCACGTTCGCGCTCTATGTCACCAGAGTCCATTGCACGTTCTTCAACACGTTCGTTTGAACGGAAAGTCCCTGATTGTTTTAATAATTGGTCTACTAACGTTGTTTTACCATGGTCAACGTGAGCAATAATTGCGATATTACGAATATCTTGACGTAAATTTGTCATTATTCCACTCCATATTCTTTTTTCAATTGTTTAACTGTGATATTATAGCACATGAAAGATTAAATGTCTTTTCACAATAATTAATTACATTTATTGTCACATATAAAAAGTATATGGAGGTATGAACGATGAATAAAGCAAAATTTGTAATGTTTATTTACGCATTAGCTGCGATTCTTTCAATGATTAGTATTGGTTTTGCATTTTCACTTGTTTTCATGACAGGGCCAAAATATGAAACAACAGGCTGGATCGGTGTTATTTTAGGTGTTATCGTTATGTGTGGAATTTTCGGTATGGCATTTAAGACAAAACGTAAATTCCGAGATCAAGGTTTACTATAGAAATAAAAACTTCGGTGACATAATCCAAAACCCCCATCTTTCTCTGCGAGAAAAATGGGGGTTTTTTGCTGTGCTTCAAAATTGATTTCCATTCCGGGACGCTTTCCGCGGGCGTGACGCCTGTAGTCTCAGGCGTCACGCTATTCCCGCTGGAGTCGCCCTCCATTTCAATCAATTTTATAAAATATCTTTTTCTTACAGAGAGTTTTTATCTTCTCCGATTAATTTCTACTTCTGTCATACCTACTTATTTATTTTTTTCTTCAATATATTTATTCAAAATTAACTGATGAATAGAAGGGTTGGCGATTAGGAATGTATCTTTCGATAAATAATCGAAATCTTTGCCTTCTAAGTTTGTCGCAATGGCCCCTACTTCTTTTGCAATAATGACTCCCCCGCCAATATCCCAAGGTGCAAGGCGCATGGACATATAGGCATCCAGCTTCCCGCTTACAACAAAGGCGATTTCCATAGCAGCCGAACCGTAAGAACGTGTACCGCGCACCGTACGAACAAGTTCGATAATTTTTTCATGATTGATGCGACTATTCGGCGTAACCCAGTTTGCATTGATGCCGATTACCGCCTCTTCGATTTTCACCGGCTGCAACCTACGCAGGGGAGAATCATTATACCATGCCCCTACACCTGCAATTGCATTAAATAAATCTTCCCTCATTACATCAAATATGTAACCTAATACCCCGATACCATCAACATAAATACCGATTGTAATCATGAAATGACGATGCTGCTTCACAAAATTCATCGTGCCGTCAATTGGATCAATAATCCATACAACACCTTCCAGATTTTCAACCTTTTCGCCCATTCCTTCTTCACCTAAAATACGATGGTCCGGATTAAATGCCTTTATTTTTTCAATAAAAAATAATTCCGTTTCCCGATCTATATTCGTTACTAAATCATTGGGATTCGACTTTGTTTCGATTTCAATATTATAGGAAAATGCTGCTCGAATATTTTTTCCTGCTTCAAAAATTATTTCTTTTGCAAATTCATCCAGTTTTCTTATATCCATCGTTCATCCACCTTCCGACAACAATCGCTAGTTTATATATATGTAAAAATGTTGAGCATTTCTAAAGTATCCTTATTATAACAAAAAATCACTTGCTTTCTTACGTCGGCAAGTGATTTTTTATTTTGGAAAAGTTTTTTTGTTACGCATATGCATGTAAACCCTTTAATTCCTCTTGAATTTCTGTTAATCGTTTTTTAGATTTATCAATTTCAGATTGATTTTTGTCATTCATCGCCGCATAGAGTGTTGCTAGTTCATAATCCATTTCCAACATTAAAATCTCTTCGTATTGCTTTTCAATATCAACTTTGCGTATAATCTTAATCATCTGTTTCATAATAAATCACTTCCTCATCATAATTTTTCAGACTTTAACCAAACTGGATAATATGAGTAATTCATTAAGACTTCTAGCCTCACCCTTAATGTTTTCCATTGGTATAAAGTTTCTATTACAAGATTTTTTCCCAAAAAATTAATAAAATAAACATTAAATCGAAAGGAATTATAAAAATGAGTATTGTCAAATGGACTAAAGAAGACTTCCAAGTATTTGATATTGACGGTCTAGATGAACGTATGGAAGCTTTAACAACAATTATCCGACCGAAGTTTAATGAACTATCAGAAACGTTTACAGGGTATTTCAGTGCACAAACAGGTGAAGAGTTTTTCGGTCATGTTGCGAAACATGCCCGCCGTACTGTAAACCCGCCAAAAGATTCCTGGGTTGCATTTGCTCCTTATAAGCGTGGTTATAAAGCTCTGCCGCATTTCCAGATTGGGTTATGGGGTACGCACCTTTTCATCGTTGTTGCAGTAATTTATGAAGCGCCGAAAAAAGAGGAAATGGCACAGCGCTTACTGAAAAATATGCAAGTGATTAAAGATTTATCCGATGATTACGTACTTTCCGGCGATCATATGCAACCAGATACGATCTCTTTAAAAGAAGCGCGCACCGAAAAGCTTGAACAGCTCCTTATACGCCTGCGTGATGTAAAAAAAGGAGAATTTCTTGTTGGGCGTCGTATACCTGCAGATGAAGCAATTAAAATGTCTGCAGAACAATTTCTGCAATTGGCTGAACAAACATTTGATGAGCTTCTCCCTGTTTATGAAGTCATCAAGGGTTAATTGCATCCATTTATTATTAATATGTACAAAAGACTGCTAAACATTCCAACAATTTAAAAATAATTTTAAAATTCTTAAAATTAAACTAAAAGCAGCATTTTTCCTCGGGGAGAAAAATGCTGCTCTTTACTGTACAGAAGATACATTTTTTTATATGCCTTGCCTTATCCTAGAACTTCTTCTGTCACAGCTTCGTTTTTATTACATTCTCACAATTTGCCCGTCCGCTAATTCTTTTGCAAGCTTTACGACACGGTATGGTACATAAGAGCTTGCCTGTTCGAATTCACGGCAGATTGTTTTTTCTTCCGCCTGGGAAGGTACAATTTCTTTAAAGCGTTTGTAGCGTGCCATGACTAGTTCACGCTTTGCCCCTTTTTCGTAAGCCATTTCCACCACTTCAAAAAAGCGCACGACATCGACCATTTCATCGGTTGTCCAGTCCGTCGATAACGGGTATGAATATTCCATAGTTATTACCTGCCTTTAATTATTACTGACCCCATTTTAAACGGATTTTTTCCGCTTGTACAACCATACGCTGAATTAATTCTTCAGCTGTCGGTACATCTTGAATTAATCCCGTTACTTGACCCGCCCAGCCGTAACCTTTTGTCGCATCGCCACCGTAAATGAAATTTTTGTTTGCTTCACCGCTAATATATGATTTCAGCGCTTCATATGTAGGCGTTTTTTGCTCTACTTCTAAAATCTCATCTGTAAATGCATTGCGGATTACTCGGGCAGGTGCACCGATCGAGCGTTTAATAATCGTCGTATCCGTTTCTTCACTTTCAATCAGTGCCTGTTTGTATGCTAGAGAAGCGTGTACACATTCTTTTGTCGCAATAAAGCGTGTCCCCATTTCAATTCCTTCCGCCCCTAATGCATGTGCTGCCATCCATCCTCGGCCATCTCCAATTCCCCCTGAAGCGATAACCGGAATCGATACACTATCGACTACTTGCGGTACGAGCACCATTGTTCCGACATCATCTCTTCCTAAATGGCCACCGCCTTCTTGTCCAACTACCATAACTGCATCCGCTCCCAGCTGTTCAGCTTTCTGAGCTTGTCGTTTCGCAGCAACAAGTACAAGTTTTTTACATGATGCATCTTTTAATATGTCGAATATCGGTGCAGGATTTCCCCCAGTAATTGTTACTACAGGTACACCCATTTCACCAGCCACCTCGATCATCTTTTCGTATCCTTTTCCATGCATTCCTATCGCAAAGTTTACTCCAAATGGCCGATCTGTCATTTCTCTCACTTTTTTTATTTCTTCTTTTAACGCTTCCGGTGACGGCAAGCTCATTGCGGTAATCTGTCCTAAGGCTCCTGCATTCGAAACCGCTGCAGCAAGCTCCGAGTAGGCCAGGTATGCTAATCCCCCCTGAATAATCGGGTATTGAATTTGTAGTAAATCAGTTACTTTTGTTTGCCATTTCATTGTTATTCCTCCTAAAATAATAACTGTCAATTCAGTTGATTAAAATATTTATATAGTCAGCAACTTTAATAGGTGCTATAATTCATTTGTTTTTAAAAAATACTATATAGTGAGGTGGTACCTGCGTTGTCACAGTTAGAGACTCCTTTGTTTGATGCATTACTTAAGCATCGCAACAGACACCCTATCCAGTTTCATATCCCAGGCCATAAAAAAGGGCAAGGTATGGATCCAGCTTACAGAGAATTTGTAGGCGACAACGTTTTATCAATTGATTTAATTAATATTGCTCCACTAGATGATTTACACGCTCCTAAAGGTGTGATTATGCAAGCACAAAACCTTGCTGCTGAAGCCTTTGGTGCTGACCATACATTTTTTTCCGTGCAAGGTACTAGTGGCGCCATTATGACGATGATTATGACTGTCGTTGGCCCAGGCGATAAAATTATAGTACCGCGGAATGTACATAAATCGATTATGTCAGCGATTGTTTTTGCAGGTGCTATCCCTATTTTTATCCATCCGGAAGTTGACAGTGAGCTCGGCATTTCTCATGGTATTTCACCAGAGTCCGTTGAGCGCGCATTGACGACATATCCAGATGCGAAAGCCGTACTTGTCATCAACCCGACATATTTCGGTTTTGTAGCAGATTTAAAACGCATTGTCGAAATTGTACATGCACGTAATATTCCAGTAATTGTGGATGAAGCTCATGGCGTTCATATTAAATTCCATGATGAGTTGCCGTTATCTGCAATGCAGGCCGGCGCGGATATGGCTGCTACGAGCACACATAAGCTTGGCGGCTCCATGACAGGCAGTTCTGTCTTAAACGTCAGAGAAGGCCTTGTAACAGCCAAAAGAGTACAGGCTGTATTCTCCATGCTAACAACGACATCGACTTCCTATCCCTTACTGGCGTCTTTAGATACGGCACGTCGCCAGCTTGCTGTCCATGGATATGATTTATTGGACGAAGCAATCCGTTTGGCAAAAGATGCCCGTAAACGCATTAATGCAATTCCGCATCTACATTGTGTAGGACGTGAAAAACTCGGAACTTCGGCTACATTTGATATGGATCCGTTAAAGCTGTTAATTTGCGTTAAAGATTTAGGCATTACCGGCCATGTTGCAGAAGAATGGTTACGTCATAACGCTAACTTAGAAGTAGAGTTGTCCGATCTATACAATATTTTATGCTTAGTAACAATTGGAGATTCGAAAAAAGAAATTAATTTACTTGTCAATGCTTTGACACGTATGTCGAAAAACTTCGAATCGGAAGCATCGATTACTGAAACAAATGTTCAAATACCTGAAATTCCCGCTCTTGCCATGACGCCGCGTGATGCATTTTATGCACAAACGGAAAGTATTCCTCTTGCACAGGCAGAAGGATATATTTGCGCAGAATTTATAATGGTGTACCCACCGGGCATTCCAATATTTATTCCCGGGGAAATAATTACGCAAAGCAATATCGATTTTATTAAGATGAATATTGAAGCAGGTCTCCCTGTTCAAGGACCTGAAGACAGTACATTAAAAAATATTCGTGTTATTAAAGAGCGGAAAGCGATTTATTAATATTTCTGACAGACAGCTAAATGCTGTCTGTCTTTTTTAAAATAAATAAATCGATATAAGCGGAATAATAAAGGCCCCTACAACCGCGCTAAGCCCCATAGAGAGTGAGCCAATCGATAAATCTTCTTCACTATACTCCTTTAATTTTGTCAATCCGACACCATGCGAGGCACTTCCCATAGCGACTCCTCGACTGATCGCCGTATCAATTTTAAATAATTTAAAAAGTACCGGACCTAATATGGCACCAGTAAACCCTGCCACCATTACCATTACAGCAGTCAGCGGCGGTATCCCGCCAACAATATCACTTACTTGCATTGCAACAGGTGTTGTTAATGATTTCGGTAATGAAGTGAGGATAAAATCTTTGCTTGACCCGAAAAGTAAAAGTAATGCTACAACGCTAATTAGACCCGCGAGCATTGCGACAATGATGCTCGTAATAATCGAGTATTTGTATTTAAATATAAGTTCCCGCTGGTTGTATAAAGGAAATGCCAACGCTACGACTGCAGGACCGAGCATTTTGGATATCCATTGACCTCCTTCCATGTATGTTTCATAGGGAATATTAAAAACTAGTAAAATAATGACTGTAATACAAGTCGCCGTTAAAATAGGCAATAATAATGGGTGGCCAACCTTCAAGTACAGCCTGTTCAGTAATATAAAAAGAAGAACAGTGCTACTTATGATGAATAGAATTAGCAGTAGATGCAGCAATACTCTCTTCCTCCCTCATTTTGCGTTCCTTTCTTTCTATCAATTTACTTATTTTCCCCGTAATGACAAGCGCAAAAATTGTACTGATAATAACAGCTAAAACAAAAAGCCCTCCTGATAGCGTGAGCAGTTCCGGATAATTAATGACTGCCACTGTTGAAGGAATAAAAAACAATGTTAAAAATGTTAGCATAAAACTGGCACCGTTTTGTATGTATTTCACATTTAAAATTTTAAAGTAAAGAGCAAGCCATAATATAACTAACCCGATAATACTTCCAGGTATAATAATACCGGTAACCGAAACGATAAATTCTCCAATGAGATAAAACAAAATGATAATACCAATTTGAGCAATAGTACGAATAATCTCCACCAGCTAAACCCCTTTACACAGTTTTACCCACATCTGCATTATCAGGTAGTAACTCTCCAGCCTCTAAACGGAAATAGGTCGAAAAGGATAGGTGAGAGATCAGCTACCCGTAAAAGCCCGATTGGTTCGTGCCAACACGATGTGGGTCACACAAGCGTTGTCACAGGAAGTGACGGTTTTAACTTGTGTTCCTTCTAATCATAGGGATGCCCCACTGATTGAAGTTTTACTTTATTGTACGTCCATTAGAAATTTCTGTCTATTTTATTTTCCTACTATAATTTGGTTCATTACTTTGTATTTAAGAAAACATGAAAAGCTACCTTGTTTAAATTTATACAAGATAGCCTCAGTCAGTTATATTCATTTAAAATGTACTTAATCATCAAACTGCTCCTAATAATTGAAAGGTCGTTATCATTAATTTTTCATTTTACCTTTTTGTTTTAGCTGTACATCCATTAGTGATCCTAAAACACTTCTTAAAGCAAAAATCAGTTCATGTGCCGTTGCATTTTCATCAATAGCCTCTTTTGCAAATTGCATTGTCTGATTTATTTGATCGACAGATTGATCTGTCATTTCATTGAATGGAAATTGGTTTATATTGAATAGAATAGCCTGCAATGTCCCCCGTAAAACGGATTCGGCATTTTGGATCGAATTTTCCCTGTTAATATATTTATATGGATAATGTGATTCCATTATTAAATGGCTTGATTGAAGTTTCCCTGCCGCTGTAATCAGCCCGTCATAAGCTTGCGCTATATCAGTAGACCTAATATTGATAGCATCGAATATAGCGTGCTGTAACAACTCATAAGAGTCTATTGTAAAATCTTCATTTTGCACTTCAAGCAGTTTCCTTACTAATATATCTAGTGCAATTGTTGCAAAACGATCTGTCTGGCACTCATGCTTTTCTTCTTTTAACTCCAGTAATAATACAACTGTCGATGATATCCATTCACTTTGCAGTTTCTTTTTTTCACTTGAATAATTCATATCGTGACAACTCCCTTAATCAATGAAATCCTACAAGCAGTCCATCCCCAATAATTAGAGCTTATTTCACAATTGTGCCGAATTTCATTTAGTTTGTTTGCTCTACTTTTTTATTTTCCAAATGAATCTTTCAGTTATATATAACCATTTTTTACAATTTAAAAACACCCCTTATAATGGAGGTAAACTTATTTCTTCCATTATAATTCAATTTTTCTTTTTCATGAGTTGTCCCTTAGTTATTCATAACCACAAAAAACACTGCCCATTTTAAATGGACAGTGTAAATTTTAATATAATTATTTAGTTACAATATGGATTGGATTGCCTAGTAAAACTTCAGCAGCTTCCATTGTAATTTCACCTAAAGTTGGGTGTGCGTGGATAGTTAATGCGATATCTTCTGCAGTCATACCGCCTTCAATAGCAGTTGCCATTTCTGCGATCATATCAGAAGCACCAACACCAACGATTTGAGCACCAACTAATAAGCCGTCTTCTTTACGCGCTACTAGTTTCACGAAACCTTCTGTTTCGTTTAATGCTAAAGCACGACCGTTTGCAGCGAATGGGAATTTAGCAGCTTTCACTTCTAAACCTTCCGCTTTTGCTTGCTCTTCAGAGTAGCCTACAGTTGCCATTTCTGGATCTGTGAAGCATACTGCTGGAATTGCTAAGTAATCAACTTCTGATGGTTCACCAGCGATTGCTTCTGCAGCAACTTTACCTTCATAAGAAGCTTTGTGAGCAAGTTGTGGACCTGCAACGATATCACCGATTGCATAGATGTTCGATACTGAAGTACGACTTTGTTTGTCTACTTCCAATAATCCGCGTTCTGCGAATTTAATACCTACTTCTTCTAAGCCCATTTCATCAGTATTCGGACGACGACCAACAGTTACTAATACGTAATCTGCTTCAACAGTTTTTTCTTCGCCACCCGCTTCATAAGTAACAACTACGCCATTTTCGTTTTCTTCTACGCCTTTAGCAGATGCGTTTACTACAACTTCAACGCCCTTTTTCTTAAGACCTTTTTTAACGATTTGCGTCATTTGTTTTTCGAAACCAGCTAAAATATCTTTACCACCTTCGATAATTGTTACTTGAGAACCTAAGTTAGCATAAGCTGAACCAAGCTCTGTACCAATGTAACCGCCACCGATAACTACTAATTTACCTGGTACTTCAGGGAAAGATAATGCACCAGTTGAGCTTACTACACGTTTTGTAAATTTAAATGTTGGGATTTCGATTGGACGAGATCCTGTTGCTAAAATAGCATTTTTAAATGTATAAGTTTGAGCATTGTCGCCGTCGATAACACGTATAGTGTTTGCATCCACGAAGTATGCTTCACCTTTTACGATGTCTACTTTGTTTCCTTTTAATAAGCCTTCAACGCCGCCTACTAATTTTTTAACAACGCCGTCTTTAAATGCTTGTGCTTTAGACCAGTCTAATTTCACTTCAGATGCTGTAACACCCATATCATCTGAATGTTGGGCATTTTCAAAGCGGTGACCTACAGAAATTAAAGCTTTTGAAGGGATACAACCTACATTTAAACATACCCCGCCTAATGCTCCACGTTCAACGATTGTTACTTTTTGACCTGTTTGTGCTGCACGAATTGCTGCTACATAACCACCAGGGCCAGAACCTACTACAAGAGTATCTAGTTCGATTGGAAAATCTCCTACTACCATTTTTTTACGCCTCCATTAATAATAGTTGCGGCTCACTTAATAAACGTTTTAAATGATTTAAAGCGTTTTGTGCAGTCGCTCCATCGATCATTCGATGATCAAAGCTCAATGATAATGCTAACACATGTGCTGCTACAATTTCACCATTTTTTATTACTGGTTTCTCTGAAATACGGCCAATTCCTAAGATTGCCACTTCAGGATGGTTAATTACTGGTGTGAACCATTGTCCACCAGCTGAACCGATATTTGTAATCGACATTGACGCACCTTTCATTTCATGCGTTGCTAACTTACCATCACGTGCTTTTACAGCCAATTCATTAATTTCCTGTGATAAGCTAAATACAGACTTACGATCAGCATGCTTAATTACTGGAACTAATAAACCTTTTTCTGTATCAGCCGCAATACCAATATTATAATAATGTTTTTGAATAATTTCTTGTGTCGCATCATCCAGCGAACGGTTGAAATCAGGATATTTACGTAAAGTCGAGATTAAAGCCTTCACAACGTACGGTAAATACGTTAATTTAACACCTTGTTCTGCTGCAATATCTTTGAATTGTTTGCGGTGTGCAACAAGTTCTGTTACGTCCACTTCATCCATTAACGTTACGTGCGGAGCCGTATGTTTAGAATGAACCATCGCTTTGGCGATCGCTTTGCGGATACCGCTCATTTTTTCGCGTGTTTCAGGGAACTCGCCTTCAAGTGCAACAGGAGCAGCTTGTTTTGTTTCTGCTTGTGGCTGTTGTGTCTCTTTTACTTCTTCTGTTTCAGAAGCCGACTGTTGACCTCCGTTTAGGAAGCTCTCAATATCTTCTTTTAACACACGGCCGTTTTTGCCTGTGCCTGAAACTTGCTGAATCTCGACACCTTTTTCACGAGCATACTTACGAACAGAAGGCATTGCGATAATGCGTTTGCCTGAAGTTTCTGTTTCAGATGGCGATGCAGCTTTTTCTGTTTCAGCAGGAGCTTCCGGCTGAGCAGCGTCTGCACTTTTATCTGATTTAGTTTCTTCTTTTTTCACATTTTGGCCAGCCTCAGCAGTAGACTGTACTTGTGCTTCTGTTTTGTTTGATTCATTCGATTCGTGGTGGTCATCACCTTTTAGTTTTAAATCTTCATAGCCTGGTGCATCAAAGCGGATTAAGGCATCCCCGACAATCGCAACCGTTCCTTCTTCTACATAGATTTCTTCTACTGTACCATCAACTGGTGACGGAATTTCAACGACTGCTTTATCATTTTGAACTTCTGCTAAAATATCGTCTTCTTTTACTTGATCGCCAGGTTTAACGAACCACTTGACGATTTCACCTTCATGAATACCTTCTCCGATATCTGGTAAACGAAACGTAAATGCCATTTATCTCACCCTCAATTCTTAGAATGTTAAGACTTTCTTTGCGGTTTCCATTACATCTTTATACGTAGGTAACCATACACCTTCCGCTTGCGGGAATGAATAGATTGTATCTGGTGCAGCAACACGTAATACTGGCGCTTCCAATGATAGAATCGCACGTTCTGTAATTTCTGCGACTACATTTGCCGCAATACCTGCTTGCTTTTGCGCTTCCTGAACAACAATTGCGCGGCCTGTTTTTTCAACAGACGCAATAATTGTTTCGATATCTAACGGCTGAATTGTACGTAAATCGATTACTTCTACTGAGTATCCTTCTTTTTCCAATTCTTCTGCCGCTTTTAGACTTTCGTGAACCATTAAGCCGTAAGCTATGATAGAAAGGTCTTTTCCTTCACGCTTTACATCTGCTTTACCCAATTCAATTGTATATGACTCTTCCGGAACTTCTTCACGGAATGAACGGTATAGTTTTAAATGCTCTAAGAAAATAACCGGATTATCATCACGAATCGAAGCAATCATTAAACCTTTTGCATCATATGGTGTTGAGGGAATAACAACTTTTAATCCTGGTGATTGAGCCATCAACCCTTCTAAAGAATCCGAGTGCATTTCAGGCGTATGAACACCACCGCCAAATGGAGAGCGGATTGTTACTGGTGCATTATACGTACCACCTGAACGGTATCTCATACGAGCCAATTGCCCGCTGATAGAATCCATTACTTCGAATACGAAGCCGAAAAATTGAATTTCAGGTACTGGACGATATCCAGTTAACGCTAAACCAATTGCTAAACCACCGATTCCTGATTCTGCAAGTGGCGTATCAAATACACGATCAACGCCGAATTCTTTTTGAAGACCTTCAGTTGCACGGAATACCCCGCCGTTTACACCAACGTCTTCACCGAATACTAAAACGTTCTCGTCATTTTTTAATTCGCAACGTAATGCATCTGTAATTGCTTGAATCATTGTCATTTGTGCCATGGCTTATTTCGACTCCTTCTCTTTATAAATCGCATACTGTTCTTTTAAGTTCGCCGGCATTTCTCCAGCGTACATATTTTCCATTAATTCAGTAACTTTTTGTTTTGGTGCTTGGTCTGCTTGTTTAATAGCATCTTTAATCTCTTCTTTAGCACGCTCAATTACTGCTTCTTCTTTTTGTTCATCCCATAAACCTTTACCTTCAAGGAATGTGCGGAAGCGTACTAGTGGATCTTTCGCAGCCCATTCGTTGTCGATATCCGTTGTACGGTAACGTGTCGGGTCATCCCCCGCCATCGTATGTGGCCCATAACGGTAACACATTGTTTCGATTAATGTTGGCCCTTCACCACGAACTGCACGGTCACGCGCATCCTTTGTCGCTGCATATACTGCTAATGGGTCCATTCCGTCTACTAATACACATGGAATACCTGCCGCTACACCTTTTTGTGCAATTGTTTTAGCAGATGTCTGTAATTCACGCGGTGTTGAAATTGCATATTGGTTGTTTTGTACGATGAAGATCGCCGGTGATTTGAATGCACCTGCAAAGTTAATTCCTTCGTAGAAATCACCCTGTGATGAACCACCATCACCTGTATACGTAATCGCAACTGTTTTTGAACCACGTTTTTGTAAACCAAGTGCTACACCAGCAGTTTGGATATATTGTGCACCGATAATAATTTGTGGTGCCAATACATTAACGCCTTCCGGTACTTGGTTACCAATGAAGTGACCGCGGCTGAATAAAAATGCCTTCCATAACGGTAAACCGTGCATAACGATTTGTGGAACATCACGATAGCCCGGCAAAATCCAGTCTTCTTTTTCCAAAGCATAATGTGATGCAAGTTGTGAAGCTTCCTGACCAGCAGTCGGTGCATAGAAACCAAGACGTCCTTGACGGTTTAACGAAATCGAACGTTGATCTAAAATACGTACGTAAACCATACGTTCCATCAATTCAACTAATTGCTCGTCCGTTAATTCCGGCATTGCCGCTTCATTTACTATTTCACCCTGCTCGTTTAGAATTTGGAACATCTCAAACTTACTTTCAATTTCCTGTAACGTTCCAGCTGGGTCCAATTGATTCTTCATTTTTTCTGCCATTGTTTACATCCCCTTTGAACTGTATTAAAAAAAATTCATTTTTTACTAGTACAACGTTTCTATAACCCGAGTATAAAGAATAAAATTCTATCGGTCAATCATTGTTTATCATCTTAATTAAAGATTTTTCCTCACATCTAACGAAACTGATACAGTTACATTACCTGTATTACACCGGAATCACCTCTGTACTATAATAGAAAAAACATCCAATAAATTTTATTATTTAATTTATAACACCGCACGATTTATTCATTCCCTTATAATGAATTGTTAAATCTGAAATTATGATAAATTTCTTTTGGAAAAGGTTTTTTCTTACTTCGATTCCGGAGAGTCGTGTATACTTACACATATAAGTTTGAACTGAAAGGAAGTTTCACATGATTTTAATGGAACATATTATCCGTGAAGGACACCCTACTTTACGTACCCGCGCGGAGGAAGTTACTTTTCCGTTATCTGCAGAAGATCGACAACTCGCAGATGATATGCTGCAATATTTAATTAATAGCCAAAATCCTGAAATTGCTGAAAAATATAATTTACGCGGCGGCATCGGCTTAGCTGCAAACCAGGTAAACAGTTTAAAACGTATGTTTGCACTGCATTTGGAAGATGAAAACGGCGAACAGATCAGCTTTGTCGCAGTTAACCCTAAAATTGTAAGCCATTCTGTTGAACAGACTTATATAACAAGTGGCGAAGGCTGCTTATCTGTAGACCGTGCCGTGCCTGGCTATGTCTATCGCTATGCACGTATCACTGTGAAGTTTATGACAGTAGACGGAGAAGAAAAGAAAATGCGTTTATCAGGACTTCCTGCAATCGCGTTCCAGCACGAACTTGATCATTTAAACGGAGTCATGTTTTACGATCGAATCGATGAAAAAGACCCGTTTGTCCAATTAGAAAACAGCATTCCATTCGGAAGAGACTAACTTCTGCGGAACCCATTTTCGTTATTAGCGAAAATGGGTTCTTTTTTTGATCAGTTACTATAGAAGAAAGTCATTTTAGCTTTTGAATGTTCTAATAAAATCGTAAATGTTCTAATATCCTTTTAAATGTTCTAATAAAAATGAGATTTTCTAATATAACTGTCCATTCTAAAATGGCCGTGCGATGTTCTAAAACCCTTGCCATTCCTTCTAATATCGACATCCAAGTTTCTAATAAACATTAACATTGTTCAAATAAAGCAAATTCCCATTTGACAAACAAAAAACGCTGCGAAAAATATATTTTCACAACGCTTTTCCTAACCTAACTATATCAACTTCAACTTCTTCATCGCGTCAGCCAAGCCGTCATTGTCCACATGCCCCGTAATCATTGAAGCCACTTCCTTTGCCCGTTCATGACCATTTTCCATCGCAACACTATAGCCAAATTCCGAAAGCATTTCCATATCGTTTAATCCATCGCCAAATGTAATAACATCCTCTACCGGAAAATTAATATGTTCCAGCAATTTTCGAATGCCATTTGCCTTTGAACCACCATCTGGCAGCACATCACAAGAGAAAGGATGCCAGCGGATAAATTGCACTTGCGGGAATTGATGCTCATAAATAGGCTGATCTTTTTCTTCTATAAATACAAGTGTTTGATAAACCGGTGTATGCAAATAGTATTGCGGATCAATTTGCGGATACGGATATTGAAGTGTTGCTAAACTGCTTTCCACACTTTCATAGTCGCTTTCGCTAGCGATCATTTCCTTTTCATTCAGGAAAACTAACGGATGGTTCCGCTGTGCGCCAAATTCCAGAATTTCTGTTAAAGTTTCGTTGGCGATTTGATCTGTATAAACGACTTCACCTTGATAAACGACATATTGCCCGTTAAATGTCACATATGTATCGATTTTAAGCTCTTCCAGTATATCTTTTATCATAAATGGAGCACGTCCTGTTGCAATCGCAATTTCATGACCGTTTTCGCGCGCCTTGAATATCGCTTCCTTTGCTGAAGCAGGTAATTTTTTATCTGAATTGTATAGAGTACCGTCTACATCAAAAAATAATATTTTCTTCAATTTATAACGCTCCTTTATTTTTGTAGGCCCTTTACAAAAATCTGAATATTTAGTATAATGAGTTTGAGGAGTGATGACCTATGTTAAAACGTCTCAAAAAGAAATGGCGAAAACGATTAAATGGCATCCTCGGAAAAAAATTAATTGCCTAACACTTCATTTAGAGTGGTACGCCCGATTACAGGACGTGCCATTTTTTTCATTCGTGCCCACTTTACTGTTCACGAAATTTGAAGGGCTTTTCTTTATTTTAAAGGAGTCCCGTGATAATATAAAGGAAATGCATTTTTCTACAAGTTAGAAGTGCAGTAATAATGTTCGTACTTAAAGGAGAGTAACTATGATTTACAAAGTCTATTATCAAGAAAACATTTCTGAGATTCCAGTTCGCGAAAACACAAAAACACTTTATTTAGAGGCGTCATCTGAACGTGAAGTACGTCACTATTTAAAAGACCGTAACTACAATATCGAACTTGTTCAACTTCTAGAAGGCAACTATTTAGAATATGAACAAAATAGCCCGAATTTCCGTCTGGAGAACGCTTAATTGTTATGAAATTCGTTAAGAATGATCAAGCGGCTGTATTCGCACTCGGCGGACTGGGCGAAATCGGCAAAAACACATATGCAGTACAATTCCAAGATGAAATCATACTAATAGATGCAGGTATTAAATTCCCTGAAGACGATTTGCTTGGCATTGACTATGTAATTCCAGACTATACGTATTTAGTTCGAAACGTAGACAAAATCAAAGGCTTATTTATAACACATGGTCACGAAGATCATATCGGTGGTATTCCTTATTTATTACGTCAAGTTAATATTCCTGTATACGGCGGAAAACTTGCACTAGGTCTACTTCGCAACAAATTAGAAGAGCATGGCTTATTACGTACAACAAAACTGATTGAATTTAAAGAGAATGATGTCATTAAATTCCGTAAAACAGCTGTTAGCTTCTTCCGTACAACACATAGTATTCCAGATGCATATGGTATTGTCATCAAGACACCACCGGGTAATATTGTGCATACTGGTGACTTTAAGTTTGACTTTACTCCAGTAGGCGAGCCTGCTAACTTGACGAAAATGGCAGAAATCGGCCGTGATGGCGTCCTTTGTTTACTATCGGATAGTACAAATGCCGAAAAGCCTGATTTTACAATGTCTGAACGTACAGTCGGGAAAAGCATTGACGAAATTTTCCGTAAAGTTGACGGACGTATTATTTTTGCAACATTCGCTTCAAATATCCACCGTTTACAACAGGCAACTGATGCAGCTGTGAAATATGGTCGTAAAGTTGCTGTGTTCGGTCGTTCAATGGATAATGCGATTACAATCGGCCGTGAATTAGGCTATATTACAGCACCTAAAGAAACATTTGTTGATATACAAAGCTTAAACCGTTTACCTGCAAATGAAGTGATGATTTTATGTACCGGTTCTCAAGGTGAACCAATGGCTGCATTATCACGTATTGCTAACGGTACACACCGTCAGATTCAAATCCAGCCTGGTGATACAGTTGTATTCTCATCTTCTCCGGTTCCTGGTAACACGATGAGCGTAAACAAAATCATCAACTTATTATTCCGCGCTGGTGCTGAAGTTATCCATGGCGCATTAAATAATATCCATACTTCAGGTCACGGTTCTCAACAAGAACAAAAGCTTATGCTTCGTTTAATGAAACCGAAATTCTTTATGCCGATTCATGGTGAATATCGCATGTTGAAAATTCATACTGAATTAGCTGAAGCTTGTGAAGTTCCATTGGAAAACTCATTCGTTATGGAAAATGGTGATGTTCTTGCATTAAGTGCAAATGAAGCACATGTGGCAGGACGCATTCCTTCAGGCGATGTGTATATCGATGGTAATGGAATTGGGGATATCGGCAATATCGTATTACGCGATCGACGAATTCTTTCAGAAGAAGGTTTAGTCATCGTAGTCGTAAGTGTCGATATGGCTAAAAACAAAATTGTTTCTGGTCCAGATATTATTTCTCGCGGATTTGTGTATATGCGTGAATCAGGCATGATGATCAATGAAGCACAAAAAATGCTGAACCATCATTTAAACAGCACAATTCAGGAAAAAGATACACAATGGAATGATTTGAAAAATGAAATTACCGATGTATTAGGCCCATATTTATATGAAAAAACGAAACGTCGTCCAATGATTTTACCGATCATTATGGAAGTATAAAACGGGACTAGTCCTCAATATAAAAAATCCATCATTTTGCTTTCGCAAGATGATGGATTTTTAGTTATATCCAAATTTATTATCGTCAACAACGGTCTAACTTACTTCTGAATAACCTTCTTCACAAATCGGTTAATATCAACATCCGCACCGATAATGAGCAGGACATCCCCTACTTGAATGCGTTCGGTTGCATTTGGGGAAATCATGATTTCATCACCGCGTGTAATGCCGACGATGTTCAAACCGTATTTTGCCCGTACATCCAGCTCGATTAACGATTGGCCGGCGATGCTTTCATTTGCTTTAATTTCCATGATTGAATGTTCACCTGAAATCTCCAAGTAATCAAGAACACTATTTGACATCATGTTATTAGCGATTCGGATACCCATATCACGTTCAGGATGCACAACAAAATCCGCACCGATTTTCAGCAATACTTTTTCATGGTAGTCGTTTTGCGCCTTTACTGTAATTTGCGGAACGCCGAGCTCTTTCAAAATAAGCGTCGTTAAAATACTCGATTGGATATCTTCTCCAATCGCTACAATAACATGTTCGAAATTCCATAAACCTAGTGATTTGATCGTTTCCTCTTCTGTCGTATCCGCTACTACAGCCTGTGTTGCAATACGGGCATATTCATCGACACGTTCACTATCTGTATCGATTGCCATTACATTGGCTCCCTGTTTAACGAGTTCACGTACGATACTTCCCCCAAAACGTCCCAGCCCTATTACTACGAATTCTTTTTTCATACTATTCTCCTCCGAACATCCAGTTGCAACTAGTTTAACGTATCAAAACAGCTGTTGTCATTAAATTATACGTTCTATTTTCTGTTGCAGTAATTTTAATGCAAAATAGCCCGCCTTAAAAAAGCGTAATTGCTGCTGTTGATCAAATATATAGTAAGCAGGTACGAATTTGTTTCCAAACCTGTCGCTTATTTTTAGTTCATTATCAAGGTAAACAGGGTATATTAATTCCAATTGCTTTATTTTCTCTTTTACAAGGGCTTCCGAATAATCCGACTCTTCTCTTGGCATATGAATCGCATGAACCGCTAACCGATCCCCAAATATCCGCTCCAATTCCTTCAAGTTTTTGATGGAATGGGCACATTCCGAACAGCTCATTGACCAGAAATAAACCAATGTTGCTTTAGCATTTTCTTCGTAAGTATTCTCCCGATTTAATATTTTCGTCGCGCCACTTAGCGATGGCATTATTGTTCGAATTCTCATTTATATTCACCTCGTTGTAACATATGTAATGACGGATTTTTCGGTACCATTCAAATGCCCCAATACGTATATCAATATATTTGGACAAGACCCTTGAAAATACATATTTATTAGGTATAATTATTATTGCTTTCGTAAACTTAAAGTAATGTAAAAGTAAACTTCCTTACTCAAGGTTTATAAACAGTAAACTATTGAGCGAAAAATATAAGGGGTGTGACTATATGCAAATTGGTTCAAAAATTAAAGCCCTTCGTATAAAAAAAGGGCTTACCCAGGAAGAGCTTGGGGAACGTACTGATTTAACGAAAGGTTATATTTCGCAATTGGAGCGAGACTTAAATTCCCCTTCCATTGAAACATTGTTTAACTTACTGGAAGTTCTCGGGTGTACACCGCGAGACTTTTTTGATGATACGCAAGAAAATGAAAAAATTGTTTTCACAAAAGATGATCAAACATGCTTTATTGATCAGGATAAAAAATATGAAATCGAGTGGCTTATTCCTACTTCAAATGAAAAGGAAATGGAGCCTGTTTTCATTACATTGCAAAAAGATGCAGAATTTAAAGCATTTGAGCCGTCACTGGCAGAGACGTTCATCTATGTTCAAAACGGACGGATTCGAGTCGTTTTGGGCAATGATGAATACATAGCAAGTGAAGGTGATGCCGTATATTACGAAGCATCTTCCAACCATCAAATTTTCAATGCGCACAGTGGCATAACAAAATTGCTCCTTGTCGCGACACAATCATATTTATAAATTAGGAGGATGCAAAATGGATAACACAATTATTCGCTTTGAAAATGTCACAAAATCATATGATGACGGAACAGTAGTATTAAAAAATATTAACTTTGAATTGGAACGAGGTAAGTTCTATACATTACTCGGACCATCCGGATGCGGGAAAACAACGATTTTACGTATTATTGCCGGGTTTACCGATGCATCTACGGGTGATGTTTTCTTCAACGGAAAACGGATTAACGATGTGCCTGCAAATGAACGCCAAGTAAACACAGTATTTCAGGATTACGCGCTCTTCCCCCACTTGAATGTTTTTGAAAATGTAGCATTTGGCTTAAGAATCAAAAAAGTAAAAGAAGCTGAAGTGAAAGAACGTGTACAGGAAGCATTGAAGTTCGTTAACTTGGCAGGCTACGGCAGCCGGGAAATTTCGGAAATGTCTGGTGGTCAGCGTCAGCGTGTTGCGATTGCCCGTGCAATTGTCAATGATCCGGATGTAATTTTACTCGATGAGCCTTTATCTGCACTTGATTTAAAATTACGTACAGAAATGCAGTATGAGCTTCGCGAACTGCAGCAGCGTCTTGGCAAAACATTTATATTTGTTACGCATGATCAGGAAGAAGCGCTTGCGATGAGTGATGAAATATTTGTTCTTTCTCAAGGTGAAATTAAACAATCCGGTACACCTGTTGATATTTATGATGAGCCAATCAACCGTTTTGTTGCAGACTTTATCGGTGAATCCAATATTGTGGACGGCATCATGATTGAAGATTACCGTGTGAAATTTGCCGGAAAAGAGTTTGAATGTGTCGATGCCGGGATGAAGAAGAACGAAAAAATCGATATCGTTATTCGCCCGGAAGACCTGGAAATTACTACACCCGAAAATGGCAAGCTAATCGTAACAGTAGATACACAGCTGTTCCGCGGCGTGCACTACGAATTATCGACATATGATAAAGACGGCAATGAATGGCTTGTTCATTCATTGAAAAAAGCGGAAGTTGGAGCGGAAATCGGATTGGACTTTGATCCGGAAGCAATCCACGTAATGCGTTTAAACGAAACGGAAGAAGATTTTGATAAACGTCTGGAAGCGTATGGGGATGAAGAACATGAATAAAGCAGCTAAAGGACCTTTAATCCCCTACGTATTTTGGATAATTTTATTCGTTATCGCACCAATTGCGTTAATCGTCTATTATTCTGTTCTTGATTTGAACGGGAACTTTACATTGGCCAACTATGCGAAGTTCTTTACACCGGTTTATTTGAAAATGACATTGAGCAGTTTCTGGTATGCTTTTTTAATTACATTGTTCACATTATTATTTGCCTACCCTACTGCCTACTTACTGACAAAAACGAAGCATAAACAGCTATGGCTTATGCTGATTATTATCCCTTCTTGGATTAACCTGCTGTTAAAAACATACGCATTTATCGGCATTTTCGGTTTATACGGTCCGATCAATGCACTGATTGAAGTATTTGGTTTTGATCCAAAGCAAATTTTATTTACAGACTTTAGTTTCGTATTTGTATCGGTCTATATTTTCATTCCGTTTATGATTATTCCGATTTTCAACTCATTGGACAAAATGAATCCTTCACTTATTTATGCTTCACGTGACTTAGGGGCAAATGCATGGACAACTTTCCGCCGTGTCATTTTCCCGCTGACAATCGACGGCGTAAAATCAGGTATTCAAGTAACGTTCATTCCGGCATTATCACTGTTCATGATTACACGTTTAATCGCCGGCAACCAGGTCATTACTTTAGGTACGGCGATCGAGCAGCAATTCCTCGTTTCCCAAAACTGGGGTATGGGTTCGACAATTGCCGTGTTCTTAATTTTATTCATGGTGCTTACAATGCTGTTTACTAGACAAAAATCTAAAGGAGGACGTGTCTGATGAAAAAGTTGTCCGCTATGTCGAAAGTATATTTACTTTTCGTATTCGCGATCCTTTACGCACCAATATTTTATTTAATTTTCTACTCCTTTAACAGTGGCGGCAACATGAATAACTTCGAGTCATTCACCCTTGAGCACTATGCGGCTGTATTTGAAGATTCGAGATTAATTATCATTTTGCTGAACACAGTACTCGTTGCCCTTTTATCAGGTTTAATCGCAACGATTATCGGAACGCTTGGGGCAATCGGTATTGTTTCATTGAAAGACAAAAAGATGCGCAATACATTGCTTTCGTTAAATAATGTATTAATTGTTTCACCTGATGTTGTAATCGGTGCAAGCTTCTTAATTTTATTTACGATGATCGGTGTAAAACTAGGGTTCGCTTCAGTACTTGTATCGCATGTAGCGTTCAGTGTACCGATCGTTGTTCTTATGGTTTTACCGAAATTGTTTGAAATGAATACTTCCCTAATCGATGCTGCACGAGACTTAGGTGCTACTAAACGCGATGTATTGACACGTGTTATTTTACCTTATATTTCACCAGGGATATTCGCCGGTTTCTTCATGGCATTGACGTATTCACTAGATGACTTTGCAGTTACATTTTTCGTAACAGGAAATGGCTTCAGCACATTATCTGTTGAAATTTACTCAATGGCCCGTGCCGGTATTTCATTAACAATCAATGCTATTTCAGGATTAGTATTTGCTGTAACGGTATTAATCGTTATCGGATACTACTTTATTAACAAACGTTCAAAATCAGTAGCAACGGGGGGACAACGATGAGAGAATTAGTACAAGCAACGGCTGCCATTGTCATTGTATGTGCCCTGCTGTTTTTTACAGTTGACCGTATGCAATCAGCTGGTTCTGCAGGAAGTAAAGATACTTTAACGGTTTATAACTGGGGGGAATATATCGACCCGGAATTAATCGATAAGTTTGAAGACGAAACAGGAATTAAAGTAACATATGAAACATTTGATTCAAATGAAGCGATGTTGACGAAAGTACAGCAAGGCGGTTCTGCCTATGATATTGCGGTCCCTTCTGAATATACAATCGAATCGATGAAGGAAGATGACCTGCTCATTCCGATTGATCACGGTTTAGTGCCCAATCTGAAAAATATTAATGCAGACTTTATGGATCTGCCGTTCGATCCGGGCAATGAATACTCCATTCCTTATTTCTGGGGAACAGTTGGGGTTGTCTATAATCCGAATTTAATCGAAGACCATTTAACATTCGAAACTTGGGAAGACTTATGGGATCCTTCATTAAAACGAAAAGTATTTCTGGTTGATGGTTCACGTGAAGTAATTGGGATGGGACTGAACTCAATCGGCGAATCGCTTAATGTGAAAGATGAAGATTTATTGCGTGAAGCGACAGATCACTTAATTGAGCTTTCACCAAATATTAAAGCGATTATCGGCGATGAGATTACTCCGCTTATGATAAACAATGAAGCATCTGTAGCATTAACATTCTCCGGTCAGGCCGCAGATATGATGTGGGAAAATGAAGAATTGGAGTTTGCCGTACCGCAAGAAGGCTCCAACTTATGGTTTGATAATATGGTCATTCCAAAAACTTCACAAAATATTGAAGGTGCCCATAAATTTATCAACTTTATGCTTGATCCTGAAAATGCTGCGCAAAACGCGGACTATGTCGGCTATTCAACACCGAATGAAGCAGCATGGGAACTCATGGACGAGGAAGTTATTAACGACGAACGTTTCTATCCGTCACATGACCAACGTGAAACATTGGAAGTTTATGAAAACCTTGGCCTTGAATGGTTAGGTAAATATAACGAATACTTCCTTGAATTTAAGATGAGTTTGAGATAGAACAAAAGCGTGACCAAAATTTTTGGTCACGCTTTTTTATAGCTTATGTATGATTCGCTTATCGATTTGATTGTTTCGTTCATCCCACATTGTATGAATTTCAAATGTCCCTGGCTCAAAGAATAAATCGAAGCGCACTTGAATGTCTTCCTGCATCGGGTAATTCCTGGCTTCGCTTATTTTTACCCACTCCAGCTCCCCTTCATTGCAGGAGCCTAAAACTTCGCCCGTAAAATGATCCGTCCAATAGTTATAAATAATAAAATGATCGTGCAGTTCCGGATTTGTATAATGGGAGATTCCTTTAAATACTAAAGACTGTACATCCAGTCCTGTCTCTTCTTTTACTTCCCGGATTGCCCCTTCAGCAAAGCCTTCAGGAAAGTCCACTTTACCACCTGGTGGAATATAGCCTTTGAAATGATCATGCTGGCGATTGAGCAATAACACACGATCCTCTTTTTGTATCATTACAACAGTCCAAAATTTATAATTCATCTATACCTCCCCTTTCACATGCCGCTAATTCCAGACATGATATATGGTATTACTGATTTAATATAGGTTTCCGGTTCAACTTTTTCACCGCTTCTTTTCCACTCCACAGAAGCTCCGTATATCCCCCAGCTCAACATGAGTGCTGTAAGCTTTAATGCTTGCATATCTTCATTGGCACGCTGTTTAAGGAGCATTTGATAAAAAATAATTTCAAGCTGTTCCCTGATGATTCGAGCAATCGTATCTTCATACCCCCGATGGCAGCGTGTAGATAGTGACATTTGGAAATCTGTAATAGCCTTGAAAATGCTGCATACCACTTCTTCATTTAGTTCACTGCTTTTGTACGTCTCACAGTCTAAATTAACTAATAATACTTCCGATAATGATTTATCCAAAAGATCGTAAATATCTTCAAAATGATAATAGAAAGTTGCACGGTTAATCATCGCCTCAGCTGTAATATCCTTCACCGTTATATCCTTAAATTCCTTCTGACTTGAAAGTTCTATAAAAGCATCCATTATTAGTTTACGTGTACGACGTATTCTAGGATCTACTTTTACTTCCTTCATTATTATCCCTCCTATTTTTTATACAGATTTTCGAATGTGTTGAATATACAACATATCGCCCGAACTATCGGTACTCAATGTATTTAACATATTTTACAATTCAATTATAGAACAAAGATATCACTTAAGGGAGGAATTGACATTGAAAAATAATAATATGGTTTGTGATTTAGTAACTGGGGTTTGTGGTGTGGCTGAGGAAAATGAATTGGAACTAATTGATTTTAACAAACAGGAAAAATCAGTGGACCTTTATTATGTTACAGATCCTATTTGTTCGCATTGCTGGGCAATTGAACCTGTAATTGGACGTTTTTTAAAACAGTATGGAAAGCATTTCAACTTCCATACAGTAATGGGTGGCTTGCTGGAAAAATGGCATGATGGACCTATTGATCCTGCAAACGGAATATATAAGCCAGCTGACGTAGCAGGCCATTGGCGGGAAGTAGGTCAGTATTCAAGAATGCCGATTGATGGTTCTTTAATGGTGGATAATCCTGTTCAATCATCTTATCCTCCATCTCATGTTTTCAAAGTACTCCAAAAGAATTATAGCGAGAATATTGCATCCGAATTTTTACGTCGTGCAAGAGAAGCCCTTTTTGTTTCTAACAAGAATATTTCTGAACGATCTGTTTTAGTGGAACTTGTCAATCAGCTAGGACTTGATGGCGAATCAATTGTAAGTGAAGCAGAGCAACCAATCGGACAACAATTATTAAATGAAGATTTCGACCTTGTGAAAACTCTCGGAGTTAGAGGTTTCCCAACGATCGTCATAGTGAACAAGGAAAATAAAGGTGTCAAAATTGTTGGTGGTCAGCCGTTACAGGCCTATATTGACGGTTTAAAACAAGTTATTGATAACGAGGAACTTCAACCAACAGAACGACCATCCTTACCTACACTTCTAAAAACGGAAAAGCTAATTTTTTCTAAAGAAATTGAAGTGATGTACGATCTGGAAAAATCGGTTGTTCAATCTTTTATTAATCAGCAACTTTCATCAAACGAATACACGTTGCATGAAATTCTCGGTGAATCCTATATCGTAACGAAATAATGTTTATTAAATACTGAATTTTAATGTACCCCTTACACAAAAATATTATGTGTAAGGGGTATACTTTTTAGTATAAATACCCGATAGTTCATGACTTCTATCAGCTGCATGCAAATAGATCTTAGTAACAATTTCTTTTTTAAGATATGATATGATTAAATGCAATTTTGAAATTTTTAGAGTATGATATTTAGTATAAATATATATTTCTAGTATCGAAATACCTAAACAGGAAGGCTGGCATTATATGACAGAGAAATCCAATAAGTTAGCGCTTTATTTATTAATGTTTAATATGTTCATTACAATGGGCGGTATCGGGATTATTGTTCCTGTTATGCCTGCCTATTTGCAAGTGTTCGGTGTCGGTGGACAAGTGCTCGGCTTTTTAATTGCAGGCTTCGCTCTCGCACAGTTTCTGTTCTCTCCGGTTGCCGGAGATTTGTCGGACCGCCATGGCCGGAAAATGTTTATTATTGGCGGACTGATCGTGTATGGGTCTTCACAAATTTTATTTGGTCTCGCTTCAGAGGTATGGGTATTATTTTTAGCACGATTTTTAAGCGGGACAGGGGCGGCATTCATTATGGCGCCAATTATGGCATTTGTAGCCGATATAACGACATTTGAAGAGCGTGGCAAAGGGATGGGCATGATTGGTGCCGCAATGTCTTTAGGCTTTATGGTCGGTCCGGGTGTAGGCGGATTCTTATCTGAAGTAAATTTGACATTCCCTTTCTTTTTAGCCGGTGCTGTAGCATATATGGCTGCAATTATGTCCGCTATATATTTACCTAATATTAAAAATATTCGAGAGACAATTGCGCCACGAGAAAAACTGGCAATGCAAATGGTCAAATCTGTGAAGACCTCCTATTTCATCTTTTTAATCATCGTCTTTACATTCAGTTTTGGTATTTCCAATTTCCAAGCAACTTTAACACTTTATTTAGACCATAAATTCGGTTATTCTCCATCAGAAATCGCCATAATTTTAACAGTCGGAGGGTTTGCGGGTGTAGTACTGCAAATGTTTGTCGTGAACAAATTGTTTAAACGCTTCGGGGAAATGAAGGTTATTTTAGTCAACTTATTGTTGGCGGCCGCAATGATGCTGCTCGTTATTTACATTAGTGGCTTCTTCATCATTTTAGTTGTCGCTACACTGTTCTCGATTGCCACAACATTTATACGTCCTGCAGTAAATACACTCATTTCTAAGCTTGCTGGTAATGAACAAGGCTTTGCTGCCGGTATGAACAATGCTTATATGAGTCTTGGCAATATGTTCGGTCCAGCGCTTGCCGGTGTCCTGTTCGATTGGAACCCGAATTCGCCATACATTTTAGGTACCTTTGTGCTTGTCGGCTGTTTCACGCTTGCCTATTTATGGACAGTCAAAAAAGCGCCTCATTTAATGAGAGCTGCTTCTTAAAAATCAAAAAGGGCTATCCAAAATTAAATTGGATAGCCCTTTTTATATGTTAAACAAGCTGGCGGATAAATTGTTCGACGAAGCGGCAATTTAGAGGAATGAGTGATTCGTCCGGTGCCATTTTAGCATGGTGGAGTCCGTAGTTTGAATCGGCTCCTGTCCAGAACATCGCACCTGGCAAATCCTTGATGAAATAACCGAAGTCTTCACCTGTCATTGCAGCAGGACATTCATAAGCGGTTGTCCCTTCAAACTGTTCGGCAAACTCCAGCAAGGCATTGGCACAGTTTGCATCATTGTTTACTTCATAATACATTGAGCCGTAATCAATAGCGATAGCGCATTCAAATGCGGCTTCAATTCCTTTGCATATTGCTTCAATACGACGTTTCACTTCTGCCATTGCCTGTGCATTCAATGTTCGAATTGTTCCTTCAAGACGCGCATTTTCTGCAATGACATTCTGAACTGTACCAGAAGTCATTTTCCCGATCGTAATGACTGCACTATCCATTGGATTGACATTCCTGCTAATAATTGTTTGCAGCTGCATCACTAAATTGGCTGCCGCAATGGTCATATCCCTTGTTTTATGCGGATAGGCTGCATGGCCGCCAATCCCTTTCAAATCAATAAACAGCTCGGAAGTATTGGCAAACAGAAGCCCTGGTCTCGTTGCAATCGTACCTACCGGATATTCCGGAGCGATATGTAAAGCATAGATTTCATCTGCAACAAGATGAGGCTGTTCTGCTTTTAGCCATTCCAGCATCGGTTCTGCCCCGCCTGGACCTTCCTCAGCAGGCTGGAAATATACAACGACATTTTGAACAGGCGGCTGTTTTGAAAACGCCTCGACAAGTCCAAGCGCAATAGACATATGACAATCATGACCGCAAGCATGCATAAATCCGGCATACTCCGACTCAAAAGGGAGTCCCGTTTCTTCTTGTACAGGAAGTGCATCTATATCTGTACGCCAACCAATCAGCTTTGACGGGTTTGTTCCTTGGATAAATACAACAATTCCTGTTTTCCACGTTGTTATTTGCAAATGCTGCTGATCTAGGTTTGAAATAAATTGGAGTAAATAGCTCTGTGTTCTAAATTCATTAAAGCCTACTTCAGGAATTTTATGTAGGTCTCGTCTTACTTTAATAAGATGCCTCATGTCGTTCCCGCCTTTTTATAAGTTACGCAGTGAATCGATAATTTCTGTTTTCGACTTTGTTTTTTCATCCAATACTTTGATTTGACGAGCTGGTACGCCTGCAACGACTGTGAATGGCTCAACGTCTTTAATAACGATTGCTCCAGCTGCTACTACTGCACCTTTACCGATGCGAACACCTTCCAATACTACGGCATTTGCGCCGATGACAACATCATCT
This sequence comes from Solibacillus sp. NPDC093137, assembly GCF_050280445.1. Lineage (NCBI taxonomy): Bacteria > Bacillati > Bacillota > Bacilli > Caryophanales > Caryophanaceae > Solibacillus > Solibacillus sp. NPDC093137. Next base: position 1,991,828 of record NZ_JBNNVH010000001.1, read on the forward strand.
TCTACAACAACCGGTAACGCACTCGGTGGTTCTACTACCCCTGCAAGAACAGTTCCTGCACCAATATGGCAGTTTGCTCCTACTGTTGCACGACCACCTAGTACCGCGCCCATATCAATCATTGATTTTGCACCGATTTCTGCACCAATATTAATAATGGCACCCATCATAATTACTGCATTGTCACCGATTGTAACTTGATCACGGATAATTGCACCTGGTTCAATTCGTGCATTTATTTTTTTCGTATCTAAAAGCGGTACACCTGAATTACGACGATCGCTTTCTACTACATAGTCTTCGATAAGATCTGCATATTTTTTTAGTGATGCTTCAATTTCAGACCATTCGCCAAACACTACCGCATTATTTCCTTCACCAAACACTTTGCTTTCGGTACCAAATGATAAATCCGCAACACCAATTCCCTTTACATAAACTTTTACTGGTGTTACCTTTTTTGCTTCTGAAATAAAATCAATAATTTGTTGTGCATTTAATTTTTCCATATGACACCTCGCTGCGTGTTAGATTTTTTAACATGAATAATTGTACTAAATTTTCAGTAATATTAAAACTATTTTTTTAGCTGGTTTCACTTGGATAATCGTACAGGCAGCGTGCATGGTCTTGTACTAAGTCGACAAAAGCTTCCACTTGGCGTAGTTCGAATGTTGATTCATATCCGATCAGCCATGTATCGCGAGTTAATCCATCGTCTCCTCCATTATTAGACAAAGGAATTTTATGAACTTTTTCTTCACCGTTCAATGTAATTGAAGGCAAAATTGCATAGCCGATACCATTTAGTGCCATCTGCTTGCACGTTTCAATTTGATCCACAATGATTTGATGTTTTGGATTGTAGTTGAAATGACGTTGCCACCATTGCTGAATTTCCTGGTAATAATTCGAATCGCTTTTAAATTGAATAAACGGGCGATCGGATGTCAATATATCTTCCATATCCTGAATTTCCTTATCTACTAAATACATCGTATCGCGGAACAAATGAATTTTTTTCCCTTTCCATTCTGCCTGTCCACGGACAATGCCAATATGTGCTTCCCCATCATAAAGAGCTTTTATGATTTCAGAGCTCCATCCAGTAATTAACGAAATTTTCGTATCCGGATATTTCGTTACATAGTCTTTTAATACTTTTGGCAGCCAATTTTGACCGACAATTGAAGCACAGGCAATTTTTAATGTACCGTGCACTTTTGTATTCAACGAGTGAATCGTTTCAAAAATTTCCTCCCGCTTTATAATCAAATCATTCGAATACTGAATGACCAGTTCTCCCGCAGGCGTTGGAGTTAATCCTTTTTGGGAACGAATAAATATTTGAACGCCCCATTCTTTTTCAATTGATTGAAGTCGCTGTGACAGTGCTGGTTGCGTTAAAAAAAGGCGCTCTGCCGCTTTTCGCATATTTCTCTCTTCTGCCAACACTTTAATAATCTCTGCTTCTGTTGCTGTCACTGACAACCCTTCCTTTCCGAACAAACGGTTAAAAAAACGACAAAATCCCTTTAGGACTTTGTCGACTTTTATTTTAAGCGTTGTGCTGGTAAATATATTTCTTTAATTGTTTTAAAATAATTCTTCGGGTCATAATACCGACAAATGTGCCTTCTTCATCGACTACACATAAAAAGGCGTGGTTAATTACTAGATCGAGTGCACGTTGGAATGTATCGGTAATTTTTAAATATACAACTTCCTGATTCATGACCTCATCCACACGAATGTCTGCTAATCTATCATATTCAATTCGCTCTAATCCTAAAATAGACTCCGTTATCATTTTGGTACTTAATAATCCTTTTAAACGATACTTTACATCCAGAACCGGAATAGAAGAATACCCCGTTTTTGTTAAAACTAATAATGCATGTTCAGCGTTATTTCCACTTTGTACATGGGCAACCTTCTCAGATGAAATAATAAAATCTTTTATAGGCATATCTAGTAAAGCTCTGTTATTTGTTGAAATCATGACATTCTACTCCTTTATCCCGCTAATAACGGGCAGCACCATACTAAAACAAACTGAAAACTTACTGCCGTTATTCTTTGCCCTGTCTTTCGACAAAACAGTTTCTCTAATCTCTATCATACCATATGGATCATTTTTATGACTATGAAAGGCGCCTATGATCACAAAAGAAAAAGCATAATAAGACGAGAAGATTCGTCCCATTATGCATTAATTTCAGTAACCCCTTGCCCAATAATAGAAGATAATGATACCTGTAAATGTTCCAAAAACTGCATACGATAAAATAATCGGGTTGAGCAGAAAAGGATGCTCCTGAATTTCTTCAGGCACTTCCGAATCACGTTCCTGACCGCTGCCCTCGATATTATGTCCAACACGTACCGTTAAATAATAGCCTATAAAACATAATATGATGACAACGAAAATCGTTGGATAAAGCCATATTCCGATTGCAATCGCCTCCTTTATCAGTTAGCGATAGTATGCAGCAACAATTTGGAATTTATTCTTTTATGATATCAATTGAAAAAGTTAAAACGGATGCTGATTTAGCCATTGCCCGCCATCTAAAGTAATGCATTCTCCGTTTAAATAGCTTGCCTTATCCGATAGCATAAATACCGCTAGATCGGCTATTTCCTCAGGCGTGCCAAGACGCTTTAATGGAACAGAATCCAATGTACGTTTCGCTTGTTCTTCCGATTCCCATAGTTTGTCTGCCCCGCCTGTACGCTCAATTGGCCCTGGTGCAATGGCATTTACGCGAATCCCATATTGGCCGCCCCATTCAACCGCAAGCGATCGTGTCAATGAGAGCACCCCGGCTTTTGCAGCAGCCGAATGAATGACGCCAGCTCCTGCACCCCAAGCATATGTAGCCACCATATTGATAATCGACCCCTTTATGCCATTTTCAATCCAATAGCGACCAATTGCAGAAGTACAATAAAATGATCCATTTAACACAATATCAATAACGGCCTTCCATCCATTCGGCGATAATTTTTCTGCATGCACTAAAAAGTTTCCTGCCGCATTGTTCACTAAGCCGTCTACTTGTCCAAATTTTTCTGCAGCAAATGCAACCATTGCCTGTGCATGTTCCGGTTCGCGAACATCCATTTGAAATGTTTCGATAGAAGAACCAAATTCCACTATTTCCTTCTTTGCATTGGCTAAACGCTCCAAGTCACGCCCGGTGATCACAACATTTGCCCCTTCTTTCACGAAATGCTTTGCCATTCCGAGCCCCATTCCGCTAGAGCCGCCTGTAATTATAATCGTCTTGCCTTGTAACATTTTATCCATCCCCTTCGCCTATAAAATGAACAGTCATTCATAAATAGAGTTTACTATAATAGAGGAGAAATAAATACTAAAATATAAAATTTTCTGTTTTGTTCGATAATTCCCTGGAATTATAATCTAATTTCTTATTTAAGGTATATAGGAGAATTCTGATTTTCTAATATATTGTCTAATATAAATTTATTTGTGCTAATAAAATTGCGAAGTTCTAATATATCTTCAACATGTTCTAAAATGTATTTGCTTTGTTCTAATTTCGCCTTCAGTTGTTCTAATAAATCCCCTGCCCCACTCCCAGACAAATTTAAAAAGCTATGAACATTTCGTCCATAGCTTAATCTCTTCTACTATTCTTCCATAATCGGACCGAGTGATTCGGCTAGAAAGATTTCCTGACTGTTAATTCGGACATCACTTTGATGGCCCTCTTTATAGTGGTATTTCCCATTTGAATCCTGAATGCGTACTTTTTGATTATCTTTAATTTGGAGCAGCATAATGCGCTGAATCCGGTATTTTATTTCTGGTGAATAGATCGGAAACAGAATTTCTACTCGTTTAATCATATTCCGTGTCATCATATCTGCAGAAGATAAATATAGATTATCCTCCCCATTATGATGGAACCAGAAAATCCTGGAGTGCTCAAGGAAACGGCCAACAATGCTCAAAACGGTTATATTTCCGGAAATTCCCGGGATGCCTGGACGCAGACAGCAAATACCGCGAATAATCAGCTCGATTTTTACACCTGCAATCGACGCCTCATAAAGCTTCATCATTAAATCCTTATCGGTTAAAGAATTCATTTTTGCCCGTATAAACCCGTTTCCATATTTTTTATGTAATGCAATTTCCTTATCGATTAAATCAAGGAATTCATCACGAATATCAAAAGGCGCGACGACAATATGATGGAATTCAGGTTTGTCAGTATAACCGCTTAAATAATTGAAGAAGTTTGTCGCATCAATTCCAAATTCCTTATGCGATGTAATAATCCCCATATCCGTATAGATTTTTGCTGTAGCATCATTGTAATTGCCCGTCCCTAAATGAACAAAGCGTTCAATTTTCCCGTTGCGTCGACGGACAACAAGTGTAATTTTTGAATGTGTTTTTAAATTGTTCATTCCATAAATGACAAGGCATCCTGCTTGTTCAAGCTGTTTCGCCCAATGCACATTATTTTCTTCGTCAAAACGTGCTTTTAACTCTACTAAAACTGTCACCTGTTTACCGTTTTCTGCAGCCTGCTTTAAAGCTTGAATAATCGGCGAATTACCACTTACCCTATACAGCGTTTGCTTAATTGCCAAAACGCTCGGATCTTCTGCTGCTTCTGCGATAAAATCAACAATCGGTCCAAATGATTCGTATGGATGATGGAAAAATATATCCTGGGTTAACGCTTTTTCAAAAATATTTTCGTCCGACTGTAAATCATGAGGAGGCTGCGGAATAAAACTTTCATACTCCAGATGTTCCCGTCCTACCGAAATCTCTTTTACAAAACCGAACATTGCCGTTAAGTCGAGCGGCCCATCAATTTTGAAAACATCGGACTCTCCCAGTTCAAATTCTTCCAGTAAATAATCCAGCACATCATCATTCATTTCACCGTCACGTACTTCCAAACGTGAACCGACGCCCCATTTACGCTTTTTCAGTTCCTTTTCTATTTCCACTAACAGGTCCTGTGCGCCTTCCTCATGGATGGTCAAATCTGCATTTCGTGTTAACCGGAATGCTTGGGTCGATTTCACTTTATACCCTAAAAATAAACGGTCGATATTACTTGAAATGACATCTTCCAATAATACAAACAACGTCTTATTGCCATTTGACGGTATTTTAATAAAACGATTCAATACGGATGGTACTTGAACAATTGCTACTTTATCCATATGGTTTTCCGAATCCTCACTGCTGTTTTCCAGCATGACAAATAAGTTGAGTGTACGTCCCAACAATGTGGGAAACGGACGATAGGCGTCGACCGCAACAGGTGTTAGGACAGGAAATATCGTTTCTTCAAAAAATTCATTGATATAACTTTTTTCTTGCGCATTCAGCATTTTCAAATCAAGAATATGCACATCTTCTTTCGGTAAAAGTTCATGCACTAAATGGCGGTACACTTCCGTTTGGCGTCTTACCAATGCTTGCGTACGTTCAGCAATTTTAGCAAGCTGTTCTTTCGGAGTTAAACCCGACTTATTTTCAGGCTTATGATACCCTGCGCGAATTTGGTCTTGCAAACCCGCAACCCGGACCATGAAAAATTCATCCAAATTGGAACTGAAAATTGCCAAAAATTTCATCCGTTCCAACAACGGATTATTTGTATCTTCAGCTTCTTCCAATACTCGTTCATTAAATGCGAGCCAGCTCAGTTCACGGTTGTTGTAATACTGTGGCTTAGCAATTTCCTCATGCAGCTCGATGCTGAAATCCGGACTATTTTCAAAGTCTTCATGCTCCGGATCAAAAAGCGGATCTTTTTCCATATTCATTGTCATATCAACCCTGCCTTTCTTCCTTGAAATTAAGTTTTACATCGCCTTTGAAAACACGCTCGATATGCTTTTTCTGTTTTTCCGCCTGAGCCATTTCAGCTATTGCCCGTTCAGAAGTCAGTACTTCTATGTGAAATTGGTTGTTTACCTTTTCAATTGCAATGTTTTTAACGACATTGCGCTTCGTCATGTTCAAGGCGTATACAAATTTCAAAATTGCGCCAAAATCGCGCAGCTTTTTAAATTCCTCTTTTGAAATCCAGGAATCGAACGGACGTGCAAAACGTAAAAAGTAATCACGGTTTTTATAAGATGCCAGCAATGCCAGTCTAACCCGATTAATATGGGACATGCCTGGTATTGATTGATTGGTGATCAAATAAAATGTATGCTGGCTGGAGGAATCCAGCTCGATATATTCTCCGATTCCATAAACTTTTGCGGCTTTCTTTATTAGCTGTAAATCTACTTCACTATATTCAAATAGCTTTAAATTAATACAGCCTCGGTATAATTTTTCTGTCAAATATTCCAGTGTTTTTACTTCCTCTTCCGTACGCCCATAGGCTAATGCAAGCTGCCGGCCACTTTCTTCAAAAACATTGTATTTGTCATATGCTTGAGGATTCCCTTGCAAAACACGGCTAATAATGAGACCTTCACGCAACCCTTTTTTACTGACCTGGAAAGAATTCGAATTTACAGTAGACAGGAGCGCCATAAAAACCTCCAATGCAGGAACAATAATATCTGCCCGGTCTGAAGAAAGACCATCTAGCTGCCTTAAATTATCGTACGAAAATTCTGTTAAATAGTCGCGCAGTTGTTGTAGGTCGCTCACATTCATTTCATATTGATGAACACCAGACAGTGGATAGCCAATTTTCTGCTGATGAACTTGGGCAATATTACGTGCACTCCCCCCAATTGCAATAACCGGTAATCCTACATCAACTATCCATTTCAATGAGCTAAATTGTTCTTTTACAAACGCTCGCAGGTTCTCACGCTCACTTTTATTAATCATCGTTCCGCTTACAAACTTTTGCTTTAAAGAAACAGTACCAAATGGGAAACTGATCGTTTTTTGGAGCTTTTTATTGATGAATAACGTAATTTCCGTCGAACCACCGCCAATATCAATCGTCACTGCAGATGGAGTATCCATTGAATGAGCAACTGCAAGAAATCCGTAGTAGGCTTCTTCTTCTTCGGTTAAAATATCAATCAGAATACCCGTTTCTTCTTTCATACGGGTAATAATTACATCATTATTGATCGCCTGACGTACTGCAGCAGTAGCAGCCGCTTTTACGTCTGTTACCTGATAATCCGCCAATATTAAACGGAACGATTTTAACGTCTCAGCCAATAGCTGAATGCCCTCTTCGGACATTTCCCCATTTGGCAATAAATATGTGCGCAGGCGGGCTACGGTTTTAATATTTCCGAATTCCTTTAGCCCTTCGTTTTTATTATAGGAGTATAGTACAAGTCGAATCGTGTTAGAACCAATATCAATAATAGCTGTCTTGATTTTTTTCATAATACGTTTCACTTCCTTCTGAATACATTTTTATTCTTTTACCCTCTTTATTAGCGTCTTCAAAAAGAGTTGCTACTCAAAATTTTTCAATTAATTTCCTTTTTAGTTTACAAAAAAGCCGGAATAACTTTTTCAAGTATCCGGCTTTCTCATTATTTTATACATTTTAAAACAATGCATCAATTATTAGATAATTTTTTTACAGAATTAACTTATCCATGCGTAAAATCAGCTCTGCAATTTCCGGTTTCGAAATTTGCTCTTCCGCTCCTACCTGTTCGCCTTTATGGCGTAAATCATCGGTAATCAGACTTGAGAAAATAATGACCGGAAGCTTTTTCAGATCAGGATGAGATTTAATTTTCTTCGTTAAATGGTGTCCGTCCATTTGTGGCATCTCAATATCTGTAACAACTAGCTGTACATGTTTTTCAATTTGTTTGTCTGCCTTCGCCAACGCTTCCAAATATTCGTATGCATCACGCCCGTTTTCGAAAAACTCCGTATTCACATAGCCTGCTTCATTCATCGTATCGAATAACAGTTTACGCAATAACGGTGAATCTTCTGCAATAATGACTTTCTTTTCTGTGCGTTCACGCTTGCCAAGTTTCTTAACAGAATCCACACTAATACTAGATTCAGGATTAATGTCAACCATGATTCGTTCAAAGTCCAGTAGTAAAATCATTTCATCTTGAGACTTGATTACGCCAATTACCTGAGATGCTCCACCTTGATACATATCCGAAGGTTTTTCAATCTGATCCCAGGAAATACGGTGAATTTGAGTAACATTATCAACATGGAATACAACACGTTGCTTATTAAATTCTGCCACAATATATTTTTGCTGTGGGTTTCGGTTTTCTGTAGGTATGCCTAAAACTTTTAACATATCAACAACCGGCAATACTTCCCCACGCAATTGAATTATGCCTTCAACATGTGGATGTACATGCGGAATAAATGTCACTGGTATTGGCTGAATAATTTCTTTTACTTTAATTACATTTATACCGAACTTATTATTCGCCACCTCAAATTCAACAATTTCAAGCTCATTTGTTCCACTTTCTAGTAAAATCCCTTTATGATTTTCCACTGCATGTCTCTCCTTCCAAACTGCCACGCTTACAATAACCCCATTGTATCATAAGAACTATTTAACTACTATCTATTATTATGCCCTTTGTACTCATTCATAATACTTGATTAATGCTTGTGTCCCATTGTCCCCATAGCCTTCTGCAAGTAAATGATCGTACATAGATTTCGCCAAGGTTAAGCCTGGTAATTGGAGATTCATGCGCTCTGCTTCATCAAGCGCAATCTTCATATCTTTAATAATATGTTTAATGTAAAAGCCCGGCTCTAGATTCCCCTTCAACATACGCGGGGCAAGATTGGATAGAGACCATGATCCTGCTGCCCCTGCTGTTATCGAACGAAGAACTTCTTCCATCGTTAGTCCTGCTTTTAATCCGTAGGCCATTGATTCACACACACCAATCATGCCGGATGCGATCGCAATCTGATTGCACATTTTCGTATGTTGCCCGCTGCCTGCAACACCTTGGTAAACAATATTTTGTCCAAACAGTTCGAAAATCGGCTGCAGTTTTTCAAATACATCTTTGTCGCCACCCACCATAAGCGATAATGTACCATTTTTTGCACCAACGTCTCCTCCTGATACGGGGGCATCAAGGCTATGCATTCCACGTTCGCTAGCTTCGTGATAAAGTTTTTTTGCAAGCGTCGGTTCGGATGTCGTCATATCAATGACAATCGCCCCTTGTTTTGCAGCAGAGAAAATACCGTTCTCACCAATATAAACTTCTTCTACATCTTTTGGATAACCAACCATGGTAAAGATAATCTCCTGCTCTTTACTTGCTTCTGCCGGTGTTTCCGCCCATTTCGCGCCAGCAGCAAGAAGATCTGCAGCTTTGCTTTTTGTTCTTGTAAAAATTGTCACTTCATGACCCGCATTCAGCAAATGCATGACAATGCTTGCCCCCATTACACCAGTACCGATAAACCCTATTTTTTTTGATTCCATATGTATGCCCCTTTAGTATTTTCTTTTATTTTAACAAAATCAGAGAGAACTTCAATGTCAGTGTATTTCAATAATTCAAAATCAAATATATTCATCTTTACTAATTAGGATAATTTTATACATGGATGCGTTCATCATTTTGAGAGTTTTTGTCAGAAGTATTTAAAGGATTGTATGAATAAATTAGATATTCGTGCATATATAAAAAAAGAGAGCAGTAGCGTTGGTCCGCTTCTACTCTAAAGGGGGAAATGAGAATGTTGCTGTGTTCAAAATTACTCTTCCCTTCTCATCACTGTTTTAAACATAAACTTTATAAATATTTTTAATTTAATGTTTATAAAACAGATGTGCACTTCTCGATTGATTAAAAGCATTCATTAGATTGTCTACTTGGACGCTTAGCTGGAGCGTTTTGTCACTTCGTAAACCATTTTCTAAACCTGATTGAATCATTTGTTTACGCTTTTCTTCAATTGCCAAAAGTAGTGCCTCATTCGAGATAGGTCTACCCAATTTATTTCCTCCTTTTTGTCATTTGCCATTATTATACCCATTTTGTAATCTTCTTACAAAATAATCTATTTTCAAAATTCGACACTTGTTATGCTCTTGAATTTTCGGAAAATGTATAAACTACATCCCCACCTTGTTTCGCCTCACCACGGAAGTTTTTAAATTGTTCATCTTTAATAAGATGTTCGCGAAACTGAAGAAATTCCTCTTTTTTTATAATTACAGATTGTAATTCACCATTACGCAACTGATCGATAATACTTTTATAGTCTGTCATATGGATCCCTCTTTCCATTTTTATATGTATAAACCCAATATATCAGACTCTTAATCGAAAATATATTCCAAATAAACCCTAGTAAATTAATAAAATTATTCAAACTAATTGAATTTTGTAGTATAATTTCAAGCAAACTGTTAATTAGTAGTCGATGAAGGGACTGACTGTGTATGAAAATTGCGGAAGTTGGAAATATAATCGAGTTTAAAGACGGCTTAAAAGGAGTCGTTGAAAAAGTGAATGAGAATTCCGTTATCGTTGATATAACGATTATGGATAATTTTCATGATTTAGAAATGGAAGAAAAAACAGTTGTTAATCACAAACGGTATAAAATATTAGCTAATAACGAATAATTTAATGCAAATTACCCTTTTTAACATTGAGATGATGATAAAAAGGGTAATTTTTGTTACGATACGTAAGGGGAGGTTGAAGCAATTGAAAAACCGAAAACAAATCATTACACTCCTTCTGGCATTAGTTTTTATTTTCAGCATGATGTTTTTTACATTTTATGAAAAATCGATTTTTTGGTATTTATATGCCTTTACATTACTAGTTGGAATTGCAATCAGCTTAGTGGCAGGTAAATTTGAAGACCGAATCCCAACATGGCAATATTTGATTTACGGTATTGGGTACGGGACAATTACGTATGGTATTGTAAAACTCGGTTATATATTAATGCCTTATCTCGATAAAAGCGCAGCAAAGGATATAACGAAATTTTTGGATGTATATGGTCCTCAAAATATTTTCCATTACTTAATGCTAATTTTTATCGTAGCCGTTGGGGAAGAAATGTTCTGGCGAGGCTATGTTCAGCAGCAATTAAAACAATTCACATCGCCTTTCTGGGCTGTCGTAATCACTTCAATGTTATTTTCACTGTCTCTAGCTATTAGCGGGTTCCTTCCAGGTGCTCTTGCAGCTATTATCGCTGGTATGCTTTGGGGAGCTTTATATGAATGGAAAAAAAGTTTACCATTAATTATCGTTACCCATATTGTCTTTGTTTTACTATTATTTTTAGTTTTACCATTATTCTGATACAATTAAAGCAGAAACTTATCTTTCTAAATTCCGTCTATACATGTAAAAGGGGGATCCATATGAAGAAAAAAATTTATCAAGTCGGGGCCGTAGTTATTTTATCTGCAATTTTGGCAGCTTGTAATACGGATACAGACGAGCCTACAACATCAAATGCAGCAAAAGAAGAACCTACCGAAACAGAACAAGTGCAAAACGAAGAACAGCAAGAAACAAACGAGACGGACGAGACAATCGAATCGGATGACTCTTCTTCAGACCAAAAAGAAGAAGCTACTGAGACATCAGAAGAAACAAAAGCTGAACAAGAAGATAAAGCTGATAATACTACATTGACTTACATTTCAAATGGCCAGCCGTTTGAAGAAAAAGTAGTAACTTCAACAAGTGATGAAATGAATTACACGATTCAGCATTTAGAAAACTATACACTTACTTCAGAAGAGCCAGGTGTCGATAGTTTATTAAATAATGCTGATGAAGCTACGTCAATGCAGATTGAAGTTGTAAAAAAAGAAGATGTAACTTTTGATCAGTTAAAGGAATCTGCAAAAGAAACAATTTCTGCCATTGCACCTGAAAGCACGAAAGATCTGGATTTAGCTTCAACTTTGTCAGAACGTGAGGAAATTTTAAATATTGTTGGATATGAAGCTTTATTAGAGGATGAAAAGGTTGTAAAAGTTGTAATTGAACGTGAAAACTTGTTTGTTACGTTAACAATTTACGATAATGTCCAAGCGGACTTAACAGACGCCTTTTTACAAATGGGCTTAACAATTCAATAATCCCCAAAAAGGACGCCCGTAAATTAGGGGCGTCCTTTTCTTGTTTAATAGGATAAGTCTTTGATAGATAATCCTAATTTTTTTAATAGCTCAATTGCCGTCTGTTTTTCTTCAACCGATAACGCTCCTAAAAGTTCATGAATTTTCTGTTCATGCTGAGGAAACAGCTTGTCCATAAACTCGGAACCAGGATCGGTAATTTCCGCGTATGTGACGCGACGATCGGTTGGACACGAAACACGTGCTAAAAAATTCCGTTTTTCCAACTTATCAACTACGTAAGTAATCGATCCGCTCGCTAATAAAATTTTGTTCCCGATTTGCTGCAGGGGCTGACGACCTTTATGATATAAAAGTTCTAAAACCGCGAATTCTGTTGGATTCAAACCATTTGCTTGTATAAATTGATTCGTAGCTTCACTTATCGCTTTATGCGCTCTTGATAAAACGATAAATAATTTTAACGATTGCTTTACTTCCTCTGAAGCCATAAAAACCATCCTCTATTTTAAATAATCAATTACGCTGTGCGCAATTGCGTAGAATTTAAGGAGACCCACTGGATGGGACTGTCAGCTGTTGTCCGTAATGCGACAACTATAGGCAAACTTCCTCTTTAAATTCCCTTTAATAATCTGTGACATCTGCAAGAAGCATGGCCAACGTTGAGATAGGTACTCAGTTGGAAGCAGTGCTCTTACAATGAATTCTTCAGATTTCAGCTATTGTTTGCGAAATCTGCTAACTGAAGATGTACATATTATAGCGATGGATTGGAAGTTTTGTCAAAATCACTTCGAAATTGCCGCCATTCTAGCCACTCTCATTGAATAAGAAGGAGAAGAATTTAAATATTCAATTTCATTTCGCAAATCAAAATCAATTAAAAACTTAGATCCTGCACCTTGCTCACTTTCAATGTGGAGAGTCCCATTATGCTCTTTAATGACAGCTTGTACAAGCATTAATCCCAAACCAGATCCTGTTTCTTTTGTCGTATAAAAAGGATTTAACGCATTTTCAATATCGACCGCATTCATCCCTTTTCCACTATCCTCAACTGATAGCTGAAGCGTATTTTTGCCTCGGTAAAGTAAACGTACGACAATGTAATTATTCGTATCCATAGCTTCGATTGCATTTTTCAGCAAGTTCATAATCATTTGCATCAGGCGATTAAAGTCCCCATTAATCCGATATTCTACTTTTTCGTCATATTCAAATAAAATCATAGCATTTGTTTTCAATGCTAGAGGCTGCATACGCTGAATTGACTGGTCTACAACTTCCTTCACATCAACCATTTGTAATACTTGTTTCTTTGGTTTAGAAATATTCAGAAGGTCTCCAAGCAAATCATCCATCCGCTTCAATTCGGATTCGAGAATTTTAAAGTAAGGATATTCCTGCTCATTTAAGCTGCTTTTAATCATCTGAATAAAACCTTGGATTGATGTCATTGGGTTCCGTATTTCATGGGCAATCGATGCAATATTTTGACCAATAAACGATAAAGATTGCTGATGCTCAATTCTTTTTAACAGCATCATCTCTTCTGTTTGATCAATAATTGTTGTGACTAATATTCCTAAATTTTCATCTACTTTGCTAATAAAATTCAGATAGACTGTATTTCCATCTTCAGTTTTTCTCATAACAAAAATACTGGCCATTTCCCTGTTTGAAATCTTCTTATAATATTGAGTGATGACTTGGGAATCGTACTGGCAATCTTCAAATAGATAGTCATAGCTTCTATTTTCTATTTGAGCTGCTTTTCGATCAAGTAAATGTAATGCCATTGCATTACCTGATATAATCTTTCCGTTCAACATCGTCAATATTACACCTTGTGCCATTCCATCTATTAAATTTTGAAACATAAGTGTGTTGCTCTTTTCTTCAAATGAAATGACATTAGAAGGGTTTACATTTAATCGAGTAAAGATTAGTTGTTTATGCTCTAGATAATGACCCCAAACTTGTACCGGTATTTTTTGATGGTATTTATTTATTAATGTAAAAGTAGCAGTAGATGTTGAATTTTCATTTACAGAACTTATAAATCGCTCCCACTCACCACTAAGTTTATCCGCACTTTCCCAAAAGCGCGCTGGTAAATGAACAGATTGCAATATTTCTTCCGCCTTACTATTCATAAATTCAATTTTACCTTGGCGGTTCAATATAATGATTTTTTCATTGGATTGTTGAAAAAGCTCTTTTAACATATAATTCAATTGGCCTTCCACTACACATATTACCCCCCAATTTCAAATATTATAGAATTTTCAGAATTGTATACTTACCGTATATTATTTCACATTACTATTTGGAATAAAATGGGCATATTCTCCCATATTGTTTGTATCTCTTTACACTGCTACAATAGACTTTATGAAGAGGAGAATAAAATTATGAAAATTATATTAAGTACACTCAACGCAAAATATATTCATACTAATTTAGCGATACGCTATTTAAAAGCAGCTGCACTGCCTGAATTCGACTGTGAGCTTGCTGAATATACAATTAAAGACCCGGCTTTCAACATTGTATCCGACCTTTTCCAAAAGAAACCGGATGTTGTCGGATTCAGCTGTTATATTTGGAATATTAATGAGACGATTGCAGTAATCCGTATGCTAAAAACGGTATTACCGAATGTCAAAATTGTATTAGGCGGTCCGGAAGTTTCCTATGATGTCCATGAATGGATTCGCAAACATGAAGAAATTGACTATATCATTATGGGTGAAGGTGAAGTCTCATTTAAAGAAATGCTTCGCCACTTCAATGGTGAGATTCCACTTGAAAAAGTGCCGGGTATTTGCTATTTAGAAGAAGGCAAATTAAAAATCCATGCACAGCCACCGAAAATCGATTTACGAGAAATTGCCTCCCCTTTCCGATTTGAAGAAGATTTACCTCATGTAGGGAAGCGGATTCAATATATCGAAACGAGTCGTGGCTGTCCGTTTAGCTGTCAATTCTGTTTATCTTCTATTGAAGTAGGGGTTCGTTATTTCAACCGCGAGAAGATTAAAGAAGATATTCGCTACTTAATGAATAACGGGGCAAAAACGATTAAATTCGTAGACCGTACCTTTAATATTAGTCGCAGCTACGCGATGGAAATGTTCCAGTTTTTAATTGATGAACATCAGCCAGGTGTCGTATTCCAATTCGAAATCACGGCGGACATTATGCGTCCTGAAGTCATCCAATTTTTAAATGACAATGCACCTAAAGGGCTGTTCCGTTTTGAAATCGGTGTCCAGTCAACTAATGACTTAACGAACGACCTTGTAAAACGTCGTCAAAACTTCGAGAAGCTTACTCGTACTGTCACAATGGTAAAAGAAGGCGGGAAAATCGATCAGCATCTGGACTTAATTGCCGGATTGCCTGAAGAGGATTATGCATCATTCCGTAAAACATTTAACGATGTCTTTGCGATGCGCCCAGAAGAGCTGCAACTTGGCTTCCTGAAACTGCTTCGCGGGACAGGCTTACGATTGGAAGCCGAAAAGTACGGTTACACATATGTTGATATTTCGCCATATGAAATTTTCTCAAATAATGTATTAACTTTTGATGATATTGTCCGTATTAAACATGCGGAAGACGTACTGGAAAAGTATTGGAATGCACATCGTATGGACAATACAATTGAATATTTAGTGACAGAAGTATTCGAAACGCCATTCGACTTCTTCCAAAGCTTCGGCACATACTGGGAAACAAAAGGCTGGTCACGTATCGGCCATCAGCTTGAAGATTTATTCCGCCGTTTACTCGAGTTCCTTCAAACAGTCGAGCATGCCGACTTAGAAGTGATTACAAGCTTAATGAAGTACGACTTCCTGCAAGGTCAGCAGTTCCAGCCGCGTAAACTTTGGTGGAATGATCGCCTTTCTGAAGTAGAGATGAAAGATGTCTATGCACGTATCAAAGAAAACCCTTCTCTAGTAGGTGAAGAATTTGAAGCAATGCAGATTACTGAACGCGAATTATTCAAGCACTCTTTAATTATTCCGTTCCACATCGATTTACAAAACTACGAAGTCGGTGCACCACAAAAGAAAACGAGCTATTTATTCACCTATTTCCGCAATGGACAACAGCCTTACTTCAGCACATTTAATTAATTCAAAAACGCTGCAAACTCCTAATAAAGAGTGTGCAGCGTTTTTTATGAACTGAAAACTTATTTTTTATTCGATTTAGAATCCGTCTGCTTTTTTTCCGGACTATTATTAGATTGTTCTTCTGTTAAATCATTGTCTTCACGAAGATCCAAATCATCCGGGTTTAATTCTGGCCCAACCTCTTCTTTCATGTTTTGACGGTCATTCCCTTTCTTTTTCTCCATATAGATCACCTCCATCCTATAAATTAACCATTCGGCTATTATCTATTCCGCCGGACTGGTTAAACAGAGCTGCAGCAGCCTACTCGTTTTATACCCCAAAAAAGAGGGCATAATTCAAATAAGAAGAAAGGAGTGCTATTTTTTGAAAATCTTTTTAGTTATTTCAAGCATTGTTGTTCCGCTTATTATGGTTGTTCTAAGAAAGAAGATTAGTAAGTCCGCTCTTGTTTTCAATATACTCGCTGTTATTTTTGTCATCATTTTCGGCAGTATTGCATCTACTTCCATTTATCAGATCATTATTGATGATGCTGTATTTATGACAAAAATCCATGGTTTATTTTTAAATGAACTCTTTTTAATTTCCGGTGCCTATATCGGAGTTTTTACTATTTACAGACTGATGATTCTCACATTGCATGAAAAATAGCTGCGCTTAAAAAGAACGCCCATTCCCTCAAAGGAAATGGACGTTTTTACGTATTGTTTTAAAATACTTACCCGATAATGATTCGTTCCTTCGGGTAATGGTACTTCTTCTTCTGTGCAGACCCGCCGATTGAATACAGGAAAGAAATGAGTCCTACACGCCCTACAAACATGAGCACCATAATGACCATTTTCCCGAATGCCGTTAAGTCCCCAGTTATACCGAGCGACATCCCGCAAGTTCCGAACGCTGAAGTAATTTCAAATATAACTTCCATCATCGTTGCGCGGGATTCTGTAATAAACAATACCATTGCAGCGCCGAGCACCATTATAATCGCAAAAATCAGCACCGCAAACGAACGGTATACATCGATTACATGAATTTCCCGGTTAAAAATTTGAATCTCTGACTGCCCGCGGGAAAATGCGATTAAAAACAAAATGACAATCGCAAATGTCGTTGTGCGGATTCCGCCTCCAACAGAACTTGGTGACGCTCCGATAAACATTAGCGCACTCATAAAGAGCTGTGTCGCTTCGTTAAACGATGTTACGTCAAAGGTCGTTAAACCGGCCGATCTAGTGGAAACCGATTGAAACATGGCCGTAAACGCCGCCTCATGCCATCGCATCCCTTTAAATGACTGGAAGGATTCAATAATAAAAATAACAACTGAACCGAAAATAAACAAGGCAACATACGTGAATGTCGTAACCTTTGTAAATAAGCTAAAGCGAAATGCCGGATCCTTCTTCGTTAAATAGGCCTTCACTTCAATTAATACAGGAAAACCGATTGCTCCCAGGAAAATTAAAATCATACAAACAAATTGGATGAAATAATCGTGGTGAAACGGCTGCAAACTCATTCCGGTAATGTCAAAGCCTCCATTTGTTGTCGCAGAAATAGCTGCAAACAATCCATTGATCGACGCCTCTTCCCATGTCGCAAAATAACGCTTAAAATGAACCGTTAATATAAAGGCACCGGTAAATTCAATCATAAAGAGCAGCTTGGTAATTTGACGAATTAATGCAACAACACCCGATAAATTATACTGATTATGGTCAATCATGATGAGCTGACGTTCACGCATACCGATTTTCTTCCCAAACAACAGCCATAAAAACGTACCTATGGACATAATCCCGATTGCACCAAATTGCAGGATCAGCAAAATCATAGCAAGTCCAAAGCTACTGTAGGTTTCTGCAACAGTAACTGTTGTTAAACCTGTTACACTAACTGCACTGACCGCTGTAAACAGACTATCCAGAAACGATACGTGTACCCCTTCCAAATGAACCCCTGGAAGACGCAGCAGTAAAAAGGAAACTAAAATGGCAACAGAATAATAAGTGATTAAAATTTGGAAAGGCGTAATTTTCCGACTTTCGAACTTTTTTAAAGGCATAGATTGGCCTCCGATAATTAATTACATTTTTACTAGTATAATTAATAACCTTGAAAATGAAAAGAAGATACTTCTAATAGTTGAAGTATCTCCTAAATCTTTTGTTATTCCGCTTTTGCTTTTTTGTTTTTGTACACACTTACAATATATCCGCCTACAGCAAGTCCAAGGAGCACGACCCAGAAAATGGATTTCCACAATGTCGAATGCGGGAAGTGCGGGTCGATAATGGCCAAGTTCTCATGTCCTAACGCCAATACAGCCAATTTCACACCTACCCAGCCTACAATTAAGAAGGCCGCTGTTTCCAATGTCGGATAGTCGTTTAACAGCTTAACAAACATTTGCGCAGCAAAACGCATAATAACAAGCCCTATAAAACCACCAAGGAACATAACAGCAAATGGACCGGCATTGATCCCGCCAATGTGGTAATCACTAATATGCGGTAATGTCATGGCAATAGCTACTGCTGCAAGCATTGAGTCAATCGCAAATGCAATGTCCGCAAGCTCTACTTTCAATACAGTCATCCAGAAGCCAGAGCCTTTACCTTCTTTGATATCCGATTCCTCATCCTGCTTTTTAAAGTGATTATCGTATAGATGTTTTATGGATATGAATAATAGATACGCTGCACCAAGCGCCTGAATTTCCCAGTATTTCGCTAAGAACGTAATAAGGAACAATGCGATGAACCGGAATACAAACGCTCCGAATAACCCGTAAAATAATGCCTTTTTCTGTTGTTCTTTCGGTAAATGTTTAACCATTACTGCCATTACCACTGCATTATCTGCAGCTAACAGCCCTTCAAGGAATACTAATACAAGTAAGACCCATGCGTATTCTAATAAAATTGCTTCCATGAAAATTTCTCCTCCTTATTATTTACTTGTACCCAATAAATTAGGTGTTAATAATATAAATTTGAAAAAATATCCTTTTTGCCAAAAAAGAAAAGACCTCTGCCTATGTAAATAGGCAAAGGTCTTGCTAAGCACATAATGCTATCACACCCGATGGCTCCTAACCATGTAATGACGAATGTGAAGTAAGTACATTTAAATATAGCGCTTATCTAAAACGATAGGCTGCTATTTAAATCTCTTATAGCTACTCCCCTTTGACAAATGTCAATTGGATATTCAATTCAATTCTTATATTGCTATTTTACCGATAATGTCCCGAAAAATCAAACGATTCTTCTATAATTCATCAAAATTTTACATTAACGCGCGGTAAATATTTCTTTTCAGTCTATTTTTTTGCTTCCTTTTCAATCAGGCTGTAAATGATTGGTACGATAAATAACGTTAAAATTGTTGAACTCATCAACCCTCCAATAACGACAACCGCCATTGGCTGATTCATTTCTGTCCCTTCGCCAATTCCCAACGCTAATGGCACCAACCCTAAAATAGTCGTCAGAGCCGTCATTAAAATCGGTCTCATGCGATCCTGCGCGCCAATAATAATAGCATCGTAGATATTTAATCCGAGCTGTCGTTTTTGATTAATATAGTCAATGAGAACAATGCCATTATTCACGACAATCCCTACTAATATAAGGATTCCGATAATAGCTGTGACACCGAGCAATGTATTTGTTACAAACAATGAAACAGCGACACCGATAATCATTAGCGGAACGCTGAATATCATAACAAACGGCAGCTTAAATGATTCGAATTGAGCGCACATAACTAAATAAATAAGAATGACCGCCAGCAGAATAGCCAAAATCATATCTTGTTTTGCACTGTCGAATAGTTCTCGGTCACCGCCAAAAACAACTTTCGATGTTGCAGGAATGCCGTCTTCTTCAATCGCTTCATCCACTTTTCGGGAAATGCCGCTAAGGGATTCGGACGTATTGTATTTTACAAAAACTGCAACGGCCGATGCCTGATCCGATCTCCGAATAGCGGTTTGGGTTTCTTTTATTTCGACCGATGCCAGCTGTTGCAGTTCGACAAATACCCCGGCATTTGTTCGAAGCTTCATCGTTTTAAGTGCTTCTACATCTTCACGGTACGCCTTTCCGAAACCAGTGTATACTCCAAGTACTTCACCATCTTCGGCTATGATCTGTGTTGTAAATGCGCCTCGTGTCATCATATTGATGGTTTGTGCGATTTGTGCGGGCATTAACCCATATTGAAGTGCATCATCACGATTTACTTCAATTTGAATTTCCTCTTTCACTTCATCCAAATCAGTGGTTACCTCAATAACTGAATCAATCTGTGCAACACGTTGCTGAATAGAAGCGACCGTTTTTTTCAGCTGAGGCTCATTGCTGTCTGTCACACGAAATGTTAAAGAGTTCGGTGTTGATCCAGAAGAAGATGACAATGAAAACGTCACTTCTGCACGCTCTCCGATTTCCTGCTGTACTTGTTTTTCAAACTGTTCAACAAACTCAAAAATGGAGCGATCTCGTTCTGATAATTCAACAAGCTTGACTGAAATCTCCCCTTCATTTTGTTCACTAGTACCTCGGGATAAAGATTGCTGATTTCCTCCAATTAAACTGACCACTACATCAACTTCTTCATACTGTTTCGCCATCTCTTCAATTTCCGAAACAATTTGTTCTGTTTTCTCAACAGTTGCACTGTTTGGAAGCTCGACAGACAAGGACACAAACCCTTCATCTGTGGGCGGCAAAAACTCAGTACCTGTTTTATATAATGTAAATCCAGATATACCTACCAAGACGATTGTGATTGTTAAAATAAGGGCCCGTCTCTTTAAACTCCATTTTAGTGCTTTCGAATAATTTTGATACAGCCAAGATTCCTGACGCTTCTTCACTACAATTAAAGGTTTTGTACGTAAGAAACGGCTGGCTAGCATCGGAACAACTGTTAATGCCACAAATAGTGAAGCAATCAAACTAAATGAAATCGTTAACGCGAACTCTAAAAATATTTGACCGATTAACCCGCTTATAAAAATGACCGGGACAAAAACCGCAATCGTCGTGACAGTAGAAGCGGTAATTGCCAAAGCCACTTCCTTAGCTCCATTGACTGCCGCATCTTTAGGATTCTCCCCAAACTCTAGATGGCGCTCAATATTTTCTATTACAACGATAGCATTATCCACTAGCATCCCGATTCCAAGTGCAAGGGCACCCAGTGTCATAATGTTTAAAGAAAAGTCCGCAAAGAACATTAGCACAAAAGTTACAATGACCGAAAAAGGAATCGCGATCCCAATAATAAGCGGACTTTTTATTCCGGATAAAAAGACGAATAACACAAGCATTGCAAACAGCCCGCCAAAAATAAGCGAGGAGCTAATATTACCAATCGCCAAGCGTACATAGTCCCCCTGGTCAAATAAAATGGTCGCTTCGATTCCATCATATTGGGGTTCATCTAATAATTGTCCAAGCTCCTTCTGAAAAGTTTCGGAAACATCTGCAGTATTTGCTCCAGACTCCTGCAAAACCGAAATGAGTACAGCCTGCTGGTTATTGGCCCTTGTAATTGTGTTCGTTTCCTGCTCTTTTCGTTCTACGTTTGCTATATCCTGAACTTTTATTTCTTCACCTGTTAATGGATTGACAGAAAGCACAACATTTGCTATTTCTTCCGGACTTGTAAACAAGCTGACTACTCGAGTCGTTAACAACTGATTCTCTTTTGTACTTAGCTCTGCACCCGGCATTGAAATATTACTCGCCTGGATAATTTGTATAACATCATTTTGCGTTAAATTATTTTGCTCAAGCTTCTGCGCATCAAGCTCAATCTGTACTTCTTCTACTATTTCACCAGAGACGGTTACACTGGCTACCCCTTCAGTACGTTGCAATTCCTGTTCAAGTGATTCGGCGATTTGTCGGATATCGACTTCTTCACTTTCTGCAGACAATGCCAATTGAATAATCGGAAATTGCGATGGATCAAACTTCAAAAAACTTGGCCTTCCTGCATCTTCAGGAAGTGGGACAAGATCAATACGCTGTAAGATATCCGTTTGAACATCATCCATATTCGTTGACCAATCAAATTCCAATATAATCAAGTTGGAGCTTTCCAGCGATGTCGACTGCACTCGTTTAATCCCCGGTAATGTCGCCAGAGAAGCTTCAAGCGGCTTTGTCACTTTTTCGTTTACTTCTATCGGACTTGCACCCGGATAGCTTGTCACAACAACTCCAATCGGCGGATTTAAATCGGGTATTAACGTAACTGGTATTTTAAATAATGAAACTGCGCCGAGTATTAGCACGAAAATCATTGAAACAATTGTAAAAACCGGGCGTTTTATAGAAAACTTGCTTATATTCATCGGTGGAAAGTCCTTTCATTTTGTCTTTATATTAATTAAAATTCGTGTAGAGCTATCTTTTTCCCTTTTATCATTTGACAAAAACTTACGTTACTACAGCAAAATGTTACAAAAAATCATACAAGGTAGGCACGGTTTTAGCAGTTTTTATTGTAAAATTCAGTGATTTTTTTTGCTGGATGGTCATGCCTACTACATTAGCTACGGGGGTCCATTTATGTGTTTAATTGCATTTTCCTATAAAGTCCATCCATCATATCCACTCATCATCGTTGCAAATCGTGACGAATTTTATGACCGTCCGACAGCAGCCGCCCATTTTTGGGGAGATGAACCTGATATATTAGCTGGACGAGATTTACGACAACAAGGAAGTTGGATGGGTGTGTCGAAAAATGGTCGTTTTGCTGCCATCACAAATTACCGTGATCCGCGTCTTCCTGAAACCGGCCAATTGTCACGTGGAGAAATTGTACGGTTATTTTTAACTTCTACGGAATCGACAGACTCATTTATCCAGTCACTCCGTTCAAAAAGAGATTTGTACGGCGGCTTCAATGTTTTGCTTTATGACGGCGAAGATATGCATCATTACAATAATATTTACGATGAACACCGCATTGTAGAAAGCGGAATTCACGGTGTAAGTAATGCTACTATCAATACACCATGGCCAAAAGTAAATTCGGCAAAGAGTGTACTGGAAAATACATTTGAAAACGAGGCAATCGAAGTGAATACCTTAATTTCGCTATTGGCAAATGACGAAATCGCACAAGATGAAGTATTGCCAAATACTGGTGTAGGTATCCATCTGGAACGGTCTTTATCCGCTCAATTTGTAAAACTTCCTAATTACGGCACTCGCTGCTCAACAGCCATTGTTTTCCACAATAAAGGGGAGATTGATTTTCTTGAGCGGACATATGAGGACGGGAAATATAAATTCGACCGGGCTTACCGTATAGATGCGGGAGAGTGAGTGAATATCAGCGAGCTGAGGCCGGGGAGGAGTTCTACTTTTCAGGTGAATCGTTCTACTTTTCACCTGAAATATTCTTCTTTTAAAGGCTGGCGTTCTACTTTATATCGCAAGTATTCTAATATCCGGCCTCGGTTCTCTTTTCTCAAGCTTTTGTTCCACATTCGGGGTGAATCGTTCCACTTTCAACGTAAAACATTCTCCTTTTCACTCTTTACTTTCTACATTTAAATCGGAAATTTCTGATAAATTTTCGGTATCTACTATCACTATATATTAAAGCACAATAAACCCCGGCGATTTTCCTTCACAGAAAATCGCCGGGGCTTATAAATATCAGATTATAACAAGCTGTATAAATGAATATTTTCGTTTTTCTCAGAGAACCAGCGCATCGCAAATTCGTTTTCGAATAAGAATACTCTATTATCGAAACGGTCTTTAACAAGCATAGAACGTTGAGAATGCATTGAATCTTTCACATCTTCTTCGTTTTCAATCCAACGTGCAATCTTGCTGCCAATGGGCTGCATAATTACATCTACATTGTATTCGTTAATCATTCGGTGCTGGAATACTTCAAACTGTAATTGACCAACCGCACCAAGGATTACTTCTTCAGTATGCAGAGTTTTGAAGTACTGAATTGCGCCTTCTTGAACTAATTGCAGAACGCCTTTTTGGAATTGCTTCCCTTTCATTACGTTTTTCGCCGAAACTTTCATGAAAATTTCAGGTGTGAATTGAGGTAATTTTTCAAAGTTGAATGTTTTCTTACCGCCGACTACTGTATCCCCAATTTGATACGTACCTGTATCATAAAGACCGATAATGTCACCTGCAACCGCTTCATTTACTGTTTCACGATCATCTGCAAGGAATTGTGTTGACTGTGTCACTTTGAAAGATTTACCTGTACGTGAAAGTGTCATGTTCATACCACGCTCAAATTTACCCGATACAATACGCACGAATGCAATACGGTCGCGGTGTGCCGGGTTCATATTCGCTTGAATTTTAAAAATGAAACCAGAAAATTCGCCATGGTCTACAGGATCGATAAATTGCTCCTCTTCCGTAATACGAGGCTGAGGAATCGGTGCAAATTTTAAATACGTATCAAGGAATGTTTGAACACCGAAGTTCGTTAATGCCGAACCGAAGAATACCGGTGTCAATTCACCACGTGCAATTTTATCTTCCGAATACTCATTGCCAGCTTCATTCAGAAGTTCGATATCGTCAATAGCCTGTGAATAATACGATGTTTTTTTCATATCGTTATCAATGGCTAAATGCCCTACTTCATCAAGTGGTAAGTAGCGGTCGCCTTCTTCTACACGGAATTGCTCGATACGTTTGTTGTAACGATCGTAAATTCCTAGGAACTCTTTCCCCATACCGATCGGCCAGTTCATTGGATATGCATTAATACCAAGCACTTCTTCCAATTCTTCAATAAGCTCTAGTGGCTCTTTACCTTGACGGTCCAATTTGTTGATAAAAGTAAAAATCGGAATACCGCGCATTTTACAAACTTTGAATAGCTTTAATGTTTGGGCCTCAATCCCTTTAGCCGCATCGACTACCATGACAGCCGAGTCTACAGCCATTAACGTACGGTACGTATCTTCCGAGAAGTCTTGGTGTCCAGGTGTATCCAGAATGTTTACACGGCAGCCTGAATAATCGAACTGCATAACAGAAGAGGTAACCGAAATCCCACGTTGTTTCTCGATTTCCATCCAGTCAGATGTCGCAAACTTTCCTGACTTCTTTCCTTTTACTGTTCCTGCGTCACGAATCGCACCACCGAATAATAGTAGTTTTTCTGTAATCGTCGTTTTACCAGCATCCGGGTGACTGATGATGGCGAATGTACGACGCGATAATATATCTTGTTCTAAAGTCATTAATTTCGTCTCCTTTTTTCATACTTTCTTATTTTAAAAGACAACAGTCATTTGTTACAACCTTTTTTACTTTGGCGTGCTCATTTTACGTAATCTCCGAAATATTTTGAAGAGCATAAAGCCCATTACAATGGCGATTGCATTTAATAATACATCATCGACATCAATACTACGACCAATAAAATATTGTGTCCCTTCAATAAATAATGGGATGGCAAATGCAACGATATGCATGATGCGCCATCCTCTGTACTTTTTCCATAATAGCGGAATAAAGAACCCAAAAGGAATAAACAGGACAATATTGCCTGCCAAATTATAAAATGCGATATTTGCCAATGGTCCATTCAATTGGTCATAATACAGCGAAATTGTTTGTAATGGGGTAAAATTGCTGCGCACATATGCGGTCGAAGTATCAAAAATGATCTGTCCATTCGAGATTTGGAAATTAGGGATAATCGTTTGTGAAAAAATACTGACACTGTAAAAGAAGAATACGAGCATCACCAATTCACGCCTCGCATTTTTTGTTTTATTTTTTATATAGAACATTCGTAATATGCAATAAATCGGAAAGCTCACAGTGCAATATGCAATCATACTAAGTAAAAATGAATGGATCATCTTTGTCACCTCCAAAAAAATCCACCGCTAACGCTTTTACGTTAACACGGTGGATTTGAAAAAATTATTGCATAATCTATACAAATTTTAACTTTCCAGCTTCAATCGCAATTTTCGCATCACTATGCGGATATTTCGTATTTTCGATAATTTGGTAATCCTCATGACCTTTTCCTGCGAAAATAATAATATCACCAGAATTTGCGACGCTTACTGCATGTCTAACAGCTTCCGCACGGTCACCGATACAGGCATAATTTTTATGTTTCATACCTTTCGCCAAATCACCGGTAATACTGTCAAATTCCTCATAGCGCGGATCATCCGTCGTCAGGACAACATAATCTGCAACAGATGCTTTTTCTGCCATCGTCGGACGTTTCGTTTTATCGCGTCCGCCACCTGTACCAACAAGGAAAATCAATTTATTTTCCGGTTTTTTATATGGCATTGCCGCATTGATCGCCTTTTCAATTGCATCAGGTGTATGTGCATAGTCGATGAACATTTGAATCGGTAAATCTGAATCTACTTTCTCCATACGCCCTTTCACCGGCGGCAGCATTTCAATTTGTTCAATAATGACATCAATCGGGAAACCGCGAGCATAAAATACGGCTGTTGCTGCAAGGACATTGTAAATATTGAATTCTCCTAGTAAATGCATTGATACCGGGAATGTACCCTCCGGTGTTTCCATATCAAATTGCGTCATTCCATTTTCATAATTGCAGTTTGCTGCACGGAAAATCGCATTATTATGCAATCCATAAGTCCAAATTGGATATGGTGTCATTTCCGCATAGCGCTCAGACCATGGATCATCAGCATTTAAAACGACATGCTTGTTCTTCTCCAAGTCTTGTCCAAGTTGAGAAAACAGCAAACCTTTTGTGTTGCCGTAATTTTCCATCGTACCGTGGAAATCTAAATGGTCATGCGTTAAATTCGTAAATACCGCCACATCATAATCAACACCTGCTAAACGGCCTAACGCTAAACCATGTGACGAAACCTCCATCACCATTGCACGGCAGCCCTCGCTTTTAGCACGGAAAATCATCTGTTGTGTATTTAATGAATCACTTGTCGTATTTGCCGATTCATATAGCACTCCATTTAAATTGAAGCCGATTGTTCCCGACAATGCCGATTTTTCGCCAAGTCCGATTAATATATTGTGGATAATTCCAGATACACTTGTTTTCCCGTTTGTACCTGTTACTCCAATCATCATAATATCCTTCGATGGATAATCAAAAAACTTTGCCGCTAAAATTCCAAGTGTACGAGTCGTATTTTTTACGATTATTTGTGCAATTTCTCCATCTAATTGTAATAGACGTTCCGTAACGATTACAGTTGCACCTGCATCAACTGCCTTTTGAGCATAGTCATGCCCGTCCACCGTAAAACCTTTTATACAAATAAATAAACTGTTTGGCTGTACACTGCGCGAGTCAATCGCAATATCGGTAATCAGTTTCGGTAATTGACCTACAACTTTTTTTTGCATCAGTGTACTTAAAAGTTCTTCTGCATACATAATTCTTTCCCCCACAATTGCAATATAATTGCGAATGATAATTTTCTTCTATGTACTAATCATCATACTGTGCATAGAATGAAATTTCCACGCTTTTCATTAACTGTAATGTTTCCGTATAAATAAACATGTTTGCAACATAAGGACTTTGGACATATAATACATAAGTTCATTTTTCTCGCTATTGACTCAATATACAGGATTTAAGAACTAAAATTATATTAAAATAAAGATTCCACTTTGTTCCCTTATTTAATTTATTTATACGATATATATATCATATCAAAATTCGCCATTTATCGACATCATGAATTACTGTATCATTATAGTTAATATTACTTATCCGAGGTGTTTTATGCAGCAACATGAAATTCTGAATAAGCGAAATTTGCTTATGGTTATTACTTATTTTTTCTCAACGCTTATTTTTACTACTGTCATTGTTACACAGCTGTTCAAGCATCCTTATTCATTTTTAGTTATTAGCATTGGAAGTTGCATTATACTCATTGCTTTGTATTATTTAAAAACGCCTCCAAAAGTACTTCAAATTATTTTGATTTGTACATGGCATATAATCGTATTCCTATTCAACTATCAAAATGTAAACATAATTTCGTTTTATACTTTTATCTGGGTTATAGCGATTTTAACAATTTACCGTTCATATATTATTTCCATCATCAACATAGTACTAGTCTTCATTGAAATTTTTATATTAAATAAATTATCAATGATACCCTATCATAGTTTTAAATCTGAAGATCATCTTTTACTCTTCAGCTTTCTAATTGCTGTCTGCATTATGAGTATTGGTCAAAGCTTTTTAATAAAACAGATTTGGTTAAAGCTTGAGAAAAATGCAATCGACCGTGAATATTATCTGGATTCCAAACATGCATACTTACATTTGTTTTTCGAACAGGCTAATGATGCAATTGCTGTCTTCGATTTGGAGGACCGTGTTATTGCGGTCAATCCTGCATTTGAGAAATTGTATGGTTGGTCTAAGGAGGAAGCATTAGGGCGTGTTTTACCGCTCATTCCCCCAGAAAATGAGGAAGAGTCAAAGCAAAGGAAAGTAGATTTGATGCTCGGAAAAAAATATCGTCTGCATGAAACGACCGATATGAGAAAAGACGGCACTTTTTTTGATGCACAAATTTCATTGTCGCCTATTTTGAGTCCGCATGGTGACATTATCGGATCGTCTGTCATTTCGCGAGACATATCCTATATTAAAGAAAATGAAAATCTGATTTTACAATCGGAAAAGTTAAAGCTTGTCGGCGAGCTTGCTGCGGGTGTAGCCCATGAAATCCGCAATCCGATGACGGTCATTTCCGGCTATGTACAAATGATGAATGAAGATCCTGATTCACCTTACTATGAGTATACAAAGCTCATTCAAAATGAAACAGAGCGAATCGAGTTAATTTTATCGGAGTTTCTTGTATTATCTAAACCTCAAGCAAACCAGTATGCCCCAATTAATTTGGCGGAAGCTTTATCGGAAGTCGTCCAGTTTCTTCAATATGAGTTCCATTCAAAAGCGATTTCCTTGAAAATTATTAATGAATTTTTGAACATTACAATTTTAGGAAATAAAAATCAACTAAAGCAAGTATTTATAAATTTATTTAAAAACGCGATTGAAGCGATTATTGAAGATGGTTCTATTACATTACAAGTATGCAAAAGTAAAGATGAGAAGGATATTTATATCCAGATTATTGATACTGGATGCGGTATTCCACAAAATGTACTGAATCGGATATTTGAGCCTTTCTATACGACGAAAACAAATGGAACAGGGCTCGGCATGATGATTATCCATAAAATTGTACAAGATCATCAAGGGACCATCCAAATTAAAAGTAAACAGCATGTCGGTACTGAAATATTATTAACATTTCCGATCATGACAGAATAATAGAAGAAGAAGGCTTTCCTGAGTTTCACTGTTCGGGAAAGCCTTCTTTTTTCTTATTTCATAATTGTTCGAACAAGCTTTACTTTTTGTTTATACGGGGGATATAGTAAACTATTTGCCAGTTTATTAGAACGGTGCATAATAGATTTCGGGTGTGTGAAGTTTTCGAAACTTGCTTTCCCGTGGTATGCTTTCACACCTGAAGGTCCTACTCCGCCAAACGGTAAATGAGTATTGCCGACATGTGTAATAACATCATTTATACAGCCTCCGCCAAACGGAAGCTCTTCTAGAAAGTATGCGATGGCTTTTTCATTTTCCGAGAACAAATAGGCACTTAATGGCTTTGGCAATTGACGAATTTCATGAATTGCTCTTGGTAAATTTTCATATGTCATAACCGGTAAAATTGGTCCAAACAGCTCGTCTTCCATGGAAGGTCTATTCCACGTAATATTTTCCAGCACGGTCGGTTCCATATATAAATCTTCACGGTCTGTCCGGCCACCAAATGTGACAGTATCCCGTTCATTATCTAAAATAGTCTGTAGACGGTCGAATTGGCGTTCATTAATAATACGCCCGTAGTCCGGACTTTGCTGTGGATCATCACCGTAAAATTCTTTAATTGCTTTCTTAAGAAGTCGCGTAAACTTTTTCGCAACGCTTGTATGGACAAGAACATAATCTGGCGCCACACATGTTTGGCCTGTATTATTGAATTTCCCCCATACAATCCGCTTCGCCGCTACATCCAAATCTGCTGTCTGGTCGACAATTGCCGGACTCTTTCCACCCAATTCCAATGCAATCGGTGTAAGACGTTCTGCTGCTGCTTTTGCAACAACCTTTCCAACCGCCACACTTCCCGTAAAGAATATATAATCAAAAGATGCGTGAATTAATGCTGTTACTTCATCCTTTTCACCTTCTACAACACGTACATATTCAGGAGAGAATACTTCTTCCAGAATTTTCTTCACAATAAATGCTGTATTTTCGGCAGATTCCGATGGCTTTACGATTGCTGTATTTCCTCCGATAATCGCCCCGATCAATGGCTCCATAATTAATTGGAATGGATAGTTGAATGGTCCAATAATTAATGTCACTCCATATGGTTCACGTACAACATAGCTTTTTGCGGGCTGGAAATGAAGCGGAGTTTTGACAGGCTGTGGTTCCATCCAGCTATTTATATTTTTTAAAAAATAGGAAATACTATCATAAACAATACCGATTTCAGTTGTGAATGCTTCAAACTCGCTTTTTCTTAAATCCAATGCTAAAGCTTCTATTACTTGTTCTTCATATTTTTTTATTGTTTCTTTTAATTTTACAAGCTGTTCTTTACGAAATTCCACATCTTTTGTAGCGCCCGTAAAATAAAAAGCGCGTTGATTCTCAATCATTTGTTCAACATCATTTGCAGTAAAATTCATTTTTTTCATCCTTCCCGAAATTAATATCCGTGACCTATACAAAACTCCAGCTTCATTCGTCAATGGCTAAGGAAAATAATCATTTTTATTGAATGAAGATAAATGTATGCATAAATTATAGCTGTTCACACATATTAACTATAGTAATAACTACTACAAAGTTTTAAAAATATCCTGCTAAAAAAAGGAGGCTTCATGATTAAATTGTCTTAATTCTTAAAGAAATGTTTATAAATTAAGGCATATGGGAATTTCATAATTAAATTAATAATCGAACATAATAAGTAATGTAAAACAATCGTACAAGGAGGCTATATAAAATGATTATTACTGAAACTTGGTGGGGCGAGATTTTTTCCGGGCCATTATCTATTGGATTAAACGAACAGAAAGTTAAACAACTTGAGGATGAATCATTTTTATACTTTGACGAATTTGTTGCTACTATTCCTAATGAAGAACAAAATACTTAATTTTTAAAAGGACTGTCACAATTGACAGTCCTTTTTAGTATTTTTTTGTGGCATAATGACTATATAATAGTGATTATGACGCTAAGTTCATAGGAGGTTATCCTTATTTTAAATAAATTACTGAAATCTATGTTAATCGCCTTACTTATTTTTGTTTGCGCCGTTTCAGTACAATATATTATAAAAATGAAGAATTCCGATCAGGAAGAAACAATCATTGAAGCAAAAGCATCGATGACTCAGGAGCAATTAAAAACTCACACTATGCTGATGTTGACTGAAATCGTGCTGAAACAGTTTGTCGAAAATATAATGCTGAATATCGAAATTATACCGGTTGATGAGAAACAAAATGTTATCGTCTCACTAAGGGCATCAGAATTTCTTAGTGAAACAACATTGCTGAAAGATAGTTATAACTTACTTAACGAAATCCAGCACGTGGAAGAGATAAATAATATTACATTAAAATGGTTTGTGCCTGTAAAAAATAAAGATACGGAAATTCTAACTGTCACTTTTGATGATGAGGCACTAGTTACTTTCAATGAAATTTCGTATAAAGACATTCCCCAGTCAGCCACACAATATATAAAGCATGAGCATTTGGATTAAAAATCCTTAATATAAAAAGCGGTTCAAACTTTACATAATGTAAATTTTGAACCGCCTTATTTTTATGTCTGTTTATCCCGTTATTTAATCGAATCATTCATTTGCTGTAATGCCTTTTCGACATTTTTTACTGCTGTAATGAGTTCCTGCTCTTGTTTTGTCGTAAAGAGAGTATAGTTTACGTAATCTTCCTTTCCCACTTCGTAGTACGCAACAATTTCATTTAATGCTGTAATTGCTTTGGATGCAGCATCCGCACTTTCAGTTGAAACACGTGGTACAAAAACTTCCATTAAATCTTCGGCTGCTTCTGTTTGTGCTTTCACTGCATATACTTCATTTCCTGCAATGCTCGGTGAAGTAAGTCTGGTATTGGTCATATCCTGAAACATAGTTACAGCTGAAGCAAGTACATTATTTTCCGTCACATCAATTGTCGCAAAATCAGCTTGAAGTGATTTTACATTTGCAACAAGTTCATCAGCTATTTTTTCATAACCTGCTGTCTTCTTTTCAGCAAATAATCCATATGCTATACGTTGAAAACCTGCTGTGTCCGTTTCTTTTCCTTCAACAATGTCACCGTTTATTTTTTCGTCAAGCTCCTGGAAACTCGGAGTTAGCGGCTGTAGTCTTTCATAATACATCGTTACTAACGGATACAGCTTCTGTGCGTCTTCCAGCTTACCTTCTTTAATAGCACTTGCTAAAAGCTCAGTATCTGTTACAAAGCTGTCCATTTGCCCTGCTGAAAGCGATTTAAACTGCTCTGCTTCTGCACTGACATCAATCGTTGTTTCCTGCTGTTCTACAGGCTCTGCTATTTTTTCTTCTTCTTTTTGCCCACATGCTGCCAATACAGAAACAGCAAGTAAAGCAGTCATTAATTTTTTACTGTTTTTCATCATAATTCACCTCTTATTTTCTAGTTCGACTACTTTTGCATGAACGACGAAACGCTCTTTGTCATTTTGGGATGTCGTGCATGTCGACAATGTAACGATTTTATCGGTAGCCGTTACGTGAACTGGCAAATTTATATCGGAACGTCGTTGAACTTCCTCTAAAAACTGCGTATACGTGTAGTCTGTAAATTGTGTTTCGATATAATAAAAGTCGGTCGTTGTTTCATAGGCGGCAAACACATGCAATGCATAGCGCTTGTCATTTGTTTCATAGTAAAAAACAGGATGGGCTTCTGCATATGCCTGCTCGCTAAACTTAGGCAAATCTCCGAACATCGTACCATTGCGTAAAACATGCCCGTAAAAAATCGTATGCCGGTCTTCCATTACCTCATTTCGAAAATCGGCAAATATGCTCCCGCCGCGACTTTTCTCGTCCGAATAATTATGAGTTAAGTAAAATTCGTTATTATCCCTTTGCAGAACAGGATTATTAAGACGGGTATCCTCCAGTGTGAGCCAGCCGATAATATGATCGTTTTGCTGTTGAAGTGCGGCAAGCTCACTTTGTTCGACAATTTGCTGAGCATTTTCAAGCTCTTTTTCCACTTTCTCATAGCTAAAAAAATAACGGATAATAATCCCTGCACAAATAATCATCACGATGCCACTTAAAATTTGAACAATTTTACGCATATTAAATACTTAACGGCATCATATATAACCCGAGCTGCTCATCTTCATGAAACACGGAATTGACCCCGTATACTTCCTTAATTACTTCTTTTGTAATAACATCTCGTGGTGCACCTTCAGCGATAATTGTACCGGCTTTCATCAAAATAATGTGTTCGCTGTAACGAATCGCCTGATTAATGTCGTGTAGCACCATAACAATCGTCAAGCCGTACTGTTCATTCAGCTGCTTTACGAGCTCCAGCAGTTCCAGCTGATAGTATATATCCAAGTACGTTGTCGGCTCGTCCAAGCACAGTATTTCAGACTTTTGTGCAAGTGCCATTGCAATCCATACACGCTGGCGTTCCCCACCGGATAGTGCCGATAAATCATTATGCCGTTTTTCAAGCAGATTCGCACAAGTAAGCGCCCATGTAACGGCCTCCTCATCCTCTTCCGCTCTCTTTTTGAATAATGAAGTATGCGGCATCCGTCCGTACATAACAAGCTTCTCCACCGTCAAATCTGATGGAATATCGTTTTGCTGATATACAATCGCCAATTTCTTCGCAAACTCTTTCGGCTTATATTCCACCAAGTCCCGATTTTCGAGCATCGCCTGACCTTCGAGCGGTTTGTTGTTTCGTGACATGACACTTAGCAAGGTGGATTTTCCGCAGCCATTCGGTCCTATAATTGTCGTCACTTTCCCTTTTGGAATAGCGGTCGATACTGCATTTAAATGACGGGTCGTCCCGTCATGGGAAACGACTACTTGTTTAATTTCCATATTGGTTGTCACTCTTTTCTAAGTAGGAATATGAGGAATGGTCCTCCGATAATGGCCATAATCGTTGATGCCGGTACTTCCATCGGGCTGAACATTGTACGTCCAAGTGTATCAGCCAATAATATAATAAATGCGCCCAGTAGTGCCGTAAACGGAATTAACACTTTATGATCAAAACCGACAAGTCGACGTGCGATATGCGGCACTAAAATTCCGACAAATGAAATGACCCCTGCCACTACAACAGATGAAGCTGCTAACATTACAGCAACCGTCGCAATGAGGATGCGTGCACCTGTTACATTAAAACCGACACTTTTTGCGGTTTTATCAGATAACACGAGCACATTGCATGAAGCGTATAAAATAAAAGCAAGAAGTAAACCAATCGAACCATATGTAACAATCAGCGATACATCATCCCAAGTTTTTAAGGAAAGATTTGATGTAATCGCACCTGTTGCCGAAGCACCAAAGCTGATCATCGATTCTGTAAGCCCAGAGAACATGGCATTGATCGCAATCCCGACCAAAATTAACTTTAATGGATTCAGCCCTGACTTCCAGGAAAGCAGGAAAACAAAGAAACATGCGAGCGCTCCTCCGATAAATGCTGCTAGTGGTGTGAAGAAAAATAGTGTCGGTACAAAGCTTACGATAAATAATTTTGTAAATGCAGCCCCCGCGGATATTCCGATGAACCCGGCATCCGCTAATGGATTTCGCATAATTGCCTGCAATAAAACACCGGCAACCGATAAAGCCGCTCCGGCAAATATCGCTACGATGATTCTTGGAAAACGCAAATCCTTAATCGCAGCCATATCCGCATTATCGGCATTGAAGAAATTCGTGATAAAGTCGATAAACGACATCTGTATACTTCCTGTTGTCGCTGCGTAAATGATTGTTATAACAAGCAATACAGTGACAGCGATAAAGCTAAAAATTTTTTTGGTCACAGAAAACATCCTTTATATGATGAAAAGCAAAACCTCCCTCAAGACTTTGCTTTTCCAACATTGTTATTGATAACGAGAACGGGGAGTTTATGTCCCGCATATCCTCTTCTCCCTTCTTAAGTCTAGAAGGCAGAGGTCTTATGGATAAAATATTTCTACTAACTCATTGAGAGCTTCCGGTACATTCAATGCGGCTGTCGTCCCAAATAGTTCTTCTTCTAAATCATATACTTGTCCATTTTTGACAGCATTAAAATGTTTCCAAACATCATTTTCGGCAAATTCCTCATCAAACATTTCAATAACTTCAGCCGGCATACCGTGCGATAAACGTAAAATAATGTCAGGGTTTGATGAATATAAATGTTCTGTATTGGATGGCAAGTATTCTGCATCCTGACCAGCCATAACGTTTTCACCGCCTGCAAGACGTACTAAATCACCTGCATATGAATTTTCCGTCGCCACTAAATAACTGCCAGGCACTCCAAGTAAAATGAGTACGCGAGGCTTTTCTTCATTACTTGCTGCAACCTCTACCGCATCAATTTCTGCCTGTAATTCATCATTTAAAGCTTTTGCCTCGTTCACACGGTTGTAGCGTTCACCAAGTGCTGTAATTTCGCCTATCATCGATTCAATACTTGTTAAATCAACAAAATCGACCGGAATTTTCAATTGCTCAAATTTATCCTTTAAATCGTATTCCAATGTTGACGCGGACAGCACTTCAGTAGGATTGAGCGATTTAATAATTTCCGCATCCGGATCCATCGCATTCCCGATATTCGGCAGATCGTCAAATCGTGCCGGTAAATCCTTCACCGTATCCGGAATTGCGACCGCATCAAGATCCAGCCGGTCCAGAATTTGTGCAATGACTACTGTTCCAGCGATAATACGATGCTCCTCTTCAACAACCGGGGCCTGTTCTGATGCAGTGTTAACATCTCCGTTAGTGGATGACGCTGCTTTCTGTTCACTATTTCCGCATCCCGCAAGTACCGCCATACTCAATGCGAGTCCGATTAACCACTTCTTCATTTATTTTCCTCCTAGCTGTTTAAACTGAAGTAAAATTTCATCCCGTACTAGATGGAAGTTTAGTTCAATTTAAGCGTAGCGTATTAACTGTCGTTGCTTAAAAATAGGATTGGGGCTGTATTAAAAGCCTCAGCTTTTAACACACCCCTACCTAAAATAGTATTAGCAATGGCTGTTTGTTATAAGCCATTCACATTACATTAAATTATTTATTTAAACCGTCAACAACAGTTAATGTATTGTTTAAGATTTTTGCCATTTGAGAACGTGTTAATTTGTTTTCCGGATTGAATTTCCCTTCAAAACCAGAAATAATACCTAATTTATTTAATTCAGAAATTGCTTTTGATGCTTCAACTTCTTTTGGCATATCAGAGAATTTTGCTGCCTCTCCTGATGCTTTATAGCCGTTTTTCTCTAATAGACGGTAAATCATTAACGCCGCTTGTTTACGAGTTATATCTTGTCCAGGTGCAAATGAAGTAGCTGTTTTACCGTTAATAATACCGTAACCGTTTAATGCATTGATTGCTGTTTTTGTTTCAGCATCATATTTTGCGATATCAGAGAAATTCGCTTTTGCTGGTACATCCAATTTTAATGCACGGTTTAGCATTAATGCGAATTGAGAGCGTTTCAAGTTGTTTCCAGGGTTGAACTTGTCTGCAGCTTTGAAAATCCCTTTGTTATAAAGGTTAATGATCGCATCTTTGTTACCGTTGTTTTCGATATCTTTAAATGGAACAGTTGTTGAGTTCTTATCGCTAAACTTCATTTGGAAGTCATGTGCAGTTTCATATAATACATTCCCATTAAGAACTACTTTTAAATCTGCTGTTGCTGTATAGATTTTTTCTAAATCTTTAACTGATAACGTGTAGATTTTTACTGTATTATTGCCAACTTTTTCTTCTGACTTTAATGCAACTGTTGCGCCCTCAACATCGAAGCCTAATAAGTGTTGACCTTCAGGGAATGTTAATTCTACATCATAGCCCCCTTCAGTTGTTGTCACTGTTACCTCATCGTCTAAATATTTATTGTGCATAATAGACAATTCCTGAGTTCCGTTCTTTAATGCTGTAACATCCATTTTTACAGATTCAACAGGCGCAGGTTTTACTTCAGCTTTTGGTAACTCCAGGTCAGCTGTTTCGATAGCGAAACCGAAGTCATACCATTTATCCATCTTCGCTGCTGGAACAACAACATGTACACCTGCTTCATGTAATTCACTAATTGAAGGAATTTCTACTGTATAAACGCCATCTTTTTCGGTTGCTTCTTTACCCGCAATTTTAAATCCAGCTACCATTTCTTTTGAAGTTGCCGCTACAGATACTTCTACAGAATATTTGCCGTCTTTTACGATTAATTTCGCTTTAGGTGTGAAGTGGTTCGTAATTGCTTTGTAGTTACCTACTTTTTCTGAATTATATGCATCCCAAACAATATCGTAAGTACCATCCGCCACCGACTCAAAAGTTTTACCAGGTGTATATACTTTCTCTTCTTTCACTTCTTCAACTGGCTTTGTTGTTTCCGTTACTTCTTTAATTGATTTTGCGTCAGGTGTTAACGTCACTTTATAATCAACCGGATCTTTACCAACGAAAGTAATTGTCATATTTAGAGTAGCTTCTACAGGAGTATAATCTGCAGTTACTGGAATGTTAATGTGTTTTTTACCATTATATTCAGCCATTGCAGGTTGTCCTGCCACTGTTACGCTATTTACCATTGCTAGTACCGCATCTGATAATTCAATATTGATAAATTGCTGACCATTACGCTCAACTAATTCACCTGTAGTTGGGATAAAACGTTTTAGTGCATCTTCCGCGTCAACTTTGAAGTCAATAGTTTTAGTTGCTGTAGAAATTGCCGCTTCTGTTGCCTTCGTTTCTGTAGTTGTGTCAGCAGATACTGCCATTGCTGGTACGATAGCTGATGTAGCAAGTAATGATGCTAATACTGCTTTAGTTGCTTTTGATTTGTTAGCCATTCTTTATTTCCCCTATCTGTCTATATAGTTTTTGTTTTCTTAGTGCGAATGAATACAACGGCAGCTATGAAAAATAAAATAATCGCCATTAACGGTAATTCATCGCTCGTCTCTGGATTTTCTACTACCTCAGAATCTTCAGCTTGCTTCGTTTCAGACGCAATTTCTTCATCAGATTTTGTTGAATCATCTGTCTTTGTTGTTTCTGTTGTCGCTTGCTGATCGGATGAACCTGTATTCTGCTTTTCAGTTGATGGTGCTGGTGTATTTGAAGAAGTATTACTTCCTGACGACTTTGTTTGTGTTTCCTTAGGTGCCGGAGCTGTTTTTGCCGGTTCCTGCTTTACTGTTTCTTTAGGTTCCTCGACTTTTGTTTCAGGTAACCCCCCGCTATTAAATACAAAATCTACACTATAGCTATGATGGTAATCGATATCATCAATGTCGATTTTCATCGCTATAGTCACTAAATTTGCATTGGAAACAGGAAATTGCACTGTGCGCTGGTCTGCACTTGAGCTGATTACTTTCGCACCACCCGGAGGATTAAACTGTGTAACCCAGCTACT
Organism: Solibacillus sp. NPDC093137; assembly: GCF_050280445.1. Classification (NCBI taxonomy): domain Bacteria; kingdom Bacillati; phylum Bacillota; class Bacilli; order Caryophanales; family Caryophanaceae; genus Solibacillus; species Solibacillus sp. NPDC093137. Next base: position 2,030,925 of record NZ_JBNNVH010000001.1, read on the forward strand.
GTTTTTAATCGTTAGCTGCATTGTCATTTTTCCGTTGTTTACAATTAATTTGGCTGGCTTTAAAAAATAGTCATTCGCCATAGATGCCGAATTGCTCCCGGGTTTATTTACTTGATAACTAACATCATATGTACCATCAGCAATTGCTGCAGATGAATTATTCGGTAAAGTAAACGCTACCAAAAAAAGAGCAGCAAAAAATATGAAGAAACTTTTTCTCACACCATTTCTCCTCCTTTTCTATAAATTATTTCAATTCCTAATAGAGAATATTTCTCAATACCACTATATAGCATGCCATAAAATTACCTGTTTCTCAATTGATGATATTCTCATTTATAATAAATTTACTTCTTTTGATGGCAAACTTCATTAATTTGTCGTTTTTGCAACTTAACAAAATATTACATTTCATATATTTCCAATAAAAAGGCAATGCGTTGGAATGGGAAGGATGCCCTGTAGGCAATATAGATATCAAGGGATTCGAGCGATTTCCATTAATAGAAATCGCTTAATAGTTTATCCGAAACATGTTGAATAATTTTAGTATTTTCATTATTAATTGTTTTTTATTGCTTGTACTGCTGCACGAATACCCAGCAAATAGCTTTCTTTGCCAAAACCAGAGATTTGACCAGTCACTATATCCGCAAACACAGATTTTTCACGGAAACTTTCACGTGCATGGATATTGGACATATGTATTTCAACGGTTGGACCTGTAAAAATATCTAAAGCATCTCGAATTGCATAACTGTAGTGGGTCCAGGCACCAGCATTTAGAACAATACCGTCAATCCCGGAAAGGAACGCTTCGTGAATTTTCTCCACAAATTCACCTTCGTGGTTTGTCTGGAAAGTCTTTACTTCAACATTTAGCTCGTTCGCCAGTTCCTGAATCGTTTGATTAATTTCCTCTAAAGTTATCTTTCCATAATGTTCAGGATCGCGTTTTCCGAACATGTTGTGGTTAACACCGTGCAACATTAAAATCTTTGTCATCATTCTTCCCCCTTAAAATAAATATACTTTCGAAAGATATAAGTAATTTAAATCCTAAAGATTCTTGCCATACCATCATACCAATCCCATCGTTTCATATACAACCTGCTTCTTCAACATGAGCTAAAAGGGAAACAAAATCTTCCTTTATGAGGCAAAACGTAATAAACCGGACTTGAAAAGTTATTTTCAAGTCCGGTTTATTAACAAATTTTTAGTTGTATCAGAATTACTTGCTTACTTCTTCCGGATGAAAACCGTCACGCTGTAAATAATTGTCATGAGCCCAAATGTTCAGCTCTTTCTTTTCAGCTTGTTGCTGAATTTCCAAAAGCTCATCTTCCAGAGTATCGTTCGGTTTATTGACATAACGCACTGCTGCCAGACCTTCACTTAATAAAATTTCATGTAAACTAACACCGTCTACAAAAGCATATGCCAATAATCGGTCATATTTATCTGTCTCGGGGCCTTTATCGAATAAAAGTTGAACGGATTCCGCCTGTTCCATCAGTTCGATCGTACGTTCCTTTGCCTCTTCTGCGTATGGCATAGGTTCGCCTTTGTTATAGTTCATTTCAGGTGTGTCAATCATAAGAAGACGTACACGCTCTTTTTTACCATCTATTTCGACATTGAATGTATCGCCATCATTGGCATTCAAATATTTCACGTCGATTAATTGATTGCCTGTTTTGTCCATCGCAACATCAGTTGTAAGTTTGTATTCTGTATTTTGTTCCGTAATGGCAGGGGAAGTTGTTTGCTCCGTATCTTTTTTAGGTTCGCTAAATGCTAAGTATAAACCTACTGCAATAATAATAGTACCGCTCGTAATTAGTGTTTTTACATCTTTTAATTTCATCGTTTATATTAAAATCCTTTCTAAATGTCCGTGTTTGACTTAGGATTTGGTCCTAATTCTACCGGTGGAATATCTGCGAATGTGCCGCCTTCTTCTTCTAAATCGCGCATACGGTGTGCCAATCGTGAAGCTGCACAAGCTGCGATGCTCCCGACTAGATCATCTAAAAATGTATTTACCGATTCGCCCGCTTTTGTATCAAGCTTTTCAATGATCCCGATTTTTTGCTTATCCAAATGACCGAAAGTTGTTACAGCAATACTTCCATACGTAAATACTGACCCTAATGCCAAAGTTTCATCAACACCAAACAATCCTTCATCTGCCTCGATAATTGCTTGAAGCGGTGCCGACAGCAGTCTTTTTTCTGCCAGTTCGTCAAGCTCAATTCCTACTAGTACAGCATGTTGCACTTCACGTTTATTTAATACACGAACAACCGATTGAATACAGTGTTCGATTGTTAAGCCTTCATTATATGGTGATTGCATCGTAAACACGATTTCAGCAATATCTTCAATTGTTACATGACGTCGTTCCAACGCGTTATACGTAGCTTTTGTCACTTCGTCTGAATGTACACGAATATTTTTATTATGCATAAGAAATCCTCACTTCAGTTTATTTTAAGCACTCATTTTTCCCGCATTAACGGATAGTAAAAATACCAGTAAAAGTCAGCTTCCAGTATTAGCTTGTGTTCCTGCTAACCAGGGGATGGAAAAACTCCCCACTGATTTAGGTTTCACTTTATGGCTTTCTTTATATATTACACCTTTATTTTACTATATGATACAATTTTACATACATCAAAATACAGGGGTGACAACATTGGAGAGAGGCACAGTAAAAGATGTTACTTTTTTTAGCAATGCATTAAACGAAGAGTTAGAATTACTAATTTATATTCCAGCAAATTATTCACCATTATATGAATATAACATTTTAATCGCATCCGATGGTAAAGACTATTTTCAGCTAGGGGGCATTCCGCGTCTTGCAGATGAACTGATCGATGACTATTTAATTGAAAATACAATTATTGTTGGTGTGCCATACAAAAATTATGAAGATCGAAAGAGAAAATATACACCAGCAGGGGATCAATTTGAAGCGTATATGCGATTTTTGGCACATGAGCTCGTGCCTTATTTAGATGATGAATTTTCAACTACACAAGTCGGCGGTGGGCGTGCATTAATAGGTGATTCTATGGCTGCAACCATTTCATTAATGACTGCATTCCATTATCCAAATATTTTCGGTAAAGCTATTTTACAATCACCTTATGTAGATGAGCTTGTATTGCAGGCTGTTAAAGATGCGAAAAATGTCAATATTCTTTCGTTGTACCATATTATCGGCCTCCAGGAAGATCAAGTGGCATTAAAGGATGGTACTGTAAAAGATCTGTTAACACCGAACCGTGAGCTGCATCAAATGTTCGTTCAACATGGTATTGATACATTCTATGAAGAATTCAATGGAAATCATACATGGACTTACTGGAAACCTGATCTAAAACGTGCACTAATTGAAATTTTCGGATAATACGGTATGCTGGAAATGTTTATTCACAAATTTTTCTGTTATAATTAAAACAATTACGCCTTGGTGTGGCTGTATCTAGATTTTTTTATGCCATTTACAGGACGTCTCACAATCATTTAGCACGGTGCTATATGAAATTATTTATATTATTTTTAGGGGGTAATGAATTTGAAATACGGTATTGTTGCTTTTCCATCTAAAAAATTACAAGATTTAGCGAACACTTATCGCAAACGCTATGACCCGCATTATGCTTTAATCACACCTCATCTTACGCTGAAGGATGCGTTTGATGCGGGTGAATCTGAAATCGGAGAAATCTCCAAGCATTTGCAGGAAGTGGCATCAAGGTTTGCACCTTTACAAATTCATGCCTCTCGAATCAGTTCATTTTACCCGACGACGAATGCCATTTACTTCCGAATTGAGCCAACACCACAGTTGGAAAATATTCAAAAACTAATTCAGGAAAAGATCAACTTGGGTGCGCCAAAGCATGTGTTTATGCCGCATATTACAATTGCACAAAAAATGAGCGCTTCGGAGCATGATGATATTTATGGTCAGTTGCGTATGGTTGGAGTAGATGAAAAAGATTCGATCGATCGTTTCCACTTGCTTTACCAATTGGAAGACGGCTCATGGACAACTTATGAAACATACAAATTGACTGGAGCTGAGTAATACGTGTTTGAAGTAAAACTAGTTACAACTGAAGAAGATCGCGAACATGCATTTGCGTTACGTAAAGAAGTGTTCGTTAAAGAGCAAGGAGTTCCACTAAGTCTGGAATTAGATGAATACGATGAGAAAGCCATTCATTTCTTAGTAAATGAAGGTGAAAGTTCAATTGCTACAGCACGGCTTCGGGAAGTAGAACCGAAAGTAGGAAAAGTGGAGCGCGTTTGCGTTTTGAACAACTATCGCGGTAAACGACTTGGTGCATTAATTATGGAAGCTGTTGAACAATACGCAAAGAATGCAGCTTTTGAAAAGCTTAAATTGAATGCCCAAAGCTATGCAGTTCCTTTCTATGAAAAACTGGAATACACTGTCACTTCCCCGGAATTTATGGATGCTGGCATTCCGCATCGCGCTATGGAGAAGAAAATCTAATTCTTTTAATCTCATAAAAGTAGAAAAACATCCATTTTCCGCCAAAGAAAATGGATGTTTTTCGTATTGTTACGCCACTTTTTAAGTTCCGACTTACTTCATCATTTTCTCAATTTTCGAAAAATCCAAAGATTTACCGTCTTGAATGATTGATTGGACAATTTTGTCTTCAAGTTCACTCGTAATCGGTTTATTTGCAAGACGGCTCACTTTTTTTACGATTTTTCGAACTTGTTTTTCATCCGAGAAATCTGCATACGTTAATGCATTTGCAAGCGTCATAATTTCATCGAAATCAACGCCGGTTTTGCGCTCCACTTTTTTAAAAAACGAACGATCCATAATGTTTACTTACCTCCCTTAAATAAATGCGCTACCAACGATAATAAGTAAAATAAAGAGTACAACGATCAATACGAATGTCATACTGTTATTACCGCCATAGCCTGGGGAACAACCATAATCACAACCACCTTGTTGCCAACCTTGCTGCCAACCTTGCTGCTGCCAACCATATCCAGACATACTTATACCCCCCTTTCTATTTTGTAGTGTATGCAAACACTCAAAAAAAAGGAGGGTATTCGTCTAATCTACTTTTCCTTTAGGCTTAAATATTAATGCCGCGATAAAGCCAAACAATATCGCAGCGCTAATTCCAGAGCTTGTCACCTCGAACATACCTGTCAAGAGGCCAATCCAGCCGTGCTTTTCAGCTTCAGCCATTGCTCCATGTGTCAATGAGTTTCCAAATGAAGTAATTGGAATTGTCGCACCGGCACCGGCGAAGTTTATTAAGGCTTCATATAAATTAAGTCCATCTAAAATTGCTCCTACTACAACTAAAATGGATAAAGTATGACCAGGTGTCAGCTTTCCTACATCCATTAATAACTGACCAATTACACAAATTAATCCACCAACGACAAATGCCACTAAAAATGTAAAGCCGATTGTACTCACCCCATCCCGATTTCAATTGCATGTGCTGTGCACGGAATTGACTCACCTTGTTGAAAAGAAAGCGGCGATAAAAGTGCACCTGTCGCCACTAATAATGCGCGCTTGTAACGACCACTTTTAAATTGTTCCATCATATAGCCGCTATAGACTGCAGCAGAACAACCCGCACCACTCGCCCCTGCCAAAAATGCTGTATCTTCACCGTAAAATTCTGCACCGGCATCACGGAATCTTGATAAATCTTCCTTTTTCACACCACTTTGGGCAAACATCGCAATTAAAATTTTCAATCCGATTTTCCCTAAATCACCTGTCATTATGACATCGTAATCCTGTATTGTTTGCGAACGCTTTTTTAAATGTGCCTGAATCGTATCAAATGCTGCCGGTGCCATTGCTCCACCCATATGAAATGGATCTGTTGCTCCGTAATCAATTACTTTTCCGATTGTTGCGGCTTCTACATATGGAAGTTTCGGCTGATGCTTACCAACTAATACAAATCCTGCTGCTGTTACAGTCCACTGAGCAGTTGCAGGTTTTTGACCTCCATAATCAACCGGATAGCGAAACTGGCGTTCGACCGAGTTATGCTGGCTTGAAGCACCTGCAATGGAAAAATCGCTGGCACCCAGTTCTGTCAATAAAGAAGCAATAACTATAGAAGAGACAGATGTTGCACAGGCAGAAAAGAGACCGATAAACGAAACAGCCAGTTCCCGTGCCGCAAAGTTTGTGGGTGTCATTTGATTAACTAAGTCTCCGCCCAGTAAATAATCAATATCCAAATTATTTAAATTCGATTTTTTTAATATTGTCTGACATGCATCTGAAATGAGAACGGCATTCCCTTTTTCATTCGAATCTTTTTGCAACCGTTCATCGGTTGATATTTTGTCAAAATACGTTTGAAAGACACTCCGTTTTTCCAAAGGCCCTACTACAACACCTGAAGAAAGAATGGATGGCTTTGACTGAAAAACAATTACCACGCCGCGACACCTACCGATACTAGTATTAATTTAATCAAGGTTACAAAAAAGGCCGAGACTACTCCAAATAAAATAACCGAGCCGGCAAGCTTGAACATGTTACTGCCGACACCTAATACAAGTCCTTCCGATTTCCCTTCAATTGCTGCAGAAACAACAGCATTACCGAACCCCGTTACCGGAACTGCACTTCCAGCTCCCGCAAATTGGCCTAGTCTACGATATTGTCCGAACCCAGTCAGAAGCATGGCGATAAACACCATTGTTGCCACTGTTGGGTTACCCACAGTTTTCTCCGTAAAATCAAAAAACATCATATAAATAAAGGAAATCGCTTGTCCTACACAACAAATGACACCGCCAACAACAAATGCTTTTAAACAATTGATGGCAAGAGGCGTTTTCGGTGTAATTTGATCTTTTAATGTATTGTATTGTTGCTCTTTCAAGTTACGTTTCCTCCTTAGCAAGCTTTTTTAATGCATGCAATTCTTTCAGCATTTTTTTCTGGTCTTTTTCTTCCATTAATTTAGTCGATTCCCAAAACATTTTAAAATCTGCGGAAACATTGACTTTACTATCGGAAAATTTATCTTCCAACTTCTTTTTCCAATCTTGCTCAATTTTTTCGCGGTTCCATTTTTTCAACGGTTTTAATTGCATTGCGACAAATAATTCATCTTCAATTACTAACAGATTCGCTTGTTCAATTGCATCATCTTCCTTTAAAAGCTTTTTTATTTCCTGCTGATTCTGTACATTATCTGTCAGCTCATACGTCACAACTTTCTCACGGTCATTGCAGCCTGCAAGAATTAAAAGCAAACTCAATGTCATAAGTGCTTTCCACATAGCAGTCCCCCCTTTTGTCCATTTTTCTCCAAGTATAACCTGTCGTATTTTGAATTATTCATCGCCCAAAGAAGTTTGGTGAAACCTGTTCATTAGCCCGATTCTTTTGAGAACCGGTTCATATTATTAGTAAGAGTTAAGTAAACCGGAGGTGAAAAAATAATGGGTTGTGGAAGAGGTAATAATGATGTAGGTGGAGCAGGTGAACATCACCAATCACGTGGTTGTGTTTGTGAGGTTGTCCGTGCGATTTTAGAAATTCAAAATGCAGCAGTACAGGATGAATGCAGTCGCTGTACAACAAACTGTTTCCTAGAGCCGCTTGGTGGAATTGTTAACCCGGCTCGTAACAATGTCGACACACGTGTATTTACTTTATTAAACAAGGATGGTTCTCCATTCTTCGCTACATTCACTACAGCAGATGGCCATGATTGTCCTTGTGTATCGATTTATTTCCGTGTTGAAGATGTATTTGATGGCTGCTGTGCAACATTACGTGTTCTTGTACCACAAGATGACAAAGAACATACAGTTGATTTACTAAATGATCACGGAACAGGTATTGATTTCCGTCAAGTATGTAAAGTGACACAATTTGAAGCTTCAGACAGCTGTATCACAGTTGATTTAGATTGCTTCTGTGCTGTTCAATGTATCGATGATGTGGACCTTGGCATTTGTGACTAATTCATATGAAAAACACATCTCGCGCATATAGCGCGAGATGCTGTATTTTCTTTCATGAAAGAACTAAAAAAGAGGAGCCATTAATTTGGCTCCTCTTTTTTATAACGTATTATGAATTAACACAATCTCATTAGCTTTTATCCAGCGTTTTGTATCTTGGTAATTCAGCAATACTTGACTACCAATTATTTTATCGATTGATCCGTGTATTTTTTCACCTGATTGCAAAATAAATACCAATACCCTTGGCTCTTTCGCCGGTTTCGAAAAATAATGGAGCTGTCGTGCAATAAGGGCATTTTCAATTTTTTCAGTAGTAGGTCGTACATAAATTGATGTACTTTCTTCCTCTATTTCGATTCGTTTTTCTTGTATATAAACCGGACTTGCAATAAAAAGTAATGGGTGAATTTCCACATTCCACATCCTTTTTCATACAATATGCAAAGTCTTTTCAAATCGTGACTTACAGAATCCGGCTAATAAACGTCGATGCTAGGCCAAGATAAATAATAATACTTGTGACGTCATTCAACGTTGTAATAAAAGGTCCTGATGCAACTGCAGGGTCAACACCCAGCTTATGCATTAAAATCGGAATAAACGATCCAGCCAGTGTCGCGACAATAATCGAGCAGCAAATCGATGCCCCGACAAGCAGACCGATTATCAATGTACCTTTCCAGAAGAATATGATTCCGACAACTATGGCACCACTTACCACTCCCATAATAAGCCCTGTACTTAATTCCCGCAGGATCAGCCTGAATTTACTTTTCCCGCCAATATCACCTGTTGCAATCCCTCGTATCGCTACAGCCAATGCCTGGGTGCCACTATTACCGGATGTACCTGAAATAAGCGGAATAAATGTTGCAAGCAAGGCGACTTTGTCGAGCGTTGCTTCAAATATCCCCATAAGTCCCGATGTCAGCATACCTAAGAACAGTAAAATAATGAGCCATGGCAAACGCTTTCCTGCCGCCCGTAAAGGACCTGCATCATTATCATCCATATCCGCAATACCTGCCAGCTTGGAATAGTCGTCCTCTGCTTCTTCTTCAATAACGTCGATAATATCATCGACCGTAATAATCCCTTGAAGTTCACGGCTCTCGTTGACAACAGGAATTGCCAATAAGTCGTAGTCCTTTATCAAGTTCGCGACATTTTCCTGGTCATCCGTCACTTTTACAGCTAGGACACGTTCACTCATGATGTCTCGGACATACAAATCCCCTTCAGCAACAATCAGTTCCCTTAAAGACATGACACCAAGTAATCGATGTTCCTGATCCACTACAAAAATATAATAAATCGTTTCGGCAGTTTGGGCTTCCTGCCGCAGCACTCGCATTGCCTCACGAACCGTTGCGCTTTCAACGACCGATACATATTCTGTCGTCATAATGGCACCGGCTGTATATTCTTCGTAGCCTAAAAGCTCATTAATTTCATCGACGGTTTCTTCATCCATCATATCCAAGTAATTTTCCCGTTGCTGGGTATCCAATTCATTAAGGATATCTACCGCATTATCGGTATACATGAAGCCGAACATGGCCGCACCGTATGATGGATCCATCTCATCTAAGTAAGTTTTATATTCATCGTCTTCAATTTCAGTTGTTTCAAAAATGATGGCCATTTCCTGAGGAGACAAGTAACGATAAATAATTTGCCGTATATCCGGGCCCACCTCTTCGTAAAACTGTGCTTGATCATATGGATGGAGTACAAGGAAATGTTCACGGAACGACTCGATGTTTTCTTCATCAAGCAGCATTCGTAAAAACGCTTCATCGTACTGGACTTCATCATTTTTTTCCTCTATCATGCTTGCCCCCTCCTTTCGACTTTTCATAACGAGTTATTTTATGATTAATTGCTATCCCTAGTCAAGGCTAATTACGTTTTACCATAACTTTTTCGTATCACGTAAATTCCTTCTCAACAGTATATTCCCAATTTCCCTAAAAATAAAAGATGCCAATGAAATCTTGGCATCTTGCATTAGTTAATCAATGTAGAAATCTCTTCTGGCAACTTGCTTTCAAAGTGTACTCTTTCTTTCGTTAACGGGTGTTCAAATTCAATGTAGCGGCAATGGAGTGCCTGGCGGTTAATTAATGTATGATTACCTCCATATAATTCATCCCCTACTAATGGATGGCCAATATAAGCCATATGAACACGTATTTGATGGGTTCTTCCCGTATGGAGCTTCAGGCGAATATGTGTCATATTATTTTTGCGTGTTAGCACAGTTACATCCGTATGGGCAAATTGCCCGTTTGGACGTACTTCACGCTCAATAATGCTCGTATCTTTCCGTCCGATCGGAGCAATGATGGATTGCTGAGCTTGTTCAATGATACCTTCTGCAACTGCTTCATATTCACGGTGAATTTGTCCCTTTTTTTGCTGTTCACTCATTAAATGATGGATATGACGATGCTTCGCTATAAGCATCAACCCGGATGTATCGCGGTCAAGTCTTGTCACGATATGAACAGTGGAAGCAAGCTGCTGCTGTTCAAAATAGCCATATACAAGGTTTGCAAGCGAATTATTCGGGTGTTCCCGGGAAGGAATCGAACTCATGAAGGCCGGTTTGTCGACAAGAAGCACTGCCTCGTCCTCATACACAACAGCTAATTCTCCTTTTACAGGAATCAGTCCTTCACTTGCTTCTTCTACCGGGAAAATAATCGTCACAACATCGCCTTCTGCCAAACGATGCCGCACATTTCTTTCTTCTCCGTTAACCAAAAGTGCCCCACCATCAAATTTAATGGCGGTTAATGCACGCTTTGAAATGCCCCAGTGAGCAATTGCATCTCGCAAAAGCTCCTGATCGACCGTATTGATAAATTGTAATTGAAATTGTTTATCCATATACCCTCATTCTATTCATTCGAGATAAATGAATCGTGCACACGTTCCCAAAACGGGAATGGTCTGAAACGTGCAAACCGCACTTTTTCATTTGCCACATTAAAAGTAATCGATTTTACATCGGTTTCCGTCATGCTAATATGATCGACCGTCATATTAAATTGCTGCTCATGTACGGGTTTTAATACACAGTTATGGTGTGCCGGCAATACTAAAGAAGATCCGACCGTCCTGAAAACGCGGTTATTGATCGATGCCATTTCTGTTATTTGCAAAGCCTGCAATGTCGGATGAATAATCGCTCCACCCAGTGCCTTATTGTATGCTGTACTGCCCGACGGTGTCGAAATACATAAGCCGTCTCCACGGAAGCGCTCAAAATGCTCGCCGTTCAGTTCCACATCCATTACAAGCGTTACGTCCGGCGATTTAATCGTTGCTTCATTCAGTGCAAGAAACGTACTGGATTCGGAATGCTGGCGATGAACCTGCACTTCCAATAACGGATATTCCACGACATTGTATTCCTTTTTGGCAATCGACAATACTAACTTTTCTAGCTCTGAAGGTTTCCAATCGGCATAAAAGCCTAAATGGCCTGTATGGATCCCGACAAATGCTGTTTTATCCAAACGGTGCAAATAGCGGTGGAAAGCATGCAATAATGTTCCATCGCCGCCAATCGAAAGAACAATTTCCGGCTCTTGTTCATCAAATTGTAAACCGAAATCAATTAAATAAGATTTTGCGAGCTCCATCAATTCATTTGATTGGTCATCTCTGCGTGATTGTATTGAAAACTTCATTATTTGTCACGCTCCTCTTTGTCAGTTGACTTATGGATAGCTGTATTCGTTGCTTCTTTCACTTCACTGAAATATGCCTGTGCCTCTTGAATTTCACTTCTAATTGAGGACATTTCTTCATCTAATCGGAATGCTGCTTCAGCTGCGCTTTGCAATCGATTTTTTATTTCTTCAGGGAAAATCCCTTTATACTTGTAGTTCATGGAATGTTCAATTGATGCCCAGAAGTTCATCGCTAATGTACGAATTTGTATTTCTGCCACAACTACGATGCGACCTTGAATCGTTTCTACCGGATACTCAATAATCATATGGTGTGAACGATAGCCACTCGGTTTACTATGTGTAATATAATCTTTTTCCTCGATAACTTTCATATCATTACGCTGACGGATCAGTTCGGTTACTGTTGCTATATCATCAACGAACTGACACATAATCCGTACACCGGCGATATCTTGCAATTCATTTCCTAAACGCGCAGTCGGTTCGAATGGTATCCCTTTATCAAGCGATTTGTCATATATACTAGCAAGTGGTTTTACACGACCTGTCACAAATTCAATCGGCGAATTGGCACTCATAATACCAAATTGCGAACGCATTCCTTTTAATTTTATTTTAAGTTCATCCACAGCTTGTCGATATGGACTCAAAAATACTTCCCACTGCCCCAATTTAAAAACCCCCCAACTAGAAATAGTTCATACCTGTCACACTATTTCATCAACACGTTGTTTCAAACAATTATACTTCTTGTAGACGAGAAATACACATTTCACACCTAAATCACGTGAAATGACCGTTTTTCTTGTGATAATTAAGTTTATTACTATTTATTCAAGAATTCGGCAAATGCCTTTTCGATATTATCAACAAATTGATCTCCATAGTTGCTGTTGCCTTCAATATTATAAAGCAATCCTTGTAATTCATCAGCAAATTGTTGAAGCGGCAGCAGACCATCTTCCACTTTCAAGTATGTTTTTTGCTCTGCCAATAACATTTGTAATAGTTGCGGCCATACATTTTTTGAAAAGCTAATATAACTGTATGCCTCATTTTCTTCTATGATATAAAGAAACGCCTCATTATCCGAATCGACGATTACTTGCCCTGTCGATTGCAATTGGCTAAGTTGTTTCTTTTCATTTAAAATAAAATAGATTTCATTATGTACTACTTCAACATGATCAATTAAATATACGTTTCGCAATGAATTAATCTCCTTTTTCTTTTCATCACCGGAAAATGTCGGTTGATAAAATTGATGATTCATCTACCCTTCACATTTTACCATAGGACACTCATTTGGTGCAGAAACGTTTAATTCTTTCAGCCATTGGATTTAATTGAAAACTATTACTAAAAAGGACGATGAAAATGACACAGCAAATTGAAATAGAATTCAAGAATATACTAACAAAGTCACAGTATGAACAGCTTCTTGAAACATTCTCCATAAAAAGCGAACAAATTATTCGTCAAGTTAACCATTACTTTGATACAAAAGAAAACCATCTAAAACAAATTCACAGCGCTCTTCGAATTCGTGTCGTGGAAGATTCGATTGAATTTACGTTAAAAGAAAAAGCTTCCAAACACCAGCATCTAGAAACGACAGATTATTTAGCACGTGAGGAAGCAGATCGTATGCTGGCCGGTGATGGAGTGCCCCCGTATTCTGTAAGCGAAAGACTGGCGTTATTTAATATTCCGGTTGGCGATTTGCACTGTTACGGTACATTGACGACCGACCGTGTGGAAATCCCCTATAAAGGTGGTTTGCTCGTGTTTGACCATTCTTTCTATTTGCACTGCGACGATTATGAGGTAGAATATGAGACACATGATGAAGCAGTCGGAAAGGAAATTTTCTCCGAATTTTTGGCACATCATGAAATTGAGCCACAGCCTGCGCAAAAGAAAATTGTGCGCTTTATGACGGCTTTAAACAATCAGAAAGGCTAGGTGCTGTGATGGATATTTCATCAATGAAAACATTGCTTGAACTTCAGGCAATGCAGAATTTAAATACATCCAATCAGTCAAGCGCAAGTGTATTATCATCATCTACGTCGACTTTATTTTCCGATTTAATGAGCGACATTTTAGGCGGACAATCTTTATCAAGTTCGCTAACTGGACTTGGTGATGTTAGCACTTTCCAGCAGTTAACGGATTCCGAACAAACTTCTAATTCGCAGCAGCAAAACTCGGCTGCTCAAAACTATATCGCAACATTTTTGTTGAATAATTCAACTAACTTAACGAATTTACCGGGTACATTCAACAGCCTTTCAGCAAGTAATGAAACATCCACAATTGAACAGTATATGACGGATTTTACAAGAAAGACCGATGTAGCAAATTTCTTTGCCGGTGCTGAAACTTATCAAGCAGAAATTGCTGCTGCCGCTAAGAAATACAATTTACCTGAAAAACTGATTACTTCCGTTATTAAACAGGAGTCGAACTTTAAAGCATCTGCCACTAGTGCTGCCGGTGCATCCGGTTTAATGCAGCTCATGCCTGCAACTGCGCGCTATTTAGGGGTGTCTGATCGTTTTGACCCTGCCCAAAATATTATGGGTGGCGCAAAATATTTACGCCAAATGCTCGACCAGTTTGATAATAATGTGGAAACAGCGCTTGCTGCGTACAATGCAGGTCCTGGAAATGTAAAAAAATATGGGGGAATCCCTCCTTTCCAAGAAACTCAAAACTATGTCAAAAAAATAATGAACTATATGAATGTGTAAATTATTTATAAATAGCGATGAACTTGTCGTGAAAATTTGAAGACGAAAGCCAAAAGGGATTTTGAGATTTTATTGTTTATGCTCCTGAAATGCTGTATTTTGGATTAGTTGGAAAATCGTTGTGAACACCTATTAAATCAACAATTCCACCGTTCTGATAATAGATGTGAAACGCCCTTCAAATTTTTTGGCAGGGCACTTTATTTGTTAAAATGGCCCTACGTTGCTAGAATGATTGTATCGCCTAAATGAAATTTACATTACTTACATGACATTCATATTTCATATACTGGCAAAGAAAGACACAAAGGAGTATAACTAATGAATCGAAAATATACGATTCCTTATGAGGAACTCGGTGCTGAAAAGCTTTCTGAATTAATTAACGCGTTCTACTCTCGAGTGGCGAAGCATCCTTTATTAATTCCTATTTTTCCTGAAGATCTGACGGAAACAATTCGTAAACAAATACAATTCCAAACGCAGTATCTTGGGGGGCCTAACCTTTTCTCTGAAGAACATGGTCATCCAATGATGCGTGCTAGACATATGCATTTTAAAATTACACCCGATCGTGCCCAGGCATGGCTTGAATGTATGGCAGAGGCGATGGACGAAGTGGGCTTGGACGGGAAATTCCGTGAAGTTTACTATAAGCGTCTCGTAATGACTGCTCACCATATGGTCAACGCCCCAAATGATGAGGAGGGATTTGAGTGAATAATATCCAACTTTTACAGCAACCTGTTGCACCATCCACATGTAATAAACCGATTGAGCTTTACATTTTTATTGACCCCCTTTGCGAAAAAGCATTATCTCTTCAAACGACAATGCGTAAACTGCAAGTAGAATATGGTCATTACTTTACATGTCGATATGTCCTTAGTACGGAACTCTCTGCTCTCAACAGCATGACGAGCCGGATGAAAGGCTGTGTTTCCGGAGCGGAATTGGATATTACACATCCAGCATTACCTTCAATTGCAATTAAAGCGGCTGAACTTCAAGGAAAGCGAGCAGGTTTCCGCTATTTAAACAAAGTTCAGGAAGTAGCGACACTTAATACACGCAATATCAATTCCCATGCGACGTTAATTGAAATCGCACAGCAAGTTAACCTGGATATGGATGAGTTCGTGTCCGACTTTGGTTCAAAAGAAGCAGCTCGCGCCTTCCAATGTGATTTATACTTAACACGTGAAATGGAAGTTGAAGAAATTCCAAGCATCGTATTTTTCAATGAGTGCATTGAAGATGAAGGCCTGAAAGTAAGCGGTTCTTATAATTATGAAGTTTACGAGCATATTTTAGCAGAATTGCTAGGAGAAGAATTAATTCGCCAACCGGTTCCCGCATTAGACGAGTTATTCGATCGATTCAGCACCCTTACAACAGCTGAAGTAGCCGAAATCTACTCAATTAATGAACAACTGGCAGAACGCGAATTAAAGAAACGTATGCTACAGCAAAAAGTAGAACGCATCATGACCGATGAAATTACACTATGGCGTGCAAAAGAACGCACGACCTACTAAATAATTTATAAAACGCACTTATACAATATTTTCACCAGCTATGCATTCATGCAGGCTGGTTTTTTTATGTTTTCTGCAAGATATTTGAAATTCAATAAGTACAATAGAGTTTTTTGATGATATGAGGATAGACATAGGTAAATTTGCCCCTGTGTTCGTTCAGGCCGTCGTGAAAGGAGAACTTGCTAGCCTAAGTCAGGAGGAATGCGGAAGCAATTGTGAGGGATTTAGAGGCGTTTTGGATGAAGTGCAGTAATCTTTATTTTATTCGCCGTTTGGATTGGAAAAGTAGAATCTTTTGAGGTGAAAGTAAAATGTTTCTCCTAGTATGTAGAAACTTTTCATCGGAATGTAGAACACTTGCCTGATTAAGTAGAACGCCCTCCCCCATTAAACCCGAATCGAATAATGGAGAACAAAAACAAAAGAGGCGCCTTATTCTCGAGAAATAAGACGCCTCTTTTTCACAAAGGGGATGGGAGAAATGTTCACGTTCAAACAAAGGGGTGTATGTTTGTTATGTGATTTATTTCACGAGTATTACTCTATCATGGAATAATATTTCTTGCAATGTATCTTTCACAATTTCACAAATTCGTCATATAGTAAGCGTTTCCAAGCGAAGTAATGAGGTTTAAAGTAAAATGTCATAAATTCTTCTTTAATTATCTGCCTTAAACGCCGATATATCAACACTCAGAAAGCCTTTTCTTCTAAATATAACCGTTAAAACATCCTCATCTAACTTCACCAAAACAAAGTAAATTTCCATTTTTTCAAGCAAAAAACGCACCTGAAACAGATGCGTTTTCACAAACTATTAATTATTCAATAATAATTTTTCAAGCTCTTCTAGCTTCTCTTCGAATACTTTACATGCCAATGCGATCGGTTCCGGAGATTCCATATCTACACCTGCAGCTTTTAATACTTCAATCGGGAAGTCCGAGCAGCCTGCTTTTAGGAAGTTGTTAATATAACGCTCAACTGCCGGTTCGCCTTCTTCTAAAATTTGTTTAGATAATGCTGTTGCCGCTGATTGACCTGTTGCATACTGATATACGTAATAGTTGTAGTAGAAGTGTGGAATACGCGCCCATTCCAGACCGATTTCCTCGTCTACTGTTATTGCATCACCAAAGTATTGTTTGTTTAAATCGTAATAAATCGATGTTAATTTTTCCGATGTGATTGATTCGCCTTTTGCATCTAATTCGTGAATCATATGCTCAAACTCAGCGAACATTGTTTGACGGAATACCGTACCGCGGAAACCATCCAGCCATTGATTTAATAAATAGATTTTCTGCTTATCATCATCCAATGTTTTCATTAAGTGATCAAATAATAGTTCTTCGTTACACGTTGAAGCCACTTCCGCAACGAAAATCGAGTAATCTGCATATTGATACGGCTGGTTGGCACGTGAATAATAACTGTGCATCGAGTGGCCGAATTCATGTGCCAATGTATAAAGGTTATTCACATTATTTTGCCAGTTCATTAAGACATACGGATTTGTACCGAACGTTCCCGAAGAATAGGCACCGCTGCGTTTCCCTTTGTTTTCTAGCACGTCTACCCAACGGCTTTCCAAACCTTTTTCAACGATTTCCTGATATTCTTTACCAAGTGGCGCGAAGCTTTCTACCATCGTTTTCTTTGCTTCGTCATATGTTACTTCCATTTTCACTTCTTTAACAAGCGGTGTAAACAGATCGTACATATGCAGCTCATCTACACCAAGTACTTTTTTGCGAAGCTCTACATAACGGTGTAATGCCGGTAAGTAATCATGGATTGTTGAAACAAGCTGGTCATACACTTTTTCAGGAATGAAGTTATTGCTAAGTGCTGCATGACGAGCAGAATTGTAATTACGAACTTTTGCATTAGCATTATGCGCTTTTACATTCCCAGCTAAAGTTGTCGCAAATGTATTTTTATATTGGCCGTAAGTTTTGTAAACGGCTTTAAATGCTGCCTCACGTACTTCACGATTATCGCTTTCAAGCATTGTAATATAGTTACCGTGCGTAATTTGTACTTCTTCTCCATCTTCCCCTATGATTTTCGGGAATTCTAAATCAGCATTGTTTAAAGCGCTGAATGTTTTGCCAGCTGTCGATGTCACTTCAGAAAATTGTGCCAGCAATTCTTCCTTTTCAGCAGATAAAATATGAGGACGGCCCAAGTTTAGTTCTTTTAGGCTTTGTTCATATAGTGAAAGTGGTTCATAGCTTTCCACATAGCTGTTTAAAGTCGCTTCATCCAATGCTAAAATTTCAGGTGTAATAAATGACCACGCTGCTCCTGCATTTGTAAGAACAGAGCGAATACGACCATCAAGATCCTGGTATTTACTATTCGTCGTATCCTGATCATGCTTCAAATGAGAATATACATATAACTTGCTCAGACGCTCGTATAATGCATCACTGAACTGCAATGTATTGTATAAGCTTTCCGCGCTATCTGCTACTTTCCCTTTATAATCCGAAGCTTTTTTTGATAATTGTTCCACTTCTTTCAGTTCAGCTTCCCAAGCTTCATCGGATTCAAAAATTGTTGTTAAATCCCATGTTAATTGCTCAGGTACTTCTTCACGCGTTAAAATTTGCTTTGCCATTTATTTGCCTCCTACTATTCCGATATTCGAAATTATAAATCTATTTAAACAATTTCAACATCCAAATGCAACCAATTCGTCGTACAGAACATTAAAAAGTTGTTCCTCGGCTATATTCTCACCCAGTTGCTTAATATTGAGATGTCTTAAAATTGCTAAATAGTGTTCCACCGCCGCTTTTCGCTCATCCGTCAACTTCAATTGACTCCATTTGAAAAAATAAGGAATTGCATGTACATTCATCGTTTTGGGAGTGAGCGCATGGTAGTCCATAAAATGAAAAAGCCCTACTTGCCATTCTATACAAAATTGATTAAAAGCATGCGTATTGTAAACAGGAATCCCCAAAAAAATCGGGAACTCCGTCATCGTTAGCCTTAATTCATAAATTGAACGGAAAAATTGATCGTTTACCCCTTTTTTGCTTAATAAAAGACGGGGATGGATATAGTATTCCCGATATTTCCTGTAGTTTTTCAGGAGCAGATGAAATTGGGATTTTGATACTTTTTCAGGAACCAACAGCGGAAAACGTTGTTGACTAAGGGGCAATGGCTTAACAACAGCGAAATACTGCCATTTATGAAGATGAATTAAATTGCTAATATAGTAGAAGGTTTTGCTTTTTACATCATAGGTGATGAGGAATTTCTGTTCTTTATACTGTTGCATAAATTGGGAATGTGTATGATTGATTGAAACTTTTACGATACCGGTACCTTTGAATTTATCGGGAGTATGCAAAATCCATATCGGCGTTATTTTTGCTTGCAAATAGCCTCTAGTACGCTGTTGAAAAGATGGATGCGCGATTGGACTGCACTGAAATTCGATTGCATATTGATGATTTTTTATTGTGATGAGAATATCCGGTCGCTGTTGAAGCTGCGGCAAATACGGTTCAAGGACGGGACGTAGCTGAAGGCTCATAAAAAGTTCAAAGAGGTGTTGTTTCCCAAGGAGATGTTCGGCAGATTCCCCTTCCGAAAACAAGGAATCACATTCACTGTTTTTTTGATGTGCAAAGTGGGGAATTCTTATTTGTCCAGCCTTTAATAAAAGCTGTTCTTTACATTGAGGGCAGAAAAAGGACTGCTGCTTTTTTATTCTTTGTAATTCATCCAGCGGAAGTTTCGACGTTAAATGGAATAATTGCTGTTGTTCGGTCATTGCGACCAGCATTTGCTTCCACTCCTTTTTAACCATCTTAATGAAATGCATATTCATTTTCAACTTGTAAATAGTAACTATTGGAAACTGGTTTTTTCAATGGATTTCTACTTTTATTGATTGCCGTCCCCCTTTATAGACGAACTTTCCACTTTTCCGTCACAAGGTTCTACTTTCTCGATGCCCTATTCTGCTTCACACGCACTATATTCAACTTTCCTCAACCAATATTCTACTTTTGCCCCTCTATATTCTACTTCCTCCAACCAGATATCCCCCAGCACAAACACAAAAAAGCCACCTGAAATCAGGTGACTTTCGTAAACTGCTGTCCTAATCAAAATACGTAATGATTGTTTCGAAGCAGTCTTCAGCAATGATTGTTTCCCCGTACTCTTCAAGGCGGTGCGCTGTAATTTTGGAAGCAGCTAAATATTCAGTACATAAAGCGATGATATTTCTCGCTTCCTGGCTTTCCAAATCTTTCAAATCTACATATAAATAGTAGCAATCCTCCCATTTATACAACACAGATTCTAATCCTAATGGTGCTGCGCGTTTTGCAAGAGGTACTAGTTCGTCAATATCTTTAAATCGGAATCGGGCATTTTCAAGCGATTGTTCTTCTTCTTTTGCAGCTTTGCCAATCGCATTGAAGATCGATTCTTCCATTTCATTTAATTGATCTGATATATGAAGGTCATCTTCAAAGTTGCCTGTCATTGAAGAAGTTTCGGAGTCATTACCTACAGACGCGCGTGTAACAACGACTTCCAATCCACTTTCTGAAGCGTTAATATGAATCCAAATTGGACCATCTAAATCGAAATAATCATCTGTATTTATTTCACCAATGATATCCCAGAAAAGCTCTTCACCTTTTGCGCGATTGTACCATATTTCTTCACGAGTATAACCGCGGTCCTCGATATCACTATACGTAATAAATAATTTTAGCGTATTTTCATTAATGCGTTCGATGTCCATTAGACCTCAACCCCCTTCACAGTCATTGTATAGAACGTCGCTTTATTTCCAAGTGGCATACAATATGGCGTTCTATTGCATCGGAACTGAGATACTTTTAAATATTAGAAGTATCTATAACTCTATTGTATGATGGAATGGATTAAAATGAAAAGGAAAAACATTATTCAGGATAAATAATTTGAATAATTGAAATTGTATTGCACCACTCCATTTAAATCAAGTAATTAAGGTGTCTTTCTAATATGTTCTAAAATAAAAAAAAGATGCTACAATTGCACAATATGCATCCGTAACATCATGAGCGGTCTATTTAGTTAACCATGCGTTGTGCTTCTTGCAACTGGTATGCTCGTACTTTACGAGGCAGGAATCGACGAATTTCATCTTCGTTATAACCAACTTGCAGACGTTTTTCATCTAAAATAATCGGACGACGTAATAGTCCCGGATATTCCTGAATAAGCTCATATAATCGTTGTAACGGCAATGTTTCAACATCGACATTCAACTTCTGGAAAATTTTCGAACGCGTTGAGATAATTTCATCTGTACCATCTTCTGTCATTCGTAAAATCTCTTTGATTTCACTAATTGTAAGTGGCTCGGAAAAAATGTTACGTTCTGTATATGGGATATCATGTTCCTCTAACCATGCTTTTGCTTTTCGACATGAAGTACAACTTGGTGAAGTAAATAATGTTACTAACATTGGCTCACTCCCTCTCTAATTGATTTCAATTCAATTGCTAGATGTTGCTTCCTGTTATTAAAGAAGCACAAATGTATAAGTAAAACTCAATTTAGAATTAATTTAATTTAAGATTCTGTTCCCATTATACATGAATAACCCATGTTTGAATATACAATGTCAACAAATAATTCAACTTACGTAATAAATTTTATTACGTATTTCTCTCTAATAGGCACACTTTCTATAATTTTGTGCCATAACAAATTTTACCCGTATAATAGAAAAATAAAACGTCCTGATTTTCGATATTTTTTCTCATTTAACAAAATGTAATTGAGAAAAAAATCAGAAAATACAATGTCATTTCATATAATACAATCATCTATTTACTACTATTTCCATTTTCACTTCGTTTTATTCCTGTTTCTTTAAAATAAAACGATTGCTTTCTTTTCAATGATTAAGTTATAATCCTTTCAAGATTATAAAAAACGATGACGAAGAGTAGTACATTTAATGAGAATGCCTAGAGAGTCTGTGGTTGGTGTAAACAGATCATTCGTTAAATGGAATGGACTTCCGAGTTAGCTTGATGAACGTTTCTATTAGTAGTCCAGCTCGTCACCTTCACGTTACGAAGCAAAGTGGCCGATTTAGGCAAGCTGGGTGGTACCGCGGATTTTAACATCATTCGTCCCTTCTATTTTCGAATAGAGGACGCATGATGTTTTTTTATTTTCATTTGATTTTAAGGAGGAACACCCAATGAAAACAATCTTTTCAGGTGTACAACCAACAGGAACTATTACTTTAGGGAACTATATCGGAGCGATTAAACAATTCCCTGCTTTACAGGAAAACAACAACGCCATTTATTGCATCGTGGATCAGCATGCAATTACTGTGCCACAGGATCGCCTGGAGTTGCGTAAAAATATCCGCTCTTTGGCAGCTATGTATATTGCATGTGGCATTGATCCGAAAAAATCAATTTTATTTATTCAGTCAGAAGTCCCTGCCCACGCCCAAGCCGGCTGGATGCTGCAATGCGTCGCTTCAATAGGTGAATTAGAGCGTATGACACAGTTCAAAGACAAATCAACAGGTAAAGAGTCCGTTTCTGCCGCACTATTAACATACCCGCCGTTAATGGCTGCCGATATTCTTCTTTACAATACAGACATCGTACCAGTAGGCGAAGACCAAAAGCAGCATATTGAATTAACACGCGATTTAGCTGAGCGTTTTAATAAGCGCTACAATGACGTATTAACGATTCCTGATATTCAGTTGCCGAAAGAAGGCGCACGTATCAAATCATTGCAAGAGCCGACTAAAAAGATGTCCAAATCGGATACGAACTCAAAAGCGACGATTCGCCTGCTTGATACAGCAAAAGAGATCGAGAAGAAAATCAAATCTGCTGTAACGGATTCTGAGGGAATCGTTAAATTTGATATTGAAAACAAACCAGGTGTATCAAACTTGCTTATTATTGAATCTGCCTTATCCGGAACAGCAATTGCAGATTTAGAAGCAAAGTATGAAGGCAAAGGCTATGGTGATTTTAAAGCTGGAGTAGCACAGGCTGTTATTGACCACTTAACACCAATTCAAGAACGCTATTATGCACTGATTGACTCACCTGAACTTGATGAAATTTTGGATGAGGGTGCAGTAAAAGCGAATGCCATTGCCTCTAAAACACTCAAGAAAATGGAGAACGCGATGGGCTTAGGCCGTAAACGACGCTAAACATCCCGCCAATAGCAACAAGCAGCATATACAACTCTGCTCCGTGTACAATGTACATTAATACAGCATGCCATGAATAACCGAGCGTGCGGTAATTCAAGTATAAAATCATATTACTGATCGACATGACACTGAGCCCATAAAAAAATAAAAAAAGTACGAAACGTGTCAAAACACCATCCTTCGTACAACTATACGAAAAACGAACGTGCGATAGAAGAAGCACGTTCGTTTTTTGTCATTTTATTAATCTGTAAATTTTTTAAATAATAAACAAGCGTTATGTCCGCCGAAACCGAGTGAATTGCTTAACGCATATTCAACTTCCGCTTTTCTTGCGGCATTTGGTACATAATCCAAATCACATTCCGGATCCGGCTCGTGTAAATTCATTGTCGGCGGCAAAATACCTTCCTTCAACGCAAGTACCGTAAAGATTGCCTCAATACCGCCTGCTGCACCTAATAAATGGCCTGTCATACTTTTCGTTGAGCTCATCGCCAATTTATAGGCATGGTCACCAAAAACAGTCTTAACTGCCTGTGTTTCAAATAAGTCATTATATGGTGTACTCGTACCGTGTGCGTTAATGTAACCAACTTGGTCAGGCGATACTTGTGCATCATCGATTGCCATTTGCATCGCACGTGCTGCACCTTCACCGTTTGGAGCCGGTGCTGTAATATGATGGGCATCCCCAGTTGAACCATATCCAACAACTTCACCGTAAATTTTCGCACCGCGCGCTTTTGCATGTTCATACTCTTCCAAAATTAAAATCCCTGCGCCTTCACCAATAACGAAGCCGTCACGGTTTTTATCGAATGGACGTGATGCAGTTGCCGTGTCCGGATTTAACGATAACGCTGTGTTTGCAACGAAGCCGGCAACCGCCATTGTTACGATTGGTGCCTCTGCTCCGCCTGTAATCATGACATCCGCATCTCCACGTTCGATTACTTTGAACGCATCCCCAATCGAGTTTGTTCCTGATGCACAAGCCGTTACAGAACAAGAGTTTACTCCTTTTGCCCCTAGATAAATCGATACTTGTCCAGATGCCATATCCGGAATCATCATCGGTACGAAGAATGGACTTACACGGCGAACACCGCGCTCCTGGAATGTTAGAAACTGCTGTTCATGTGTTTCCATTCCGCCGATTCCAGAACCGATCCAAACACCTACGCGCGGTGCCATTTCTTCGGTAATCGTCAAGTTGGCATCTTTTGCAGCCATCATTGAAGCAGCGACCGCATAATGTGTAAAGCGGTCCATTTTACGTGCTTCTTTCTTTTCAATATATTCTTCTATATTAAAATCTCTTACTTCAGCGGCTACAGAGACTGGAAATTTGCTCACATCTACACGTGTTAATGGTCCAATACCAGACTTGCCTGCAATTACATTTTCCCATGCTTGCTCTGCACTGTTTCCTACTGGCGATACTGCACCGATTCCTGTAACAACAACTCTTCTTTTCTCCATTATTTAACACCCTTTTCTAAGTTAAATTCTTTTCCCTATTTAAAGGTTGATTTCATTTCGGGTCTTTGGCCAATACGATGTCGGTGACGATTTTAGTATTCGTTCCATCCTCCCCAACCTTCCAATCAACGTGCTTATTTACCCCACTTTAATGCAAGTGCTCCCCATGTAAGGCCACCGCCGAAACCTACTAAAACAACGATATCATCATCTTTGATTTTTCCTGATTCCAAATCTTCAACGATTGAAATACCGATTGAAGCGGCTGATGTATTGCCGTATTTCTGGATTGTTTTCGACATTTTTTCCTCTGGTAAGTCAAGACGCTCTCTCGCGGCTTCCATAATGCGGATGTTCGCTTGATGCGGTACCAAATAATCGACATCTTCCTTCGTCAGGCCTGCCTTTTCGATTACATTTACTGCTGATTCGCCCATTTGACGAACTGCAAATTTAAATACTTCACGACCATTCATCGCAATATGGTTTTTAGGATTTAAATAAAGATGCTTTCCGCCTGTTCCGTCAGCTCCAAGTTCGAACGCAAGAATTCCGCGGCCTTCCGAAACTTTGCCGAGAACAGCCGCACTTGCACCATCGCCAAATAGGACAGCTGTGTTGCGGTCATCCCAATCCACAATTTTCGACAGTTTTTCAACACCTACTACTAATACATATTCATAATTATTGCTCTCAATAAATTGTTTTGCAATAGCCGTTCCATAAATAAATCCTGAGCATGCAGCGGACACATCCATTGCGCCACATCCCGATATTCCAAGTCGTTCTTGAATTTGACACGCTACACTCGGGAAATTCTGATCCTGTGTAACCGTCGCAACAACGATTAGACCAATTTGATCTGGTGTTATACCTGCATTTTCAATAGCTTGCACTGCTGCTTTATATGCTAAATCCGATGTTTCTTCATTCTCAGCGATAAAACGGTTTTCAATACCTGTCCGAGAACGAATCCACTCATCTGATGTATCTAAAACTTTTTCAAAATCCTTATTTGCTATAGCTTTTTCCGGAACATATTTCCCCATCCCTATAATACCGGCATTCATATAATAGCCCCCTTGTTTTCTCATGAATCAAAAAATATAACTAATTATTAGTAGTTGGTACTAATTATAGAACATAATTATTTTTAACACAATTAAAATTTCCGGAAAAAGAGGGATTGGGGATTTATTCTTGTTTTTCTTTCAATTAAAATGGCTATAATGATTAATAAAACATCTGGATGAAAATTGAATAACGGACAGCAGTATTCGTTCGTTTCTTACGTTTAAACTTTTAAGGAGCGAATGTAAAAAACGTTCCATTATTAGACAAACAACTTCGAGCTAATCTTCTCTTTTTCCGTGTTAATTCCTACTTAAAAAAGCAATAAAAACAAGCATTTATGACAACTTGAAGAATAATTTGATTCGCCCTTTTAATTTGATGAATGCTTGTGGTATGATATTGAAGATGTAATTTCACAATAACGTTATAAATAAGTTCAATGAGGTGAATTTGATGCAATATATCATTACGTTCTTTTGGTCATTCTTATTAGTTTCAATGCTAAACTATGTAGTAAGTTCTGTATTAAGTGTAGATTTTAACTTCATGAATGGCGTAATCGTATCATTAGTATTCAGCGTTTTAGTTATTATTATCGCTGCAATCATTCCAAACGAATCAACTCCAGAAGCAGAAGCAGAGCATCATTAATAGATAACAAGGGGCTGTCCGGTAAAACTACTGGACAGCCCCTTGTTATCTACGCCCACTTTGTGGGGGGCGCTGACTTTATTAGATAAATTCAATACATATTAGAAGTTTTATACTTGATATTAGAAAAGTCTCCACATTTATATGAACAGTAGCACCTCTTATTAGCACAAGTGACATTTATATTAAAATTTCGGGCTTTTATTAGTACTTTTTCATTTATATTAGAACTTTAACCATCCTTATTAGAACATTTCAAACCACCAAAAAAAGCTTGTACGCATTCACGCACAAGCTGTCTTCAAACTTAATTTAATTTTATTACTAACTCTCCATTTTCCAATGCAATCGATAAACTTCCACCTGCTGTGACTTCCCCTTTTAACAGTTCACGGGCAACAATCGTCTCCAAATGGCGTTGGACAAAGCGTTTGAGCGGACGTGCACCAAATTGCGGGTCAATCCCGTGCTTCACAATCCAGTCCACAACTTCCCCATCAACAGACAGCGTAATTTCCTGTTCTGCGACCCGATCTTGAAGCTGCTTTACATATTTCCAGGCAATCTTATGGAAGTGCTCATTCGATAATGCATGGAACATAATAATATCGTCCATCCGGTTTAACAGCTCCGGCTTAAAGTGCTGGCGTAATGCGGCTTGAACAAGCTGTTCCGCTTCTTCTGATGCTTCCAGTAAAAACTGTGAGCCGATATTCGATGTCAAGATGATAACGGTATTCGTAAAATTGACAATCCGTCCTTGGCTATCGGTAATGCGGCCATCATCAAGTACTTGAAGTAAAATATTCGCGACATCCGGATGCGCCTTTTCGATTTCATCCATTAGTACTACAGCATACGGATTGCGGCGTACCGCTTCTGTCAGCTGACCACCTTCTTCGTAGCCAATATAGCCTGGAGGAGCTCCGACAAGTCTAGATACAGAATGCTTCTCCATATACTCGCTCATATCAATACGGATGAAATGGTCTTCCGAATCGAAAAGTTGTGCGGCCAATGCTTTGGCCAATTCCGTTTTCCCGACACCGGTTGGACCAAGGAACAGGAAGCTTCCAATCGGCTTATTCGGGTCTTTAATACCGGAACGCGCACGCCAAACTGCTTCCGTTACATAAGTTACCGCATCGTCCTGACCGACTACCCTTTCATGCAATGTATCTTTTAAACGGAGCAGTTTATCGCGTTCACCTTCAACAAGCTTCGTTACCGGAATCCCTGTCCAGCGTGAAATAATTTTAGCGATTTCTTCTTCAGTCACTTCTTCACGCAGCATCCGGTTACCTTCCGACTGTTTCAACTGCAGTTCTAGTTCGGCGATTTCCTTTTCAAGCTGTGGTATTTTACTGTACTGAAGCTCACTTGCCCGTGCTAAATTACTGCCTGAAATAAATAAATCGTCGCGCTCGGCTTCCATTTTTTTCAGTTCATCTTTTTTATCGCGTACAATCTGTAAACCGTTTTTCTCGAGTTCCCACTGTTCCTTCATTGACTTAATTGAAACTTCCAATGTATCAATTTCATCTGTAATTATTTCAAGACGTTTTTTACTTGCATCATCTTTTTCTTTTTTCAGTGCCTGCTGCTCAATTTTCAGCTGTGTGAGGCGGCGCATTAACTGATCCAGTTCCTGTGGCATTGAATCGATTTCTATGCGGATCATCGCACATGCCTCATCGACAAGATCAATTGCTTTATCCGGTAAAAAGCGATCTGTAATATAACGGTTCGCCAGTTGGGCCGCTGCAATAATCGCGCGGTCATGAATGCGAACACCACGGTGATGTTCTTCAAAACGGTCTTTTATTCCACGTAAAATGGAAACCGTATCTTCAATAGAAGGTTCTCTCACCATTACTTGCTGGAAGCGGCGTTCCAATGCAGGATCTTTCTCGATATACATACGGTATTCATCCAATGTTGTTGCTCCAATACAATGCAGTTCACCACGTGCAAGCATTGGTTTCAGCATATTTCCTGCATCCATTGCTCCGTCCGCTTTGCCTGCACCGACAATTGTATGGATCTCATCGATGAATAAAATAATACGTCCATCTGATTCTTTCACTTGCTTTAATACCGATTTCAGCCGCTCTTCAAACTGCCCGCGATACGATGCACCGGCAATTAGTGCACTCATATCCAGTTCATAAAGCTCCGCATCTTTTAATCCTTCCGGAACATCCTGTCTTACGATACGCTGTGCCAGCCCTTCGACGATCGCTGTTTTACCAACACCTGGCTCACCGATGAGGACCGGATTGTTTTTTGTTTTACGTGACAGAATACGAATGACGTTCCGGATTTCCTCATCTCGTCCAATAACCGGATCCATCTTACCGTTTTTTACTTGTTCAATTAAGTTTCGTCCAAATTGCTCTAATGGAGGACGATTATCTTGTGTTTGGTTAAATTGCATAAAGTGCACCCTTTCATTTAGTTTGACCTTTTTTGATTAATTTAATTATAAGTCAAAGTTGGTCAAACAACAAATAATTAAGCTCTGTTTCCTTCGCAAAGATCCTAATAAAAAACGATCACTTTGCCTATACGCAAAATGACCGAATTTCAATTCATTTATTCACTTATTAATTAACGAATGCCTAATGCCATTTTTGCATAGCGGGACATATTGTCTTTAGACCACGCCGGTTGCCATACGATATCTACTTTTACTTCTTTTACTTCCGGTAATTCGCTAAGTGCAGTTGTTACTTGGTCAACGATAACTGGAGCAAGCGGACAGCCCATTGATGTTAATGTCATCGTAACGATTGCTAAGCCCTCATCTGTTAAATCTACTTCATATACTAAGCCTAAGTTGACGATATCAATGCCTAACTCAGGGTCAATTACGTTTTCCAATGCACCTAACATACTTTCTTTCATATCGTGATCAATTGCCATTTTAAATTTCCCCTTTCGCCATGGTGTTAATGTTAATCATAGCAGAACGCATGATTTATGCCAAACAATGCGCCATAAATTGCGTGACTTGCAAAATTCCGTTTCTCGATACCGCATGCCCAGCTTTTCGTTCTGCCAAATAAGTAATATGTTCCGCTTTTTTTTCTTTTTCCAGTTGTTCAACATAATCTCGGCTCATATGATAAGGAACGACCGTATCGCGCTCACCATGCCAGAAAATAATCGGTTTGTTTGCCCATAATTCCTCATGCTGCTCCATATCAAATTTTTGCAGCATTTGAAGCAAGCCTGTTTGCTGTTCTTCAGACAACGGAAATGTTACGCCTTTTTGCTTTAGATCCTCTACTTGATGGAGGGCCAGTTTCGTATAGCTAGTTGTACCCATACAAATACCTGCCGTTTCAATCCATGGATAGATCGCTAAACAGCCTGAAGTGACGATTCCGCCCATTGAAGTTCCGGCAATCCCAACCTTGTTTCCTGCCAAGTTTTTCAGCTTCAATTCTCCATAAATAGTATGTACTTCTTCCACTGACTTTAATACAATTTTCCAGAAGTTAAAGTTCATCTGGTCTTCCGTCAATTGATTCGAGCGCTCACCATGCATTAACGCATCCGGTAGTATAACGCGAACACCCTGTTGCACAAACTGATAAGCGTAATGTAAATTATGTTCCTTTGCGCTTAAAAAACCATGAAGAAAAATAACGACCGGTGTTTGCTCATCCATCGTTTCATCATATACATGCAGTAATGGAATGGACTTCCATTGTTCTTTGTCAACTATCAAATTTCTCACCTCTTTGTTTACATTAGCAAAAATTGGTCAATGTTTCAAAACTTTGACGAATGCTATTTTTGCACGTTACAATTATACCCAGGCTAAAGGAGGCTTACTCTTATGAACGAACATTTAATTGTATTAGATTTAGACGGCACTTTATTGACGGACGAGAAAAAAATTTCTGCGCTGACAAAGGAAACTTTGTTGAAAGCAAAAGAAGCAGGTCATCAGGTGATGATCGCGACAGGACGTCCGTATCGTGCGAGTCAGCTTTATTACCAGGAGCTGAGTTTAACAACTCCGATTGTCAATTTCAACGGAGCCCTCATCCACCACCCTAAAAATCCGATGTGGAAAACGATTCATACAACAGTCAATTTAAGTGTAGTCCATGATGTTGTAGAATCTGTTCATAAATATGAATACGACAACTTAATCGCCGAAGTAATGGATGACGTGTATCTCCATCGTGAAGATGAAGGTGTGCTTCAGTTGCTGCACATGGGCAACCCGAATATTTTAACAGGCGATCTGAAAAATACATTAAAAGAAGACCCGACAAGTTTGCTTATTCAAGCCGATGATGTGAATACACCGATTATCCGCAAACATTTGCAGGATGTTCACGCTGAACTGATCGAGCACCGACGTTGGGGAGCTCCATTCCCGATTATTGAAATTGTCCATAAAGGTTTAAGTAAAGCAGTAGGCATCGACTATATTGCAAAAGAAATGGGCATTCCCCGTGAACGCATCATTGCATTTGGCGATGAGGACAACGACTTGGAAATGATTGAATACGCAGGCGTTGGCGTTGCGATGAGTAACGGTATTGACGACTTGAAAACAATCGCCAATGAAATTACGCTATCGAACAACGAAGACGGCATCGGGAAATTTTTGCAGGACCGATTAAAACTATAATAAAATATAAACAGCCTGGAAAAGCATGTTGTCTGCTTCTTCAGGCTGTTTTATTTAGTGCGCTGAATTCTCCGCACGGCGTTTTTTTCCGCGCTTCATAATCACAATCATAAATGCTGTGTATAAAACAACGACCAATCCAAGTGCCACAATATAAGAGGTGTTAATGCCACGCGCTTCAATTACTTGGTACACTTCGACCATTTCACGGTCTAAAATAATCGCATAGTTGCCGTCCTTATTTTCACGGATGATTTCACTGTTGAACATTCCGCGAACTTCTTTCCCCTCACCCAGCTCAGCAACAGGAATATGCACACGTTTTGTTTTACTACTATTATTAATGACTACGATCCATGTTTCTTCATCGGATTTGCGTTCAAATACAACATAGCCGTCTTTATTTTCTAGCCATTTAAATTCCCCGTTACGCAAAGTATCGGAATCATTTCTTAATGACTGGAGCTTCCCGACATAATCGGCTAATTCCGAGTCTGTTTTAAAATTGTAGTACTGGTGTGCTTCAACACCCGCTTCCCCATTCATCGCAATTTCAGATCCATAT
This sequence comes from Solibacillus sp. NPDC093137, assembly GCF_050280445.1. Classification (NCBI taxonomy): domain Bacteria; kingdom Bacillati; phylum Bacillota; class Bacilli; order Caryophanales; family Caryophanaceae; genus Solibacillus; species Solibacillus sp. NPDC093137. The sequence goes on from NZ_JBNNVH010000001.1 coordinate 2,062,630, forward strand.
TGTACGATTGGCACACCTGGAAGTAAAAGCGTGCTCGCAATGGAAATTTTACTGCGTGTCGGTGGATACATGCCTTCCTCTGTTGCCGACAATGTGAAGCGGTTCGACCAGATAGTATCGGTCATCGATAATACCGGAGTCCCTGAAAGCATTTCCTCGATATGAGGCTCCAGTACTGTCGTATTTAAATCAACATTTTTAAATGCATTCGTAAAGTTGGCAGCAGTATCACTGTAAAATTTCGCGTCAAAATCTGCATCACTTTCTGCATTCGTAATAACATAGGCACCTGCTGCTTTTAACTGCTCAATAAAGCGATTTAAAAAAGCAATATCGGCTTGTTCAATATTCGTCAATCGAACCCCGTCTAGTTTATATGTATTTACAAATTGTACAGCACTGTTGATGAGCTCATTCTGTACTTCTTCATTCGTTAAGTCCCACTGTATTTTCCCATCATTTTCAGATGCCACAAATCCTTGTTTTTCAGCAAGTTCATGGTTTGGACTAACATTGGAAATCGGGAAATCAACCATCATTTTGATTTCACGTTTTTGATAAGCCTCGACCATGTTTTTAAATTCCTCTGCTGTTCCAAAACGGTGGTCGAACATTGTATAGCTCGTAGGCATCGACCCATCATATTTTTCAGTCTCAAATACAGAGCCAATTGACAGTATCGTATAGCCCATATTTGCAACATAATCAATTTTCTTCAGCAATCCATTGAAATCCCCGCCAGCAAACATCGTCGGGTCTTGCGCATTTACTGTATCATCATCATTTTTACCGGTACCATTAAAGAAACGGTCCACTAAAACATCATATATACTTTCATCTGCAATTGTACGCTCTTCCGCATTTGCAACAGCAGCAACTGACAATGAAGTCGAAAGCAGCACACCCGCAGCTAATGTACGAAACCATTTATTAAATCCCATTCATTTCCCTCTCTTTCATATACAGTCCATCGTCATTTTACCAAAAAAGGTATAAATGTAGCTAGCTTAAATAGTTATTTATAGGAAATTCAACAAATACGTGTCAGAAATGTGTATAGAGTGTTTGATATGGTTAGGTATTGACGGCGCGTTGTGTTTTATTAGAAGGTTTCAGGTGGAATCTGGAACGTTGAGGGGGATGAAGTAGAACAACCTGAATCTAATGTGGAACAATTTACTCCAAAAGTTGAACGAATATTGGCGAATATAGAAACTTCTGGGATATTAGAACATTGTAGGTGATGTGAAACGTTGAGTCAGGAAAGTAGAACACTGACGACCTAATGTAGAACGTCTCTCCTCAAAAGTTGAACATATGCATCTGAATGTAGAACACCCGGAGATATTAGAACTTTCAGGTTGTAATGTGGAAAGAGGAAACCAAAAAGTAGAACACCTCTCCCCTAATGTAGAACAAAACACTACAAAAGTAGAACGAATCCCCTTAAAAGTAGAATCCTCCCTTCTCCATACAAAAAAGCGTGTAAAAAGCCACCTCCACTTTTTACACGCTTCAACCTTTATTAGAAGTTTACACCGATACCCATGCTTAAGCCTAAGTATAATGTGATTAATAGAACGATACCGAATAGTACCCAGAACATATTGACAGATTTGCCTTTGTTTTTGCGTACTAGCACCATTTCCATAAAGCCGATTACTAAAATACCAAATAACACTTTCATATCATAGTTCATGCCGCTTTCAGTAATCTTATCGCGCCATTCCAGGAATAAAGACAACCCTGTTACGATTACTAAAATATACATTACACGTAAGATCATGTGTACTGCTTTCATCTTTTTGCTGGATAATGCAGCGATAAAGAATAATATTAATGCTATTACCCAAGTCGTGATGTGCATATGCGTCGTACTAGTTAAGAAATCCACGAATTTTCCACCTCTTCTATTTATTCTCTACAGGAAATATCCTACCATGTAAAGCCCTATAAATTCAATGGAATCTGCCAAGTGTTCTATGAGTTGTCATAAAACAACGAAACTTTTCCGCAAAAAAGCAGTAGATTTTCCTTCTACCAGAAAATCTACTGCCTATTAAAAGCGAATCTAGCAATCTGCAGCTATGAATATCCTAATTTAATTAAGCAAATCGATTTGCTAAAGTCCCGATTCCTTCAATTGCGATTTTCACTTCATCGCCTGCTTTTAAAAATTGCGGCGGGTTCATCCCTTTTCCGACTCCGGCAGGCGTACCTGTTAAAATAACATCACCCGGCTCTAACGTTACATATTTTGAAACTGTCTCAATAATTTCGGAAACAGAGAACAACATATCTTTCGTCGATCCATTTTGGCGTACTTCACCATTTACTTTCGTCACAATCGATAAGGTATGCGGATCAGGAATTTCATCTTTTGTTACTAAATACGGCCCCATTGGACAGCTGCCTTCCAAGCTCTTGCCTAAGAAGAACTGTTTATGCTTCTCCTGTGCATCACGGGCTGTAAGATCATTGGCAATTGTATAGCCGAACACATAGTCAAATGCCATTGCTTTTGGAACATTTTTTCCGCGCTTGCCGATTACAACAGCCAACTCTCCTTCATAATCAAGAAAATCCGTCACCTCTGCATGCACAGGTAATGTTGATTCATCCGGGGCAATTGCAGTTGGTGACTTTGTGAAGACAACGATATGTTTCGGTGCCTTTTCTGCACCCATTTCACGGGCATGATCACTGTAATTTTTACCAACACATAAAATATTTTTCGGTGTACGAGGAACTGGCGACAGCCATTCAATATCAGAATAAGCCAGTTTGAACTGAGCTCCACCTTCATGATTCTGAGCTGCCTCTACTAATTTACGAACTTGCTCAACAAATTCATAGCCATGTGCAATCCCGTCAATAATTGTTTTCGGAAAGTCTTTTAGTACATTAAGTTGGTTTTGGATTTCGATAACATCCCAAACTGCCTCTTCTTTTTTTACTTTTGGGCCAAACTTTACTTGTTCGTTTACTTTAAATGATAACAATTTCATAACGTGGAGCACTCCTTCTGTTTTTTTACATCATACATTAAAATATAAACAATTGCCTTACTTTTCTGACAAAAAGGGGCTTAATTCGTAAAACTAAGCTTTCGGTGCATCTTTGTTCACGTTTTACGTTCTGCAGGTTTGCCGTAAGTAAATCTTTTCAGTAATGCTTCAATCGGTCCTTGTTTATATTTCGAGAAATAGATTTCCGCAAATAGTACTTGGATAACGAAAATTCCGACCGCCATATAAATCCCCATTTGCACATCCACTTTTCCGTATAAACCGAAGCCCCAATTGTAGAACAGCACCGTACAAATAACGGACTGCATCAGGTAAAGCGTGAGAGACATACGGCCAGCCTTTGCAATCGGCGTCAGCAGTTTTACTATGACCGGCAATTGTGTCAGCAATGTTATGGCTGCCATATAGCCAATCGCAAGCAGCGGTCCGCCGATATAAACTTGCAAGTATTCATTGCCCAATGTTTGGTCACCTGATATCGGCAAGCTCTTCATATAAAGTCCGCCGCCTATACCAGCAACAGCCAAAATGATCCAAACTATGATTTTTTCTTTTGCCCGCTCGATCATACGCCATTTTGCAAGTGCTGCGCCAAACAGCATATAAGGTAATATTGTAAATAAAGACGAAATCCACATCATGACACTCATCTGAATCGATAAATCATCAAGACGCTGCATAAATGCATCCGTCCAGTTCCCGATACCATATGCTGTTAAGGCCCTTTGCATTGCTTCAATATCGACAGAGAAACTATCCATTGATGCCGAAAAAAAACCTGCCGCGACATATAAACTTAAATTAAAACCATGATACAAAGCATTCACCGCAACCGCCACAAGCAGGAGCCATTTTGCCTTAATACGAATTAGCGCGATTAAAAATACTCCGCAAAATGCGTACGTGGCCAAAATATCGCCCCACCAAATGACAATCGCATGAAACATTCCAATGCAAAATAATAAAATTAGACGCTTTGGCGCAAATCGGTAAAAATCGGCGCCCGTCTCATTTGCTTTTACAAATTGCATTGCTAATCCATACCCGAACAGCATAGAAAATAACGGATAAAAGCTGCTTTGTACATAAATATCCAAAAGCTGTTGGAGTATTATATCCTGAACTTCATTAAACCAGCTGCTCAAATCGGTTATATGCGGCATCGGTAAATAAAACCCAAACATATTAACTAATAAAATGCCGAGTAAACTTACCCCGCGCAATATATCGAGTGTTGCAACACGCTCGTTCGTACCTACTGGGCGAAAATCCACCGTCCATCCCCCTAATCTATTTTCACTTCTTGTCCAATACTGTATAAATATAAAATGCGTTCGTTTATTTGAATACGCTTAATTGATTGGACAGCATGCTGATAATAGTTTAATTGAATTTGGTACGACTTTGTCATTTTTTGTTTAATTTTCTCAAAATCGCCTAATAAATACTTTTCGATATAGTCCGTTTTATAATCCAGAAGTACCCAATTACCCTGTTCATCTTCAAAAATACAGTCGATGACCCCCTGTACAATTTGGGCATCCCCTTCCTGATCTTTCAAACTAAGGGTAAACGGTTCTTCTCTTAGTACTTGCTTGGCCTTTTTAAAACGCTCACCGACTTCTGTTTGGAAAAAGGCAAATACTTTTTCCGCTGAAACTGCATCAGCTTCAATTTGCTGCAACAGCTTACGTTTTACAAGCGATTGGATATAACTTTCCGTCTCTTCAATCGTTGTAAACCCTTGTTGCGGGATATGCTGCATAACGGCATGGACAGCTGTACCGACTTCGGTTGCCGAAAGCTTGCGTTCTTTTTTCCCTTTCAGCATAAAGCTTGGTACATCGGTTTTTACATAGCGCTTCGCTTCCATATTGTAAAGCTGCTCTTCTTCCATCCGCTGCAAACTTTCAAGACGCTTCTGCTCCGATACCGACGTTTTTGATTTCTTCGTAACCGCATTTGCATATGGATACGGTGTCGTGAAACGTTTCGCCAGCAGCTGAACCATATCTTCATTCACTGCCTGTTCAACCATTTCATGCTCCACCGTTTCCGCTTCATTGGCAAGCAAGTAGTCACGATTTGGAATGATGCGTACAGTCCATTCTTTCGTTGTTGCCGCTTCATTCGAATAGCCGTAATTGGCAAACAGGAAATCATTATGACGTGCAACAGCTGGACCGACCCAGCTTAAATAGCTGTTCGCTTTTGAACGAATGTATGCAGGGAGCACTGTATCCTCCAGTTCCTGATAAAATGCCCATTCTTCCTTCTGCTTTTCCCAATCTTTAATCGAGCCGACTAAAATGAGACGCTCTTTTGCACGGGTCATCGCCACATATAAGACGCGCATTTCTTCTGCCTTCATCTTCGCAAGCTTTTTCTCCTTCACATATAAATGCGGTAAAGAAGTCGAAATAATATTTAAATCCGGATTCACCGATTTAATTGCCAACCCGAAATCCTGATCGAAAATATAGCGGCTGCCTAAATCTTTCGTATTGAATGTACGGCTCATGCCCGCTACAAATACGACTGGATATTCTAATCCTTTTGATTTATGGATTGTGAGCAATGTGACGACATCGTCTGCTTCACTCGTCGACTTCGCAATTCCTAAATCATCTCCACGTGAACTCATGCGGTCGATAAATCGCAGGAAGCGGAATAATCCGCGGAATGACGATTTTTCATAGCTTAATGCACGGTCATGCAGTGCCCGTAAGTTCGCCTGGCGCTGCTTGCCGTTCGCCATTGCACCGACCATTTCATAATAATTCGTATCTAAATACACTTGCCATACTAAATCGGCCAATGCCCCGTGACGGGAGAACTGGCGCCATTTTTGATGCATCGTAAAGAACTTATCAAGCTTAGCCTCTGTTTCGATTGGCATGTCACCCGCTGCTTCTTCTTTATACTGCTTCAATGCCTCATAAAAAGGTACTTTTCCGTTAATTAAACGGATTTTCGCCAGTTCGTTTTCCGTTAAACCGATAAACGGTGCACGCAGTACAGAAGCGAGCGGAATATCCTGATACGGGTTGTCGATGACTTTTAATGTGTTGATCATAATCATCACTTCAAGAGATTCAAAATAACCGCCGTCCGTTTCAGCATAGAGCGGCAGGCCGGCCAATTTGAATTCCTCTGCAAACGTCGTATACCATGTGCGAGAACGCATCAATACGACAATATCGCGGTAGCTGACAGGACGCATCGATTTCGTTTTCGGATTGTACACTTGTCCGCCATGATCGACTAAATCACGGATGCGCTGAATAATATAACGTGCTTCCTGCTGTGCCGCGCTGATGCTTTCTTCCTCGGAACCATCTTCGCTTCCCGGAATGATTTGCGCTTTTGAATCACCTTCCAGTAAAACTAATTCAATCGGTACTTGTTGCTCATCATAGCTCGCCCCGAATTTAAGTTTTGCCTGTTCATCGTACGCAATTTCGCCGACTTCTTCGTCCATTATTTGCTCAAATACATAGTTCGTACCTTCCAGAACTTCCGAACGACTCCGGAAATTGGCATTCAAATCAATTTTCATCCCTGTTCCGGACGGGTCCTCTTCAAAGCGCTTATATTTATCAAGGAAAAGACGTGGCTCTGCAAGACGAAACGCGTAGATTGATTGCTTTACATCACCGACCATAAACATATTCCCGTCCTGCTCACCGCCGTTTTTCACAAGCTGCAAAATTGTTTCCTGCAGGAAATTGACATCCTGATATTCATCAACAAGCACTTCTTTGAAACGCTTCTGGAAATTCAATGCCACATCAGATGGCTGGGGTGGTGTTGAGGTGCTTTCTTCATCTGTCAAAATTTCGAGTGCATAATGCTCCAAATCCGAAAAATCAAGCAGGCCGCGCTCTTGCTTCGCCTTTTTAAAAGCTTCACTGTATTCAATCGTCAGTTTTACGAGCGTTTCCAAAATTGGCTTCGTCGCCGCCATTTCCTGGACATACAACTTCGGATGACGCGCAAAAAATGTTTCCTTCAAATCCGTCAGCATTTCTTTTGCCGTATCACGATGATTTTTCGCTAACGCATAATATTGCTTATCTTCCTCGGTATCCTTTTTCGCCAACGGCTTGATACGTCCAAACTCAACTGCAGGGATCAGCTCATATGCCTGTTCCCATGAGCCTCCCTCCATTGCTTCAAGTACATGCTTAACCCCTGTATATTCAGCTTCAAACAATGGCTTGTTTTTCTCTAAAACAGGTGTAACAGACACAATTTGCAACCCTTTTTCAAGACGAGTGGAGATTTCTTTCAGGCTTCCGATAATAAACGGTCGGACTTCCTGCGCAATAACCAGGGCATCAATCGGACTTTCCGGATCAATATCGTATTTCTCCGGCAATGCGCGCAGCCATTCATACGGGTTTGGCTGTACACGCGATACTTTATACATTTCCTGCAGCAATAGTTCAATTGCCTGGTCACTGCGGTCAGATGCAAAGCTGTCGACTAATGTGTAAAGTTCCTCTTTCGAGAACAAAGTATCCATATCGCCTCTGTATGCCTTTTCAAGCACATCCATCAGCACATCATCCTGCAATAACGAAGCTTCCTCTGTACTTGCCAGACGGAAACCCGGGTCCAAATCAATGGTGTATGCAAATTCACGGCAAATTGATAAACAGAATGAATGAAGCGTGGATATTTGCGCTTTGTTCAATAAACTTAACTGACGGCGCAAAAATTGGTTGCTCGGATTTTGGGCAAGCTCCTTTTCAAGCGCTTCTGCCATACGGTTGCGCATTTCCGCAGCCGAGGCATTTGTAAACGTTACGACGAGCAGCTCATCAACATCTATGCGCTTGTCTTCAGGCGCTAATATCTTTTGGATCAGTCGCTCGATCAATACCGCCGTTTTTCCTGAACCGGCCGCTGCGGATACTAATATGTCATGACCGGTTGCGTAGATGGCTTTCCACTGCACATCTGTCCATTGAACATCACTCGGCTTCTCTGGAATTGTCATCTGCACATACCACCTTTTTAATATTTTCAAATACTTCCTGTTCCGGCTGTTTCTTGATTTCATTAAAGCTGTTGCCTGTTTCAGACTGGTCGAACTGGCAAACCGATTTAAAACTGCAATACGTACAAGCTTTTTGATTACCCAGGCTGTACGGCTTAATTTCTGTATTACCACGGTAAATTTCATTGCCCGCCTGACGGAATTTATAGTGTACAAATTCCTGCAGGTTTTCCATCTGGTCTTGTTCGATCACTTTTGAGGAACGGCTGTTAAATTCAGGGTTCTCTCCGCTTTTAAACGCTGCCGGTACGATAATGGATGTTTTACTCGGCTCAAGTGACTTGTCCATCAGTTGTGCCACTTCCACATCTTTTACCATATAGCCGCTTAACTTGAACTTCTCCTGACGTAAACTTTCCACGCGATCATACTGCTCATAATCTTCTGTAGGAATTAGCGGATTATGCACATGCAGATAGAACATCCCAGCCGCCTGGACAATGATATTCTCCAGCTCCGATAAGTCCTGGATGAACTTTCCTTCACGTGCGATAATCGGAATATTTTTCATCGCTACATCTAAATATGTCAACAGCTGCAGCGAAATCCCGTTATATACTTCGGTAAAATCAAGCTTGCGACCGCTAGATTTATAATCAATAACACGCAAATACAGATTTTCCGCATCTTTATATGCATCAATACGGTCAATTTGCCCGCGTACATACATTTTCCGGTTATGTTCCAGATCGATTTTCAATGCTTCCAGCGGGTTGCGGTCATCCTGTTCCGTATTTTTGTCGTCGCGCTTCCCAAACGGCTTTTCATGGGCAATCGCTTTAAACTTCGACAGCTCACTTTGATTAATGAGCGCATAAATTGTACGTGCCACGATTTTCACAAGTTTCGTTTTAATATATTCAAAGCGGTGACTGCTTTTTAAAATACTGTACGAGAAATAATCCGCCAGTTTTGAAATGGTTTCATCCGCCTTTTTATAGCACGCTACATATGTCGTAAGCGGGATCGATGGCTCTTTCTCGGATAAAATTGTCCGGATTGCCTCATGGAACAGATCGCCCATCGCGAATGTTTCCAGCTTGAATTCCGTACGCTCCTGCAGTTTCAGTCCATAGGATGCAAAATGTGAATATGGACAGCTGTAAAAGCGCTCAATACGCGATACACTTGCCAAAAAGTCTTCCCCGTACAATGCTGTCGCTACGTCTTCCGTTAGCGGTTCTGCTTCATTCGTCGTATACAAAGGTTTTTCCACGATATTCAGTACATCTTTCCATCGCTGTTCCCGTTCATAAAATGCTTTTAACGCCGCCCATTCTTCGGTAAGCGGACGTCGCTCGTGCTGTGCCTGCTTCAGCTGGGTCATTAAGAAGCCGATTGCCGGTGACGGATGCTGTAAATAATTGAGCACATTATCTTTTTGGAGTTCATCAAGCGGGTCCATTGCAATTTGCCGATGTGGCAGTGTGCGAACCGTTTTTTCCTCGGGGGTACCCTGGTTTTCGGTAATCTCAAACATGCTGTGCAGGCGGTTAATATAAAGCGATGGAAGCTTGCTTTTACTTTCCTCGTCTGCATTTGCATACGTAATATATAAATATTGTGTCGATGAAGAAATCGCCCGGTAAAATAGGAAACTTTCCTGCAGAAGCCTGCTTTTTATACCCGGGGCCAATTCCACATCGATTTTCTCAAATGTTTCACGCTCGTCATCAGACAGCAGTCCTCCCGCTTCCATACGCATCGGGTATACTCCGTCGTTAACACCGATTACGAAAATTGCCTTTTTATTGTCAAAACGTGCAAACTCGACAGTCGAAACAGTCACTTCATCCAATGTCGGCGGGACACTTGCAAACTCAAGTGTTTCAAAGCCTTCATCCAAAATTTGCGCTACTTCTTCCAACGGCATAATTTTATCACCGAACATAAGGTCAAATTGCTCCAAAATATGGATCCAGCCATTCCAAGCCTGTTCATGCTCCAATGACTGATGGAGTGAATCGGCCTGCTCTTCCTGTTCCTGCATTTTTAGCAGCTTCTTATAAATATCAAGCCGCTCCATAAACTCATACAGTGCCACTACAATTTCACGGCCTGTTTTTTTGCCTTTCAACCGGTTCTGCAATGCCAGTACCGGCTCCCGGATTAAGTCACGGACGGATTTTAAAAGTTGCTCATGCTCCAGCTCGTCCTCTGTCTGAACGGCATTTACTTTTTCCAGTGATTTAAAACGGCGATAATGCCATACTTCATCTTTCATCCAGCGGTCATGGACAATTCCTTTTGCGATGACGAAGTTTTCTAAAATATCCGCTCTGTCACGCATTGCGACTAAATTGGCTCCGTAAGGGAAAAACAAATCGGTTTTAATACTTCTGAAAACCGGCTCGTATTTCCAGTTTGTCGTAATAATCTCCAGTACGGATCGACTGAATTCGATAAGCGGATGGTAAAGCATCGCACGCTTCTCATTTGAGAAAAACGGAATTTCGTATTGGGTAAAGGTCGTTCCAATAATCGCATCATATACATCCGCCTGGCGGTACATTATCCCGATATCTTTATAGCGAAGCCCCTTTTCCAGAACGAGCTGTTTAATTTCCTGGGCAATACCTTGCACTTCTGCGCGCGGGTTTACACCTTCCAATATTTTCGTATGTCCCGTTGATTCGACTGGTGTATCCGTAATTTTGTCGAAGCAATGTTCAATATGCAGTAAATCCCGATTTGTCGCACGGTAGTTTACTTCTAAATGAACACGCGCCTCCTCTTCAATATCAATTCCTCGTTCGAAACGTAATTTTTGCAGCTCATTCTTTATTTTGTCGTACGTCACCGCAGCTCTGTAAAATACCGATCCTTCGAGTAAATCCATTTCTGGGTTTTCCATCGGGAGAACAATTGTGACACGCTTTGCATAAATAAGAAGCTCTTTTAAAATGGCAAATTCCTGTCCGTTAAATGAAACAAACCCATCCAAATAGATGTGGGTATCGCGCAAGCTTTCCATTTTCGGAATGCGCTCAATTAACAGTGGAAAATAGCCATCGCCATCAATATAATCTGTCCCGATTCGCTCATGCAACTGCTTTAAAATAATATTCAGATCATGCAATTTATGAAGCAGTACTTCACTTGCACCGTTTAATTTTAATGATTCGATTAGCGGGTCGATTGTTTCCACATCGATATGATATTGACTGAATTCCTTTAAAATCTGCTCGACTTCCTTCGTAAAACCAGGTTTACCTGCCGCTCGTTTAAATAGTAGGAATTCTTCCTGATGTTCTTCCAAAATACGTCGCAACAGCATGCGGTACCCTGTGCCGTCAATGCGTTCGTGGGCGATACCGCCTTCATTTTGCAGCACAAACCAGGCAAGCCGTTTGAATGTCATTACCTGTGCACGCATCATTCCTTCAATGTCATAATTCGTCGTCAGCTCATATTCCGCTGTAAACGACATTTGGTCAGGAACTAATAAAAAAATTGGATGTCCAAATATATTTGTTTTTAAATCTTCAACAATCTCACGGTGAATCAATGTTGTTTTTCCCGTGCCTGCCCGTCCTGATATAACTCGTAACGTCACAAATCCCACCTCACTTTTATTTCTTTCTTCTATTATAATATAAGAATACATGTTCGCGCATTAATTGCAATCATACAAAAAAGCCCTGTCTTTTCACAATTTGTTAAAAGACAAGACTCGTAGAATTTATTTATGTTTTCGTAGCTTTCCAATCTCTCGCAAATCTCTTTCCACACGCTTATTTAAAATATGTTCAATCAATTTTCCGATTCCCCAAATGATTAAAATAATGACAGCTGAAATAATAAGTTTTACAGGAGAGGTTAAAATATCACGCAAATCACTGCCTAAATAGCTAATTAAAAAGATTAAAATGGGTTTTGAAATAAGGAGTGTCAAAAAGTAATATTTCTTTTTTATATTGGATAAACCAGCAACCGTATTGACAACGACAACAGGTGTAAACGGCAGGCACAGCAGCACAAACAATGGGGTAAATCCTCTAATATCCACCCAGTTAATCAGTTTTTTTACTTGTTTCTGTTCTTTAATCCGGCGGAAGAGACGGTACTTTCCGAACATGCGAATCATGAGGAAGAACATGTATGATCCTGCTACCGTTCCAAGCCAGGACAGTAAAAATCCCCAAAATAAACCGTATGCTGCGGCATTGGCAATAATTATTACGAACAGCGGCAATATCGGTATAAATGATTCTAAAAATGTTAATAAAATTCCGAAAAAAGGACCTAATAACTTATATTTCTCTACAATTGTTTCTAAATTATCGATTGTCAGCCAATCTAACATAAATCAATCACCCCTACCAAAAACGATAAAAATTCCTGAAGTTATCCAATGCTGTCTAGTACAATTTAATCTTAACATAATTTGTTTATACCCGTTTCAGCCAAAAAAAAGAACCTCGCATTACCGAGATTCTTTTGAAATTAACTAACAACTAATAACCCGATTTTGTGATTATCATCACGATGGACAACATGCTGGGCAAGACGCAATTCGCCTGAATGATCAAGCACTTCCAAACGACAATGGGCAGCATTGATCTGCAATGCTTTATACAAATCTTCTTCTGTAAAAACATCTTGTCCATTTACACGCTTAATAATCTCACCTGCAACAAGTCCCATTTTCTCTGCAGGAGAATCCGGTAAAATGCCGGCAATCATCACACCTTTATCACTCCGTACAACAGCATAACTATTGCGGTCTTCTGAACGACTATAATGAATGCCGATAATTGTGCGTGAAATCGCACCTAATGCTAATGCAGCAGCACCAAGTACCGGCAGAAAATATGCAGCCAATCCGACGATCAGCACAAATTGCCCGATCATAATAATTGAACGTCCCATTTGAGGATAAACATTCATCGGCAGCTTTTGACGCACCATTTGCTGGAATCCGATAATAAACGGGAAAACGATGATCGAAAACTGTTCTGCTCCGACCGTAAACTGTGGCCAATAAGGCGCAAAATTTTGAATGCCTTCACCTGGAATAATCGTAAAGACAGGCAAAATCCAAAGCTGTTTACTAAAATAGCCTATTCCATTTAATCCACGCTTTGTTTTCTCAACAATCGGTGAAGCAAAACGGGCACCATACCGGCGAATTAAAATTCCTTCTGCCATCAGCAAGAGTCCTGTCATAATCGGAACGGTCATAACAAGATCGTCCGTAACATTTCTCCCTGCCAATTCAATAGTTCCGATTGTATATGACCAATCTTGCCATTGCATCCAAACGATCCCGCAAAAAGCAACCGCCATAACAATTGCCGGCGATAATAATTGATACATATAAATGATCAAACCTACGAAACTTACAATAAATACAATTGTCAATAATTCGAGTGATACTGTTAAGCCTATTACAAGACTAAATAAGGAAATAATAACGGACAGCATAAAGCCCATCGCAAGCATATTTTTCAGCTCGGACCAGCCACCTAGTATCCGTCGGTTAAAATACCTTCGTTCGCGCTTCACTCGGCGATATCCTAAATAAACTGCGGAAATGATGGCGATATAAAACAAAGGATTTATAAAAAATCGGCCAATCCCTTTTAAAATTTCAATCAAAACTGTTCCATCCATATTCTCACCTACCGTACGAATAATTGTACCAAATCCTTTACGGAATGCGTAGTCCCATTTGTACCGGAAATGAAATAAAGGCATGGTGAGAGATTCGGAGATTTATGGAGGAGGTAAATAAGGTGGAATTTTTTCAGTTCGCTTTTAAATAAAATGTTAATCAAATAAAAAAAGCCCATTTCGTTAAGAAACGAGCTTTCAATATCTTTTCCACTATCCCTTATTCAAACTGATGCATAATATAACTAATCGCCATCTGCAGCTGCATGTCGTTAACTTTAGACTGTTTGAATGTTTGCAGTTCTTTCGTTAATTCATTGAAAAATACTTCATCCATATAGCTTCCTTCTGCAATATCATGCTTGTGTCTGAAGCTTTCTACTTCCTGAGCTGTATCCTTATCAAAGAATCCATCTGTCCGGCTGATAGCGTAGCCCAGCTCACTTAAAATACGCTGGCTGTAGGCAATTTCTTCACTGTATTCTCCCTCTTCATAGCGCCCTTTCAGTATTTTTGTTTCCACACTGTATAGAGGATGCTGTGTCACTTCGACATCCGGCTCTATTCCTACATCATGGATCCACTTTTTAGAAGGGGTAAGCCATTTGTTCGTTGATAACTTTACTTCTCCGCCGTTTTGAAGATCCCATGTTTGTTGGACCGTTCCTTTACCGAAGCTCGTCACTCCAATAATGACCGAACGTTTCCAGTCCTGTAGGGCACCTGCAAACACTTCACTGGCTGATGCGCTTCCTTCATTTTGGATAAGAGTTAAAGGCGTGTCACGCAACCAATTTGCGTAAGGCTGGAACTGTTCCACTTTCTTTGTTTTCAGTGGCTCTGTTACACCATCATGATTTTGCATATACGCAAAGATTTTTTCTTTTTGCTCGAACATGCTCATCATTTGGGCAACACTATGTAAATAGCCACCTGGATTGTCCCGCACATCAATAATTAACCCTTCCACTTCCTCCTTAATTACCTCATCGAGAGCCTCTTTCCATTCGTCTGCTGTTTTTTCACCAAAAAGATTGATCGTTATATAGCCAAGTTTTCTCCCTTCTACTTCGAGAACTTCAGCTTCCACCGTATCATTTTTCAAACGTTCTCTTTTCATGACTAACTTTAAATGCTGATCCATTTCCGGTCGATAAATGACAAGCTCCACAGCTTCCCCTTCCTTACCATACATCAGCTTACGAACTTCCCCCATAGATTTTCCGTCAAGTCGCACTTCATTAATTTGTATAAGCTCATCCAATGGTCGAATACCCGCTTTTTCTGCAGGCGATGCTTTAATAGGAGCTACGACGATAATCTTACCATTTGCTTCTGCCAATTCCACACCAATGCCGATTCGTTCACTTGCGAGCGTCTGTTTATGTAATGCTGCTTCTTGCTCCGAATAATAAGTACTGTAGGGGTCATTTATTGCATTTGCCATCCCTCGCAGTGCACCTTCCACCAATTTTTCAGAGTTGACATCATAAACTGATTCGCTCGTAATTAACTCATGCAGTTCATTGACTACCGCAAAACCCGCCTGTTCCTCTTTTGGCTGCGCCTTGATTTTCATAACACCATAAACAATTACACCGATACACACCATTACAACAATTAATAAAAAAATCCGACTTTTCCGCACGAATTCTCCTCCGTTCCATAAAATTTATGAAGTGAATGAAAGAATCATACTTATAAAGTCGAATTTAAACGTCACAAAATGAAGATATTTAAGATGCCGGTCTGCGCATTCTCCAAGCTTAATCTAGTTGCATGACATTTTCACGCAATGCATCCAAATCCAGCGGGCCAATGATTTGCTTTTGTATTTTCCCTTCTGTATCAATCATGTACGTTGTCGGCATTGTTATAATTTCATATTGATAGGCGACTGCTTCTGTTTGTTCTAGTACGATCGGGAATGTGATCTCATAGCTTTTTAAAAACTGCTCCACACGCTCCAGTTTTTCGTTTGCATACGTCATATTGACACCGACAATTTCCACATTGTCTTCTTCACGGTATTTTTCGTAGTATTTTTGCATATGCGGCATTTCAGCTTCGCAAGGCGGACACCACGTTGCCCAGAAATTCAGCACGACCCGCTTTCCTCTCAGCTCAGAAAGTGTCAGTGGCTCGCCTTGTAAATTATATAATGTAAAATCCGGTGCAAACTGACCTTTTTGGAGGCCCACTTCTTCGCCCAGTTCAACTTCTTTTCCTATTGCATTTTCGTTGATTGCCGTACTTTGATTGATTTCAGCTTTTATGTAAGTGCCAAGCATTGTGATGACAAGCACTAAAATAATACCGATTCCAATATTTTTTTTCATCCACATCACCCCACTATTTCTTCCTATTAGTACATTATCATAACTTTCAGGTAATTATTCAAACTGGAAAAACTTCTTTTGAATCGTCATTGATTTAATAATCTAATGAATCATTTAAAAACAAATTTAATTTTACCAAATGTGATTATTTATAAAAAAAAACGGGTATTTAAAATATACATATTTTGTTCTAAATACATAGTCTTAATACAATAGTCCCGTAATTATCAATGAAAGCCTATTAGACAGTTGAATTTTTGAATTTTTATATGTACATATACTTAATAAATAACAGGCATATTAATTCGTTTTATCACAGAGTTTTTTATCAATACTATTTGTATACAGGTCGTATCGTTAAATCAAGAATTTAAAGGGGGATTTTATGAATAATGATAATAAAATAAATAAATTTAAACAATTTTTTACTAAGAGTGAGTCTATCCAAAATTATGCTAATATCAAAACGGAAAATAATGAGCTGTTAAATTACTTTACGTCTATTGTAGATAATCATCCTGACTTTATTTTTATCTTTTCAAATAATGCAGAAATAATCACTTCAGATAATAAAAGAGTAAGTTCTTTTTTTGGGAAAACGGTAAATACATTAAAGGATTTCCAAACTGTTTTAACTGAACCTACATTTAAAATTTTATCGGATGTTTTCAAACAAACATTAAGTGGCAATTCCGAAAAGTGCATGATTGAAATAAAAAATAATAACAATCAAAAATCAAGGCTAGCCCTAACTTTAATCCCTATAACAATTGATCAAGTAGTAGAGGGAGTTTATTTAAGCGCTATTGATGTTTCGGATCAGATTATTTTAACGGAACAGTTGGAATCACATAAAAATCATTTAAAGCATGCCCAGCAGATTGCAAAAATAGGAAGCTGGGAGTATTTAATTGAAAACGATCATTTATTTTGTTCAGAAAACTTTTATCATATCTTTGGACTAGAACCTGATATATATATGCATATGGGTGATCCTTATATGTTAGTTCATCCAGATGATTACGAACATGCCTATCAAAAAATTAATGAAGCAATTAAATTTGGAAAAAACTATACAAATCAATTTAGGATTTATCACGGTAAGACTAACGAGATAAAGTTTATTAAAGTTCGTGCTGAAGTATTATTTGAGGATCAAAAACCTTATAAAATTATCGGTGTTATTAGGGATATAACTCAGCAAATTGAACTGGAAAATCAAATAGTAAAACAAAACGAAAACTACAAAAAAATCTTCAATAATCTTTCATCGGGTATTTGGGTTCGCGATGCCAGTGACGGGAGTTTTGTATTTGCCTCTAAAGGATTGGAAACTATAGTCGATATTCCAATCTCTAAATTGTACGATAATCCGGAAACTTGGTATGAAATGGTCCATCCAAATTCTGTTTCCCAACTAGATAGTGCGATAAAAAAAGTAGAGGCTGGAGAAAGTTTACAAACTATATACCAATTTATTAGTGGAAGCGGCAAAATTAAATGGCTTTTGGAAGAAGTGGTCCCGGAAATCAATATACACGGGGAAATTTCAAATGTTTTTGGACTAATTACAGATATTACTCAAGAAATGGAACTGAAAGCACAACTAGATTATTTAGCAAATTACGATGCACTAACAGGACTTCCCAATCAGAAATCACTCTTTGAACAACTCGATAATATGTGTAAATATGATGAAGGTTTTGCAGTTCTCTGTTTAGATTTAGATCGCTTTAATATTATTAACGGTTCATTAGGCTATTCAATCGGTGACCAGGCATTGAAGTTTATTGCCAATAACTTTGGCAAACTGTTGCCGAAAGACGGCTATTTAGCACGTTTAAGCAGTAACGATTTCATAATGATTATTAAAAATTATGACGACAAAGAAAACGTGTACGAGTTAGCCAAAAACATTATCCATAAAATTTGCGAGCCTTTTATCATTCAAGGCTATGAAATAAATATTTCTACCAGTATTGGCATTACCTTTTTCCCAGAGGAAGGTAAAGAGAAAAATGTTTTATTGGAAAATGCACATACAGCCCTCTATCAAGCCAAAAAAGAAGGCCGAAACACCTATCAACTCTCCTCTCATTTAGCGGACATTTCTTCTTATAAAAAATATGTTTTAGATCGTGACATGCGTAAAGCAATTATAAATGAAGAGTTTGAATTATACTTTCAGCCGCAAGTTGAACCGAAACATGGAAAACTATATGGAGCTGAAGCATTAATACGCTGGAATCATAAAGAGTGGGGTATGATTTCTCCGGGAGAATTTATTCCACTTGCGGAAGAAAACCATATGATTAATATAATTACCGATTGGGTCATTGAAAAAGTCTGTCTTTATTTACATGAGTGGAAGGAAAAAGGATTGCCCCTTAAACCGATTGCTATAAATATTCCACCAATTCGATTTATGAAAACCGATTTATTTGATTTTGTTAAAGCTCAAATTGAGAAGTATCAAATTGAACCACAATTTCTTGAATTTGAAATTACTGAAAATACGATAGTAAATTCCGAAATAGGAACTTACTCCATTATTCAACGGCTAAAAGAGATGGGTATACGAATTGCCATTGACGATTTTGGTACAGGCTATGCCTCACTTGCTTCGATACGTCAATTTAAACCCGACACAATCAAAATAGATAAACTATTTATTCAAAATATCCATTACAAAAATGAAATTGATAATGCCATCATCTCGGCTACATTACACTTAGGGAAATTGTTGGAATTAAATATCGTTGCTGAAGGTGTAGAAGAACTTGAACAATTAAATTTCCTGAAACAAATTGATTGTGACATTATTCAAGGTTACCTATTTTCAAAACCCGTTAAAATCGATCAATTTGAAAAAATTCTAGTAAGTGGCTATTTAAAACCGCTAAAATCAAATACTACGCAAATTATTGAAGAGCGAAGAAAGTTTTTCCGACTGGAATTCCCGTTTCCTATACCGGGTAACTTATCTATAGTTGAACTGAACGGTAAACCGGTCCAATTAGGTAAAACTCCTATTTTGATTAGAAATATAAGCCTTGGCGGTTTGAATATATTATCAAATTTAAAACTTCCCATCAATATGGATATGAAATTTCATATTAGTTTCACCCTTCTGGATGAGGAATTTGAATTAAATAGCGAGTTAAGATGGATAAATGAAGAGTTTGCGGAAGTCTATTCTTACGGAGTACCCATTAAAGTGAATCAATTGACGGAAAATCGATTAGCTTCTATTATTAATAAATTAAGTACCATAATTAGGAATAATGAAAAAATTCCAAACACTGAATTTATCTATGAAGATGCCCATACTTACTTCAGAAGAAATAAATTTTAGTCCAGTTAAAACAAGGGGAACTTTTATGGAGAAATTTTATCAAGAAGTTTTAATGAACGGTATTAAAGATATGGTCTTTATTCTTAAAGTTGTAAACAATGATTTTCGTTTTCAGTTTATTAATACCGCTGCAATGAAACGTTTAAATTTGTCTAACCAGATTATTGGCTCAAGCATTATGGATATTGAACCAAAGGAAAAGGCAATATTTTTATATAAGCAATACAGCAAAGTTGTTGAAAGTCAAAAAAGCTATACTTATGAAGATGTTTACGAAGAGAATGGTAAAAAGTATTATGCCGAAACCGATTTAAGCCCCTTTTATGATGAAAAAGGTAAAGTTGATCGAATCATAGCGGTTGTACGCGATATTACACATGAAAGAAATGCGCTTTCAGATGCAATGGAAATGATAAGTGGACTGGCTGAAAGTAATGAGCGTTATCATTCTTTATTTTTCCATAATACAGACGGCATTTTTATTTTAAATAAAATGGGTTATATTACAGATGGAAATGAAGCGACTGAACATATTACCGGTTATAAAATAAAAGAATTATTTGGAAAACCACTTAAAGAGTTATTAGACAAAGAAGATACCGGCAACTTTGATAATTTGATAAGCGAAGCACTTAAAGGAACTAATCAAAGTGGAGATTTAATCTTTAAAAATAAAAATGGCGAGCAAATTAACATCATTTTTAAAATCATTCCGCTTTTGATCGATGAGAAAATCATTGGATTATACGGAATTTTGAAAGATATCACTGAACAGTTACAGAGCATTAACAAGCTGGAAGAAAGTGAAAAACGTTTTCGTATTATTGCAGAGAATGCTCATGACTTAATTACACTTGTTAATAAAGATGGAGAAATTACATATGTTTCCCCATCTTATAAAAATATATTAGGTTACTACCATCAGGAATATCTTAAGAAAAGTTTCCTTCATAATGTCCATACAGATGATCAAGAACGTTTAGTAGAAACTGTCCGTAATTCGATCAGTTCAGGTGAACCTTTTACTATTCAATTTAGACAAAAAAATGCTAAAGGAGATATGATTTGGTGTGAATCCATCGGAAATCCCGTGTTCAACCAAAAAAATACTTTTCAGCATCTGGTTGTACTCACTAGAGACATTACCTTAAGAAGAGAATATGAATCCAAATTGAAATATTTTGCTTATCACGATAGTTTATCAGATCTTCCAAATCGTTTATTTTTTAAAGAACAATTTGCGTTTGCAAAAGAGCAGTTTCTAACAAATAATACACCTCTTGCTCTAATACTTTTAGATATTGACCATTTTAAACTGATTAACGATACTTATGGCCATGATACAGGAGATGCGGTTATTAAAGAATTTGGTTTTCGTATTAAATCAACTATCCGTGATCATGACATGGTAGCAAGATTAGGCGGAGATGAATTTGTTATTCTACTCTCAAACATTCAAAGCTATAATGCAATAGAAATTGCAGAAAGAATCAACCACGCTATCCAGCAGCCATGGAAACTGAACGGGCATACCTTAACGGTTACAACAAGCATGGGAATCGCAACGGCATCTAGTCAATTGAATTTTACTGAATCCAGTTTAATAAAAAAAGCAGATATTGCCCTATACGAGGCTAAAGAAAGCGGGAAAAATTGCTATAAATTATATAACGGTAACTCTCCCAACCCTTCTTCGTACACAAATAAAAAGACCAAACTTTAATTTAAGTTTGGTCTTTTCTCTATGTTACAGTGAAATATAATTTAATGGGTTTACGGCGTTTGAACGACTGCCGTTCCATTCACCGACATGGATCTCAAAGTGTACATGAGGTCCTGTTGAGTTACCTGAATTCCCAAGTCGTGCAATTTGCTGACCTTTTGAAACTGATGCCCCAACACTCGTGTTAAATCCGCTTAAATGGGCATACGTTGTTGTGAATAATTGTCCTTCAATCGAGTGAGTAACCATTACTACGTTACCGTAACCATTCATCGAACCAACATACGAAACAACACCATCAGCTGCTGCAACAACCGGTGTACCGATTGAGTTGGCAATGTCAATTCCTAAGTGATTTTTACTTCCGATTGGACCAATATCACGTCTGCCGAACCCTGATGTAAAACGGCCTGCTGCAGGTCTTGTCCAATTTCCTGCCGAAACAACCGGCAAGTTTCCGGAACTTACAGCACTATTGCTACTGCTGTTTTGTTTTTTCTTTTTAGTAGCCGCAGCTTCCAATGCCTTTTGACGGGCAACTTCCGCTAATCGGCGCTGTTCTTTAAGAAACTTCTCTTCCAGCTCTTTACTTAATTCTACTTTATCATCGTATTCAGCTTTAAGTTCTGTTTTCTCAGATCGTAGTTTCGCTTCTTCTTTTTCAAGCTCTGCTACTAATTTTTTCTTTTCTTTCTTTTGTTGATTTAATGAAGCCATCAAACTTTTTAATTTCGCTTTATTCGCTTCAAGGTTTTCTTTTTTCTTCACAAGCTCCAGCTTTTGAACTTCAAGCTTTTCCTGGTCTTCTTTTTGCTCACGCATAATTTGACGGTCAGCGTCCATAAGTGTGCTTACAGCAGAAAAACGATCGATAAAGTCTACGAAACTATTTGCTCCAAGCAATACGTCAAGGTAACTTACTGTACCTGATGACTGAATCGCGCGAGCACGTTCACGCAATAGCTCATTTCGCTGTTCGATCTTCTCTTTTAATTCTGCGATTTCATCTTCTAAAATAGAAATTTCTTCGTTTGCAATTTCAATATCCAATTCGACAACGGCAATTTTATGGTTCGTTTCATTAATTTCTGCACCAAGTTGCTCTAGTTGTGAAATGATTTTTTGCTGTCTGTTTTGGTTTGTTTGAATCTCATTCGATTTTTGTTCAAGTGATTTATTTATAGATTTCTTTTCTGCTTCGAGTTGACTGCGCTCTTTTTTCAGTTCATCTAATGTTGCTGCAGATGCTGCCGGTATTTGAACAAATAGCACTAGCGCAAGTATTGCTGCAATGGTTTTAAATGAACGCGTCGTTAGCTTCTTCAAAAACTTTTCCCCCTAAATGCATGGGTAAGAGTGGCTCTTTTTGTCTCAAAACGAGCCACTTCCCACTATTTTCGTCATTGTCAATTTTGCCTTGGCAATGTGTGACAGTCGCTGAAAGAAGTTATACTTTTAAAAACTTACGAACTGACATGAAACTTCCCCATATACCGATGAACATCCCGATGAAAATAATTAAACCATTCACCTGGTACATAAGTGGTGTTACTTCTAACAATTGGAATAATTCCCCTTTTAATCGAGGTGCCAATAAATCATAAATATTGTAATAAGCAATTGTAACGGCTGCGACTGGAATAATAGATCCAATCAAACCAAGCCACATTCCTTCCAATACAAATGGAATGCGGACGAAAGAATTTGTAGCCCCTACAAGCTTCATAATTTCAATTTCATCTTTACGTGCAATAATCGTAATGCGAATTGTATTAGAGATTAAGAACATCGCTGTGAACAGCAGTCCTAAAATCAATACGAGTCCAACATTACGAGCGATTTCTAAGAAGTTAAATAGTTTTTCTACTTTACCCTCGCCATATTTTACTTCAAAAGTATTGTCTAAGCTATCAATCTGTTTTGCGACATCAGCTGTTTTCAAAGGATCGACAGCTTTGACATACAATACATTGTATAACGGGTTGTTCTGTTCGAATAAACTTAATTCATCGCCAAAATCTTTGATTAACTTGCTTAATTCTTGTTCTTTTGAAGAATATGTAACTTCCTCGACATCCGGCATATTATGAATCTCGTCAAGAAGCTGTTCTTCTGCCAGTTTCGCTTCTTCCGCTTCCGGAATAATATCGATCATGACACGAATTTCAACATCGTTTTCCAAATCGGAAGCGACTTTGTTTAAATTCATCATAATCGCTGCAAATACACCGACCAATAATAATGTGACCGTTACAGCACTGATTGAAGCGAGTGTCATCCAGCTGTTACGGCCTAATGATTTAAAACTTTCACGGAAATGACGGGCAATTGTTCTAGTTTTCATAGCCGTAGTCACCTCCGTACTCATCACGGACGATCATTCCGCCTTCAATGGCAATAACTCTTTTACGCACAGTATTTACGATTTCACGGTTATGTGTTGCCATTAAAATCGTCGTACCTTGGCGATTGATTTCCTCAAAAATATTCATAATTTCCCACGATGTTTCCGGGTCTAAATTTCCTGTAGGCTCGTCCGCAATCATCACTTTCGGACGGTTCACAATCGAGCGGGCAATTGCAACACGTTGCTGTTCTCCACCTGACAGCTCATTCGGCAGCATTCGCACTTTATGCTTTAACCCCACCAGTTCGAGTACTTCCATTACCCGTTTACGAATGACACTTGGCTGTTCTTCAATTACTTCCATCGCGAACGCTACATTTTCATATACTGTTAAGCGCGGCAATAATTTAAAGTCCTGGAAGACGACACCAAGATGACGGCGTAAATGAGGTACGCGATTATTTTTTAGCGTTCTCAAGTTAATGCCATTAATGATGACATCGCCGGAAGTCGGTTTTTCTTCACGGTACATCAATTTAATAAATGTCGATTTACCTGCTCCACTCGGGCCAACTATATACACAAATTCACCCTTTTTTATATGAACCGTAATCCCGTTTGCGGCGACGACCCCATTAGGATACTTCTTCACTACATTATTCATTTCAATCATTCACGAAACCACCTAAGCTCAATATCTAGTATTTTAAATTTTAGTCTTACCCATTATAGCATTTTCAGGCTCAAATTTTATTACATTTTCTTTTCAATGTAAGCCCCGCCTCGTTTTCAAACTCTCTGCACCGCCATGACAACATTAAAAGAAATCAATTGTCGCTAAATTTTCATAGAAATACACTTATTTTTTGGTTTTCGTAATGTATTTGTTAAAGTATGAAATGTTCTTAATATAATAAAATACTCTACACTATTTTTAATTATTCGACGTTTTCAGTGAAAACCCTTCTCAGTATTTGGATTATTATGGTATTTATAGGTGGTTTTTTAGAAATTACATTTTTCTATGTAGGAATGCGGCAGTTTGTGACTTTTAATTGGAGATTTGGCGGAAAACAAAATTAAAAGCATCCAAATTCTTTATAAGAAGATGGATGCCTGATTTTATTAATGCGTTTGTTGTTGCTTTGAGTTTACCGAAACCCTGGTAAATCCTACCCCTATTGCAGTGTATAACGTACTAGTACTGTTCCTGTGCGAGATTCCCCTACTAACTTCAGGAGTTTCGCACCTTCCAGTTCTTTTGTGAAACGGACTGATTTTGACAGGAATTGCTCCTCTTCTTCTGTAACCAGTACATCACTTAAACCGATATCTGCTTTTCCGAAGTTTGAGAAAACCTGACCATCCAGTGCGACTGTTTTCGGAACATAAATTTCTACTGAACCTGCTAGTGCACGTGCCTTGATTTTATGCGCTTCTGCACTTGTTGTTGTGATAACAACATGTCCATTCATCGATTCAGCTTCGACTTCATTTAATTCGCCATCAACGTAAATACGTCCATTGGCTGTACCAATTTCCAAATCTTCACCTTTAATATGACGGGCTTCTACTGCACCATTGCTCGTTTGCAGTTCTGCATGATCAAATGTTGCATTTTCCAGACGGATTAAACCGTTATGCGTACGCGCTTTAACAAGCTTCGCGTCGATATGTTCGATTGAAACGCTACCTGTTAATAATTTCGCAATGACTACATCATAATGTTTTTCTGGAATAGCAACTTGTACTTTCACTTGTGCAAATTTATTTGTTGACTGAATAAATAATTTGTCATTTGTCAGCTTCGACATGTTTTCCGTTGCCTGTGCAATCGTTTCTTCCTCAGTACCTTTTAACGGTGTTTTCCCTGTCACATTCACAGTAACTAAATCATCCGTAGCACGTACAATATCGACTTTACCATTTGCGATTTCCAACTCTACCCCTTTAACATCAGCTACAGGGTAAGCATACGTTTTTGTGAATTCTACTTTTTCTCCGAACGGTGTATCGATATCAAGCTCTTTAAACTTCGACAAAGCTGCACCGACTAATCCTGTCATGCGTGTGCTGAATTGCGATAAATCCTGCTTAATATCGCCCATAAACTCGTCCATTTTTTTATTGAATTCTTTATCGTTAAATGACTTGCCGAAAATATCTTCAAATCCTGATGTTTTACGTTTTTCTTTTTGTTCTTCAAATACCGGTTCTGCCTTATGCGGCTCTTCCTCATACTTTTTTTCTAAAACCGGTTGCTCGATTGGTGCTGCTTGTGATGGAGTGGATTCCTTTTCCGACGACAATTTTTCCAGTAATACAATCGCCTCTTCTGCCGTAATTGTACCGCTTTCAACTAATTTCAAAATGCGTTTACGTTCTTCTTGCATAAAAAAATTCCTCCCTCTGCTTCGTATATAGTTATTATACGGGGAGGGAGGACGAAAAGTTTCGTTTGCGCTCTTAGTTTTTCAATCTATTTATTTTGCGCTTCTTTAATTCTTGATTCCATACGCTCACGATCACGTTCCAGAATTGGTTTTAAGTAACGTCCTGTATAACTTTCTTTCACTTCGGCAATTTTTTCCGGTGTACCTGTCGCTAAAATTGTACCGCCACCTTCGCCGCCTTCAGGACCTAAATCAATAATATGGTCGGCAGTTTTGATAACATCAAGATTATGCTCAATAACAAGCACGGTCTCCCCGTTTTCAACTAAACGCTGCAGTACAATCAATAAACGGGAAATATCATCGGCATGCAAACCGGTCGTTGGCTCATCCAAAATATAAAATGACTTGCCGGTTGAACGACGATGCAATTCCGATGCCAATTTCACACGTTGTGCTTCACCGCCGGATAATGTTGTTGCCGGCTGACCAAGCTTCACATACCCAAGACCGACATCGACAATCGTTTGCAGTTTACGCTGGATTTTTGGCAAGTTTCCGAAAAACTCCAACGCATCTTCTACCGTCATCTCCAAAATATCGGAAATATTTTTATCTTTATATTTCACTTCCAGTGTTTCACGGTTATAACGCTTCCCATGACAAACTTCACACGGCACATAAACATCTGGCAAGAAGTGCATTTCGATCTTAATAATGCCATCCCCGCGGCAGGCTTCACAACGTCCGCCTTTTACGTTGAACGAAAAACGACCTTTTTTATAGCCACGTACTTTTGCTTCATTCGTCATCGCAAAAACATCACGAATATCATCGAATACGCCAATATACGTTGCCGGGTTTGAACGCGGAGTACGGCCGATTGGCGATTGGTCCACATCGATTACTTTCTCCAGCTGTTCTAAACCTTCTATTGTTTTATGCTTACCCGGTTTCACTTTTGCCCGGTTCAGTTTTGATGCGAGCGACTTATATAAGATTTCATTTACCAATGTTGATTTCCCGGAACCCGACACACCTGTAACGGCGATGAACTGCCCTAATGGAATATCGACACTGACATTTTTCAAGTTATTTTCAGAAGCACCTTTAATCTTTATTTTTCGGCCATCTGATTTACGGCGTTCAAGCGGCAGCGGAATAAATTTCTTTCCGCTTAAATATTGGCCGGTAATCGACTCTTTGTTTTTCATTACTTGCTTCGGTGTCCCTTGTGCAATGACTTGACCGCCATGTACACCGGCACCCGGACCGATATCGATTAAGTGATCCGCTGCCATCATCGTATCTTCATCATGTTCGACGATAATTAACGTATTACCGAGGTCACGCATATTTACAAGCGTATTAATTAACCGGTCATTGTCACGCTGGTGCAACCCGATTGACGGCTCGTCCAAAATGTAAAGGACGCCTGTTAAACGGGAGCCGATCTGAGTTGCCAGTCGAATACGCTGTGCTTCCCCGCCGGATAATGTTCCAGCAGACCGTGCAAGTGTTAAATAATTTAAACCAACGTCCAATAAGAACTTCAGTCGTTCAATAACTTCACGAATAATTAAATTCGCAATCTGGCGTTCTTTTTCCGTTAATTCTACTGAACTAAAGAACTCATACATTTCCTGAATGGAGTGGCGTGTCGCTTCCGAAATGTTCTGGTCTTTAATTTTTACGGCCAATGTTTCCTTTTTTAGACGATGCCCTTTACAAGTAGCACAAGGCTGTTCGGTCATGTACTTTTGCATCGATTCACGAACATAGTCCGAAGAAGAATCTGTAAAGCGGCGCTCGATATTCGCGATGACACCTTCAAATTCGATATTTTTCTTATGCACACTACCATAGTCATTCGTATATTCGAATAAAATTTTCTCTTTACCCGAACCGTATAAAATTTTATCCATTTTCTCTTTAGGAATATCTTTTACCGGCACATCCATTGGAATATTGTAATGCTTACAAACAGATGCCAACAGCTGCGGGTAGTAGTTGGACGATACGGATTCCCATGGTGCAATCGCATTTTCAAGTAACGTTAAGTCCCAGTTGTGAATGACTAAGTCGATATCGGCCTTTGCCTTACTTCCAAGCCCGTCACATGTAGGGCAGGCCCCGAATGGACTGTTGAATGAAAACATGCGCGGCTCCAGTTCACCAATCGAAAAGCCGCAAAGCGGACATGCATGATGCTCACTGAATAACAGCTCCTCATGATCGATCACATCGACTAGAACGCGGCCATCCGCAATTCTAAGCGCTGCTTCAAGGGAATCACTTAAACGTGTTTCATTGCCTTCTTTTACGACAACACGGTCCACAACTACTTCAATTGTGTGCTTTTTATTTTTATCCAGCTCGATATTGTCATCGAGATCACGCAGTTCCCCGTTTACACGGATACGCACAAAGCCTTGTTTTTTCAAGTCTTCCAGCAGTTTTACATGCGTTCCTTTTTTCCCTTCAATAACAGGAGCAAGCAGCTGCATTTTCGTGCGCTCCGGATATTCCATCAAGCGGTCAACCATCTGTTCAACCGTCTGTGATGTAATTTCAATCCCATGTGTCGGGCAATACGGTTTTCCAATACGCGCAAAAAGCAGGCGCAAATAATCGTAAATTTCCGTTACTGTCCCGACAGTCGAGCGCGGGTTACGGCTCGTCGTCTTCTGGTCAATCGAGATTGCCGGTGACAAACCTTCAATTGTATCGACATCCGGCTTGTCCATCTGCCCTAAAAACTGTCGTGCATATGCAGACAATGATTCGACATAACGACGCTGCCCTTCCGCATAAATCGTATCGAATGCCAGTGATGATTTACCGGAACCTGAAAGCCCTGTCACAACGACAATTTTATCGCGTGGAATTGTGACATCAATATTTTTTAAATTATGCGCTCGTGCACCTTGTACGACAATTTCTGTATTTTTCACATTGTTCACCCTTCTGCTTTCAATTCAAATATCATGTCACGTAATTCAGCCGCGCGTTCAAAGTCAAGCGCTTTTGCGGCTTCTTTCATTTCAACTTGCAATGTCTCAACAAGCTTCTCCAACTCTTTTTTCGTCAGCTTTTTGCCGCCTGTCACTTTTGTAATATATGTTTCTTCCCCTTCCGCAGCTTGTGTAGCACGGATAATTTCAGGAATCTTTTTAATAATAGTTTTCGGTGTAATACCATGTTTTTCATTGTATGCCATTTGAGTTTCACGACGGCGTTTCGTTTCACCGATCGCTTTTGTCATCGAATCTGTCATATTATTGGCATACATAATGACATGTCCGTTCGAGTTACGTGCAGCACGTCCAATTGTTTGAATGAGTGAACGTTCGGAACGGAGGAACCCTTCCTTGTCCGCATCCAAAATTGCGACAAGGGATACTTCCGGAATATCAAGACCTTCCCGTAATAAGTTAATGCCGATCAGCACATCATATGTTCCTTTACGAAGCTCCCGGATAATCTCAATCCGCTCCAGCGTTTTGATTTCCGAGTGCAAGTATTCGACTTTCAAGCCCATTTCTTTTAAATAGCTCGACAAATCTTCGGACATTTTCTTCGTTAATGTCGTGACGAGTGTTCGTTCATTACGACTGATGCGCTCATGAATTTCATCAATCAGGTCATCAATCTGCCCTTCAATAGGACGGATATCAATTGTCGGATCAAGCAGCCCTGTCGGACGAATAATCTGCTCCACCATGTCCGGTGTATGCTCCAATTCGTATGGACCTGGTGTTGCCGATACATAAATCGCCTGGCTTACTTTCGATTGAAATTCGTCAAACATGAGCGGACGGTTATCCAGGGCAGACGGGAGACGGAAGCCATGCTCGACCAGTACCCCTTTACGTGCCTGGTCTCCATTATACATACCACGTACTTGCGGTAATGTAACATGGCTTTCATCAACGACAAGCAAAAAGTCTTCCGGGAAGTAATCCAATAATGTGTACGGCGTTGCCCCTGCTTCACGCAATGTCAGATGGCGCGAATAGTTTTCGATACCTGAGCAGAAGCCCATTTCCTTCATCATTTCCAAATCATAGTTTGTCCGTTGCTCCAAGCGTTGCGCTTCCAGTAAACGGTCTTCCGAACGCAGGACGGCAAGACGCTCCTCCAACTCTTTTTCGATATTTTCAATGGCAACTTTCATTTTTTCTTCGCGTGTTACGAAGTGGGATGCCGGGAAAATGGCTACATGCTGACGATCCCCTAAAATTTCGCCTGTCAGTGCATCCACTTCACGGATCCGGTCGACTTCATCACCAAAAAACTCAATACGGATACAGTGCTCATCACGTGATGCCGGGAAAATTTCGACAACATCCCCGCGTACTCGGAACGTACCGCGTGTAAAGTTAATATCATTCCGTTCATATTGAATGTCGACCAGTTTCCGCAATAGCTGATTGCGCTCGATTTCCATCCCTGTTCGAATGGAAACGACCATTTCACGATATTCTTCCGGATTACCGAGACCGTAAATACACGATACGGACGCAATAATAATGACGTCTTTCCGTTCAAATAACGCAGTCGTTGCCGAGTGGCGTAATTTATCGATTTCTTCATTAATACTTGAATCTTTTTCAATGTACGTATCGGTTTGCGGCACATACGCTTCCGGCTGGAAATAGTCATAATAGCTGACGAAGTATTCAACCGCATTGTCCGGGAAAAATTCTTTAAACTCACTATATAATTGGCCGGCCAGTGTTTTATTGTGGGCCATCACGAGCGTCGGTTTATTCACTTCTTTAATTACATTGGATATCGTAAATGTTTTACCCGTACCTGTCGCCCCAAGCAATGTCTGGTGACGCTTGCCTTCTTTAACCCCTTGTATGAGCTGTTTAATCGCTTCCGGCTGATCCCCGGCAGGCTGATAGGCGGACTGTATTGTAAATGTTTCTGTCATATTCAGATTGTCCTTTCTGTCGCTTATATTATCTTCTATTTTAACATACCCGTTTTTAATTTACGATAAAATTGCGAACGTACATTCGAATTTAATGCAGTTATGTGTCTTTTTGGATGGGCTGGTTTTATTAGAACTTTGGTGGCGGGTATTAGAAAAGTTTGGTGATTTATTTGAAGGTTGGGACCAGTTATTCGAAAATCTCTAGCACTTATTAGAAGAATTATCCTTTTTATTAGAAACTAACCAATTTATTAGAACTATTTTAATTTTATTGGAAACTTTCTTTCACTTATTAGAAAACAACCGGAACCCGCTGCTTGCCCATAAAAAAAAGCCACCTGAATAGGTTGGCCTTTAAGAAACAGTTTCCAATAACTCTTTTAACTCTGTAGTATAGCTGTGAAATGCTTGTTCGTTCTTTTGATCTAACGATGTATCGATAAGTAGCTTTAATTGTTCAATACGTTGCATCCGCTGCAACCGACTAATAAATAAATCTAAATAAATTTCATTCAATAGCTTCTCTGCATGATGTTCAGTGGACTGCTGACTAACCGCTTTTAAAAAGTCTGTATACGAATAATATTTATCCATCGATATCACCTCGACCTCTTTTAACCATTATAAGTTAAAAATCATACAATTTGCAATATATTCTGAAAAATTATCATATGACAGAATTTTCTAAATATAATGTTGATTTTTAGCAAATTATGCAGTAGTTTAGATGTATAGTGAAAATTTAAGCGATTAAAAAAGTAGGAAAGATAGGGGATACAAAATGATTAGTAATTTAACACAAAAATCCAATTACATTATTTCTAACTCTACCTTCTGTTTGAGGTCCTATCAGCATCGAGATAAAATTCACACTGCCATTTTGGACAAATACGGCCAATCTACATCTCCGTATAAACCTTTAAAAATTATTCGAGATACGTGTCGTCTGCATGGAAGTTCCTATGACGCCAGCAAATATCAGGCGAGAAGCTTTTTCGGAGAGAATAAACATAAGTTACCGATAATGGTGGCCTATGACTTCGGGGATCCGTGCATTTTATTCCCGCTATTTTCACCGTTTTCACCTCAAAATATTTGGTTATCCTTGAATCCTATTATTAATATTAGTGAAGACGGTGATAAAACGCTCGTAACTTTTGTGGATAATACTGAGATTAGTCTGGATATCAATATGAAATCATTCAACCAGCAATATGTACGCGCTGCAATGTATTATAAATATCTGCTTTTACAGCGCAATAGGATCTTATAAGAGCATCAGTTTTTTTGAAAATATTCAGCAAGAAGTAACTCACTTTGATTACGAAGGCGAATATTCGAATATCTTCTACACTCCATGATTCCCCCAAAGTAAAAATGATACTCGGTAAACAAATCATCCGTCTTGCCTCTCACTAAGCGCATCTGATGAAGTTTAAAATAGTCCTTCGTTTCTTTTAAGTCATGCTCTATTTTGATACGTACAGCATCGATTAATTGCAAATAGGGATTTTTAAATTTGAACGGACTTTGCTCCACTATTGAGTAATCCTTCCCAAGAATAATTAACAGCAACGGCAAATAAATCCCAGCCTCATAATACGGAATCGTTTTAGAAGGAATTTGCAGCATCCGAATACCTCCAATTAATAAGAACGTTTGTTCGTATATGTATTTTCACATATTTTTTAAAATCTGACAAGAGGAAAATTATTACTTAGCTTAAATTTCACTAAAAAAACCGTGCCTTAGCTTTTTACTAAGGCACGGCTTTCAATTTTTCAACCAGATGATCGCTGAAAGATTTTAATATGAGATTTTTGATCGTAAATAGGCAGTAATGAACACATCGAGATCGCCGTCCATTACGGCGCCTACATTCCCTGTTTCTGCACTTGTACGGTGATCTTTTACCATTGAATACGGATGGAACACATATGAACGAATTTGCGAGCCCCAGCCAATTTCCTTCTGCTCACCACGAATTTCATCCAACTGTGCCTGCTGCTTTTCAATTTCCAGCTGATACAGCTTCGATTTCAGCATTTTCATTGCTGCATCACGGTTTTTAATTTGTGAACGTTCTGACTGACATTGTACAACGACACCTGTTGGAAGATGGGTAATACGTACAGCAGAGTCAGTCGTGTTAATGTGCTGACCACCGGCACCAGTTGCACGGTACGTATCGACTTTTAAATCTTCTGTTCGAATATCGATTTCGATTTCATCATTGAACTCCGGCATAACATCACATGAAACGAACGATGTATGACGGCGGCCTGAAGAATCGAACGGTGAAATTCGTACTAGTCGGTGTACGCCTTTTTCCGCTTTTAAATAGCCGTACGCATTATGACCTGAAATTTGTAATGTAACCGATTTGATGCCGGCTTCATCACCAGGCAAGTAGTCGATTGTCGTAACTTTAAAACCGCGCTTCTCTGCCCAGCGTGTATACATACGTAATAGCATCGAGCCCCAGTCCTGTGACTCAGTACCACCAGCACCTGGATGCAGTTCTAAAATGGCATTGTTTTTATCGTATGGTTCAGATAACAGCATTTGCAGTTCGAAATCTTCCATTTTTGATTGGAATTCAGTAAGTTCTTTGCCTAGTTCTTCCTGCAATTCTGTGTCTGGTTCTTCACGTAAAAGCTCGAGCGTCATTTCAAGGTTTTCCTGTGTGTCGACTAATTCTTTGTATTCGTTGACAACTGCTTTAATGCCGTTGCTTTCGTTAATAATTGCCTGTGCACCGTTCTGGTCATTCCAGAATTCCGGTTCAAGCATAAGTTCATCTAGTTCCTGGATACGAGCCTCTTTGTTTTCTAAGTCAAAGAGACCCCCTGAAGTCCGCTAGTTTTGTAGCTGTATTTTCGAGTGCATTACGCACATCTGCTAATTCCATCATATATTTTCCTCCGTATTTGGGTGTTAAAGTTTGGTCTTCTCATAACGTTGATTTCCGTTGCGGCGGACGCGTTTCGCGGGCGGGCGCCAATCCTCCTCGTCGCTACGCTCCTGCGGTGTATCGGCTGTCCCGCTTTTCCCGCAGAAGTCGCCGCCTCCACTCCAATCAACTAGTGTCGTTTAAGAATAAGATAAATTCGTTGTTAAATAGCTACAATCAAAATTTATAATAAAAACAAACCGGGTCATTGAGCATAGTTTCAATGACCTCGGTTTTATTGCTTTTATTGGCCTACGCCGTGGCATGATTTGTATTTCTTGCCGCTGCCGCATGGGCATGGGTCGTTGCGTCCGATGTTTTCGGCTTTGCGTGTTGGCAGTTTTTTCGGTTTGGCTACGCCTTCTTCTTTCGGGTTAACAGCCTGGCCTTTTGCTACTTCTTCACGTTGCAGGTTACTGCGGATTTCCGCTTTTAATGCATACTTCGCCACATCTTCACGTACTGCTGCGACCATGTCCTCGAACATTGCGAAACCTTCCTGCTGGTATTCGCGTAATGGATCGTTTTGACCGTAAGCTCGTAAGTGAATCCCTTGACGCAACTGGTCCATTGCATCGATATGATCAATCCATTTCGAGTCGATTGAACGCAGTAAAATAACCTTTTCAAATTCACGCATTCGCTCCGGTGTCATCGCTTCTTCTTTTTCATCATAGCGAGTTGTCACTTTTTCAGAGATGAACGCAATCATTTCTTCTGGTGATTTGTTTTCAAGATGCTCTTTTGTAATATCGCCCTCATCCAGTAGATTTGCCGCGATATAGTCAACTAACGCATCCAGTGTCCAGTTTTCCTTTTCACCTTGTGTATGAAGGGCCACTTGATTTTCGATTGCCTGAGAAATCATTGATTCTACTAATGCACGCATATTTTCCGAATCCAATACTTCTTCACGCTCTTTGTAAATCACTTCACGTTGCTGACGAAGTACATCATCGTATTGTAATAGACGTTTACGCGCATCGAAGTTATTACCTTCAACACGTTTTTGTGCTGATTCTACTGCTTTTGAAACCATGCCTGATTGAATTGGCTGTGTATCGTCCATACCAAGTCTTGTCATCATCGACTTCATTTTATCCGATCCGAAGCGACGCATTAACTCATCTTCTAAGGAAAGATAGAATTGCGTTACCCCCGGGTTCCCTTGACGACCAGAACGACCACGAAGCTGATTATCGATACGGCGTGATTCATGACGCTCCGTACCAATTACCGCTAAACCGCCAATTTCAAGTACACCTTCACCCGGTTTAATATCTGTACCACGACCCGCCATGTTTGTCGCAATCGTAACGGCACCTTTTTGACCGGCATTTAAAATAATTTCCGCTTCACGTTCATGGTTTTTCGCATTTAAAACGTTATGTGGAATTTTAAATTTCGTTAAATATTTTGAAATGATTTCTGATGTTTCGATTGCAACCGTACCAACCAGTACCGGCTGACCTAAACGGTGACGCTCTGCAATGTCTTCCGCAACTGCTTTGAACTTGCCTTCCATCGTTGCGAAAATTAGATCAGGACGGTCATCACGGGCAATCGGCTTATTCGTAGGAATCGCTACAACCTGCATATTGTAGATGTTGCGGAATTCCTCTTCCTCTGTTTTTGCTGTACCTGTCATACCAGAAAGTTTCTCGTACATACGGAAATAGTTTTGGAATGTAACGGTCGCCATTGTCATCGATTCATTTTGAATCTCAAGACCTTCTTTTGCTTCAATCGCCTGGTGTAGACCATCTGAATAGCGACGTCCTTTCATTAGACGACCAGTAAAGCCGTCAACGATTACAACTTCCCCATCCTGCACAACATAGTCGACATCATTATGCATTGATGCATGTGCTTTTAAGCTTTGGTTGATCGCATGGTTTAAACGAACATGTGCTAAATCGAATAAGTTGTCGATGCCAAATGCACGTTCCGCCTTTTCGATCCCTTGCTCTGTCAGCGTTACGCCTTTTGTTGATTCTTCATAGTTGTAGTCTTCATCCTGCTTTAACATACGGGCAAATGCATTTGACTGTACATATAGCTGTGCAGATTTCCCTGCTTGTCCGGAAATGATTAACGGTGTACGTGCTTCATCGATTAAAATTGAGTCAACCTCATCGATTACCGCATAATAAAGCGGACGCTGTACACGGTCTTCTTTGTAAAGCACCATATTGTCACGTAAATAGTCAAAACCAAGCTCATTGTTCGTCGAATATGTAATATCCGCAGCATATGCTTCACGCTTTTCTTCTTTTGACAGGCTGTTCAGGTTCAAACCAACCGTTAAGCCTAACCAATTATATAACTCTCCCATTTCAGTCGCATCACGGCTTGCTAAATATTCGTTGACCGTTACGACATGAACACCTTTACCAGTAAGGGCATTTAAATAAACGGACATTGTCGACGTTAAAGTTTTACCTTCACCGGTTTTCATCTCCGCGATATTACCCTCATTTAATGCAGCCGCCCCCATAATCTGAACGCGGAACGGGAACATGCCAAGCACACGGCGAGATGCTTCACGAATTGTCGCAAATGCTTCAGGCAACAATGCGTCCACTGTTTCGCCATTTTGATAACGGTTTTTAAATTCTTCTGTTTTCGCTTTTAATGCATCATCAGACAAGCTTTCAAACTGCCCTGCCAATGCTTCTACTTTATCTGCAATCTTTTCTAAACGCTTTACTTCTTTTTTATTGAAATCAAATAATTTATTTAATATGTTTGCCATCGAATTGGTCACTTCCCAATAAATAGTCTCAAAGTATATTTTAGCATTATATATACCGGTGGTGCAAATGGACTGATACAAAATGGTAATTTTAGGAACGATCCAACTCAAAAACGGACTGCCTATCTCAGGCAATCCGCTTGTAAATCAATCATTTAGTTTGTTTCGATTAAACCGTACTTACCGTCTTTACGTTTGTAAACGATGTTTGTGCCATCTGTTTCTGCATCTGTGAAGATATAGAAATCATGGCCTAGCATGTTCATTTGTAGAACGGCTTCTTCCTGATCCATCGGTTTCAGATCAAATTGCTTCGTACGAACGATTGTATATTCATCCTCTGAAGATTCAGCGTTCGCTTCCATTTGGGATGTCACATTGGCAAAATAGATACCTGTACCTTCGCGATCACGGAATTTACGGTTTACTTTTGTTTTATGTTTACGGATTTGGCGCTCAAGCTTGTCGACAATTAAGTCAACAGCCGCATACATGTCGTTATGACGCTCTTCGGCACGCAGCGTTAAATTTTTCATCGGAATCGTCACTTCTACTTTTGTTTGTTTATCATTATAAACCTTCAAATTGACGTTAGCGTTCGCGTTAAGATCTTCATTGAAATAGCGTTCTACCTTTTCAATTTTGTTCTCCACGTAATCACGAATCGCTGGAGTTACCTCAATATTTTCACCACGAATGTTAAACTTTAGCATGTGAACTCCTCCTTCATTACTGCTCTTACTAATCTAATTCTACATACATCAATAAAATCCTGTTACGACTTGAAACTTTTTTCATTTTTCGACAAGTTGTCCTACATATTGATAAGAAAGACACCGTATCGTTATATAGAATCAATGGTAACCAACCAATTTAATTACGTCCGACTTCTTTTTTGCGACGAACTTTTAATTCACTGACGATCAGTTCTTCAATACCTGGCTGATTTTCGAAGATCAAACCATATTGAAACTTACCGCCGTACTTCTTCTTCCATACGATGTCTCCAATGGCCTTAATCAATACTTCGTCTAAAACGAATTCCAGTTCCAACTGCACCAGGTTATTATTATTTTCACCAATTTCCCGAGAAGAAAACATTTTCATTCCATGCGGGCTCACATCGATGATTTCACAAGGGTATTTTACTACTTCTAATTGTTCCTGTTTTCCATTAATCAATTCGGTAAAATTTGCTTCGATCGGGACCCCAAAAGTAAAGCGAAATCCTTCTGTGCGTTTAAACGCCATAACTGTTCCCCCTAGCCATTCAGTGCTACAATTTATATACCCACATTATGATGCAATACACGATTAAATGTCTATGTGCTTAATTGCTAATTTAAGGAGAATTTGTGACTTCAAACTCATTACCAATGAACCAGTATTTTATTTTATTGCAATAAAAGATTGTGCAATCGATAAAAAATTGAGAAACAAAAAGAGTTTCACACATGGGTTGCTCCGTTGCGTAAAACTCTATGCTTGCTAATTGATTACATACTCTTCATTTATTTCTGCGCATTTCAACATAATTTGTTGCTCGGCTTTAGAATATAAAGGATCCTTGTAAAATTGTTTTAATAAGGCAGTCGATAAGTAATCTTTCGCCTTACTCCATTGTTTTTTTAGTTTACTGTGCGGTACAGGAACTTTTATTTCTTCGTAATTCGTTAAAACGGCAATAGAACGATTTTCCATATACGGTTTAACATCTTCGACATGATGCAATGCAAAGTACATACAATGCCCACTATTGCGCATCGCCTCTGTCGGAAACCAAATATGAACAAGCGGAGACCTGGGAATCATAATCGGGTTGACCGAATTGGACTTAAGGACCGCTTTTGCCGATTCCTTCGCCCCTTTTAAGCTTGACCCATGTTGTTTCAGCTCCATATCCAGGAATTGCATCGGTGTATATGGGACTTTTTTATAACCATTCGGAGTAATCATAAGCGTATAAAGATTATTGAACTGATCAAATTGAGGTTTTAGTACACACGCATCTAACAAGGAATTTCTATACATTTTCTATACTCCTTCCAATTTATAGTTATTATTTTTAGTAAAAAGGAGTATACTAACTATATGTCGGTATACTCCGACCAACCAAACCTCAGGTGATATCTATGCAGGATGCTCACTTGGGGTTTTTTATTTTGCCGTTCACATACTCACTCACCCCCTTACCGGTTAACAAGATCTGGTAACCGCTTTCTTCGATGAATAAAAGTAATAGAATTTTTCCAGCCAAAAACAATACCGCAATGGAACGGAATTGTGATAGATAACAAATCGATTTATTATGTATTGGAAAACGGATGAAATTTTTGAATTCATGGGATGTAGTTGCATTTCGAGGGTTTAATATTACCGTTTTCTATTTACTAAGTGGCGAATATTAATTTATGGATGCTGACGGTCGTAGGATGATTTTAGATTAATGTAGGTCTATCGGTTATGTAAGGTTAATCTAAACTAGATGTTTTTAAGTGATATTTGCTAATTATTTACATTATACAAAATAGTACAATATAATCAATACTATTTTGATTATTTTAAATTTTATAAATAAAGAAGTCGAAATAGAGAGAAAAGTTACATATAAAAAGCCGTTGCGAAAAGATTGTATTTTTCTCACAACGGCTTCTATATTTTATACTTGTCCAGCTGTACCATATTGCTGCTGACGTGTAATTTTGATAACTTCTTTCCAAGTGTCGCGGAATTCTGTTACGAGGCCTTCGACTTCTACAATAATAGTAGAGTCGTTGTTGATATTTGCTTCCATTAAACGGCGGTTCATATAGTCGTATAATGGAATCATTTGCTTGGACACTTCAAAATCCGCATTTAAAGTCGACATAAGCTCCGAAATAATCGCCTGTGCCTTTTGAATGTTTGTGTTTTTTTCTTCAATATTTTTTTCTTCAATCGCTTTTTTTGCTCTCGTTAAAAATTTCAGGCAGCCATTATAAAGCATTAATGTAAGCTCACCCGGTGACGCCGTTGTCACACTGTTTTGTTTATATGCATTAAAAGCAGCTGCTGTTTGAACTGTCATTATACACACTCCTCTATAGTTAAAACGCGCGTACCAGCACGTTGTTATTTCTTTTGATCGTAGTACTTCCCGTCCATGACACGAACGGACGCATACGGGTTATTATACTGCACTTCGCTTTTCTTTGCTGTCTGGACATTTTTCATATCCTGTCTGATTTCGCCCATGAGCGATGCCAGACGTTCCTGTATCCCTTTGTCGAGCTCTTGTAACAGCGCATGCTGCGGGTTTGTTTTGGACAGCTGAATATTTTCCTGTTGAAGGGAGACAATGAGCCGGCCGCGCTCTTCCAGCAGCTCATCAACCGTTTTTAAAAGCGCATCACGGTCTTCTGTTTGCCCCACTTCTCCAAGTTGTTTAAAAAGCTTTGCGGAAACTTGAAGTAATTGTTGTTCTACCGCCATGTTTTCGCCTCCGCTCTTTTAGTAATACTGACTCATTAATGATGCCGATTGACTGTTTGCTTTGTTGATCATCGCTTCCATCGCACCGAACTGCTTCCAGTAGCGGTCTTCAATCGATATCAATTTATCTTTCCACGCATCTAGACTTTGGTTGACATTACGCAAATATTTCCCTAATGTATATTGCGTTTCCGTCATCGAACCACGGCCTGCACGCTCATCGATTTTCTTCTCGATCGCATCCATCTCATCACGGATTTTACGCATGAAGCCGCGTGTATCGCTTTGAACTGTTGTGCCGTCAGCTTTTGTTACAGTAGCAGATTTTTCACCGCTCATTGTCAGCAACTGAACAACAGCATCCGGATCTTCTTCCAATGCTTTACGCAATTTCGTTTCATCGATTTCAAGCGTACCACCGCTGTTGTAGTCTTTCGAAGTACCGATACCGATCGTGTAGAGGGCATTGTACTTCTGATTTGTTACTGCATGATTTGTTTGGTATACAAGGCCACGAAGTGAAGAAAGGCCGCTAGTAATAATGGAATCATTTCGCAACAAACCGCTTTTCGCGCGAGTTTCCCAGTTCTCAATATCTTTTGTATCCATTTCTTTCTTTTGTAGCTCTGTCAATGGCTGATAGTCACGGTATTTCGGCTGTTTTGTTTGATCGGTTAAATCTTTAATGAAGCCATTGTATGTTGAAACGAATTCTTTTACTTTGGTCATGATTTCGTCGACGTTTGTGGACGCTGTCATTGTGACCGGTCCTTTGTCGATTGCCGTACCATCTTTCTCAGCAGCTGTAACAGCTATCTGAGCATCTTCTACTGAGGTCTGCGCATTTGTGTAAGTACTATAAAGTGCTCCCAGGGAATTTTTATCTGCCTGTGCAACGTTTAGTGCTTTCTTTTCAGTATCTGCTTCCACCATTTTCGTATGCACCTCTTTCAGTGCATCGAAATTATCCTGGCTAAGTGCTGTCAATGCGGCCAGTTCTTCCTCTGACTTTCCATCTATAAGTTCATCATAATTTGCAGCCTTACCAAGAGCTGTTTTGGCTTCCACCGATAACTCTTTGTACAGCTCACCCGCTTTTTTCCCATCGGCGTCGACTTTTACTTCCTCGGCACTAGCCAAGGCAGCCGTTGCCTCATCCGCTTTGATTTGAAGCGCTGCTACTTGTGTCGCAATTTCCGCCTGCATCCCTTCAACCTTATCTTTCAGTGAATCTGCTGTAGCAGCTCCATACACTTTTTCAAGCGCTTCAAGCTTATTCGTCAGGTTATCTTTGGCAAATTTTTCTGCATCCTCCGCAGCTGTCAATGCGCTTTTTGCAGCCGTTCCCTCATTGAACACCGACTTCAGCGTAATATTGTAGCCGTTCAGCGAAAAGGAATTCGTTGTGCGCTCAGTGGCAATACCGTTTACTTGGAATTTTGCATTTTGCCCGGATTCTGTAACAAGCTCCGTAAGACCCAGTGCGGCAAACAGCTCTTTCCCTGTATCATTCGTTTCCATCGCTGCTTTGCCGTCTATTTCCTGCCCCGTGTTTTTCGCTGTCAGGGAGAGTCTGCCTTTTTCAAATAATGCCGATACCCCAGCATTACTGCCGTTTATTTTCGTAATAAGTTCGTTGATCGTTGTATTTTCATCAATCCCGATGGAAATGGCTTCACCCATTTTCCCATTGCTATCGATGGCACTCAGCGTAAACGACTTCGGCATTTTTGTCGGATCGTCAAACAGGGAGCTCACCTTTGAACTGCCCGTTGCATTGATCGGTCCGCCGATGCCCCGCGCCGCTTTCGCCAGCTGTGACACGCCTTCAATTGATAGGGATCCCGATGCCGAACCAGTCGCAACAGCCGATACCAAATCCGAGTTTGAACTTGTCGCCGTCTTCGTATTTAAACTTTTTAAAATAAAATTATCCGCAATGTACGTATCGAGTGTAGTCATCTTTTTGTTGACATCACGGTAGGCATCTCGCTGCCATTCATAAA
This sequence comes from Solibacillus sp. NPDC093137, assembly GCF_050280445.1. Classification (NCBI taxonomy): domain Bacteria; kingdom Bacillati; phylum Bacillota; class Bacilli; order Caryophanales; family Caryophanaceae; genus Solibacillus; species Solibacillus sp. NPDC093137. The sequence goes on from NZ_JBNNVH010000001.1 coordinate 2,104,627, forward strand.
TTTGCTTTTGCTGTTCGAGCTTGTCCATCGGCATTCGCTCAGCGACCATTAATTTTTCTACAATACTATCTATATCCATACCTGATGCTAAACCGCCAATACGCATCGTTGACATATAATCTCCTCCAAACTACTTATCCATCAATTTTGCCCAGCAATATTACGGCTGGCACTAAATTTTTTTATCGACAATCATTCCTACAAGCTTTTGCATTTCATAAAATACATCAAGCACTTTTTTGGAAGGAATTTCACGAATTACCTCATCTGTTTCTGAATTCACAAGCTGTGCGTAATACGTATCCAAACCTTCATGGAATACAAATTTCAGTTCACTGTTATTAATTGTAAAAAACTCATTTAAAGAATCAATCGCCTGCTCCAGTTTTTCTTTTGTATCTTTTTCATCTACTATCGGTTGATTTTTTTGTTGGGCAATGACATCTGTCTGTACAGGACGCGGCGCTTGTCCTTCTGCCGACTGCTGTGTCATGTTTGGCATTGAAATACTCGTTCCATCAATTCGCATTTATACCCCTCCGTTGACTTTCCTTGTTATGTATTTTATCGGCTGGAGATTTGTTTTTTTTATGGTCGATGGACAGATGATGAAAGAAATTTTGCTAGAGTTCGTTAATTGTAAAAAATTCGTAGCTGATTTTCTAATTCAGCCACCTCATTCTTCAACTGTAGAAATCGTTCATTTAGTCTAAGCTTTTGATTTTCAAGCATAGAAGTATCATCTAATGCTACTTGTTCAGCTATATGTTTCATTTCATATAATTTCTCTTCGACTTGTGCGAGTAGGTCATCACGCTGTTTTACCCACTGCAGCTGGGCTTCTAAAAATGCCTGCTCTTCCTTTTCATTTGTCATGAGATTCTCCGTTCAAATTTGTTTTATTTACTATAACAAAAATACAATTAGCTTTGATGTTAATATTCTAAACTCCATGATAAAATAGGAATATATGTTCGTTTAATGGTGGTGGAAATTTGAGGAATGAAAATGAATCTCACTATTTTATATGTGGAAAGTTATTAGGAGATGGCTGTATTACTAAACAGACAGGTAGAAAACCTAGGTTCCAGTTTATGCATAGGGTTGAGGATTTCGAATGGACCAATCATTGCTATGAAATATTAAAGCCTTACCTTCCTCTCAATCCACCTGTTTATAGAAAAGTAATTGATCTGCGCCTTAAAAAAGGATTTTCAGAAAGCTATGTAGTGCAATCTAAAACAAGTTCTGTTATTACATCAATCTATGAACAATGGTATCCAAAAGGCCAAAAAAAATTACCGACTGATTTTCTTGAACAATATTTAAACGAGCAAGCGCTTGCTTGGAGGTATCAGGATGATGGTCATTTAAAAATTGTGAACAACGTAGCACAAAAAATTATTTTATCGACAGACGGTTTTACGAAAGAAGAAAACACATGGCTCTCTGATTATCTGTTCCGTAAATTTCACTTAAAATTTCTTAGAGATGGCCAAAATCGTCTCATTTTATATGACCAATTTCAAATAATCTATTTCCTGAACCTTATTTCACCATGGCTTCATGGATCAATGGATAGAAAAAAATTGCCTGAATAGCGTTTTAGACCAATAGCAAAAAGAACGACAATATATTTACCTACAAATTTTAAATTACAAAAACCCACTCTTGAAATTATTGATAAACTCCATTTACTAAATAGCCTGTTATACGAAGATACTGGTACCATTTGTCCTAATCTTATTTTTAATGCCTTTAAACCATTTTTAAAAACGAATCAACATTTAAAAAGTTATCAAATTATTCTTCAAGATAATCATAGACTAGCTTTAGGGAAATTTCGCCAACAAACAGGTTTGTCCGTTAGTAAACTTGTTGAATACTGTTTTTATATTGATTAATGAAAAATAACTATATATTGAACACTTTAAGGACTTCTTAAATAGATAATTAAAAAAGACCCTAGCATTGCTAGAGTCTTTTTTGTAATAAAAATTAACGTAATAATTGTAATACGCCTTGTGGTTGTTGATTTGCTTGAGCTAACATAGCTTGAGCAGCTTGAGAAAGAATTGAATTCTTAGTTTGTTCCATCATTTCTTTCGCCATCGTGCGAACATTTACTTTCATAAATGACTAGACTATATCTTCACCCTCAACATGATTTGTTAGGGGTCGGGCACTTCGGATTCACAATGCTGATGGACATTGTTTCACCTATGGATTTCATCACCATAGCTTTCGCCTTAGATGGTCTATCCTAGTCGTTGAACCTTCTCCACTCTTTCGAGACAGGAGCTTGGCTGCTGATTGCCCAATCTCTCTTCTTTTCAACCATTCACGCTTGCCGTTTCCAGCTACGTTGTAGGGAAGTTAGTTTTAGGGGTTTCCAGCAATTCACCCGATAATTATCTCTAGCCGTTACCAGCTAGGACGACTGTGCTTGTTACTGCTTAAGCAGCTAAAGCATAATCTACGTCACGGATACGAGATTCCGCTGCAGTTAAGTTTTCAGAAGATGTACCTAAGTTGTTAATTGTGTGTTCTAAACGGTTTTGGAATGCACCAAGGTTAGAACGTTGAGATGATACTTTTTCAATAGCATTATTAATTACTTCAATAGCTGAAGACGCATTTTTATGATTTGAAACATCAAGTGCTGATTCTTTAACAGTGTTATTAGTACCATCTGTAACAACATTTTGAGATGTGAAACCAGTATCTCCAGCTTTTCCAGTAAGTTTTAAAGCACTTGAACGCATATCTTCAATTGAAATAGTCATACTTTGACCTTTATTTGCACCTACTTGGAAAGTAGCTTCGAAGTTTTCTTGTACTCCACCGTCTTTAACTTCAATCTTGTTACCTGCAGCACCAGCTGTAGCCGCAGTAATGTTTAATTGTGTAGCCGTACCACTGTCTTGTACTAGTTTAACTCCATCAAGTTTTGCACCTGCTTGTGTAGCTATATTTTTAACAAGTTCTGCTACTTTATCGCCGTCACTAGTTTCTGGATTTGCTAATGCCGTACTAATATTAACACCAATAGCATTACCAGTATAAGCACCGTCATTTGCATTATAGAATTCAATTTGTTGACCATTAATTGTCATTCCAGTGCCAACTAAAGCTTTGATATTAGCATCTGTTGTAGTGTCACCAGTAGTAGTACCTGCTCCATTTAATGATGCAAAGTCGATTTCTCTTGTAGCTGCAATTGCTGCAATATTTGTACCGTTAGTAGCTGCTCCACCTGTATTAGCAATACCTCCAGTAGCATCATTATCAACATCATTAGCAGTTAAGGTAGCAGCTCCAATTACTCCAGTAGCACCATCAAAAGCTCCACCTTTTACAGCTTTAATTGTAATATCTGCACCTGTACCAGAAACTTCATAATTTCCTTTTAATTGATCATTTTCATTAATCATCTTTGTAAGGGCATCTCTTAAACCAGCTGCTGAGTTTGCTGCAGAAGGACCTGCATCTATAGCAACATCTGCAGAAGTTGCATCAACATTATACCCCTGATTATCTCCCGCTGCAGTTCCATTAGAAGCACTAGCAGTAAATGTTACTGTTAAGTTAATACCATTTAGAGTGAACTCTGCTGTATCTCCTGCTTCTGCAGCAGCAGTTAGAGTAGTCGTTTGAGTTGCTTGAGTTTTTGTTGCATCTTGTCCAACAGTACCTGTTGCAGCAAGACCTAAACTTCCAGATACATCAGTTAATCCTGTTTCTTTAAGATTAGTTTTTCCATCACCTTTTAAAAGGCTTTGAGTATTGAACTCAGTAGTATTACCGATACGGTTAATTTCAGAAGTTAATTGGTTGATCTCTTTTTGAATTTCACCACGGTCTACAGTAACGTTAGTATCGTTTGATGCTTGAGTAGCAAGTTCACGCATACGTTGTAAAATTGAGTGAGTTTCGTTTAATGCACCCTCAGCTGTTTGGATCATAGAGATACCATCTTGAGCGTTTTTAGAAGCTTGGTCTAAACCACGTACTTGTGCACGCATTTTTTCAGAAATTGCAAGACCAGCTGCGTCATCTCCAGCACGGTTAATACGAAGACCTGAAGATAATTTCTCCATTGATTTAGATTGTCCAGCTGCTGCACTATTCAACTGACGGTGTGTGTTAAGTGCTGCGATATTGTGATTAATTCTCATTATTATTTCCTCCCTGGAATGTTGGACCCACATCCTTGTGGGCAAATTTTGTTTTATGTAGAAGAGAAGTTAGCCGGCCGGTCTGGCTTCTCTTGCTGACATTATTATTATCGGACGAACTATTTTTTGTTTAATAGTTTTCTAATCTTTTTTTCTTTTTTATTTCAACTTATTAAACAGCGACAAATCCTTAATTGCTGCCTCTGCATTCGAATCGGAAATATCCTTTCTAAGTTCACCTCGGATGATGTCCACATGCCGAGGTGCACGTATACCTACTTTCACCTGGTCACCCTTGACTTCCGTTATGACAATTTCAATCTCTTCATCGATCCAGATTGTTTCGCCTACTTTCCGTGTTAATACAAGCATGTGGTTTATACCTCCTTCTTCTCTACAGCTAACTGATGGCGGATTGCATAATCTTCTTCTAAAATAATTTGCTTAGCTAAATTGTTTTCAATGTTCAACACAATTGGTGCTTTCATATTTACTGTGGAATTCTCCAGCGTATCCTTTAATGACACAATAACAAATACCGCGACTTCATTATCATTTTTAATATCTAGTGCTTGAATAACTGATTTATCCATTTCAAAGCTATATTCAGCAAATATTGCGTATGGGCTTGTAATAATAAATGCTAGCCCTGATGTATTTACTGATTGCAATACTTGGTAGGCACTTGCCTCCGATAATGGCAGCTGAATAAATTCCTTTTCGTCTTCAAAACCGGGTAAACCATGCTCAAATTTGATGATTTGGGATGGGTTGATTTCGACTTCCCCCATATAAGCAGTTGTAATTTTCATCATATTCTCCTTTATACAAGCCAATCAATTTTCAAAGACGGGTATTGCTGTATTTCCACATTCACTTTCCCTGGTGTGTAATTATGGATTGGTTTGTTTATTTTTGTATTATTAATCACCTTTTGCGGTTCTACTTGAATATCTGCTGAACCAGGTGTGAAATTTATATTAACGCTATCGGCTTGCGGAATAAATTTAATTCCTAAGCTTGAATACGGCTGTCTTCCAGTTCTTTTTGCCTGTTCGGCAAGAGGATTTCCACCATTTTCAATTTCCATGAGTTCGATGCCTTCTTGTACCCTTCTTGCCAGTCCTTCCATTGCTGTTTGCTTACTGTACTGGGCAACTTCGGCTGTTCGGCTGCGTGAACTTTTTAAATCAAGGCTTTCTCGCATCTCAACCGAATCAATGGATAGCTCCGATTTCGTTGAACGGATTGACATTTCAGTTTTTGGTTGCTGAAGATCCAAATCGGCTTTCGGCTGTTCAATCTGCTGGACCGGCCTTTGTGTTGTTAATCCGATTTGTCCTCTTGTTGTCTGCAATTGAATTTGTGGGATATTCATGTTGTCCCTCCCTTTAAAGAAAGCGCTTGGCACAATGTGTCCAAACGCTTTTTCATTATCTTAAAAAGTCTGCTAATGTCGGTTGAATGATTTTTGCCCCTACCGATAAGGCGGCACGGTGAATCGATTCCTGTGTAATCATTTGAGTAATTGTTTTTTCATAGTCGATGTCTTCATTTTCAGACATGCGCTTTGTTGCGATTACTTCCTGCGACTGCAGACGTGTGTCCATTAATTCCACACGGTTTTGAAGTGCACCGATTCCAGCTCTTGTTTCAAGTAGCTTGTTCATATTTTTATCAATTGTAGATATATGTTCTGAAAGCTCACTGCCTGTTGCACCGCCTTCAATCGCTGTGCTGATGTCTTCAAACATTTTATCGATATCTTTAAATACATCGATTGGGGTACTATTAATCGGCAACATAATTCCGCTGAACACTTCAATTTCAATTGGTTTTGCAAATGCTGGATCGTCTACATAATTTTCCCCATCAAATGGTGGTGTCGTAGTTTTTGTTCCGCTGAAAATATAGCGGTCACCAATTTTCGTATTCGCCAAGTTTTGAATATGTTCTCTTATCTGCTGAAGTTCACTGTCGATTTTTTTACGGTCATCTATCGTATTAGTATCAGATGAAGCCTGTACCATCAGTTCATTTGCTCGTTGAATCGATGAGCCGATTTTATCGAATGTGTCATCTGTCGTATCAAGCCAGTTATGTGCTTCTCCGATATTGCGGGCAAATTGCTCCACATTGTTTAGCTCGGCACGGTAGTTAATACCTTTCATAGCAGTAACGGGATCATCTGATGGACGGTTAACCTTTTTCCCTGTGTTCACCTGCTCCTGAAGTTTCCCCATTTTTTCATAGCTGTTTGATAAATTACGCAACATATTGCCTGAAAGCATTGATTGTGTCACACGCATTTTGGTCTACCTCCTATAATCCGGCGCGACCCATGCCGTTGATTATTTTATCTAGTGTTTCATCTATTACAGTAATCATTCGTGCATTAGCATTGTAAGCCTGCTGGAATGTAATCATATTTGTCATTTCCTCATCGAGCGATACAGAACTTACCGAGTCACGGCGCTCTTTTACCGCCTGCTGAAGTGTCCCTGCATTATATTCAAGACGCGCTGCCTGCTGACCATCTACACCAAGCTGTCCGATTAAGCCTTCGAAGTATGTTTGAACACTCAGATTATCTAAATCTTCTAGCGCTACAAATTTCATATTTGCCAAAAGAAGTGCATTTTTACCGTTTCCTGCTTCTGCATTACCCGGATCAGAATCTGAGGCTACAATTGTGTTCGGATTTTTTATAATTGTATCCGATACATAAATATTTTCTGCTGTAATGCCCGTTGCTAGCGGATCATTTGAAATAAAGAAATTTTCTCCTGGATTTCCTTTCAAGTCTGTTCCGCTCTTATGAATTTCATTGAACTTTTCAGCAAAAGCTTTGGCCATGTCGTTTAATTTATTGATCATTTCCGGGAAGAGCCCTGTTGTCTCATTGTTATCATTTGTATAACCATAAGAATTGACTAAAGACTTAAACTTCCCAAGATCGCTAAAGTCGTTGATATCAACATTAGTACCTGTTTGAGACCAGTCAGCCGGAAGATCAGTATCTTTTCCGTCACTGTCTAATTTCACAAGTGATATCCCCGTCATATTGCCAACTGGTGTGACACCGTCATCTGCTCCATCTGTACGGAACTGCGCATAATCTTTTCCGTCTACTAGTTTAAGCTTTGAGCCGTCTTTCAATAGAAGACTTACAGTAACCGGTCCCTCCGCAATCGCTAAAGAGTTCCCGCCTGAACCTTTTTCAGAGCGCTTCACTTCAATTGGGAAATGTGTTGCAAGCTCATCTATTAAACTATCCCGTGTATCATATAAATCGTTCGGCATATAGCCATTCGGTTCGATTGTTTGAATTTGGGCATTCAGATCGCCAATTTGTTTCAAAATCGAGTTTGCATCTCTTAATTGAATTCCGAGTTCCGCACCTGCATTGTCCTGGATTTTTTTAATCGAGTTATACATGTAATGGAAAGAATCTGCTACTGCAATACCGCGCTGTACGACAACTGCACGTGTTCCACCATTTTCCGGACGGACATTTAAATCCTGCAATGAATTCCATAACTCATTCAACGATTCCGCCAGACCGTAATCTGATGGCTCATTCAACACATCTTCTAGCTGACTAATAGAATGAGATCTTGTCTGCCAGTAACCAAGTTTATGTGTTTCCTGTCTGTATTGCTGATCAACAAAACTATCTCTAATTCGCTGTACAGAATGTGCCTGTACCCCTGTTCCGATATGCCCCGCCGATTTACCTGTATTTAAACCCGGACTTGGAAATCCCGGTGTTGTTTCCATGTTAACGCGTTGGCGAGAATAGCCATCTGTATTGGCATTTGAAATATTATGTCCTGTTGTGTAAAGCGCTGATTGCTGCGTGAAGAGACCACGCTTGCTTGCTTCAAGTCCCATAAATGTTGAACGCATTGTAGGACCTCCCTTTTAAGTGTGTTTACCTCTAATTTTTGATATTCTTCCCATAAAAAAAGCATGTATAGCTCCCGCAGCATGCGGAAGCTTACATGCGATTAGGCTTTAAATTCATTGAAAGAACGTTTCGTTAATTCTGCATTTCCGCGCACTTCTGCACCGGAATAATTGAACTGTTCGGTACGTTGCGGGCGCATTGCATCCAATGTAATGTTAATAAACTGCAATGAGTTCATGACCAATTTCTGATTCAAATCATTTTGCATCTTTAATTGATTCAAGAGCGCGATTAATCGCTCGCGCACACTGACCAATTTTTCTGTGGATTCGCTGTTTTCAGCAGCCGTTATCACATCCGCAACAGACGGCGTGTCAGTGAGAGCAATTCCTTTTGCTCGGAGGTAATCCGTTACCATCGACTGACGCTGTTGTTCAAGTGTGTTAATCGCCGCTACATGTGCCTGCTCATTTTTGATGAGCTGGTCAAGCTTTTCCATATCACCTTGCTTAATGTATTCCGTTTTCGCAAGCGCTAGTTCCAGCAGACTTTTATGCATTTTCTCTAGCTTCTCCAGCGTGACGACAATCGTGGCAATTGACATGTATTTAGCGCTCCCTTGCTTGTAAAATTTCTGTTATTAGTCTCGGTAGAATTTCAGCATGTCTTCAGCAACCTGCTTTGCGTCTACTTTGTAGTTTCCAGAATCAATATCTTCCTTAATCTTTTTCACACGCTCTGCACGCTCATTTGCATAGGTCGAATTCGCCTGCATCTCTTTTGCTTTACTTGAAATTTCGATCTGGTCTGCAAAAGTTTTTTGTGTTTCTGCACTCTTTACGGCGCGTGCCTGTTTGTTGTACGGATTGACCGCCTGCAAACCGATTGGATTAATCTTCATCTTTATAGACCTCCTCTCAAATTAAAAGCTATGTCTACTATATATTTCGACTGCTTTACCCAATTGTTTATGCTTTATCACAAAAAACTGGACTTATGTAGTATTTTATTATGCTCATTTTACGAAAAATAAAAACGAAGTCCTATTCAAACGACTTCGTTTTACGAATTTATTTTTTTTCAGAGAGATATGTCCCACGATTTTGACGATTCATCTCATCACGGAATTCCTGTGCTGCTTCCAATGTACGTAACTCTGATTTTAATTCATTTTGACATTTTTCACATAGCTTTCCTGTAGTTGTCAAACGTCCACAGTTGTCACACGGGTAGCCAAGGTTTGGAAACATTGCCGGGTGCAGACGTCCTTTCCGTACCCATTTATAAAGCAAGTCGCGCTCAACACCCGTCGCCTCTACAATCCGGTCGACATTCGCAGCACGGTTTTCACGCTTACGCAGGAAACGATACACTTCCTGATATTGATCCTCTTCTTTTTGTGCACAGTTATGGCAAACTTCCCTCATACCTGTATAGTTAAAAAAACCGTTACACGTCGGGCAATTTCTTAATTCAGCCATTTGAGCCCTCCTCATTCATTCTCTTTTTAAATGCTTTATTGATTTTTATTAAATAATAGGTTCTATTTTTACCCATGAATTAATGTGAATCCATCCACTGTTTTTGCGCCCGCATCGAGCAGCGCCTTTTTCGCATGGTTTAATGTTGTCCCTGTAGTATAAATATCGTCAACTATAAGTAAATTTTCATCTTTTATTGCAGTCGAGTTGATGACTTCAAAAAGTTGCGGGGTTTTTAGACGTTCTTCTCTTGTTTTAAGTGATTGCTGCTCAGTCGAAACCTTGGTTAAATGATGAGCAAACGGAATATTTGCTGCTTTTAGCAATTCATCGATATGTGCGAATGTCCTTAGTCGCAAGTTTTCGGGATGCATCGGAATCGGGATAATGAGACGGGTTTCATTTTTGAGCTGTTCGTGGAGAGTTTTATTGAATACTTTGGCAAGGAGTATATCGTGAAGAAACTTATAGCGATGCAAATAATCTTTCATTGCTTCATTATAATGAAATAAAGATACGACTCCCCCTTCCTGTTGCATCTCGATTCGTTGAAAGCCTTGTTCACAGCGAGCGCAAATGGTTTGCGGCAATGTTTTTAGCAGAAGTTCTTTCCAGCCAATGTTTTGCTGAAGCTCACGGTCACATAAGAGGCAGCTCTGGATCGGCTTATTCATGGCGGTTCATCTCCAATATTTTATTGCGCGCCTGGTCCATTTCCATCGTGATGCCATGGTGGAAAAATACGATATCCCCAGTAGGGTACTGTATATTTCGTCCGACTCTCCCGCTAATTTGAATAAGCGCACTCGATGTGAAAACAGGATTTTCCGCACCGACTACGGCTACCTGGACATTTTTAATTGTGATTCCGCGTTCCAGTATAGTCGTAGTTAATAGACCTTTCCGTTGTTCATTGCGCAATTGCAGAACTTTTTCTTTCCGTTCGGGGTCTTCGGAATGGACACTTTCTATAGTAGATTCTATTTTTTGAAACAGGGGTGTTGCTAGTTCCATTAGTTCGATTGTCGGGAAGAAAATGAGGAAAGGTTCGTTCTGTTGAAGTCTTTGGTAGAGCCAGACTTGGAGTTTTTGTGGGATTTTATTTTTCTGAAGTGCTTTTTCATAATTCCAAAGCGACTGGAACCTCGGAACTGGTAAAGGATGACCATGGAATCTTCTTGCAATAAATGAGTATCCCCAGTTTTCTGTTTTTTGCTGAAGGAGTAATTTGTTCGACGGAGTGGCTGTAACGAATGCAATAGGGGCATCCGGTTTTTTCGTTTTCAGTACTGCACGCTGCAACGCCTCATCATAAGTGTAGGGGAAGGCATCAGCTTCATCGACAATCATGGCATCGAATGCATGCTCAAACCGGTACAGCTGATGTGTTGTAGCCAGGACAAGCTGTGCAAACTCGGCGTTATTTTCTGCGCCGCCGTAAAGCGCATGGATAGTAATCTTTTGGAACACTTGCTGAAAACGAGGATACAGCTCTAAGACAACATCTGTTCTAGGTGTTGCCACACAAACCCTCTTTCCTGCTTTAAGTGATTCTTGTATTGCGGTGAAAAGAATCTCAGTTTTTCCAGCACCACAAACTGCTTCCAATAGGTGATTTCTGTTTTGTGAAATACTGTGGGCGAGTTCATCCGCCGCTTTTTTCTGGTAAGGTGTAAGGTTACCGGCCCATGCAAACTTAACTTGAGATTTGAATTTTCGAGTTTCCGTTCCCTTCCAGAGAATCAATTCATCACAGCTACACATTCGTCCCATAGTAATACAATGCCGGCAATAGTGACAGACTTTTTGACACTTCGCACAGTGAAAAGAAACGAATTTATGTGGTTGTTCATTTAGACAACGACGGCAAATCAACTTGGGGGCTGTATTGACAGCGGATGTTGTTTCAAAATAGCCTCGGTTGATATAAGTGTCAATTTTTTGCTGCGGAAATGGTGTGTGAAGACGCGACCATATTCGGCCGTTGAAGAAATTTACAATTGCCGGTTCGGGGATGAATCCGGTGTAGCGGGTATGAGTTGTATAATTGAGTATATCTGAGTCTTTTGGGACCAAGGACTTGAGAAGTCGATAACGTTTGTTTTTTGAAGTTGTTGTTAACATAATCTTCGCTCCTTTATTTAATTTTTATCTTTAAAAGTTGTTGCTGATCTTCGAAATTAAATGGGCTAATGAAGTAACCGCGGACTATTCTACTTTTATTACAATAGGTTCTACATTTCCCTGTTCATGTTCCACTTTTCGCCCAGAACTTTCTACTTTCAGAGGCTTTCGTTATACATTCTAGTCACGAACTTCTAATAACTACACCCACTTCTACTTACACTCGAAACTTTCTACTTTTCCCTGTTTATATTCCACTTTCTGCTCAGGACTTTCTACTTTCAGAGGCTCTCGTTCTACATTCTAGTCACGAACTTCTAATAACTACATTCACTTCTACTTATCACTCGAAACTTTCTACTTTCCCCTGTTTATATTCCACTTTCTGCCCAGAACTTTCTACTTTCAGAGGCTCTCGTTCTACATTCTAGTCACGAACTTCTAATAACTACATTCACTTCTACTTATCACTCGAAACTTTCTACTTTTCCCTGTTCATGTTCCACTTTCCGCCCAGTACTTTCTACTTTTCACCGCCCACGATCTACTTTCCAACCACGAACTTCTAATTGCCACCCTACCTCTCCACAATCAAAAAAAGCCACTAACTCCCTCAGAAGTAGTGACTGTTAAGCCTAAAAAATTATTTTTTAATCCATCCCATCGCCATTGCACCTTCACCTAGGTGTGTACCGATGACCGGACCGAAGTAGCTTAGTGTGAAATCGACTGTTGGGTAAGCTGCTTCCAGAGACTTCATCCATTCGCGTGCTTCTTCCTCACAGTTGGCGTGAATAACTGTTGCTTGAAGATTACCGTGTTTTTCGACTGCTGAAGCGAGTTGCTCTTCTACTCGGCGTAATGCTTTTTTGCGTGTACGAATTTTTTCGAATGGCACGATGACTTTGTTCTTGAATGTTAAAATCGGTTTTACTTGAAGTAATCCGCCGATTAATGCTGCTGCTGCTGATAAGCGACCGCCGCGCTGCAGATGCTGTAGATCGTCTACAATAATGTAATCATCCATTGTATTTTTCAGATCGTTCAAGTGCGCCATTATCTGCTCGCCTGAAGCGCCTTCCGAAGCTAGTTTCGCTGCTTCTTTTACATAGAATCCTTGCAAATAGGCGGCAACTTCTGAATCAAATGCGTGAACGTTTACGCCTTCCACCATTGCGCCCGCTTGGACAGCACCTTGGAAAGTTCCGCTGATTCCGCTTGATAGGTGAATCGTTACAATTTCTTCATAATCTTTTCCTAAAGTTTCAAAAAGCTCGACAAATTTTCCGACAGACGGTTGCGTTGTTTTCGGAAACTCCGCTGCACCGCGCACACGATCGTAAAATTCTGAAGCTGTAATATCAATTTCTTCATCGTAAAATGTTCCTTCAATGTTAACACTTAGAGGAATCATATGGACATTGTACGAATTTCGTTCTTCAAGTGTTAAATAGGCTGTACTATCTGTAACAATTGCTGTTTTCATCGCTCTCCCACTCTCCTATGTTCACTAGTTTACATGAACTCACTATAATTGTGAACGGTAATTTGCCTTTCTTATAGGGAACTCCGCACTTTCACGCCCTCATCGCTATATGAAAAAAACATCTTGGCATCAATTTATGCAAGATGTTTTTACTATATATTATAGAAGATAAGTTTTTATTCACTGCCGATATAATAGATGCTCGAAACTTTCCAACCGTCTTCCTTCTTCAATACCGTTACTTGGCGGCCAACACCGGATAGTTCTGCACCTGTATCGATTTCTTTCGTTTCTGTTGTTAAATTGGAAAATACTTGGGCTTCATCACCACTATATTTTACAATCGTAATATCTTCAGCCGTGCGTTTCACATCATATTGATTAAACACGTCGGAAACCGCTTCGATATCTTCATCATAATTAAAACCTGTCGCATTTTTTGATATTATATTTTTATAACGTTCTAAATCTTTTTCATTAAAGGCTGCAATATATTCATTAAAAGCAGATATAATATTATTTTTTTCTGCTTCCGGGACATCTGCCTCTTCCTGAATTGAATCACCCATCATTTCAAAGCCTACAGTACCTTCGTCGATCGTTTTCTGCAGATTTTCAGGTGAAGCTTCTTGTTTATCCCCGCAAGCTGCCAGTACAAAAACCGTAAGTACAGCTACCAACCATTTTTTCATCATTTTACAACCTCCCGCAAAACATTTTAGCACACAATATTGGAAAAACCCATCTCGTACAAATTAGCATGTGATGATGTTTTTTCTTATACAAATATCATTAAAGACCGATAATTTCCTTATCAACATAAAATTCGATATTCGAATTATTTGCTATCGCCTTCAAAACATTAGGACGAAACTTGTTCACAGATGTTTCATAGAATACATGGCTAAAACTATTTATTAATCGGTAATATTATGTAAAAATAAAAACAAGGATACGAAAATCGAATCCTTGTTTTAACGTTTAATATGTAATTAACGTACTTCTACCCAGCCGTTTTTGATTGCTGTTACTACTGCTTGTGTACGGTCATTAACATTCATTTTTTGTAAGATACTTGATACATGGTTTTTAACCGTTTTTTCCGAGATGAATAATGTCTCCCCGATTGTACGGTTTGATTGGCCATCTGTTAATAATTGAAGCACTTCACATTCACGCTTCGTTAATAAGTGGAATGGACGGCGAATTTCTGTTTGATGGAAATTACCTTTGTTTTCGTGCTCTGATAGACGACGAAATTCCGCAACTAAATTTTTCGTTACTTTCGGGTGCAGGTAAGAACCACCGTTAGAAACAACTTTGATCGCTTCAACGATTTCATCGGCATCCATTTCTTTCAGCATATAGCCAAGTGCACCTGATTTTAATGCGTGTGTTACATATGATTCATCATCATGAATCGATAAAACCATTACTTTTGCATCCGGATGTACAGCAATTAAATCAGCTGTCGCCTCTACACCGTTTCTGCCCGGCATATTAATATCCATTAATACAACATCCGGTTCGTTTTGTTCATATAAGTTTACGATATCTGTGCCGTCATCACCTTCAGCAACAACCTCGAATGTGTCTTCAAAATCTAAAATACGTTTTACCCCTTCACGGAATAATTGGTGATCGTCTACAATAATAATTTTTGTCATTTTGAAACCCCCTGGAATTCTGCTATCTTATCTCTTCATCTTTTGTCGGCAATGGAATTTTCATTAAAATAGTTGTTCCTTTACCGATGCTGCTGCTAATTTTCAAAGAACCTTTCAGCAGATCAATTCTTTCTTTCATCCCTATAATACCGAAAGATCCTTCACGAACGCTTTCTGTATCAAATCCAACTCCGTTATCTTTTACTACAACATTAATTTCGTCACATAACCACTCAAGTTTAACAATAATCAGGTTTGGTTTTCCGTGTTTCAATGCATTGTTTACACTTTCCTGCACTAAACGGAAAACAGCCACCTCATAATCTGAAGGGATTCTGCGCTCGTTATTATATGAAAGGAACTGAATCTCAACACCCGGATTATATTCCATAATCGTAGATAAATACTTTTTCAATGTCGGATCAATACCTAGGTCATCGAGTGCCATTGGACGTAAATCATAAATAATGCGGCGTACTTCGGATAAGGCGTTGCGAACGCTTATTTTCAAGTCATGAATTTCTTTTAAAGCGGCGTCGGCTCCCTTTTCTCGGAAAGTGCGGTCAATTAAATTAGAACGCATCAGCACATTCGCCATCATTTGTGCAGGCCCATCATGAATTTCACGCGATAAACGCTTCCGTTCTTCTTCCTGGGCTGCGATAATACGTATACCAAAATCCTGTTTGATCTTAGCCTGTTCAAGTGCTGCCCCGACATTTTTCAGATCGGTCGTCAAAAAGTTAATAACAACATTCACTTGGTTCACGATATGATCCGCTCTTTCAATCGTATCATAAAGTGTGCGCAGGCGTCTTTCCAAATCGTCACGCTTATCTCTTAGCTGCTTTTCACGCTCTCGGCAAAGAGAAACCTTTAATTGTAAATTACTTGTATTTTCATAAGCTGCACGTATTTGCTCTTCTGAATGATTATTGAAACTTTTACTTACAACGACTAATCGCTGTCTAGATAATTGAAGCAACTTTTCCAAGTTATCACTTTCATCTATTATAATCTTAATTTCATGACGCACAACTTCCAGCTCTTGTTGCATCTCTTCAAAGTTTCTGCGGCTTTGTTCGCTTATAATAAATACATCATCTTTCGAACTTGTAATAGTTTCCAACATTCGATTAAATATTACATCAAGCGAGGCGATGTCTATTTGATTGTTTTCTAGCACTTTTTCCCCACCTTACTTAGTCAGAATGCGAACTACTCTATCTTTTTACTTTGCAACCTACTAATATAGTACATACATATTATATCATTAGTAAATCATTTTTTAAGTTAAATTATAACCACAAATTTGAAATCAAATTGTAATATTAAGGAGAATCGATAATGAGAAATAACTACATTACAGTAAAAGGTTACGGAGAATCAGAAATCATCATATCCAAATCACGTTTTCTAACTTATGTAGAACGCGTTGAGACAGAAGAAGAGGCGTTTCTCTTTATTGATAAAATAAAAAAGATGCATGCATCGGCAACCCATAACTGCTCCTGCTATATGATCGGGGAGCATGATCAGATCCAAAAAGCGAATGATGACGGGGAACCAAGCGGTACTGCAGGCGTCCCTATGTTAGAAGTACTTAAAAAACAAGGTTTAAAAGATACGGTTGTTGTCGTCACTCGCTATTTCGGCGGGATTAAGCTTGGCGGTGGCGGTTTGATTCGCGCCTATAGTAAAGCAACAACAGAAGGTATTACAGCTGCTCAAGTTGTTGAGCGAAAACTGCATTATTTAATGAAAATCGGGATTGATTATGTGTGGTTAGGGAAATTAGAAAATGAGATACGCGGTTCCCACTACCCTCTTCATGATATTCAGTATGCTGAAAATGTAGAAATTTATGTACACGTTTTAAAAGAGGAAGAGCAAACTTTTATTGACTGGATCACTGAGCTGACAAACGGCCAGGCGGTCATTACAAATGAAGACGCGCTTTTTATGGAATTTCCGAAGTAATCGTGTCGAAATATTTGTCATGAAAAAGCACGATATCGTTACTTTACGACAAAAGTAGATTGTAGTATATTAGATAAGATTACAAAGTAGCTATAATATACCAGTTAATATAGTAACCTATCCCTAACCTAGAGGAGAATCTTTATGAAAACAAGGCAAAATAAAAAGAAAGGCTCATCGAAATTCAGATTGTTTCTTAAAGTTTCGATGCTTCTGACTCTTTCGCTCGTAATTTGTGCAACAGCATACGGTGTCTATTTGACGAAGCAAGCCGAACATGCTGCTGACAGTGCATATGAAGTAATCGAGGACCGAGAAATGTCGGACCAGCGAGAAGTAAAAGTTGAGCCTGCCCAAGATAATGTTTCTATTTTAATTTTAGGTGTCGATGATAGTGAAAAGCGCGATCAAGGTGCAGACAATTCCCGCACAGATGCCCTTTTGCTTGCCACTTTAAACAATAAAACAAAAACAGTTAAACTAGTAAGTATTCCACGTGATTCATATGTTTACATCCCTCATATCGGATATAACGATAAAATCAATCATGCGCATGCGCGCGGTGGAACACTTGCTTCAATTGAAACTGTAGAAGAATTATTTGATATTCCAATTGACTATTATTTACGTGTAAACTTCAATGCTTTCATCGATATTGTCGATGCATTAGGCGGCATTGAAGCAGAAGTTCCTTACGCAATGCTTGAAAAAGACGAGTTCGACCGCAATACTGTCAACTTGCAGCCAGGATTGCAAACATTAGGTGGCCGTGAAGCATTGGCCCTTGCCCGTACACGTAAACAGGACAATGATATTGAACGCGGTAAACGCCAACAGGAAATCATTCAGGCAATCGCAACTAAAGCAGCATCATTTACATCCATCTCAAAATACGATGATATTTTATCTGCTGTAGGAAACAATATGAAGACAGATATGACGTTCACTGAAATGAAATCTTTCTTCAGCTATTTAACAAACGGCATGCCTCGAATTGACACATTGACGTTGGAAGGCTATGACGACATGTCAACAGGTGTTTACTATTACAAACTTGATGAAGAAGCGCTTGCAGAAACAAGTCATATCTTAAAAAGTCATTTAGGACTTACTCCGGAATCGACAAATATTTCTGGCACAAGCTCTCAATCAAATTCAGCTTATACAACAAGAACAGATACTGATACACAATAAGTTGAGCCAACCTCCGCGAATGATGCGGGGGTTGGTTTTTTTATTTGGGGTTTCTACCTATAATAAACGGGTGTTCTACTTTACCCCAGGAATTTGCTAATAAAATTGCGGGTTCTACTTTTTCGGGGATTCGTTCTACATTTCCATGAGGAATTTCTACTTTTGCTTCTGAACTCTTTACTTTCTCTTCATTTCGTTCCACTTTTCCTAGCAAACCTGCTAATACTATTCGCAGGTTCTACTTCTTCAGATATTCGTTCTACATTTCCATGAGAAGCTTCTACTTTTGCTTCTGAACTTTCTACTTTCACTTCATTCCGGTCCAATTTTCCCGCTAATCTGCTAATAAATTCTCCCGTGCTACTTTTTAGCCGGTCCGTTCCACATTTCTACGAACAGTTTCCACTTTAACCGCCAAACTTTCTACTTTCCACCTAAAATCGGTCAAAAATTCCCCAACATAAAAAAAACAAGCAAACAGCTCAATGCCATTTACTTGTTTCGATCTTTTCACTTATTAAATATTCTTACGAGGTTAAGCAAAGGTTTATAGTTTTTGCCGGCGAGGCCGATAATTTCTACGAACAGCTCAATGGCTACTAATATAACGGCAATGAGTAAAATTGCGCCCCACACTTTTGCCATCGAGAAGATGACAGCAGCGAGACCGAACATTGCAGCCATCGCATAAATAATCGTCACGGTTTGACGATGTGAGAATCCTAAATCCAATAAACGGTGGTGTAAATGCGATTTATCCGGATCTGACCACTTTTTACCGCTACGCAAACGACGCACGATTGCGAAGAATGTATCGGAAATTGGAACTCCTAACATAATAACCGGGATAACGAACGAAATAACCGCTACGTTCTTAAATCCTAAAAGTGCGAGCACCGAAATCATAAATCCTAAAAACAGTGCACCTGTGTCCCCCATGAAAATTTTCGCAGGGTGGAAGTTGAAAAACAGGAAACCGATTGTTGCAGCAGCCAAAATTGCAGCCATTGCGATAACAATACCATTCCCCATGATCATTGCCATTACAGCCAATGTCATTAAAGCAATTGTTGATACACCTGCAGCTAGTCCATCAAGACCATCGATTAAGTTAATTGCATTTGTAATACCTACAATCCAAATAATTGTGAACGGAATTCCTAACCAGCCGAATTCCAGTTCCCCACCAAACGGTAAGTTAATATTGTCAATTTGAATACCGCCGACAAATACAACAATACAGGCAGCGATCACTTGGCCAAGCAATTTAGCTTTAGCGGAAATTTCACGCATATCATCGACGATACCTGTTGCTACGATAATTGTCGCGGCAATTAAAATCGCGTATAAGTAGTCACTTTCGAAGTTCGTGACAAATTTTAAAAGTAATATCCCGATCATAAACGCACCAAAAATTGCTAAACCGCCTAATCGTGGCATAATGCGAGCATGCACTTTACGATAGTTCGGGGCATCTACAGCTCCAAGGCGAAAAGCCAATCGCTTCACAAGCGGAGTTAGTATAATTGCAGCAATAAAAGCTACGATTAAAGACACGTAAATCATGTCTCTCCTCCTTAATTTTTGTAGTATTAAGCATTACAATAAATCGCCTTTTGGAGATTCATTAAAAACTCTACATTTTTATTCACCATAAGTATAGCATGAACAAAACATAAAATATAGCTTAATTTCCTTCCACTATTTATTCACCTCACATAAATTTTACATCTATCATTCTTCTAGTATATTTCAAACCTATCAAATAATTATTAATATAATAGAAAGCTCATCCAATTTATTTATATTGTTCCTATGAATTCCCTTTTGGTCAGTAGTCTTTTTGTGCATTATTTGATAAAATAACGGAGTGTCTACTATATTAAAGTAGCCAATTTCAAAGGAGAGTAAAATAATGTTCTCAATTTTCAAACGTAATAAAGAGCAAACAAGTGCTCGAGAGCTAAAAAGATACTACAAAACGGTAGAGCAAATTAATAGCCTCGAAGCAACATATAGTCCCATGTCTGACGAAGAACTTCGAAATATGACATTTACATTTAAAGAGCGTTTAGAAAACGGAACTCAGCTAGTTGATATTATTCCTGATGCATTCGCTGTTGTCCGTGAAGCTTCTAAACGTGTATTAAACATGCGCCACTTTGATGTGCAGTTAATCGGCGGTCTAGTACTGACTGAAGGTAATATTGCCGAAATGCCGACTGGTGAAGGTAAAACACTTGTTGCCTCACTTCCTTCTTACGTTCGTGCATTGGAAGGTAAAGGTGTACACGTTATTACGGTAAACGATTACCTTGCAAAACGTGACTTCGAATTAATCGGTCAAATCCACCGTTTCCTTGGGTTAACAGTTGGATTGAATGTTCCAATGATGGAACCTGCAGATAAAAAGGAAGCGTACAATGCTGATATTACATACGGTGTTGGAACGGAATTCGGTTTCGACTATTTACGTGATAATATGGCACATACAATTGGGGATAAAGTTCAGCGACCATATCACTTTGCCATTATCGATGAAGTAGATTCTGTCTTAATTGACGAAGCGAAAACACCGTTAATCATTGCTGGTAAAATGGGGGCAAACGAAGAACTGCACCGTATTGCTGCAATGCTTGCGAAGCGTTTCAAAGCTGAAGAAGATTATGATTTCGACGATGAAACAAAAGCAACTTCATTAACAGATCAAGGTATTGAGAAAGTTGAAGCGGCATTCGGTGTCAACAACTTATACGATTTGGAACATCAAACGTTGTACCATTACGTAATTCAGGCAGTACGTGCACACGTGATGTTTGAGCGTGATGTTGATTACATCGTTCGTGATGACAAAATTGAATTGGTCGATATGTTTACAGGCCGCATTATGGAAGGTCGTTCACTTTCTGATGGCTTACACCAGGCGATTGAAGCGAAAGAAGGCGTAACAATCACCGAGGAAAACAAAGCACAGGCACAAGTTACAATTCAAAACTATTTCCGTATGTATCCGACATTATCAGGGATGACAGGTACTGCGAAAACTCAGGAAAAAGAAATTTTAGAAGTTTACGGTATGCGTGTTATTCAAATACCGACAAACCGTCCACGTCGACGTCTGGATCAGCCGGATATCGTATTCGAACACATCGAGCAAAAATACGAATATGTGGCACAGGAAGCAGTGCGCCGTCATGAAAAAGGACAGCCGGTATTAATCGGGACAACTTCTATTTTACAATCAGAAACAGTAGCAAGTTACTTGAAAAAGCATGGCTTACAATTCCAATTATTAAATGCGAAAACAGTCGAGCAAGAGGTTGAGTTAATCTCGGAAGCCGGACAAAAAAATCGTATAACTGTCGCAACAAACATGGCTGGACGTGGTACAGATATCGTCTTAGGCGAAGGCGTTGAAGATCTTGGCGGTTTATTTGTAATCGGTACTGAAAAGCACGAAAGTCGTCGTGTCGATAACCAGTTACGCGGACGTTCAGGTCGTCAAGGTGACGTAGGTGAAACTCGATTCATCCTTTCGATTGAAGACGATATGTTCAAGCGTTTCGCAAAAGATGATGTAGAGAAATTCCGCAAGAAAATGACAACTGACGAAATCGGTCTCATTCAAAACAAAGAAGTGTCAGAGCTGATTGAACGTACACAACGTATCGTTGAAGGCGCTCATTTCTCTATGCGTGAATACAACTTAAAACTTGATGATGTAATTAATGATCAACGCCGTGTAGTTTATGATTTACGCGATAAAGTATTACGCAATGAAGATATTCTGGAACATTTAGTGACGATGATGAAGGAAACTGTTGATTTTGCTGTTCGTGAAAATGCCCCGGAAGATAAAGATGTGCTTGAGTGGGATTTCGATAAAATGGAACGTACAGTAAACTCTTTATTCTTAACACCTGTTACTGTGAACCGTGAAGAAACAAAAGTGAAGAAAATGCTCGACGCAATGGATCCTTCTGTAAATGAATTAACAGAAGTTATCAAGGGCTTTGCAGAAAACGAACAAATTATGGCGATTATTCCGCAAGTCATGTTGAGTTTCATCGATCAAATGTGGATAAAACATTTAGAACAAATGGCTCACTTAAAAGAAGGTATTGGTTTACGTCATTACCAACAGGAAGATCCAATGCGTATTTACCAACGTGAAGGACTAGAATTATTCGGTAAAAACTATCAGGAACTTCGCCGCAAAATAGTAGAAGAACTTGTAACATTTATGAAAAACATTACGATGAACGTGGAGGAATAGCAGATGGGTTTATTCGATTTATTTAAAAAAGGTGACAAAGTAGGTAAAGACAGTGCTGTTGATTCTTCATCAGTCGTAAAAACATCTGGTGATACTTCTAAAAAAGGTGCAAATCGTGACGTAATTACTAAATTATCGTTCCATCCTGAATGGGATGTACCACAGGAACAAAAATATGTTTTTAACTTCCTTGCGAATGATTTGGCACCATTGAAACCAAATCAGTTATCATTGTCAGCAATTAATATTGAGCCTTCAATGGCAAACGGTTCTTGGAATGTAAAAGCATTTTTCCGTTCTTCATTAACAGAAGCAATTGAATTAGGCGAAATCGAACTATTAATTTTAGATAAAGATGATAACCGCATTGCTTCACATTACTTTGATTTTAAAGAGCTAGGCGTGATTCCTGCTGAAAGTGCACGTCCATGGATTTTCACATTCCCTGCATCTTCAATTACAGCAGACGAAGTGCCTGAAGAAGGCTGGAAAATTTCATTTAACTTACTTTCATTACGCGGGCACCAATTAGACTTGGACGATACATGGAAGAAACAATTACCGAAAGATCAGCAAGAAAAGTTAGCTGAAATTGTGAAAACTTTACCGAAGTTAGGAAAAACGGAAGTAAACTTCACAGGACTACAAGCAAAATTAAACGATGACGGCAGCTTCCACGCGTCAATTTTCATCCGTAATGGACACGAAAAAGCGATTAACTTGGAACAGTTACCACTTGAAATTATGGATGCACACAATGTCCTAGTTGCAAAAGGATCGTTCAAATTAGACCCTGTATTAACTGTACAGCCTAATACGACAAAGCCTTGGACATTCATCTTCCCTAAAGAATTAGTAACGGCTGATGGCGCTGATTTATCTCGCTGGACAGCTCGCGTACCACAATAGTTTCAATATGCAGCATCCGGAATCATTTTTGACTTTCGGGTGCTGTTTTTTTGTTTGTGTCACTCGTTTTTATCCAGGGCACGCTTCTTTTTTGCCGGTTTTTTGGGAAAAGTAAAAGGTTTCTTTGCTAATGTAGAACGGAACGCTGGTAAAAAGGAATGTTGCGGAGCTTAAGTAGAAAGTTTTGTTTAAAAAGTAAAACGCCGATTCTTTATTCGCTATTCTGTCTTGAAATGTAGAATGTTTCGGGTCTAATGTGGAAACTTTCACTGCCAATGTAGAACGGTTCACTTGGAATGTAGAAAGTTCCGCATAGAAAGTAGAACATCGACTTTTTATTCACCATTTAATCAGTAAATATAGAACGTTCCAAGCCAAATGTGGAAAATTTCAGCACTAATGTAGAATAAAGCGTTCATAATGTGGTTGGCGTCGAAACTTATGTAGAACATTTTTCTCATAAAGTAGAACTCCCATACAACCTAGCTTCCCCATATCAAAAATAGAAACCCAAACTATCATTCAGCCCCATACCCTTGCCCAAACTGCACTAAAAAATCCCCCACCCTATAAATGGTGAGAGATTGTAATTACGAATTTTGCAGTATGTAGTAGTGTGTATAAGCTATGTATTATTCTTCTTCTGGTGTGTTGTCTACATCTGAATCGTCTGCGTCTGCAACTAGGGCTTCTGCCGTTGAGAAGTTAGCGATGCGTTTAGCACCTACGTACTTTTTACCCCAGTAATATTTGTCGTTAATGCTTGTTTTAATAACACCCTTGCTTGTGGAAGCGTGGATGAATTTTCCTGAACCAATGTAAATCCCTACATGAGAGATGCGTTTGCCTGATGTGTTGAAAAATACTAAATCGCCTGGCTCAAGGTCACTTTTCTTAACTTTCGTACCTTGTGTATACATTTCTGAAGATGTGCGATTCAGTGATGTGATGCCTAGTTCTTTAAATACGTGACGTACATATCCTGAGCAGTCAAAGCCTTTTGCTGATGTGCCGCCGTATGAATAGCGAACTCCTAAATACTTTGAAGAGACTTCTTTTAACTCATCAATTG
This sequence comes from Solibacillus sp. NPDC093137, assembly GCF_050280445.1. Classification (NCBI taxonomy): domain Bacteria; kingdom Bacillati; phylum Bacillota; class Bacilli; order Caryophanales; family Caryophanaceae; genus Solibacillus; species Solibacillus sp. NPDC093137. The sequence goes on from NZ_JBNNVH010000001.1 coordinate 2,128,904, forward strand.
AGTAAGCTGATTCTGCAGAAGCTTCCTTTTCATTCACCGGTGCGAAGAAAATTACGAAGGCAGCTGCCAAAGTTAGTACGATATTGCGTATTAATTTCAAGTAATCCATCGTGTTCCTCCAACCAATCAATAAATTTTCTGAAAACTTAACTGATATTAGGTTAACACGAGATTATATTTAATAACATTACAGTTATGTAACAACAAAGTTACATTTACCCGCTTTCAAATAACTTCAAACATTGCCAAAGAACCTATTTTAAATAGGGATTTTAAACTATCGACCAAACAATTACCGCTATTAATTGTAATATTAACCAATATTTATAGCTTTCATTGTAACATTTGTAATATTATCACGAATTTATGTAACAAAAAAGAACTAATAAGCGGATTTTTAACGACACTTATTAGTTCTTCAATATTTTATTTTAAATTATTAATGCGTTTATATGCGACAAAGCGCTCCGACCAATACTTTTCCCCAATATTTGAAATTGTAATCCCTTTTGAGCCAGCATGGATAAATTCATTGTTTCCTAAGTAGATGCCCATATGGGAAATCGTAGGGATAAATGTATTTTTGAAAAATACTAAATCTCCCGGTACTGGTTGCGTTACTTTCGTCGTATCTTGCTCGAAATACATGAGACTGCTTTTACGATCCATTGGGACACCAACAGAATTAAATATATAGTTTACAAAGCCGCTGCAGTCAAATCCATCTATTGTCGTTCCGCCATATTTATAAGGAGTACCTAATACTGCGTTAGCCGCTTGGATAGCTTGTCCATAGAGGCTCTCTGTTTGTTGCGAAACTTTCCCTGGCAGTGCAACTTCCTTCTTTAACTGTTTTTCAATCTCTTCGTCAGCTGTTTGATTAAAATTAATTTCTGCTTCTACTGTTTTGGCAGAAGGAGCTTCAACAGCTAAGTCTTTAGTCGACTGCTGGCTAATTGTCAGCTTTTGGCCAACTTTAATTGCATCAGTTTTCAAATTGTTCAACTGTTTAATACTCGCTACCGATATACTATACTTTTTAGCGATCTTTGTTAAATTATCCCCTTTAATAACAGTATGGGAAACTGCATTTTGCGGGCTTTCGACTTTTTCCTCAACAACTGAAACAGCTGTCGTTTTGGTCGTTGCTGTCGTTTTAGTTGCAACCGGTAATTTACTCACTGCACTTACTGCACTTACTGCACTTTTTGCTGGCGCAATAACAAGTTTTTGTGCGATAAAAATGCGATCTTGAGATAGTTTGTTCCATTGTTTAAGCTGATTGATCGTCGTGTTGTGGGCTTTCGCAATTTTTGTTAACGTATCGCCATGTTTCACCGTATAGGTGGATGCTTGGGCATCTGGTGCGATGAATAGTGCAAGTGAAAACGTTGCACTTGTCAGCACTACCTTCCATTTATTATTCAATATGAAAACTCCCCCATTTCAATGAAACTATTTTTTACTCTATTTTACTTAATTTTCAATAGAGTATACAACCCTCTTTTTATGAGAAAATTCTTCAGATGGTTATATCTATTCCCTAATATTATACTCACATATTAATATCATGTAATAGAAATTCAATAACATTTCACAGGTAGTGGTTTAGCGATAATTGTTTTCTGAAAATATGCTTGTATTTTAATAATTTTATGATAGAATTAATTTTTGTTAAAAGATTTAAATTTTTAGAAAACTTTGTATTTTCAAATTAAAGGAGTTTATCAACATGAATAGCAAGTCAAGTTTTTTTCGTGAGAATATCGCGGTAGGTTTTATGTTATTTGCATTATTTCTAGGTGCAGGTAATATCATATTCCCACCACAGTTAGGTCAAATGGCTGGGGAAAATATTGTAATATCCATGATCGGATTTTTAATAACAGGAGTCGGTTTGCCTCTACTAGGTATTATTGCCGTTGCAAAGAACGGCGGAGACCTGGAAATATTGGCTGGCCGCATTAATCCATATTTCGGTATAATTTTCACTTCGATTATTTACTTGTCGATCGGACCATTCTTCGCAATTCCGCGTACTGGCGCTGTATCTTATTCAATCGGTGTGGAACCGTTTTTAACAGAAGCAATGAAAGGTAGTTGGGTTCCATTATTCATTACAACGCTTATCTTTTTCGGAATTACATTCTACTTAGCTTATAACCCGACAAAAATCGTCGACCGTGTCGGAAAAATTTTAACACCTGCTCTTTTAATCGTTATTTGTTTACTTGCGATTAAAGCCGTTATTACTCCGTTAGGTGAACCTGGTGAAGCACAGGGTCCATATATTAATAATGCTTTTGGTGAATCGTTCATTCAAGGGTACTTAACGATGGATGTACTCGCATCATTGGTTTTCGGAATTGTTATCGTTCAATCATTAGTTGCACGTGGCGTAACTGATAGAGTAAAACAAGTTAAAATTACAATTTTCGCAGGGATTGTCGCTGCAATTGGTTTAGCATTTGTTTATGTATCATTAGGTTATATTGGGGTAACAAGTACATCAGCTATCGGCTTCCATGAAGATGGCGGTACAATTATCTCTTTAGCAGCACAGCAACTATATGGACAAGCAGGTAAGATTATTTTATCTGCCGTTATCATTTTAGCTTGTTTAACAACATCTGTAGGTCTCTTATCTGCAAACGCAACATTTTTCCATAAGATTTTCCCGAAAGTTTCTTACCAAGTATACTTAGTAATTTTTGCGCTATTCAGCTTCGGTGTTTCAAACTTTGGATTATCGGATTTAATTAATCTATCATTGCCTGTTTTAGTTGCAATTTATCCGTTCGCAATCGTGCTTATGATTTTTGCACTATTCGGAAATTTATTCAACCACGCACCGAGCGTATATGGTATGGCTTTAATTTTCACAGGTATTGTTGCAATCTATGACGGAATCAAAACTGCCGGCTTTGAAATTGCAGCATACGATAAATTTTTATCAGTCTTCCCGTTTTATGAGCAAGGCATCGCATGGGTTGTACCTGCATTAGTCGGTGGTGTCATCGGCTACATCATGTATTTAGCAAAACGGAAGTAAGTTTAATTACTTTAAAGAGGGTATGTTACAAGTGTAAAAACTTGTAATATACCCTCTTTTATTGACTAAAAATAGCTTAAAATATTTTTTATCCTTACCATAAATTCGGGAAGCTTTCATGATAAAATATGGTAATATCCCTATCATGGCATTACGCATTACATTATAGAAAAATAAAATTGATGAGGTGGACTCATGCTAAAAAAACATTTATCAGCAATGCTGTTTTTCATCATGTGCCTGGCTGTTCCTTTGACGGTACTAGGTGCTCCTTTAGATGAAGCAAAACAGATTGTTAAGGAAAACTATGTAGGGAATGTTAACGGTGACATCAACCGGGCCACAAGCCTCGAGCAACTGGCAGAAATGCTTGATCCGTATTCCGCTTACTTTACGCCGGAAGAATTCGATGAGTTTATTAATGGTGTGGACCTTACTACTGTAGGTATCGGTGTGGTCATCGAAAAGGTAGAAAGCGGTATTCAAATTTCCGAGCTGATCGATGGGGGCAGTGCAAAAAATGCAGGCTTAAAAGTTGGCGATATCATAACAGAGATCGATGGAAAACCGGTTGCAGGGCTGACAATCGACCAGGCTTCTACCCGTATAAAAGGAGCAGCAAATACAACGGTTTCTATAACGGTTTCACGTGAAGATGGCACAATATTAACGAAAAAATTAACACGTAAAGCTTTCTCATTGCCTAATGTGGAAACAAAGCTTTTATACGGGAATACGGGCTATATTTCGTTGAATTCATTTTCAAACGACACGGCAAGCCTCGTATCAAAAGCCATTCGTGATTTGAAAAATAAAGGGGCAAAATCTTTTATTTTCGATTTACAAAATAACGGAGGCGGCTATGTAACAGCAGCAGAACAGCTTATCGGTATGTTCCCGAATGCCACCTATGCCTACAAGCTGAAGGAAACTTCTGGGACATCTATTGTACGTTCGATGAAGCAATCGACAACATTCCCTGAAAATACGAAAATGCTAGTAAATAGATATAGTGCAAGTTCATCGGAAATGACTGCAGCAGCCCTTGCTGATCAAAAAGCAGTTACGCTATACGGGGAAACAACTTATGGTAAAGGTTCCATGCAGGCATTTTATGAGCTTGAAGATGGAAGTTTTCTAAAATTAACAGTTGGTCATTTTTATGGTCCAAACGGCACGAAAATAAATGAAGTTGGGGTTAAACCTCATATTAAAACAGTAAGTGAACCGCTCTTTAAAGCACATTACGATACAATCGCTTCAAACTTAAAAAACTATAAAGAACTTGCTGCATTAAAGAATGTTCCATTAAACAAAACATTTACGATCAAGTTTTCTGCTAAACTGGCGAAAGAGCTTGCTTCTTCTTCCGTTGAACTAGTCGAGCTAGGTGCGGATACTGTCAAAACAACGTACAAATTATCGGGTCAACAGCTAGTTGTTACCCCTTCAAAAGAGTTAACGGCCGGTAAAGAATATGCCCTTATCGTTCATCCTAAAGTAAAAAACGAAAAAGGCAAAAATTTAAAAGCCGGTGTTTATTTACATGTAACAACAAAACAGTAAACATAAATGAGACGATTTGCACAATGGCAATCGTCTCATTTCAATTTTATGAAAGTACTAAACTTAGCTCCGTTGCAAAATAAATCATGCAAATCTCTTTTGCTAACTGTTCCGGATTCGATTTATTCGTCAGTAAATTTGTCAATGTTAGTCGTTCCACCGAACCAACGAGACTTTCTGCCAGAATATTAGCATCCACCAGCTTTACAACGTTGGAATCTTTTAATTGCGTGTTAAGAATATGTATTAATTTAGAAACGAGCATTTCCTTCACGGCAGTTGACTGCTCTGCTTCATAAAAACCGATTTTCGTTAAGTTAGGATTTTCGATAAAATAATTGAAAATATGTGTAAGACTTCCCTGAATAAGATCGATTCCAAATTTACCTTCATTTATGTCATTTGCTGAACTTGAAAAAATATCAGTTAATTCATTGTGGAATTTCTCATTTAAATCGTTAAATAATGTTTCTTTACTTTGAAAGTATAGATAAAATGTCGGTTGTGTTAAATTTGCCGACTTCACAATATCACTGATTTTTGTTTGATGATAACCATATGTAGAAAATAGCTCAATTGCTTTTTCCAATAATAACTTTTTACTTTTTTCACCGCACGAATTTACACGTCGTCCTCTTGCCATACTTCTCCACCCTTATCTCTATTTTAGATGTTTAGTAAATTATATATTAAATTCCAATTATTCCACTTATGATTATATAGGAAAGTTTTTTTAAAATAAAGTTTTCTGTCATATAACTAACATTTCTCCTTAATATCAGCAACCAATTTACATAACTTAGCAATAATCAAAAAACATTACACTTAAATTGTCCTGTTATAAGGATAAAGGACATAAGCGAAAAGGGAAAATTTCTCTTTTTAATATTATGTTTAAATAGTATGTATTAAAAAGGCGTATCCAATTTTAAATCCGGATACGCACTTTATCATATTATTTTTTTCTAAAAATCTTTCCTTTTACTTTACCTGTAATTTGCTGCAGTTCATCCATTTTGAATGCAAACAGCAATACAAGATAGCTGATTGATGCAACTATAAATGTAACAATTATATGAATCCATTTCTGATCAATTACAATCCATTGTGCAATCGCCCAGTTAATGGCAACAAAAACTAATCCAATAATAACTAACTTAAATAGCTGACCAATGTTTTTGTCCAAAAGTTTTAACTGATATTTACTTTGCAGCACAATGACAAGCAAGAGGAAGTTTACGATGGCACTGATTAATGTCCCTAAAGCAACCGCATTAGCGCCCATTTCATCAATAGTCGCCATTACGACCGCAATATTTACACCGAATACCGTTAAAATACTGAAAATCATCGGTAATACGGAATTGCCCTTTGCATAGTAGAAACGCGTAATATACGTGTTCGCGGCAAGGAAGAACATCGTTGTACTGAATACTTGCAGCAATGGCGCTGTAATCGCTGTTGATTCGGCATTGAATTCTTTATATTCAAAGACGATACGAATAACACCTTCTGCCTGGAAGTAAAAGAACACCGAAATAGGCAATACGAGTAAATATAATAAACGCATCCCGCGAACATAAAGTTGTTTTACCGACTCTGTGTCCCCTTCTCCCTCTTTTTTACTGAGTAACGGGAAAATAACGGTCGTTACAGCAGTCATTAAAATTGCCTGCGGGAATTGGGACATTTTTGTCGCGTAGTTCATCGCTGACGGAACACCGGCTTCCAGCATATTCGTGAAAAATCGCTGAATTAAAATATAAAGCTGTGCAGTCGCACCGCCAAGCATAATCGGCAACGCAACTCTCCATAACATTTTCTGATCTTCAGCCTGTTTAAAGTTCGGCTTGAAAGACATTTCTTTCACATTCCGAACCCCGAATACAAGGAACAAGAACATACAAATTGCCCCGACTAATGCCCCGATCCCCATTCCAATCGGTCCCATCGTAATAGACAATATTACCGAGACGATTAAAAATGATCCGTTATAAATAAGCACCGAAAATGCGGATAAATGGTACCGGCCCTGGACATTTAAAATACCGCTCATCCAAGTCGATAAAACTAGCATAATCGTCGAAGGCATCATCCAGTAATATAGCGAGCGCAGCATTTCATATTCCGCCTGATCCTCAACTTGAAAAAATTTCATTAATATCGGATCAGCCAACGCCATAAATAAAATGACAATGAGCGTAATCGAAACAACAATTGTTGTAAACGTTCGCTGTATATATTCAGTGATACTCGATGATGTCTTATGGTAAATGGATATAAACGCCGTCGTAAACGCTCCGCCAATGACTAAATATAAAAAGTTTGGAATTGTATAAGCATTAATAATACTATCTGAATATACAGTTGTACCAAATTCAATCCCGATATATGTTTCACGGGCAAAGCCGACCAGACGCGCTAAAATATTAATAACCGCGACGGCCCCTATTATTTTTAAAATTCCTTTCAACGCTTATCACAATCCTTTAATTACAATTACTTTATTTCGCATGTGTTGTGTAGAGCTCTTTTAAACGTACAATAATATTTTTTGCATCATGTGTATGAAGCAGCTCGGCTACACGCGCTTCATTCACTGCGATTCCGTCTTTCACTGCATTTTCAAGTGCAAGCTGAAGTAAAATCTCGTCTTTAGGAGGTACTAATACCCCCGCTCCATCCGCCAGCATATAATGCAGTCCTCCGACGTCCGACGCGATAACCGGCGTACCGCAGCTCATTGCCTCTAAAGCTACTAATCCCAGTCCTTCAATATAAGAAGGCAGTACAAAAACATCTGCCGCCTGGAAATACCTTGCCAACTCCTGCTGCGGCATCGGTTCGATAAAGTGAATTGCTGTATTGTCCTTAGCCAATTCTTTTACTTTACTAGTAAAATTGCTATCTTTTGTCGAACCAACACAATAAAGAGCGGCTTGCTCCGGAAGAGATTCCGATACTTTATTGAATGCACGCACAAGTTCTGTAACGCCTTTTTCCCGTATGATGTTGCCTACAAATAAAAAGTTTGTTTTATCAGGATCCATTCCCAACTCTTTTGCAAGTTGTTTTTTAGCTTCCGCTTCTTTGAAAACCGTACGATCAATCCCCATGCTCATCACCGATATTTTACCGCTTTTGACATGGAATGTTGTTTCAATCGTTGTAGCAAGCTCTTCTCCTACTGCAATGACATGATCTGCAGACTGTAAAATTTTTTCCGTAAACTCACGGATTTGCCCGCCCTTTTTGGCCATTTTATTAATATCGCCACCATGTGCTGTCACAATATACGGGATATTGTGACGCTTTTTTAAATAGTAGCTGAACATCCCGCTCGGAAAAACGTAATGGCTATGTGTTAGCGAAATATTCCGCTTGTTTGCACGAAAAACGCGCATAAAATGCTGCGCCCATTTTAAATATTTCAAAATAACATTTTTCTTTCCTGTCGCGGGATTCGTATTAACTGCGAGCACTGTCTCTATTCCTTCTCGTTCCAGCTGCTCGACCTGATTTTTTACGAAAATGCCGTAAGCTAAATGTTCCTTAGATGGATACATATTGCTAATGACGAATACTTTTTTCATTACTTTTTAGCACCTTCTTTTAAAAGCTGCTCTCCTAATGCTGATTTTTCTTTAAATGACGCATTTGTACGAGCCGCTAAGTTTTGTGCACCGTTCCAATCTACTGCCATATCGTTAAAAAGCATTGCAAACTTCTCGTCTGATTCATGAAGCGAATCGATCGGCAATGAATAGTTGCCAAGCCCTGCCATTTGTAAAAAGTCATTAACCTTCACATGATACGACACACCGATAATCGGCGTTTTTGCATCCGTTGCCAATATTAATGAATGTAGTCTTGTACCAATTAACACATCAAATGTGGACGTAATTTGTAAAATACGTTGTGGCGGCAAGTTTTCATCTATGATTTTTGTGTTTTCCGGATGCTTCATCTTAGCTTGAATATCCTTTGTCACATCAGCATCTTGCGGATATTTTGTCGCAAAAAATGTCACATCTACATTATGCTCTTCAATTAAACGGTCCAGGTTTTTCGACATACCATCAATATAGTTTTCGTATTTTGCCTCATCGCCAGTTGGCCAATATGAAGCATTATAGTATGGGACTGCTGTAACCCCAACCGATTTAGGTTTATCACTATAATTTGTACGTTCTACTTCTAAACTAAATGCCGGGTCTCCAATAACATGAACATCACGTTTTACACCAATTGTTTTAAGCAGCTGTTCTGATTGCGGATCACGCACTGAAATGTTTTGCGCATGCTTGGCCATATAGCGGATAAACCATTTCCCTAACCCTGTGTTAAGGGGACCTGCACCACAGCCGTAGACAACATAAGGTACATTATTATTTTTGGCCATCATCGCATAAGAACCATATAGTGGTGCTTCACGCTTATAAAGATCCATTAAAATACCGCCGCCGCCGATTACGACAAAATCAAGGTTTTTCACGACATTGGAATTCTCTTTGTATGTCTTCATGAACGTTTTCACGGCATTACCATTTTTGTAGTATAAAGGGTAACTTTGCACAGTATAACGTTCAGCAGTTTGTTTTGGATTATTACTAAATACCGTAATATTTTTTGTATCTATTTGAAATACCTTCTGCAGCTGGCGAATAATACTTAATAAAATCGCCTCATCTCCGTTATTATCATTCCCGTAATTTCCTACAATACCAATTTTCATTTATTCATTCATCCTTTGAATCAAGCGTTTTGAGTATGCTTGGCTTATTTCATTTTTCATTTGAAAAACACATCTGAAGTAGATGTGTTCTGCGTTATGACTCGTATTTTTAGTATAGCATAATGTCAGTTTGAAACGATATTCCCGAGGGCAAGATCACACTATTTCCCAACAAGAAAATTAACTCTAAATTTATAGTTTTTCGTTAATGAGACGGTTTGTATACAAGATTAGTTTCATTTTTACTTTTTGAAGAGGAATTTATGCAATAAATGACTTTTCGAGGTCATTTGCACGCTAGGGGATTTTCGGATAAATTGCTGTCATAGAGCTTTTGTCTCAATGCCCGAGTAGAGGTGATTTATTGTATCGATCTGAAAATTTTATGTATTTAGAAGCGCTTGTGAGCAGATTACAAACGAACGACGAAGAGTTTACTTCAATTCAGGAGGCTTATTATCGCGTTCAAGCTGGAATTGCAGGCGAATTAAAAATGCAGAGAACATTAGCAGATTATCATTTTCCTGGCCCCTATAAAATTTTTTATAACTTTGAGTGTGTAAATGAAAAGGGTTTTTCTCATCAAATTGATGCCCTTATTATAACGACAAGATTTCTCCTCGTTGTCGAAGTTAAACAAATTTCCGGTACGTTATTTTATAAACCCGCATTTCATGAATTTGCACGTCAAACCGAGGAGGGGATTATAGAAAATTTCCCAAATCCATTTGACCAGGCATACCGGCACCAGTTATTTTTATCTCATTTATTATCAAGGTGGGGAATTCAGCTGCCTGTTTTATATATTGTGGTCAACGCTAATATTAGAACGAAATTGGATTCCTCTTTAAACGGTTCTCCGATTATTCATTTAAGCGGCTTGCCAAAGTTTCTGGAGAAATTATATGAAAACTATGATGAAACAACAGTGGTTTTAGATCAATTGGAAAGTGAATTATTGGCGATTTCTTGTCGGCTTCCTGTTAGAAGAAAAATAGAAAGGTATCGAATTCGAAATGGCGTCCATTGCAAAAAATGTGACTTTCAGCATGTCATGTCTTACCATCACGGATTATGGATTTGCCCACACTGTGGCGTGAAAAGTAAAGAGGCAATCTTTTTAGCTTTACATCAATATCGCGTATTGATTGGTGATCGTATTACCAATCGTGAATTAAGGGCATTTGTCGGGATTGACTGTAAAGCAGTTGCTTCCAAGCTGTTGAAGCGCTTAAACTTTGAACAATTCGGCAAGGGACGTGGGGTTTATTATTTAATTCCTGAAGACGTTTTAGAACGGATAAGGTAATTTCCTTATGTAGCTGTAACTCATATTTGAATAATTCTACTTAAAGGAGGTGAGGAGTTACTTACGAAATATAAGAGTGTACTTTTCTCGGGTACAGTTCTACTTTAATGGCTTGATATTCTCATTTGATACCAAATCGTTTTACTTTTCGAATGAATCTTTCTACTTTACCGGGGAAACGTTCTACTTTCACACAAATATGTTCTACTTTCTTCGACATCTTGGCGAATACATGCAACCGGTTCTACTTTTCAGATGAATCTTTCTACTTTACCCGAGAAATGTTCTACTTTCCTGGCGCGTAGTTCTACTTTCACGCCAAAAAATTCTACTTTCCCCGACATCTTGGTGAATACTTACAACCGGTTCTACTTTTCGAATGAATCTTTCTACTTTACCCGAGAAACGTTCTACTTCCCTGGCGCGGAGTTCTACTTTCACGCCAAAAGATTCTACTTTCTCCGACATCTTGGCGAATACACGCAACCGGTACTACTTTTCAAATGAATCTTTCTACTTTACCCGAGCGAAATTCTACTTTCCAGCCCAAGAGTTTTACTTCCGTGCCAAAATATTCTACTTCCAACCACAGCACCTGAGTCTATACTTACATTCCCATCTATAAAACCCTCTCTTCGCAATAAAATGCCTCGTACCAGTCTCACTTCACTTGCCCTTCCCCCTCTCTTCCCCAAAGCCCTCTGCTCTCCATAAAAAAACCTTTGTAAAAGTTGCGATTCCTCGCTGCAACTTTACAAAGGTTCTCACTTATTTATTTTGTGTAATTGTACGGTATAAGAATAAGCTGAAGTGCACGCGTGATACTTCTTGACTTGGTTTATAAGTATTATCTTCATAACCTGTCGTAATTTCATTTGCTGCTAGCGTATGAATATAATCGTATGCCCAGTGCTTTGTGCTTACATCTTTAAATTTCGTAGAAGTAGTACCCGTTAACTTATATGCTTCAACTAAGATTTTCGCCATTTGAGCACGAGTTAATGGTTTGCCCGGTTCGTACTTGCCATCACCAGTACCGCTCATGATTCCTGCTTGTACAATCGCAGCAACAGCACCATAATATGTGCTCTTTGTTGATAGATCGCTGAATCCAGGGTTTGGCACATCTTTTGTCGATAAGCCTAATGCACGAGTCAGCAATACAGCTGCTTGACCACGGTTTAATGCTAAATCCGGTTTGAATGTACCATCCGGATACCCGTTGATTAAGTTATTATCTACTAAATACTGAATTTCTTTTTTATAAACATTGTTCACAGAAATATCTTTGAATAATGGTTTTTCTACCGCCTTTACAACGATATCTTTAGAAACAGATTTTGTTCCTAATGTCGCTGTTACACGGGCAGTGCCTTCTTTACCATTCGATTTGAAAAGACCTGAGCTGGATACTGAACCGATGTTTCCATCAACAGACCATTTAATTTGCGAGTCGTTATAAATTAGTGTTTCATTATTTGACCCTGTTACATTTGCTTTTAATTGAAGTGATGCATTTGGTTCAATTGGAGCTGATACTCCTGAAATAGAAAGTCCAGCAGGTGCATCCACTACATTGAAGCTAATTGTTTGTGTTGCGCCTTTATTTGAAACCGTGATACGTTCAGAGCCAGACGCTACAGCTGTATAACTTAAGCCGTTAACTGTTACTGTGTTATTTTGCGGTGTTAACACAAAATCACTTGCATTTACTGCCAATGGATTGTAATATTCGTCCAACACATAGTTTGGTGTAAGTTTCACTGTTGCACCGACTAATAGCGTACCTACTTTATCACGATTTACTTGAATATATTTAGGTGTATTTGTTGTTGGTGCTGTACTGATAGCTTCAATAATTGCAGATACGCGACGTTGTGTACCTCCAGACGGTGTATTGGCTAAAACGACAGTGTTGCTGCCGTATTTACGAATACCCATTGTTGTTGAACCGCCGCCATCTAAATTAATCGCACGGTCAAAACCAAGGCTTACTAGATAATCCGCAAACTGTGGTAAAGTCATACCTGCACTAGAGTTAATACGTCCGTCCACTGTAACTAAGTGTACTTTCTTCTTGTCTTTGCTGATTGCAATAGCTGTACGTGGTGCAACTTCTCTAGCACGTGAGCTTGATTCATTGATTGTGAGATTTTTCTTGCCGTCCAATACTAGTAATGGACCACTTGCCATCATAAACTGTGCATCCATCCAACGATCATCAATAGCAAAGTTTACTGAAATTTCATCACCGATTTTAATTCCACGGTATTTATCGCCCCATGCCGATCCGTTAAAAGAAAGAACGAAACCGTTACGCGGAATTTTCGTTTTTGTTTCATCATCATAACCGCGGATTGCAGTTACTTTACCTGTTAAAGTCTGTCCGAATTTCGTTGCACCGATTGTGTTGCCAGTTTCAACGATAAACTCCATACCTTTTCCGTTGTTCGGCGTCATAGAACTATGGTTTTGCGGTGTATAAACAACCGCCTCATCTGTTCCGCGCTTTACATTAAGACCATTTACTTCATTCGTTTGACCGTTATATGTAACGTTAATCTTACTATTGTAGTAAGCAATCTCTCCATATCCGTCCTTTGTAATACCGAATGCGATCGGTTGGCTGACATAGTTCGAACTTGAGTCTGAAATAACGCTTGGTGTAACGATAGTATTATATTGAGAAATTAAATATAAAGGATAGCCATCCCCCATATTGTAGAAGTTAGAGTTGATTGCCCCAACTACACGATTTCCTTCCTTCGTATGACTGTTCGCATGTTGCGTTGTTGTCATTAGTGTATTAACCGGAGTTGGTAAGCCTAACCCGATCTTTGTGAAAGAGTCTGTTAAATCTACTTCTAAATGATTAACTATACTTGTTTTAGAACCTTTATGAGTATAGTTCGAATATGTTACCCCTGTTGAAAGCGGGTATGAGTCATTTGTCGATTGTGCTGCACTTGCAAATTGCGGTGTACTGAAAATAAGTGCAAACACCATTAGCACTGCAATAAATAGAGATTTATTTGTTTTCATAATTTGTGCTTCCTAGTTAACTTGAAGCAAGTCACCTTCCTCTCTTAATGTCCTATCTCTAACCTTAACAAATTTTCGCGTGTGAGACTATTAATCTTTTGTTACATTTTACAAAATACAGGTTTTTCCTACATAAAGTTACATAAGCTTCGAGTCTTTTAATTTCAATAAAAAAGAACTATCCCCCTAAGAAGATAGTTCCTTGAATTATTCTGCTTTTTGTTTTTCGTAATCGCTAAGCTTGAGCATTGGATACATTGTGCGCATACTCGCAAAAATTCCAAAGAGAATAAAGTAGAACAACACATATACTTTTAATTCCCAAATATTATAGAAGAAGCCGGCTACACCTGTTGCGAACCATAGCCCGAATAAATATTGTCCAAAGACTGTTTTACGTTCTTTCCAGTACATCCATACCATCGCAAGAAGGAATCCGGCAAATAATAGAACGCCGACTGCTCCTGTCTCCGCAATAACCTGGATGTATTGGTTATCCGAATAGAAGTTTTTGCCTCCATAAATATCAGAACGGATACCGTACTCCTCATAAATTGGTGAGTCATATGATAAAGTAGCCGAACCACCGAATGTACCGAAGCCGGCACCTGTAATCGGATAATCTTTCAGCACTTCAAATCCTTTTTTAATATAGAACATACGACCACTTTCCTGCATAAGCTCCAACGTGTCGTCCGAGAATGTTTCCGTGAAACGATTGCTGATACCACCTGAAATTTCCTCAGGTGCTACCGTGTTTTCCACACCTAAGTTTTGTAAAAATGATACTCCCCAGTTTACAGGGAAATAAATAAGCGCGATTGCTACAACAAATGAAATGGCAATTCTCTTTAATAACTGCCAATTACGAGATAGCAACATAAAGAATAAGACAAGCATGAATGCAGAAATCCATGTACCACGTGAAAGTGTCAATAACAGCATTCCAAAGAATGCGACCTGTGCAATACGGAACGTCCATTTAAATTCATTGTCTTTATATGCCCAGCGCAGGAAAAATACTGCGGCAATTGCAAAGAACATGACTAATGCCAACGAGTTTGGATTGTTCAGCATACCGTAGATACGCACGAAGTTTGTTGAAGAAAGTATTTTTTCCGTCCATACTTCCGGCATTAATAATTGACGCATCGACAGTTTTTCGACGATCCCCTGAATGAAAATAACAGCTCCTGAAAATACTGTAACCCATGCCAATTTCACAAGGAAGTTTTTCGGCAATTCACTGCGGCTTAGAATGTAATACAGTAAATACATAACACCGAATGTACGTAATTGGAAGACAATTGCACCTAGTGATACACCGTTTTTGTATCCAATGATTGCACCGAAGATTAAAAAGGCGAAGAAGAAGTATTCAAATGGTTTGAAATGAAACCAAGTTTTAAATTTCTTCGTATTTAATAAAAATAAACGCAGCAATACGACGATCGTAATTAAATCGCCGATGAGTTTAAGACCAGGGTTGAGTTCAATAAAGAATGTACGGAAAATAACGTACGGTACTAAAATTACTAAACTTTGAAATGGCTTAAAAAATGCGAAGAGTACAAAGAAAATTGCTGTACTGATTTGCGCTATCGAAGGCGGAAGCAGTATGGCCGCCACAAGTACAAGAATTGCCCCAAAAATTTCGAGCCACTCTTTTTTATTCATTTTGACAGAAATGTCATTCATAGAAGTCCCAAACCCTTTCCTATATGAAGTTCTCTATTTTTAGATGAGTTTTGCTCATGTGGATTAAGACGAACTTAAGTATAATATGGTTACAATTATAATTCAATGAGAGTATAAAACACACCCTAAATTACTAGAATAATTGTCAGATCAATGGTTTTTCGGTCCTAAATAAATAGGAACCATATTTGGACAAAAAAAAGAGACAAAATTTTTGCCTCTCTTCAAATCTTCATATTCGAGAACCCCTTACTTTTCCATTTAAATAACTCCCGATGTTTTTTGATTATAACCATCAATAATAAGAAAGGAAAAATAAGGACCGTAAGTTGAGAAATATAAAATTCTACTGGCATCGTTCTAAATAGGACTAACATTGAAAACAGCTCGATTGTACTGAGCAGCATTGATAAACCAAGTATGAAAGTAAATATACCTATTTTTATTTTTTTTGTAGAATTGGTTTCCGAACAAATTGTAAATATAAACACTTAATATAAAACTACCTATTAAAAAGTGCATAATATAATCTTGGAAAGGTACAGTCACATGTTCTTCATGCGGTGTATCGACGGTAATGATATCTACAGCCCATCCTAAATGGAATATGAAACAAAAAAGCGCTGTATAAAAGCTCAAAATAAGGAAAAGTGCTTTATCCACAATATATTTAATGATTTTATAAGCCTTATTCATTTTCAAATGTCCCACCAACCTCCTATCTATATATCTAAATTTTACCATTAAATAGACTAGATAGATTTAAAACTTTCTGAAACAAATTCCACCTAGCCATTCATAATTACTCCTAAAAACCATAAAATATATACATCACTATTTTGGAGGTCGTAGTATTGCAAAATAACCGTAAGAAAAACAATGAACCGCCAATCGATAACAATCCATTAATTCAAGCCGCTTCACTTGAGGTGTTGGCCGGTTTATTAGCTACGTTAGCGGAAGGGATTTCAACATTTGCTTCTGCTCTTGCACTGCAGGAAGCACAACAGCAGGCCAGTAACTACAGCCAAAATAACGTGGACCTCCAGGAAGTTCATGAACAGCTTCATTACTTAACAAAGGAAGTAAAGAAAATATCGAAAGCATTAAACTTATAATTCTTAATTGTTTATTAGAAAGATAAAACAAGAAACTTTTTTAAGTTGCTTCCTTCTCATTCACTCTTATCCTTCAATCACACCCCCCCACTTATTTTTCACATTAAATTTTTTTATGAGCTTCAATCTGGCTCACTCTTTTTTATATCTTCAACTCTTATATTACAGAGCTCTTTTTTCCCTATCTTTAAACTAGGTTTCAAAGGACTTTTTAATTACATTTATATTACAAACATCTAAAGTATTAGGATTCATCTATGATTCTCGCTCATATATTGGTAAAATATCATCATATAGGAAAGGAGCGTGAATCTGTGTTTAAAAAAATAGTTGGACTAGCATTCGCATTAGTCGTTGCTCTGTCTTTCACAACACAATCAACATCTCATGCAAATGATATAAAAGGCCATCAAATGGTAAATGAATTAACATATTGGTCTAATCAAAATGTCATTCGACCAGACAGTAAAGGAAATTTCAATCCTAACCGTGCCGTTACGCGTGGAGAATTTGCTTCTTATATTACCCGCGCACTTAAATTACCAGATTCGTCTACATACACTTTTAAGGATTTAAAAGCTGGTAATGAACTGACACGTGAAATCCAGGCAGCTGCCGGATCAAACATTTTAAGCGGTTATCCTGATGGCACATTCCGTCCGAACGAAAAAATTACGCGCCAGCATATGGCAGCACTTTTGGAAAAAGCATTGCGTTATTCAAACGTGCCGTTGGAAGGACAACCACTAACGTTCAAGGATAACAACAAAATTAGTGATCAGTTCAAACCGGCAGTAGCTACAAACGTTTACTACAATATTATCCGTGGATCACATACGAAAAATGGGGTATTTTTTGAACCTCAAGGCAATGCGACAATCGCGCATGCCGCAGCATTTTTATTCCGTATGCAAACGACAATCGAAACATTTGCTGTAAAAGAAGGTGAAGAACCGACGGAAACGCCAGCTCCGAACCCTAATATTTATTATGTAGGTAAAATTTCAAATGGAGTAATAACGAAAAACTCTACTGTTTATTTTAACTACGAACAAGCAGAGTCAGCGTTAAAAAGTTCTGGTTCAAACATAATTATTAAAGGCGACAAAATCATTAAAATGTCTTCTGGTATCGCTTCAGCAGCTGATACGAAAGCAAACACTGTAACAATTTATTCAGATAAAAACTTCACGAAGTCGTTATCGTATGCTGTAGAAGGCTCTCAGTTTAAATATATTGGAAGCAATGATGAGTATGCAATCGTTCAATTAGCAGATACAAAAGGCTATGCGAAAATTGATGAAGTAACATTAACACCAACAAGCTTAATTAAAGGACAAGACTACTATTTTGCTGAAGGCGGTTACTTAACACATCGTACGTATAACCATATTACACAAAAGTATTACGGGAATTATGTAGTGAGTGAAGCACCGGACTTTATAAAACCGGGGTCACAATATTATAGCCAAGATGGTGTAAACTTCTACTCTGATGTTCTATTAACGAAAAAAGTAGGAACACATTATCCGTATTTCCAATTCCAGTCGATTCGTCAGCCATCTAATTATACAGCTGAAGAACTGGACAATATGATTATGACATTATTAAAAGAGCGCCAGGCAATCAAAACTTCCCCTCAATATGCCAAAGCAACGATTGAATCTCGTTTAATCGGGATGGGGAAATTTTTAAAGCAGGTGGAATCACAATATCATGTCAATGCCTTATTCATTTTAGCTGCAGCAATGCATGAAGGTGATTACGGAGTAAGTAAAAATGCACTGACGAAAAACAACATTTTTGGTATTGAAGTGTTCGACACTGATCCAACATTAGGTCAAGTATATAAAAACCGTGATGATAGTGTACTTGCGTTTATTAACCGCTACGTCAATTTGAAGTACGTGCCTCAATCAGGTGCTTACGCAAAAGGTGCAGTACCGGGGAATAAAACATCCGGCATGAATGTTCACTATGCATCAGATCCATTCTGGGGCAGTAAAATTGCCGGTCATATGTATCGCATGGACAACCGCTTCGGTAAAAAAGATTACAAGCAGGCGAACTTGGCATTCGTATCATATGAAAATGGCCATCTTGTAAATGTGCGTAATGAACCAACAACATCATCGCCAATTCACTTCACTTATAAAGCGAAATATGTAGGTGAAACAGGCGTGTTCGGCTATCCTGTCGCAATCGTTGAAGAAACGAAAGGTACGGACGGCTATGTATGGTACAAAATTTTGTCAGACAATAACCCTCCTGCAAAACACGGTTGGGTACGCTCTGATTTAGTTCAATTAATTCCAGGAAATTAATTTTTAATCCAGTACTTCTACGGAAGTGCTGGTTTTTTTTGTAGTTTTGGCCTGGGGTTTCCGGAGTGACAGTTTATTAGAAAAGTTAGGAAGGTTATTAGAAGATTGGGTTAGAATATTTGAACTTCGGGGTATGATATTAGAACATCTGAATGACATATTTGAAGAAATGGCTATTATATTAGAACTTGGCACTTTTATTAGAACATTTCACAGGATATTAGAACTTCTGCGAAACATATTAGAAAATCATACATAAATAAAAAACTGAGCAGCCCCCCAATCAGAAAGCCGCTCAGCCAATTATTTCGTATAATATTGCACAATGCCGTTGTAAATAGACTGGGCAAAAATTTCGACATACTCGTCAGATACAAGCTTTTCTCTATCTGCAGTATTTGTAATGAAGCCGAGCTCCACTAAAACAGCAGGCATTACGTTTCCTTTAATAACAACGTAATCTGCACGCTTTACACCACGGTTGTACATTTTCGCGTTTTTAACGATTTCATTATTAATAGCTGTTGCCAACGCTAAATCTTCTTTTTCATTTGCATTGGAAGTAACACTGTAGAATGTTTCCGTTCCATTCGCTGATTCCTTTGCTGCTGCATTTGCATGAAGGCTGATAAAAATTTCACCGTTCTCATTTTTAGCGTATCGAACACGATCCTCTAAGCTAGGATATGTATCACCAGAACGCGTCATTTTTATGATCGCACCATCTTTTTCAAGCTTCTGCTTCACTAGATTCGCAACTTTTAGAACGATTTCCTTTTCACGTGCATTACTTTTGACAGCACCTGGGTCTTTACCACCATGACCTGGATCAAGAACAATAATACGATCTTTTACAGCAGGTCCTTTTTGATTAAGAAGTTGTAAATAAGTTTTATTAATATAACCGTTAATACCGTTATATGTGATTTTAGCCCAGCTTCCGGATACCGAATGGACTTCCACTAATGTTCCTCGCTTAATTTGCCCAAGCGAACGTGAAGTTCCTGAAGCCGACTCACGAATTTGCAAGGCATCAACTGTCGCTTTACCTACAGTATTCGTCAATAGCTGTTGCGGCGGCGTTACTGGTTGTTCGTTTTCTCCGTTATTTTCCGCAGGAGGGTTCGGTACATTATTTTCCTCTTCCACTGCCGGTTTTTCCGGTACCACTGCTGGCGGAGTTACTGGTTCTGTCTGTAATGAATCCTCGGTTTGAGACACTCGTACATAGGCAGGTAAACCATTTACTAACGTAACATACCAATTGCCAATCGTATTATAAACTGCAATTTTCTCTTTTGCTGCTATTGAACTTACACTATTTGAACCAACATCACGCTTTTCATATGCTTGAATGTTGCCTAATGCGTAAACATGCTTTTGGACTTTGTTAAGAAGCTTGCCGGATTCATCTATAAAATCTACATAATCCTTATAAACATAAGCATAGCGTCCCTCATGTGAAACCTTCAGCCAACCGTCTTTCTGGATATCAAATACGGCAAACGATGCACCTGTATTTACTTTCGCCAAAATATTCGATGCATTTGAAGAAGAGGCAGATGTACGGACATTTAAATTATTAACATTTGCTTTAACAGAAGCAATTGCTGCTGAAACATCCGGAACGTTCACCCCTTGTACTGGCAACGGTAAACGATACTTTTCGGAAGATGCACGAGCGATAAATGAAGCGAACTGCGCACGTGTTACTGAATTTTTCGGATTATATTTATCGGCCTCCATTGTAATTCCGTTAAAGTAAATCGCCGCGATATAAGGATAGTAGCCATACGTCGGTTTAATATCCTTAAAAGGAATTTCCAGCTTTTCCGTTTGAGCTGTGTTTAATTTAAATGCAATGGCCAGCACTTTACTCATTTCTTCTCGTGTTAAAGGTGTGTTCGGTCCAAATTTCCCTTTAGATTGCTCAGAGAAAAACCCTAATTCCAACGCACTTTCTACATAACCCGAAAGTTCTGTTCCCAATGTAACATCAGAAAAAGAAGAATTTTTTACAGTTAAAGGCTTGTTATTTGTGGCCACAACGACCATTTTAGCAGCTTGTCCACGGGTTACATGGGCGTTCGGTTTATAAAGAGTTTTACCATTTTCCGTATACCCTTTTATGACACCCGCATTTACTAAATAATTTATTTCATTATACGCCCCGTTTGAAGAAGGGACATCGGCAAAGCTTGTACTAGCATAGGCCGTATTCAATTGGAACATTGCCATGAAGATGATTGTCACCGTCACGACAAGATTACGCAAAGACAATGTTAAAATCCTCCCCTCTATTAGATAGTTCCCATTTTACCAAATTATTCATAAAATTAATATGTACAAAGCAAGAAACTTAATATTTTTCTAGTTTACAGGAAGTAGAATGTGATATTTTTCATATAAGAGATGAGAGATTCTGCTATAGATGAAAGTGGTTCTAATTTTAGTCTGGAATTGGCTAATATATGTGCGCGTTCTACTTTAGGTATGAAATGTTCTACATTTTTAGCTATAGCTTCCACTTCAACTGGCAAACGTTTTACTTTTGATAGGAAAGTTTCTACCTTTATTTAGAGAACTTCTAATAAGGTTACCGCTTTCTACTTTCGATCTGAATTGTTCCACATTATGAACTGCAGCTTCCACTTCAACTGGCAAACGTTGTACTTTTGATGGAAAAGTTTCTACCTTCATTCGGAAATCTTCTATTAAATTTCAGCTTTCTACTTCAGTCGAAATTATTTCCACTTTCTCTCCCCCATTGGCTAATAAAGCAGTACATAGCCCAAGCCCCACAACAAAAAAGAAACACAGACAAATTTGTCTGTGTTTCAACTACTATTAGTAAGTACTTCCCTGCAAGGTGGATATCTATTGAGATATGTAGAAGTTACTAATTTTTATTCATTAAGTATTGGTTTTGCCAAACTTATTATTGTAAACGGTTAATGAAAGCTGTTAAATGTTTTAACATAACGTTGTCGTTTGTACCGAATGTGCCGTCACCTTTACCTACTGTGATGCCGTTCGATGCTAAGATCGAGATGTCGCTATGTGCCCAGTGAGATGTTGGTACATCTGTGAAGTTTAAAGTATCCTGCTTCATTTTCAAGTCGAATGCTTTTACTAACACTTTTGCCATTTGAGCACGTGTTAATGGTGAAGCTGGATTGAATTTACCTTCATCACCAGTGAAAACGCCTAATTTATATAGTGCAGTTGCTGCACCTGCATATTTAGATGATGATTTAATATCTGTGAATGGTGAATTTGTATCAGATGTATCTAAACCTAATGTTTTAGCTAATTGAATTGCTACTTCACCACGTGATGCATAAACCGTGAAATCGATTGCTGAATCTTTTACTTCTTCTTTTTCAACTGAAGAAACTGCTGCAACTACTTTTTGACTTTCGCCAAAGCTTGCTACGCGTTTTGCTCCGTTATAACGCTTCGCCCAGTAAGAAGAACTTAAACTTGCTTCAGTAACGCCTGTGCTTGTACCAGCGTGAACGAATTTATTTCCTCCTAATGAGATACCAACGTGAGAAGCGGTTTTACCAGTTGTATTAAAGAATACTAAATCGCCTGGTTGTAAATCTGATTTTGAAACGGCACTACCTTGTTTATATTGAGCAGCTGCTGTACGGTTTAAGTCAAAGCCCAATTGCTTGAATACTAATTGAGTAAATCCAGAGCAATCTAACCCGCTTGCTGTTGTTCCTCCGTAAACGTATGGTACACCGATATATTTAGAAGCTGTTGCTGTTAATTCTGAAACTGATGCTGCTTGTGCTGTATTATTTGAACCCATCCCTACACCTGAAAAAATCATGAAAGTTGCAAAGATCGGTAATAAGATTTTCTTTTTCACTTTAAAATGGAACTCCCTTCAAAATAGGCCTCGCGATGAATATTCGAGGTATAACATAACGTAAAACTTGTTTGTTCATGTTTATTTAACCTAATAACAGGGTAACATATATAATTGTGATATTATTTTTCACTTGTGTAACAGTTTGTAGTATTTTGATATAAAAACAGAAAACACCGAATCTCAGCATTTACGCAGAGATTCGGTGTTTTTTATAGAATATTTATATTAATGAAATAAAACTTGTAACATTACTGTAATGTAAGGTACTAGTATTTACCAGTTCATTTACTAGAAAAATGTTGAACTACATAATATTTCCCATTTTTAGATTGCTCAATGCCGATACCCATATGTGTATATACTTCTTTTAAAATATTGTCACGATGTTTCGGTGAAGCCATCCAAGCCTTTACCGTCGTTTCCGGTGACTCGAAGTTTCGGGCTAAATTTTCTCCATAGCTTGTATACTCATAATCAAATAACGTCGCTAAATCCCACGGGTTGCCGTAAAAAGTTGAATTATGTTCGAAATAATTGCGTTTTAGCATATCCTTCACTTTAATAATGGCGATCTGTGTTAATTTCTTATCTTGCATAAGTGGTGAAAGTCCTTTAGCAGCCCGTTCCTTGTTAACAAGCTCCAATATTTTTTTCTCCCACTGTTTATGATGATTCACTGTATCAATATAATCCTTTTGCAAAAAGTCATATACTACATCCAAATTTTTAACCTTTTCCTTAAACTCCATTCCGCGCATAGTGAGTGCAGCTACATGAGCACGCGTAACAAACTCATTCGGTTCAAAAGTTTTTGCAGTCTTTCCTTTTACAATTTCCACATCTGCCAGCGATTCAATATAATCTTTTGCCCAATAGTTTTTAGGCAGATCCTTAAACGATGTCTTGTTTTTCTGATCCACTTCAACCGCATAGGCAAGAGCAATCATTTTTGAAATATGTGCGCGCTTTAAAGGGGCTTCAGGATGAAACTCACTAGCGTTTTGAATAATCCCCAATTCTGCTAGTTTACAAATTTCTTTATAATAACGGTGATCTGTAGGAACATCCGTAAATTTTGGAACAAAATCAGTCGTTAGTTGTACGCCCATCGTTCTTGCAATAATACTTGCCGCCTCAGCACGAGTCGTCGTACTGTTCGGTTTGAATGTACCGTCTGTATAGCCTTCCATAAATCCTTTTTCAACTAGCTCATATATTACAGGTGCCGCCCAATACGTACTTTTCACATCGGTGAAAGTTGGAGTCGTTTTTGCATATGCCTCAGAAGATGGTGCATGTAATAAACACGCAATGATGGACCCCATAATTAAAACCCGTTTCATCAAACCCCCCCTATCAGTCCATAACTTATTATACAATGGATTAATTACTTTTCTCTTAACAGAAAAACTTGCAACTAACTTAAAAGCCACGAAATAGAAATTTTATGCCAAATTCGACAGAAATCTTTTTTATATTCTATAATTAGGCGTCTCTCTTTAATCTTAGTTTACACTAAAAAATACCCCAAAAGGCAGACTTTCCATTCTACCTTTTGGGGTACAGTAATTAAATTATAGTATTTTCAATAAAATTACAAGCCTAATTCAAAAATAGCAGCCTGCAGTTTATTGTAGTTTTTCACTAAAGTCTTTTGGTTGATAGTCAGGCGTTCGTAAGCAGCTTTCGCAGACTTCGCTCTTGAAGCAAACGTTCTTAAAGATGAATCCAAATCCTCTATTTGCTTCATGACACGTTCCGCCGCTTTTAAATCTTTTTCGGCTTGCTGAAGTACCGAGTAGTTCAGTACTTGGCGCTTAGAACCGGAAGGAAGTGCTTTATATGCAGACAATGCATTCGTAACATCTGTAACAAAATTGCTTGAAGAAGAATTCAATGAGGCAATGATTGACGTTACCTTTTGGACTTCCGTTACATCGAGTACAGCCTGCTGTAACTTGTAATAGTTTGTAACCTTCAGTTTTTCCTCTTCCGACAATTTGTCATATGCCAGCTTTGCGGCTTCCATATTTCCTTGATAGTACTTGTCGCTTGGCTTTAACCCTGCAATCAGTGTATAGACATGGATTACATTGGACAAGTTCGAATATTGGTCCATATTTGTTACATACTCTTTTTGTTTATCATCCAATTTTTTCAAAGCATTATTGACTGTATTAAATTGACGGCTCAAATCATTTCTTGGATCGCTTAAGCCATCAATTGCTTTAATTGCCGCTTCGATTGGTTTAATGTACTTTTCCTGCTCTTTTAATTCAAATTCGAGTGTAACACCTTTTTTGTTGGCCGAGCTTAACGATTTATAGGCTTCACGCGCTTCTTTTATTTTGGTGATAAATTCATTTGACGGTGCTGCATTTAATGCACGAATCATCGCATCTACCTTTGCGCCGCCTTCCACATTCAGTTCATGTTCCTGCAATGTCGGTAAATTAGACACTTGTACCGCTAACTCATCCGGCAGTTCGTTATATAATGCTCTCGCTGCCGCCGTCTCTTCTACAAACGTTTTGCTCGATGGCTTAATTGAATTGATTGCATTTACTACATTATAAATTGTCGTAAGATCTCCTAATAACTTTTCGCTGTTGATGAGCAGTGAACGTTCAGACATCGTTAGTTTTTCATATGCTTTTTCAGCCGATTTAAATTTCGAAATAAAAGTACGTGCATTCGATGGATCCAACGCTAATATATCACTATCCAATTTTAGTACCGGTTTTACACCACGCTCACGAGTCGTTAAGTCTTTGTAGTTCGTTACTAAACGCTGATCTGATTTAGCCAGACTATCATAGCTGTTTCGCGCATCGACTAGTTTTTGGATATAATTCTCTGTCATAGGAACCGCTGCATCAATGAGTGCAATTACTTGCTTGGCATCGGAAACACCTTGTTCTGCAGCTGAAAGTTTCGTAATATTATGCACGAGTTCTTGTTCCGCACCAGTCAATGCTGCATATTCCGCACGAATTACCGTGACATCCGCTTCATATGTTTTTGAACCGACACGCAGTTTTTCAATACGATTGATTAAATCCGCTACTTTTAAAATATTGTCCAGCTTCGAGCCATAGTTATAAACATCTTGCTTTTGCTTATCGGTTAGCCGTTCATACGCTTTTTGAGCTGCAGATACTTTTGAAGGGTAATTACGGTCTGTATGAACAGGCAGTTTTTCAATAAGATCGATTACTTTCAATGATGCTTTGTAGTCCCGTTCAAGCCCCGTTAAAACTTTTGAGTTCCCGACATTGCGTTTTGTTGCTGAATCCAATTTTTTGTAAGCTGCCGATACTTCCGCTAAATCGGTGATGAATGCTTCACCGGATTTCGTTTGCAGTGCATCAATTCGGCTTTCCATTGAAAAAGAATCTGAAACAATCACTTCATAGTCCGTTAATTTTTTCCCGTATTCGGTAAAAAGCCTTAATTGAATATTTTCTAAATCCGTAATTGGTTCTACAGGTGCAGTATAATCCTTTAATATTTTTTCAAAATCATTTTGTAGAGTTGAAAGGCTAACTTTGAACTCAGCTGCCGTTGGGCGAATTGCATCAATTTGCAGCATCAGCTTTGCGAACGGCAACAGTTCAACTAGTTTATCTCTATTGTAAACAAGCCCTTGCATAGGCTCTGCCAGTTTATTAAAAGAAGTTTCAGCTGCCGTCGTTTTACGTGTAAAATCTTTTGCCATTACATCTATCTTGCTGATTGCCTGAATTGTATTTAATACTGCCTTGTTCGCCTTTTCGATTTCTGTTAATACTTTAATATTTTTTACTAACCGCTTGCCGTTTGCAGATAATGAATTATATTTTTCACGAGCTGCATCAATTTGCTGCAAATCAACTAATTCATCATTTTGAAAGATAAGAATATCAGCATCCAATTTTGCCGCGCTAGATTGTTCCTCTTTTTGTAATTGCAAATAGGACGTTAAAAATTGATGAAGCTTTTCGACATTTGCTGCTTCATTTGGAGGAATCACTTCTTTTAATGAATTCCATTCGTTTAACTTATTTTCCGCTGATACTAAATCCTCTGCATAAGTAGTACTCGTGACGTTTAAATTCACTACTTGATCGGCAATTTTTGTTATCGGTATTAAAGCTTCTAGACGAGCACGATTATGAACAAGCTCCCGCTCTTCAATTTTGGCATACGAAGATTCCGCAGTACGCACCTTTGTAATAAATGAAGTGGTAGTTGAGCGCTTTTTCGTATCCGTCAGCTTTTTATCATCCAGATTCGCAAATACATCTGTTTTGATCGCGTCGATTTGTTTATTGATCGTTGCAGCAGTTGCAGTTGATTTTTCCCATGATGTAAGGAGATCCAATAATTCTTTTAAAACATATTTGCGCTCAGTTGTTGGTAATGCATTGTACGCTGCTCTTGCATCTGCAACGATTGAGCTTTTCTCTTCATATTTTGCTGAATCAATCTTTACTATTTCTGTTTCAACTTTTTTTGCATTTTCAATTGCCGCTTGCATTTCTAGTAATTTGTCATAATTCACTACTAATCGTGTATCCAAAGGATCGAGGGCATTATATAGTTTCTCTACATTTTCTGCCTCTTCACGGAATTCTTCAGTATTTGCTGGTAACTTAGAAATTCTCGTAATTTCATTTACTACGTTTAATACATTTTCATATGGTTTTAATTCATCCGCGTTTGGTACCAGATTTTTTTGAAGAGCTGTTAATTGTCCATATTCTTTAACAAGTGCATTTACTTTTGAATTAAATGTTGTTGCAGTTGGTGGGTTACCAACTAAATCTCTAATTTTATCTTCAACCGTTTGTGCCTTTTTAATATCAGCTTCTGCATTTTTTATAAATTGTTCAATCCCTGCATTACTTTCTACTAGTTGAACTTTCAATACATTTTTAAAGGCAAGATCTGTTATGTCATTAAATGCAGTACGTGCGTTAGCCACAGCGCTAATAAAGCTTTCCTTACTAAATGACTCCTGAGCGGTTAATGTCGTGACCGGACTAATGTAATTTTCAATAAACTGCTCAATGGCTGTCGTTTGGTCTTCAAAAGATTGCAGATGACTTAAAGATGCCGCTGTCACGTGTTTATTAATGAAATCCGTTTGATCTTTTGCATCGTAATACAGTAATGTTTCCAAGAAGGTACCTGCATTACCGTTTACAGCACTGCTTAACTCACTGCCGGCATTCTCCAAATTTACATTTAGATTTTCAAGTGCCTCAAGTGCTACTTGTCTGTCTGCAACTAAGTTTTTATTTGTATTCGTTAACTTTGAAATTAAAATTTTTACTTGTGCTGCATCTTGCTTAAGTTGCATGTATTTTTCTAAATATTTCAGTTTAGCATTTATCAGCGGCATGATATCCGCAAATGTTTCATCATCTTTATATGTATCGTAAATTGTTCTTTCCTGAGTTAATGTCGCAATTGTGGACTCTTCATTGGCAGCTTTAAAGCTGTTCAATAATCCTTCTGCAGTAACTGAAGCTACGACATTAAACGGAGTCGGTGTTTCACTCGCTTCTGCCTCTCCAGCCTGCGCGACGATTGCCGGAGTGATCAAGAGTCCTGCCATCAAACCAACCTTCAAGTTTTTCTTCATCGTTTTATCCCTTCCTTCACGGGTCATGCTTAAAAATGGTTCGTAATCCTAGGTTAATTATCGGCATATTCTCACAGTTTGTTAGTTGATATATAAGGAAAAGGATTTAGGGTAAATGAGCCCAATGAATATTCGGCACTTTACATACTTATTTCGCCTAAAGGAAATCCTTATTCTTCAAAATGCATTGTAAAGTTACAAAATCCGTAACTGACAACATTTATACGCCAATTATCTATTCATATTAGTCAACGTTGTGAGCTTATTAGTATTTTAGTCATTCAATATCAAATAATCGACACTTTACATGAGATAATCGGCAATTCCATATTTAATTGACATTTTTTATATTTATTCGCCACTTCCTCAAAAAAAATCACTCTATCCAATAAAGAATAGAGTGATTTTTTATTACAATGCGTCTGTATATAATTTGCCTTCCGGTAAATACTCGGACATGCCGATTTCTTCAAGACCATTTTTAATTTTGTATGTGTGACCTAAACGGTTTTTCGATAAATAATTCGCTTTTGAAATCAGCATCTCTTCAAACACCGGTAATTGTGATGGATCTACATCTTTCCAGTTTTTATAAGAGTTGATCAAGTCTTCAAGCGTTAAGTGCTGATAATCGTCACCGGCAAATTCACCTTTTGGATTCACACGGTACCAAATATCTCCGTTTGAACGGATCCACTTGTTCTTTTCAATTTGCAATGCACGGCTAATCGATTTGGCCGCTTCTAAATATTTAGGATCCTGGAATTCTTTATATGCCAATAATAATACATTCATCCCACCAAGTACATGGTTCATTGATGCATGTGTTGTCACCTGCTGATTCACTGGGAAATAATCTGAAATATAATAAGCGTCTTTAGCAACATTAATTACATGCCCCGCCTGTTTACGTGATGCTAAAAGATCCGCATAATTACGTAATGGCTCTTTATAGTTCGGCATATTAAACTCTGCTCCGGAATTATAGTAGAATAACGCAATCTGCTCATTGAAGCGTGTGTCGATAAACGGTGCAGTAATGCCAAATAAGTTTTTCAAATACGTACTCGTTACTTCTGTCTTCCAGTAAGTCGCGTCGCCTTTGAACTTATTCAAGTTAATGAACGAGTTTTTCACTAAGTTTGCAAAATAACGGTCGCCCTGTTCTTTTAATAATACAAGTGCACGGTCTTCTTTTACCAACAATAGATTACGCCCGAACCCTTGGTAAGATTTCGGCATTGGCTCTGTAGTTGTCGCCATTTTATTGTATGGACCTTCTGCTGTGTACCAGTTGTTACGCTTCTTATAGTTAAGCGCAGTTTCAAGCATCCAGCCATTCATATTTTCATCTGTTTTAAATAAACGCTCATTTGAATCCATATACCAAGTATCAACAATGTCGTTCCCATTAGAAACTAGCGTATAGTAGCTGAATAAATCTTCGCCAAGCCATGCTTGTGAATACGCTTCATACTCGGATTCCAAATCACGCATATAACTTGTTCCGCCAGTATCTTTATAGCTTTGAGTTAATTGTTTTGAACGATATGCTTGTCCGACCATACGATCTGTCGCCAGCTTTTCATTCTCCATAATGCGTAATAATCCAGTCGGGTATGATGACGAGTCAAAGCCAAATACATCGGCTGAATTTTTTTCGATTGGGAAACGATCATAGCGGTACAAACGGTAATTCGTTACATTTGTCGCTTTATGGAATAAATCCACAGTCAGCTTTGATTTTCCCTTGTTCGTCAATGTTGTAAATACAAAGTCATCGCCGTTTTCCAATGAACGAACCGTTACTTTTACAGTTGCCCCTTGGTTTCCGACAGCATAATTATAAACTGTATCCTTTGCAACACCGTAAGTTTCAGTCGTTGTTCCTTTAAATACAATCGTAGCTGTTGAACGAAGATATAACGGGTTTGCATCCGATGTTACTTGTGCAAAGTTCATTTCTTCACGATTGTTTTTAAAATTACTGGATACTTCCGCTGCTTGCACTTTATATTCGTTTTTTGCAATTTGATTTGTTGCAACTAATGCACGGTGAAGCATGACCGAGAACGTAACACGGTTAACTGTTGCTTTCGGATCGTAAGTACCGTCTTCACGCCCTGTTGTAATTCCGTGCTGTGCTAAAATTTTAACATTTTCGCGATGTGATTCACTGATTTTGTTCCAGTCTTTAAACGTCAGTTCTTTACCTGTATCTTTCAAATCAAATGCACGCACTAAAGTCGTTGCCATCTGTTCACGTGTTAACGCATCCGCTACACCGAAACGTCCGTCTGGTTTACCACCAAAAATACCAGCTTCATATGTAGAAAATACACCTTGTAAAAAGCTTGATTTCGTACTTACATCTGAAAACTTGTTCTGATACTTACCATCTGGAAGCTTTAATGCCCCTTTAAACAGGTTTGCTGCCTGACCACGGTTAATATTTAAATTTGGACGGAATTGTGCATCCGGATAACCACCGATAACGCCCATTTCTACAAGCTGCATTACTTCATTTTTAGCCCAGAAACTATCAGGTACATCCGCAAGCTTCTGCTTAACCGTTAACTTTTCACCTGTTTGCGGCTGATTAGCTGGCTCCTCTGATGACTCGTTTTGTTCTGAATCTGTTGCAGGCTGTTCAGTTTGTGCCGGAGACTCTTGCTCTTGCTCTACTGATTCCTCTTTTTCCGAAGATGTTTCTGTTTGTGGTTCTTGCTGAGCAGGTGTAGTTGTTGTTTGTTCAGCTTTTTCATCAGCAGAAGTAGATTCCGCTTCCTTTTCATCTGTAACCGTTTCCTCTTGAACTACTGGAATATTACCGGAATCCGTAGTTGGAGTCATAGTAGTGGTTGAATTTTGTGCTGTTGGATTTTCAGCTTCAACTGTGCCTTGTACATTTGCATACGTTGCGGTTGGTAGCGCTGTGGATAAAAATAGTAGCGAGGCTAACAGTGCTGATTTTATTTTCAACATTCGACAGATTCCCTCCTTTTATTTCAATAACGTATAAATTATACCGAATATCGCCATATATTTCACTGAAATGTACAATATTTAATAGAATAATAGCAATCAAATTAAGTGTAGCACGCTACTTGTTGTGAAGCGATGGTAATTCTCGCTTCCTTTAGTAGGTATTTCTTTATTGGGGTGTCGGGGTTCTAGTGTCGGGGGAGGCAGTTCTACTTTTGCGCGTCATGATTCTACATTTCGACAAAAAGGTTCTACTTTCCGGCGGGGGCTTTCTACTTTTCTGTATTTAGGTTCTACTTTTAGAGTGATTTGTTCTACTTTTAACCATGGTGGTTCTACTTTCCACATGATTTGTTCCACATTTCTCAACAAAGGTTCTACTTTCTGACGGCAACCGGCTAATATCTTTTACGGGGGCCACTTTCAAGCACAAACTTTCTCCTTTTGCATAAGAACTTTCCATTTCTTCTCTGCCCTCTATCTCAATATTTTAATCTCTAAATTTCCCCATAAAAATACACTTGAGCTTATTCAAACTCAAGTGCATTCGTCAAAACGCTTCCTTATTCTACTCCAATAACAATAAAGTCATCTGAAGTCGCTTCGATAGCATTATATAAAAATGTTGCTAACTGGGCGCGTGTTAATTTCATATTCGGGCTGAATGTTGTAGCAGTCGTACCTTTTGTAATTCCGTAATCTACTAATGTCTGGATGTATTTCTTCGTTGCAGTATCCGTTAACTTATTGACATCGGTAAATTTCGTCTTTGTAGTAGTAGATTGTTCCAACTCAAAGCCGATCGATAACATTTTTGCTAACTGAGAACGAGTCAATGTTGCGTCAGGACGGAATTCATTGCCATAGCCGTTTACAATGCCCGCTTTATTTAATGCAGAGATGGCCTTGTAATATTTGCTTGATGTTGGAACGTCCTTAAAACCTGGATTGGGTGCTGTACTATTTTGCAGATTTAATGCATTCGCTAAATATAATGCCGCGTCCCCACGTGTAGCCGATTTACCTGGCTCGTAAGTTTGACTCGTTACGCCTGAAATAATGCCTTCATTATATAAAGAAACTATTGCGTTTGCATGTGAATTCGTTTCTTTTACGTCGGTAAATGGATTTGTAGATGCCTGTACTGAATGGCCACTTATTATAACACTCGAAATAATAACAAGTACCGCAGTAAGAATTGAGCCATAGAAAAACTTATTCATTTATTTCAACCCTTCCTCTAAAACTAGTTAGCATAATTATACAATAGTTTTAGTTTTGTGTAGATGAGAACTTACAGTAGGCATCTCATTAACCTTAACCAATTTTATTAGAAAGATTATTGAACATATTCGCTGATTTCTACCCTTTATTAGAACTTCCGATAGCGATATTAGCATTTTCATGTATTTCGGTTGTAAGTTCAACTATATCTAAGCCCATACGGCGTCTATTTATTAGAAGACTAAATCATCATAAAAAGGCATACATGCAATCAAACATGTATGCCCTTAAACCTGCAACCTAATTCGTTCTTAATGTTGGAGTTAAAGTGAATGTATCGACTACCGCATTGCCTGCTTCATCAACTACATCCTCAATTCCTGCACCTGGGGTAATCGTAACGGTCGTACCTACATCTTGATTTGCAGACAAAGTAACCTTTACAATATTGCCTGACGTCGATCCTGCTACTGATGCAATTCCGACCGTTGCTCCTGCAGCATTTACAATTAAAAATGAATCTGTATCAAGACCGCTTACATTCTCGCTAAAAGTAAGCTCAATTTGGTTTGCTGATGTAAATGCAGCGGAATTTAATACCGGGCGAATATTTTCATTCAAATTGACTTCAGTTGTTATGTTCGGCTGATCTGCAATTGAATCTTTCGCTTTCACATTTCTAATCGTTAATTCACGCGGTCCAGTTGTCGTTGTTTCATTTGGCGATAGTGTCAGAATAACCGTATCCAATGCATTATTCAGAACTTGCGCATTTGCAATCTTTGCATTTGGAATAGAATAATTGCTTGCATTAGCTGCTGTTGTTGCATCCAACACATGGTTAAACTTCAATCGTACTTGGTTGTTCGTTAACGTTGAATCTGTCACTGAAGTTGTAACTGTCGGCGTATTCAATACATTTTCATTGTTTGAATAATCCGATGTACGTTGGAAAGTGACTAATTTATTTGCCGTATTTACGCCATATGCACTATCTACTTCTGTGAATGATAATGTCACATTGTACGTTGCATTATCCGCATCACCTGTACCGAGTAAATCGTCCAGTTTTACACGCACTACAGCACGATTGCCGTTTTCTCTATACTCTGGCGCTGTTGCTGTTCCGTTGAATGAATGTGTAACTCCGCCTTTTACATATGTGCCGGAAGCGGTTACACGAGATGCATTCACTAAATCCACTGGTTTGTTTAGTGTAATATTTAAATACTCGAAATTACCTTCTCGTGTTACAGAAGTTGTCGCTACTTCAGGTGCAGCTATATCAAGCGTAAACGAATGAGTAGTCGCAAAGGTATTCGTTTCACCTGAAATATCTGTAATTGTTTTGCCCGCTGCTGTGCCAATATTATATACACCGGTTAAATCATTTGTAGCAGTTACAATAAATGAACGATCATCCCCAGGTACTGCATCAATTGCCGTAATCGCATTTGCCGAATTCCCTAAACGTAACTCCAGATCACCGATTGCCGGTTTTTGAATTCGTTCTGAGAATGTCAGCCTGAATGTTTTCGGGCCTGTTTGTGAAATGCTTGTTAGCGTTGGTTTAACTCCATCAGCCCCGCCCATTGCAAAGCTTGTCGTTAACGGGTTTGGTGTACTGAAGTTTCCGGCAATATCACGCAGTCCTGCAAATGAGGCAGTCACTTGTGTATTTGCGGCTAATGGCTGACCATTTACCATCGCATTTGATAAATCAAAGTCTGCATACGTAGCACCCGCAGCGATTTCTCCAGTAATACCTGTTACATTCGTACCGTTGGCAAGTCTGAATGTAATACTGCTGTTACTAAATGCGCGCAAAGGCTCTGAGAACGTAACGCGAACTGTTTTCGCATCTCGGTTTACTGTACTTATTAACGTTGGTGCCACTGTATCCGTACCAAAATTGACGATGTCATCATATGGAGTAACCGTTGTACCGGCTGTATTTTTTACATTGTTTACTTTTACAAGATAGCGTCCTGTTAAAGCTGCCGAACCGTTTGTAGAGATTGTCAATGTACGGCCATCTTCACTTAACTGCCCTCTCGAAAGAGTAACGGCACTATTGTCTACAGCCGAAACCGTTACATAGTTTGCCAATTGTGCAGATGTTAAGCTGGCAGGCAAATCTACTCTTTGATTGAATTTCACTTCAATTTGTCCACCATTCAGTGCCTTCACCGATGCGACTTTCACTTCTGTAACCACATACGTTACTTTCGCTGAATAATCTTTACCGTCAATTTTAAATTCAACAGTTGTTTCCTCATTTTCAGGAAGATTATTTTCTAAAGTAACTTCATGTTCGGAGTTGTCGCTTAATGTGACTTTCAATTTATTTGCTGCAGTAGCTTCTGCTGATTTAACTGTTAACACAACATTATATGTTACAGAAGTTGCATACTGCTTACCGTTAATCGTAAACTTAACCGGTGTTTCTTTACCGGCTTCCAGAGGAGTATCCAATTTTACTGTATGTTCCGTATTGTCCGTAAGTGTAACTTTTAATGTTGTAGCGTCAACGACTTCAATCGCTTTCAACCCTTCACCCGGTACTTCCACTTGTAGCAATTTGTACAGGAATGAAGAGAACTGTCCACGTGTTGTGTTACCTTTCGGATTGAAGTTCGGTACACCTGTTACATTGTAGAAATCTAATACTCTAATTGCTGAACGTGCCTCTGCCTTTGCCCTATTATAATCAATGACATCCTCATTAAAATCTTGATCCATAACATGTCCTAGGAAGTCAAAATTATTAATATTCGTATAAGCGCGCACTAAAACAACCGCCATATTTTCACGTGTAATCGGATCGGCCGGTAACAGGTTTCCGTTACTTCCGTTAAATACACCGTTGTCTTTTACTAATGCCGCGTATTGCAATAGCTCGTCCTGTGATGTGCTGCGCAAGTCTGAAAAGCGCATATTTGTTTTATAATCTGAAGGAATTTTATAACCTTGTGACACTAAGTATTTACCTAATAGTTTTACAACATCCGAACGTGTCAATGTACGATTTGGTTTAAATGTGCCATCCGGATATCCTGAAATGATGCCTTGGCTTACAAGTGAATCAATTGCACGCTCATGAGTATTTCCTGCTGTGTCCGAAAAACTGGCCGCACTTGCCGCCGGAACAATTGCTGAAGCTACTAATGTCGCAGTAGCTGCCGTCGTCAAAAACTTCTTATACTTTTTCTGCATCTTTATTAACCTCCTAGTTTGTAAAACAATTAAATATATTGCCTCTTCTTCAAACTTGCTTACAACCTTTGCATTTCCACTAATTATTTGAATATAAACATAATTTAGTTAAAATGACTAAAAAGTATTATAAATATATAAAAAAGCATATCTATCGAAATAGATATGCTCCAAAAATTAGTAGTTAATATTCGTAGGAACGGTAAATTGAATCGGTGATAGGACTAACTTATTATTTGCATAGTCACTTACCGTTGAAGTGGCCGTTTGTGTAATTGTAACAACTTGGTTTGATTTTAACGGTTGGGCTAGTCGAATTGCCACCTGCTCGTTAGTAGTCGAATAAACTTGTGAAATCGGCACAGCTAAATCGCCCACTTTAACCTCAAACGAATGATTCAAAGCATTTTTAACTGCTTCATTAAATGAAAGGGTAATCGTATCGGTACCTGTAATATTGTGATACACATATTGCGGTGCGATATTTTCATTTAAAAAGACCAGTTCTGTTTTAGGCTCCATTGTTACGACTGAATTTAATGCCCGTAAATTGCTGATTGTTAAATTCGTACCGCGTGATTGGGCAATGTCTTCCTTAATCGTTAAATATACTTTGTACGGTTCATTATGTTTAACAACTGCTTGTTGAATTGTCAAACCGTCCAAAGTATAGTTTTGCAGGTTCGATGCCGTATTACCGTCCACATGTGTAGAGAATGTAACGACAATTGTTTTATTGTCAATCACCGTGCTCTGTCTAGCATTATATGAAGTTTCCACACTTAAAACGGAAAGCTTTTCTTCATTTTGCGCATAATCCGAACCACGCACAAAATTCACTTGGTAGGCCGGGTTTACCGCTTGTCCATATTCACTCGTAACTCCAGTGAATGTAGCACCCACTGAATATGTGTAGCCCGAAGTAGTTGTCACGCCAGAGCCAGTTAAATTGCTTAAACGAACACGGACTGTTTTGTCGTTCGTCGTTGATTTTTCAAGCTGTCCGACTAAGGATTTTTCTAACGGATACGTATACCCATTTAAAATATAGTTGCCTGTCAGCGACACCTGAGCAAATGCCGCCGCTTCTACATTACGGTCAAATGTAAACTCTAAATACTCGATCCCTTTATCTTTTACAACATTTGTACTAACAACAGATGGAATTGTCGTATCCGCTACAAAGTTATACGCAGTTGAAAATACATTCACTTCCCCGGAAACATCGGTAATATAACGTCCAGGCGTTGTCGATATTGTAGTATAGCCATTTAAAGAACCATTCGTTGCCACAATATAGGAATTAGCATCATCTTTATCTTTCACAACACTCGTAATTCCTGGTGAGTACGTATTTTGAGCAATCGTAATATCTGCGGGTACAATTGCACGAACTTCCTCAGAAAATGTTAATTTGAACTTTTTTGCACCAAGTTGCGTAACATTTGTTAACGTTGGTACAACCCCATCCTTATTCCCTTTCGTAACGAAAGTTGTTAAGGGGTTCGGTGAGGAAAGATTGTTCGAAATATCAATGATTGTTCCAAATGTAATTGTAATAGCTGTGCCTGGTGCCAATACTTGTCCACGAGCTGTAGCAGCGGATAAATCATAAATAACTTCTGTCGCATTTTTTTCAATTGTCCCTTGTACACCTGAAACAACCGAACCATCTGCAAGTTTAAATTGAGTTACTCCAATCGGATTTGTAACGGGTTCTGTAAAAATTACTTTTACTTTAGTAGCCGAAACGCTTTCTACTTTCAAAACTCCCGGTGATGTTTTATCAGGGATGAAAGTTGCAATATCATCATACTTAACAAGCTTTTTCGATGTTGCAGATTCAATACCGTCAACTACGACTCGGTAGCGTCCTTCAAGCCCGGTAGTTGCATTAATTGTCACCGTCAAAGTGCGCTTATCTTCACTTAATTGTCCTTTTGACAGTTGTACTTGTCCAAGACGATCGATACCTGTAACCGCTACAAGTTTATTGATGGCTGCTGTATTTAACTCTGCACCCAGTTTTACAGGCTGATTAAATGTAATCGCAACTTGCCCGCCATTTGGATTTGTAATAGAAGCGATTTTCAAATCCGGTACTTCAAACTTCACTTTAGTAGTAAATGTTTGTTCATTAACATCAAAAGTAACTTCAGTTTCAACATTTTCCACTAATGGTGTTTTTAATGTCACAATATACGCCTTATCATCAGAAAGCGTAACACGCAGTTTGTCAGCTGCTTGTACTTCTACTTTTTTTACTGTTAAAACAGGCTTTTCCGGTTCAGGTTTAGGTACTTCAATTTGCAGCATATTATAAAGGAATGTTGCGAATTGCCCCCTCTTTGTCGGATCTTTCGGATTGAATGTTTTTTGCTTTGTTACCGCATAGTAAGCCAGCGTTTCAATAGATTCCTGGTGTTCTGTAGATGTTCTGCTTAAATCACTAATATTCGATTTATAGTCAGTTTCTTTCATTGCCTCTACATAATCAAAATCATTAATGACTTTAAATGCGCGCACTAAAACAGTCGCCATCTGGTCACGGCGTAACTGATCACGGTGCATAAGTGCCCCGTTACTCCCTTGGAAAACTCCAACATCCTTTACTAATGCCGCATACTGCAACAATTCATCCTGAGATTTCGCCGTTAAATCTGTAAAACGCATTTTCGTTTTATAATCTTTCGGAACTTCATGACCTAATGAAACTAAATATTTCCCTAACAGTTTTACAACATCTGAACGCGTCAGGTTTTGATTCGGTTTGAATGTTCCATCCGGATATCCTCCGATAATGCCCTGCTCCGATAGTGAAGTAATCGCATTCTCATGACCACTGCCTTTAATGTCCGAAAAAGAAGCCGCACTAGCTGCAGGAACGACAGCCGTTGCTGCTAGAACAGCTGCTGTTGCAGATGCTAGAAATTTAGTATGAACTTTCATATGTAACTCCCCCAATATTTAAGTTGATAGTTTTATATATGTAATAACTTTATTTGATTATGACAAACTTCTGCTATAACCAAAGGAGAGCTATCTGAATAAACCGTCTGATCATTATCGATTAAAGCAAATTCTTCAACAAGCACTTCTTCATATTTCCAATTTCTAAACAGCGGCAATACTTCTTTACACTGAATTTCCAGGACATTCATTTTTGACTGAAAATAACCTTGTACTTCTAGCAAACACCCATTCACTTTTAATTGGTTAAAAAAATGCATGTACATCCCTCCATAGGGAATATTGTATAATTTTTCCTTGTTTATTACAAATCAACATACTCTAATTATTTATATGTATAAAAAGCTCTGTGGAGAATTCTCCACAGAGCTTAAATTATATAACAATATTTTAACTTATACCCTTATATCATTATTTCTTAAAATAATATTAAGAAACTAATTATTGAGCAACAGTTACTGTTACAGGAGCTACTACTTTATTTTCGGCAACATCTTTAACATCAATTGTGTTTAATGCTTTAATTGTTAAACCTTTAGAAATATCATCCGCTGTAACAGCAGCTTCTAATGTTAATACAAGAGTTGTAGCAGCAGTTGTTTGTGCAGCTGTAGTAATAGTATCGTTTGTTGCGACTTTAACTCCACCAATATTTAGTTCAAAGTCATTTGAATCAATTTCAGCGTTAGTTACTGCTTCTGAGAAAGTAACAGTAATTTTATTAACATCAGTTAATACTGCTTTAGTGATTGTTGGAGCAACATTTTCTTTTAATACTTCAGTAGTATTATAAGTGTCCATTACTACACCATTTTTAGCTTTAACATTGCTGATTGTTACATTTCTTTCACCAGTAAATGTATTAGAATCTGCTTTTAAAGTTAATGTAACAGTTTGTTTACCATCAACCGCTGCATTTAATACAGCTTTTTCTACAACTGTGCCATCAATTTTATAGTTGTTTACATCTGTAGCTGTTGCACCGTCAAGCTCTTGGTTAAAGTTAACAGTTACAGTGTTGTTGTCATCTACAGTGATACCGTTTGTACCAACAGTAGTATCAATTGTAGCTTTTTGGTTTGAATCTGCAACGCCATCTTTATTACGAGTAAATGAAGCTTTTAGTGATGAAGCACCAGCATTAGCGCTAATATCTTCAAACATTGCTACAGTTGCAGGAGTAGCATCAGCATTTTTTCCAGTTAATGTTAAATCATAAACTGCGCCTTCTACATCAGCACCAGCTAATAAATCAGTTAATTTAATTGTTGCAACCTTTTTGTTATCTGCATCTACTACTAATTTAGCAGTTGGAACTGTTACAGTAACACCTGTTGTAACATAATCTTTTACTTTAGTACCAGTTACAGCAATAGTAGATAAAGATGCTGATTTTGTAACTTCTTCATCAAAAGTTAATTCTAGGTATTCAGCATTATCTGTACCTTTAACAATATTAGTTGCAACTAATTTTGGAGCTACTGTATCAGTATCGAAGTTTACAACTTTAGTGAATGCTACACCAGTTTCACCACTTAAGTCTGTATAACCAGCGCTAACAGTAACTGATTTTAAACCAGTTTGAGCTTCAGTTGTTTCAACTTTATATTTAGTTTTGTCATTTTTATCTTGAGTATAAGTTAAAGTTCCAGATACACCTGTAACAGTAGGATTTCCAACTAATTCTTCTGAGAATTTCACTTCAAGAGCTTTGTTGTTAACTGCTTTTACATCAACAACTGTTGGTGCTACACCATCTTTATTACCTTTTTGAATTGTTACAGTTGCTGGGTTAGGTGCAATAATATTACCAGCGAAATCTTTAACGCCAATGAATGTTACAACGATTTCTTTTCCAACTACGATATCAGCATCGCCTAATCCAATAGTTAGTGACTTTTTATCAGCGCTTAATACAGAACCAGTAATTTTTGCTGAATCAATAGCCGTTCCATCAGCATATTTGAATGTTGCTTTAGCTACTAATGATGCAGCATCGGCTTCGTTAACAGGCTCAGAGAAGTTAACTTTTACTTGAGTAGAAGTTACTTTTGTAGTGCCAGTAATTGAAGGAGCAACTTTGTCTTCAAATTTACCAGTAGTAGTTTCGAATTTTTCAACTTCTTTATCTCCAGCTGATTTGAAAGCGCCTTTAGCAATAGCTACATCATAACGACCGTTGAATACTTCAGCCGCTGGAGCTTGTAATGTTAAAGTTCGTCCATCTTCACTTAATGTAGCAAGAGCTGAATTTACAGTAACTGCGCTACCATCTAAAGATGTTAAAGTAATTGTTCCATCAACAAGTGTTCCATTAGATTCGATTACTGTATCTTTCTTAATAGAATTGTTAAAAGTTACTGTTAATTCTTTAGCGTTAATTGCTTTTACTTCTTCTACAAGTAATTCTTCTACTACGTAAGTTACTTTTGCAGTGTATTCAGTTTCTTCAATTTTGAAAGTTACTTCAGTTTCTTTATTAGCTTCTAAAGCTTTTTCTAAAGTTACAACGTGTTTAGATTCGTCAGATAAAACTACTTCTAAAGTTGTTGCAGAAGTTGCTACAGCAGAAGTTAAAGTTAACTCAACTGGTGCTACTTCAGTGTTGATAGTTTTGTTTAAGAATGTAGCGAATTGTGCACGAGTTACTGAGTCTTTAGGCATGAAGTTTTCAACGCCAGAAATACCCAAGTTACGTAATGCTTGGATTGCTTCACGAGCTTCAGCTTTAGCTGTTGCTAAGTCAGCAACTTTAACGTCTTCGATTTCAGCAGCAACTTCTACTAATGTAGTGTCGTTGATTGCTTTGAAAGCGCGGTCTAATACAAGAGCCATGTTTTCGCGAGTGATTTTGCCACCAGCGTTTAATGCACCGTTAGAACCAGCGAAAACGCCAGTATCGAATACTAATGCAGCATATTTTACTAATTCTTGGTCTTTAGCGTCTGCAGCTAAGTCAGTGAAACGAGCTTTAGTTGCATAGTCAGCTGGGATTTCGAAACCTTGAGCTTCTACCCATTTACCTAACATTTTAACAACTTGACCACGAGTTAATTCTTGGTTTGGTTTGAAAGTGCCGTCTGGATATCCTCCGATGATGCCAGCTTCCGCTAATGCGTTAATGTTAACAGCGTGTGAGTTTGTATCAGCAACGTCTGAGAATCCAGCAGCAGAAGCTACAGGAACGATCGCAGATGCTACAAGAGTAGCTGTAGCAGCAGCTGCTACGAATTTAGTATATTTCTTAGGTTGGTTAGCCATAGAATGATTTCCTCCAATAAAAACAATTTTTTATCATTTTAACAAATGTTGTCTCGTATATTACGATAACAATATCTAGTATATTAGTAAGGTTTTTTAATGTCAATGCTATTTTAGGAAATATAAAGGAAACCCACCAATACTAATATTACCAATGCTTTAGTTTTCAGAACTTTAAGTAATTATTATTGGTAATAATTAATTTACATGGTAATAATTAGTTTTATAATATAATTTTCATATTTTTACAAATGGTATTAAAATGGTATTTTTATGATTTCCTAATTAGTATATTAATTACAAATATAGAATTAGAGTTCCAATACCTTCAAATGAAAGTAGAACGTTTAAGCCCAAATGTGGAAATTAGCGAAGAAAAGTAGAATACCTAGTTAAAGAAGTAAAAATTTTTCTATAATAACTAGAACAAAATACGTATAAAGTAGAATCTGGCCTAATAAACACGAAAAAAGCCATCTCGAATGCCAGAGACAGCTTCCCCTTTACCTATAAAAATACCAACCCAGCTACAGCCCCGGTAACAACGACAATCCATGGCGGCAGTTTCCAGTAAGCTAGCATGCTGAATAACACAACGGCTAACCCAAAATCCTTCGCCTCCAATATAGAACTAGTCCAGATTGGAGTATATAACGCAGCAATTAAAAGCCCAATAACAGCTGCATTCACACCCATGATGGCACCTGTAATTTTCGGATGGTTACGTAGTTGATCCCAAAACGGCAGTGCACCAATTACTAAAAGAAACGCCGGTAAAAAAATTGCTACTGTCGCGACTACTCCACCTTGCCAGCCATTCATGACCGTCCCTAAATAAGCGGCAAATGTAAAGAGAGGACCTGGTACTGCCTGTGTAACACCATACCCCGATAAAAATGCTTCTTCGCTCATCCAGCCTGTTGGGACAAATTCCTTTTCCAGTAATGGCAGCACTACATGTCCCCCGCCAAAAACGAAAGAGCCTGAGCGGTAAAAACTATCAAACATTGCTAACCAATAAGAACCTGTCGCCTCTTTCAACAAAGGCAAAGCTACCAATAAACTAACAAACAAAAGAAGGCAAAACCCTCCAACCCGTTTAGAAACAGGAAAGAGTGAATGCCCCCCTGCCCCGTCATTCTTTTGTTTCAGCAATAAATACCCTATACATGCGGCAATTATAATTACCCCGACTTGA
This sequence comes from Solibacillus sp. NPDC093137, assembly GCF_050280445.1. Classification (NCBI taxonomy): domain Bacteria; kingdom Bacillati; phylum Bacillota; class Bacilli; order Caryophanales; family Caryophanaceae; genus Solibacillus; species Solibacillus sp. NPDC093137. The sequence continues at coordinate 2,172,114 of NZ_JBNNVH010000001.1, forward strand.
CTAAAAGCAGTTTGCCAAAGAAGTGTCACAAGCAAAGCGAAAATGGCTATTGCCTTCCTTTTCAGGTCGGGTGTCAGACTTTTAGCCATCCCGATAATGGCATGTGCAACAATCGCTACCGCCACAATTTTCAAACCATGAATCCACCCCGCATTTCCGACATCAAACCCTGTCATGAGTAATGCAAATGCAATAAGTGCTACAACCGAGGGAAATGTAAACCCTATAAATGATGTAATTCCCCCCAGTATTCCAGCGCGCATAATTCCAATGCCGATTCCCACTTGGCTGCTCGAAGGCCCGGGCAGAAACTGACAAAGCGCAACTAAATCCGCATAGCTTTTTTCATCCATCCACTTTCTTCTTCGTACATATTCTTCATGAAAATATCCTAGATGAGCAGTCGGTCCCCCAAAGGATGTCAGCCCTAATCGTGTTGAAATAAAAAATATTTCGAGAAGTGATTTGATTCGATTTTGCTTCATAGAATTCATTGCTAACTCCTTAAGCCTCTTTTTTAGTGTACTCTTCTATATTTAATCTTTACCTTTTCTAAAAGTAGCACTTCTCTCTCGCTTCATATAGCCTATTTCTCATAATTTACATACTTTTTACACTTACTTTGCAATAAGGTTTATAATGAAACTATATTTTCTATTACACTGTTAATATATGTGTTATTTACTCCAAATTAGGGTATTAAGCATATGTTAATAAAAATATTGAGGTGAATTTATGTTCGAGTACAAGTTTTGGCATCATCTTTCACACCCATCGCAACTCATACATAATATTGAACGTAGCGAAGATCAAAGACTTATAGGGTATCGGAAAATTTTGCTGGCTATTTTTGGTTTTACTTTACTGTTTTTTATAGTCCGCAACTTCTGGGGGATGAATACAACCGACTTAACAGCATTGCTGGTAAATGGTGAAGGAGATTTATATAGTTTCGCTCGACTGATGTCATTAATCGGTGCGATTCTGGCAGGTATTTTATTTTTTATCATTCATTATTATGTCATTACATATTTGATTCATTTATTGACAAATATCGATTACGGCTGGATTCGAAAGATACAGCTATATGTCATCTTTTTCATTGTTCTTGAAAAACTGCTGACGGTGATTATCTTTGCAATAGCAGGATATTCTACACAGTTCACTATGTTTTCATTGGCACCTATGATGGCATACGTACATTATCATGACTATTTATTGTTCTTCCTGAATCAGCTAACAGTCGCATCGATAATAGCGGTATGGATTCAATACATATTTTTATCGAATTGGACAGATCGACCGAAAGCGTTGCTGTTTAAGTTAATACTTATTCAAATCGTATTGGCATCGCTTGTTGCGTTATATAGCATTCTTCCTGTTTTAACTTGGATCGAAGGGTGGCTTGGTCTGTAATGCGTATGACAAAAAAAGTAAAGATATTTAGCGCAGTTGCCTTAGTGTTTGTTTTGGTGAATGGTTATTTACTGTTAAAAGACAATGATATTATTATGAAAAACTACTATATTAACAATGTGCAGTTTGCAGTAGCCGATTATCATGAAAAAGTTCTGGAAACGGATGCTGTTGTTGCAGCGAAGCAGGAACATTTCATCGCAGCGCCTGTACAATCAATTAGCGAGGTGCTCGTTACACAAGGACAAAGTGTTAGCCTGTTAACGGAGCTTGCCATTTATAAACCGGAAGAAGCTGAACGTGAAATTTCACGTCTTGAGACAGATCGCGACGCTTATCAAAACGAGCTATCAGAATTGGAAAGAATCGTTTCAGACTTACAATCCGAAAACAGTTCTTCCTCACCGAGTACAGCAACAGACTCAACAACACTTGGCGATAATGAATTATGGAATATTAATTTAACACTGGAGCTGGGTATTGAACAAAGCACGCCAACAGCAGAAGGTATTGCGATTATTCAACGTTCCATTGCGGAAACGGAGCGTCAAATTAGCATTTTGGACAGTATGATTTCCCAGTTAAGTAACAACAATTCTTTGACTACACCAGTGGACGGAATTATTAAGGAAATTGTTCTTGAAGGCGATTCGATTATTTTCCAAATTCAATCACTTGAAAAGAAATTTGTTGCCTATGTGGAACATGAAGACTGGAAGGAAGTCGAAATCGGTCAAAAGGCTTCTGTTATTTTGAATGAAGGCAAAGAAGATGAACTGGTCATTGATGGAGATGTACTGGAGAAACAGCAAATACCAGCACGTGATTCCATTGCGTTTAATGAAATGAAAAAGAACGATAAAGTAAAGCCGGATGATACGGTCTATGAAGTTAGCATCGAACCAACTGACATGTTAACGGAAACACCGATTGGTATACTTGCAGATGCGACAATTACGACATTTGAAGCAAATGACAGCTTCCAAGTAAACGAGGATTGGCTTGTAAAATATGAACAAGACTATTCAGGAAACCTTATTTATACAGTAGGAGAAGATGGGAAAACAAGATTAGAACCGGTTGACCTACTATTCAAGCATAAAGCGGAAATAAAACAAGAAGAGTTTATGTATGGCGAACCGATTGAGGAAAACATCGAAGAAGAAGGCCTTGAAGAGGATGCCATAGTTACTGAACCGCGAATCCAAACTGTTGAGCTGGAAGATTCCAAGAAAGAGGACGCTGCTAAAGATGAAGATTTAGAGGACACGGCTGTATTTACAGCTCCTATCGCACCACAGCAAATCTTTATTGACGGCGACGAAAAGAATCTGTTCGCCCCTACATTCAGACCGTACCCATTACATACGTTTGAATGGACATATGTTGATGCGACATGGAAAGATGCTCTTTGGTATTTAATTAAATAAAATATAAAACGGCGGGAACATGCTCTTCCCGCCGTTTTATTATGATACATAACACCGTGTTTTGTTGCCTTTCAGTACGGGTAAAGACAAAAAATAATAGACACGGAATATAGAATTTTAATAAAGGAGTCGAAACGAATGAAAAAAAGAATTACAAAAAGTTTCATAGTGACTACCCTGCTCGCTTCCGCATTATTTGTAGCAAGTGATGACGTCTTTGCGAAAAAGACGTTTTATGATGTGGAAAACAGCCGCAATTCCCATACGGAAGCTATCCAATATTTAAATAACCTAAATGTGTATGATTATAAATCCGGCAACCAATTTAATTTCAGCAAACCTGTTTCACGCGCAGAAGCATCAAAAATTCTCCAGACGATTCTTTCAAGCGATTCGGCCCTTTCCATTCCAAAAGTTCGTTCTTATGATGGAAAGTTTAAAGACGTAACGAATTCCACTCCTTTTGCACAAGAGATTATTTGGGCATATGAATCAGGCATTTTTGATGGGGATGAATACGGCAATTTCAATCCGGATCAGCCAGTAAAACGCTCACATCTGTCAAAGATATTAGTAGAAAGCCTGAAATTAAACGGCGGTACGTCAGTCAGCTTTAAAGACGTCTCAAAATCCAGCTGGTACTATGACTATGTAAATATTTTAGCGAGCCACGGTATTACGACCGGCAATGAAAAAAATCAGTTTTTACCGAATAATAATGTCACAAGTGCACAAATGGCAACATTCCTATATCGGGCACTCAGTTTCAAAACGACCGGTGAAGTAATCAGCGAACCAACACCTCCAGCTGCTGAAAAACCCGACACAGCTATAGCAAATTACAATAGTGAATATGACTTCGCTTGGAAACAAACAGGCAAAAATCTGGACTTTGAATTAGAAGGTGTCGACAACAATAAGATAGTTGCACGATATATGACAAAACAAGGAAAAAGCTTCTTTGCTGCACAAGATCTGCAAATCGGTAAAAATAATGCAAGCGATGTAAAAGCGAAGTACGGAACGAAAAATGCAGATGTGCGTCGCGGAAATGTAATCTATAATACACCTGCTTCCAATGAATATAATTTCTATTTGATAGATGACTATTACGTAACGTTTTTCTATGATATTCATAAAAAGAACGTCATTCGCTCAATTCTTTATGTCCATAAAGACTCTGAAGTGAATAAAGATGGCTATTACGGTGATATATCGGATACGCAAAAACATTCTGAACAGCTGATGGTTGAGCTGATGAACCAGGCACGTGCTGCTGAAGGGGTTAGTCCGCTTACACATTCACCGCAATGGGCATCGATTGCACGTAAACACAGCAAAGATATGATCGATAACAACTATTTCTCTCATACAGGTCTTTCAGGAACAACACCGTATGACCGTATGATCAGCGGCGGTATGAGCAAATCCGAACTTAGAACTTGGGGCGAAAATATTTCGTATGGTCACTACAATGTGATTTATGCACATGAAGGCTTTATGAATAGTAAAGGACATCGTGATAATTTATTACAGCCTGCCTATAAAAATGCAATTGTAGGCTTGGAGTACAGCAGCAAAAAGAGCCCTTACTTTACGATTAATTTCTATTAAACTAATAAATCCAGTCCCTCTTAATTATAAAGAGAGACTGGATTTTTAAATTATGCATTTGTTACTTCCACACGGTTTCGCCCGTTCTTTTTCGCTTCATATAGTGCTGCGTCCGCTTTTTCCAATATAATTTTTGGCTGATCCCCATGCAACGGATAATTTGCGATTCCGGCTGAGAATGTAATTACTTCCCCTGTCGGACTAATAAGTCGGGAAATTTCTTTGCGGAGTGCTTCTAACCGGCTATATGCATTACCTACCGTCTCTTCAGAAAGCAGGAGTATAAATTCTTCCCCACCATAACGGCAAGCTAAATCTTCTTCACCAACAACTTCTTTTAATTTACTAGCTATAAATTGCAATACCTCGTCTCCTATAGTGTGACCATAGGAATCATTAACTTTTTTAAAGTAATCAACATCTAAAATGACTAATGTATATGGTTTTTGCTGTTCGGTCCATAAGTGAATTATTTTGTCAAAAGTACGGCGATTTAAAAGCTTTGTTAACGGATCCGTAGAGGATTCTTCTTTAAGTGTATTAACTTGTCCATGCAAAATTGAAAAGCTTTGAATAAGGGCTTCCCGAATATTAAACACTTCAAAATACCATGCGCGAATGTCTTTGAGCTTGTTCATCTCCTGCTCCTGTGCACTGTTCCCTGCTATTTCCGCCATACTTTGAAGCGGACGTACAATACGTGTTGCCAGTATAAAGACGAAAATAGTTGAGAGAAGAATAAATGGCAAACCTCGCGCAAAGACTTCCGATACTTGTTTTCCAACGGCATTTATTGCTTCATCATACGGGGTTTGAACAACAATTCCCCAGCGAGTTCTTTCTGTGGAGCTATACCCAGCAAGCATTGGCTGATCAAGAGTATTGACAATTTCCTTTGCACCGCTTTTTTCCTTTATCAGATTTTCTACAACCTCATTTTGTGAGACATTTTCCCCTAGTCGTGCTTTATCCGGATGATAAATGATCTTTCCATTTGTATCCACAACATATACATAAGAACCGTTTTCATAAGGGTGCCGGCCTAAAACCATTTCAAAAATATCCGACTCATGCAAATAAATCGTCCCGTTCACTACCCCTTTAAATATACCTTCTTTATTATAGACTGGCATGGAAAGCAGAATAATTTCACGACCAGTCGGCGACATATAAGGATTGGTAATATAAGCCGTACGTCTTTTTAGCACATCAAGCCCTTCATTTGATGTTACCTTACTACCAGCCAGACCAAGATTTTGTGGCGCATTGACTAAAATATTCGCATTCGCATCTACAACAACGACAGAACTAAATGTGTTTTCCTGCGAATAAAGACGGTTAACCTCTTGTTGCAGGGTTTCCATATTATTAAAGTCCTCACCAATTTCTGCTGCACTATAACGCATAACCCTTTTTGTATCCCCGATAAATTGGTCAATAGTTTCAGATAATTTCAAGGCATATACCCGGTTATTTTCCAATGCCTGTTCTTCCATAAACTTCACATTTCCTTGATAGCTAAAATATGTACTAACAATTACAGAAAGAAAAAAGGCGAGGGAAATAACCGCGACTATTAAGTATTTTAGTTTCATATATTTTTTTAAAGAGATCATGCATTTCTCCTAAAGAATAGAATAATTTTAAGTTTTAAACACCTATATTTTGATCAAAATTTATACTTAAGCAGAATAAAACTAATTAAAACATAAAAAAAGCTTAATTAACACTTAAAAAAATTTGTATAATTTTAGCATACCATTCTTTAGTGATTTATCAATTAACTAGAACACCCTTTATAAATTTGAATAATTTTCACCATTCTTCTGTACAGATTTTTCAATCCCTATAATATAAAAAACTCTACCCAGCAATGCCATGTAGAGTAAACAGTTCCACTTAATTTTTAAAGAAGACTGGATTTTTAAATTATGCATTTGTGACTTCTACACGATTGCGCCCGTTATCTTTCGCTTTATATAAGGCTTCATCAGCTTTTGCTATAATAGCCTTTAGTTCGTCACCATGTAGCGGATAATTTGCCATACCAGCTGAAAATGTAAGAGGTTTTCCTTCAGGACTGATACTTTGCTGAACATTTGCTCGAAGCGATTCAACGCGTTCATAAGCATCTTCAATCGTTGTTTCTGTAAAGACAAGAATAAATTCTTCTCCCCCGTAACGACATGCTAAATCATCTTCTTGTAACGATTCTTTTAGTTTACTTGCTAAAACTTGCAGTACCTCATCCCCTGCAATATGACCATACATATCATTTATTGATTTAAACCAGTCTACATCCAACATAACGAGCGTATAGTCTTTTTGCTTCTCAGTCAGTACTTTGATTTTCTTTTCAAAAGTATGGCGGTTCAATAGCTTTGTTAATGAATCTGTTGATGTTTCTTCTTTCAGTGTATTCACTTTCCCATGCAAAACCGAAAAACTACTGATGAGTGCTTCCTGTATTTTATATACCTCGTAATACCAGGCCCGGATTCCCTTCAGCTTTTTCATCTCTTGATCTTTCACACTGTTTTCTGTGATTTCCGCTATTTTTTCAAGAGGACGAACAATATGGCTGGCCAATAAAAATACGAAAATTGTTGAGAATATAATAAAAGGTAAACCAATTTTAAACACACTTAGCACTTGTTGCCCTACCATACTAAGCGCTTCATCATATGGTGTTTGGACAATAATCCCCCACCGTGTTTTTTCACTTTGGCTATACCCTGCGAGTACTGGCTGGTCAAATGTATTAACAGCTTCTAAAGCACCACGTTTTTCTTTTAATAATTGAACAACTACCTCGCTTCTGGAAGCATCTCCCCCTAATCTTTCTTTTCTAGGATGATAAATAATTTTCCCTCGAGTATCGACAACATACACATAAGATCCATTTTCATAAGGATGTTCACCTAGAATCGATTCAAAAATATTGGAGTCATACAGATAAATCGTGCCGCTCAAAACTCCTTTAAATTTGCCCGATTCATCATAAATAGGCATCGAAATGGTAATGACTTTACGTCCTGTAGGTGAAATATATGGATCTGAAACAAAAGGTTCATGTTTATCATAGTTTTCCAGTCCATTTATGGATGGAACCTTCTTACCTGCTTCACCGAGAGATTGCGGTGCATTCACCATAATATTGCCTTCCGCATCAACAATGAGAACAGAACTAAATGTATCGCCTTGTAAATAAAGACGATTTGCTACTTCCTGCGATTTGTTTATATTTTCAAAGTCATAAGCAATCTCTGCTGCACTATAACGCATCGTGTTTGTTGAATTAACAATAAATTTATCGACTGTTTCCGCTAATTTCAGCGCATAAACCCGATTATTTTCCAGTGTCTGTTCTTGCATTAATTTCATATTTCCTTTGTAGTTGCTGTAAACACTGATTAGCGTTGAAAGTACAAAGGCAAGGGCAATAACTAATATGAATAAATATTTTAATTTAATGAAATTTCGTAACGAAAACATTACAATCTCCTAGTCCAAATATAGGTAGATATATTTGATTTAATATAATTGCTAGTATTATAACATAGCAGGACTAATTCCATATCAGCATATGCAACATATTTATGACAATCTTGTTAGAAATTTATGTATTGAACCAGTAAAAAAGCATCACCAAATCAATTTTCCAATTTGGCGATGCTCCCCGTTATCTATTATTTAAATTCAATTGTTTCTGGTGATGCCCCTTTTGTATACGTAATATTCGCATCGGATGGCAAATTGCGTATTTCTTTCACATGATTACCTTCAATAATGATTTGATCGATTTTTGTTCCTTTAAAATCAATAATCGCATTTCCTTTTTTCGGACTGATCGTTACAGTTTTGTCTGCAAACCCTGTTCCATGGAATTCGGCATATTCACTAAATACCGCAATGCCGTTTTTAATAGTTGTATTTTCTCCTAATGTAAGTGAAATACTTGGGCGGTTCATAATTAACTTGCCTGTTTTATAGTTTTTATAATTGTACTCGTTTTCCGGTACGATTGGCTCCGGTGTTTCTTCTTTACCAGATTTCAAATCAATTTGGACTAATACCGGATCGTGGTCAGATGCACGGCCCTGTGCTTCAGTAAAGTTCGCATTAATATGAATCATATCAATCTCTGTTACTTCTGCAAGATTGTTAGAAACTAAAATATGATCAAGCACTTGGTTATTTCCTTGGAAATAGTAGCTGAAGCGATCTTCCACAGGAGCTTTGTCCACCATATTCGTTAAAACGTTTCCTTTTAATGCTTCAAGAGCCGGTGTGAATTCAAAGTCATTCATATCACCTGCTACAACAATGTTTACGTCTGGTTCTTTGGCAAGTCCTTCAACAATAAAGTCATTGATTACTTGTGCAAGCTCGATACGCTCTGCTTCAGATCCTAAAACTGGTGGCTGTGTTGGACCCCATAATGAGTCATCTCCGCCTTTAGAATTTAAATGTGCGCCAATAACAACAATTCGCTCTTCCTGGAATTCAAATTCTGCCGCAATTGGTTTACGTGTATCTTCAAACTTTGAAGGATTCACAAAACCTGGATTCAATGCAAGACTGCCTTCTTCGGTCCATGCATTCGCCTGAGTACCAGTTCCTCTTGTTCCGCCAACAAGTGAAACTCGTTCCGGGTTGTATAAGTATCCTACACGGATATTTCCGCCAGGCGCACCACCACTTGTATTATTAATCGGCATAACATCAATCCAGTCATACTGAGGACCACCCGCTAGTTTAATCTCATTAATTAATCGCAAGTAACTTTGTGAAGCATCAGCATTCCCTGAATCTGTTTGTCCGTCATTATCCTGTACTTCTACTAATGTAATAATATCCGGCGACTTCATGTTGTGTACAAATGTCGAAGCAATTTTTGCTGCTTTTTCATCGGATGTATTATCTTTGTTATTAGAAAAGTTTTCGATATTGTAAGATGCAAAGTTCAGCTTATCAGCTACCGGTTCAAGATGTGTTACTTCCTGCTGAATATTCGCCTTTGTAACTTCCGGGAAAACTTTATTCGTATTCAGTCTATAGCCATCTGAGAAGTTTTCTACAAATCCGATCAGCGCATCATTAAAGCGATCGCCTGATTCATAGTTCTTCCCTGATACGCCTTCAAGCATAATCTTTTCAGGATTGTAATCATCGGCAGCAATATTTAGACCGCCATTGGCATTAAACGTATTATTTGTTGTGCTAGGAACGACGATTGGCGAATCATTGTTATACATTGGTCCTACTACTCTTGCATCCGTGAATGATACAAGCATATATTCGATTGACTCCCAGAAGTCGATTCCGTCTTCTTGAGGGTCAAAAATTGCAAAACTGTCATTATCGATAATTTTATTCGGTGGTAGTAAATCTTCACCGATAACTAGTGTTTCAGGAATCGCAGCTGTACCTGTTTTTTCAATCTTATTTGCAGCAATTTGCGTATCTTTCAACCGCGTATTGCCACCAGCCTCATTTACAGTACCCGTTACTTTCACTACGTCTCCTATCGTTACACCATGCGAAGACTTGTTCACTTTAATCGCAGTTGATTTAACTCCATCAAACGGTGTATTTTCCTGCATAATGAAATTTGAACCATCAATTACAAATGTAACAATTCCATCAACATCATTCACTTGTAATCCTGCATAAGGCGAAGTATGACTTGCTCCTTGAATTTCACTGATCGTCGCATTTTCCAGATTAATGATTTCATAAACGAATGTTGCAACCGCGCTGCCAGTTAAGCCTTCTTTAACTCCAATAGCTTTAATCGTCATCCGGTCATTGATTGTAATAGGTTCCGTATATACTGCACTAGCTGTAGTAGGTAGTGAACCATCCACTGTGTAATAAATTTTCGCACCTTCAGTAAGTGTAGATAGTGTTACACTCGTGCCGGCTGTTACGTAGCCTGAATGTGAAGCTTGGATATCCTGTACTTTAGACGTATCTTCAATAATTCGGATTGGAAGAAGTTGATGGTTTGTAAACTGACCAACAATCCCTGTAATTTCTCCGTACGTTTTTCCACTTACTAAACCTGAATCTCTTAATTTATCATAAATTGCAAATGTACCGGCTGCATCTGATCCAGTAAAGTTTTGCCCTGAACCGGTAATCGCTATATCTTTTAATGTTACTAATCGCGATTCATTATCTTCTGCAATTCCAATACTTGTTACAACTTGCGGCTCTGGTAAAGTCGCCGCTGATTTACTAATAAGAGAAATTTTCGTTAGCTGTTTAAGACCACTGTATTCATCAACTTTCCCTTGAACAGAAACAAAGTCTCCCACATTTGCTGAAAGGCTGTCCGCAGGGTAAATTGCAATCGCCGCACCCGTTTCGTCCTGAATATGTGCTGTCGCTGATTCTAGTTTTGCTGTGACAATTCCCGAAACGATTACTTCTTCGCCGATTGCCTTATTGCGTGCCTCTTCAATTGAGATAGCTGTTGGCGCTGTTTTGATCGTGTAATCAAATGTTGCAACTTCGCTATTTGCCAAGTCTGATGCTGTCGCGAATGCCTTAATTGTCATCGCTTCATCAACAATAATACCTGTCGATCCATTATAAACCGTGCTTTCTGTCGTCGGTTCAGAACCATCAGTTGTGTAATAAATCGTTGCATTTTGAGTAGTCGTTGATAGTGTTACATTTGTTCCTGCATAAATTTCGCCTGTTGTCGGAGAAGCTTTGATAGATGCTACTTGTGTCGGCTCTTCTGGATTAGGTGTATCATTACCAACAAACTGAATGAAACTAGGTGATTTTAATCCTGCATGGTTACCAAAATATTTTTCCAGTGAACCTGTTATTACTACTTTTTTACCAAGATTTCCAGGATTCGTTTTTAACCCAAATTCGGCTCTAATTGAAGCAGGTGAATTTGGCAATTGAACGTAGAGCATTTTCGTTACATCGGTTTCACCCGGTGTGTCCGCGATAGCAATATTCGTATCGGTTTCAGCTTCTACTACATAAGAGGTTTCACTTTTCGCAAACCCTACAATATAACCCTCTACTGTTACATTTGGCTTAACTGAAGCTGGATTAAACTGACTGATTGCATCTCCAACTCCAATAGCACCGGTTGTTTCTGCCTTCACAACCGCAAAGTGAGGTAAAATCATGGATAATACTAGTAAAAATGATAAAACAATTTTGGAAACATAATTGAGTCCATTATTCTTCATTTGTTAAGCTCCTTATAATTTATTTTTTATATCTCAAAAAAAGCAAACCCTACTTTATTTAGTTAAAGGGCTTGCTTTGGGAGATTAAATGAACTTCTTGCTTTTGAAACTTCTCTTATAATAGGAACGCTTACTTACACTATTACACCATTTGAATATTAAAGTTATATTTATCCAATATTTAAATTTTATTAAATTTCAGAAATATGTAGTAGAGTAATTTCTCCTATCATACTAATTAGGGTCTTATTTCTTATAAATAGTATCTACTTCGTATATAGTTAATTCTACTTATCCCCTAAAATTTCTACATTCATTACCTATTACAGCTAGCTCATCTAAATTATGTTAGATATGTCCACTTACCAAAGCAGCAAATAGAACTCACTAATAATTTGTGCTAAAGTAAATTTTATACAGAGTAATTCAGTAAGAATAATTCAAAAGGAGCTTGATAATCTTGAGAAATATTCCATATGTAGTGGACGGCTACTGGTTGGAAGCACGACTGGAAGATCCAAACTTACGCTTAATCGATGCATCAACATTTTTAAAAATACCTGAAGGAGAAGGGTTTCCAGAGCTATGGTCCGGTTTCGAAGCTTATAAAGAAGAACATATTCCCCGAGCGGCTTATGTTGATTTACTGAAAGACTTCACTAACCCTGAAGGAAAGGCACCTTTTACAATTGCAACAAGAGAGCAATTTCTGAAAGCTGTGGAACCTTTAGGAATTACTGAGGAAACTTATGTAGTGATCTATGACCGCGGCCCACTGGTAAATGTCGATATATTAGCATCCGACTGGTCGGCACGTTTACGCTGGCAATTAAAATATGAAGGCTTTGATAATGTAGCTGTACTCGACGGCGGATTCCGCAAATGGAAACTTGATGGTCGTCCAACTGAATCAGGAATCTCCAATTATGAACCTGCGCCATTTCCAGGAGAACGCCGCGAGCATCTGATCGTATCAAAAGAGGAGGTAAAAGCAGCTTTAGGTGATGAAAATATTGTATTGATTAACAGTTTGTCAGAGGCAGACTTCCGAGGTGAAACAACAACATACCCGCGTCCTGGTCATATTCCGGGAAGCAAGCATGCGTTCTTCGGTTCCCATTCAAATCCGGAAACACGTTTACTGAACGATGATGCTACATTACGCGCTACCTTTGAAAAATTAGGTGCGCTTGATCCTTCTAAAAAAGTGATTACTTATTGTGGTGGCGGAATTGCTGCAACATGGAACGCATTGTTGCTGAATAAATTAGGTCAGGAAAATGTGGCGGTGTATGATGGATCGTTAAACGAATGGGCGGCTGATGAGAATTATCCGTTGGTGACGGAATAAGTAAGGTATAAACTTCATATTTATTAATAATATAAGCCCCTTTTGTACAAAATAGCTGGTCCGGTATACCAGAAATGTACAATTGGGGCTTTATGTTTAGCTTACTCTATCTTGAAGCATGAAAGCTTTATTTTAGTCTTTTCAATAACTGCTGTTTTTCTTTTCCATTTGGTAGCTCTTGTACTAATTTCACCGCTAAGTTCCGGTTAGCTTTTGTTTTTTCTTTTCATAATTGGCTACACGTGTTTTCGCTTTAGCTGTATTATTGTTGACTGTTTTCTGAATTCTTTTTTCCAGCAGTTCACGCTGTTTTTCATCAAATACTGATTGAATAGCCTTTACTGCTTTATTGTAACTTTTCAATGTTTAGGTTTTTTCATACGCTGCAGTCATGAATGTTTGGCATCCGATCAATGATTGTTTTTACTTGTACTAAATCAACTAAAAGTTCATCTGTTACAATATCGCTATACACTGCATCTAAAATGATGGTATTAAAATCTACTTCTGCGATTCTTGCGCCTAATTCATTATCCTCACCAATTTCACGATAAAACGTTTCGCTATTCACAATGATTCTTACATAACGGTCTTCAAATACATTCATTCCTGTTCCTCCCTATCTGTAAAATTCCCAACTACCTTTCCATTTACCGTTCAAACTTCGTATGGTTCTGATTAAACAATTTCTACCTGAATGACTAAATAGTAGTTACCTTCTGCATCTGTATAGTTAGCACACTCTGTTTGAATTGGATTTTTAAAATGCCTTTATAGAAACTATTGTTCTCGTATCCAATTTCGGAGATTGGAACATAGAAACCATACTTTTGTAACAATACTTCTGAAATGCATAGAATCGTATTCATGTGCACCTACATATAGCCTTTCTCTTTTTATGATAGGAACTTATCCGATGCCAATTAGATGGTCCATTACATCAATACCAATAATTTTACCTGCTTCAACTAAGCGATTCGTCACATCAATGTCCTCTGGTGATGGTGTGACGTCATTCGATGGATGGTTGTATAGCTACTACACATCCACTGCAATTTGAAATGACGAGTGCTTTCATTCCTTCCCTCGGATGCACAATTGATGCATTGATGGAACCTGTGTGCACACTTGTAGCAATTGTGGCTCATTCTTTGTTGACAATCCAAGTACAACAAACTTCTCTCTGTCACTATCCCCAATGAAATCTCGAATGATGTTTGGCACATCCTCTGGAGATCGAACACATCTTCCTGAAAACAACTGCGATCCCTTTCTCTCCAACAATACATCTACTAACTGAATTCTCTTTGCAGGTACTTTCTTTTGATTCTCTTCCATTTGTAACTCCTTCTTCAAAATAGAAAATGCCCTTCACTCCACATTCGGAATGAAAGGCATTTATTTATTACTCCATATTAATATTAAATATTTCAAAGGTAAGTTATTACGGCTCTGAACATGAGCGTAGGCTGAAAGGCAAAAAGAAAAGTCCCATGCAAGATTTCTCTCACATAAGACTCTCCCCACTCTAACCTCACTCAATATATTTTCATAAATTGTAGTGTGTTGTCAGAGTTGTATGTGCCTATAATGCACGTTTTTTTCAATATTAGTTAGTGATAGTAACTGTAAGATTTGTTACGTTAGTACCAGCAGAAGTAGAAGTAAACACTACATCAGCGCCAGTTCCACCTACAGTATAACCAGTAGTTACAGTTGTTAAAGCTGCTCTAATTTTACCTGCAACAGTTGCAGCACTATCTCCAGCTACTACTGCTACATTTACATTTAAAGTAGGGTTAGTAAGTGCTACTGTGATATTCCCAGAAACTTTAGCACCATTTGTTACAGTAAATGTTGCAACTTCATCTTTTGCTGGAGTTGCAGCTTTACCACCTGTGAACGGTAAAGAAGAAGCGCCAGCAGGGATAGCTTTTGTTACTGTACCAGTTGCAGTAACTGTTACACCAGTCGGTAATGTTAATGTACCAAGTGCTGTATTGATGTCAGCAGTAGTTGAGAATACACCAGTTGCATCAGTATCAGAGAAGTCACCATTGATAGTGATAGTTGTACCTGTTAATGAAGCAGTAACAGCTGTACCATCAGCAACTGTACCAGTTACAATTTTATACCCATTAAGATCAATACCTGCTGAACTTGTGAATGTTAATTCGCCTAATGCAGTAGTAGCAGGAGTTGCTGATCCAGCACCAGCTCCGTCTACAACAACTGTAGTACCAGCTACAGTATTAACAGCAGGAGTAGAATCAATTACTGTAAGTTCAATATTACCATTTGAATCTTTATAGTAAGCTACTGTAATATCATTTGTTGCATAACCACCAACTAATGTTGAGAAATGCTCGAAACCAGTTGTTACTTTACCGCCATTAGAAATATAGTAATATTTAACTTTATTATCAGCATGTGCTGCATTAAAGTCAATTTCGTCTTTTGTGCCAATTTTGATACGTTTAGTATCCGAGTTAAACTTAGTAACAATACCTTCAGTAGAATCTACAATTGCAGTTAAAGATTTGAATGTTGCTGTAGCTTCTTTTGCTACAAAGTTGAATTCTTTACCTTCATGTTTCACTTTACCAGTTGCTACAACTTTAACTGAACCTGATTTACCTTCATAAGAACTTAATTTTAACACTTGAGCACCTGTTAATTTAACAGTTTTGCTACGGTTTGGTGAAATTTTATCAGAATCAGAAACCGATGTTGTTAAACCAGCTTCTCCAATATAAATTACACTAGAACCTGTGTTATGAATTGTATAAGTTACTTCTTCAAGTGATCCGATTGTAGTTGTTTCACCACTTTGGTTTACTTGTTCTACTTTAAATTCTGCAGCTACGTTACCTTTTAAATCTGCAGTACCTTTAAATTTACCGTTTGCATCCTTAACTTTTAATGAAGCACCATCTAATTTCTCAGCTTCGAAGTAAGAAATTGCAGCAATAGTTTTTGGTTCACCTTCATCAAGGTTACCTTGTTTGTTTACATATGCACTATTGATATCAATCCAAGCTACAGGAGTTGCATATGTGCTTACTGTATCGTTAGCAATAACGAAACTTGCTTCACCTTTAGAGTTAGTTGTAACAGTAATTTGTTTTAAATTTGGAGTGTACACGCGACCATTTGCATCTTCTTGTACAAAGTAAGCATCTGTATTTGTGCTAATTACACGGTCAAGATCTTCATTAAATGCAATGTTTACTACTTCATTTTTCGCAACTTCGCCATTTTTGTTCTTAACTGTTACTTTGTATTCACGACCATTTGTATAATCAATTGCTGCTACTTCGCCGCCCTCACGTGTAACATCGATTGTGTATTCTGCTTGTAAAGCTGAGAATTTCACTTTAGCACCTTGTGCTTGTAAATCTGAAGCTTCATACTTTTCGCCAAATGTAGATAGACCATTATTTTTGTGTGCTTCAAATACTACTGGTGTTACTTCAGCAGTGTTTGTACCTGAAATTGTGAATGTAGCTTCACCTTTAGAATCTGTTGTAATTTGTGCAGCAACCGGAGCTGTGTCATTTGTTAACTGTTTTACAGCTTCACCATTAACTGTAACATTTTGTAACTTTTCAGCTGTAACATTAATGTTTTCTAATACAGAAACATTAAATACTTTGTTCGCTTCTGGTTTACCAGTTGTTGGGTTCTTGTAAGTAACTTTGTAAGTTTTGTTAGCACCATTGTTGATTGTAGAACCAGTAGTTACTTCTTCGATTGAAACGATTGTTTCAACACCCCAGAATACATAACCAGTTGAGAATTTAGAACGATCGCCAGTTGCATAAGCAGTTACTGAATCTGTTCCTGCGCCGTAACGAGTATATGTGAATGTTGCTACACCTTCCGCATTAGTTACAGCTTCGCCAGTTACTGTTGGATATACAGCATCATTATTGTTTCCTGGAACTGAGAATGTTACTGGAATACCTGCTTTAGATTGACCTTCAGCTACAGTTACTTGAGCTTTAACAGTTACTTGTTGACCAAGTTTACCTTGTACTGATTGAGTTGTCATAGTCACTGCAGTAGGGATTACAGCAGAAACGCCTTTGAATGTACCAGCTTTAGCAGCATTTACATTTAAAGTGTATACAGTTTCGCCAGTTTGAGCAGCAGTAGTTAATACAACTGTTTTAGCGTCTGTTTGTTTAACAACAGCGTTTTTCACTTCAAGACCATCGATAGTGAAGTCTAAAGCTTCGATGTTCCCTACAGTTTCTTTGAAAGTTACTTCAACAGTAGTGTTGTTAACGGCTTTAATTTCTGAAACTGCACTGTTTGCAACACCAGTTACAGCTGAGAAGTCAGTGTTGATTGTTTTGTATAAGAATGTAGCAAATTGACCACGAGTAGTTGAACCTTTTGGATTGAAGTTCGCTACTGCTGGGTTTGTAATGTCGAAGAAGTCAAGAACTTCGATTGCAGAACGAGCTTCTGATTTAGCAGTGTAAAGATCTTTAACGTCTTTTTTGTACTCTTGACCTTGTACATAAGAAACTAGGTCGATGTTGTTTAAAGTATCGAATGCACGAACTAATACAACAGCCATGTTTTCGCGAGTGATGTTGTCACCTGCTAATAAGTTACCGTTTGAACCGTTGAATACGCCTGCATCATATACTACTGCAGCATATTTTAATAACTCATCGTTTGAAGCTGAAGTTAAGTCGTTGAAGCGTACGTTTGTTTTGTAGTCAGCAGGTACTTCTAAACCTTTTGATACTAAGTATTTACCTAATAATTTAACTACGTCAGAACGAGTTAAAGTTTTGTTAGGTTGGAACGTTCCATCTGGGTAGCCGTTGATAACGCCAGCATCTACTAATGATGTGATCGCTTCTTCGTGTGTGTTACCTGCGATGTCCGATAATGATGCAGCAGATGCAACTGGTACGATTGCAGATGCTACTAATGTAGCTGTCGCAGCTGTTGCTACGAATTTTTTGTATTTCTTTGGTTGGTTAGCCATTGAAAAATTTCCTCCTCATAAGTGAAAATAATAATTTTAGTTACCCACACGAAATATGTGCAGAAAAACTAACTACACATAAATTCTAGTAGTATACATTTACTATGTCAATCTTTTTTTGACAATAAATCCAGAAATAGCCTGTTTTATAGTTTTCAAGATATGAATCCGTAAATATATTCAGATAACTTCAAATTTCTTTAATTATGACATACATCTACTAATAAAAACAACATTTTCTTTGACAATTAATTTCCAATACTATTCAAATATAATTAAAAATCTTGGAAATTATTGGTTTTGATAACATTAAAAAGTAATAAAAATGGATATATATCGCAGTTATACCAATGATTTAACTGGAATTCACACATTACAATTATTACTAATATATTACTTTTGTAATATAGTTATTATTTATATGACCATATTTTTTCCTACCTGGTTAGTGTATGAACAGTACGAATTAATAGAACTAGTTCGCTAAAATTCGACAAAAATAAAAAAAGAAAAAGGCTTTAGCATATAAATGCTAAAGCCTTTTTCTCGGGCTACCAACCGAGTTTTTCCTTGCAGGGAAAAGTTAAAATTTAATATATATCGTAGAGGAAATCTCACTACTGAATTTAGTGTATCATTAACATTACAAATAAACAATCAAATATTACAAAGATTACACTATTTTTTTTCCTTTACTTGTTGTTTTTCGTTCCACGTGCTACTTCTAGCAAGAATAAAGGCAAGGCGATTTGGCGTTTAATCCGGTGCGGCTCCTTCATTAAACGGTAAAACCATTCCATTCCAACTTTCTGGAAAGCTTCTGGTGCTCTCTTCACATTGCCTGCCAATACGTCAAATGACCCACCTACACCTTGATAAATCGTTGGATGAAGCTGATCACGGTTCGCATTAATCCAGTTTTCCTGCTTGGGTGAACCCATTGCTACAAACAGTAGATCCGGCTTCGCTTTATTAATTTTATCTATAACTTTTTGATTATCCTTTTCATAGCCATCCTGTGTGCCGGCAATTTGGATAGATGGGTAGAGTTCTTGTAATTTCTTAGCGGCCTGATCTGCAATTCCCGGCTTCCCTCCATAAAGAAAAATAGGTTTTTTACGCTGTGCTGCCTCTTCACATAAACGCAGCATCATATCGACACCTGTTACACGTGATGTAATTTGACCCTTCTGGATTTTCGAAGCCAAAATAACCCCTATGCCATCCGGAATTTGAAACTCTGCGTTATTAAGAAGAGCTTTTAATGCCGGGTCTTCTTTAGCTTTAATAATCTTTTCCGGATTAATAGCTACAATTAACGACTTTTGCTGTTTCTCGATTTGATCAAATACTTTTGGAAGTAATTCATCATAGCTTTCGGTATTTACTTGAATGCCGAGTACGGTTTCTTTCATATATAGTCTTCCCTTCTTTTTTTCCATCTATAAAAAACAGTAGGCAGTACGTGTTAGACGTACTGCCAAGTTTACAATATTAGTTCTTCCCCATTACATGAGGGTTGATTTCCATTTCGGGTCGGACGCTTTCCGCAGGCACGGCCTGAGCCTGTATTCTCAGGCGTCGGTGTTCCTGCCGCTTCGCTTTCGTCGCAAAATAAATTTTGCTATTCCCGCTGGAGTCGCCTCCCCTACATTCCAATCAACTTGCTTGTACAATAAATTTATCATCTTTATTAAAAGATAATTTAGTTCTTCGCATCTCCAAGTAAGTGGAACTGGAAGCCTGCTTTTTCCCATGCTTCGCGGTTTAGGCAGTTTTTCGTATCGAATACGATTTTGCTTTTCGCGTTTAATGTTGACGGATCCAGCTCTTTAAATTCTTTGTGGTCTGTCAGGAACACTAAAATATCCGCTTGTTCCAACGCTTCCTGCATGCTTTGTGTTTGTGTTTTATGTTTGTTCTGCTTAATGTGCGGGTCATGTGAAACGACAGTTAAGCCTAGTTTCTCTAACTCATCGATTACGATTGTCGATGGGCTTTCACGCATATCATCCACATTTCCTTTAAACGCTAAACCTAATGCAGCAACTGTTGCGCCTGCAATACCGTTTTTATTTAAAATCGCCTGTGTTTTTTGTGCAGTGAAACTTGGCATTGAGTCATTCGTGTTACGTGATAAATGAATGATTTGGGCTTGTTCTCCGCCTAATTCAACTAAGAACCAAGGATCAACCGCGATACAGTGACCGCCTACACCTGGTCCTGGGAAATGGACGTTTACACGTGGGTGATAGTTCGCAAATTTAATTGCTTCCCAAATGTTCACATCTAATTTCTCAGCCATTTTAGCCAGTTCGTTCGCAAATGCAATGTTTACATCACGATATGTGTTTTCCATTACTTTTACTAATTCAGCTGTTGTTGCATCTGTTAAATGGATCGTACCTTTAACAAATGTTTCATACAGTTCTTTTGTAAGTTCTGCTGATTTTTGTGAAATCCCGCCAACAATACGGTCATTGTTTACAAGCTCCTCAAAAATACGCCCTGGAATAACTCGCTCTGGAGAATGGGCTACAAATAGTTCTGTACCGATCTCTAAACCAGATTTCACTAACTCAGGCAGCATTACATTTTCTACTGTTTTTGGTGGTACTGTTGATTCTAAAATAACTAAATCGCCCTTTTTCACGAAAGGTACGATTGAAGCTGTTGCTTGACGAACATATTCTAAATTCGCTGTATTGTCCGGATTAATTGGTGACGGTACCGCGACAATATACACATCCGAAGCGACAGGTGTCGTTGATGCCGTTAAAAAGCCTTCATCTACCGCTTTGTCCAGGCGCTCCTGTAAACCGTTCTCCTCAATATGTAATTGTTTATCCTGAATACTTTTCACAGCTGCTGGATTCACATCAACACCATGTACCTTTACGCCGTGATTTGCGAACATTACTGCCGTTGGTAAACCGATGTATCCTAATCCAACGACACAGATTGATTTTGTCATGATCGTTTCTCCTTCACTTTCAAAAAAGCTATATCTCATTGTTTGATTATTGTATAATTTGTTTCACGCATTTTGCCTGCATTCGTTATTTATAAATTAAATAACTTCATTTAATACAGTTTCAAAATTCCGTTCATTTATAGGACGGAATGGTTGTTCAAATGGTTGCCTGTAAATGCTTGAAAATTAGTCCTGCATTACAGTATACAACTTTCTGCTCGCCGTGTGAAATAGTTTTTATTATTCGAGCTGTTTAATGAAAGCTTTCCTATTAATTTTGCCTTTGTAAGAGATTGTTATACTAATTGGTGAGAAATGATCTGTAATAAACAAAAACCCCATTAGCTAAGATCAGCTAACAGGGTTTAGTTTATATGGGCAATCACGATGCATAGCCTCCAGTTAATCGTTCCTTTTCCGCAATTAAATTGTGGAACAATGCTTCATCACGTGATTCGAGCGCTTCATCGATTAGACGGGATAAGTTGTTTTCTTCTAAAGCCCGAACAATTCCTTCCACTTCCTCATCGAATACCGGTGACGTTTCATTTTTTAATGGTGTTACGTTACTTGATACATTTTCAATAATCGGCATTAAATACTCATGTACATTTGATACGAGTAAAAGCTGATACAGCGGGAGACGCACGAAGCGGTTGCCGCGCTGGAATACAAAAACTTCCGATAAGTTTTCGACTTGCAGTGAGTTTAAGTCAATAATCATTTCTTTCCCTTCAATCGGGATAAAATGAAAAACTTCCTCATCTTTTGTAATGGAAAAGTATTGATAAGCAAAGACTAAGCGTAATTTCGTGCCTGTCATTTTTGTATAAAAAGGCTTCATAAATTGTACTTGAATCATGGGAATTCCTCCTTCACTTATTTTGTTGGCATTTATCCGAGTCATAAGACCTAATTTCATTTATCATATGGATGCAATCATTCAGGTGTTCTTGAATATTAAATCAATTTCTCTGTTGCTTATAGTTTCCCCACACTTTCCACATTTCAAACCTTTTAAAAAGTGCTATTCGCTTAAAAAATTTATTCAATGTCTCTTCACATTACCGATTTGTCCGGATTCGTATTATAATGGAAGGAACGACTTTTTTTCTTCCTTCACCTTGAAGGATGTTAAAATTTCCAATGCAATTAATTATTAGGGAGGGGAAACCCGTTTTGAGTTTATCTTTTTCCGAGATTGCCCATGCACATAAAGACTTTATTCAACATACATTACAATCCTTTGAAGAACAGCTTCTCCCTTCAGCAAATGAAGATGCAGAATTGGTGACACGCGCCATGTTCTCTGTCCGTAATCAGGCAATCAAGCCACCGCACTATTCAAGATTCAGTCAAATACTGGTATGCCAAATCCAGGATGTCAATACAGCGGAAGTGACAATTAATTTTCCGGAACGACAGATTAGCTGTAGCTGCCCTAAAAAGGAACTGTGCCGACATCAACTTGCGGTTATTTTAAAGCTGGCGCAGTATTTTATTTCACTGCAGCAATGGCTATCTATTTGGCGTTCTAAAAGATCCGTTCCGCTCCAGTCTTTAGCGTCAGAGCGCAGTCCTGAAAACTGGCAGATGATGGCTGACGAAGTGCTTAATTATGCAATTAAAGGTCCGCAGCCATTGGAGCCGTATACGTTATCGGGCTTAATTGAAAATATTCGTACTAAGCTTCAGCGCCACCGCCCTTATGAGCAGGAATGGCAGGAGCTGTTTAACTTGTTTATGGATATCGCTGTTTCGAAACACTATCTGTTACACGCAGTCAAAACGAAAACAGATCTGAGCCATCATTATGTTCAGTTCTTTTTGGAAAATACGTTAAGCCGCATACAGCGATCGATTGATACATTAAGTAAAACAACAAGGCTGTTCGCAACAGAACCATTTTTTGATGCAATTCAGAAGAATGTCCATGAGATTCTTTTTATCGAAAAAGGAGCAACAGCATTCCGGTTGTCATTGTATTTGCAATTTTGGACTAAGCTATTTAATGAACAAAAGCGCTTAAAAAATGAACTGGCTCTTTTGGAACAAAGCGATGATAGCAACACAGATATCGAATTGAATGTAGTAAAATCCATTTTTTATATTTTATTAAGTTCCCCACCACAACTGGAACAAGCAGTCGAAACAATGAGTGAACATAATGTGGAAGGGTTTATCGACATAGCCCAATATGCATTACAGAAAGACTTTGTTGATGACGCGACTGTTATTTTAAAAAAGGCCCTTCCTTTTTTACAGACGTTTGTGCAGGATAACTTATTGCCGATTCGTCGCCAAAAATTTACGCGTAAACTCGATCACTTATACGGTCAAATTCAATTAAGTGAAAATGAGGAGCTCGCACTGTACTCTTCGTTTGGCAGATATGGGATTGAGTCGTTTTCAAACTATTTACTGCGTCAAAATCGTTTGGACGAGTGGGTAGCACTGCATCAGCTATATCCTTCATCGATTCCTTATTTAGACCAGTGCGGTTTAAAGGATGTTGTTGCACAGTCACCTGAAACTGCGCTTCCTCTTTACCATTTTTATGCGATGGAAGAAATTCAGCAGAAATCGCGGCAAAATTATAAGCAGGCAGTCCGCATTTGGCGTGCCATGAAATCGGCTTCCAAAAAAGCCGGAAAACTCGACTACTTTACAGCATATATTGAAGCCGTGCAGCAGCAGTACAAACGTTTGCGTGCACTGCAAGAAGAGATAAATAAAAGCAATTTACTCATCTAGATTATGTATTTTGCTAATAGGAGGTGACATTGCGTTTACCGCGCAACGATACAATGCAATATTTATTTAATACGAAGCTACCCTTTCTACAAGTCTTTCGCATAAAGCTTTCAGCGCTGCGTCCCGGTTACTTCCGCGCTACTGCGTTCAATAAAAATGATTTAATTTTACCGACAGCCAATTGGACTCCGTCACTCTTTTTCAAATTTGAGCAAAGTTTTTACGGTCTGCACACTTCATTGGAAGAGCGTGATTTAATCATATCGGCATCTCATTTGCTAGACGTTCTGTCACCTGCAAATCGTCATCCGTTTTTGGATTTCGCTGCGTATGATGATGAAACTGTGAATCACTTTCAAACAATCCAAACGACATTGCCGCTTTGGAATGACCCAAAGCTTTGGCAGCAGGTAACTGTAACAGAAGAAGGCTTTTCATTTTCCAATGACCTATTACAGCATGCAGTTGAACAAAAACTGATGGATGCCGGGCTTTCTAAAGACGATACGCTTGCACTGATTCCATTTTTCCAAAATGGTGGCTGGCCGATGCAAACTTCCCATGTTTTCGATGGTGTGAAGGTAGCACTGCGTTTAAGTGAGCCAGAGGAAAATGAAGAAAACTGGCTGTTGGAAACGGTGCTTATTAGTCCGAATGCCGCAAAACATTGGACACCTGCTTCATCAAAACTAAAACTGCCAATATCGGATGCACTGCCGAAAAAATGGAGTGCGATTGCTAATGACATTGAAGAGCTGCAAAATCAAATAGTTGATTTAATTCAATTAAATGCTGAAAGTGCGCAGTTTATTCATACACAATTCAATGATCAGGAAGTACGTGAATTTTTACGTCTCGAACTTACTAAGTTACAGGCTTTAGGCTTTGATGTGATTTTACCGGCTTGGCTTAAAGAACTCCGCCAATCGAAAATGCGTGTACGTGTCAGTGCAAATAACCAGTCGGCCCGCAGTGTTGCAGGACTGGACGATATTTTGACATTCAAATGGCAGTTCTCCATGAATGGTGAGGAAATTTCCGCTGAAGCCTTCCAGAAACTCGTTGATGAAAAACGTGAATTTGTCCGTATCGGCACAGAATGGTTCCGTATTGATGCAGAATGGCTCAATGAAATGCGTGAACTGATGGATCAGGCAAAGGAAGAAAATTGGACAGTACGTGATTTACTATTCCGTGAGCTGCCTGAAACTTTAACAGCGCCCATCGAAGACGATATGGAAGATGATGCCGAGCGTGATGATCCGTTATTTGCATTTGAAATGCAGCAATCCCTGCAGACGTATATCGAGCAGCTGCAAAATAAAAAAGGTCTGCCGAAAGTAGCGGTACCGGCCAAGCTTCATGCTGAGCTGCGTCCATACCAGCAGGAAGGCTTTGAATGGCTTGTTTTCATGCGTGATCAGAAATTCGGTGCCTGTCTGGCAGATGATATGGGACTTGGTAAAACTGTTCAGCTTATTACGTATATGCTCCATACTGTTTCAGTTCTGCAAATCGATAAACCGACTTTAATTGTGTGCCCGACATCGGTTGTCGGCAACTGGCAAAAGGAACTTACTCGTTTTGCTCCTGATCTGGAGGTTTATACACATTACGGGCCCCGTCGTTTAAAAGGCGATGACTTGACGAGCTATATTGCAACACAGCGGCCGCATGTTATCCTTTCGACATATGGTACGGTCACTCAGGATGCAGATGACTTACAGCTTATCGACTGGGCAACGGTCGCTTTGGATGAAGCGCAGAATATAAAAAATATGCAAACATTGCAATCCCGTGCAATACGGAAATTAAAAGGCGAGCATCATATTGCATTAACAGGAACACCTGTTGAGAATCGTCTTTCCGAGTTGTGGGCCATTTTTGATTTTATCCATAAAGGCTATTTAGGAAGCTTCACAAGATTTACCGAAAACTTTATTACACCAATTGAACGTGAAGAGTCGGAATCCCATAAACGTGTTTTGCGGATGAAAATTCGTCCGTTCCTATTGCGTCGTTCAAAACGCGATCCCGAGCTTCAGCTGAATTTACCTGATAAACAGGAATCCCTTGAATTTTGTGCTCTTACACCTGAGCAAGCAGCACATTATGAAGGCTATATTCAGGATACTTTAGCTACTCTTGAAGAGCTCACTGGCTTTGAGAAAAAGGGACGTATTTTAAAAATGCTCAACAAATTAAAACAGCTGTGCAACCACCCTGCCCTGTTTTTAAAAGAACCTTTTGAAGATGCCAATTCAATGGTTTCCCGTTCTGTAAAGCTAAAGCGCATTATTGAAATGACAAAGGAAATTATAGATAATGGCGAACAATGCTTAATTTTTACACAGTATATCGGAATGGGTAATTTAATTCAGCATTGTTTAACAGAGCTTTATAATGTTGATGTTCCGTTTTTAACAGGTAGTATGCCAAAAAATCAGCGCGACAATTTAGTCGACCAATTCCAGGCAGGAGAGTTCCCTGTATTTTTACTGTCGCTTAAAGCTGGCGGAACAGGTCTTAATTTAACAGCAGCTACACATGTGCTCCATGCCGATCGCTGGTGGAATCCCGCGGTCGAAAATCAGGCAACAGACCGGGCATACCGTATCGGACAAACACAATTTGTGCAAGTGCATAAGTTTGTGACGATCGGGACGATTGAAGAAAAAATTGATAAAATGATTGCAATGAAATCCGCGCTATCTGAAGAATTAATTCAATCAAGCAAATGGTTGACTGAACTTGATGATTCAGAACTAATGGATTTACTTGTTCTTGATACAGGCAATATAAAATAAATTAGAAAGAGTCTACTTTTACGCCATGAAGTAGACTCTTTTTTATGCTTACTTCACTACTTTATTCAGTTGTTATAGGATTGTGAGAAAGAATGATTACTACTGCGCGGTCAAACAGCAGATTTGGGCATTTCACCTCCTGGGTATTTATTATTTTATCGGAGAGGGAAAAGTTTACGGTTGGTGCACGAGTTTGATTTCTTGTTCTGGAAGCACGAAATCTTCGGCAATCGGGGGCTTTGTCTGGAGCTTTCCTGCTTCACCAGGGGCTTTTAAAGCATAAAACTGCACTTCTTCTGTTTGGACTTCCATCGTGTATACTTTCTGATTTTCACGATTCACATATGTCCTTGTCTGCAAGCGTCCCTTAATGCCGACGAGCGAGCCTTTCCCGCAATATTTTGCCATCAGCTCAGCAGTTCTCCCCCATGCGACACATTGCACAAAGTCAGCGTCAACCTTCCCTTCACTATTTTTGAAAGGACGGTTAGTAGCAATGCTAAAGTATGCCCGAACCCTGCCTTCAGATAAGTGCCTGAGTTCCAAATCTTTCGTCGTTCGCCCTACAATCCCAACTTGATTCATTCATTGACCTCCTTTCTTTCGAAAATTAACTAAAGCATAGCCGAACCCTGCCTTTTTTAGCAAAACCCGAATTTGAATTTTCCGGCTAAAATATTGATTCAAAAATACTTTTTCGCCTATATGGTATTTCACTCATTTTAATGATAATGCTGATGTAAATGGACTTGTAGATAATATTACAATTTGCTTAAATTGGCAGTTTCACATTTTTTGTATGTTATACTTTTACATAAGAAAATTGAGGAGGGATTTAGAAGTGAAAACCTTTAAAATGCTTGCTTTTGATTTATTATTAAACGATGAAATAAAAGAAATTCCATTAACAGACGGCATTATTATTAATCAGGAAAATAGCCATAAAATGTGGATTTTAGAATTGTTTACAGCAAATACATATTACGATTTTTTCCAAAAGTTTGTTGCATCTGGTGAAGTGCTGGATGCGCGTGCCATCATTTCGCTACCAGACAACGAGCCTGCCCCATTTGCTGTTGTCGTACATTCGATTACACAAGTAGGAGATAAAATTTCGGTACTTATTAAAGGCCGTTTAAAAGCTCAGCGCAAAAAATATGCCGAACTATTATTGGCACAGCTGCTTGAAGATGGTTTGAGAAATGATGAGCTGCTAGAGGCATTTGACCAAGGGATGCGCAATCGCCCTTCATTACAGAAAAATAATGAAGAGGACGGAAAGTAGTTTTTTGATATTTAAATTGATTTATAAAGGGTCATTTACTTCAGTTTTCTTTGTAGTATTAACGCTTTCGGAGCATTTGTCATTCCTCACCCTGTATCGTATATTCAAGGGGAGGTGAAGTTTATGCAGAAATCGAAACATCATCTCTATATAGAAGTATTAGCTAAAAGGATTTTGCCCGATGATATGGAAGCAAGTGCGATCCAGCAAGAGTTTCATCGCTTGGAGGCTGGATTTGCAGGCGAAATGAAGTTGAAGCAGGCTCTATCCGATTATTACTTTAAAACAGACCATCATATCTTCTACAATTTTGAATGTATGAATGATAATGGCTTTTCCCATCAGATAGACGCTATTTTAATGACGCCAGATTTTATAGTAATTTTTGAAGTAAAACTGCTGTCCGGAGTTTTATTTTATAAATCCGCGCAGCATGAATTTTACCGCATCTACAACGAAAAACGTGAAAACTTCCGAAACCCCCTTGATCAAGTTTACCGGCATCAGCTATTTTTGGAACAATGTTTGCGAAAATGGCAAATCACTATCCCAGTGTATTTTGCTGTCGTCATCGCAAACCAACAAGCTATTTTAGATGAATCTTTGGAGAAGTTTCCGATTTTTCATATTAGCGGTGTTCCAAATTTTAAGTGAGGATTAACCTGACTCAAGTGAGGATTAACTCGCCACGCCAAATTAAAAAAAACCAGTGCCCACAATAAAGTGAACACTGATTCCCTCTTTAGACTAGTGATTATCTACGTGGTCTTTATCCTTTCGATCATCACGGTCTTCGATAATATCTTCTTGGTTTACCGATGGAGCTCCTGGTGCAGTTGCGCCATTATCACCATTTGGTCCGCTTGAACCATTCGGGACATTTGAGTTCTGATTGTTGTCAATCGTGCTCTCATTTGTTTGTCCGTTCATGTCATTTTGACCGCTACGCCCATCTGTGTCTGGATCGACTGTATCAACCGTGTCGTCAATAACGTCACGTGTGTCATCCATTACATCGTTAACACCGTTTTCGACATCGTTTCCTAGATTGTCATCTCCAGCGTTGTCATTTGTATTACACGCTGAGAGAAATAACAGTGAACCAAGCGAAAGTGCGACAAGTAGTGCTGATTTTCGCATAAAAAATTCCCTCCTTTCCCATTGCAATCATGAGTCAATCACTTCGTGTGATCGTACATATAGTGCCCGGGAAAAGAAGGATCTATCCTACAAAAAATTGCGGTTATTTCAATTTATCTTTTAAGAGCTGTTCAACATAAGCGGCTTCTGCTTTACAGTCGAATTTGTAATTTGTACCTAATTGTTTCTGTAATTCAGCAATTTCCTTCTTTTGCTTTTCTGTTGGCTCTTCACTTAAAATTTTAGCAATGACTTCATCCATTTTCTTAGCAATTTCTTCATGAAATTCAGGGCTAAGTAAAATGTCTGCCGGTATTTTATCAATCCAAGCGGCATTTTCTTTAAAATACGTTTGCCAGCTTGCCATATAGTCTTCCATCGAAAATTTTTCTTCATCCCAACCAATGCTTGCTAAATAAGCTTCAAACGACGTCGATATTGATCGTGTAATACTAATTTTTACGCCTGAAGACAGTTGTTTATACATCTATTTTAAAACCTCCTACGTTTAAAGCCAAACTTCGCTCATTGTTTACAGGCACATGAAAACCCATAAAAGGTGAACACTGGCAATCGTCCCACACCTATCTTATCTCATTGGGAGACTTCTGCTTAAAGAAGTTAAAGATTTTCTTCAACCTTTATATTTTATAATCTTTGAGTTCCAATTGCAAATCGCCTTATTTTGGCTGTACAGGTCCAATTGCAAATAAAATCTCACACTCACAAACTAGCTCGCCATCTACTGTCGCAGTACCGCGGCCTTTCCCCATTTGCCCGCGCAATTTCAAAAATTCCACTTCAAGCTTCAACTGATCGCCCGGTACGACTTGACGCTTGAAACGGCAACTATCAATCCCTGTTAAAAATACTAGACGCCCTTTATATTCTGGTGCATTTAATAATGCAACACCACCTACTTGCGCAAGTGCCTCGACAATTAGGACACCAGGCATTACTGGATAGCCAGGGAAATGTCCGTTAAAAAATTCTTCGTTGATCGATACATTTTTCAATCCAAGTGCGCGCTTTCCTTCTTCGATTTCCAGAATGCGATCAACTAATAAAAATGGATAGCGGTGTGGTAAAATATTTTGAATTTGCTCTGCGTTTAACATTAAAAAATCCCCCTTGTTTCCTCTATAATATTATGTAGATAATCGTTAATTTTTATGTATGTTCTGGTAAAGCGATGCAATTATTGGAGAAAGAACCTGGAATTTCAGTCGGCTTTTTACTCCAATTCAATTTAGTAAACTAAATTTTTGCTTTTTCGCTGTAAAGGGATTGCTCGGAAATGGCTTTCCCGACAATCCCTCTACTCTTTACCATTTATAATATCGAGAAGATGCTGCCATGTTTCCCACTTTAAAACATCGGATGCTGCGCCGTCCCCTATAATGCTATAGCCAATAACCAGTCCTACAGTTACTGCTACTAAAAATAATAGAATTACGATTATTATCCGTAGCCAGATCGGAATCAGGCGAAGCCGAACCTTACCAACAGGCTGATCCGTTGGTGGCTCAGAAACGTTCTTTACGCGGCGTCTCGACTTTTTGGCTGCAGGTTCTTTTTGCTCCATCTGTGTCTCTAACTCATTCGTCATAAAACTTCTCCTTAACAATGTCGCACGTTTAGCGAATACCGTTAATTAACCCAAGCATTTGGTCTGCAATTGTAATCGCACGTGTATTAAATTGATATGAACGCTGTGCTTGAATTAAATTTGTCATCTCTTTTGATACATCTACATTCGACATTTCAAGTGCACCTTTTTGAATACCCACTTGACGATTGGCACCTTGCAGATCTGTCAGTACTTGCGCTTGCGTGAAGCCAAGTGCATCCAGATTTTCCGGTAATCCAATATATGTCCCGCCTTGCAGTTTTTCCATTACATTTGGTTTTTGCAGTTCAGAAATTCCAAGTTGGAATTTTAGCGGTGTGCCATTTTCATAGCTTGCCACTAACGAACCGTCTGAATCCATCGTAAAGCCTGTTACATTATCCGGGAATGTAATTGGCTGTCCATTTGCGTCTGCAACTTGGTATCCGTCACTATTTACAAGTGAAAGAATGCCAGGTTCTGTCTGTGTAACATAGAAGCTACCGTTACGGGTATATGCAGTTCGCACATCGCCTTCTTCACTTTGCATTAACACATTAAAATATTGATTCTTTGTTGTTAATGCAAAATCTAAATCGCGGTCTGTTACTTGCAGTGATCCCTGTGTCTGATTTGATTGGATTAATCCGATCTGTGCACCGACACCATAACGAATGCCTACAGGTGTGTCTCGGACAGTGCGGTCTAATTCATCATTATTAAATTGCTGATACAGCATTTCCGTAAAATTTGCCTGCTGTGCTTTATAGCCTGTTGTATTACTGTTTGCGATATTTGTACTGATTGTGTCCAACTGATGCTGTAGTTGAGATAATGTATTTGTCGCACTCACCATTGTACGTAACATTTCCCGCACCTCCTTAATTATACGAAAATTCGTCAGCTAATGAAAATAATCGCTATTCCTTGTTTAATTAACTCGTCCAATTTCATTAACTGCTTTTTCCATGCTCTTATCGTAGGCCTGCAGCACTTTTTGGTTTGCTTCAAATGCACGGTATGCAGTTAATAGATCTGTCATTGCTTTAGAAGCATCGACATTGGAGCCTTCTAAATATTGCTGCTGCATAGAAAACTGTACATTTGCCTGTCCATAGGCAGATGGTAGATCGACACCATCCAATGTATTAAATAACCCATTGTCACGCTTCACAAGTACGTCAGGGTTTCCAGAAAATGCGACACCTAATGTTCCGATCTGCATATCATTTTCGTCAAAAATCGCCCCGTCCGAACTGATGCGAATATTGTCGTTATCAAATTGCAGTCGTTCCCCATTCGCATCCAATACGAATAGTCCTTGGGGGTTTACTAAGTTCCCCTGCCCGTCCAGCGTAAAATTCCCGTTACGTGTATAGCTTTCTGTTCCGGATTCATTTTCTAAGCGGAAGAATATTTGTCCTGAATTTCCCGATGTTTCGTCAGTGGGCATCGAACTATTGATAAGCGCGATATCTGTATTTAAACCGGTTGAATAAATCTGACCTTGCGTTTGGTTTGGCATTGTTTCCTGTAAATAAACACCCGCATTCACCGCACCAACCGGATTAAGATTCTTTACTGTAAACCCGTTTTCAGTCGGAATTGTTGTCGAATTTACTGCCGACATCAACATATCCGGGAAAGAACGAATTGTCGTTAGGTCTGATTTAAAGCCAGGTGTATTGGCATTGGCCATATTATTCGTTAAAATTTCAGTTTTACGTTGTTGTGCAACCATTCCTGTAGCTACTGTATAAAAACCTTTAAACACTCAATTCACCTCAAATTATGCCGTATTTATCATTTATCGGCAAAAAACTGATAATTATAAGTAATATAACTTATTTATTTACCGCGCGATCAATATTATCCAGCATAATTCCAGTCCCAACTGCCACACAGTCCATTGGGTTTTCAGCAACAAATACAGGTACTTTCAGCTCTTCGATTAACAGCTGATCAATCCCATGCAGTAACGCACCGCCGCCTGTTAAAATAACGCCTCGGTCAATGATGTCGGCCGATAATTCTGGTGGTGTTTTTTCCAGTACGTCTTTGGCTGCCTGTACAATCATACTAACTGATTCACGTAATGCGTGCTCAATCTCTTCTGAATTGATTTCGATTGTTCTCGGTAAGCCTGTAACCATATCACGGCCGCGGATATCCATAGTATCATCGCGTCCACCAGGGAATACTGTACCGATTGTTGTTTTAATATTTTCTGCTGTACGTTCACCGATCAACAGCTTGTATTCTTTCTTTATGTATTGCAATATGTCATTATCGAATACATCTCCAGCAACTTTAATCGATTCGCTCGTTACGATATCGCCCATTGATAATACTGCTACATCCGTTGTACCTCCACCGATATCAACGACCATATTACCGCTTGGCTGGAAAATATCCATACCTGCGCCGATTGCAGCTACTTTTGGCTCTTCTTCCAAATAAACTTTTTTGCCGCCTGATTTTTCAGCAGCTTCACGTATTGCTTTTTGCTCTACCGATGTAATATTTGTCGGACAGCAAATTAAAATGCGTGGCTTTGACAAGAAACCTTTAACGTCCAATTTATTGATAAAATGTTTTAACATCGCTTCTGTTACATCGAAATCTGCAATTACGCCATCCTTTAATGGACGAATTGCGACAATATTCCCCGGTGTACGTCCCACCATTTGACGTGCCTCTTCACCGACTGCCAATACTTTATTTGTTTTTTTATCGATTGCTACTACAGATGGCTCATTCAAAACTATCCCTTTGCCTTTTAAATGAATCAGCACATTCGCAGTACCTAAATCAATCCCAATATCTTTAGAAAACATGTTTCATTATTCTCCTTCCGCCCATTTGAACATGTATACGATTCTATATATGTCTATCTTAGTTATTTTATCATATACAGTGTTGAATTACATCAATATTGTGGGAAGGATTTTCCTTTATAATGGTTTAAAATGGTAAAAATATAAAGTAATAATCACTAAAAAAAGCATTTAGTTGTTATAAAAACAGACTAAATGCTTTTTTCTTGTTGCTTTGTAATCCACTTTTTACGTGTTGCTTCACCACCGCGTAAATGGCGAATCGATTTGTTATAGGTTAAAACTTGTTGTACTTGTAGCGCAAGTGGTTCATTCACTTGTTTTAGCCGCTCTGTCAAATCTTTGTGTACAGTACTTTTAGAGAATCCCGTCATTTTCGCGAGTGCACGCACGGTTTCACCTGTCTCTACCAACAGTTCACCCAAACGAACGCAGCGTTGCCGAATATGTTCGTGCACGTCCTCTCCCTCTCCACTTCTAATCTAAAGAGCCTTGCTTCTTAATATTTCACCTTATGTGAATAGGCTCTTAATTATTCGGAGTAGTTTGCAGGATTCGTTGTTAACTTACTAAAAATATATCCGAATTCATCCATTTTGCTAAATAATCAAAAGGATAAATATTTGTTCGGATCCACCAGTACACCATCTTCCATTACTTCAAAGTGTAAATGAACGCCAATGTTTGGATTCCATTCATTTTCTTGTGAAGTAGCAAGCTGATCGCCTTGTGAAACTTGATCGCCTTGTTTTACAAGAATATCTGCCACGGAGTTATAACGTGTTTGCATACCATTTGGATGTGTAAGAGTAATGCTGTTGCCCGTAAATGCATCCATTTTTACTTCTGTCACTTCTCCGCTCATTGCAGCAATAACTTCAAAAGGCTCGCTGTTAATGGCGATAGAGACCCCTGTAGATGTTGTGAACACTTGATTAAATACAAGCAATGAGTTTTCGCGTGTTGCTTCATCTTTTGAGACGTCATAAAAATCCTGCAAAACCGTTACTTCATTTAAGTATTCTTCTTTGAATGGATACTTCAAAGTTTCCGTAACAGTCGCTGTTGTTGGAACAATCGACTGGTCGGCTGGTGCAGAAACTTCTTCCATCAGTTCCTGCTCATTTTGACTTTCGTACAATGCATTAAAACTAAAAATAACTGCCACAATCATTACTGCCATACCACCGTATACAGCCGGCCAAAACCACCGTCTTTGCATAACTGGTTTCTGAGAAGGCTTTTGTTTAACTTCTCTCATATTCATCACCTCAAATGGAAGTGTGTACAAGAAATTGGAAAGTTAAACATTATTTTTTACAATAATTTATCGATTTTAATGTTGTCGATGGATAGTAATGAGAAAGGATATTTTCCGCCGTTAATCCCCCCTGTGCCATCGCGTTTGCTCCATACTGGCTCATCCCTACCCCATGCCCGTATCCATAAGTTTTAATCGTTATACCGGTCGCTGTCGGTTCCCATGTGAAATTCGTGGAGCGTAAGTTTAAAAGTGTGCGCAGTTCTCTACCCGACCATGTTTTTTTATGGATGGTAATTTGCTCGATGCGTTTCGTATCGTTTCGCTGCAGCTTCGCATTTTGAAGCTGGGCCCTCGAGAAATTCTGTTTGAGTTTTTTATTTATTTCTTCAAATGTATACGTTATCTGTTCTTGATTTAATTGTTCAGATGAAGTGGTTGCTGTTAAGTAGGGAATCGGATTTCCACTATAGTTTTCCGCAGACTCGGTATATTGATAGGATGATGCATGAAACATGGCTGTAATCAGTTCATCATTATAAGTAAGAATTTGGTTGGCAGTTTGATTGACGGCTTCTGTTATTTTCTCTTCATTTTCTGCAAAAGTAGTTTTCCATTTTTCTTCTCGTAGTTCTTGATCATTGTAGACTTGATGCGCTGTCGTTGTGAGGATCGGCTTTTTCCCATAATCGGTCTGCTTCAATACATAAGTCCGGGAGGCTATCGCCTGAGCTTTTAATGCTTCCACATGAAAACTTGCCGGCATTTCCCCTGCAATTACACCAATTAAATAATCTTCAATCGGAACGTCAGTATTATTCACTTTAATAAATAAAGGACAAGTAGTAGATTCCGTTAATTCAGTAATGGAGTTTTGTTTCTTAGACTTTAAGGTGAAAGGGACTAAAAACAATAGGACGCCAATGATAAAATAAATGATAATTTTTTTCATGAGACAGTATATGAGCTTGCAATAAGAATATGAGTTCATTTGGAGAGAGAATTTCTAGTTTATGAGGAATGGGGTTTTAGGAGGGGTTCTCGGGTGATAGAGCGGTGCAGGTTTCTACTTTCGGAAGGAATCGTTCTGCTTTAATAGCGGCGAGTTCTACTTTCCAACGGAGTTGTTCTACTTTCGCGCTAGGACTTTCTAATTCACGGCGCCTTTCTAATTTCATACGGAAACATTCCACTTTTCCCTGTCAACGTTCTACATTCAAAGCGCTTTGTTCTACTTTCAGCCCTAACCGTTCTACTTTCTCGTCAAAACCTTCTAATTCCCCGGAAACCCTATCCTTCATAAACAAAAAAGCATCCGGTAAGCCCAAATCTCGCTTCCTGAATGCTTTATATGTTTATATGAATCTAGCTATTAAACTGTCACAACGATTTCTTGTAACACTTCTTCTTCTAAATCGATGCGCTCGATCATTGCACCTAAAGAAGCTAGTTTTTTGTGGAAATCCACATAGCCGCGGTCTAAATGATGTAACTTTGTAACACGAGTTACTCCTTCAGATACAAGGCCAGTTAAAATTAATGCTGCTGCTGCACGTAAATCTGTCGCTGATACTTCGGCACCTTGAAGTTTTTTGCCACCTTCAATGAATACAGAACGTCCTTCGATCTTTGCGTCTGCATTCATGCGACGGAATTCTTCAACATGCATAAAACGATTTTCGAAAACTGTTTCCGTGATGATACTTGTTCCGTTTGCCGTTAACATTAATGCCATCATTTGTGATTGCATATCTGTCGGGAAACCTGGGTGTGGCATCGTTTTAATATCAACCGCTTTTAATGGGTCATTTGCGCGCACACGGATGCCTTCATCTTCTTCAATAACTTCTACGCCCATTTCACGCATTTTTGCAGTTAGTGCTGTCATATGCTCTGGTACAGCGTTTTCAATTAATACGTCTCCGCGAGTAATTGCTGCCGCTACCATAAATGTTCCAGCTTCAATGCGGTCTGGAATAATATAATGTTCGCAACCTTTTAATTCTTTAACGCCTTCGATACGAATCGTATCAGTACCGGCACCAATGACACGGCCACCCATTGCGTTAATAAAGTTTGCCAAATCTACTATTTCAGGTTCTTTCGCTGCATTTTCAATAATAGTCGTCCCTTTTGCTAAAGATGCTGCTGTCATAATATTTTCAGTAGCCCCAACACTTGGGAAGTCTAAATAGATTTCTGCGCCTTTTAGTTCACCTTTTACTTTTGCTTCGACATAACCATGTCCAAAGGAAATCTCTGCACCCATAGCTTCGAAGCCTTTTAAATGAAGTTCGATTGGACGAGATCCAATTGCACAGCCGCCTGGTAATGCTACACGTGCATAGCCATTACGTGCTAATAATGAACCCATTACTAAAATGGATGCACGCATTTTACTTACAAACTCAAATTGTGCTTCACTAGATAGCTTCATAGAGGCATCAATCATCATTTCGTTTTTCTCGACATCATATTCGACAATCGCATTTAAACTTTTTAACACTTCACCAATCGTACCGACATCTGCTAAGTTTGGTACATCTTTAATCATATTTTTATCTTTAGAAGCTAATAGAGAAGCAGCCAAAATCGGTAATACAGCATTTTTTGCGCCTTCAACGCGTACTGTGCCTTTTAGTGTCTGACCTCCAGTAACAATAATTCTCTCCACAATTCGTCCCTCCGAATTCAATTCTCATATAATAAAGGAATAAGTTCAATTAAACTTAAATTATTTTAAACTTCATTTGACTCAATTTACACACAAAAATATACTACATTTATTAGGGCGGTAATTCAAGCACCCAAATTACTATTTTAATCTAATTTGTTTGAAAAGGCTATTAAATTATAATACGCAGCGCAACTATTTAGTGTGAATAGACAAATTTTCACAAAAAAGTACTTTCCTAAAAATAACTACCCAAATCATGTAACTTTACAAACCTCTTATTTCCTAGGAAATTTTTATTTCTTGTAGTGGAAAACAAACGTTTATTCCCCTTTACAAGAAATAAAACCGCATCTATTTCCTGTACTAATTAAAAATATAGGGAATCGTTTGCGACCAGCTTAAAAAGTTTAAAAAGAAATCCGCTACAATTGAACCAATAACAATACTCGACAAAATGTAAAAGAGCTGAATTTGAAAAGTCTTACCTTTTTTAAATAATTGTTCAATTCTTAGTCCTTGTAATGCATAAAGGGCAATTCCTATAAATATAATATATGCTAACACATTAACGATTGCTTGTTGGCCTGCCTCGACATATAAATCCAATTTCCCCGCTCCTTTTAAACACCTTACCCCAAATGATGGCGATTTGTGTTCCAAACTGTTTAACTTCTTATAATTCTTTCATGACTATAAAAAAAGCAGGCAGAAAGAATCTGCCCGCTTGTTAAACATTAGATATTACCCTCATGAACATTGATACGATTCATCGCACGTTTTAAAGATAATTCCGCGCGTTGGAAATCGATGTCATCTTGTTTCTTTTGAAGGCGACCTTCAGCACGAGCTAAAGCTTCTTTAGCACGGGCAACATCGATCGTAGAAGCAACTTCTGCAGAAGGAGCTAAAATCGAGATTTTTTCAGGGCGAACTTCAATGAAACCACCGCTAACCGCTGCGACATCTGTAGTGCCGTCTGCTTTTTTAAGCTTCACAGAACCAATTGTAAGTGGAGCAACCATAGGAATATGGCCAGCTAAGACACCAATTTCACCTGAAGTCGTTTTAGCGATTACCATCGTTACTTCTGAATCGTATACTGAGCCGTCGGGAGTGACAATATTGACTGTAACTGTCTTCATATTTTTTCCTCCTCGTCAGCTAATTAGACTTGTACGCCCATTTCTTTAGCTTTCGCTACTACTTCATCAATAGAACCAACTAGACGGAAAGCATCTTCTGGTAAGTGATCCCATTTGCCATCAAGGATTTCCTTGAATGAACGAACAGTTTCTTTTACAGGTACATAAGAACCTTTTTGACCAGTGAATTGCTCTGCTACGTGGAAGTTTTGAGATAAGAAGAACTGGATACGACGAGCACGTTCAACTGTTTTCTTATCTTCGTCACCTAGCTCATCCATACCTAAGATAGCAATGATATCTTGCAGTTCACGGTAACGTTGGATTGTACGTTGAACACCAGTAGCTATTGCGTAATGTTCTGGTCCAACGATTTCTGGTGATAATGCACGAGAAGTTGAAGCTAGTGGGTCTACCGCTGGATAGATACCCATTTCAGATAATTTACGTTCAAGGTTAGTTGTAGCATCTAAGTGGGCGAAAGTTGTAGCCGGAGCCGGGTCAGTATAGTCATCGGCTGGTACGTAAATCGCTTGGATTGAAGTTACAGAACCTTTAGTAGTAGATGTGATACGCTCTTGTAATTTACCCATTTCTGTAGCAAGTGTTGGTTGGTAACCTACCGCTGAAGGCATACGACCTAATAGGGCAGAAACCTCAGAACCTGCTTGTGTGAAACGGAAAATGTTGTCGATGAATAAAAGTACGTCTGCACCTTGCTCATCACGGAAGAACTCAGCCATTGTTAAACCAGTTAAAGCTACGCGCATACGTGCTCCTGGTGGCTCATTCATTTGACCGAATACCATCGCTGTTTGTTTGATTACGCCTGAATCTGTCATTTCGAAGAATAAGTCGTTACCCTCACGAGTACGTTCACCTACACCTGCGAATACAGAAATACCTGCGTGCTCTTGTGCGATGTTGTTGATTAATTCTTGGATTAATACTGTTTTACCTACACCGGCACCACCGAATAGACCGATTTTACCACCTTTGATGTATGGTGCTAATAAGTCTACTACTTTGATACCTGTTTCTAGGATTTCTACAGTAGTTGATAATTCATCGAATGTTGGAGCTTCGCGGTGAATTGAATCACGACGAACTTCAGCAGGAATTTCTTCACCTAAGTCGATAACTTCACCAAGTACGTTAAATACGCGACCTAATGTAGCTTCACCAACTGGTACTGAGATTGGTGCTCCTGAGTTTGTTACTTCTGCTCCACGTTGTAAACCGTCAGTAGATGACATGGCAATCGTACGAACAGAATCGTCACCTAAGTGAAGCGCTACTTCTAATGCAAGAGTAGTCGGAGCTTCGTTAGGACGTTCAATTGTAACTGTTAATGCGTTATAAATTGCTGGTAATTGACCATTAGCAAACTTTACGTCTACTACTGGACCCATTACTTGAAGAACGTGTCCTTTGTTCATTACTTTGTACCCTCCTATCGTATTCTTATACGACATTGGTGAGTGCGCCCTATTCTAAGGCAGCAGCTCCACCAACGATTTCTGTAATTTCTTGTGTAATCGCCGCTTGACGTGCACGGTTATATTGTAGAGAAAGGTCTGCAATAAGATCGTTTGCATTGTCTGTAGCGTTTTTCATTGCTGTCATACGCGCTGAATGTTCACTCGCTTTTCCGTCTAAAATCGCGCCGTAAATTAAGCTTTCCGCATATTGTGGAAGTAATACTTCTAAAATGGCTTCGCCTGATGGCTCAAATTCATAAGAAGCATTGCTTGAAGAAGGTGCAATATCAGTTAGAGGAAGAACTTTTTTCATAGTCACTTCGTTTTGAATTGCAGATACGAAGTGATTGTAGTACATATAAAGTTCATCATACGTACCATCAATGAACATACCAACAGCATTACGAGCGATTTCTTTAATATCAGCAAATGACGGTTGGTCCGGTAGAGCAACGACATCTGCGATAACATTGTGTCCACGCTTTACAAAGTAATCACGAACAACACGACCTACTACTAAAACTACGTACTCATCTTTAGACTTGTGACGTTTATCAATAGTGCTTTGAACTTGACGTAAGATGCTTGAGTTGTAAGCACCTGCCAGACCACGGTCAGAACCGATGACTAAGTAAGCTGTTTTCTTAACAGGACGAGAAGTTAACATTGGATGTCCGCTGTCTTTTGTACCTGTTGCGATTGCGCCTACTACGTCCTGGATTTTTTCCATGTATGGAACGTAAGACTTAGCGTTTTGCTCTGCACGACGTAACTTTGAAGAAGAAACCATCTGCATCGCTTTCGTAATTTGCTTCGTTGACTTTGTAGAGTTAATACGACCTTTAATTTCGCGTAAGTTTACCACTGGTATTTCACCACCTTTAGATTTTTATCAAGCTCTTATTAAAAAAGAGTTGTCCAGTTTTTCACGCTACAGTATTGTGCGTGAAAAACCGTTCAATTCTTACTCAGATTTAGCGAAAGTCTTTTTGAACGCATTGATAGCTTCAACATACTCTGCGTCTGGAGCAAGTTCTTTAGTTGTACGAACATGATCTAAAACATTTGTGTGGTTTGTATCTAACCAGCTTAAGAATTCGTTTTCGAAACGAACGATGTCTTGTACTGGAATATCATCTAAGTGACCTTTAGTTAATGCATAAAGGATCGCAACTTGTTTTTCAACTTTAAGTGGTTTGTTTAAGTCTTGTTTTAAAACTTCAACTGTACGTTTACCACGCTCTAATTTAGCAAGTGTGATTGCGTCTAAGTCAGATCCGAACTGAGCGAATGACTCTAACTCACGGAATGCTGCCAAGTCAAGACGTAATGTACCCGCTACTTTTTTCATCGCTTTGATTTGAGCAGAACCACCTACACGTGATACTGATAAACCAGCGTTGATCGCAGGACGTACACCAGAGTTGAATAAGTCAGATTGTAAGAAGATTTGACCATCTGTGATTGAGATTACGTTTGTTGGGATATATGCAGAGATATCGCCCGCTTGCGTTTCTACGAATGGAAGCGCTGTAATCGAACCGTTTTTGTATGTTTCGTTTAACTTCGCAGCACGCTCAAGTAGACGGCTGTGTAAGTAGAACACGTCACCAGGGTATGCTTCACGACCTGGAGGACGGCGTAGAAGAAGTGAAAGTTCACGGTATGCTGATGCTTGTTTAGTTAAGTCATCATACACGATTAATACGTGCTTACCATCTAACATGAATTCTTCTGCCATAGATACACCTGCGAAAGGAGCAAGGTATAGTAATGGAGCTGGTTGTGATGCAGATGCAGTTACAACGATTGTGTAATCTAATGCACCGTGCTTACGGAAAGTTTCAACTACGTTACGTACAGTTGATTCTTTTTGACCAATTGCAACGTAGATACAGATCATATCTTCGCCTTGTTGGTTTAAGATTGTATCAATCGCTACAGATGTTTTACCAACTTGACGGTCACCGATGATTAACTCACGTTGACCACGACCGATTGGTACTAAAGCGTCAATCGCTTTGATACCTGTTTGTAATGGCTCATGTACTGATTTACGTGCCATTACACCGAAAGCTGGACTTTCGATTGGACGAGATTTTGTTGTGTTGATTGGACCTAATCCATCCACTGGCATACCAAGTGGGTTTACAACACGGCCAATTAGTGCTTCACCAACTGGTACTTCCATAATACGACCTGTACGACGAACCTCATCGCCTTCTTTGATGCCTAGGTAGTCTCCTAAAATTACGATACCAACGTTACCTTCTTCTAGGTTTTGTGCCATACCCATAACACCGTTTGAGAACTCTAAAAGCTCTCCAGCCATGGCGTTGTCGAGGCCATGAGCACGAGCGATACCGTCACCAACAGTGATAACTGTACCTACTTCGCTTACTTTTAATTCCGATTGATAACCTTCAATCTGCTGTTTAATCAGACTGCTGATTTCTTCAGCTTTGATGCCCATGTATGTTCACCTCTCACATTTCTTAAGATTTAGCCAACTAATGTTCGTTTTAAGTCCTCTAGCTTAGACGCTACAGTACTGTCGAAAATATAGTTGCCGATTTGAACGCGTACGCCACCAATTAATGACGCATCGATAATGTTTGTAATGTTAAGTTGCCCTTTGCCGACTAACTTGCCGAAAGCAGCAGAAATTTCTGCACGTTCGCCATCTGTTAATTCACGCGTTGAGTATACTTTTGCATCTGCAGTGCCTTGAGCGGCAGCTGATAATGCTTGATATTGGTCTGCTACAGCTGTTAATTCATTTAAACGTTTCTTTTCAATTAAGAATTGAACCATATTTACAACGATTGGCTGTGCACCCGTTAAAATTTGAGCGATAAGCTCTTTCTTACGATCAGTAGAAATTTTCGGAGCAGTAAGTAAAGCCATAAACTCTTCGTTCGTAGCTAATACTGTTTTGATCTCACGTAAATCTGCACCTACTTCTGCAAGAAGGTTGTTGCTTAATGCTAATTCGTAAATTGCT
Organism: Solibacillus sp. NPDC093137; assembly: GCF_050280445.1. Lineage (NCBI taxonomy): Bacteria > Bacillati > Bacillota > Bacilli > Caryophanales > Caryophanaceae > Solibacillus > Solibacillus sp. NPDC093137. The sequence goes on from NZ_JBNNVH010000001.1 coordinate 2,215,127, forward strand.
TGAGCATAGCGATTTGCTACAGTCGATTGACTCATTTCGCTTCGCCTGCCTTCGCAATCGTTTCTTTAATTAATGCGCTATTGTCTGCTTCAGAAATTTCTTTCCCAAGAACTTTAGACGCAGCAAGTACTGATAATGAAACTACTTCTTCACGTACAGCAGCGATTGCTTTTTCTCTTTCTGCTTCGATATCACGAACAGCAGATTCTTTTAGACGGTTCGCTTCAGCGCGTGCAGTTACCACGATTTCTTCGCGAGTTGCTTCGCCTTGCTTTTTAGCGTTCTCAATAATTGATTGCGCTTCAGTGCGAGCTTCTTTAAGAAGGCTCTTTTGTTCTTCTAATAGTGCTTGTGTTTCTTTTTTAGCTTTTTCAGCTGCATCGATACCGCTCGCAACTAACTCTTCACGCTCGCGCATGATACCCATTAAAGGACCCCAAGCGAACTTTTTAAGAAGTGCCATTAAACCTAAGAAAATCACTAAAGTCGCAAGAGCATCACCTAAGTTAATGCCACTAGCGCCTGCACCTAGTACAAGATAGTCTAAAAACACGATTGTTTCACTCCCTTCAAGAGCTTGAATAAAATCTATATTTTGTCATACTTTTTGTTCATATTTAATATTAAATAAAAAGGGTATATCTTTTATACACAAAACTAATGGCGAAGGGTTTCAAAAGAAGTCTACTTCGCCACTGGATTTAATAATCTTAATGAAGACTATTGGTTCATTACGATGAATGCGATTACTACTGCGATGATCGGTAATGCTTCTACTAACGCTACCCCGATGAACATTGTAGTTTGAAGTGCGCCACGTGCTTCTGGTTGACGAGCGATACCTTCTACTGTTTTTGAAACGATTAAACCGTTACCAATACCTGCACCTAGTGCTGCTAAACCGATTGCGATTGCTGCTGCTAATAAACCTACTGAACCTACCATTTGATAATATCCTCCTTGGATGTTGTAATTTTTTTTGGTTCAAATTACCGCACTACATTGAATGCGGAAACTTATAATTAATGGTCTGTACTCACTTTGTGAGCCATGTAAACCATCGTTAACATAGTGAAAATGAAAGCTTGGATAAACCCGATGAAAATCGAGAATCCCATCCACGCCATCATTGGTACGATTGCACCGAAGAAACCAAACGCACTTGAAACTGCTAAACCAGTAAGTAACGTTAGTAAAATCTCGCCGGCATAAATGTTACCGTATAGACGTAGACCTAGAGTTAACGTATTTGCAAACTCTTCAATAACTTTTAACGGGAACATAAACGACATTGGTTGGAAGAATGTTTTAGCATAACCGCCTGTACCTTGCATTTTCACGCCGTAATACTGTGTTAATACTAGAACCATCGAAGCTAATGTCATTGTTACGACTGGATCGGCTGTTGGTGATTTCCACCATAAATCACTGCCGTAAGCAATACCACCCATTGGTAAACCAAGTAAGTTGGACACTGCAATGAACATGATTAATGTAATCCCTAGAATGTGGAAGCGTCCACCAGTTTTCCAGTCCATGTTACTCTTAATAATATTTTTCACGAAATCCATAACCCATTCCATGAAGTTCTGCATACCAGTCGGTTTTAACGCAAGTGTACGTGTTGAAACAAAAGCGATAATAAATACGATGACTGCAGCTACTAAGAGAGTTAGTACTGTAGATAAGTTGAAAGTAAGCGTCATAAAGCCTAAATCCAAATGTAGCTCTGGAGCTGTATGATCCATTTTTGCATTCACCTCTCTTTCAAATGCACCTTAGTGGCTTTTTATATGATGTACTACTCTTTCTACTACTAAAAAGATGTACGGAATCATCAGCCCAATGACCGTGCTTATTAAGTGAAAATATTGTGGCAACGATATTGCGATTGCGACTGCGGCAACACCTGATCCAAAGCGAAGCGCTGTACCGATAGATGCTACTTTTGTCCCTTCACTAATGGAACGGTCAAATTTTTCCATACGTCGAAGTAAAATCCAAAAATTATACGTACCAAAGAACGCACCTAGGGCTATACCAGCAAATATCGAATCATATGGCGAAAATCCCCAGCCTAACGTACAAACAGCAAGCAAAAAAAAGAACGCTTTCTTCTGCATTGCAAAAACGTGATGCAAATTTAGCATTGGCAGTTAATCTCCTGAAACTTTTTTCGAGTAAAGAAAGTGTTCATCGACCATTAAATGAATTTAAAACGTAGTAAATGCACTACAAAATTAGAGGCCGTTACAAGTAGTAAATAATTTCCACCTCAGGAAAATTCCATAGTGAACATTCATTTCATACTTCTAAATGTCTCTTAATCTTAACGGACTTCATCCAGGCGCATAGAACGTTGCAAATTGACGAGTTTCGTTTCAACTGTCAATCTAGTAGAAACTTGATATAACAAGCGTTTCAACGTCTTTTGACTAGGCGAAACTCTTATCATTCTTACCCTTTGTAAGCATACAATAGGGGGTTTTTGATGTCAATTAGTAATGGTGAAAAACTTCACATAGATACATTCCTTGTCAAATTGTTGACAAATTTGTGTATAGTTATGCACAAATATTTTTTGCATTTTTTCACTAACGCTAAAATTCGCTATTTCATGCGTTTTTTCCATGTCGTTTCATTTTTTATATCCAAGAAAAAATTTTTTGGCAATAATAGCGAATTTAATACTTGACAACAGGAGGAAAACGCTATTTCCTGTTGTCAATTTCATTTTTAAGTAAATTTCAGTAATTATTTGGATTATCGAGTCTCTGCTTTTTCGATAATTTCTTCTACTAACTGTTTTTGAGCAAATTTCAATAATGCTTCCACAATACGCTCTGAAGCAAATCCATCTCCATACGGATTCGATGCATGTGCCATTGCTTCATAAGCTTCATCATTTACTAGCAATTCTTTTGCCATCTTGTAAATAACTTCTTCATCTGTTCCCGCAAGTTTTAATGTACCTGCTGCAATCCCTTCAGGACGTTCTGTCGTATCACGTAAAACCAGCACCGGCTTCCCTAACGATGGTGCTTCTTCTTGAACACCGCCAGAATCCGTTAAAATCATGTAAGAGCGGGCAGCGAAATTGTGGAAATCAAATACTTCCAACGGTTCAATTAAATGAACACGTGGGTTGTCCCCTAAAATTTCATTTGCAACTTCGCGTACTGCAGGATTCATATGCACCGGGTAAACAACCTGAACATCCTCATGCTCGTTCAATAGACGCATAATTGCACGGAACATATTGCGCATTGGATCACCTAAATTTTCACGACGGTGTGCTGTTAGTAAAATCATGCGATCTGAACCGATTTTTTCAATAACCGGATGTGTGTAATGATCACTGACTGTTGTTTTTAATGCATCAATTGCCGTGTTACCAGTTACGAAAATTGCTTCTGCCGGTTTATTTTCCTTTAACAGGTTTGCACGAGATTGCTCAGTTGGCGCAAAATGCAAATCTGCCATTACACCTGTTAACTGACGGTTCATCTCTTCAGGGTAAGGTGAATATTTTTGACCTGTACGAAGTCCTGCTTCCACATGGCCAATTGCAATTTGATTGTAGAAAGCCGCCAGACTTCCAACAAAAGTTGTCGCCGTATCACCATGTACTAACACGATATCAGGCTTCGCTTCTTTCATTACTCGATCAAGTCCTAAAAGTGCATTCGTCGCTACATCTACTAATGTTTGACGGTCTTTCATAATATTTAAATCATAATCCGGTGTAATTTCAAAAGTTTCCAACACTTGGTCAAGCATTTGACGGTGCTGGGCCGTTACAGTAACAATCGATTCAATTTGTTCCGGATGCTTTTCCAGTTCCAGCACAAGTGGTGCCATTTTAATTGCTTCCGGACGTGTTCCAAAAATCGTCATAACTTTAAACTTCTTCGTCATTATTCTTCTCCTTGTCTAATCTATAATTAATTTTTTCTGCAAGTGTTTAGTATACTTGCCGTATTAATAGAAAACGCCCGCAACTGCTTACGGACGTCTCGTTTATTTATTATTTTGTTCCGAATAAACGATCCCCGGCATCACCCAAGCCTGGTACGATATAGCCATGATCATTTAATTTTTCATCTAGAGATGCGATGTAAATATCTACGTCTGAGTGATTTTTTTGAATTTCTTCTACACCTTCTGGAGCTGCGATCAGACACATAAACTTAATGCTTTTAGCGCCACGCTTTTTCAGTGAATTAATCGCTTCTACAGCTGAACCACCCGTTGCTAACATCGGGTCAACAATAATGAAGTCACGTTCTTCAACATCTGCTGGAAGTTTCGCATAATATTCTACCGGTTTTAATGTTTCCGGATCACGGTAAAGACCAATATGACCTACTTTTGCAGCAGGAATTAATTTTAATACGCCATCTACCATTCCGATACCCGCACGTAGAATTGGGACAATCGCCATTTTCTTCCCAGATAATACTTTCGCTTTCGCCTTCGTAACAGGTGTTTCCACTTCAATTTCTTCCAGCGGTAAATCCCGAGTAATCTCAAAAGCCATTAATGTTGCTACTTCATCAACTAACTCCCGGAATTCTTTTGTTCCTGTTTCTTTATCTCGAATATAAGTTAACTTATGTTGGATTAATGGGTGGTCAAATACGTATACTTTACTCACGTTGACATCTCCTAACTGTTGTTTATCTAAAACAGTATAACAGAAAATAAAGTTAACGAAAACTATGATAGGAATGTTTTAAAAATTGCCCATTTTATAATACAAAAATAGAACAAATATATCTTCAATTAGGATTTGCTTTAGTAGCCTATCTATTCGTTATTTCTTCTAATAAAAAAGCCTTCTATCTACATATTGTAAATAGAAGGCTTAAACTCAATTATGCGTATAAAGGATATTTTGCTGTAAGAGCTTCAACACGTTTGCGTGCTTCTTCTTTTACTGCTGCATCTTCATGGTTTTTAAGAACTGAAGCGATAATTTTACCTACTTCGATTACATCTTCTTCTTTGAAACCGCGAGAAGTTACAGCTGCTGTACCTACACGGATACCTGATGTTACGAATGGTGATTCTGTATCGAATGGAATAGTGTTTTTGTTTGTTGTAATTGCTACTTCATCCAGTACATGCTCAGCAACTTTACCTGTTAAACCTAAAGATTTCACATTTAATAGAAGTAAATGGTTGTCTGTACCGCCTGAAACGATTTCAACACCTTCATCAACTAAAGATTTTGCAAGTGCAGCTGCATTTGCTTTAATTTGTTTTGCGTAATCTTTAAATTCCGGTTGTAATGCTTCACCGAAAGATACTGCTTTTGCAGCGATGACATGCATTAATGGACCGCCTTGAATACCAGGGAATACTGATTTATTTAATTCTTTTTCCCATTTTTCATCTTTCGTTAAAATCATACCGCCACGTGGACCACGTAACGTTTTATGAGTTGTTGTCGTTACGAAATCTGCATATGGTACTGGATTTTGGTGCTCGCCTGCTGCTACTAAGCCGGCAATATGTGCCATGTCAACCATGAAATATGCACCGACTTCATCCGCGATCTCACGGAACTTTGCAAAGTCAATTGCACGAGGATAAGCTGATGCACCAGCAACGATTAATTTTGGCTTTGATTCCAATGCTTTTTGGCGAACATCTTCATAATCTATTAAGTTTGTATCTTCAGTTACACCGTATTCTACGAAATTATAAAGAATGCCAGAGAAGTTTACTGGTGAACCATGTGTTAAGTGGCCACCGTGTGATAAGTTCATACCAAGTACTGTATCACCAGGTTTTAAAACTGTATGGTAAACTGCCATGTTCGCTTGTGCACCTGAGTGTGGCTGAACGTTAACATATGCTGCACCGAATAATTCTTTTGCACGGTCACGCGCAATGTTTTCCACTACGTCTACATGTTCACAACCGCCATAATAGCGTTTGCCAGGGTAACCTTCCGCATATTTATTTGTTAAATATGAACCTTGTGCTTCCATTACAGCTTCCGATACGAAGTTTTCTGATGCGATTAGTTCGATGTTTGTGTTTTGACGTTTTTTCTCTAATAAAATTGCGTCTAAAATTGCCTTGTCTTGTCCTGCTAATTTTTCAAATGCCATTTTCAAATCCCCCTAAATGTACTTCCGATTAGATCGGAGTTTCCAATTCAAAATGATATATGTAACGTTAAGGTGTTACAGTATATTGCGCACGTTCTCCACCGATAAGTTTCGGACGTGTTGTCGCTAACGTAATGACTGCATCGCCTAATTGTTTAACAGATGTTCGTAAAGGCACAGCAACCGCTTTTAAGTGCATGCCGATTAATGTTTGACCGATATCAATCCCGTAATGTGCTTGGATGGTTTCCACAATTACAGGCTCATCCATTTGTGTAAAAGCGTATGCAGACATAGAGCCACCTGCTGTACGGACCGGAATGACCGAAACAGGTTCTAAATGGTACATTTTAGCAGCTGCAGCCTCGAGTGTCAGCGCTCGGTTAATATGCTCGCAGCCTTGGAAAACTAAGTGAATTTTATGTCTTTGCGCGAATATTGAAAATTCTTTGTATAGAACTTGCGCTACATCGAATGCACCAGCTGTTCCAATCTTCTCACCCATCACTTCCGATGTGGAACAGCCGATGACAAATAGCTGACCTTCAGAAAACTTCACTTGTTGCTCAAATTCGGATAATGCTTGCGCTAAATCTTTTTGCAAATCGGGTAAGTTTGTCATTGAATCACCATCTGTTACCCTTCTTCGATTTCAGTTATCTTTTCAACACGGCGAATATGACGACCGCCTTCAAACTGTGTATCCAACCAAGTTGCAACAATCTCACGTGCCAGACCTGGACCGATTACACGCTCACCCATTGCTAAAACGTTTGAGTCATTGTGACAACGTGTCGCTTTTGCCGAGAACACGTCATGTACAAGTGCACAACGAATCCCTTTAAATTTGTTTGCAGCAATCGAAATCCCAATTCCAGTCCCGCAAATTAAAATTCCTCTGTCAAATTCCCCTGCAGCTACTCTCTCAGCTACTGGACGTGCATAGTCCGGGTAATCTACTGACTCGTCCGTTTGTGGACCAAAGTCTTCATAACTGATTGACATTTCATCAAGTAGTGACATAATCTCTTTACGTAAATTATTACCGCCGTGATCTGAAGAAATTGCAATTCTCATGAAGATCCCTCCTGCCTCGATTTTATTACTTATTATATTCACCATCAGTGTACCATTTATTCCGGAAGAATAACACGTCTTTTCCGAATAACTTTCAAAATACATGCATAAAGACGAATATTAAGTGAATAATTGTACCTTATCGTTAACATTTGGATGTTATTCTCTTATTTTTCTATTATAAATCACTTCAATGTTCAGCTTTACGTAAGTTTGTTAAGTTAAAAAGGCTTTTGAGCAATTAGTCCCCAATAAAAAAGACCGCTCAGATTAGAGCAGGTCTTCAAAAGTTATTGTAATGATAAAATATATTCGGCTACCGCTTCTTCTTCCCCATCTGCTGTACCCGACGGCATTGCACCTTTACCATTGACTAGGACATCAACAATTTCCTCTTTTGATAAAGAAGTTTTCGTTAAGTCCGGCCCCATTGCTCCCGTTAAATCTCCGCCATGACACCCTACACAGCTGGCATTTGCCACTTTTTCACCCGCTGAGACATCTGTAGTTTCAGCTGAATCCGTTCCTCCTGATGATTCAGTGGATTCGGCCGGTGTTGAGTCAACTGAATCTGTCGTATCCGCATCCTCTGCGTCTCCACATCCAGCAAGACCCGCTACGACTACACCCATCAGTAGCCAGTACTTCATTTTGTTCAATATAAATCCCCCCAGGACTAATTATTGTAAACAATAGTGTACCATACCCAGGCTTTTTGTTTTCGAAACGTGTACATGATTTTGAAGCTTGGTATTGTTTATTAGAACATTCGCTTCGGATATTAGAAGATCGACATATTATTAGAACTTTAACACGGTTATTAGACAATCTTCCCTTTATATTAGAAAACTTCATTGAAATGCACTCACGAACGAAATAAAAATACCCAACAGATAAACATGTCCGTTTATCCATCAGGTATTTTAAACCTATATTCCGATCTACTGTGTGCGGTCGAATTGTTGAATCATTCGATACAGCTCTGCAGACTGTTGTTTCAAATTGCTCGCCAGTTCTTCTACTTGCTTGATCGCTTCGGCCTGTTCCAGTGAAGCGGATGTTACTTCCTGTGCGCTTGCAGAAGTTTGCTCTGCAATTGCCGCCACTTCCTGTGATTGATGTGACGTATGTTCAATATTTTTCATTTGCTGTGCGACTAATTCTGAAATTTGGACAACATCATCGGCCATTTCATAAACAGATTTTGTCATACCTTCAACTGCTGACGTTGTTTCAGAAACACGTGATGATTCATTTACCGCAAATGATACTTGTTCGTCCATCTGTTTTACTACTACCGAAACATTTTGCTGCATCGTGTGGATCAATGTTGTAATCCCCTGCACAGCACTTGCACTTTCATCCGCCAAACCACGGACTTCCTCTGCAACAACTGCAAAGCCTTTCCCATGCTCACCTGCTCGTGCAGCTTCAATCGATGCGTTTAAAGCAAGTAAATTTGTTTGTCCTGCGATATCGCCTACTAAACCTATAATCCGTTCAATCTGCTCAGCATTTTTTTCCAGCTCGCGAATATTTACTAATGAATTTTCATTATCGGTTGCGATTTTTTTAATACTGTTTACAACACCATGAATCGAATCCGTTGTAGATGTTAAGTTTGTCAAAAGATTTTTTGAGCGACTTGCCGTATGTAGTGCTTTATTGTTCACTTCCGCGGCTAATGTGCGAACCTCTTCAATTGCTTCTACTGTTTCTTGAATAGCAACTGCCGAAGATTCAGCCCCTAATGAAATTTGGCTAATATTGCTTGTAATTTGCCCGGCATTGTTCGTAACAGAGATACTTTCTTCCGACAATTTCAAAATCGTTTCATCGGTTGACTTGTAATTATCTTCGATGCCGTTTACCATTTTACGCAAATTAAACACCATTGTTTGGAATGCCTCTGCTACAGAGCGGATTTCATCATTTGTTTTCGGCATTTCAACATCTTGTCCGATTTTACCTTCCGCTACATGGTTTGCACTGCGCTCCAATTGCTGTAAAGGGCGAACAATGACTAAACCAAAAACAGCTGCCAATGCACATGACCAAAAGATTCCTAATAAATAGGTAATAATCTGAAATACGCTTGTGCTAGTCGTTTCAAAAAACATTGGGTGTAAATATTCGATAAATACAAAACTGCAAGTGTAGGTAATTAGCGCTAATATCCCGACAAACAATACGAGCTTCCGGCGCAAACTAAAGATCTTTTTCTGAGAGTCCATGTTAAATTTTATCCTCCAACTTCAATTTAGTTTCCAGCTTGTTAATTGCTTCGTTCAATTGCTCATATGTTTGTTCATATACTTGCAGGTTTCCACCGAATGGATCTTGAATATCAAGTCCTGTTTCCATCGCAACATATTCATTTAACGTAAACGTTTTATGTGCCGCTTCTTCTACTAAACGGATGACCATTTCTTTATGAGCGGTCGTCATCGTTAAAATTAAATCCGCCCATTGTGCATCTTCTACTGTAAATTGAGATGAACGGTGCGATTGCGCAATATTTTTCCTGTGTAATATTTCCTTTGCGTTCAGGGACATGTCACTGCCTTCGTGCGCATAAATACCTGCTGAACGCACAGTAATATTCTCATAGTTTTTTGCTTGTAAAATTGCTGCTGCCATAGGACTTCTACATGTGTTGCCTGTACAAATAAAATAAATATTAATGTTCCTCACACCCTCTAGTTTACCATTTTAGTAGCATTACACTCATAATAATCAGGAGGATTCCTGCTACTTTTTTTAATGCGTTATTTTTAAAAATTGGTGATTTTTGCGCTATTATCAATGCCGCATATGACAATATAAATGTTGATAGGCCAGCACTGATAATAAAAACATATTTTTGTAAATTTAGCATACCAAAAGAAAGGCTAACTGAAAAGGTGTCAACACTTGCAAAAATCGCAATTATCGGTAAAGACATTGCCGGAAAACTTTCATCTTTCTTCGAGAGCAGTAATTGCAGTCCAACAAAAAACAATAACAGTGTAGAAAGGCCTGATGCCCAGTTTGTTAAATAGACGGCAAGCCATTCCCCAAAGCGGTAACCGAGTAATGGAAAAAGCATATGTAAAAATGCCGTCCATAAAGCTAATAACCATTTTGCCTTAACATTTGTAGCAATTAAATACAGTGCAACGACATCGAACGACATTAAGATCCCGGCAACTACTTCTTGCATCTATTCCCCTCTTCCACTAAGCGCTGTTGTAATTTATGCTTTTAGGCCGGGAAATATCCTTTTGTTTATACACAAAAACCACATCCCGATGTTGCAAGATGTGGTTTTATTCTTATAGTGCGTACCATTTGCCGCCTGCCGCCTTTTCCAGACGGTTCATAATAGCTGTACCAACACCTGTTTTTGATGTTGCCGTCGCTAGAATAATCGTGGCATCCGTTTTATCGCATGCACGCAATGCATCATATAGCGAAGCACTCATTTGTTCAAGATCATGTGCACTTCCGAATGAAAAATAATAATCGGCCTCAATCTCTTCAAAGTTTTGCGGTGCCAATAAGGCCACTTTATGTACCGGTTTTAATTCGGCAATAGCCATTTCAATCGCTTTTTTATTTGCATCTATTAAATAGACGGGAGCTTCCGGTGCATAGTGGGTATATTTCATACCAGGCGCTTTTGGTGTCGATTCAATTTTCTGCTGTTCCAGACTTGGCTCAATAACTGGTCCGATTACCGCTTCGAGCATTTCTTTCGTTACCCCGCCCGGACGCAAAATAACTGGTGTATCCAGTGTGACATCCAAAACGGTCGATTCAAGTCCGATCCCCGTCATTCCTCCATCCAAAATACAAGGAATAATGTTTTGCAAATCTTCAAATACATGTTCGGCTTTTGTCGGACTAGGCTTACCGCTGCGATTTGCACTAGGCGCTGCTAACGGTTTCTTTAATGTTTGAAGAAGTTCCAGTGCTACTGGATGATCGGGCATACGAATACCAACCGTATCTAATCCTGCCGTAACACTTGACGCTAAAACATTCGGCTTTGCATGCATGACAAGTGTCAATGGACCAGGCCAAAAAGCATCCATACATTTTTGGGCAACTTCCGAAATATTTGTTGTATATAACGATACTTCTTCCACTGTTCCTATATGTACAATCAAGGGATTATCCGAAGGTCGTCCTTTTGCAGCATATATTTTCTTCACGGCCAGCTCATTTGTCGCAACAGCACCTAAGCCATATACGGTTTCTGTCGGAAATGCGACTATTTCGCCGTTATTTAATAAATCCACAGCCTGTGTATAATTTTCTGAATTATCCACAAATTCATCCACATTTAATTGGAAAGTGTGCATTACTTTTTCCTCCTTTCTGTAAATGTTTGAGTTAACTATCCACAAATTGTGAGTAAGTTGGATCATTTTCTACAAGTTCTTCTGTGTTTTGTGGATCACTTTTTTCCATATGTTTTTCCCACCATTCAGCAATAAAAAATGGCGGCCGTTCATTTTCCACCGGCTCATTAACTATACAAAGCGTTGGGAACACTGCACAGAACCAGTTTTCGCCTCGACCTTGTCCAATAATGAAATTAACAGAATAATACTCTTTTTGCGGATAAAACTGACCAGCCACCCATTTCGGGGGAATTAAGTTATCCCCAAACTTATAGGCGATTTTTAATTGTGGGTAAGTTTTCTGAATTTCCTGATACATGTTTTCCACACTGTGGATATCTTCTGAAAATTCAGGTGTATTTTGCAAATAAGTTTGAATTGTTTCCACAACCTCATATTTGATAAGCTGGTCGGCATTTGTCGAACTGTTTGCAATAACACGGAACTTTAACTGGTCATTGCTTTCTCCCTGATCAATGCGTACCTCATCTACGAAAGTAGGTATAAACGTAGCAGCGCAATATAAAAATAGAACACTTATTAGTAATTTAGCAATCGCTAAAAATAGATTGGATTCATTTTGAATATCGTAATCATGTAACATAATCATTCCCCCTTGCAAACATTGTTTACAAGGAATCTATTTTTTATTCACTAATCTCACAAAAAACAATACGTTCTTTTTTATTTATATCTTGAATGACTGATACATGGGCATTTGGAAAGCTTTTTTTGAAAAAATTCGCTACGGCTTCTCCTTGTGTATAACCGATTTCCAGCCCAATTAATGCCGGCCTCTTCATAAGAGCCGGTAAATTTTCTGCTAGTTTACGATAAAGCAAGAGTCCTTCTTCATCGGCAAACAATGCCTGATGAGGTTCGTGCGCTACGACAACATCGGACATATCCTCCATTTCCTCATATGCGATATACGGCGGATTAGAAAGGACAACATCCCATTTTTCATTTGCAATCGGTTCTGTTAAATCGCCTAGCTTAAATTCAATTTCCGCTTGCAGCTGCTCAGCGTTTTTTTGTGCTGTTGCAAGTGCTGCAGGTGAAAGATCCGTTGCTGTTACACCAAGCTGCGGACATTCCTTCTTCATTGTAATGGCAATGGCACCACTGCCAGTCCCAATGTCGGCAAACTTCAGATTTTGCTTGTCTCCGAATAACTTGCGGATCCGCTCAATCGTTCCAACAATCAGTTCTTCCGTTTCCGGACGAGGGATCAGTACCGATTCATCAACTATAAATGAGCGTCCGTAAAATTCTTCTACGCCCGTTATATATTGTACAGGACGCCCTTTCACATGCTCTTGAATAAAAGCATCAAACTGCTGTTGCTGCTCTTCGGGTAGAATATCGTGCATCTTCATCATTAATTCTGAATAGCTTGTCTGTAAAATATGCTGTAATAAAATCCGTGCGGCATTTCCTTCGCGACCGTTTTCCTCTAAAAAAGAAGAAGCCCCATTCAGGGCCTCAAAAATGGTTTTATGCATCTTCATTTAAATTTGATAAGCGTGTTGCCTGCTCATCTAAAATAAGTGCATCGATGATTTCATCCAGCTTACCTTCAACGATTTGGTCAAGTTTTTGAATCGTTAAACCAATTCGGTGATCTGTTACGCGGTTTTGTGGATAGTTGTAAGTACGGATACGTTCAGAACGGTCGCCTGTTCCTACTGCTGTCTTACGTGTTGCATCGATTTCAGCCTGTGCTTCCTGACGGTGTTTATCCGCTACACGTGCTACTAAAATTTTCATCGCTTTTTCACGGTTCTTAATTTGTGAACGTTCATCTTGCATCGAAACGACAACACCTGTCGGTAAGTGGGTCATACGAACAGCAGACATCGTTGTATTTACTGACTGACCACCTGCACCAGATGAAGCGAATGTATCAACGCGAATATCTTTTTCATGAATTTCTACATCTTCTACATGTACTTCCGGTAAACATGCTACCGTAGCAGTTGATGTATGGATACGGCCTTGTGATTCTGTCGCAGGTACACGTTGAACACGGTGAGCGCCATTTTCATATTTGAATTTTGAATATGCACCTTGACCGTTGATCATGAAGATTACTTCTTTAAATCCGCCTGCCGGGTTTGGTGTTGCTTCCATTACATCCACTTTCCAGCCTTGCGTTTCCGCATAGCGTGTGTACATACGGAATAGGTCACCAGCAAAAATATTGGCTTCGTCACCACCAGCAGCACCGCGGATCTCCATAATTACGTTTTTCGAATCGTTCGGGTCTTTAGGGATTAATAAAATACGCAGACGATCTTCTAACTCTGGAACTTGTTTGTTTAAATCGTTAAACTCTTCCTTCATCATTTCCAGCATATCTGCATCTTTTTCAATCTCCATTAATTCGCGTGTATCTGCCAGTTGCTCTTTCACCGATTTGTATTCACGGTATACTTCTACCATTTCCTGAATATCGGATTGCTCTTTCGAATATTCGCGAAGCTTATTGGAATCGCTGACGATATCCGGGTCGCTTAGTAATTCATTTAATCTTTCGTAACGGTCTTCAACCGCCTGTAAACGATCAAACATCTATATTTCACCTCTAAAAGTTATTTTGTTATTAGTTGTATTTCACTCGTCTTCTCACGAGTCACGTTAAAATGCACCTTTACTAGTATAAAGAAATTTTACGGTTGTTGCTACATCTATGTTGAACTTTCTTCATATCATTTACACATTGGCATTCATATATTTAAATTTGGTTGTGCCGTTCACTCTAAATTATAGTGGCGGTTTGGAATGGCATTTGCGGCAAACAGGGTAATAACTATCATTACCCCCAATTTGAATCTGATCACCTGTACGGACCGGTTTTTTATTTTCATCTACTCGGAGATTCATCGTCGCTTTCTTATGACAGAACCAGCAAATAGTTTTCATTTCCTCAATTTTATCCGCGTATATCGTCATATAACGGCTGCCTTCAAACAGCTCATTCTGGAAGTCATTTTTCAAGCCAAAGCCCATAACAGGAATGTTCAGCTCATCGACAATTTGAGTCAGCTGCAATACATGTTCTTTTGATAAAAATTGTACTTCGTCTACAAGTACACAATATAATCTTTCTTCGTGTTTTTCTACTATTTCATATATGTTTGTATCTTCAAACACCGCAATCGCCGGACGTCTTAAACCGATTCGGCTTGAAACTGTTCCAACTTCATCGCGTGTATCAATTCCTGAAGTAAAAATCAGTACCGCTTTATTTTGCTCTTCATAATTGTGGGCAACTTTTAAAATTTCAATCGATTTCCCGCTATTCATCGCCCCATGCTTATAAAATAATTGCGCCATTTCTATTTCCTCATTTCTAATTAAAATTGCAAGTTCGTTTTTTCACCAACAAAAAACCTTGAGTATCTAACTCAAGGTCAACTTTTACTTCTTTTATCTTAGCTAGTTTTTTGTCATTCGTCTATTGCAAAAGGTGCTCTATTTATTAGAATCTTTCTCTTTAGAAAAACATGTGCGAAAGATTTCTAATATCTTCTAATTTCCTCTAATATATTTTTATTTCTTCTAATAAAAGTTTGAACTTCTAATATAATATGTACATTTTCTAATATCGCATTGCGGTTTTCAAATAAACGTTTCGGATTTTTAATAACCCGCAAAATTTTTTTAATAACTGCGCAATATCTTCTAATAAAACAAAATTAATGCTCTACAAAAATTAAAAACCCATTTCCGGAAATCCGGAAATGGGCAGAGGTATTATTTCATACCATATTTTTTGTTGAAGCGATCTACACGTCCGTCTGCAGAAGCGAACTTTTGACGACCTGTATAGAATGGGTGACATTCGTTACAGAACTCGATTGAGATCTTTTCTTTAACTGAACCTGTTTCAAAAGAATTACCACAAGAGCAAGTTACTGTTGCTACTTTGTAATCTGGGTGGATACCTTGTTTCATATTCGTTTTCTCCTCTCGCCCTGAACCATCCGGAACAGAGTATTTTCGAACTGCACCTTACATAGCCCGAATATGTCACTACATACGTAATGTGTTAAGGTCAGCTATATATGTGCACGTTTCATACTTAAAGAAGTATAGCAAGTTTTAAAAAAGGTTGCAACTATTTTATATTATTTTACGAAATTGAATGTATGTAGTTCCTCACTAAATCAAGAACTTGATTTTCATTTCGGGCAATGTTCTAAAATTCTATAACAACCCTTTACCGTTCGTAGCTTTCTTCATATCTGTATCAAGCTTTTCAAAGAATTCTTCGTTTGTTTTTGTTGTGCGTATTTTGCGTAAGAACTTTTCACCGAAGTCATGTGAATCGCTGAATGTTTTACGGATTGCCCATAATTTATCAAGCTGGTCTTTCGGAATAAGAAGCTCTTCTTTACGTGTACCTGAACGGCGGATATCGATTGCCGGGAAAATACGGCGTTCTGCCAAGCTACGATCCAAGTGCAGTTCAAGGTTACCCGTTCCTTTGAATTCTTCATAAATTACTTCGTCCATACGGCTGCCTGTATCAATAAGAGCAGTCGCTAAAATTGTTAAACTGCCGCCCTCTTCGATATTGCGGGCAGAACCGAAGAAACGTTTCGGACGGTGGAATGCAGCAGGGTCAATACCACCTGAAAGTGTACGGCCACTTGGCGGGATTACTAAGTTATAGGCACGTGCTAAACGTGTAATCGAATCCATTAAAATAATAACATCGCGTTTTTGTTCTACTAGACGTCGTGCACGTTCCAAAACGATTTCCGCTACTTTTACATGGTTTTCAGGCACTTCATCAAACGTTGAAGATACTACGTCTGCATTAACTGAACGTTCGATATCCGTTACTTCTTCCGGACGCTCATCGATAAGTAGTACGATCAGTTCCGCTTCCGGATGGTTTGTCGTAATCGCATTGGCAATTTCTTTTAATAAAGATGTTTTACCGGCTTTTGGCGGCGCAACAATTAAACCACGCTGACCAAAACCAACCGGCGCTACTAAATCCATAATACGCGTCGAAAGTTTTGTAGGAACTGTTTCCAATTTGATATGGCGATTCGGGTAAAGCGGCGTTAATGCAGGGAAATGCACACGTTCTTTTGCAACTTCAGGGTCCTCGCCATTTACAGCATCAACTTGCAATAAGCCATAGTAACGTTCATTTTCTTTTGGTGGACGAACTTTCCCTGAAACTTTATCACCATTTCGTAAATCGAAGCGACGAATTTGGGAAGCAGAAATGTAAATATCCTCTTTTGAAGGAGAGTAGTTAATCGGGCGCAGGAATCCGAAGCCGTCTGTAGGAATAATTTCCAAAACACCTTCCATGAAGAAGAAGCCTTCTTGTTCAGAGCGGGTTTTTAAGATTGCAAAAATTAGTTCCTTTTTATTTAGCTTACTAGCATTTGATAATTTGTATTGCTTCGCTAAAGCATATAATTCTTTTAATGTCATGCTTTCTAATTGAGCAATTGTTAATGCTGTCATACGTTTTCTCCAGTCTATTAAAATTTAATTTGAAAAAATTAAGTTATTGTTTAGGAATTTGTGTAAGAGAAGTATACTACACTTTATTTGAAAGATGCCCAGTTTTTACACTGGGCATTTATTATATTATAGTGCAAGTAATTTGAAAATGGGCATTTTCTATTTGAGGCTACTTACATTATACGGGAAGTTAAATTTGGTCATACTTTGGTTTTTTTTCAATGCTGTGGCGACCTTCGATAAAACGTACTGTTCCTGTTTTTGCACGCATAACAACTGAATGTGTAAGTGCATAGGAACCTTTATATTGAACACCGCGTAAAAGCTCAGAATCTGTTACAGCTGTTGCTGCAAAAATAGCATCATCGCCTTTAACTAGGTCTTCCATCATTAATACTTTATCTACGTCGACTCCCATTTTTACGCAACGAGCAAGCTGTTCTTCATCTTCAGGCACTAGTTTCGCTTGGAAATCGCCACCTAAACATTTTAATGCAACTGCCGCAATAACGCCTTCTGGGGCACCACCCATACCGAACATAATATCGATACCAGTTTCATCGAATGCTGTGTTAATCGCTGCACCTACATCACCGTCTTGGATGAATTTAATACGTGCACCCGCTTCACGGATTTCATCGACAATATGCTGATGACGTGGACGGTCTAAAAGTGTTGCTACCACATCGGAAATATCTTTATTTTTTGCCTTTGCCACTTGCAATAAGTTGTACGTAACAGAAGCGTTAATATCAACTTTTCCTGCTGCTTCCGGTCCTACAGCTATTTTATCCATATACATATCAGGCGCATTTAATAGATTGCCACGGTCTGCAATTGCCAGTACTGTCATCGCGCCATTTGTACCTTTTGCTACGATATTTGTACCTTCTAATGGATCTACTGCGATATCAACTTCAGGTCCGCCATTTCGAAGCCCTAATTCTTCACCGATATAAAGCATCGGTGCTTCATCCATTTCTCCTTCACCAATTACAACTGTCGCATGCATTGGGATTGTATCAAACATAACACGCATCGCTGTTGTTGCTGCGTCGTCCGCTTCATTTTTAAGTCCGCGTCCCATCCATTTCGCTGATGCAATCGCTGCTGCTTCTGTTACACGTACTACTTCCATTGATAAACTACGTTCCATTTTGTGTTTGCCTCCTGTAATCGGTTAAAACCGATTTTAACAGCCTAAATTAACTGCTTTTTTGAATTGTATTATGAACTAACATATTTTCATTACCCAAATATATATTATCATACTCTCATCGTTGCGCGATTCTGATCACGAATTATAGCAAATTTATGCATTATTCTTTGTATTAATGACAATGGACTCTTTACGAATATTTGCCCCGATTGCACACAGCTTTTCGATTAACGAACTATAGCCGCGCTCAATATGGTAAATATCGTGAATTTCTGTTTCACCTTTTGCGATAAGTCCAGCCAATACTAATGCAGCACCCGCGCGTAAATCTGTTGCCGTTACCGTGGATCCTTCCAAAGATGCAGGTCCTTGAATGATGGCAGTGTTGCCTTCAACACGAGCTTTTGCACTCATACGTCGCAGTTCATCTATATGCTTGAAACGAGCAGAATAAATCGTATCTGTAATCATCGAAGTACCTTCCGCCTGTGTCATTAATACAGATAAAGGCTGTTGAACATCAGTCGGGAATCCTGGGTAGACAAGTGTTTTTACATCAATTGCCTGCAGTTTCTTTTGCTTGGAAATAAAGATGCTTTCCTCATTCTCTTCCACAGTTACACCCATTTCGCGAAGTTTCGCTGTGACGGCTTCCATGTGAAGCGGAATAACATTATCGATGAGTACACCATCACCAATTGCTGCAGCCATAATCATAAATGTAGCTGCTTCAATCCGGTCCGGTATAATTGTATGTTTTGTACCTTTTAGCTCATCGACACCTTCAATACGAATAACGCTCGTTCCTGCCCCTTTAATGTTGGCACCCATATTGGTTAATAGTGTTGCAACATCAATAATTTCAGGCTCTTTCGCTGCATTTTCGATTGTAGTTTTCCCTTTTGCACGCACTGCTGCAAGCATAATATTAATTGTTGCGCCGACACTTGCAACATCCAGGTAAATTTTCGCACCGATTAGTTCTTCTGCGCGTAAATAAATGGCACCGTGCTCATTTGTTACTTTTGCTCCTAAAGCTTCAAAACCTTTAATATGTTGATCAATTGGACGCGGCCCTAAAAAACATCCGCCTGGCATGCCGATTACCGCTTGTTTAAAACGTCCAAGCATGGCACCCATCATATAATAGGAAGCACGTAATTTTTTAACATTGCCGTTTGGCAGCGGCATCGCAACCATTTTTGATGGATCAATCTTCATCTTGCCATTTTCGAATGTTACTTCGCCGCCAATTTCTTCAAGTAGTGCCTTTAACGTCCATGCATCTGAAATCTCTGGAATTCCTCCAATGGTAACGGAAGAATCAGCCAAAATTGATGCAGGAATTAAAGCAACTGCGCTATTTTTTGCACCGCTAACGGTTATTTTACCTTTTAGACGATTTCCGCCTTGAATTTTATAAACATCCATTTTGTGTTCTCCCTTACATTGGACAAATTTCACAGTAAAGTAGACTGCAACTGCTGTGAGGTATTCTTATTATTTCCCTTCACGCTTTGCCCAATCCGCTAAAAATCCTTCAATTCCTTTGTCTGTTAATGGATGATTAAACAGTTGCTGTAAAACTTTGTATGGAGTTGTTGCAATATGTGCGCCAGCTAATGCAGCTTGCGTAATATGTTGCGGGTGACGAATAGATGCGGCAATAATTTCCGTGTCAATTTCGTGGATAGCAAACATTTCCGCAATTTCACGGATTAATTCTACGCCATCTTGACCAATATCATCTAGACGTCCTAAGAATGGAGATACATAAGAAGCGCCTGCACGTGCTGCCATCAATGCTTGGTTAGCAGAGAAAATTAATGTTACGTTCGTTTTAATCCCTTTTTCAGAGAAGTGTTTACATGCTTTTAATCCTTCCGGTGTCATTGGAAGTTTTACTGTAATATTCGGGTGAATCGCTGCCAATTCTTCCCCTTCACGAATCATTCCTTCAGCGTCTAAAGAAATTACTTCACCAGAAACCGAGCCGTTTACCAGCTCAGCAATTTCACGTAAGCGGTCGTGGAAATTCACGCCTGATTCTTTTGCAACTAATGATGGGTTTGTCGTTACACCTGAAAGAATCCCCCAAGAGTATGCTTCTTTAATTTCGTCAAAGTTTGCTGTATCGATAAAAAATTTCATTATAATAGCCTCCGATTTACATTTGATTATAAAAACACATCTCGCTCAATTTGTGAACGAGATGTCTTATGTTGAAAAACACGTGTTCACAAAGAAAAGTACGCTTATTTTGTGCACTTTTCTTTTGTGGATTCATTATTCCGCATTAATAGGTAGAATTTCTGCCTTGAAAACGTATCGGCAGATGAAGACTCCCGTGAAAGAAGGTTCACTCTATCAATTAAGCTTTTCCAGAGCTGCCGAATTCGCGCATTTTACCGATTACTGTCGCTTTAATCGCTTCACGAGCTGGACCTAAATATTTACGTGGATCATATGTTTTCTTATCATTTTCTAAAAATTCACGGATTACTTTCGTAGCCGAAATTTGGTTTTCTGTGTTGACATTAATTTTTGCTGTACCTAAAGAAATTGAACGTTGAATATCTTTTGTTGGAATACCAGTTCCACCATGTAATACTAACGGAACATCTGTCAACGTTGAGATTTCTTCCATTTCAGCAAATCCTAAGTTTGGTTCGCCTTTGTAAGGACCGTGAACAGAACCTAATGCTGGAGCTAAACAGTCAATACCTGTAGCTTCAACTAGTGCTTTACATTCCTGTGGGTTTGCGTACATAATGCCGCCAATGACACCGTCTTCCTCGCCGCCTACAGTACCAAGTTCCGCTTCAACAGATACACCTTTTGCATGTGCATACTCCACAACTTGTTTAGTCGTTTGAATATTTTCTTCGAATGGATGGTGTGAAGCGTCAATCATAACAGAAGAGAAACCAGCATCGATTGCTTCTTTACATTTATCGAAGCTTGAACCATGATCTAAATGAATTGCTACTGGAACAGTTGTTTTGTAGCTTTCCATTAAGCCTTCAACCATTTTTACTACAGCAATGAAGCCGCCCATATATTTTCCGGCACCTTCAGAAACACCTAGAATTACCGGTGATTTTTCTTCTTCTGCTGCTTGTAAAATGGCTTGTGTCCATTCCAGGTTGTTAATATTGAATTGACCTACTGCATAACCTTCTGCTTTTGCTTTAATTAACATTTCTTTCATTGAAACTAATGCCATTATTAAAATCCTCCTCGAAGATACATAAATAGTTTGCTGCTAGAAAAACATAGTTTGCGCAAAATGCTTTTTTTAAGTATTTTTTTCATCGTCTATTCCATGCAAAATCACATGAATTGACAAAAACATTTAGATTAATCATAACAAAAACAGACAGTATGCGCTACTGCCTGCTCGCCTGTTTCATTTATATTTTTTCAGTCTTTTCTACTAGTTTATTAACTTCATCACGTACTTCAAAAATATTAAAAGGTTTGGTAAAGTATTTTATCACACCTAATTCGTTCGCTCTGTCCATCATATGCTGTTCCACATAAGCAGTCATCATCATTACAGGTAGCTCCGGGTGATCTTCTTTCAAACGGGCTAAAATCTCCAGTCCGTCCATTCCGGGTATTTTCATATCCAGCAGGACGCAATCGAGAGCATTTTCCTGTGCAATTTTTATTGCGTCAAATCCGTTTGCCGCTAGATAAGTTGTGAATCCTTCTTTTTTAAATACTTCATTTAGAAGCATCCTTATTCCCTGCTGATCATCTACTATTAGTATCCCCTTCAATGTGATCCCCCATTATAATAATAATTTATCCCGGATTAACGGGTAGTAAGACTCCCGCCTCTGTACTTATCAAGGGCGAAAAGGATAGGCGGGAGATCAACTACCCATAAATGCCCGATTGGTTCAACTAACAATCAGTGGGCAAGAACCCCCCACTGATTGAAGTTTCACTTTATATAAGTTACATTCTATTACTAAATTGATTTCCCCTCTTTTATCGAGAGAGTTTGTGCTTTTGCTTTTTTATGTGCACAATTTTATAATAACTTTGAGGTGTTAATATGTCTAAAATTTTAACTACGCAATTAACAGGTCTTCTACAGCGCATTCAGCAATCTGAAGAAGAATCTATTGAAGAAACTGCAAGATTATTGGCACAGGCAGCAATTGGGCAAGGAACAATTTACTTTGCGGCATTTGGTGAAATGAAAGCTGTTGCAATAAATGCAGAGCTTGGTGAAGGTAAATTTGCTAAGTTTGCACGCTATACAGAAAATGTTGAACTTTTGCCTGCTGACCGTGTAATTATTCTTACTCGACACGCAACAGATGAACAAGCATTAAAACTTGCTCAGCAACTGCATGCAGAGTTTATCCCATTTGCGGCTGTCGCAAGTGAAATGGCCGGCGATGAAAATCCGTTAAGCGATCTTGCTTATACGTATATTTCATTGAAAGTGCGCGGTGGCATTTTGCCGCATCCTACAAAGCTCGGCGAACGCATCGTATTTCCACATCTTATTGCAGCTTTATATATTTATGAAGCAATTAAGATGGAATTCGACGAAATGCTCGTGGACGATGATGAAGAGGACGACGAATTAATGGACAGCCATCCGTCTCCATTCGCATAATTTATTGACGACTCTTAATCCATACTGGTATGGGGGTCGTCTTTTATATTTTTATATTTATATGTGCCTCTCTTTGATTAGAAGGTAAATTAGTTGTTCGGAGTGAAGGCGGCGACTCCCAGGGGCCAAGCACGTGGGAGAGACTTGGAACAAAAGCTAGGAGCGCCACGTCCTGTGGCAACGCTTTTGTGACCAACATCGTGTTGGCCTCGTGCCCCCAGGAAAGCGTCCGCCGTAACGGAGAACAACGGATACAAAGTAGGTATACAAATTAAGCAGCTCAAACTTTACTATCGTAAAATTGAGCTGCTTTTAATTTTGGAGCTACTTTTGCCCCAACTCTTTATTTTTTATTATTAAACGCTGCGCCAACAAACTCACGGAATAATGGTTGTGGACGTTGTGGACGTGAAATTAATTCTGGGTGGAACTGGCCAGCCACAAAGAATTTCTTTTCCGGTAACTCAACAATTTCTACTAATTTATTGTTAGGAGATAATCCTGAGAATACCATACCTTCCGCTTCCATTGCTTCACGGAATTCATTGTTGAACTCGTAACGGTGACGGTGACGTTCGTATACTAACTCTTCACCATTGTAAGCCGCGCGTGCACGAGATCCTTCTTTTAATTTACATGGATATAGACCAAGACGTAATGTTCCGCCGATATCTGTATCTTCTGTTTGATCCGGTAAGAAATCGATAATCGGATACTTCGTGTTTTTGTCCAGTTCTGTTGAGTGTGCACCTTCCAAGCCCATAACATTACGTGCAAATTCTACAGTCGCCATTTGCATACCTAGGCAAATACCGAAGAACGGTACATCGTTTTCACGTGCATAACGGATCGATTCGATTTTTCCTTCAACACCACGGTCTCCGAAACCACCTGGCACTAAAATACCGTCTGCTTGTCCTAGCAATTCATCAACATTTTCCGCTGTAACGTGCTCAGCATTGATCCAGTCGATTACGATATCTGAATTGTATACATAACCTGCATGTTTTAACGCTTCTACAACTGAAATATAAGCATCTTGCAATTCTACGTATTTACCTACTAAAGCGATACGTGTTTTGTGCTCCAGGTTTTTCACTAAATGTACAAGCTCTTTCCAATCTGTCATATCCGCTTTTGGCGCTGTAATACCGAAATGATCAAGAACGATTTGGTCAAAACCTTGTGCATGAAGATTTAATGGCACTTCATATAAATGTTCTGCATCACGTGATTCGATAATATCAGAAGGTTTTACGTCACAGAATAACGCGATTTTTTCTTTCATGTCTTGTGGAACTGGTTGTTCTGTACGTAATACGATAATATTTGGCTGAATACCTAATGAACGCAACTCTTTAACAGAGTGCTGTGTCGGTTTTGTTTTCATTTCACCAGCAGCTGCAATATAAGGCATTAATGTACAGTGGATGTACATTACATTTTCATGGCCTAAATCACGGCGCATTTGGCGAATCGCTTCTAGGAATGAAAGTGATTCAAAGTCACCTACTGTACCACCGATTTCCGTAATAACAACATCAGCAGAAGTTTCACGGCCAGCACGTTGTACACGTTCTTTAATTTCATTTGTTACGTGAGGAATTACTTGAACTGTACCACCATTGTAGTCACCGCGGCGCTCTTTATTTAGTACCGATTGATATACTTTACCTGAAGTAACAGTTGAGTGTTTACCAAGATTAATATCGATGAAACGCTCATAGTGACCTAAGTCTAAGTCCGCTTCTGCACCATCATCTGTAACGAATACTTCACCATGCTGGTATGGACTCATTGTACCTGGATCAATATTTAAATATGGATCAAATTTTTGAATTGTTACTTCCAATCCACGATTTTTTAATAGACGACCTAAAGATGCTGCTACAATCCCTTTACCAAGTGATGAAACTACCCCACCTGTTACGAAAATATACTTTGTCATACAAATTCCTCCTTCTTTTAAAACAAATTAGAAAAACACTCTATTGCTTCCTAAATGCAAGGGAATGTTTTTCTAATTAAAAACGCATGAAAAAATAAAAAACGCTCCTCCTGCACTATTTTGCAGGGGGAGCGTATAACTTATACGGTCAATCTCCTCTTTAAAGGAGCCCAAGTAAAAGATTATACGGAACTGAAATAGAAGTCAAGCACTTTCAATTTCCAATGTGAAAATTGATTACTTTAAATCTTCGTCTTCTTCTAATTCCTCATCTAACTCTTCGTCTATTTCTTCTTCATCATCCTCGATAATAAATGTATCATCTTCATCGATTATTTCTTCATCGATGTCAGGATCGATTTCTTCAATATCTTCTTCTACGAAGTCGATTTCCTCATCCACTTCTTCCTCTTCTTCGTCGTCAACGAATTCATCGTAATCTTCCTCGAATAATACATCCTCTTCTTCAAGGTCGATAACTTCATCTTCGTCTTCGTCGTCAACAGCTTTTGCTTTCTTCTTACGTGTCTTAATTGTTGGCGCTGTTTCTTCTTCGATTGTTTCTACTTTATACCACTCACGTAAACCCCAGCCATTTTCTTGGTTTAATAAAAAGCGGCCTTCTACGTTTAAGTCAGTATAAAATTGTACTAAACGT
Source organism: Solibacillus sp. NPDC093137 (assembly GCF_050280445.1). NCBI lineage: Bacteria > Bacillati > Bacillota > Bacilli > Caryophanales > Caryophanaceae > Solibacillus > Solibacillus sp. NPDC093137. The sequence continues at coordinate 2,240,614 of NZ_JBNNVH010000001.1, forward strand.
GATTTTAAATCTTCATCCGAAATACCATTTAATGCTTGAATACCTTTTAATAATTCATTTAACGGCATTGCTTGTTTTTTATCTTCTAATAGTGCGTATGCTAAGTCGATTAATGACTCTTCTGCTAATTGTTCATCTGTCATACCACGAAAGTTCAAATCGTGCACGTCCTTTCCATTCTTACATGTCTATTTATCAATTACGACTCGGCGTAATTGCGTTTGGATTCGTCTTCCAAATCCTTAACATCTGCCGAAGATCTTATACCCGCTCTTGTCGTTGCTTGTACAACAACTGGATGGATGTAAGCATAATACCCATTATATACAAACATGCTATCACTATGCTAGTTTCATTTCTTGTTTTTTAAATTTGTTACTTTTTTATAGGCAACATAAAATAAAATGAAGGATAAAAGCAGCAAAGGGATTGCTGCTAGTTGTCGGTTATATAAAAAGAAGGTTGCGATTAGGCATGCTAAAATTAAAATATAATGTACATACTGTTGCACTATTGCGCACCTTCCTTCATCAGATCGTCCATGTATTTACTAGTATAACGAAAATTTCCGCACTCGTGGTATTCTAAGTTCATTTTTTTGCATTTTTTACTAATAACTAAGTAAATAAGGCTAGTTATTAAGTTGTTTTTTGCATGCTACAAACAATAAATCTGTTATCCCCTACATATTTCGGCGGTATTGGCCGCCTACTTCATAGAGGGACTGTGTAATTTGGCCAAGGCTCGCTACTTTAACCGTTTCCATTAATTCTTCAAAAATATTGCCACCTGTTTTAGCTACTTCTTTTAATCGATCAAGCGCTTTTTGGCTATTGTCCGCATTTGATTCTTTAAAGCTTGCCAAGTTTGCAATTTGCAAATCTTTTTCTTCTTTAGAAGCACGTGCGATCTCCATGTTATCGATTGCTTCTTCAGATGGCGGATTCGGGTTTAAATACGTGTTCACGCCAATAATCGGCAGTTGTCCTGAATGTTTTAAATGCTCATAGTGCATCGATTCTTCCTGGATTTTTCCGCGCTGATACTGTGTTTCCATCGCACCAAGTACCCCGCCGCGATCATTCATGCGGTCAAACTCTTCCAGCACCTTCTCTTCCACCAGCTGTGTAAGCTCTTCAATAATGAATGCCCCTTGTAACGGGTTTTCGTTTTTCGATAAGCCGTGCTCTTTTGTAATAATCATTTGAATCGCCATCGCGCGGCGTACCGATTCTTCTGTAGGCGTTGTAATTGCCTCATCGTACGCATTCGTATGCAGTGAGTTACAGTTATCCTGTAATGCCATTAATGCCTGCAGTGTTGTACGAATATCATTGAAGTCGATTTCCTGTGCATGCAGACTGCGGCCCGATGTTTGAATATGATACTTCAGCTTTTGCGAGCGGTCATTTGCGCCGTACTTTTCACGCATGACAACAGCCCAGATGCGACGTGCTACACGACCGATAACTGTATATTCAGGGTCAAGACCGTTCGAGAAGAAGAAACTTAAGTTCGGTGCAAAATCATCGATATTCATACCGCGGCTTAAATAATACTCAACATACGTAAAGCCGTTTGCCAATGTAAATGCAAGCTGCGAAATCGGATTCGCCCCGGCTTCGGCAATATGGTAGCCCGAAATGGATACCGAGTAGTAGTTTCTTACTTTATGATCGATGAAATATTGCTGGATATCGCCCATCATACGCAGCGCAAATTCTGTTGAGAAGATACAAGTATTTTGCCCTTGATCCTCTTTTAATATATCTGCCTGTACGGTACCGCGCACCACTTGCAATGTTTGTTCACGTGTTTCTGTAAATTCTTCCACCGTTAAAGTACGGCCTAGCTCCTGTTCACGCTTTTGTACTTGCTGATCGATTGCTGTATTCATAAACATTGCCAGAATAATCGGCGCAGGTCCATTAATCGTCATCGATACAGATGTAGAAGGTGCAAATAAATCAAAGCCCGCATAAAGTTTCTTCATATCATCCAATGTACAGATGCTTACACCAGACTCCCCGACTTTTCCGTAAATATCAGGACGTGTATGTGGATCTTCCCCGTATAATGTTACCGAATCGAATGCCGTCGATAAACGCTTCGCATCATCATCTTTTGATAAGTAGTGGAAACGCTTATTTGTACGTTCTGGAGTTCCTTCACCAGCAAATTGACGCTTCGGATCTTCTCCCTCCCGTTTGAACGGGAAAACCCCTGCTGTATACGGGAATTCACCTGGTACATTTTCTTTATACACCCAGCGTAAAACTTCGCCGTAATCTTTAAAGTTCGGCAGCGCGACTTTCGGAATTTTCAAGCCTGAAAGCGATTCGGTACGTAAAATTGTTTTAATTTCCTTATCACGCACTTTCGTAATAAGTTCGTCGCCAGCGTAAGCTTCTTTTAATGCATTCCAATTTTTCAGTATACGCTTCGATTCTGCAGTTAATTCATTTTGAACGCCTTCCAGTAAAGAATCAATTGATGCAGTTAATGCTGTTTCACTTTCCGGAAGCAGTGCTTTCGTTCCTTCAAGCTGATACCACTTCGTTGCCAGTAATGCCTGCTGTTCCGCATGCTTATGATAATTTCTGATCGTTTCCGAGATTTCGCGCAAGTAATAGCGACGGTCATTCGGAATAACAATGTTTTGCTTTTGTGTTTTCACGAATTGCTCATACGAAGTTTCCCAATCTAAACCGAACTTTTCATTAATTTTTGCTACAAGAGCTGCAAATAATGAGTTCGTACCTAAATCGTTGAACTGTGAAGCGATCGTCCCGAATACAGGCATATGATCAAGCGGTTCTTCCCATAGCTCACGTGAACGTTGGTATTGTTTCTGAACTTGACGCAATGCATCTTCAGAGCCTTTTCGTTCAAACTTGTTGATCGCAATCAAATCCGCAAAATCGATCATATCGATTTTTTCAAGCTGTGTCGGTGCACCGAATTCGCTCGTCATTACATACATCGAAAGGTCTGTATGTTTCGTAATTTCAGCATCCCCTTGCCCGATACCACTTGTTTCAACAAGGATTAAATCAAATCCTGCTGTGCGTACAACATCGAGTACATCGCCAATTGAACTTGATAATTCCGTATGGGAGCCGCGTGTTGCCAAACTGCGCATATAAACGCGGTTGTTAAAGATGGCATTCATGCGGATACGGTCGCCTAATAAAGCACCGCCAGTTTTTTGTTTTGTCGGATCGACTGAAATAATCGCAAGTTTTTTATCCGGGAATTCTTGCAGGAATCGGCGAATCAGTTCGTCTGTCAACGAAGATTTCCCTGCACCGCCTGTACCTGTAATCCCAACTACCGGTGTGTTTAAACTTTTAGTTCGTGCAAGCTGCAGCATTTCTTCAATTTCTGGATCCCCGCCATTTTCGGCAGCTGTAATTAAATTCGCCAAAATTTCCGGTGTATCGGTCGTAAGCTTTTCCAAAAGTTCTTTGAAATTACCTTTTAGTGTAGAAAAATCCGCACCTTCAAGCTTTTTGTTTATCATCCCTTGTAAACCTAATTGGCGCCCATCTTCCGGTGAAAAAATGCCGGCAATGCCGTAATCATGCAGTTCCTTAATTTCGCGCGGCAATATGACACCACCGCCGCCACCGTAAATTTTAATATGTGGTGCCCCTTTTTCACGAAGCAGATCGTACATATATTTGAAATATTCAATATGACCGCCCTGATATGAAGATAGTGCCACCCCTTGCGCATCTTCCTGTATTGCAGCATTAACCACTTCCTCTACAGAACGGTTGTGGCCTAAATGAATGACTTCAGCCCCACTTGACTGTAAAATTCGGCGCATAATATTTATTGAAGCATCATGCCCATCAAAAAGGCTCGATGCTGTGACAAAGCGAATATGATTTTTTGGATTGTATACTTCAGTTTTCCCCATGTTAATAACCCCTTTGTTATGTTGGAATAATGAAAAATAGCCATGCGAAGCAAACTGTTTAACTAGTTGCTCTACATGGCGATTCTCCTTTCCTAATTTTCAAACTGCATAATGCCTTGTAAAAACATTGTTGTTTGCAATTTTATATATTGATCGATCGTATATCTTTTTTGTAGTGCCCACTTACGGAATGCCCAACTTTGCCCTTGTACGACGATGTGATTTGCCGCTAAGTAGATTGCATCTTCAGACAGCGTTAAATTGCCGGCTTCAACACAGTCTTTTAATATACGTTCAAAGATTGCGACCATTTCAAGCTCTTTATCGAGAATGTAATGCATCGCAGCTTTTTGCAATGACTTCGTTTCCTGATACATAATCGTAAACTCCTCAGGCATTTGATCAATAAGCAAATAATATTGACGGATTGCCTGTTTCAAACCTTCGATTGTACCTGTATCGGAAGGGAAATCGGTTAAGCATTTCGTTACTTCATTGAAAATATTGTCACATACTAAAAATAAAACATCTTCTTTCGTACGAATATATTCATATAAAGTCCCGATAGAAAAACCGGCCGCTTTTGCAAGTTCTCTTGTTGTTGCACGATGAAATCCTTTTTCCTTGAAAAGCTTTACACCGGCATCGATAATTTGCTGACGGCGTGCGATAATTTTATTTTCATCTTTTATTGACGATTGGACGTGCAGCTTATCATTTTTTGCCATAGGCTATTTCGTAATCATACGCGAAATTACGAGGCGTTGAATTTCTTGTGTACCTTCATAAATTTGCGTGATTTTCGCATCGCGCATATAACGCTCTACCGGGTAATCCTTCGTATAACCATAGCCGCCGAATACTTGAACAGCTTCTGTCGTTACTTTCATCGCTGTATCACCTGCAAGCAGTTTTGCCATTGCCGATGCTTTTCCGTATGGTAAGTCGTTTGATTCCAGCCATGCTGCCTGATACGTCAATAAACGAGAAGCTTCAATTTCTGTTGCCATATCTGCTAACTTGAATGATATACCTTGATTTGCTGTAATCGGCTTGCCAAATTGAACACGCTCTTTTGCATAGTCAACCGCTGCATCCAATGCACCCTGTGCAATACCTACTGCTTGAGCTGCAATTCCGTTACGTCCACCATCAAGTGTTTTCATAGCGATAACGAAACCTTGACCTTCTTCACCTAATACGTTTTCTTTCGGTACACGGCAGTTGTCAAAGATGATTTCTGTCGTTGGAGATGAACGAATTCCTAGTTTCTTCTCTTTTTTCCCTACAGAGAATCCCGGGAAGTCCGCTTCAACGATAAAGGCAGTCGTGCCATTTTTCGCTTCCGGATCAGTAACCGCAAATACTACATAAATATCTGCAACCCCGCCATTTGTGATGAAGATTTTCGAACCATTTAAAATATAGTCGTCGCCGTCTTTTACTGCATAGGTTTTCATTCCGCCTGCATCACTGCCCGAAGCTGGTTCTGTTAATCCGTAAGCACCGATTTTTTTACCTTCTGCCATTGGACGAAGATATTTTTGCTTTTGCTCTTCGTTGCCGAATTTAAAAATCGGCCAGCCTGCAAGTGATGTGTGTGCTGACAGTGTTACCCCTGTCGATGCACAAACACGTGATAATTCTTCAACTGCGATACAGTATGCCAAGTAGTCAAACCCTGCTCCGCCGTATTCTTCCGGCCAAGGAATACCTGTTAAGCCAAGCTCGGCCATTTTATCGAAAATACCGCGGTCAAATTCTTCGTGCTCGTCGCGGTGCTCTGCTGTTGGTGCTACCTCATTGATTGCAAAATCGCGAATCATTTCGCGTAATTGTTGGTGTTCTTCTGATAATTGAAAGTTCATTTCCCCATGTCCCCTTTTTTAAATATAGTAGAAGGTTTACGTCAACCAATCACATGCTTACTAATAACGATGCGTTGGATTTCGCTTGTGCCTTCGTAAATTTGTGTTACTTTTGCGTCGCGGAAATACCGTTCTACCGGATAGTCTTCGGTATAGCCATAGCCGCCGAAAATTTGTACGGCTTCGATTGCTGTATCCATTGCTGTTTGAGATGCGAACAGTTTTGCCATTGATGCTTCTTTTCCGCATGACAGTCCTTCACTGCGCATGTTTGCAGCCCGGTAAACGAGTAGTTTCGCAGCTTCCACTGCTGTTGCCATATCGGCAAGCTTAAAGCCAACCCCTTGCTGCTTGGCGATTGGTTTTCCGAACTGGATACGCTCTTTTGCATAGGCAGTTGCCGCTTCCAATGCAGCTTCGGCAATTCCTAAACTTTGAGCTGCGATTCCGATTCTACCTACATCCAAGTTGGCCAACGCAATTTTAAAGCCGTCTCCTTCTTGCCCGAGCAGGTTCTCTGCAGGCACTCGCATGTTTTCAAATGTTAGCTGAACCGTACTTGAACCGTGCAGTCCCATTTTCCGTTCATCTTTCCCGATTATTAAACCAGGTGTATTTTTTTCTACAATGAATGCTGAAATCCCGCGTGAACCGGCTTCCGGATTTGTAGATGCAAAAACGATGTACACATCTGCTTCCCCGCCATTTGTGATGAACACTTTCGCACCGTCCACTACGTAATGATCGCCGTCTCGTACTGCCTTCGTTTTCAATGAACCAGCATCACTACCGGCACTAGGCTCCGTTAAACAAAATGCTCCGATCGATTCTCCGCTTGCCAGCTTCGGTATATATTTTTTCTTTTGGTTTTCATTGCCGAAATATAAAATCGGGTTTGTGCCGACAGAAGTATGCACTGACAAAATAACGCCCATTACCGCGCTTACTTTTGATAGTTCATGGATCGCGATAATATAAGAAGTAAAATCCATTTCCGCCCCGCCATATTCAGCAGGTGCCGTAATTCCCATCAGCCCAAGCTCACCCATTTTCGTCAGCAAATGCCTCGGGAACTCGCCCGCTTCCATCTGCTCGATAAACGGCTCAATTTCGGTTTTGGCAAAATCACGGACCATGTTACGCATCATCAACTGCTCATCAGTAAATTGTAAATTCATAGAAGTCCCTCAGCTTTCGTATATGTAGAATCCTCGACCGCTCTTTTTGCCTAACCAGCCGGCTGCCACATATTTGCGTAATAACGGACATGGGCGATACTTACTGTCACCAAGTCCTTCGTGTAAAATCTCCATAATCGACAAGCATGTATCCAATCCGATAAAATCAGCCAATGTTAATGGTCCCATTGGATGATTCATTCCCATTTTCATTACATCGTCAATCGCTTCTTTCGTTGCTACCCCTTCATACAATGCATAAATTGCTTCATTGATCATCGGCAGTAAAATACGATTTGAAATAAAGCCCGGGAAGTCATTCACTTCCACACCTGTTTTCCCCAGTTGCTTTGTCATATCTGCAACCTTTTCGTACACTTCATCAGATGTTGCCAAACCACGGATAATTTCCACAAGTTTCATGACCGGTACCGGATTCATAAAGTGCATACCAATTACTTGCTCCGGACGTTTTGTCACTGCCGCAATTTCAGTAATCGGTAAACTTGATGTATTCGTTGCTAAAATCGCATGCTTTGGTGCAATTTCATCAAGCTGCTTGAAGATCGATTGTTTAATGTCCATGTTTTCGACTGCCGCTTCAATGATAATGTCCGCGTTTTTCGCGTCTTCAATCGTCAATGATTTAGTAATACGAGCTAACACAGCCGTTTTTTCTTCTTCTGTTTTACGGCCCTTTTCAACATCACGTGCCAAGTTTTTCGTGATTGTATTTAAACCGCGTTCGAAAAACTCTTCCTTCATATCATTTAAAATGACATCGTAGCCTGCCTGTGCACAAACTTGCGCAATCCCGGAACCCATTTGCCCAGCTCCGATGACCATTACTTTTTGAATCGCCATTTATTTCATCCCCTTAGTTTGTAACTTCGATTAATACCGCGTCCCCTTGACCGCCGCCTGAACAGATAGCCGCAATTCCCAAACCGCCTCCACGACGTTTCAGTTCATAAGCGAGCGTTAAAATAATTCGGGCACCACTTGCTCCAATCGGATGGCCTAAAGCTACGGCACCACCGTTAACATTTACTTTACTCTCATCCAGTCCGCTAATTTGATTGCTAACTAGAGCAACCGCTGCGAACGCCTCATTAATTTCAATTAGATCAATGTCTGCCAATGTTTTACCTGACTTTTTAAGCAACTCATTTATTACAAGTCCCGGTGTTTGAGGGAAATCTTCCGGTGCTACCCCAACTTCCGCATGTGCAAGAATTGTTGCGAGCGGCTGACGGTTTTCCTGCTGTGCTTTTTCTTCACTCATTAAAACAAGTGCACACGCTCCGTCATTCACACCTGGAGCATTTCCGGCTGTAATTGTGCCATCACTGCTGAACGCCGATTTTAATTTTGTTAGCGTTTCCAAAGTAGTTCCTGCTCGTGGTGCTTCGTCCGTCTTAATATGAAGTGGGTCGCCTTTTCGCTGTGGAATTTCCACTGCTACGATTTCCTCTGCAAATTTACCTGAGTCAATTGCTGCAAGTGCTTTTTCATGACTGCGAACTGCCCATGCATCCTGCTGTTCACGGGAAACCTCAAACTTGCTCGCTGTGTCATTACCGTAAACGCCCATATGCACTTGTTTCGGATGAAAGGCACAAGACAAACCGTCATAAATCATGCCGTCTACTAAACTCGCATCTCCCATACGCAAACCAAATCTACCTTTTGGCATATAGTACGGTGCGTTTGACATCGATTCCATTCCACCTGCCACGATCACTTCTTCGTCCCCTAATCGAATAAGCTGATCGGCAAGAGTAACACTGCGCATACCTGAAGCACATACTTTGTTAATTGTTTCCGTTTTCACATTCCACGGAATTCCCGCTTTTGTCGCAGCTTGCCGTGAAGGGATTTGCCCCTGCCCCGCCTGCAATACGGTTCCAATAATGACTTCATTTACCTCATCTGCTGATACATTGGCTTTCACCAATGCTTCTTTAATTGCAATTCCGCCTAAATCACTTGCTGTTAATGAACTTAATGCGCCACCAAATTTTCCGAATGGTGTTCGTGCGCCGTCTAAAATGACTGTTCTCGACAATCCATACACCCCTTTGTTTGAATTAATCCGAATTTTATACATCGCCATCCGTATTGTGAAGTTCTGCTGCAGACTATTAATCTATTAGTAACGATCCCCATCACTTACTAATAAAAACACTGCTTGCAGGCTGTAATTAATAATTCGACTGAACGCTCGCTCAATCATTCTTTAGAAAAAAATGAGAGTATTTACTACTCTCATTTCTTCGCTTACTTTCATTGTATTAAATCCTTTTTGAATTCGCAACAATTATTCAAATATACTGACTATAAATTTATTTCTCGTTAATTCATAGATTATTTGTTTTGTTCGTTATTTTCATCATCAACTGGTGCTGCATCTGTTGCTACTTGCTGCTCTTCCGGAAGCGTTGAAGATTCAACAGGTGATGCCTGTTTCTCAGCTTCAATTGTTTCTACAGGTGCTACAACTGTTTCTTCCACTACTTCTTGTTGCTCTTGTTGAACTTGAACTTGTGCTTTTTCCGGTGTTCCGAATACCGCACGCTCTAAAATTTCTGCAATATCGTAAGTACCGACTGTATCTTCCACTTCTTTTGCTTTCGTTCCATCCGAAAGCATTGTTAAACAGTAAGGACAGCCTGAAGAAATTACCGATGCCTGTGTTGCGATTGCCTGTTCTGTACGGGCAACGTTAATACGGTTTCCGACATGCTCTTCCATCCACATTAATCCACCGCCGGCACCACAGCACATGCCGTCTTCACGATTACGTTCCATTTCAACTAGCTTCACGCCTGCAATACCTTTTAAAATTTCGCGTGGCGGATCGAAAACATCATTATAGCGTCCTAAGTAACATGAATCATGGAATACAATCGTTTCATCGACACGGTGATCCATTGTTAAACGGCCTTCCTGTATCAGATCGTACAGCAATTCTGTATGGTGAAGTACTTCCCCATTCCAACCGAAATCCTGATACTCATTTTTGAAAATATTGTATGCGTGTGGGTCAATCGTTACAATTTTCGTCACACCATTTTTCTCAAATTCATCAATGTTGGCTGTTGCAAGCTCCTGGAACAGGAATTCGTTACCTAAACGACGCGGTGTATCCCCTGAGTTCTTCTCTTTGTTGCCTAAAATGGCAAACTTCACGCCTGCTTTGTTCATTAGTTTAGCGAATGCCAATGCAATTTTTTGTGAGCGGTTATCAAATGAACCCATAGAACCGACCCAGAATAAATATTCCATTTCTTCGCCCGATTTTTTCAATTCTTTAACTGTTGGGACGTGAACTGTTTCGTCAAGCTCTCTCCAGTTTTCTTTTTCTTTACGGTTTAATCCCCATGGATTCCCTTGTCGCTCAATGTTCGTCATTGCGCGTTGAGCATCCGGATTCACTTTACCTTCTGTCATCGTTAAATAACGACGTAAATCGATAATTTTGTCAACATGTTCATTCATTACCGGACATTGATCTTCACAGTTACGGCATGTTGTACAAGCCCAGATTTCTTCTTCTGTAATAACGTCGCCGATTAATGACGGGCTGTAAATGTCTTCAATTACTGCACCTTCAGCACCAGCAGCCATTGCCAATTGGTTACCTTGTGTATTATTGAAGAATGAGAATGGCACCCATGGCTTTTTCTTTAGCTCAACTGCACCAGTAAATGTTAAATGATCACGTAATTTTACAATCAGGTCCATCGGTGACAGCATTTTTCCTGTTCCTGTTGCCGGACACATATTCGTACAACGTCCACATTCCACACATGCATACAGATCAAGCATTTGCTTTTGCGTGAAATCGTGAATTTTTCCGACTCCAAGCGGCGGCATACTTTCCTCATCTTCCGCTTCTTCCAATGCAGCAAAATCGATTGGACGTAATGTGCCAATACGGTCTTGACGGTTGTAATAAACGTTGAAAATCGATGTAATTAAGTGGAAGTGCTTGCCTTGCGGGATATAAACAAGGAATGCTAATAATGCCAACAAGTGTGCCCACCACATAACGAAGAACATAACAGCAGCAATCGTCGGATCCATCCATTGGAATACCCAGGCAACTGCAGAAGCTACTGGTTCTGATCCTGTTAAACCATGATCATGCCAAATTAAGTAAAATCCATTGCCAAATAATGTAGCAAACATTAAAATAGCTAAAAACATATAAACTAAACCATTTTTAAAACCTTGCTTTAAACGTGCAAGTTTCTCCATATAACGACGGTAAAATGCAACCGCTACCGCGATTAAGATCGTTAATACAACAAGTTCCTGTGTAAATGTAAATACTGGGTACAGACCACCTAGCGGAAGGTGTGATCCCGGTGCGAGCCCTTTCCAGATTAAATCGATAGCCCCAAATTGAACCATTAAAAATCCGTAGAAAAACAGAACGTGTACAAGTCCCATCTTCTTATCTTTTAATAGTTTTGATTGACCAAATACTTTCTCAACGATATCTTCTATGCGTTCAGAAAATTTATGATTGAACTCTTCTTTACGACCAAGTTGAATATAGTCATAACGTGTTTTTAATAAATATGCGAATAACCCTAGCGCATAAAGTAACACGGCGATGAATGCAATCCAGTTAATAATTAAAAATGTATTCATTGTTTTCCCCCCTGGAATACGAAGTTTTTACCCCTTTGTTTATCCAATTCACCCCGATAAACTATATGAATCTATAAACCCATTGTAGTTATGAATGAGCATTCAGTCAACAGATTTCGTCATTAATTCTGAAAATTAAATCAAAATATAAAAAATGCTAGTTAGACAAATATATCGTCTTAACTAGCATTTTTCGTTTATTTAAATACGTCACCACTACGGATATATTCGACATCCTGGATTGATAATCGGTAGTTTACGACACGTGCTGCAGCAAATAAATAATCCGATAATCGGTTTAAATATTTCTGTACAACTGGAGAAACATTTTCAATTTCTTTCATTAAAGATACAGTTTCCCGTTCCGCGCGGCGGGCAACAGTGCGGGCGATATGCAGTGTAGCAGCTGCAGGCGCCCCACCCGGTAAGATAAAACGTTTTAATGGTGGTGCTTCTTCAGAAAGTGCATCGATTCGGTTTTCCAAAACAGTGATCGGTTCTTCCGTAAGTTTATAATGACGTTCTTTCATCACATTCGCCAAGTCCCCGCCTCCATCAAACAATTCGTGTTGAATGGCAGTTAAATCTTCAATCAAATCCTTGAACTTTTCCTGATCCAATTCACTGACAGCTTTACCGATAAATGAATTCAGCTCATCAATTGTGCCGTATGCTTCAACGCGCAGATGGTCTTTATCGACACGTCCTCCAATAATGCTCGTTTTCCCTGTATCGCCTGACTTTGTATATAATTTCATCAATAATCACCCTTTCGATTTAATAGTATTTCTAGGTTTTTTAAAAATTCCCTTTTAGTATAATGACACTCTTTTTTTAGCTGACGTTTTTCCAGCCACTTTACTTATTATAATGCTGTTTATATTTTTTAATTGCTTCTATTGTAACTTCGAAAACAGCCCGTCCGATTAGTTTGCCGATTTCCGTAATAGGTCCGGCATACGGCATTTCATCCCCTTGTTGGGTAGCCGCAATCAATAGACTGTCGGTAGCGGTACTAGTTGCAATTGTATTTGTCACTGAATCTTTTATTTGCTGATCTGCCAATGCTTTCGTTTTTGCTTCTGTTGCTGTAATCATCGCCTGAATAAATGCTTCATCTGTCAGCTTACCATTAACGATAACCCATGTATTAATCGTACCGACATGTGGCTCATCTTCCCGCAAATATGTTTTCGTAACATCGACACTATTTCCTACACCTGCTGTTACCATGACAAGGATTTCTACATTATTTTTCGAGAAATGTCGAATTACTGCGCAGCTTGTTTCCACTGCTGTAAGCATCACGACTGTATTTGTTGGAGAAAATTTACGCTCTATTAAAAATTGCTCCGTTTCCTCCTTCACATTATAAATATCGTATTCTGGAGCAATGGAACGGTTGAGTAATGTGTCATACCAGCCTATGCCGGCATTATGCACAGCAGAAGAAATTATTTTCAGTGGTGCCTGGGCCTGATATTCGATATAGTCTTCCGTTATTTGAAACTGGTCCATTTGGATTGTCGTAGCTTTTCGTCCCATTTCATTCTTTGGCAACATCGTAATTTGCGGCTTTGGCAGCTCCGGGTGAGGATATGTCGCAATTCTAGCCTGATATACATCGGCAATCTGTTCTTGCAACACGACTTCGTGCGGCTCGCCAAACGCACGTACTTCACCATTTTCCAACAGAAGGAGTTCATCACAATAAAGCGATGCCAAGTTAATATCATGAAAAATCGAGACAACTGTCAGCCCTTGCAATTCAACTTGCATCCGAATCATATCCAGAATCTGCTTTTGATGAGCGATATCCAAATGATTAGTCGGTTCATCCAATAGAAGCAGTTCCGAATTTTGTGCAAGTGCCTGGGCAATAAATACCCGTTGCTGCTCGCCTCCCGATAAAAACTCCAAGTACTGATTATTATATTGCGACACACCTGTGCTTTCCATCGCCCGCTGAACTGTCTTTTCATCTTCTTCGGTCCAGGAAGAAAAGAAGCCGCTTTGATGGGGGTAACGTCCTAACGAAACCGCATCATATACACTGTTTGTAAATGCACTTGCATTTAATTGAGGAAGAACTGCCATCTTTTTCGCCAATTGCTTGTTATCATAGCTTTTAAGCGGTTTCTCTTCGATAAAAATTTCCCCTGTTTCAGGCTTCAGCACACCACTGATCATTTTCAGTAATGTCGATTTCCCGCTGCCGTTCGGACCAAGAATCCCGAGAATTCTTCCTTTTTCCACGTGAAACGTCATATTTTTTATAATCGTTTTCCCGCCGTAACCACCTGATAAGTTATTTACTTTTAACATTATGCAACAACCTTTCTACGTTGCTTGAAGAAAATATAGGCAAAGACAGGCGCGCCGATAAAGGAAGTAATAACACCAATCGGCAGTTCGATAGGGGCTATAATTGTACGCGATACTAAGTCACAAATGACGAGCAGGCTTGCACCGTTCAAAAACGACAATGTCAATAAATGTCGATGGTCTGCTCCGATCAGCAGGCGTATCATATGAGGTACTACTAACCCTACAAATCCAATTGTCCCGGATGCAGCAACAGCCGCTCCTGTTAAAATGGAACCGCCCGCCAAAATCATATACTTGCTGCGCTTAACATTTACCCCTAAATACTGGGCACGCTCTTCTCCATAAATCATCGCATTCAGTTCACGTCGAGTTAGCCAAATAATCACCGTACCGATCACCATAAATGGCAGGACCATCTGGACATATGGCCACCCTCGCATCGACACACTTCCAAGAAGCCATCCGATAATTTCTCTTAGCTGTTCACCTGTAAGTGCAACCATTAAGGAAATGCAGGACCCCAAAAACGAACTGAAAATAATCCCCGTCAAAATCAGTGTTTCCATTTTCATCGAACGGTCCACTAGTCGGGCAAATGTCAGGACGATGATCATCGTACATGCGGCCCCGGCCATACTGAATACAGGCAATGTGAAGACACCGAGCACTGGTATTGAAATCCCTAAAAAGATTGTCATGACTGCACCTACAGAGGCTCCTGATGAAATTCCTAATGTATACGGATCTGCCAAAGGGTTTTTAAGTAACCCTTGAAATGCTGCTCCAGCTATCGCTAATGATGCCCCGATTAATGCGGCTAAAATGACGCGGGGCATTCGGATTTTCCATAAAATACTGTATGCAACCGGATCTGTCGTTTTATCCCATAAAGTTGAGAACGGAATATTAACAGACCCGAATGAAATGCCGATCCAAATACTGCTTAAAAGTAATCCAATCGATAGTGCATAGGCGATTGAATATTTTTTATTCATTAAATACCTCTGGATAAATCGCCGCACCAATTGATTCAATACCTTCCACAATACGCGGACCTTGTCGACTTGTCGTATCGCCATCAACTAATTTCACATTGCCTTTTTTTACTGCATCCATTTCGGCATATGCATCGTTTTTCTCGATTGCCGCCATGTCGCTTTCATACGTTACTAAAATAACGTCCGGATTGCTGTTTACGAATTGCTCTGAGCTGTACATCGGCCACCCTAGTTCAGGAACAGCATTTTCTGCATTTAACACGTCCAGCATTTCACTGATGAATGTCTCTTCGCCTGCTGCATAAAGGTCCGGATCTGTACCAACAACGATGAACACGGACTTTTCTTCCAGGTCGGCTACTTTCACTTCAATTTCTTCGATGCCTTCTTTGATTGATGCAATCATTTTTTTGGCTGCTTGTTCTTTATTTGTCAGCTGCCCGATTTGTTCAATCGTTTCGTACGTTTCTTCAAATGTTTTCGCATCTTTTACAACGAATACTGGAATTCCTACTGATTCAAGCTGCGCAATTGCCTGTTCATTGAAGCTGTACATTCCGGATTCATGTGCTAAGACTAAATCGGGTTGCAGACCGATTATTTGTTCTAAATTGAACTCCATGCCGCCAACTGATTCTTTAGATAATGCTTCTTCAGGATATGTATCATTGTCGTTCACAGCGATAATTTCATCGTTTAACCCTAGTCCGAATAAAATTTCCGTATTGGATGGAGCCAATGTAATAATGCGCTCTGGTGCTTTTTCAAGCGTGATTTCTTTGTCCAAGGCATCTTTTATAGTTACCGGGAATTGTGCTGCTTCAGTTACTTCTGTATTGCCTTTTGCTGATTGTTCATCTGTTGCTTTTTCCGAGTTGCATGCCGCCAATGTTAATGTAAGTAATGCTGCGGAAGATAACAGTTGCCATTTTTTCAAAATAATAACCTCCAAAAATTTCGTTGTATAATTTTCTACAAAAATAAAAAGCTTCCTACTAAAAATGAAGGAAGCTTTACGTATGCAAATAAAATTCAATGGAAAAAGAATTTATCCGCCACATCCTATCCTCGTAGGTTTATTTTAGGGCATTATAAAGGCAGGTCTCCTGGCTTATGCATAACGTTGATAAGCGCCTTCCCGAAAGTTTTTCAGTGGCATGCTGCTCTCAACTAGCATTTACAGTGGCGGGACCGCATCGGAATTGCACCGATTTCCCTTTTACTCCTTACTCTATCAGTGAGCAAGAACCTTTATCGTCCATATAAAATTAATAGCTCTATTATAGCTGATATTCAGAAAAATGTGTGCTCAATCGCCAAAGTTTCAGATAATTCTTCTTATTCCGCTGAAATTATGAATAAAAGAACTGCTCACCCCTTTGCTTTTAAGCTTTTTCAATTGCCGTTTCAGCTAAACGTTTAATCGTAATGTCATCCATTGGCGGATTGTGCAGACCTGCACGGACATCACGGTAATAGCGTTGAAGCGGATTTGATCTTTGCAGGCTTTTTGCCCCAACTAGACGCATCGCTTTATCTACAACTTCGATTGCTGTATTTGTCACGACATGTTTCGCAATATTGATTTCATTAACTAATGTCGACTTTTTAATCGGATCATTATAAAGCCCCGCAACACCGTAAATTGTAAAGCGTGCTTTCGTCAACGCCAAATCCATTTCTCCGATCAGCGTTTGGACGTTTGGCAACTGGGCAATTGTTCCTTGAATACTGTTCGGGGAATGACTATTCGCAAAGTCGACCGCGTAATCGCGGGCAGCCTGGGCAATCCCTAAATAAGTTGCCGGGATGAGGAGCAGCCAGCCGTTCAGCTTAAATCCGGTTGAATAGTTCGGGATTTCCACTAAGTTTGTTTGATCAACACGTACATTATCAAGTACTAAATCATCGCTTCCCGTACCGCGCATTGACGCAACGTCCCACGTATTTTCGACCGATACCCCTTCGGCCGATTTCGGAACGAGGAAAAATCCTAAATGACCCTCATCTTCAATCCATGCAGACACTAAAAAATAATCGAGGTCCGGTGCACCGCTCGTATAGTTTTTACGTCCATTAATTACATAATAATCACCATCACGTTTTGCTGAAGTCCCCGGACGACCCCCACGAACCGGGCTTCCCATCGCAAACTCACTTACCGCGCGATTGACTGTCGCGCCATTTGCGATCTCTTTGCCAAACCAGTCGAGCTTTTGTTCATCCCAGTAGCGATTTTCAAATATTTCGCCTACATTTTGAATTGTCCACGATACAGCCAGCCCCGTGCTTCCGCAATAGCTCGCCAAAGTTTCCTGCAGTAGTAGCGCATCATATACTGTAAAGCCATCTCCGCCATATTCCTTTGGCAATGTTATTTTTGTATAGCCGATTTCTCTCAGCTTCCGGAAATTTTCAAATGGAAATGTCGCTTGTTCATCTGTTTGCTGAGCATGTTCTTTCACGCTCTCTGCTATTGTTTCGAGCTTTTTCAGCCATTGTTGCTGCTCGTCTGTTTGAATAAATAATTCCTTGCTCATGAAAAGCACCACCTCATATTTATTGTCCTGTATATAGAAGTCAAATTTAATAGTACGTTTCGGGAAATTACAAGTCAATAGATATCCCCAGTCCCCTTATAGGGATTCCATGCGGTCTATTTTCACGACAATTGAAAGTTTTGCCGGTGAAAGTGGAACGTTTGCGGAAAAAAGGAGAACCTATTCGCCATAATGTGAAAAGTTACGACGCGAAAGGCGAACTGTTGCATCTAAAGTAGAACGAATCGCTTTTCAAATAGAACAACGGCAATTTCAAATAAAAAGCACTCTATTCCCTTAAATAGAAATAGAGTGCTTTAAAAAGTTAAATTACATTTTTTCCGGTGCGCTTACGCCGATTAGTTTCAGTGCATTCGCTAATGTAGTTTTTACTGCTGTGATCAATGCTAAACGAGCTTCTGTCAGCTCTTTATTATCTTGGTTCAATACTTTTTCTGCATTGTAGAAGCTATGGAATGCAGCAGCCAAGTCTTGAATATAGTTTGCGATACGGTGTGGTGTGCGGTGTTTCGCTGCATCTGCCACGATTTGCGGGAATGCGCCGACTTTTTTAAGCACATCTTCTTCTTTTTCTGCTGTTAGCAAGTTCAGGTTTTCCAATGATGCTTCGAAACCTTGCTCGTTTGCTGCACGCAAAATTGATGAAATACGAGCATGTGCATACTGTGCGTAATATACCGGGTTTTCGTTCGATTGTGATACCGCTAAGTCTAAATCGAAGTCCATATGTGAATCCCCTGCTGTTTTAACGAAGAAATAACGAACAGCATCCAAGCCTACTTCTTCTACTAATTCACGCATCGTTACAGCATTACCTGTACGTTTACTCATTTTGAATTTCTCGCCGTTTTTGTACAGCTGAACCATTTGGATAATATCTACTTCCAATGTACCGCGGTCATAGCCAAGTGCTTCGATTGCCGCTTTCATACGTGGAATATAACCGTGGTGGTCAGCACCCCAAATATTGATCAGCTTATCAAAGCCGCGACGTAATTTATCTTCATGGTAAGCAATATCCGGTGTTAAATATGTGTATGAACCATCGTTTTTAATTAATACGCGGTCTTTGTCATCACCGAATGTTGTTGAACGGAACCAAGTCGCGCCTTCTTCATCAAAAACATGGCCATTTGCTTTTAGTTTGTCTAATGCTACATCGATTTTACCGTTTTCATATAAAGAAGTTTCTGAATACCAAACATCGAATTCAACACGGAAGTTTTTAAGGTCATTTTGCAGTTTCGCCAATTCCAGTTTCAAGCCGTGCTCACGGAAAAATTTAAAGCGTTCTTCATCAGATTTGTCCAAAATTGTTGCACCGAATTCTTCAGCCAGCTTACCGGCAATTCCGATAATATCAGGACCGTGGTATCCGTCTTCCGGCATTTCAGCTTCCATTCCTAATGCTTGCTTATAACGAGCTTCCAAAGAATACGCTAAGTTATTAATTTGGTTACCGGCATCATTAATATAATATTCACGTGATACGTCAAAACCAGCAAAATCCAATACATTACATAATGAATCCCCTACAGATGCACCGCGCGCATGGCCTAAATGCAAGTCACCAGTCGGGTTAGCTGAAACGAACTCGACCTGTACTTTTTCTCCTGCGCCTGCAGTTGAACGACCATAGTTTTCGCCTTGTTCAAATGCTGCTGTAACAACACTC
The DNA here is from genome assembly GCF_050280445.1 of Solibacillus sp. NPDC093137. NCBI lineage: Bacteria > Bacillati > Bacillota > Bacilli > Caryophanales > Caryophanaceae > Solibacillus > Solibacillus sp. NPDC093137. The sequence goes on from NZ_JBNNVH010000001.1 coordinate 2,259,809, forward strand.
GCCAAGAAGTCTTTACGAACTGTAATATTCATGAAACCTGGTCCTGCAATTTCAATCTTTTCGATGTCTGTGCCTTCAGTCGTTAAATGTTCTAAAATCGCTTCTGCAATTGCACGTGGCGGCTTTTTCGCCAGTTTAGTTAATTGCATTGCGATATTTGTTGCAAAGTCACCGTTTGCTTTATCCTTTGGTGTTTCTAAATGGATGTTGATTTCCGTGCCTGCTTCTACTAGGCCTGCTTGATCGATTGCTGCTTTTAATGCTGCTTTAATCGATTGCTGTAATTGTTCTACTGCATTCATAGTTATACCTCCGTAAATTCAATGTCTAATTTGTAATGGCCAACTGAATTGCCACCTATGATAAGGTCATATTGCGTTTTAAATTGCCCTGACACTTTTTCGCTTTGTACTACTTCAATGGCTAACTGATGTGTATCGGTAACAAGAGGTAATGAACCGAATGGGCTATCATAATGACCATTCTCGCGTAAGTCCGGATTTAAAGGCAACCGCATGTTCACACCGCCTTTTCGCATAATAAACGAATTCGCTTCATTGAGTTTGATCGTCGTTTGAATTTGCAGATCCTCCTGAACTTCCTCATAGCGCAAATAATGACTGTTCCCTTTTTCTACACAACTGCCTTCAAGCCACATTTCATATTGTTCAAGCTCGCCCTCGGTTGGAATGATTGAGGAAACTAGTTTGATTTTGACTGTTTTCCCGCTCTCGTTCGCCATAGCAGTCAGCTCCTATACATATATTTCTATAACCTTTTTATTATAGGATAAGTAACTATCTTTAAGCAACAACGAACTTAACTTTGCGCTTACTCCTACAATCAACTTGATTTGAACAATTTTTATTTAATTCCACTATTTTTATAGTAATTTTCGTTCAGAACTGTAATGATTAAAGTATAAAGGAGCTTATTATGTTAATTGAAATATTATCTTACTTCTGTATATTATTTACGTTTACACTTTTAATTTATTGGCCATTTATTAACCACTTTAAACAAACACCGTTCATTCATCGCACACGTCCTTATGTAATCGGAGTGAAATTTGGTATAACAGGCCTTGTTTTGACATTCTCGGCAGTTCACCTTACGAATGATTTCATGATGTACATTCAATACATTCCGGTGTTGTACAGTGGTCTATTAGGCGGGCCATTTGCTATTCTGATCAGTGGTCTGATCATAGGAATCGGACTGTTTTTCCTGCCATATCTGGAATTGGTACCGATGATCCTGAATATTAATTTTCTTGTTCTTGTTCTGACATTGTTCTTTATCACAAGGAAATATAAAATGACCAATAAAAATATATTTTTATTTTTTTGGGCTTGTTTTATTGAAACATTAATTGCATTATTTCTCGGGTTTTGTTTCCATAATAAAAGCTTTGAGTATTTATTGCTTTATGGCATATTTACGATTTTTTCATTTTATTTCATTTACATTGTTATTCGCCAAATCAAACTTGCCAATGATACGGTAAAACAGACGACTCATTTGAATAAGATCGACTTTTTAACACAGTTGCCGAACAATAAAGAGAATGAAAAGCATATTAAAAACATGATTAAAAAGAAATCCAATTTCAATTTAATGCTCATGGATATTCGGAATTTTAAAATGCTCAATTTGCAGTATGGTTTTTCTGCAGGTGATCTTGTTATTAAACAACTTGCCCAACACTTGATGGAATATGCAAATAAGAATGGGGCTTATGTTGGCCGGTTGGGCGGTGAGGAAATTCTTCTCGTTTTAAAGGATGTGCCTCCTGCTGTAGCAATTGTAGAGGCCAATAATCTAATTAATATGATTGCCCAACAGCAGTTCGAAGTATCCAAAGATTTATCTATTCATATTTCCGTAACTGTAGGAATCAGTTCCTATCCTGATAATGGACAAACATCTTTGGAACTCCTGGAAAATGTATTTACAGCAAAACAGCAGGCAAAAACAAAACTATCTTCTTATTTCCATATAAATAATTTAAAATAACGGGTAGTGTTATATTACCAAGGTGGGTGATGCCATGTTTTTTGAGCTGACAATCAACTTTTCGATTCTGTTTTGCTTTACGATTTTAATTTTTTGGCCTTTCATTCAATATGAAGATAACCCTTTCATCCATAAATATAAGTCCATCATCGTCGGTGTGACATTCGGATGTGCCGCCTTTATTTTGACTGCATTGGCTACTCCCTATGCACACGGCATGCTAATAAACAATCGGATTATTTTTGTGCTATTCAGTGGTTTGCTTGGGGGACCTGTTTCAATTTTCATTACAGGTTTTATGATTGTAATTAGTCGGTATGTTTTATTGTACACATCAATATTGTCTTTCATTATCATGCTGAATACTTTAGTAATGAGCGTCGTTGCATGCTATTTTACATTAAAACGTCCCATTACGTTTCAAAATTTACCGATCTATTTTTTCATCATAACAATCGAACACATTATCATCCTACTTATTTATGACCGATTCGAAGTAAATAATCTGTTCTATTTAATACTTTACTTTGTTGTTTCGACCTTTACTTTTTATGCAGTCCGAAAAATATTAATGCAGCTTGACGATAAAAATAAACAAATTAAACAAATCTATGCGCTAAAGAAAACGGATTTGCTTACACAACTGCCTAATAATATTGCGATTGAACAGAAGTTATTGTCTTATGTGAATGCAAAAATACCTTTTGAACTGCTTCATATCGATATTCGCCAGTTTCGCGAATTGAATTATATGTATCACTATAAAGCCGGCGATGAAATACTTGTACAAATCTCTCAACTAATAAAAGACCAGCTTCCGGAAAAGGCACTTATCGGACGAATTGATAGTGATGAGTTTTATGTAGTGCTGCCACAAATGGCACCTGCAGAAGCGATTACTTTAGCCTATTCAATTAATAAAACTGTACAGCAGCTTACTTTTGAAAATTATCCATCCTGTCAACTGACTCTTGCGATTGGAATCTGCTCATTTCCGCAAAACGGACAAACTGTTAAAGAGCTTTACCGATTTTCAAATAAAGCCTTATTGAAAGCAAAACATCAGGCAAATGTTCCAATCTGCCATTATAATCAAATTAAACAGCGAAATTAAAAAGGTGTGTTAAAAGTCGAAGTAACTTTTAACACACCTTTTTCTTATTTACCCATACCTAAGATTTCCACTTTTTAAAATTTATGAATTCAAACACCACAAGAATCCTTTATATCCGTGATTTCCCGTTTATATATCAATTACATATCTTTACTGTTACATTCCACTTTTAACATTAGTAAAGGGTATATAATAACAGCATATTTTTTTAGAGGTGTTATTGATGAACAAAAAACGGATAACGTGGGTGGATATTACGAAGGGATTCTTAATGATTCTTGTCGTCATCGGGCATTATCCAGGAGAGCTTGAATTTCCACTCGCAAAATATATTTATTGGTTTCATATGCCGGCATTTTTCATATTAAGTGGTTTATTCTTCAAGCCGATTTTAGATAAAAAGGAAATAAAGCTGACAATTCACAAGCGTTTCATGCAATTAATCTTCCCTTACCTATTTTTCCTTGTCAGTATTACACTAGTCCGTTATGGAATGGAGATCTTTTCAGGCAATTGGGATATAGAATGGTATCTTAATGACTTATGGACACTTGCCATAGGGGGGCGTTTTATTCGCGGAGCATATGGTGTTTTCTGGTTTGTAACGACATTATTCTTCACATATTTATTATTCATGTGGTTGACAACTTACTTCACTCGGGTGAAACAGTTTATAATTCTAGGACTCTTTTATGTTATCGCACATTTTGAGAGCATCATCGCTATGAAAGTCATCAGCGGCAAGCCCTCTGAAGCAGCGCAATCGATTCCAATGATTTGGAACATCGATGTTGCGATGATGGCAATCGTCTATTTTGCAATCGGATATTATTTCAAAGAATTATGGATGGATATATCAAAACGATGGATGGGTGCGGCGGTATTCCTGAGTGCGACGACGTTGTTGCTTGATCGGTTCAATATCATCGATTATCGACTGAGTATGAAGTTCTTACGGTATGAGCATTTTATTTTGGATTTGGTCATTCCCATATCATTTACAATCGTATTAGTAGGTTGCTTCCAGTTGCTTGCAGCAAAACTATCGCTCAATTGGCTGCAGAAAATAGAAAATCACTCGCTTACCATTATGTATTTGCATATATTTGCAGATATTATTTTAAATGATTATTTGACGTACGGGCTTATTGGTTACACAACGATTGGGATATTCATTCCTATCATTGTTTCAATTTTAATAAAAAAGTGGTTACCGAACGGGACAATACTGCTTGGTGGGTTTTCAATCCAGAAAAAAAGGACCCCTATATCGACGTAAAAAGCTGGACCTCATCTCACGAGGTCCAGCTTTTTATATATTTCATTTTATTTTGAGCGAAGCCTATCGACCCAAACTTTATATCCTTTCCCATTTAAATGGAGCCCATCTCCTGTATATTGCTTATCCAGTTGCCCGTTTTTATCAGTAAAACTTGAGTGCAGATCGATATACTCAATTCCTTTATCTTCCGCGATCTGTTGCAAAATAATATTAAACCGCTTCACTTGATCATTTGTCACTTCATTTCCGAACAACCCATTATTCACAGGCAGGATTGATTGTATCGCGAGTTTTGTATCTTTTCCTTCAAACGAATTCACGATTTTCTCGACATTACGTTTATATACTTCGTCTTCTGTTTTGTAACGGAGATCATTGACACCGATCATTAAATAAGCCTCTTTTGGGTTGCGGTCCACTACTTCCTGAATACGGTTTAATACCCCTCCTGTCCAATCATTCCGAATTCCTCGATTCAGCACAACTTCATCGGGAAAGTATTCCTGGAATTCTCCATAATCGGAAATACTGTCACCTATGAACACTTTATCAATATTACTACTTGATGACTGTTCAAAGACACTTTTTTTCGTAAAGTAATAGGCGGAATCCGTTTTGGGAGAAGGCGTTGACTGCATTTTTGCTTTAATAAATTCTAATCCGCCGATATTTTTCACCACATAACTTCCTGTTCCTAATAACAGTACATTGAAGATCAATGAAATAATTAATATAAAATAACCCTTTTCCAACATAAACACTCCTATTTCTAACTTGGCTCTGAGTAGCCGAACAAAATGCAAAGTTCTCCACATAATGTTACAGCGCCTTATTACCCTTCCTTCTGAAGCTCGCTCTGGCAGTTGACCCCCGTAAATAATGCAACGCCCTATGTATTATTTTCAGTTTTATTAAAAATATATATGCACCCTTATTAGCGGGATACTTTGAAATACCCGAGTCAACGAAAGCACTTATCATGCGGCATCATACTATTCTTTACCCTGTAAATATCGAACTGTAACATGGTACATTTTTTCAAACTTACAGTATTTGTCTAAATGAAACTTCTACAAAAAAAGATACTCCGTCGAGTACCTTTAAATTAACATTAGCGGTTAAGCTTGAGTATTAACTTCTTTCAATGCTTTAAGCCATACTTTATCAACCATAATATCACCTCCCATCTACCTACAATTGTAAGCATATATAAAATGAGAACATAATACGATTTTGATAATAAAAAGCCACAACCGATTGGAATATCACTTTACTTCTTCTATAGAAACAATGTGGTTTGTAAATATTAATTCTGACTGCTCTTCTTTTCCATCATTTAACACGAATCTTATAAAACCATAATGAAAGTAACCGTCATCTTGTAAATACATTTCTTCAAATTCCTTAAGACTGGCTTTCATCTCTATCTTTTCACCATTACTTAAACGTAAAATTAAACTCATAACTATACCTCCCTTCCACACTAATCATAATGCGCATGGAAATAATTGTCACCACTATATTCCTAATAATAAAAAGCCGCCAGCAATCGCCAACGACTTTGATATGATATTTATTTGTGTAAATTATGAACTTAAACCCCTGCTATTTCACCCAGCCTAAAATCATTTCGCGAATTAATTTTGCAGCAGTATTTACTGTAATTTCTGAGTGATCATAAATTGGTGCCACTTCAACTAGGTCAAAGCCAACAACATTTACTTCAGAGCGTGCGATTTCATGAATTGATGCTAATAGTTCCTTAGGTGTAATACCACCAGCATCAACAGTGCCTGTCCCAGGTGCATGTGCAGGGTCCAGTACGTCAATGTCGATCGTTACATAAACATTGCGTCCTTTTAATGTAGGCAGCACTTGCTTTAACGGCTCGAATACTTCAAATAATGAAATGTGCATGCCGTTTTCTTTTGCCCATTGCAGCTCTTCTTTTAAGCCAGAACGAATTCCGAATGAATAAACATTTTCAGGTCCGATTGTATCCGCGATTTTACGAATTGGTGTTGCGTGAGAGTATTGCTCCCCTTCATAATCTGTACGTAAATCTGTATGTGCATCAAAATGAATGATCGCTAAATCTGCATACTTTTCATAGACAGCTTCCATAACCGGCAGTGATACTAAATGCTCCCCGCCCATCCCTACTGGAATTTTATCATCTGCCAGTACTTGGCGGACAAACGTCTTAATTTCTGCTAATGATTTTTCCGGATTACCGAAAGGCAATGGAATATCTCCCGCATCAAAAAAAGGTACATCTGCCAGCTCACGGTCCAAATAAAAGCTATATTCCTCTAAACCAACCGATACTTCACGAATTCGGGCCGGACCAAAACGTTGGCCGGGACGGTAACTTACTGTCCAGTCCATTGGCATGCCGTATAAAACAGCTTTACTTTCTTCATAGTTTTGGTGGCTTTTAATAAACATATTCCCTGCATAAGTTTCATCAAATCTCATTTACATTCACCCATACCTTTCTCTATTTTTAAATTGTGTATTTTAAATCGATTTCTTAATTTAGAATGCATAGCGATAGAAGAAGTTGCTCATACTAAATCTAACATATGAAACTTTTGTTTCGCTATTTTCGTATAATTAAGTGCAACTGACATAATTCGACATTATGGATTGCTTTTGTAAAAGCTGCATATACGACAAAACACGTAATATACGCTACGAAAAAGTATAGTTGTTTTCATTAAAAGTGCAATAGAATTTTTATTACTTTTTGTAATTCGTTAAATTTATTTTGCTCTCAATTAAATAAGAAATGAGGTGGAAAAACTTGAAAAGACAGCAATTTAAAAAACGAAAAAAGCGAAAAAATTTCGCAAAAAAAATCGGACTCTTTATGATTGCCCTTTTATGTTTTTTCGCTGTTATGTTCCTTTCATTACGTATATATGCACAAGTTGCCGGAGCACCGCCACTTACCGTTCCGAAAGCTTCAATTTTTTTAGATAGCAATCATAATCAGATAGGTGACTATTTTACAAAGGAGCGTCGTTACTGGACAGACCTTGATGAAATTTCGCCTTACCTAATTGATGCTACTGTTGCGGTAGAAGATAAAGATTTCTTCGAGCACAGCGGTTTTGACTTTTCCCGGATTGCAGGTGCCGTTTTGGCGGATATTAAAGCCGGCAGTAAAGTGCAAGGTGCCAGTACGCTGACACAGCAATATGCACGAAATCTATATTTAACCCATGAAAAAACTTGGAACCGGAAATTAAACGAAGCCCTTTTTGCATATCGATTGGAGTTATTTTATTCAAAAGAAGAAATTTTAGAAGGCTATTTAAATACGGTTTATTACGGACACGGAATGTACGGGGCCGAAGCAGCAAGCCGTTACTTCTACGGCAAATCCGCAAAGGATCTGACATTGGCCGAAGCTTCAATGCTTGCAGGCGTGCCAAAAGGACCGACGTATTATTCGCCGCTTAATAACTTGGAAAAGGCGACAAATCGTCAGCAAGTGATTTTGCGGTTAATGAATGATCAGGGGAAAATTACAGACGATGAAAAAACCCGTGCCACTTCTGAGCAGGTTGCCCTAAAAAGCGATGAGTGGATTGCGACAAAATCAATTGCTCCTTACTTCCTGGATGTTGTATGGGAAGAAGCAAGCGATATTTTAGAAGAAAAAAACCTGAGTATTAGTGAAGGTGGCTGGACGATTCAAACTACACTCAACCAGGCACATCAACGCGCGGCGGAAAATGCGATCAAAACGAATATGCCAAACAGCGAATTGCAAGTTGGCTTTGTAAGCATGGAAGCTGATACAGGTTTTGTTACAGCACTTGTCGGCGGTCGTGATTACAGTGTAAGTTCGTTTAACCGTGTTGCGTTAGGTAACCGTCAGCCGGGTTCTGCCATCAAGCCGATACTGTATGCGGCAGCACTGGAAAAGGATTTCAATCCGATGTCCTTCCTGGATGTAAGTGAAACAACTTTTACGTATGATAGTGGACGAGCAACTTATACACCGCAAAACGTTAATAAAAAATACGCTGATCACGAACTTTCCCTGGCGCAGGCATTGGCGATTTCCGACAATATTTATGCTGTTAAAGCACTGGAAAACATCGGCTACCGGTCTTTCCGCGATGTTCAGAAACGTTTCGGGCTAAACTATTCCGAAAAAGATGTACCATCCATTGCACTTGGAACAGCAGAAAACTCGTTGTATGATTTAACAAATGCCTATAACATCATTGCTGCGGGCGGAGAGAAACGACAACCGACTACTGTATTGTCCATTACCGATGCAAAAGGAAAAGTCGTTTACAAATATAAGAAACCTGAAGAAGAACAAGTCATTTCCGAACAGGATGCTTTCATTTTAACGCAAATGATGACAGGTATGTTCGATCCTGTATTCAGTGATTACTCTCCGGCAACCGGGTTATCATTGCGTTCACGTATGAGTCACACATATGCAGCCAAATCAGGAACGACAAACAGTGACCAATGGATGATCGGTTTTACACCGAGTTTAACTGCAGGTGTATGGAATGGCTATGACCAAGGTAAAACTTTATCTGTTCAGGCAGATATGGCCGCATCTAAGCAAGTGTGGATTGATTTTATGGAAACAGCACTTGATGGAAAGGCGAACGAAACATTTACAATGCCAAGCGGTGTAGAGCCTGTGACTGTCGATATTCGTACAGGTAAACTGGCGCATGAGTCATGCTCAAGCCAGCGCATTATTTACATGAAAACAGAAGATATACCAAAAGAATCTTGTGCATCATTTGATCTCTTCAATCAGGATTCTTGGGGAAATTTCTTTGAATCATTGCCTTTTGAAGCATTGCGCAACTTTTGGGAATAAATTTTAATTAAAAAAGCTCTTTCGTATCCGGTTCTAGTCCGTGACACGAAAGAGCTTTTCTATTTGTGGTGAATGAAAGGTTGAGAACCATGGGGCATTCGGCTTGGGAAGGTTCAAATGCCGCATACTGCTCAACCTGTTTCATTTCCCACATGTCCTAGCCTACTATTTCGCAAGCTTTAAATTCAGTTTACTTTCTTTTAGAACCAGTTTCAACCATGGATTTTTGTAGTTTTTGAAATGTCACATATTGTTCACTGAATTGCGTAATATTTCTAATAAAATATAGATTCCGTTAAATATTGCAGTATTATGCCAAGTCCTGTTTTAATTTTTCTTCACTGTTGTTCCATATTTCTTCATTGTGGCTTTTCAGGAAGTCAGCCAGTATTTTCTTTGATGGCGCATCCATATGGTCCACAATTATGTGACGCTTCATCGATTTATCCATTCTGTTTACATGTTCTGCCAAGATTTTGTAGCCACGACGTTTTTCACGGTTTACGACCATTTCACAAGCCGTTACCCCCGCAAAATAAGCACCTGACTCTTTATGGTCAATTGTAACCCATACGAGCCAGTAATCTTTTCCGCCTGCTGAGTCTTCACGGTTCATCGTAAACTTAATGCCGCGCTCTACTTCACTTTTCGCATGCATTGCTCCGATATCAACAATTGCTGTTCCTTCCGTGACATCGACAATGACCGGTGAAACGTTTTCCAAAGAAAGTGAACCAATACCGAATCCTTTATGCCCATCGGTAGGATCATTTTTTATTATTGTAAAACCCATTTTCGGTTTCGATTTTTCTTCATTTGCCATTGTAAATCCCTCCAAATACGCTAATATAAATACTATACACTATATTTTAACTAGGAGGCGACAATATGCCAATCGTTACAATTAAAATGGTTGAGGGCCGCACAGATGAACAAAAACGCGCGCTCGTTGAAGAAGTTACACAAGCTGTTTCTAAAACAGTTGACGCACCAGTAGAAAATGTATCAATTATTATTGAAGAAATGTCTAAAAACCACTTCGCAAAAGGTGGCGTACGCTATAGCGACCAATAATGGTTGAGTAGTGTGAATTTCAGTTAATTAATAAATATGAAACACCTCAATCTTCCCTAGGGAAAATGAGGTGTTTTTAATTTTGCGGGTATTGATATTTGTAACTTAGCGGGTTTTCCGTCTATGTGCCGGCCATCCTGCTTACATTAAACTTCCTCAATAAGCTGCTTAATTTCATTACGCAACGTGGCCGGGATCCGCTCGTCTGTAAATAGCTCTTCCGGATAATACACTTTATGGTCCACCTTGATACGACCGGCAATTGCTTCAACAATTTGGCTTTCTTCCGATAGTTCACGCTGCATCCCGTCCTGCATAAGTAAATAAATCGGCTTCTTCGTCCCTTCAATACCAGGGCGGTAAAAATCATACGGTAAATCTGATGTAGAATCATGTACTAAATAATATTCCGGGTCAATGCCCGCCTGTAAAAATAGTCGTTGCAGCTGTGCATATACTTCCGGCTGCTTGTAAGGATTCAAATTCGTATATTGGAACAGTTTCCGGTTGACGAATCTTCGGCATAGATCCCGTAAAATCTCATCATCTTCTTCCATCCAAAATTGGAAATACGCCATCATGATGTTTTCATCAAGTGCAATATAGTCTTCCAATGTAACATTCCCTCTGAAAAAGGATACGAAAGGCGTCGGTTCATATTTAAATGGATAATCATTTTTGCACAGCACTTTTACCCGTTTCAAAATATGGTTCAGCACGACTTCCGCACTTCTTGATACCGGGTGAAAATATATTTGCAAATACATTTGGTAGCGGCTCATGATGTAGTGCTCGACCGCATGCATTCCGCTTTCTTTTATAACAACTCCATTATCACGCGGACGCATAACACGCATGATGCGCTCCATATCAAAATGCCCGTAGCTGACGCCTGTGTAATACGCATCGCGTTGCAGGTAATCCATACGGTCAGCATCGATCTGACTGGAAATCAGGCTGACAACCAATTCATTTGGATACGTTTTTTCAATTACTTGCGCAACCTTTTCAGGGAAGTCATCCGCCACTCGACGGAGTACGGCATTTACCTCTGTATCCCCCAGCAGAATTTGACGTGTAAAATATTCATGGTCTGTTTCAAATACATTCTCAAATGCATGGGAGAACGGACCGTGCCCTAAATCATGCAGTAATGCGGCACATAATACGAGTAACCGCTCAGACTCATCCCATTCTTTTCTTCCTTTAAATACATCATCCACAATACGACGGACAATTTCATATACTCCTAATGAGTGATTGAATCGGCTATGTTCAGCTCCGTGGAACACTAAATACGTCGTACCAAGCTGCTTGATACGGCGCAGTCTTTGAAATTCTCTTGTTTTGACCAAATCCCAGATGACTTGATCCCGAACGTGAATATAGCGATGGACAGGGTCTTTAAAAACTTTTTCCTCTTGCAGTTTTGTTTTTGCATATGTCATCAACATAGCCCACCTCCTTATCTCTTAACATCATTATAAGTGAGTTGTCATTGAAATAGAAATGAATCCGCCGAAAACGCAAAAAGGACGTGTTCTGAATATATTTCAGAACGCGTCCTTTTTACGCTGTTACTTTTTCAATTTGTCCAGTACCTTTACCATTAACTCCTCTTCAGTTAATGCGGCGACTGGTCGGTTATTTACAAATGTAAATGTTTTTTTGCGGCCTGGGCCACAGTATGAATGACAGCCAATTTCAATCGTTGCTTCTGGATCAATTTCCTTTAATTTTGGAATTAACGTCTTTAAATTAACGGCCTGACATTCATCGCAAACGTGGAATAAGTTTGCCATAGTGTCAACACCTCTCTATGAGCTATTTTCGCTGTTTTAACCTATTTGCTATTGTATCTCATTTTGCTTATTTCGTTCAAGCATTATCCTAGCAATTCCGGTCAAAGTTCTGCTAGGAACATATTTCTCATCATTCTAGCAACAATTTACGATATATTGAATAAATGTTTTCCCCTTTGGACATGATAGATTTACAACAACAAAACTATTATTAATCAGGGGGAGTTTTTGATGACAAAAACAAGACAAGATGCATGGGTGAAAGAGAATGATGAGCTGTTAGCAGAGGCTGTTTTACGCCATGTAAAAGAAGGAAGTACACAATTAAATGCATTTGAAGAAGCTGGGGATTTACTGAATCGAACAGCAGCAGCTTGCGGATTTCGCTGGAATGCCGTAGTCCGACGTATTTATGAAGAAGATTTGGCACAAGCAAAAAAAGAACGTAAAGAACGTATGCGCATGATGAATACGGCTACAAAACGCAGAACAACACCAGTATACTTACTGCCGTCAAATGAAAATCAGCCAACATCGATACCATTATCGGCATTATCACTCGATATCGTCATTGCATACTTAGTACAACTGCAGCATTCAAATTCAAATGAGCAGGATTTATTGAAATGGCGCAAATTGACATCACTATTAACGGAACAGAAAAACCAGCTCGAGCAACAGCTTGCAGCACTGCAAAAAGAGAATAAAGCGATTAAAGAAGATTACGAGCAGTTTGTTTCTATTATGAACCGCGCAAGACGACTTGTAGCACTAGAAACAGATACTGAGGCCACTCCAACATTCAAAATGGAGCGTAACGGCAACTTGATTTCCCAAACATCGTTAAATGATTCAGGCGAAGCGCTATATTAGCACCTCGCCTGCTTTTTATTTAATTATTTACTTAGCATCGATTCATTGCGCTTGAACACGCGGTCTAAATAGAAGTTGTACAATTCCATTTCCTCTTGCTGCAATGGCAGTTCAAATAGCTGGCCATTCTTTTGCCTCAATAGATTGCGAAGTCTTTCATTCACTTCAAATACTGTCAGGTTTTGCCCTGTCAGTTGTTGAAGTGAAGCCATGACTTCCGGCTTGATATCCGGATACTCGAATTTCGTTTTCTCGCCTTGCAGACCACTTTCATAAAAACGTTTAATCAGTTCCGCACGCTCACTGCCGCTGCCTTCAACACATAAATAAATCTGAACAGCAATCCCGTTTTTCATGCGACGCTGTGAAATACCGGCAAACTTTTGACCATCTATACTTAAATCATATGAACCTGGACAATAAGAACCAACAATTTCATATGCTTCTATTTTGGTTGCAATTTCAGGGAATAACTGACGAATCAATGCAACCATCATTTCAAATGCATTATTAATACTTAGAGGCTTGTCCTCATTTAATACAATTGATATATTTAAAACCCCTGCATCCAATACGACAGCCAGTCCTCCAGAATTGCGGACAATCGGATCATAACCACTGTTCTTCAATGTTTCCATTCCATGCTCTATATAAGGTAAGCGATGATCTTGAATTCCGAGAACTACTGCATCATGATGGACCCAAGTTCGTATTGTCGAATTGGTCATTTTCTGACCGACTAGATGACATAGTGTATCATCCATTGCAAAGGACTCTAATGGCGAGCGTTTATTCGCGCTGATCGACTGATCGATAAAACGCCACACTGTTTGCTGCAAAATATCATTCATATTTTATACTCCTAGCCTAATTTTTCCTCACTTTAGCATACCGTATTTTAAAGTCATGTCAAATTGGTGAATTGACGGAATTTACGGTTTTGAAATGATATTTTTTCCTGAAACTATGCTACACTACTTGTGAATCATTTTCATTTACAAGGAGTGTTTGAACAGATGAATGAAGCAGCAATTACATTAGACGGCTGGTACGCATTACATGAATTCCGCTCAATGGACTGGGCATCATGGAAATTGGTTTCGGCCGAAGAACGCGAAGCCGCTACAAAAGAATTTATCGCATTTTTAGAAGACTTAAATAAAGATACAGGTTCGAATGCTTTTTACTCAATTATTGGCCAAAAAGCGGATTTCATGATTATGACTTTACGTGAAACACCTGAAGAACTAAATGAAATCGAAACAAAATTCGCGAAATTGGCGATTGCCGATTTTACAATTCCAACGTATTCTTACGTTTCTGTAGTCGAATTATCGAACTATTTAGCTGGTAAGTCAGATGAAGATCCATATCAAAACCCGCATGTTCGTGCGCGTTTATATCCTGAACTGCCAAAATCAAAATACGTATGCTTCTATCCAATGGATAAAAAACGTGAAGGCAATGACAACTGGTACATGCTTTCAATGGAAGATCGTAAAAAATTGATGTATGACCACGGTCTAATCGGCCGCAGCTATGCAGGTAAAATCAAACAAATTATAACTGGTTCTGTCGGCTTAGACGATCATGAGTGGGGCGTTACATTATTCTCTGATGATATGCTTCAATTCAAGAAAATCGTTTATGAAATGCGCTTTGATGAAGTTTCAGCTCGTTACGGCGAATTCGGTGAGTTCCTAGTAGGAAACTTGCTGGACAATGAAAAACTAGAAAAACTGTTAGCAATTTAATGTCTTAACCCGTTCCCCCACTTGATGTTTGGCTTAACCAATTTCAAAAGTGTGGAACGGGTTTATTTTTTCCTGAAACGTAAAAGATGAGCCGATTTATTTCGGCTCATCTTTTACGTTTGATTCATCCTGCAACTTTAAAATTATAATGATTGTATTAATGAAGAAACCGATGATGATTAGAAGAACCAATAAATACCAATGAATCGGCTGTTCATAAAATATTGCAACCGCAAAAGACAATAATGCGCTAATTATTATGCCTAACCAAACTCCTATTTTCATGATGTTCCACTCCTGCGCTTTTCGTCAACACCGGCAACAATCTCTTATTTATTTACTTTATCTTTCCCAATACATTGAAATTTATTACATATATCCGAACTAATTAACCTATAGTATGTCGCCTGTTCAAAAAACAACACTGTTTTTGGTGTTCAACTTTTTTATTTATGCATATACTAAGTCGAAAAAGGAGGTCACATCGAACGCCTAAACTTCAAATAAAAGGTTTACATGCCGCCCTTCTTTCTTCGGTTACAGTGCGGCAGAAGGTGAAGCAAGTGTCCTGCTTATTGTGAACACAGAGAAACAGCAGCCATTTCTTCGTTTACTGTTTCTTGCGCCGATGACTGCAGTATATTAAATTTCTTTATGAAAGGATGCAAAATTGACTTATTATTGGACGTCTCCAATGCAACAAATGAATCCTGCGACGGTTCCGATGACTTCGGGTATACCAGGTATGCAAGGAGTAGGCTTTCCACGTGAGGAATCCTATATCGAGAATATTTTACGATTAAACAGAGGTAAACCAGGTACGTTTTATTTTTCATTTGATAATGCGGTAGCTGGCAGTAATACACGGGCGGTCCGTGGGGTT
Source organism: Solibacillus sp. NPDC093137 (assembly GCF_050280445.1). NCBI lineage: Bacteria > Bacillati > Bacillota > Bacilli > Caryophanales > Caryophanaceae > Solibacillus > Solibacillus sp. NPDC093137. The sequence continues at coordinate 2,275,471 of NZ_JBNNVH010000001.1, forward strand.
GTGGAAGCAGCCGGCCGTGACCATGTAATTTTACGTGATTTAAAAAATAACCACCGCTTCCTGTTCCCGATGATTTACTTTGACTATGCGGAATTCGATGAAGAATTAAGTTATTTCACACAACAACCTTAAATAAGTAAGGCGCCTTTTTTAAGCGCCTTTTTTTTGTTGCAGAAAAGCAGCAGACATAACTCAAAAACGTCATTTTTCTCAGGAGAAAAATGACGTTTTTTGCTGTAAATAGAAATATCAGCTTCTTACTACGAGTACTTAACTCTTTTTCAAGCAGGTTTCCACTCATTTCACCCTTATGGAATGGATTATACTTTAAACTGCAAAATTTCCTGTTGGAGTGTTTGTGCATTATCGCTTAATGTCACGGCAACTGCATTTACTTGCTGCATTGTAGCGGTCTGTTCCTCTACTGCTGCCGCGATCATCTCTAAGTTGCCGCTTGATTCAGTTGAACTTTGGGCAATTTCATTAACCGATGCTGTCACCTGCTCTGCACTTGCAGAAAGCTCTTCGGAAGTAGCTGAAATTTCCTGGATTTGCATCGACATTTGTGTCACTGCATCTACAATCGTTGTAAATGATTCCCCAGCATTTGCAATAATCTTCACACCATCTTCCACAGAAACTAACGAATCCGATACGGCACGTTCAACATTTTCTGTATCCGCTTTAATTTCAAGTGTTAAGTTAACAATTGAGTTGGCGGATGATTTGGATTGCTCTGCCAGCTTCCGCACTTCATCGGCTACAACAGCGAACCCTTTTCCATGTTCTCCGGCACGTGCGGCTTCAATCGCTGCATTTAATGCCAATAAATTCGTCTGATCCGTAATCGATGTGATTAGTTGGGAAATGTTATTAATTTCTTCTGTTTGTTGTGCCAGTTTTTGCACTAGAGCATTTACAGAGTTTGTGGATGAACTAATAATGCTCATTTGTTGTTGGGCATCATAAATAATTTGCCCACCGTCTTTAGCTGTCTGTGTCGCATCAACCGAATTCCCAAGCAATTTTTGCGTTGATTCCGCAATTCGTTGTACACCTGCTGCTGTTTCTTCCATAGCACGTGCACTTTCATTTGATGCATGTGCAGAAATTTGAGCTCTTTCAGCTGTATCATTTACACGCACCGTTACATCTTCCGTCGTCGCCGATATTTCTTCGGTACTTGCCGAAAGCTCCTGTGCTGCCGCATTTACTTGCTCTGAATTAACCTGAATATTTTTAATCAGATTCGATAAATTATTTTTCATCGAATTGAACGCGTTGCCCAGCTGGCCAATTTCGTCCTTTTTTTTCACTATAATATCTTGCTGCGATAAATCCCCTGCTGCAATAAGATTCGCTTCATTCACAATTCCATTTAAAGGGGAAATAATTGTTTTACGAATATAAATCATAACAAGTACGCCAATAAGAACACTGATTGCTAAAGCAATTCCTGCAACTAAAACGGAGAAACCAATCGCATCACCGGCTTTCGTTTTAATTGCATCAAGTTCTTTTTCCTGATGCTCAACCATTTGAGCTGTTGCATCGAACATTCCGTCATTTGCTGCGCGCAGTTTTGTATTAATAAAACCGTTTGCGAGTATTTGATCGCCCCGTTCGAAAGCATCCATCATATCAAGGTAACCGTAATTAAAGTCATCTCGGTACTTAATGATTTGTTCCATCTGTTCTGTCATCGTATCACCTGATACTAGCGTACTTAAATATTCAATCTCCTGATCCAGTAATTCGTTGTACTGCTTAAAGCTTTCGGCAGATTCTTCTTTTCCATCAAAAACAAGTGCCCGCACATACATTCCTTGCATCGCGACATTAAAACGGATTTTGTCTACGGAACGAATCTGCTCTACCCTGTAGTCGAGTGCTTCATCCATATTTCCCTGTATATTTTTCAAACTCATATAGTTAAGTACGACTGTAATCATAATTAATATGATCATTATAATTAGTGCAGCATTTAACCTTTTCCCTACACTCATGTTGATTCCTCTTCTCGTTGTTCATTTAAAAGAAATTCCAATGTTGCCTGTCCTAAAACTTTTGCAGCGATAAGCATTGCCCGTTCATCAAAATCAAACCGGGCATGATGATGCGGATAAACTGTTTCCCATTCCGGATCCTTTGCTCCTGTAAAGAAAAAAGTTCCTGGAACATGCTGCATATAGTAGCCGTAATCTTCCCCAATCATAAATGGAGGACAAACTGTGACCTTTTCAACACCTGGTGTTTCGTTTGCAATTTGTGCAACAAATTGTGTTTCCGCTACATGATTGACTACAGGCGGATACCCATCGAAGTATTCAAAACGATAGTCAGCATGCATTCCTAAACATGTCGCTTTCAATAATAATTCGATTTCCTCTTTCATCTGTTTTCGAACTTGTTCATCAAACGCACGTACAGTTCCTTGAATTTTCACTGTATCGGCTATGACATTGAACGGATTGACCGCTTCAAATTGTCCGACCGTCACTACACCTGATTCAAGCGGTGCAATACGGCGCGAAATAATTGTCTGCAACTGAGTGACAAAGTGTGCACCAACAACGATTGCGTCAACCGAATGCTGTGGTTCTGCACCGTGTCCGCCCTTTCCTTGAATCACAATTCCAAATCGATCTGCCGCTGCCATAATGGCTCCTTCTCGTACAAGCACTTCTCCTAAAGGAGTCGGTGCCCATAAATGTGTACCGAAAATTACGTCCACACCGTCTAAACAGCCATCTTCGATCATTGCCTTTGCCCCTCCTGGAGCAAGCTCTTCTGCATGCTGATGGATAAACACGATATTGCCGGATAGATGTTCCCGCATTTCTGTCAATGCTTTCGCCAAAATGAGTAATGTTGCCGTATGACCATCATGACCGCATGCATGCATCACTCCATCATTTTTTGATTTATAAGGAAAATCATTTAGTTCCTGAATTGCCAATGCATCAAAATCGGCACGTAATGCTACCGTCTTTCCAGATTTTGCCCCTTTTAATGTGGCTACAACTCCGCGCCCTCCAACATATTCTCGAACTTCCAAGCCTAATTCACGGTGGAACTTGGCAATGTATGCAGGTGTATGTACTTCGTGATGGGATAGTTCCGGATGCTCATGTAAATAGCGTCGAATAATTACCATCTCTTCAAAATTATCTTCTAACTTTAATAATAATTGGTCCATTTTCCTTACCCCTTCACTCTCTTACTTTATAACTATACAATAAATTCAAATAATTTAGATAAAAGATTTGATATTCCTAATAAAATAATAAAAAAAGCATATACTTCCTTTTTAAGAAGTATATGCTATAAATTTTATTGAGTCTTTTTTACTACTGCTGTTATAACCATTATCCAGCCCACTAAAAAGAATACCCCACCGATAGGAGTAATGGCACCTAATACACCGATTCCTGTTAAAGCTAATACCATCAAGCTTCCCGCGAAGATTATAATACCTGCATTAAAGCAGAACATCGCAATTTTCAACTGCTTTACTTCACCGAAAATAGCTTTTGACATTAAAATACCGACCAAAATAAGTGCTGTTGCATGAAACATTTGATACTGGATTGCTGTATCCCAAATACCGGCACTGTAATCATCCAGTAAATCTTCGAGTGCATGTGCTGCAAATGCGCCTAATGCAACTGCTAAAAAACCGTGAATTGCGCCAGATATAATTGAACCTTTCATTTCTTTTACCTCTTTCTTTTTCTAATACAAGTTTCATCCCTATAAATAGGGGGATTTTATTCCGAACAGGCGTATCTCTCTGTTAAAAGTCAAACAATGAGTCGCCGTTTGCATCGTCTTCTTCAAGCTTTTGTGCTGGAATTGCGACCGGTTGCGTGTATACGGGTGACGAGATCGTTGTACTCATGCTATTTATGGAAGCAGGTTTTGGCGAACTGATTTTTTCGTCTAAAACGACATCACATAGCGCACGAATTGCCGCAAGTTTTTCACGGGCTTGTTGTTCTGTTGCCGCATGTGCTGCTTCTGTTGTCAATTTTTCAATTTGCTTAACAATCGATTCATACGTAATCATCGCATTTGCCCACCTTCTCTATTTTTCGGTACAAATTTTAAGCAGTCCATTCCCGAAGACTGTTTTACAACGAGAGATGGCAGCTGCTTCGTTTTAAAGCCATATGCTGTGCAACCGCGCGGATTAAACTGATCCCATGTCACACGAAAATGCTGGCATTTAAAGCAATCTACTTTCATTTGCCGTTCCCTCTCTTTCTATCATTACTTTACCATGCTTTCAGGCAAAAGTTTAGCTTGTTTCCCTATTTCTTCGCTAAGCACCAGTCAATAGGCTGCTGTCCTAAAGACAGTAGTGCTTTATTTGTTTTTGAATAAGGTTTGCTTCCGAAAAAGCCGCGGTGTGCGCTTAATGGACTCGGATGAGGCGATTGCAAAATAATATGTTTATCTGAAATCTGTTCAATTAAAATCCGTTTACTTTGCGCCGGTTTTCCCCATAATAAAAATACAATTGGCTGTTCACGTTTTGCGAGATGTTCAATAATAGTATTCGTCAACTGTTCCCAACCTTGGCCTTTATGGGAATTGGCTTTGCCTGCCTGTACAGTTAAAACGGTGTTCAATAATAATACACCCTGCTTTGCCCACGACGTTAAGTCCCCATGTTCCGGGATTTCGCAGCCAATGTCCTGCTGCAGTTCCTTCATCATATTTTTTAGACTCGGCGGCAATTTTTGCCCTTTTTCAACTGAAAAACTTAATCCATGTGCCTGATTCGGACCATGATACGGATCTTGTCCTAATATGACTACTTTTACATTTTCGTAATCCGTTAACTGGAGGGCATTGAAAATATTCTCCTTCTTTGGATAAACTGTCTCTTCCCTGTATTGTCTCTCTAAAAATGTCTCAAGAAGTCTATAGTACGGCTGCTCTGCTTCTCGAGCCAATAAATCTTTCCAACTATTCGTCAACTGTTCCATCATAATTTCCACCTCATTTTATACGCTAGTGAATTTGCTGCAGAAGTTCAAGTGATTTATCTGGCATTATAGATTTTTCGTTTTCTGACTATTTTTATATAGTCAGCTAGGCGTTATACTTAACCTAATTATAATTCGAATTTTCACTTTAAGGAGATATGCTATATGACACTTAAAAAAACTTTAACAATTGCAGGTTCTGATACTTCTGCAGGCGCAGGTATGCAGGCCGATTTAAAAGCCTTTCAAGAACATGGCACATACGGAATGGTCGCATTGACAGTAGTTGTGACAATGGATCCGAAAACTTGGAGCCACTCAGTCACACCGCTACCGACAGAATTATTACAAAAGCAAATCGATACAGCCCTTTCAACAGGTGTCGATGCCATTAAAACAGGCATGCTTTCAACTGAAGAAATTATTCAAATGGCCTCAAAAGCGATTCAAGCTGCCGGCACAGATAAAATTGTCATCGATCCTGTAATGGTCTGCAAAGGCGAAGATGAAGTATTGAACCCTGGCAACACGACAGCAATGATTAAATATTTATTACCCTATGCAACAGTTGTCACACCTAACCTTTTCGAAGCAGGACAGCTGGCAGGCACAACAACGCCGAAAACAATCGAGCAAATGCAAGCTGCCGCTGTGAAAATTCATGAGCTTGGCGCAAAAAATGTTGTAATTAAAGGTGGAAAAGCCTTAGTACATGATAAAGCCGTTGATTTGTTCTATAATGGAGTAGAATTTAAATTATTAGAAACAGAAAAAGTTTCTTCTACTTATAATCATGGGGCAGGCTGTACTTTTGCAGCGAGTATTTGTGCAAACTTAGCAAATGGTCTTTCTGTTGAGGAATCGGTTATTGAAGCGAAAGAATTCGTTTCAGCGGCGATTAAACACGGATGGGCTTTAAATGAACATGTTGGACCAGTAATGCACGGGGCAAAACCACGTTTCGGTGCACCTGAAATTACTGTTACAACAATTCCAAACTATCTACATGCATAAAAACTTCTACAAGTAGAAGTTTTGCCTCCGGCGGATGTCACAGATCCGGTAATGAGGTCTTTGCGTCAGCGCAAAGCCGAATCCGGACGCAATTACGCTGAGGCGTAATTGATTTGGCGTCACACAAGAACTCAATTCTTGTGTGACTTTTTCGTTTCACAGTCGAATATATTTGACTATACTATTAATAGAAAGATTCGAAAGGAGTTAATAAGAGTGATGAAGGAAGTAAATACTAACGAGCTCCAGGAGTTAATTAATTCTTTTGCGAACAAAGACGTTTTTATTCATCTAGAAACTACAAACGGCTCTTATGCAACACATTACAATGAAGGCTTTTTCAATGCAGGCGCATTTATCCGCAATGTACAAATCCGCTATGAATTGGGAAAGGTTGTAGGAGACGCCCCACACCGTGTCGGACTTAAAATGCCGCATGGCTGGGTTTACGCACAAGGAATTACACATTTTGAACTGGACGATCAGGGCCGATTACTAATGGCTGGTTTAGATAATACTGGAAAGCTGGCGGTTGCATTAGAAATCAGCGAAACGCCATTTGCTTATTAAGGAGGTCGCTTATATGACATTAAAAGAAGAACGTCACGTTTTAGTCGTTTATCCGCACCCGGATGATGAAGCCTTTTCAGTTGCAGGTACACTACGCTTATTCCATAACATGGGAGTTCCTGTTACATATGCTTGTTTAACATTAGGCGAAATGGGACGAAACTTAGGAAATCCTCCATTTGCAACGCGCGAGTCATTGCCGGAAATCCGCAGAAAAGAGTTGATGGAAGCGTGTGAGGCAATGGGTATCGGTGATTTGCGTATGATGGGTTTACGTGACAAAACAGTTGAATTTGAAGACGATGAGAAAATGGTCAAGCTCGTTAATGATTTGATTGTCGAGCTGAATCCATCACTAATCTTCACATTTTTACCTGGCTTTGCTGTCCATCCCGATCATGAAGCAACTGGGCGCGCTGTTGTCGAAGCGGTACGTCGTATCGATAAGCAGTATCGCCCTCGTATTTTAGCTTGTGCATTTGCGAATGACACAGTCGAGAAAAACGGTGAGCCGGATGTTACAATCGAAATCTCGTCTGTCAAAGCAGATAAGTTAAAAGCTTTAAAAGCGCATGCTTCTCAAACTGCCTGGATGATACAAGACGCAGAAAAACGGGTAGATACCGGAGATGTCTCACTAGATAACTGGTTAAGCCACGAAAGATTTTATACTGTAACATTCAATGATTAATGTATATTTATAATTTCAAGGACGTTTGCATATTTTGGAATTTGCAGGCGCCCTTTTTTCTCGTATTCATTTCTTGTATTTTTATTCGGTTCAATTTTAGCTTATTTCTTCAAAAATATGATGTTTATTACGTTTAAACCTTTCGCCCGCCTAATTATATTCATTTTTTAATCGGTATAGTTTTCAGAAATATTAATCTTTATGTAAAACAGTAGACAAATGAATAAACACGTTTTATAGTGTATAAATATTCAAACTAACAATCAAAGAGGTTATCATATATGAAAACAAAATTTTCTTCTTATACTTGGTTTCTATTTATTGCCCTTTCTGCACTTGGTGTCTTTCTATTTATTACACCGATTGGTACAGAAGACGGCATAAAAGTACCAATTGCGATCCTTGCGAACTTTTTGGCAGGTAAAGTGGAACCATTCATTCACTGGTTCGCATTCATCGTATTTATTATTGCGGCGGCAGGATCTGTCGTAATGCAGTTTATTCCGCAAAAAAAAGAGCAACGTACACTCGCTGATTCATTATTCCGTGTAAACTGGTTCTGGACAATTATGCGTGTGCTTGCAGTCATTTTTGCGAGTATGTATGTGTTCCAAATCGGACCTGAGAGTTTAACAAGTGACGTTACAACAGGCGTGCTGCTTGATCCGGCATCCGGTCTTGTAACTTTCATGTTTGTACTGTTTTTATTTGCCGGTTTATTGTTGCCTTTATTAACAGACTTCGGTTTACTCGAGTTCTTCGGTTCAATGATGGTGAAAATTATGCGCCCCCTATTCAAGATCCCAGGACGCTCTGCCATTGACTGTCTAGCTTCTTGGGTTGGTGATGGCACAATCGGCGTATTGCTTACAAGCAAGCAATATGAAGAAAAAAATTATACAGGCCGTGAAGCTGCAACAATCGCAACAACTTTTTCGGTCGTATCGATTACTTTCTGTTTAGTTGTAGTTGAAACAATCGGCATTGGTGATTACTTCATCGAGTTCTATGCTTCTGTCATTATTTGTGGTTTAATTTTAGCATTCATTATGCCTCGTATTTACCCGTTAAAACAAAAAGCGGATACTTTAATTGATGGCTCTCAAGTGCCTGCAAACCGTGAAGATGTACAAGATGGATATAATGTATTTTCTTTTGGATTGCACAATGCTTTATCGAAAGCCGATTCTAACCGTAACTTAGGTAAAATGATCAAAAATGGATTTATTAATGTACTGGAAATGTGGTTTGCGGTTACACCGATTATTATGGCGTTCGCAACAATTGCATTAGTGTTAGCAGAGTTTACAAGTTTCTTCCGTATACTAGGAATGCCATTTGAGCCGATTTTGGCGCTTCTGCAAATTCCTGAAGCCGGTGAAGCTGCACAAACGATGATTGTCGGTTTTGCGGACATGCTGTTACCTTCAGTTTTAGGTGCTGGCATTGAATCAGAAATGACACGTTTCTTCATCGCGACAGTATCGGTTACACAGTTAATCTACATGTCAGAAGTCGGCGGACTGATTTTAGGTACGAAGCTTCCATTAAAAATCTGGGATCTATTTATCATTTTCTTAACCCGTACAATCATTTCAATTCCAATTATCGCAGCAATTGCGCATCTTTTATTTTAATTAAAAAAGAAAGGGCTGCCGGAAAGTCAGATTCTCTACTGACGTTCCGGGCAGCCCTTTTTACTATTTACTTCGTGCTTGTGAAGCCGCCATCGATTCGAATGACTTCCCCGTTAATATACTCTGCTTTTGAAGTTAGCAGGAAGGTTACAAGCTCTGCTACTTCCTCTGGTGTACCTAAGCGTTTTTGAGGGATTCCACCAGTAGCATTTTCCTTCATTTGCGGATTTGCTTCATAAAAGGCTTTTACCATTGGTGTTTCAGTCGGCCCTGGTGCGATGGCATTAACGCGTAGCCCGTCTTTTGCGTATTCCGCTACCATACTTCTTGTTAACCCGACAATTCCGTGTTTCGTTGCTGAATATGTAACAACGGAATCCTGTCCAATTACACCGGCACTTGATGCCGTATTTACAATAGAACCGCCACCGTTTTTCAGCATTACTTCGGCCACATAGCGTACACCATAAAGTGCCCCTAACAAGTTGATACCGACAATTTGTTCAATTTCCTCAATCGTGGTATCTAAATAGAATTTACCGCTGCCGGAAATTCCTGCGTTGTTAAAGAAGTAATCAATCGCTCCAAAATGCTTAACTGTTTCATCAACATAATTTTTTACTTCTTCAGCTTTTGATACATCCGCTTTAATGAAAATAGCGTCTACGCCATGTGCTTTCACTTGTTCAACTGTTTCGTTTCCGCCTTTTTCACTGACATCCACTACCGCAATATTAATACCTTCCTGTGCCATACGGATAGCTGTTGCTTGTCCTAACCCGCTGCCTCCACCTGTAATAATCGCTGTTTTAGTCATAGCTATTCCTCCTAAAATGATTTTGGACGTTGCCAATAAGTTTTTCCTATGCGCAAAATTTTCCTGCCACAATAATTTATTTTTCCCCTTTGTTTTTCAAATAAACATTGGGAGGTGACTTAAGACTTGGTTCATACATAAGCTTTTCCTGTTCCGTTCGTTGATATGCACTTCAAAGAGATATAGTGCGCGTTTCAGTTTTAAGGAAATCTTGTCTGAATCGATGCTCGATTTCTCTATTAAACCGCTTTCATTATGACGTATTGATGAATTTTCATAATTTACAGAATTTTTACGCCATTACGACATAAATTTATGATAGAATAATATAATCTTTAATCAGATGACGGAGGTTACATGGAAATGGGAGTTACTCAACCGAATACGATTGCAGTCGAAAACGTATTAATCGCACATCATTTTTTAAAAGATGTTGTTGTACATACACCCCTGCAATTAAACGAATATTTATCAGAAAAGTATGGGGCAAAAATTTACTTTAAGCGTGAAGATTTGCAGCATGTTCGCTCATTTAAATTACGTGGTGCCTATTATAAAATTAAAAAAATCGAAAATGAGGCTCGTACTTCAGGTGTCGTCTGTGCAAGTGCCGGCAACCATGCACAAGGTGTTGCGTATGCGTGCGCAAAGCTGGAAATTAAAGCGACAATCTTTATGCCGAAAACAACTCCGAAACAAAAGATCGATCAAGTACGGATGTTTGGCAGAAGCTTTGTAGAAATTGTACTGGCAGGAGATACATTTGACGACTCTGCGGAAAGCGCACTTGCCTATTGTGAGCAGGAGAACCGCATTTTCATTCATCCATTCGATGATGCAGATGTAATGGCTGGCCAAGGAACAGTGGCGGTCGAAATTATGAATGACATCGAAGAACCGATCGATTATGTATTTGGCAGTATCGGCGGTGGGGGCTTAATGTCAGGCGTCTCTTCCTACATTAAAAACTTATCCCCTTCGAGTAAAGTTATCGGTGTAGAGCCTGCTGGTGCAGCCAGCATGAAATCTGCTTTCCAAAACGGAGCAGCGGTTTCACTGGACACGATCGATAAATTCGTTGATGGCGCTGCTGTAAAATGTGTTGGGCATGATACATATGAAGTATGCCGTCACTATTTGGATGATATTATCGCCGTTCCGGAAGGCAAAGTATGTACGACTATTTTAGATTTATATAATAAACACGCTATTATTGCCGAGCCTGCTGGAGCATTGTCGGTTGCAGCACTTGACTTTTACGCAGAGCAAATTCGCGGAAAATCGGTTGTCATCATTATCTCTGGAGGAAATAACGATATCGGACGCATGCAGGAAATTAAAGAGCGCTCACTGATTTATGAAGGGCTGCTGCACTATTTCATCGTAAGTTTCCCTCAGCGTTCAGGAGCATTACGCCAATTTTTGACGGAAGTGCTTGGTCCGAATGATGATATTACAACGTTTGAGTATACGAAGAAAAACAATAAAGAAAGTGGTCCGGCATTGGTCGGCATTGAGCTTGCACATCGCGAAGACCACGCAGGATTAATTGAACGTATGCGTGCAAACGGTTTCGAGTATAAAGAAGTAAATAATGACAGTACGCTGTTTGCGTTGCTAGTATAAATACTTTTATTGAAATATAAAAACTCGATTTTCTCTCAGAGAAAATCGAGTTTTTGCTTTATCTTTCTGGAACTTTTCATTTACCCTAATAACGCGCGGTCTGAATTCATTTTTTCACCGCGGATTTGTTCGAACTCGTGCATTAAATCCGGAATCGTCAAGTCCTGTTTACGGTCTTCACCGACCTCCAGAATAATTTGCCCTTTATCCATCATAATGAGGCGATTCCCCAAATCGAGCGCCTGCTGCATATTATGCGTGACCATCAGTGTTGTCAGCCGACTTTCCTCGACAAGCTCTTTTGTCAGCTTTGTAATAAGCTCTGCACGGGACGGATCAAGAGCTGCTGTATGTTCATCAAGTAGTAAAATTGAAGGCTTCGTAAATGTCGCCATTAATAAACTTAATGCCTGGCGTTCCCCACCCGATAATAGCCCGACTTTAGCCGATAAACGGTTTTCCAAATTCAAATGCAGCTTTTCCAATGACATTTTGAAAAATTCTCGACGCTTTTTATCAACACCAAAACGCAATGAACGCTTTGTGTTACGTGAATAGGCAATTGCCAAGTTTTCTTCAATAGTCATCGTTGGTGCTGTTCCTGCCATCGGATCTTGGAATACGCGGCCGATATGGACAGCACGCTTATATTCTGGCAAGCGGGTTAAATCATTGCCGTTAATTTCGACAGAGCCGAAATCTGGTGTTAACGCTCCTGAAATCATATTCATCATTGTCGATTTTCCGGCTCCGTTACTGCCGATAATTGTAACGAAATCACCAGGTGCCAAATGCAAATTAATATTGTCCAGTGCAATTTTCTCATCGGGTGTTCCTTCGTTAAATACTTTATTAATGCCATCTAATTTAAGCAAGGCTCTTCCCTCCCTGCTCAATATCTACTTTTGCCTGTTGTAATGCGAGACGTTCTTCCAAACGTTTTGCTTTTCTCTTTTTCTCTTTATATTTCCCTACGATTTGCGGGATTACTAGCGCTAAAATAACGATAACCGCCGTAATTAGTTTCATATCTCCCGAGTCAAGCCATTTTACACGTAACGCCAATGCGTAAATCATTCGGTAAATTATTGCCCCGGCAATAACTGCAAATGTGACACGAACAATCGACTTTGTTCCGAAAATTGCTTCACCGATAATTACAGATGCCAAACCGACAACAATCATACCAATACCTAATCCGACATCGGCAAACTTTGTATATTGGGCAATTAATGCACCCGATAATGCTACCATACCGTTTGAAATTCCCAGTCCTAAAATGACCAATGAATCGGTATTTGCCGAAAAGCTGCGAATCATTCGTTTATTGTCACCTGTTGCACGAATCGCGAGACCGATTTCTGTTTTTAAGAACCAGTCTACTACTAGTTTAATAATCGTTGTAACAACAACCATTAAAATTAAAATTCCCCAAGTTGTTGGAACAGAAGCTAAGCCCATTGATTTCAGTACATTTGTAATTGCTGAATCAATACCTAAATTCGACCAGAATGAACCGAACGTCGAAAAAACTGTTTCTGAATTTAATAGTGGAATATTTGGTCGTGTTACACCGGTATCTGAGCTTAATCCCATAATTCGAAGATTAATCGAATAGAGGGCGATCATCATTAAAATCCCTGCAAGAAGAGGATTAATTTTCCCTTTAGTGTGTAAAATTCCTGTCATACATCCAGCAATAAATCCAGCAACTGTTGCGACCAATGTGGCAAGGACCGGGTTATAGCCAAGCACGATCATCATCGCTGCCGTACCTGCCCCCGTTACAAAGCTTCCATCAACCGTTAAATCCGGAAAATCCAGCACACGGAATGTTAAATAAACCCCAAGTGCCATAATTGCATAGATGATCCCTTGCTCCACTGACCCAAACATAGCTGTAAACATCTCGAATCATCTCCTGACTTTTTTAAAAGTTTTAAGCAAGTCAGCCTAAACATTTACCTGTTTAGGCTGACTTGCTTTTTTATAAAAAATAATGAATTATTGTACTTCTGCTTCCCATTCAGGCTTAATTTCCAGGCCTAAGTTTTCTGCAGTAGCTTTATTGATTACTAGTTTTAAGTTAGCCGGGTACGCAGCCGGAACTTCTGAAGGTGTTTTACCTTCCAATAAAATTTGTGCTGCCATTTGCCCTGCTTCATAGCCGATATCGTAGTATTCGAAACCGTAAGCTGCTAAACCGCCGCGCTCCACTGAATCAAGCTCACCGACAACAAGCGGTAATTTGTTTGCATCTGCTACTTCGATTACAGATTCAAGTGCCGATACGACCGTATTATCTGTAATAATATAAAATGCATCTACTTTTCCTACTAGTGATTCTGCTGCCTGACGTACTTCAGATGAAGCAGATACCGCTGCTTCCACAATTGTTACGCCTTCTTTTGCTGCAATTTCTTTTACTGCCGCAATTTGTGCAACTGAGTTTTGCTCACCAGCGTTATATACCATCCCTACATTTTTTGCCCCTAATTCTTTTAGGAAGGCAACTGTTTTCGGCATTGTTTCCGGATGTAAATCAATCGTACCTGTTACGTTGGCACCAGGTGTTGCCATTGACTCGATCAACTCCGCACCTACTGCATCCGTTACCGATGTAAAGATAACCGGGATATCAGAAGTCGCGCTTTTTGCCGCCTGTGCTGAAGGTGTTGAGTTTGCGAAAATCAAATCTACATTATCCCCGACTAACTGCTGGGCGATTGTCATGTTTGCACTGTTATCGTTGTTCGCAGATTTGTCTACGTATTCTGCTTTAATACCTGCATCTTCAATTGCTTTTTTAAATCCTTCTTTTGCTGCATCTAATGATGGATGTTCAACAATTTGTGTTGTTCCGATTTTAAATGTTTTATCGCTATCTGCTTTAGCTGTATCTACAGCCTCGCCATTTGACGTCTCGTTCGAAGATGTCTCGCTCTCTTCCCCGCCACAAGCAGCTAATAATAAAAGAAGCCCGAATAATAAAAAGGACAGCTTCATTAAATTTTTTCTCATCTTATTTCCCCCTAGTTTACTTTATCGATTTAAAGCACCGAACTTCATTTGGATGAAGTGTGTTGAAATAATATTACCGCGTCGTATTTAGATAGTCAATAACATTTAGAATCTTCTGAATTTATTCTAGGTAATGTGCCTCATTTCGGAATTTAGTTGATACACTTCAAACCGCTAAGCAACGCGGTTTGTTGAAGTTTTTACTCTTTAGAATTTTTTTGAGTATTTATTGAAAAAAAGTCCTATAAATCTTTACTTTTATTTTCAATATTGCTATGATTGCAGTTGCTTTGCGTGGTTCGTAACCATCCCACGTTAAAAAACTAGGAGGAATTTCATATGAAGGTAAACTTTATTGCAGCGAGTGCCATTATTGCAGCATTATATATTGCTGTCACAATGCTTGTTGCGCCAATTAGCTTTGGGCAAGTACAGTTCCGTATTGCCGAAATTTTTAACCATTTAGTCGCATTTAACCCGCGCTATATGTTAGGTGTTGTTTTAGGTGTATTTATTTCCAATTTCCTGATGTCTTCGATCGGTCCAATCGATTTAGTATTTGGTGTCGGACATACGATTATTACACTCAGAATTTTCATATTCATTTGTAAGTTTGTGAAAAATATTTGGGCTCGTCTGATTATTAATACAACACTATTTACGTTTACAATGTTTATCATTGCAGCACAGCTCAATATCGTGCTTGGCTTCCCGTTCTGGGAAACTTGGCTGTTTGTAGCATTTGGCGAATTTGTTGTATTGGCGGTTGGAGCACCGATTATGTACACTTTAAATAAACGATTGAATTTCAAAAAATTAATTTAATATCGATTTTTTCACCGGCTGGTTTTAAAACGTCAGCTGGTTTTTTATTTAGCGAAAATATTTTAGAATTGTTTGACATTTCATTTTTCAGTGTTAGAATAAAGCATATTCAAATTATTATTTACGGTAGCAGGTTGCGGGAGCGTGACCACCGTTTTCGTTTAGTTGAGCTTAGTTGAGTAAATTGTTGAATAAGAAGAGTAGCATTTACCGTTTTGTCCAGAGAGCGTATGGCTGGTGAAAATACGCCAAAAGGTAAATGTGAATGGGCCTTATGAAAGCTGCTGGCGTTAGTCGGCGGACGGTACCCTGCCGTTATCAGGTTTAAGTGGAAGCAAGGTTTTTTGGTTTGCTTCAAACGAGGTGGCAACGCGGTGCAGATCGTCCTCAGCAAAAGTTAATTCTTTTGCTGAGGGCGATTTTTTTGTTCAGCAAAGCTTTAAATTAATTACAAGATTGCTAAATAATCTGAATCGTAAAGGCGTAGTTTATTTCAAAAAAGGAGTTGTTCAAATGGTAGTTCAGCAACATTTTCGTACATCAATGAAAAAAGTAAATGGGGATTTACTGACACCAATTTCTATTTTCCAGCGACTGCAAGGTGAACGGAAGTTTTTATTGGAAAGTTCCTCTAAATATGATGGCAATGGACGCTATTCGTTCATCGGGGTTAACCCTCGTAAAACGTATATCGGGACAGGTGATCAACTTTTAGATCATGCACATCATTCCAATAAAGCCTACACATATGAAGGCGAGCTGGTTCAACTATTAAAGCAAGTGATGCCTCGTGTCTCATCACATACGGAATATCCGTTTACAGGTGGCGGAATTGGCTATATTCATGCATTGCAAAAGCCATTACCTGAACTGCAGTTTCATGTTTACGATACACTCGTTATTTTTGATCATTTAACAGATGAAATCGCTGTTTTCCATACAAATATTGAAGCAGAGCAAGTAGAACCGAACATTGATCAATTGATTGAACAGCTGTTTGCCACACCAACACCTGAACAATCTTCCTATATATTACAACATGTCGTAAAAGAGGGGAATGGACGTTATCGCGCACAATTTTCCGGAGAGGCCCTTTCCCTTTATCGAAAAATGCGCATTGAGCACGCTGCACCATATATGTACTATGTCGAATTTGATGATTGCACAGTAATCGGTACATCAAAATCAAACTACATGCAAGTAAGGAACGGGAATATTTCCGTTACAAATGATGCACCGTCAATCGAACGCTATAGTACAGAAAATTCGGTGCAGCAGCTTGCAAATGTTACAACAAGTACGTTAAGCCCTACCCTTCATGCCATCGATGTCGTGAAAGGGCTATTACCAGCACAAGGCTTGATCGGCTATATCGGCTTCAATGGTCAGGTCGATTTCACAACACCTGAACAGACGATAATAATTCAAGGAAATGTCGCACAGCTTCACTCGGAGACAGATGAAGAAGCGCCATTCCACTCTTTACTGAAAGGATGATGAACATGTCTTTACTTCCATACATTGAACAGATTGAGCGAAAAGAGCACTTAATTTTTGAGGAAATGCAGCAGGCGGCACAGCTTATTTTTAATGAGCAAACACCGAAAGAACAGATTGCCTCATTTTTAACGGCGATGAGTGCAAAAGGAGAAACGGCACATGAAGTGGCAGGCTTAGCTTCTGTTATGAAATCACATGCAGTTGCTGTCGACGTACCGGAAGGCATTTATATCGATAACTGCGGCACGGGCGGCGACGGACTTCAAAGCTTCAATATTAGTACGACTTCCGCTTTTGTATTGGCAGGCGGCGGCATTTTAGTAGCTAAGCACGGCAACCGGAAAGTATCGAGTGCTTCAGGAAGTTCAGATGTGTTGGAGGCACTTGGCATTACGCTGTTGCCGAATATCGAGCAAACATCCGAATTGCTTAAACAGCACGGTATCGCCTTCTTACATGCTCCGAATATGCATCCGAAGTTAAAACGGATTGGTGAAGTACGACAGGCAATCGGCAAGCCGACGATTTTCAATTTAGTCGGTCCCCTAACAAACCCTGTTCCGCTAAAAACACAGTTTGTCGGCATTAACCGACCAAACTTTACGACCGATTATGCAGAAGTGCTCCATCTGTTAGGACGTGAGCGTGCAATCGTCGTATCTGGTGCACAAGGAATGGATGAAGCATCACTGGATGGTGAAAACACTTTTGTACTGTTAGACCGCGGGGACATGATTCCATTTAAACTGCGTGCTGAAGATGTCGGCTTAGCCTCACAGCCACTTTCTGCAATTCGCGGCGGCACTCCTGCAGAAAATGCGGATATTATGCGTGACTTACTAAAAGGAAAACAAAGCGTGTATTTTGATACGGTTCTTTTAAACGCCGGCATTGGCTTCTTTGCATATGGGCTTGCCGAGACAATGAAAGAAGGTATCGATATGGCGAAGGACAGTATTTTATCCGGACGCGCTTATGAAAAGTTAGAGAATATCGTTTCTTATAGCCAAAAACAGATGCAGGAGGAACCCGTAAAATGACGATTTTAGACCGTATTATTGACCAAAAAAAGACTGAGCTGCCACAATTGCTTTCGACAAAGCCTGTGTTTTTAACAATTGATAAGGTCCGCCCTTCTTTATACGAAACATTAATATCAGCCAATTCATTGCAAGTCATTTCGGAAATGAAGCGTGCCTCCCCTTCTAAAGGCGATATTGCGACAGAAGTCGACCCTGTTGAGCAAGCTTTACAATATGAAGAAGCAGGTGCTGCCTGTATATCCGTATTGACAGAACGCGCATTTTTTAAAGGAAGCTATGCGGATTTAAATGCCGTTGCCAATGCCGTAAACATACCGGTTTTATGTAAAGACTTCATCATTCATGAAGTACAGATCGACTACGCGAAGGCTGCCGGCGCATCGGTTGTCCTGTTGATTGTTGCAGCATTAACAGACGACCAGCTGAAATCCCTTTACGCCTATGCGACAGAACAACAGCTGGAAGTGCTCGTTGAAGTACATGATGCCGATGAATTAAAGCGTGCCCTTGCCATTGGGGCAAACATTATCGGAGTGAATAACCGGAATTTGAAAACATTCGATGTTTCACTATCAGCAACACTTGAAATTGCACAGCTTCTTCCTCCATCACCGATAGCATTTATTAGTGAAAGCGGAATTTTAGGTCCGGAAGATGCAAAGTTTGTGGCGAATGCTGGCGCAAAAGGAATATTAGTCGGCGAAGCATTAATGCGCAGCGGAGATGTCAAAAATTCACTAAAAGCACTACAAATCGACATAACAGCAAAGGTTGGCGAAAATCGATGACAAAAGTAAAAATTTGCGGATTAAAAGAAATTGAACATGTAGAAACAGCGGTCAAAGCAGGTGCTGATTTTATCGGATTTATGTTTGCGCCCAGTAAACGACGCATTACGGTAGAGGAAGCAGCGGAACTGGCAAAGGCAATTCCGAGTACGGTCAAAAAAGTCGGGGTTTTTGTCAATGAAGAGCCAGCCACTATTCGTCAAATTGCAAAAGAAGTCGGACTCGATTATATCCAGTATCACGGTGATGAAACACCCGAACAGATTCAAGAAATCGGGCTGTCGGCAATTAAAGCGTTCTCGATTCGAAGTGAAGAGGATGTGACACGAGCAGCGACGTATGATGTGGACTACTATTTGTTCGATGCGCCTGGAACTGACTTTCGTGGAGGAAGCGGAAAATCCTTTGACTGGATGCTGCTTGATAAAGTAAAAATCCCGCTTGAAAAGGTTATTTTGGCAGGTGGATTAAATGAAGAAAATGTTGGACTGGCGATTATGCTTGTCGAGCCATTTGCAGTAGATGTTTCAAGTGGTGTAGAAGTAGATGGTCAAAAAAGTTCAGCAGCGATTACGAATTTTATTGAAACAGCAAAAGGAGAGTTGATTTTATGACGACAGTAAAAGGACGATTCGGGCGATTCGGTGGTCAATTTGTGCCCGAGACATTGATGACTTCACTTGAGGAATTGGAGCTTGCATATGAGGAAGCAAAAAAAGACCCCTCTTTCCAGGAAGAACTAGATTATTATTTAAAGCAATATGTCGGACGTGAAACTCCCCTATATTTTGCGGAGCGTTTAACGAATAAAGTCGGCGGTGCGAAAATCTATTTAAAGCGTGAAGATTTAAATCATACTGGCGCACATAAAATAAATAATGCGATCGGCCAGGCACTTTTAGCAAAGCGTATGGGGAAGAAAAAAATTGTTGCTGAAACTGGTGCAGGTCAACACGGTGTTGCAACGGCAACTGCGTGTGCATTGCTTGATATGGAATGTATCGTTTATATGGGGGCAGAAGATGTACGCCGTCAGCAACTGAACGTTTTCCGTATGGAGCTGCTCGGGACAAAAGTTGTTGCGGTAGAAAAAGGCTCTGCTACATTGAAAGATGCGGTTAATGAAGCGTTGCGTCACTGGGTCACTCATATAGAAGATACGCATTACATTTTAGGGTCGGCACTTGGACCCCACCCCTTCCCTACAATTGTCCGTGATTTCCAGCGTGTCATCGGGGATGAAACACGTGCCCAAATTTTACAGCAGGAAGGACGTCTTCCGGATACAGTAATTGCTTGTATCGGTGGCGGCAGTAATGCAATCGGAATGTTCTATCCGTTTGTAGAAGATCAGGATGTAGCATTATATGGAGTGGAAGCTGCAGGTTCAGGTGTCAATACCGACAAGCATGCGGCAGCAATTCACGTAGGGAAAACAGGTGTCCTACATGGTGCGTTCATGTATTTACTACAGGATGACAACGGTTTTGTTCAAGAAGCCCATTCAATTTCAGCAGGACTTGATTATCCGGGAGTTGGACCTGAGCACTGTCATTTACATGAAACAGGTCGTGCTGCCTACCCTTCTGTTACCGATGAACAGGCACTTGAAGGTGTAAAGCTATTATGTGAAACGGAAGGAATTTTACCGGCATTGGAAAGCGCGCATGCCGTTTACTATGCGAGCCAATTTGCCAAGGACCGACCTGCTGATGAAATTGTTGTCGTTTGCTTATCAGGTCGTGGAGACAAAGATGTTCACACATTAATGGATAAACTTGGAGGTGGCGCGAAATGACATTGCAAAAACAGCTTGAAAACGTATTAGCAGCAGGAGATAAAGCATTTGTTCCTTATATTATGGCAGGCGATGGCGGGCTTGAAACATTAAAACCTACTATACTAAAGCTTCAGCAAATCGGAGTTTCCGCAATTGAGGTCGGCATTCCATTTACCGATCCTGTAGCAGATGGACCAACGATTGAACAAGCTGGTGAACGTGCACTTGCACAAGGTGTGACATTGAAAAAAGTACTGGATGAACTGCAAAGCTTTGCACAGGAAATCCATATTCCGCTCGTTGTCATGACTTACTTAAACCCGATTTTAGCTTATGGGATTGAAGCATTTGCAGAGGATGCAAAACGCAGTGGTGTTCAAGGACTGATTGTACCGGATATGCCTTACGAAGAAAGTGCTTTATTGCATGACGCTTTAAAGGTAAATGGCATTGCGCTTGTCCAGCTCGTATCATTGATGAGTCCCCCTGAACGTATTAAGAAATTAGCCGCTGCAAGTGAAGGCTTTGTTTATGCTGTAACGGTAAATGGCATTACCGGTGAACGTGCAAGCTTTGCCGCGGAACTTGCCGGGCATTTTGCAAACTTGAAAGCAGCGAGCAATATTCCCGTGTTAGCAGGTTTCGGTATTTCAACGACTGAACATGTAAAAAGCTTTGGCGATATCGCAGATGGAGTAATTGTCGGCAGTAAAATTGTTACGGCACTCGTCGAGCAAGACTGGGCAACAATCGAAGCGCTTGTACAGGCAACGAAGAAATCGGCCGCGATTTAATCACTACTTATTAAGAGGATGCAACGACTTGAAGAATTGGAGGACCCCATCTCTTCCTTTCAGTACCTTTGCATCCCACTTTCTTCTATATATATTATATTTCCTTTATATGGTATCCTTTGATTAAATCTATTTAGTGGGGGTTCAAGATGAATGTAAAGGACTTTTTTGGTGGTTTGTTTTTTATTGCGATTGCCGGTTATTTTACGTATGTATTAGTAGATAGCATGCCAAAGCTGTTCATAGACAGTACAACGACTTGGCAATACTTTGTCGCATTCTTTCGTGTTGCACTCATTATTTTCCTTTTCAACTTAGGACTCTCCCTTATGAAACGCTTTTTCGTAGGCGGGACGACGAAAAACGGGAACGCTCGGTAATTCGATGCGTCCCCGTTTTTTATTTCATTCCACACTATAGTTGAAGCTGTGGATAAATTTCATTCACATTTTCACGTAACTTTGCCTTTAAGAATTTCCCGACAGATGTTTTTGGAATTTCCTTTAAGAAAACGATATCGTCCGGCAGCCACCACTTCGCAAATTGTCCTTCCAAAAATGCCGTCAGCTCTTCTTTAGTTGCATTTGCTCCCTCTTTCAGAACAACACATGCCAGCGGACGCTCTTGCCATTTCGCGTGTGGAATGGCAATGACTGCCGCTTCAAATACCGCTTCATGCGACATGAGCGCATTTTCCAAATCAACGGATGATATCCACTCACCACCGGATTTGATTAAATCTTTCGTTCGGTCTGTTATTTTAATGAATCCCTCTTTTGAACGAACCGCTATATCCCCTGTATACAGCCAACCATCAGAAAAGGCTTCCGCTGTACGTTCATCTTTATAATATTCCGCCGCAATCCATGGACCACGCAGACGCAGCTCGCCCATTGTTTCACCATCCCAAGTTACTTCACCATTTTCATTGACGATGCTCGATTCAATTCCTGGAACCGTTAAGCCTTGCATTGCGCGTGTTTCAATTTTTTCATCCAATGACCAGTCATTCATATGTGACATATCACGTGACATCGAAACAATCGGTGAAGTTTCCGTCATGCCGTATACCACAATATAGTTGACGCCCATTTCTTCGTACTTTTTAATAAGGCCTTTTGGTGAAGCAGATCCTCCACAGAAAATCTCCTGTAATGTCGATAAATTACGTGCTCTTTTTTCTTGCTCCTGCAATGCACCGAGCCAGATTGTCGGGACGCCTGCCGTTTTCGTTACATTGTATTGCTCAATGAAATCCAATATTAATGCCGGTGTAAACTGAGGACCGATCAATACTTGCGTAGCCCCTACATTCACTGCTGCAAACGGCATCCCCCAAGCGTTAACATGGAACATCGGAACAATCGGTAAAATTGTGTCACGTTCCGAGATTGCCATCGTATCCACCATTGAGATTGACATGGAGTGCAGCACAAGCGAACGATGTGTATACACGACCCCTTTTGGATTTCCCGTTGTTGCGCTTGTATAGCACATGCTTGCCGGCGCATTTTCATCCAAATCTTCCGGGAACTCAAAGTTTTCATCTGCTTCTTCCAGCAATGCCTCGTATGACAGTACGTTCGGTAATGTTGTTTCCGGCAGTTCCCCATCCGCCATAATGATATAATGTTCAATTGTTTTCAGTTCCGACTGCACTTCTTCAATGAGCGGTACTAAATCTTCATCTATTAAAATTATTTTATCTTCTGCATGATTAA
This sequence comes from Solibacillus sp. NPDC093137, assembly GCF_050280445.1. NCBI lineage: Bacteria > Bacillati > Bacillota > Bacilli > Caryophanales > Caryophanaceae > Solibacillus > Solibacillus sp. NPDC093137. Next base: position 2,298,292 of record NZ_JBNNVH010000001.1, read on the forward strand.
TAATGTACGCAATATGTTCCGGTGACAGGCGGATATTGACCATATGCAAAATTGCGCCTGTACATGGAACCGCAAAATAGGCTTCTAAATGGCGGTGCTGATTCCAGGCAAATGACGCAATTTTGTCGCCGCGCTCCATGCCCAGCTTTGTTAATGCGTGCGCTAACTTTCTTGTGCGCTTTACCCATTGCCCGTATGTAAGGCGGTGAACCTTCTTTTCACTTGTACGTGAAATAATTTCTTTGTGTGCATAATACGTCTCTGCACGCTTGACCATATCTGTTAAAACGAGTGGTGTTTGCATCATCATTATATATTTCCCCCTTTTATGAGGCATTATCTTTACCGGCAATCCCCATTACCAATAAAACACCTCCTAATTTCTCCCACAATACCATTCTAATATAATATACTGAAAAATGAAAATATTTTGTCAATAATGCAGCTATTTCATTTTACTAGAGAAACGAATATTACAATTTTGCTTTTAGGGTCTCCCACCTCGAGGCTTTCCACAGGCACCTATATAAAAAAGCGAGTGAACTGCTTTTCAACAGTTTCACTCGCTTCTATAAGTTAAATCGCGTTTTGTGCTAATCGTACTTTTAGTTTTTCCAGCATATCGACCGTCATTTTTTCCAGATCGTAGTTAGCTTTGAAGCCCCATTCTTCAATCGCTGCCGATGAGTCGATTGCATTTGGCCAGCTGTCGGCAATTGCCTGACGGATCGGGTCCACATCATAATCCATTGTGAAGCTTGGAATATGCTTTTTAATTTCGGCTGCGATTTGTGACGGCTCAAAGCTCATCGCCGAAATATTAAATGCATTGCGGTGCAAAAGCTTTGCCGGATCTGCTTCCATTAAATCAACAATGGCCTGCAGTGCATCCGGCATATACATCATATCCATATACGTACCTTCTGCAATATACGATGTGTAGCGTCCTTCCGCAATAGCTTTATAATAAATATCTACGGCATAGTCCGTCGTTCCTCCACCAGGTGGCGTTACATAAGAAATCAGCCCCGGGAAACGGACACCGCGTGTATCCAGTCCAAAGCGTGTGTAGTAGTAGTCGCATAATAATTCGCCAGCTACTTTATTGACACCGTACATCGTTGTTGGACGCTGTAATGTATCTTGTGGTGTATTGTCCTTTGGAGTAGAAGGACCGAATGCGCCGATTGAACTTGGCGTGAAAAACTGCATATCTAGTTCACGTGCCACTTCAAGTGCATTCATTAAACCGCCCATATTTAAATTCCAGGCGAATACCGGATTTTTTTCTGCTGTTGCCGAGAGTAATGCAGCCATGTGTATCATCGTGTCTGCACCAAAATCATGGGCAAGTGTGTGCATGCGTTTCCCATCTGTTACATCCAATACTTCAAATGGACCTTCATGCTGATCAATTTTTCGAATATCTGTTGCCAATACATTATCTGTGCCATACGTATGGCGTAATTTCTCTACTAATTCCGAACCAATTTGACCTAAAGCACCGGTCACCATAATTTTCTTCAATCTGAAGCCTCCCTATCCTTTAAAAGACATGTTTTCAGCCTGTTACCGCTGAATATACCGTCTATTATTTCTCATCTATTAAAACAAATGTCCTTGTAGAAAATACATATAACCATCCAAAAATATTGATGTTCAAACATTTTCATGAAATTTATTATATGGTGTTCTTTTCTAAAAAACAATATGTTAAAAATATTCTTTTTCAGCAATACATTTGTACGTGTGAAATATTCGAATAGAAAGATTACTTTTATACGAGTGGCTCTGGTTGTAAAATCAAGTGAAATTTAATTTCTCTTTCTAACATTGGGTCAATTTTCATTCCGGGTCGGACGCTTTCCGCTGAAGTTGCCTCCCCCATTTCAATATTTTTATTGGACAACTGGAAAGTCTACTCATCCAAGAGTGCTTCATAAATATGGTGGAACTGAATTCTTTCGCTGTTTGCCAGCTTGACATATTGTTCGTGGATATTGATTTTTTGGATTGCCCCGGAAACTGTATAGAGGCCAGTTTGCTCCCATACTTTTAGTTGGATCGGGCAATGCTCTGTGTAGGCTCGCTGCAGATTGATGTTAATTTGTTCTAACTGGGCTTCGTCGAGTTGGGGTTGGGTAACAATTGCGTCCTCTTCCTGCCATTCACGCAATAGTTGGACATGCTCCGGCAACATCATTGCGCTCCATTTAATTGTTCCTCTATCTCTATTCATCGCCTTCACTCCCTATTGTTTATGCCCGCCTACTAATTTAGCCCGTGTCAGTGCAGTACCTGCTTCCGTATAGGAAACCGCACGCAATATCGCTGTTGTACCGTATTTTGTACGTAAACGGTCCATCGTTTCTCCGAGCTTGCGGTTACGCCAACGCATCTCATCGAACAGGCTGAGCTGCATCGAATATTCACTTTCAATATTGCTTAATGTAATCGTAATTTTGCGTGCCGGCCGTTCGGCATAAAATTCATCGAGCAGCTGCTTGCACACTTCGAAAATTTTCAGTGTATCGTTTGTCGGCTCATCGATTGTACGTGAACGATGAAATCCGCCCCCGAAGGCATCTTTACTGTAGCTAAGCCCTAACGAAATCGTCCGACCGATTTTCTTCGCTTCCCGCGCCCGCCTTGCCACGTCTTCACACATTTCCAGCAATACGACTAAAATTTCCTTTCTACTGCGATAATCGCGCATCAGCATCTGCCCTTTACCGAAGCTGATTTGCCCTTGCATAATCGGCGCACCGACTGTCGAATGATCGATTCCCCATGCATGGTAATACAGCTGATTGCCGAGAATTCCGAAGCGCTTTTCAAGTAACGCTAAATCGGCATGCGCCAAATCGTAGACAGAATAAATGCCCATATGATTCAGCGTTCTTTCCGTACGGCTGCCGATTCCCCACATCGTGGACAGCGGCATGATCGGCCACAGTTTTTCCGGTACATCATTATATGTCCATTTCGCAAATCCCGTCTTTTTTGCTTCGATGTCGAGCGCCAGTTTTGCCATCAGCATATTTGGGCCAAAACCGACTGCACATGGAATTTCAAATTGGTTGTAAACGAGCTGCTGAATGTATTTTGCCGTTTCTTCAGGCGGCCCCCATAATTTTTCGGTTCCGGTTAAATCGATAAAACTTTCGTCGACGCTATATACATGAATGGCCTCTTTTGGAACGAACTCGTTGAACAGACGTGTAATTTCCATTGATATGCGTATAAATAATGACATCCGCGGCTCAAAAAGACGAATATCCGGATGTGGCGGGATTTCGTATAATCGTGAACCTGTGCGAATATTAAAGCGCTTTTTCATCGGAGGGGACGCTGCAAGTACAACACTTCCCTTTTGCTGAAAATTTCCGACAATCGCAATCGGTACTTCCATTACATTTAAATTTTCAACCGATGCAATACAGCTTGCATAAAAACTGCGCATATCAATACAAATAATCGAACGTTCCGGCGCATTTTCATACATAAAGCTCATCTCCTTATATCGAACGTTTGTTCTTATATTAAAATGAGACGTGTGAGATGGCAAGTGGAAAGTAGTGGCTGTTTTGGTTGAGAGGGATTTTTTTATTGTATCAGTGAGTTAATTTGCTGCTTAATGCAAAAAAGCGCACCGGCATTCATCCGGTACGCTTTTAAAATTTATTCTTTTATTACTTTTTCATAAAGACCCGGACGGCGATCTTCGTATACAGGAATGCGGCCGCGCACTTCATCGACTGTTGAAAAATCAACGTCAATAATCGCCAGTTCCTCATCCTCTGCACCTGTCCAAAGCACTTCACCCCATGGCCCGATAATCATTGACTGACCATTGAAATTTTCCACTTTACGGGCAATACGATTTACCGCAACGACGAAGCACTGGTTTTCAATCGCTCGCGCCTGCAGTAATATTTTCCAGTGATCGATACGTGGTGTCGGCCATTGTGCTGGTACAAACAGCACCTTAGCACCATCCAACGCATGGGAACGCAGCCATTCAGGGAAGCGAATATCATAGCAAATTGCTCCGCCCGCTTCGAGCTCACCTAATGCGAAACGGTTCATATCACTGCCGGATTCCAAATACAAATGCTCATCCATTAAGCGGAATAAATGCACTTTACTGTACTCGCCGACTAATTCACCATCGCGATTGAATGTGTACATCGTATTGAAAAACTTATCATCACGTTTCACCGATACCGATCCACCTACAATATGTACCGCCAATTCTTTTGAAAGATTGCTTAAAAATGATTTCGTACGTTCTCCATTTTCGTCCGCCAGCTCTTCCAGTTTTTCGAGCGCATAGCCCGTATTCCACATTTCCGGTAATACAACGATTTCAGCACCGCCTGCTACCGCTCCGCGAATAAATTTCTCCGCGCGTTCATAGTTTTCATCTACCTTGCCAAAACCAACATTTAATTGAATACAACCGATTTTCATAACTGCCACCGCCTTAAAAATTCCGTGCGAATCTATTTTCGCATATTCGTACTCATTGTAACATCTCACTTCAAGTTGTCAAAATCTTCACTTTACTTAAGTGAAGTTTTAGACTAACATTAACCTTACTATTTTTCAGAGGTGATAAAGAATGATTGAATTCTCGAAAAAGCTTCAGCAATTACCACAACAGTTTTTCGCAGCACTTGTAAACAAAGTAAATGAAGCGCTTGCTGAGGGGCGCGATGTGATTAATTTAGGTCAGGGAAACCCGGATCAGCCAACACCGGCACATATTGTGGAAGCACTGCAAAATGCGGCAAATGATCCACAAACACATAAATATTCTCCGTTCCGTGGTATTGCAGAGCTCAAGCAAGCAGCTGCGGACTTCTATAAACGTGAATATAATGTCGACATTGATCCCTCTACAGAAGTGGCCGTCTTAGGCGGAACAAAAATCGGTTTAGTCGAACTTCCGCTTGGACTCTTGAATCCTGGCGATTATATGCTCCTCCCAGATCCGGGTTATCCGGATTACTTATCCGGTGTCGCACTTGCAGATGTAAAGTTTGATACGATGCCGCTTCAAGAGGAAAATCACTTTTTGCCAGACTACGAAGCATTGTCCACAGACATTAAAAACCGGGCCAAATTGATGTATTTAAATTATCCGAACAACCCGACTGGCGGTGTCGCAACGCATGATTTTTTTGAACAGACCGTACAGTTCGCTAGAGAAAATAACATTGCAGTTGCCCATGACTTCGCTTACGGGGCACTAGGCTTTGATGGTGAACGCCCGCCAAGCTTCCTTCAGGCACCCGGTGCAAAAGAAGTCGGCATTGAGCTTTATACATTGTCCAAATCGTACAATATGGCAGGCTGGCGTATCGGCTTTGCTGTCGGTAATGCAAAAATGATTGAAGCGATCAATATTATTCAGGACCATCTGTTTTGCAGCCAGTTCCCTGCGATCCAGCATGCAGCCGCAGTTGCACTGAATGAAGAGCAATCTTGTGTAGAGGAATTGCGTGCATTATATGAGCGCCGCCGCAATGTACTCGTTGAAGAAGCCCATAAAATCGGCTGGGAAATCACAGCACCAAAAGGCTCGTTCTTTGCATGGCTCCATGTACCTGCACCATATACGAGTGAACTGTTTGCTGACTTTTTACTGGAAAGAGCGGATATTGCCGTTGCAGCCGGTAATGGTTTTGGTGAATACGGCGAAGGCTATATTCGTGTCGGGCTGCTCGTCGATGAAGAACGTTTGCGCGAAGCCATACAGCGTGTCGCGAAGCTTGGTCTGTTTGCGCAGACGGTTTTGAAATGACTTTTGAATGCTCTGCTATCGAAAATGCGGTGTTTTATTCGCCGCATTTTTATTTAATCCTCAATTTCAGTTAAATAATCCTCAAACTCATCTCAATAATCCTCACTTACCCTTACTTAATCCTCAGTTTACTATTTATAATCCTCAACATAACAAAACTCAGCACCATCAAAATCAGTGCTGAGCTTAACGTCGCTTATTTAATTACTTCTAACTCGCGGCCTACTTTTTCGTAAATCGCTAATGCTTCATCGAGCATTTCTTTCGTATGTGCCGCTGTTGGCATATTGCGCACGCGACCTGTTCCTTTTGGTACTGTCGGGAACACGATTGCTTTTGCGTACACACCTTCTTCAAGTAAACGTTTCGAGAATTGTTGTGTCAGCTTTTCTTCGCCGATAATACATGGTGTAATCGGTGTTTCCGATTCCCCGATATTAAAGCCAAGTTTTGCTAGGCCATCTTTTAAATACTGACCGTTTTCCCAAAGCTTGTCATGCAGCTCTGTTGATTCCATAATCATCTCTACCGCACGTGTAATCGCCGCAACATCCCCTGGTGGTAATGCTGTTGAGAATAAAAACGGACGAGAGCGAACTTTTAGCCAGTCGATCAGATTTTTCTTCCCTGCTACATAGCCGCCGACAACACCGATTGCTTTTGACAATGTACCGATTTGGAAGTCGATGTCGTGTTGCAGACCGAAATGCTTCACTGTTCCAGCACCTTTACCTGTAACGCCTGAACCGTGTGCATCGTCTACATACGTAATTAAATCAAATTCTTTTGCGATTTCCACGATTTCAGGAAGCTTGGCAATATCGCCATCCATCGAGAAAACACCGTCTGTAATAACCATTACTTTATTGTAAAGGCCTGATTCTTTTGCGTCTTTTGCTTTTGCACGTAAATCATCCATATCCGCATGCGCAAATGGAATAATTTTAGCTTTAGATAAACGGCAGCCGTCGATAATTGAAGCATGGTTTAATGCATCCGATAAAATCGCATCATTTTTGTCCATAACAGCAGAAATTGCCGCCATATTACAATTGAAGCCTGATTGATAGCTGATTGCTGCTTCTGTACCTTTAAATTTCGCTAATGTTTCTTCCAGTTTTACGTGTAGATCGAGCGTACCGTTAATTGTACGAACAGCACCTGCACCAACACCATATGAGGCGATTGTGTCCTGAGCAATCTTTTTCAGCTCATCGTTCGTCGCCAAACCTAAGTAGTTGTTTGATGACAGGTTTACAAGCTGTTTGCCCCCAACTTTAATGATCGGGCCGTTTGCTCCTTCTACCGGATCGATTTCGTTGTATAAACCTTGTGCTTGTAGTGCCAGTAAGTTTTCATCTAAAAAGGTGTTTAATACGTTTGACATGCGCGTTCATCCTTTCGATATCTATTTCCACTATATTTTAGCACAGAGAATGAAAATTTTATGTAAGCGGCTCTCCGATTATTTCCTCAAGCTTTCTTTTAAAGAAAAACAAGGAAGGCTGAATAACATAACCTGTGCCGAGCGCTAAAATAACCGTCCCGAAACCAACAGGACCACCAAGCAGCCATCCGGCACCTGTCGCAAATACCTCCATTACGAGCCGCCCTGTTTTCACAGAATAGCCTTTACTCGCAATAATCATCATAATCGTATCACGCGGCCCTTCGCCAAGACTTGCCGCAATATAAAGTGCACAGCCAATGCTCATTACAAAAAATCCTGCTGTAAAATACGCAAGTTCCAGTACAAAAATACTCGTCTCTGGCAAGAGCCAGTTGAACAAATCAATAAATGAACCGATAAACAGCATATTTAAAAACGTGGCAAGCTTCGGAATGCGTTTCAAATAAATCGATGTCCCGATAATAATCGTCAGACCCGTTAAAATGGACCAAGAACCGATCGTCAATCCAATTTGCTTGTAAAGACCAATATGGAAAACATCCCATGGAGCTGTACCGACAACATTCCCTTTAATCGTCATTGTAATACCAAGCGCCATGATCATCATTCCTACAAAAAAACTTCCCCATTGCCATTTAAATTTCTTCGACACAACAATCCTTCTTTCTATGATGAGACAATCGATGCAAATTGCCCGTTCGTTGCCTTTTGTAAATCTTCCGGTGCAAGCTTGATCTGCATCCCGATTTTGCCTGCACTGACAATCACATAATCTAGTGCAGTCGCCGCTTCCTCAATAATAGTCGGAAACAGCTTTTTCATCCCGATCGGCGAACAGCCTCCGCGAATATAACCGGTTAAGCCAAGCAGCTCCTTAACAGGGAGCATTTCGATTTTCTTTTGCCTTACCACTTTTGCTGCAGCCTTTAAATTTAATTCCGCATCAACCGGAATGACGAAAACAAAATAATTGCCCTTTCCTGCAGTCGCGACCAATGTTTTATAGACGTGTTCGACAGGCTGGCCTATTTTGCCGGCAACGGTCAATCCATCGACCGATTCCCCGTCGTTAATCGTATACTCAAAAATTTCATGTGCGATTTTTTTCTGCTCTATTAAACGAACTGCATTTGTTTTTGCTTGCTTCTTCGCCAAAAAGACCACTCCATATTCTCAACTTTGGAAATATTATACCACTGAATGATTTGCTAAGTGCTGCTTCAAAGCAATTTTATAATTTACTTAAATGTAAAAAACCCACTCCATATGAGCGGGCTTAGTGTCATGCAATTTGGGAGAAAACCGATTCCTCTGTCAAACGGTAACCGTTATTCACCATTGCAATATGTGAGTTATACTTTTCTGCAGCTATATTGAATGAACGCTGAAATAACTGCTTTTCCAACCCTCGACCAAATACTGTTTGCTCGTCTGGATTACGTGCAAAATCTTGTTGGAACTTTTCCGGTATTGTAAAGAAAAGATTTTCGTTAGCCAACGAGATTGCTTCCTCTGATTGTACTTGCTCTGAATGTTGGTTTTGAGTGTTTGCCGGCATTTGCGGAATGGAAGTTGATACATTTGCTGCTGTAAGTAAATCTTGAGATGAAGGGACAGCTGATGCTGGACGCACATTATCCAATGTTGGTGTTTGTTTATACGTGAAGTCATTTACCACTGCAAGATTTTCGGCCAGATTGGCATTATCCTGTGTTAGCAAATCTTTTTCTGTTTTACCGGAAAGGAGGTTTTCCAGCACTTTTAGCAGTGGATTTTTACTTGGATCCGTATACTGTGCATGCTTTTTATATGCTTCGCCCGCCTCTTTGCGGAGCTGGGAGCGTTTTCTATCATCTAACTCTGGACTAAATCTTCGTGCCAAGCTACTAATCTTCATCTTCTTCACCCCTTTTGTAAAAGTTGCATTAATTTTTTATTAATATACCAACATATACTGCTTTTATATAGAAGATATTCACCGATTGTTCATATTCAGAACTTTCTTACCAACCTTCTCTGCTCTCTCAATCTACAAAATGGACTATCTGTTAGTTTCAATTCAAGTACCCATTACCTATAATAAAAAAACCAATCTTTACACTGCCTTTATAGTATGGAAACAATCTCCGTTTAAAATTAAGAATCATTACTACAGGTAGGAGCATTCCATGAAAACATCCGTAAATTCAAAGCCGAACAATTTAATTGATTTCAAGGAAGTGATGCAGCGGTTTCTGTTAAAGAGTAAAACAATCCGTCATCTATCCCGGTCATTAGCATTGAAAAATATTATTGCACAGGAGGCAATGAGTACATATTTTCAGCCTATTTATGATGTAAGATACAATACGACATTTGGTTTTGAAGCATTGAACCGCCCTATTGCGCTGAAGCTTTTTCAAACGGCCGATATTTTCTATGAATTTGTTGGACAAACGGATAAAGTATTTTTGTTTGAATGCTTTTGCCGGAATCTTTCGCTCGTGCGCTATCACAAAAAATTGCTCAATTACAATACGACGAAAGATTTCACTTTGTTTATCAATATCCATCCAAATGTTTTGCTCGATAAAAAATATCATAGCGGCGAAACAAGGGCTTTACTGGAAAAATTGAATATTTCCCCTGAGCAAGTTGTATTTGAGCTGACGGAACGCAGTGCTGTCGGAGATTTCGAGGAATTTGCACGGGTCCTTTCCCACTACCGGTCACAAGGCTATCGTATTGCGGTTGATGATGTCGGTTCAGGCTACAATAGTTTAAAAACATTAATTTACTTAAAGCCGGAATTTATTAAGCTGGATCGCTCACTTATTCAAAATATCGATCAGCATAAAGCACAGCAGCAGCTTTTAACAGTTATTTTAAATTATGCGATCGAATCGGGGACAAAAGTAATTGCTGAAGGAATTGAAACAAAGCCGGAATATGAATTCATCCAATCAGTTGGCGTTCATTATGCACAAGGCTACGCAATCGGGCGCCCTCACTCGGATTTAATAGAAGGAATAAATCCGAGTTCTGAATGAAATCCGGACAATATAAAAGGCGACTGAATATCCCTTATCAATGTTCAGTCGCCTAATTTTTATTAACTAATACCCATTGAAATTCACAAATTCTCCAACCGGTTTACGGTAACCTCGTGCGCGTACTTTATCAACGCTTTTTCCAATCGTAATCATCATAACCGGCTCTAAATGATCTGGAATATTGAACTCTTTTCTTAATTCATCAACATTATGGACATGCATTGGACATGTATCAAATCCGTAATGCTTGGCACTCATCATAAAAAGCATGGCATGAATCCCTGCATTTCGCATCAATTCTAAATTTAATTCATGCGGATTGTCTTTTAACCCGTCACTATATCCTTTAATCAATTCCATCGTCATATCATATTCCACTTCATCCATCATTTTCAGCATTTTTAGTGGACTGTAGATTTTTTCGACTTCCGGCATTTCAATGCTGTTTTTATTCCCCATAACAATAACAACACCGCTTGATGTATGGATTTTATATTGGTTGTAGCTTAATTCTTTTACTCTTTCTTTCTTCTCTTGATCTGTAATAACCAAGTAATTCGTAAACTGAAGGTTGTATGCGCTTGGAGCCAGCTTTGTCAGCTCAAATATATTTTTAAAATCCTCTTCTGTCATTTGTTCATTTTCAATAAAGTTCATTGCGGAATGGCGAGATTTTACTAATTCTTCAAAGTTCATATTGTGCTACCTCTTCCTTGTAATTTATTTCAAATTAAAGTATCTTTATTTCGAGATAAATTTACCATATTATAAATTTAGTTGTCAATAATTTCATTTCTTTTAGTCGATTGAGAAGTAGTAGAAAGTCCATACTTTCTATAGGAATTAAATTATTTATAAAAAATATTTGAAAGAAAAAGGAGATGAAGAAAGTGAAATTCGAAAACAAAATCATCATTGTCACTGGCGCAGCAGGAGGTATTGGTAAAGAGGTTGTAAGAAAACTGGTTAATGAAAAAGCAAAAGTTGTATTGGTCGATCTAAACGAAGACGCGATTAAATCCGTTCAAACAGAACTCTCACTTACAGATGAAAACAGCTTAATCGTAAAAGCAGATGTGTCAAAAGAAGACAATGTAAAAAACTATGTGGATCAAACGATTTCGAAATTCGGCCGGATCGACGGCTTTGTGAATAACGCTGGTGTTGAAGGCCCAGCAAAACCTCTTGAAGAAATTACAGAAAAAGAATTCGACTTTGTATATGGCATTAATGTAAAAGGTGTTCTGTTCGGTTTGAAATATGTATTGCCGGTAATGAAAGAGCAAAAATCCGGTTCTATAGTCAATACTTCATCTGTAGCCGGTTTAATCGGTTCTCCAAGTATGGCACTATATAATTCCTCTAAACATGCTGTAATGGGTCTTAATAAGGTAGCCGCTTTAGAAGCAGCAACGTATAATGTTCGCGTAAATACGGTAAATCCAGGTGTGATCAATACACAAATGATGCGTAAAATTGAATCAAATGTTGCGCCGGGCGCTGCTGAGGCAGCTCAAGCAGCCTACAATGATGCTGTACCGATGAAACGCTATGGTGAACCGGAAGAAGTAGCAAATGTTATTGCTTTCTTACTTTCAGATGAAGCCTCTTATGTAAGCTCTTCTTCGTTCACAATTGACGGCGCTTTATACAATGTTTAAATGTAAAGAAAAGGAAAACCAAAAGAGCCCATTCTTTTGGTTTTTTCCCAGTTTTTTATTCCCTACAAAACCCGTTAACTCTGCCACCGTAAGTTATATATGTTAATATAAAATCGTTATTCTCAAGCACTATCGGAGGTTTATAGAAATGAAGATAAATAAAGGCGTATTCTTTGTACTGCTTGGTGCAGGATGCTTTGGTTTTACACCTGTGTTCGCTAAGTTAGGGTTTGGGCACGGTTACTCACTTGGACAAATCAATCTTGTCCAAATGATTATCTCCTTTTTGCTTTTGTGGTCAATCACTTTCTTAAAAGGCGACGGAATTAAAGGACTGACTAAAAAGAATATCATTCCAATTATGATTACCGGATGTTTTATCGGTTTAACAAGTATTTTTTATTATGGTGCGATGCAGTATTTACCTGCTTCACTGGCCATCATTTTAATGTTCCAGTTCGTTTGGATCGGCATTCTGTTCGAATGGGTTTTCAATAAAATTAAACCCGCGCCGATTACTCTATTGGCCATTGTTCTTATTTTAATCGGTGTATTTTTCGCATCGAATATTTTAACTGGCGATATGCAAGGCCTTCCGATTAAAGGATTTGTTATGGGGATATTATCTGCCTTTACATATGCTGCCTTTATCTTTTTCAGCGGGAAAGTTGCTGTTGAAGTTCATCCATTAACCCGTACATCTTTAATGGTGACAGGTTCCACGATTTTAGTATTTCTTATCTTTATGAAGGACATTCCTGCTGTATTTCCTCTTGAAGGAAACTTGGTGACGAGTGCAGCCGGGGTTTCATTGTTTGGAGCGGTATTGCCGCCACTGTTTTATGCAGTCGGTGCACCACTCATTTCAGGAGGTTTGGCGAATATATTAACTTCTGTTGAACTGCCTGTCGCGATTTTATCGGCTAGCATTATTTTGGCTGAAACGGTCACAGCTTTGCAATGGATCGGAATTGTGCTGATCCTCATAGCGATTGTATTAAATGAAATCGGCCCGAACATCATTCGGATGAGAAAACGATCAAAAAGAACAATTCTTCATCAGCATAATAAAAATTAATTAGGATGCTAATCAACTGTGCAAACAGCCGTTGGTTAGCGTCTTTTTATTTACAGAAACAAAAAAGCTTATCAATAATTTTCTATTGATAGGCTAAGTTGTTATTTCGAGTTTTATATTTAATTATCTGAAGAGATTCAGCATTGCGCCTACTTGTCTCATCGTATTAATTCCATTAGTTAATGTCCCTACATGGCCCATCATTGTATTTAAATTATCAGATAGACCGCTAAAGCGAGACCCCTGCTGTTGTTGCTGTTGGGGAAAAGGGTTGAACTGCTGTTGCTGCTGTTGGGGATAAGGATTGAACTGCTGTTGCCCCTGCCGCCCCTGTCTAGGATTCACTGGATATGGCGGATAAAAGGCTTCCCTCGGTCTTGCAAATTCATTGGATCGAGGCATTCCCATCTGCTGTCTGCCCATTTGCGGTGGAGGACCAAATTGTTGTCCATTTGGCGGAAACATCCCCGCTCTAGAATTTTGCCCAAAAAATGGCATATGATTCACCTCCCTACTAAGTTTGAACTCTAACCTAGTATATGTTCATGATTTTTCGCAATATAGACATTTGAAATACTTGGATGAAACGTTAATTACTCATAGTCACGCCCCCTTCACCCCCAATAAAAAGAATGCATATGAATAAAGAAAAAGATTGGAGCAATGACATGAACAAATTTAATCCCGAAAGGCTGTCCGTTGAATACAGGGATGGTATTACCGCAACAGAACCTGTTATTTCAAGACATCATACACTCACCCATTCTGATAACACCGGAGAATTATTTTTAACAATCGGAACACAGTTTGCGTGGGACAAAGTGAATAATGATATGAGAGATGAAGTAATTGGCGAATGGAAAACGAATGGGTACTATATTTATTACAACGCCTATGTAATGGTTAACAAAGAAGGACAGGATTTTAATACAGCAATGCGGCGTTATGAAGTATTCAGGCGTGAATTGCCGCTTGCATTGACGGCGATCCGGTATGGTGACCGCTTTATATTCGATGTCTATCCAGCTCTGGACAATGGATTAATCATCGTAAACTTTATATCCACATACCCCCAGTTATATAAACAAGAGATTGTTGGGACTTTCAGCAGTTATTCCACTTCCTTTTAATATAATGAAATGCGGTAAAATGTAATATTTAACTCCACTCCCTTTTATGGTATTAATTGTTAGTGTATAACGCACAATACTTCACTTTAAATGAGAGAGGGAAAAAATGCTGCATTTAAAAACGATTACAAAAGACAATTGGATAAAAGCGATCTCGCTAAAAGTACGGGAGGATCAAGTGAAGTTTGTCGCCTCGAATGCGGTATCACTGGCACAGCTGAACTTTCTGCAAAACTTCCATGCGAAAGGAATTTACTATGGGGAGGAAATGGTCGGGTTCACGCTTTATGGTCTGGATGAAGAAGACCATGAGTACTGGATTTACCGTATGATGATTGACCAAAAACATCAGGGAAAAGGTTATGGCAAAGAGGCGGTTCAGCTCGTTATAGAGGATATTCAGAAAATGAAAGAACCTCACCATCAAACGATTACCCTTTCCTATGAACCTGACAATGAGCATGCAAAGCGCATCTATAAAAAAATGGGCTTCCAGGAAATAGACGGCCTTGTTATTGAAGGTGAGCAAGTAGCACGCTATACGTTTTAGGAGAAACAGCGATGCGAATAATAAAGATAGTGTTACTGGCGTTACTGGCGATTCCAGCGTTCTTTATTTTAATACTCACGATTGCTTCATTTGATTATTTTTACTACCCGATTATCGGCTTCAAAGCAGAAAATGCCGCCGAAGCTTCTCTTGAAGAAAAATATAACGAAGACTTTGTGATTGATGAATCTACCTACTCCAAACCATTGGGCAATGATTTCGGGGATTACCATATTATCGCTCATCCAAAAAAGAATCCTGATCTGGAAGTTACGGTTTCGGTAAATGAGGATATGGAGCCGTTTTATGATACGTATTTGCAAATCCATTGGCGTGATGAACTGAATACGCGATTCGGGTTGCTGTATGAAGAGCTTTATGGAACGGTTGAAAAATACTCCTATATGGTAAATGTGTCATTTTCGGATGAAATCGAAGCACGATATGACCATAACGACACGTACGAAGAGATTTTGCAAAAAGAAGCTAACGGTATCGGAAATATTGTCTTTGCAAATGTTATTCTGGAATCCTCCAACAATATAAACGACCAGCTGGAGAAAGCCTATAAGATGATTCAGCATTTTAAAAATCAGAATTTAAATTACTTCAACATTGAAATTGTGTTCTTTAATGAAGATGTGCAAAAACAGCTGACGAAAAGGGACCGCAAACTACCCTATAATGAGTTTAACTTCAAACATTTGGATGATAGAACTGCCCGATTTTATTTTTCGTATGAATCAGAGGATGCGGAGTCTGTAAAAGAACTGAATGAGCTAAAATCTCCCGCTGATCTGGAGCAATATGTTAAAGATATAAATTGAAATTTGTCTTCAATGATAAAACCCACTTATACAGTTTAAGTGGGTTTTTCAACGGCAATATACGGACACGCTCTCTTGTATCCCTTTTAACACTTCTTCCGGCAATTTTCTAATTGTTATATCCGCTCCCAGAAACAGCAGCCAATTCGTTATTTCTACTATGTCTTCCTCGTTTTCAGTATTGATGAAAGCCTCTAGAACGGCTGTCGTTTGGTAAGGATTTGTATAGGAAATAGAAAGCTTTAAAGGATGATATTTTTTAAACTGTGCAATCGCTTTTGGACCAAGCTCAAGTACAAGGTTATTCTCTTTACTCCGCTCACTAAGCTTTTCTAAAATCTCCTTCTTACTGATTCTATTTTTCCCCTCGTCCGATTTTATATCGATAAGATGCGAGACAGGAAAAATCCGATTCTTTTCCTCACCTGCATCAAAGCCTTCTATCAGCCAGTTCCCCTTTTTATGATGAAGATACAAGAGATAAATTGTATATGTTTTTATTAACTTCCCTTCTTTCACTGAAATAATTAAATAGCGGTCAATCAGAAGTGTTTGTATAAGCTTTTCTATCACAGGATCAGGTAAATCGGATAAATCCAGCAAATCCGGATTGTGAGGGTTCGTACCTTCGAAAAGCAAGATTTGGTTTAACAGCACAAGGTCGTCTTGCTGGTTTTCTGAAATTAAACCGAGTAGTTTCTCAGCTAAAGACTGGCGACTTTTTAAATATGGAAGCTGTTGATTTCTTGTCGCCATAAAGGCAATAAAAAGAGCTTTAATCTCATTATCTGTAAAGCGAACAGCTGGAAGCACAGAATTATGCAGAACACTATAACCTCCTTCTCTTCCAACTTCAGCGACAAGGGGCATCCCGATAGTTTCAATTTCTCTAATATCTCGTATAGCCGTTGAACGCGAGATATTAAACTCTTGCATAATTTCAGAAATGGTAAAGTGAGCACGGTTGTTGATATACCGCATAATTGTATTAATCCGTTCAACTTTTTTCATTGGCGCCTCCGAAACAGTATCATATTTTGACATGATTTATGGCTATTATAAACCTATCAAGTAAAAAAACAAATCTTGATTAAAACAAAATTGAAAGAAGGGTTTTATATGGCAAATTACACGATTGAAGAAAAGGACAGCTTTGTTGTTTTAGGTTTCGGAACAGAACTAAAGAGCGATTACACAGACTATATGGGAATAAATAAAGAAAAGGCCGATTTTTGGCATGCGGTCAATGAGGATGGAAGACTGGATGCATTAAAGGCTGTAGCCACAAACGACTATATTTTTATCGTGAACGAAGCAGTGAATAATAAGATGATGCATTATGCCGGGGTTCTGACTGATAAAACATTACCAGAGGCAACTAGAGTTATCCAATTTCCTAAAGGTGAGTACGTAGTTGTTAAAGGCGAAGCTCCTACTGCAGAAGAGCTGGCCAATACTGTTACTGGAATTGCCTTTGGACAAGCATTACAAGAAGCAACAGGTTATGCCTATGTAGGAGGTCCAAACGCAGCAGTTGTAATGGATCAACAAAACGGTCAGGTATACGGCGAAATGTGGATTCCGGTTATTAAGAAATAACAGGTAATAAGGATTTTAGACCCAAAATTAAAATGGAGCCCGGTACACACTCGGGCTCCGTTTACTTTAAGTTTTAATGAAACAACTATGTTTACCTAAGGCTTTCTGAATTCAACTCAAGTTGTACAAGGTTCGCTTTTAAAGGCTTTTGCATAAAAGGACTCGGTTTCCCTACACTATATAGTTGTAGCACGTGCATCGCTCTTGTGCAGGCTGTATAAAAAATTCTGCGTAAACTTTCGTCTCCATATACGTTTTCGGATACGTCGTAAATGATGACCCCTTCAAATTCAATTCCCTTCGCTAAATAAGAAGGAATGACTACAATTCCTTGCTCGAATTCCGCTGTACCACTTTTTATCAGTTTAATTCCGTCAATTTTATTTAACGCCTCAAATGCTGTCTTACTTTCTTCTGCTGATTTGCAAATAACTGCGATACTGCCATAACCTTCACTTTGCAATTCCGAAATTTTAGACATAATACGCTGATGCAATTCTGTATGATTCTCCACTTGGTTTAATACCGGCAACTCGCCTGCGCGCTCAAATGAAATGATTTTTTCTCCATTTGCAATAAGACTCCGTGTAAATTCAATAATTGGCTTTGTCGAACGATAACTTCGGTTCATGTTGACAACTTCCGTCTCTTCTTCTCCATAGAGGTGGTTAAGTACTTGAAAATCTACCACTCCACTCGCATGAGCAAAAATAGCCTGATTAAAATCACCTAGCACTGTCATTTTTGCAGAAGGGAATAAGCGCTTCAGAAATTCAAATTGAAACGGCGAATAATCCTGCGCTTCATCAATGAGAATATGCTTGATCGAACGGTTCGTTTGAAAGCCTTGAATCAATTCCTGCAAAAACAGAAATGGTGTCGCGTCTTCATAATACAGCGTTCCCGCCTCCATCATTTGCAGTGTATCTTCGCATATTGCTTCCCACTCATTTGGTACTTCTACTTTTAATCGCTGTTGCATCAATAATGGATTTGTAAAAAGCTGTTTATACACGCCTTCTAAATCAATAAAGTCGAGTGTTTGAATTTGTTTTCTCACTGCCTTCAATTTCAGGCGGACGATTACTTGAATAAGTGCGTCATGATCCATTTCGTAATCTGCCTGCTCTTCTCGTTCAAAGCCTTTTTTCTTCGCTAAATATTTGTGAATTTTATGATATGTCTCATCACTTAGTAGCTCAATTTCTTCCTCTACCCATGGCTGAGAACGTTCAACTTTTTCAATTTCTTTAATTTTATTCATTAGCCAGTCTTTCAGTTTTTCAAGTCTGCTTTGGAAACTCAGTGAAATATGATCCCCATAAAACTTCTCTGACAATTGCTGGGCTGATATGATTGTTTTCCCTCTGAACTTTATATCCTTAAATAGCAGGTCCGATTTTTCCAAAGTTTCACGGTATAATTTAATTGCCTCAACATATTTAACAGATGCTTTAAATTGAATGCCTTTTATTCTTGCGCTATACGAAGGGCTATTTGCTGCAGTCAGCACATATTCCAATTGGTGATATGGATTTTCTAAGTGAAAATCTTTACTTAAACGGTGATCCAAATATTCCTGGAATGTAACTTGCTGCATATTTTCTTCCCCAAGCTCCGGAAGTACGTTGGAAACATAGCTATTAAACATAGCATTTGGTGAAAATAATATAATTTGGTCGGCTTTTATACGGTCCCGGTATTTATATAATAGAAATGCGATTCTTTGTAATGCAGCAGAAGTTTTACCACTGCCTGCTGCACCGTGCACAATGAGCATACGCCCTTGATCATGGCGTATAATACGGTTTTGATCCTTTTGAATCGTTGCTACGATACTTTGCATATACTTATCCGCGCCTTTTCCAAGCACTTTCTGTAAAATTTCGTCACCAATCGTGAGACTTGTGTCAAACATAGATTGCAGTTTTCCATCACGAATAACGTATTGCCACTTTTTCTTGAGATCACCGTAAACCTTGCCCCCAGGCGTTGTATACTGTGCGGGACCAGGCTCATAATCATAGTAGACGCTTGAAATCGGTGCTCTCCAGTCATAAATAAGGAAGTCCTCACCACTTGCATCCATCAAAGATGAAATCCCAATATAAATTTTCTCCTGCTCTGAAAAACCTTCTTCAAGAAAATCAATTCGTCCAAAATAAGGGACTGACTTCATCCGATGCAAGACAGCTAATCTTTTGGATGCGTGATGGTGCGTACTTTCGCCAACAGCTAATGCCTGTGCTTCTTGTCTTAAGTTAATCACGGTTTCCAAAAAGTCATCAAACGAATCCGTATTAACTTTTATTTCATCCCAAAAATGCTTACGAGTATTTACTACTTCATTTCGGAGCTTTAACGTTTCTGATTCCAGTTGAATTGTTTGATCATTAATTACGTTCACAACGCTATTTAACCTCTTTTGTTCGTTCAGGAAATCTGCTTTCATAACATTCACTCCTTGAAAATATTTAAGAGTTGACTAATAAAGAATTTTTATATATACTTAAAGTAAGGAATAATATACACAAGTTCAAATAATTATGTATATCTATATAAACTTACCACGTGTCCGCATTTTTTACAATGCATTTGGCAGGTGTATTTTTTTTGCCTTAAATAAAGTAGCAGAAATAAAATAAACAACGATTGCTTACACATTGAAGATTTACTGTACATTACTAAATCTACATAAATTATCGGTTTTAAGATTTATATTGGAGAAATTTCATTTTCTTGAAGGTATTAAAGAAAACCGCACTTACTTATGATACGGTACATTTCCGTAACAAATTTAAGTGCGGTTTTCAGATATAGATTTAGATGAAGATGGAAAATTTATTTTCCCACCAGGTAGTTCATTTGTAATTTTCTTAATTTCACCTAATAATCAAATAGTTAAAGCAGAAGTTGCATTCGGCTGGTTTGAAAAATTAAATATAGATGATAACTAATTTGTAAATCAGTTCATTCAATCGAGAATACCGTGCTTAGGTCTCCATGGTTTTTTGTTCACACAATGTTCTTCTAACTATCTAATGTAGACCAATCTTCTAAAGATAGTTGACCAACAATATCATAGCCGTTACCTCGCCCTTTTGGCTTAATAATAACTGTCCCCATATAAGGGATTGGACCTAATCCAACCTTTGCAGGGAAAATGTGATCAACAATCATTTTATTTTTCCCCTTATCCGGAATATATTCTAAAATTGATTGAAGATTACTCAAAATTATTTGCCTATCATTACTTGGTAAATTTTCGCTTAACCTGTTTATCTCAACCCAAAAAGGATTAATTTGAACATTACCACTACCAAATGCTAACTGTGCTGTTTCGATTGTCCTGCAATAGGGACTTGAGGAAACAGGGATTTCGAATGGTATTCTTAAATACCGAAGTATTTCTCCATAGTAAATTGCTTGCCTACGTCCCATTTCAGAAAGATTTCTCTGAGTTAAACAGTTTTGAAAGTTTAAGTTAGCTAAATCGCTTCCGACAGTCGCTTCTCCATGCCTTGCATAAAGTATAAATCCCCCATTTCTAAGTGCATTAAGTAAGGTTTTATTCAAGTTTTGTCTCCTTTCCATAAATATCCTAGTATACACCTAATGTATGACATGGGTTATTAGAAATAAAAAACAAACAGAAATAATTTATGTATTTTTGCACTGACCTAAAATAATGATACAAATAAAAAACACCTTTTGTTGAAAAATGGGTATTGAATACCAAGAATCAACATGGAGGTGTTTTTTATGGGGATAAGAGTATGTTTTCTGCTAAGGTAAAAATAAAAGCGATAGAAATGTGATTAGCAGGCATTCCCGTTAACCAGCGCTCCTTAGCATGATACTTATATGCTGAAAACAAGCAAATTGAGTGCATCCGGTACTTGGTACTTATTTAACATCTTTTGTCCAATCGGCAACTTTAGCTTCATTTTCTTCAATCCATTTTTTTGCTGCATCTTTCGGATCCATGCCTTCCATAATATCATACATAACACTTTCTATATCTTCCGGAGTCCAGTGGAAATTATCGAGAACACTGTATGCCTCAGGATTATCCTCTTTTAATCCATTACGTGCAAATGTACCGATATATTCTTCAGTTCCGTACATCCCTTTAGGATCATCTAAATACTTCAAATCAAATAAGTTGAATTTCCAGTGAGGAGACCAACCTGTCACTATGATTTCTTCTTTGTTCTCAATCGCTTGTTTAAGAGCCCCTGTCATTGCTACTGAAGATGAGCTTAGTACTGTCCACCCTTCAAGATTTGGATATATCTCATACGCCTTTTCTGTAGTTCCCGTTATATTTGCACCTGGTTCGATGCCCGTTATCGTTTTACCCGCTTCATCTGTTAAATCTTCGATGGAATCCACATCCATATAACTAGGGACTACTAACCCAATTTTTCCGCCTAACAGATTTTCACCTAAATCATCTATACGGCCTTTGTACTTCTCAACTTGCGGGGCGTGCGTCTGCGGTAGCCAAGCTGAAACCATGCCATCAACCTCTCCATTTGCAAGGGCTTCCCACATAATTCCATTATCTAAAGGCGTCAGCGTTACATCATATCCTAAATCTTCTAGAACTTGTCCTACTACATGAGTGGAGGCAACCTCAGTCTCCCATTCAACATAGGCTAAGTTGACAGCTTGTTTTTCTGTATCTTCAGCCTCCGAAGAACATGCAGCTAATAATAAACTTAATACTAAAATTAATCCTAGCTTCGATAAACTAATGAGTTTCATAAAATCTTCCTTTCTGATTGTTTTACTGAGAACGAGTTATATGTAAAAATTAACATCTAACAACTTATAATTATAAATAGGTTGTTACTTTTGTCAAATTGGCAATTAATACAGATGGTTTAAATTTTTAAGAATCAAAGGGGTTTTTGAGTTGCACAGTACAGAAAACAGCTGACTTATATAGGGGGAAATAAAAAGAGAATACCTTATAAATGTTCTCTCTATTAATTTTTCTTTGGTCCAACGTCTTTTTTAAAAAACCACCTAATTCGTTGTATATCAACAATTAGGTGGTTCTTCAAAATTGTAATTTTTCTCGTAAAGGAGCGCAATCAGTTAGTATCCATCGGCAAAATGGGAGATGGTTTCTAATTCATCTTCGGTAAGTTCCCTTTTTACATAGTTTTCGTATTCCTTCACTATTGTCGGTAAATCTCCCTTACAGACCTTTGTATATTTGGCAATCGTTCTTAGCATGGCGACTTCTTTATCGAAAGCTTCTTTTGAAATTGGTTGTTGATGTGAAGGGATATAGGTTTCCGCATCAAAAGTTTCTAATACATCTAATAACCGTAAAGTTTCACTAATTGTATAGTGTACTTTTTCGGCATACATTCTTGGATAAATGCAGTCCCCTAGGAAAAGAATCTTCTCTTCTTTTATATACACAATGACAGAATCTGCAGCATGGTCCCCTCCAACTTGTTGTACGATACAAGTCACATCACCAAGATTTATCTCTGCCCTTTTCTCTATTGTAATATCCGGCAAAGTAATTTTAATATTTCGATGATTCGTGTATTCTTCCTTAATCGCTTTCGCACAAAATTCAATTTCCACGCCTTCATTTACTCGCGCATCAATGGCTTCATCTGACCATGAAAATGGAATAAGCTTCTCCATTTCCCTTTCAGTCTCTTTGGAGGCAATTGAAACAGTATCGGGTAATGCGGAAAGACCAAATATATGATCCCAATGCCAATGTGTTAGGACAACTAAATCCGGTTTAGGAACTCCCCTTTTTTGAAGTTCATTCAGAAAATAATGCATATGTTCTTCTGAGTTTCCTGCATCAATCATTAATGTCTTTTTACTGCCAACCACCATTCCTAAAATCGGGCGGTCAGTCAACGAGACTGGGGTGATATACCAAAAACTTTTACCTATTTTGTGTATAGAGTGCAAAAAGGTTGTCCCCCTTTCTTTTAAATCAAATGTTTATAGACTACATTCTTTGTTAAAAAGTCCAATTATATAGCAAGTATTTTTTATAATAGTCTAAATTTCCAGTATAACAAATAAAGAATTTTCTAAATAGCTAAAAATAATACTTTTTATTAGTTTCATTCGAGTTCTTTTTCTGCTATTTAGACCATTGAACAAATGATATGATACCAAGAATATAAGCGCTTATATTCAAAAAGGTTAATAAATTAATTACTTCTTTCTTCTTGAGGAATACTGTATCAAAAAAATTCACTGTCATTTAGGAGGTATTTATGAGGTCTAAAAAAGGTGCACTTGCATGGATATTGGTTCTTGTTCTCTCACTTATAACGGTCACATTCACTGGTGCAAAGACATTGTATGAAACAAAACCAGTGCCGGCAGAAGAAAGACATGACATTTCTGAAATCATTCATCAGAGTAGTAAATGGGAAAAGGTTGCTACAGGTAGTGGATTCATGGAAGGTATTAACTTTGATCGTAAAGGAAATATCTGGTTAGTCAGCCCAACAACTGGTGAAATTCTAACAATAAAAGAAGATAAAGTTAAACCAGTTTTAGGAGATAAAGATAAATTAATGCCAATTGGGGCAAAGTTCCATAAAGATGGTCGCCTATTTATTACGGATGGGAAAGGAGAACTTTATTCCTACAATCCCGCAACTGGTGAACGCAAAACCGTAGTCAATTCTTACGAAGGGAAACCTTTAAACGGTTTAAATGACCTTGTTTTTGATGAAACGGGCGGACTTTACTTTACTGAGCCGATGGGTTCTAGTGCTACTCATCCAACAGGTCGTGTCTTCTACTTACCTCCTGGCGAAACTGAAGCAATCCTCTTCTCAGAGAATATCGCTTATCCAAATGGTATCGCAATTTCAGCAAATGGCCAACGCGTCTATATTTCAGAGTTTGATAAGAATCAAATTCTATCTGTGCCTTCTGTGAATGCTGAAAATTCTCCTGAATCACCGTTTATTTTCGGTCGTTTTGAAGGTGGAATTGGTCCGGATGGTTTAGCTGTAGATGCTGAAGGTAATCTGTACGTAGCCCATTTCCAAGCTGGAGAAGTTGTAGTGCTTGACGCAGATGGTTTTAAATATGGAACAATTCGCCTTCCTGGAGATGCAGGAACATTCGCAACAAACTTAGCTTTTCATGATGGGTACCTGTACGTAACCGAATCATCAAAGAACGAGGTGTGGCGTATTCAAGTAAAAAAGAAGGGTCTACAGCCATACGGGTTAAACTAGACTCGCTTCTAATATAATGTAATGGGGCAATCACCAATTTAGTGATTGCCCCATTTTAAATTTTAATAGCTATTTACGAAGTAGTATTCCTGAATGAAAGCTCAAATTTAACGTTTTCCTTCTATTTCTTCATCTTCGCCCCAGCATTCCACCTCGCCTAAATTAGGTACGTTTTTCTTATAGAATACTGGATCTTTGCCTTGCTTCCGTTGAGTTAAATAATCATTAATAACCGGTTTGGCCACTTTCCAAAGTTGGAGAATAGCAATTAAGTTAATGATCGCCATAAAGGCCATAAACAGATCCGCTAAATCCCATACAACTTGTACCTTTGCAATGGAACCAAACATAACAAAAAGTACGACAAATATACGGAATACTAATAAACCGGTCTTTGAATCTTTTATAAAACTAATATTCGATTCACCGTAATAGTAATTGCCAATAACCGTACTAAAAGCAAACATAAATACAATTATCGCTAAGAAGCTGCCTGCCCAATCACCTAAACTTCCGACTAAAGAGGCTTGCGTTAAATTGACTGAAGTTGCGTCAGATTGAAGGTATGCATCGCCTAATAATACGATTGCCGCTGTTGCTGTACAAACGACTAATGTGTCTATAAATACACCAAGGGCTTGAATTAACCCTTGCTTTACTGGGTGTGAAACAGCTGCTGTTGCTGCTGCATTGGGTGCAGAACCTATCCCTGCTTCATTTGAGAATAATCCCCGTTTAATACCATTCATAATTGCTGCCCCGATCATTCCCGCAAAGGCTTCTTCCAATCCAAAGGCAGACTTTATGATAAGGAGAAATACACTCGGAATTTCGGAAATATTGAGGAATACAACAATAAGTGCGATTATAATATACAAAATTGCCATAACAGGAACCACTACTTGAGTAAAGCTAACAATCCTCTTTAGTCCACCAAAAACAATAATCCCTGTTAAAGCAGCCAATACTAAACCTACAACAAGACGATTGGCACCAAAACTCTCTTCAAATGCAATGGAAATCGTATTTGCCTGGACGGAATTAAAAATAAAGCCATAAGTAATAGTAATAACAATGGCAAAAAGAATGCCCATCCATCTTTTATTTAAACCTTTTTCCATATAATAAGCAGGACCACCACGAAACAATCCAGTACTCTTATCTTTCACTTTATATACTTGTGCTAGTGTACTTTCAATTAACGCAGATGCTGCACCGATAAGCGCAATCATCCACATCCAAAATATTGCACCGGGACCGCCAAGAGCAATTGCTGTCGCGACACCCGCTATATTACCTGTTCCAATTCGAGAAGCAGCAGAAATTGTAAAAGCCTGAAAAGAAGATATACCTTTTTTTCCTGACTTATCTGTTGGCGCCGATTCTGTTATAAGTTTAAACATTTCACCTATTAATCTAAATTGAATAAACTTTGTTTTAACCGTTAAAAATATGCCTGTTCCTACTAGTAAAATTATTAATACATATGAATATAATATTGTATTCACTTCACCCAATATATTACCGAACCAATCCATTGTTTCACTTCCTCTATTTTTTCAACTTTTTCTGTAGGTATGTAGGCCGTGCTACTTCGTCAACTATTAAAATTCTGCACCATATCTCCTAAATACAAAGTCACTTTCCTACACCCATGCTAACTTGTCCTATTTTATACTCACTTGAAATTTTAGTATACATTTTTATTAAGATGTATTAATTTTCTAGCATGACAGTTGTCCCCCTCACTCCCCTATATTTACTCTCGTTTTTTTACAGGTGTTAAGTAATTTTCTTTTAAATAACAAGCTAATTGTATTTTCAGTGCATCTTCCTGTATTTGAAACGAGATATTTAATATTTGCTCAATTCGGCTTAATCGCTGGTACAAAGTGTTGGTATGAATATGTAAATGCTGTGCTGTTTGCTGAACGGAGCGATTAAATCTGAAATAGGCCAACAATGTTTCATACAGGTGACTTTTATTGGCTTTAGTCAATAACTCACCGATTTGGTCATGAATGAAGTTTGCCAAGTCTTTTGGCGGGACTTGTAAAATCAGCTGGTTGAGACCGATTTTATCGTAGCTCGTAATTGTCCATTCATCACGTACATGTAAAAAGCGCAATGTTTGCAGCGCTTCTTCGTATAGAGAAGAAACTGTCTGTAGGGTTTTATATTGTTTACTAATTGCGCACCGAAAAAGCGGTTTATGCAGTGATTGCCACTTTTTTTGTAGGCGCGAGAGTGTTTCGTTTAATGTTGTAAGCATTGCTGGTGACGGCACACCGATTAAAAGAGTGATTTTGTTTTTTTCATAAAAAAGTAATTTCCGTTCACCTGTAAATAGTTCCTTTAGCATGGAGATGAACTGATGTAAATATTGTTCAATCGATAACATGTCGGCCGTTTGTTTGAACTCGAAAATACATAATCGGTAGTAGTCCAGCACATCTAGATCAAGTTGATATGCCATAGAAGCAACTGTTTTTTGATTAGGTGCATCGATGATATGCTGGAATGTTTCCTGCATTCGTTTGTTATGGTGCTCCAGAACATTTTTATTGCGTAAAATTTGCAGTGTTAAAATATTGGCCCCCTGCTCCAGTGTTTGCTGATCTTTGTAGGAAATGATGCCTTTCTGTTCAATAATCATACTCCCTAAACAAATATCCAAATTATAGAGAGGATAAACAATAAAGCTGCGGTCATTTTTAAGCCGATACTCAAATGGCTTCATTTTCAAGAATAATTGTTTTTTTATTTTAGCTTTTGTGTGAGGGGGAATGGACTGATCATCTTCAAAAAACATATCATCATATGCATCATAAAAACCAATTGGTAATTGTGTTAAGTTTTTTAGTTCATTTAAAATGACGGAGATCGGTTCGTTTTGTAAGAGCAATTGATTTAATGTAGCATGCACATCATAGCGCTGTTTAAGAAGGGTATGTTTTGTCTCTAATGCCAGAGATAATTCGTGCGCTTCTTTTACTTTCTCAGTCATCTGTTCATAATACTGGGCTTTTTGAATTGCCACCCCTACCTGATCGGCAAAGGCTTGAAAAAATAATAGATCTTCTTGTGTGAGGTCTCTTTTCTTTCGAAGTTGGTGAAGGATCATGATGCCGATTGGCTTAGCATCAACAGTTATCGGTACACAAAGAGCTGCTTGCGGAACATGTGCGCTCTTTAATATTGTCTGTAAATTACGCGGGCTTACATTTTGATGGTACATAGCAGCCATAATTTCATCGTAACTGTTAAAGAACTCACCGATTCCTGTCGCAAATACACGACCAGTAATGGCCTCATTCGGCTTTGTTTGAAATTGTTCAATAAGTGGCGGGAAATGAATATAGGTTTTCGGAATTAGACACTGTTTCTGTTCATCAAAAAGCATTAAATACCCTGCATCTGCTTCAGGAATAACGTTCAGTGCATGCCGCATGATTGTATGTAATACTTCATCAATATGAAGTTTGGAAGTGATTGTCCGGATACTTTCCACGAGGATAGATAACTGTTTATTTGAAAGTGTTAAGTGACGTAGAATTGCTTCTTGTCCATCTGACATAGACATTCCCCTCTTTCTGAAATATATAGAATATTCCATAATTTTATTTATAAATATAGAGGATTACACATTGTTTCGCAACAAGAAAACAAAGTATAGTATTAAAAAACTGAATTGTTCGTCAATTTAAAGGAGGGGTTTTATGAACTTAGCATCAGAGATTATGGATCATCCGATTTTATGGGTTATAGCATTTGTCGTTGTACTCATTGTAATTTTCCAAGCCATTGTCTTTATACGGATTTCAAAGAAAGTAGCACCAGAAGTAGGCTTAACGAACAAGGAAGTCACTTCAATTATTCGAACAGGTGCAATTAGTTCATTAGGTCCATCATTTGCCATTATTATCGTAGCCATTTCTTTAATTACTTTAATTGGTGAACCAACGACAATGATGCGAATTGGTATTGTCGGATCAGCACCGATCGAAACAGTAGGAGCAAGTCTTGGGGCCGAAGCAGCGGGTGAAGAGTTAAGTGACAAAAGCTTCTCAGCACAAGCATTTACAGCAGCAGTTTGGACAATGTGTTTAGGAGGCATGGGATGGTTGATTGTTACAGCATTGTTTACGAAATCTCTTGGTCGCCTTCAAAGTAAGTTAACGAGCGGTGGCGGCAATCGGGCAAAATGGTTAAGTGTCATTTCGACTGCAGCAATGATTGGTGCTTTCGGATATTTTGGTGGTGGCCAGATCGCAAAAGGTATGAATGAAACGATTATTTTTATAGTCGCTTTACTTGTAATGCCGGTTATTATGTGGGCAGCTCAACGCTTTAACCAGAATTGGCTCCGTGAGTGGTCACTAGGATTAGTTATTTTAATCGGTATGAGCGTCGGGTATTTCTTAATCTAATTGAAGGAGGATGATTTAAATGGTCGTTTTAGAGCGTCACACAACAGATGCTTCACCTGCAAAAAGCGAGGAAAACTTTGCAACGTTTCATAGTCAGGCACATTTCTGGGGGCGTCTTACTATTTGGAGTGTCATCATTTGTACGATTGCCCTTCCCCTCTATTTATCATTTGGTCTAGGGTACCATCCAGGTTGGTCTGTTATCTTAACAGGATTTTTAAGTTACGGGGCCGTTGTAGCAATCATCTGGTTTGTCGAGCCAATTAGCTATTACCCGATTTTAGGTGTGTCGGGTACGTATCTGGCCTTTCTGACAGGTAATATCGGGAATATGTGTTTACCTAGCGCATCTATTGCACAATCCATCGTGAAAGCAGAGCCAGGGACACGCAAAGGTGAAGTTACAGCGACATTAGCAATTTCTGCTGCTTCGATTGTGAATACAACAATGCTAATTGCTGTAATTTTAGGTGGTTCTTACTTAATTAATGCGCTGCCTGAGTCAATCCGCGCGAGCTTCAGCTTTGTATTGCCGGCTATTTTTGGAGGCGTGCTCGCACAGTTTGCCCTTAAAAAGCCTGTTTGGGGAATCGGTGCAATCGGGTTAGGTATTTTTGCAGCGCTTGGTCCTGTTCCGCCGTCATTCCAAACATTTATTTGTATTGCAGGAACAGTACTCTTTGCCGTAATTCTCGAAAAAATGAAAGCAGGTGAACAAGCATCATGACAATTAAACAACAATTAATGGATAAGTTAACAGCTCGGAATGATGAGATGGTTGCGATTCGCCGCCATCTTCATGAACATCCTGAACTCTCGTTTGAAGAAATGAAAACGGCGCAATATATTGCGGATTTCTATGAAAATAAAAACATAACGATCCACCGTAATGTCGGAAATGGCTACGGAATCATTGTAGAAATCCATGGCCGTCATCCGGGTCCCGTCATCGGAATACGTGCAGATTTTGATGCCTTGCCAATTGAAGAAGAAACAGATGTCCCATTCAAATCGAAAAACCCTGGTGTCATGCATGCTTGCGGTCATGACGGTCACACTGCGTATTTGCTTGTTTTAGCGGACTGCCTTATTCAATTAAAGGATGAACTGCACGGAACAGTAAAAATTATTCATCAGCATGCAGAGGAAAAACCCCCTGGTGGTGCGAAAAGTATGATGGCTTCCGGCTTGCTCGATGACTGTGAAATTATTGTCGGAGCACATTTATTTCCAACATTTAAGGTTGGTCATATCGGTTACCGTGCTGGTGCTGCAATGGCCGGTCGCTCATTTTTTAAACTGGTCGTACATGGTACAGGCGGGCATGGTTCGTCCCCTCATCTGGCAAACGATGCGATTGTTGCAGCCTCGAATTTTGTAACAACAGTACAAACGGTTATTAGCAGACGATTAAACCCGTATGATATGGGTGTCGTCACAATCGGTTCCTTTGATGGAAAAGGCACGTTCAATGTCATTAAAGATGCGGTAACACTTGAAGGTGATGTCCGATATATGAACGATACAGTTCACGCTACGATTGAGCAGGAAATCAAACGTTTAGTAGATGGTTTGGAGATCCAATTTGGTGTTACTTGTACGCTCACTTACAAAAAGGATTACCCTCCATTAGTAAACGATGAAGACTTAACAAACTTTGTAGTAGAAACACTTGAAGCTTCGGAACAGGAAGAAATCATTGCCGTTGAAGAAGCGCCTTTATTCTCCGGATCCGAGGACTTTGCCTATTATGCACTCGCAAAGCCTTCCACTTTTTATTATATTGGCTGCCAACCGACGTATTTAGATGTACCTTATATGAACCATCACCCAAAGTTTGATATTGACGAACGGGCACTATTAGTTGCAGCAAAAGCTGGAGCTGAAGTCGTTGCTAAATATTGCTTAAAATAGAGCCTTTTAAATACCATTATTCTCCACAAGAGAAAATGGTATTTTTTTCATACTAAATTTATTTTTCTAAACTAGTTAGTCATACATACACCCCCCACCAAAATTTCATACGCTATAGGAATTACAGGTAAAGGATGTTTTGCTGTGGTTCAACTAAATGAATATACAATCACAATTCTTGGCAGTACGGGTGGTGTTGCGAAGTCTATCTTATCGATTTTAAATCACTCGATTACCGATAAAAATGATCCCATCCACCATTTTATTGTAACTTCAAAGCTTTACTTAATTGATATCAAACAAAAAACAATGGATTACTACCATCAACTGTTCCCTAATTTAAAGGATAAAATAATTACCGTTCAATTTGATTTGAATAACCTTGATCAATTTATCGAACATTTACAATCAACCAGCACCAAACTAGTGATTGATGTATCCTGGGCCGATACCATCGAAATGGTCGAATGCTGCAATAAGCTTGGCGTTCATTATATAAACTCAGCCTTAGAAAACACTGCAGTTGATCTAGACGAAAGCTTGTATGGCTTTCCGCTTACCGAACGATATACCCGGTTCGAAAAAAAGAAAGATGCCATTACCAATACGAGAGCTATTATAGGCTCAGGTATGAATCCCGGTGTCGTGCAATGGATGGCAATTAAATTATTGAAGGAACATACGAGTGACCCACCTTTAGCTTGCTATATTTTTGAGCATGACAGTTCTTTTTATAAAGACGAAAACCTTGTCGATCCTAAAACGATCTATACAACATGGTCTGTTGAATGTTTTCTCGATGAAGCTATTTTAAGCTATCCTATGTTTGTCCGTGATCAGATTCCGCTCTACATGTACGATCATGTGTATGCGACCGAATTTAAGGTTACGTTAAGAGATCGAGAATTTTATGGATGTCTCATGCCCCATGAGGAAGTACTGTCATTAGGAAAACTGTTTGATTTTGAGTTGGGCTTTCTTTATCGGGTTAATGAACATACGACGGAATTAATCCGAAATAATTTAGATGATGTGGATGACCTTTGGAATTGGAATCAAGCGTTAATCGACCCTGCTGAGGGAGAAGTTGAAGGAGAAGATCTTGTCGGGGTTCTTTTAGTTTACGAAGATAAGGAAATCTATATGTATAACACGATGAAAAGTGAAGATATATTTAAAAAATACAACACAAGTGCCACATACTTTCAGGTAGCGTGCGGAATATATGCAGGTACCGCAAGTTTACTATTAGATACGATTCCTTTAGGTGCCTATTATGTCGATGAGTTATTAATGAAGACGGAAAGTAATTACGGAAAATATTTAGCTTACTATATGCCGGATTTTGTTTTTGGTGAGAATAACAGCTCGGATGGATTATTGCACAAAAGAATAAAGAGAATTCAATAATCACGTTAGGCTTGTGAAATAAACCATGTAGAACAGTAATTATTCTACATGGTTTTCTAATGAAATGGATTCCGCAATATAACGTGAAATTCACGTGCATCATAGCGTTTTAAAAAAAGACGAAAGCCTATTCCAAATAGAAAGTAATGACATAAACATATTAAAACAATCTGATTTCAAGGAAATGACTTATCCCCGTCCAACATAACATTTGAATGGGATTACTTTTTAGGAGGAATAACAAATGATGCACCCGGATACAGAAATTCAATTCGTTAGTGAGGAGGTAGGCGTCGGTGTCTTTGCAACAAAATTAATTCCTAAAGGAACGATTGTCTGGATTAAAGATGACCTTGACCTGATGTTGACAGAGGAATTCATTGAAACCCTTGGTGATTTGCAAAAAGCGGATGTCTATAAATATGCATATTTAGATTCTGACGGCCTTTATGTTCTTCATTGGGATCACGCAAAATACATGAATCACAGTTTCAATCCAAATTGTGTCGATACAGCTTATAATTTTCAAATGGCTGCAAAAGACATTCAACCTGGCGAGCAATTAACATGTGATTACGGCACTTTGGGAGATGATGAGGATTTTGAGTGCATCCCTGAGGAAGGCACATCAAGAACAAAAGTAACGGCAAATGACTACTTAACCTATTATAAAGAATGGGATGAGATAGCACGGGAAACATTCAAACATTTTAATACAGTAGAGCAGCCGTTAAAGTATTTAATCGACAAGCAGTATGTTGATAAAGTGATGGCAGTTGCGAATGGTGAAGCTCCAATAGATTCCATTCTCACGCTATTTATTGATTAATATAGTAGAAACTCCAGAACCCCTTTAAAACATGAAAACCGCACTTATTTAAAGTACGGTTTTCCAATCTTGCATTTAATTATTCAAAATGATTACTCATCAAACTTCATGCCTTTTAATAAATCTGCAAATGCGTTATTAATTGGCTCAACTTCTTTTTCCTGCTGCTTCAAGTATTTTTGTACACTGCGCTTATCAACTTTACCGCCGCCTTCTTTTTTACGGCGTGCTTCAAATGCGGATAATTTTTCACGGTAACCACATTTACATACAAAAATCTGACCATCGCCTTGTCCGTGCAGCTCCAGCTTTTTCTTACATTGCGGGCAACGGGCATTCGTTACGCGTGAGACGTTTTTGCGGTGACCACACTCACGGTCCTGGCATACAAGCATTTTGCCCTTTTTCCCGTTTACTTCAAGCATCGGCTTTCCGCAATCCGGGCAGGTCTTCGTTGAAATATTATCGTGCTTGAACTTTTTATCACTGTTTTTAATATCAGCAACGATTGCTTTTGTGTGTTGTTTCATTTCATTAATGAAGACATCTTTTTTCAGCTTGCCATTAGCAATTTGTTCAAGCTTTTGCTCCCACTGTGCTGTAGTTTCCGGTGATTTCAGTTCATTCGGCACTAAATCAAGCAGCTGGCGGCCTTTTGACGTAATGTGAATGTCTTTTCCGCGCTTTTCAATAAGGAATGAATTGAACAATTTATCGATTATATCAGCACGTGTCGCAACAGTCCCTAACCCTCCAGTTGATTTTAATGTATCGGCAAGAGCTCTATTTTGCGTGTTCATATATTTTGCCGGATTTTCCATCGCTGTCAATATCGTCGCCTCTGTAAAACGTGCTGGCGGTTTCGTTTGTCCTGAAGTTTGGGCTAGTAATGACACGTTTAGCACTTGTCCTTTTTCAAGGCGTGGCAACAGCTGTTCCTTTACATCCTCTGAAGTTTCCTCGTCATCAAAACGATTCGAGTACACTTCTTTCCACCCGGCAGTAATTACCGTTTTACCGCGTGCGATGAACTTCTCTTTCCCGATTTCGGCTTGAACCGTTAATTGCTCAAACTCATGTGCAGGGAAAAGTACCGCAAGGAAACGCTTTACGACTAAATCATAAATTTTGCGCTCTTTATCATTGAAGTTCGCAAAGTTTACATATTCTTCAGTCGGGATAATGGCATGGTGATCCGATACTTTACTATCATCAACAAACGATTTACTTGCTTTAATCGGCTTTGTCAGTACTTTGTTTGCTAAAGTACGATATTCCCCTACAGCACATGCTTTAAGACGCTCAGGCAATGTGCTGACAATATCAGATGATAAATAACGTGAATCCGTACGCGGGTATGTGAGCACTTTATGTGATTCATATAGCTTTTGCATAATATTCAACGTTTCTTTTGCCGAATAGCCAAATAGTTTGTTTGCATCACGTTGCAATTCAGTTAAATCATATAGCCCTGGTGAGAATGTCTTTTTCGGTTTACGTTCAATGTCGATTACTTTCGCATTTTGCTTATCCAGTGTGTTAACGATTCGGTCAATCTTTTCTTTATCAAAACTGCGCGAATTGCCATTTTGATCTTGCCAAGTTAATTTCAGCTCTTTCGTTTGGGCTTCAATCCCATAATACGTTTGAGGTTTAAAATGCTTAATTTCATCTTCGCGGGCCGCAACCATTGCGACAACCGGCGTCTGTACACGACCTGTATTAAGCTGTGCGTTGAATTTCGTCGATAATGCACGACTTGCGTTCAGCCCGATATACCAGTCGGCTTCACTTCGGGCAACAGCTGCATAATATAAGTTTTCATACGCTTTCCCTGGCTTTAAATTCGCAAAGCCTTCTTTAATTGCTTTATCGGTAACAGATGATATCCATAAACGCTTAACCGGTTTATTTACTTTTGCACGTTCAATAATCCAGCGGGCAACAAGCTCCCCTTCACGACCGGCATCTGTTGCAATGATAATTTCATTAACATCATTGCGCGTTAGCTGTGATTTAACCGCATTATATTGTTTGCTTGTCTGCTTGATTGTTGTTAATTTCAGACGTTCCGGCAGCATCGGTAAATCGGCTAAATCCCACTTCTTATATTTCTCGTCGTAGCTTTCCGGATCCGCCAGCGTTACTAAATGTCCTAACGCCCATGTGACGATATATTTGTCTCCTTCTAAAAATCCATTGCCTTTTTTATGACACTTCAGGACATTCGCAATATCGCGTGCAACTGAAGGTTTCTCTGCTAATACTAAGCTTTTAACCATATGTTTCATCCTTTCAAAAATCCTTGTTTTTACTATAGCATACAATTAAAAGAGCAATTAACTGATATCAGCTAATGGCCCCTTCCAATTATAGTTTAAAGTGACTAACTTCTCGCTGCAGCTGTTCAGCTAGTTCAGATAGGGAATAAGCGTTGCTCGAAATTTCTTCTGTTGCCGCGCTCGTGTCGCTTGCACTATCGGCTGTTATTGCTGCAAGGTCTTGAACAGATCTCATGCTTTCTGTTACCGAGCCTGTCATTGCCTGAATTTCTTCTATTGCTGCAGATACAGACTCCACACAATAAACCACTTCTCCAATACCGTTTTCAATATCCCCGAATACACGTAGTGATTCAGATGTTTTTTCCATTCCTTCATCAACCATTGTACCGCCGTCCACAATTGTTTTCGTTGCCTTACTCGATGTCTGTTGAATTTGCTGTACCATACCGCCAATTTCTGTCGCTGAGTTTTTCGATTGCTCCGCTAACTTCCGTACTTCTTCCGCTACAACTGCGAACCCTTTCCCATGCTCTCCTGCACGCGCTGCTTCGATTGCAGCATTTAATGCTAGCAGATTTGTTTGGTCAGCAATGTCTGTAATAATACCTGTAATATTTTGAATGCTGCTCGAATGCTGGGACATTGTATTCATCATTTGTGTAGTATCTTTAAACGTCGTATGAATAGTTTGCATTTGGTCCACAACATTTTGAATCGTTGTCGCTCCTTGATCAATTAAATCTTTGACATCAGTAGTGGCATTCAGCATTTGTTCGTTGTCACCTGAAATCTGATCAACACTTGTACGCAGCTCTTCCATTGAACCAATCGATGCATTCATATGGTGCGCTTGCTCTGTGCTTGTAGTCAACTGATTCTCGGCTGATTTTGCCACCATCTGTGATGAGGCCAAACTTTGTTGCGAGCTTGCCGAAAGTTCTTCAGCATTTGCAGCCACCTGCATAGACGACTCATTTACATTCGAGACAATACTTCGAAGATCTGTCAGCATTTCATTAAAACTTTGCCCCATCATACCCACTTCGTCTTTATTTTTAATTTTCAATGGTTGTATCGATAAGTTTCCTTGAGCAATTTCTTCTAGAGCCTTCGTCACCTGGCCTACTGGTTCAACTTTTTTAGAGATTATGAACAATCATTCGATTTTGTTCAGGTAACTTCAATAAAATAATTACAACAATGATGTTTAAAACTTCAAAATAGGGGGAACAATTAATTATACAGGGATGAAAGCAGTCTAAAAAACATACACGACACGTTAATTCCCATAAACCAATTGATCCATTCAGTTTATTTTAATTATACAAACACCGAGTTATCTAAATGAAATTTAATAAATTCACAAAAATTTACTTATTATTCCGAAAGTAGCTAGTAAAATACTGTTAATTTATTTCCTGATAATCGTACTTTCCCTTCATTTGTACGAAAAATCAAAATTTTCTTCTGTATTTGGAGAATTTTTAGTAGACATTTGGATAATGTTGTTATACAATAAAGTTAATTAAATTGCTTAAGCTGTTTACGATCAATTCACATATTAAAAAAGTGAACGTGTACGCTCCCTTTTTTAATGTGTGAATTTTTTATACATTTAGCAATTCAATTAATTAATTTTTTGGAGGTTTTCTCTCATGCAACAAGGTACAGTAAAATGGTTTAACTCAGAAAAAGGTTTCGGTTTCATCGAAGTTGAAGGCGGTAACGATGTATTCGTACACTTCTCAGCTATCCAAGGCGAAGGTTTCAAAACTTTAGACGAAGGTCAAAAAGTTGAATTCGACGTTGAAGAAGGCAACCGTGGCCCACAAGCTACTAACGTAACAAAACTTTAATTCTAAGGAATTAAGTTCACATAGTTAGTTGCAAGAAGCATACTCTATCGGGTATGCTTCTTTTTATAGTTTCATAACGATAAAAAACAGCTGTTCCGAAACTTAGACTTCGGCACAGCTATTTCTATTTCCAAGCCTATTCATCTTTCGTACGTTTCCTGAATAATTCCCAAACTTCATTTGCCAATTTTGAACTTCAATAATGTTTGTCATCATTTGTTCCTCCTTGGTTTCGTTGTTACCTTTAATTTAAGGGAGAATGGAAATGACAGCATTATTTTGAGGGTGAATTGTCGCAAATTGAAGGTGTTTGGTGTTAAAATTCGATGAATTGCACGGGCTATTTCCCAGGAAATCTATATTCCGACAATTTCTTATAGCTCCGTAAGTTTTGTGCGTGATAATGGTACTTATGATTTGTTTGTACCTTAAAGGGATAAGCTGTAACTGTTGCAGGTCCACGTAAGGATTTCCCTTGCTTTATGTAAATTGACGATATAGGACCGGTGACAGCGGAAAAACCTGAAATGGTGCAATCGCTTCTCTAGTTCACTCAACGTGTGCTCTCAATTAATATAATTATATTATTATTCCCCTTTTTTCCTTCTAGAAACTTACAATATAAGAGAAAGCTATTACTCGGATTCCTCCAAGCAATAGCTTCCCTAAATTTACTTATAAAATTTCCGCTAAACGTTTAATACCCTCTTCAATAATTTCAGGTGTTGCATTTGTATAGTTTAGACGCAGTGTATTAACTGATTCTTTATTCGTATAAAATGGATTCCCCGGCACGAATGCTACTTTTTTCTCCATCGCTTCCGAAAACTTATCAAGCGCATTTACGCCTTCCGGAAGAGTTACCCATACAAACATACCGCCTTCAGGTTTTGTATATTTCACATATGGCGGGAAGTATTTTTCCATTGCAGCCAGCATCGCATCTGCTTGCGTTTTGTAGAGCGCTATAATTTTCTCAACATGCGCTTCATACTCATTCGTCGTTAAATACTGATGCAAAATGTATTGTGCGAAAATGTTTGTATGTAAATCCGTTGCCTGCTTCGCTGTTTCGACATGATTTAGAAGTTCATGATTTTTCGTCAAAATATAACCTAGGCGCATACCCGGTGTAACCGTTTTTGAAAATGAACCTAATACGACACTGTTTGTCATCTTCCCAGCTGCGATATATGGCAAGTGTTCCCCAGTAAAACGAAGCTCACCGTATGGATCATCCTCGATAAAAATGACATCTTGATCTTTTACCGCTTCAAATACTTCTTCACGGCGCTCTTTCGTATACGTTAACCCAGTAGGATTTTGGAAATTCGGAACTGTGTATACCATTTTCACATTCGGCTGTTTTAGTGCATCCTTCAACTGTTCTACATTCAGTCCTTCTGTTTCCAGTGTTACACCATAGAAACTTGGTTCACGTAATGTAAATGCCTGGATCGCTCCTAAATAACCGGGCTCCTCAATAACAACCCCGTCCCCTTTGTTCAGCAGAACTTTGGAAATAAGCTCTAATGCTTGCTGGGATCCTGTCGTAATTAGTACATCATCTGCTTTATAATTTAAGTTCGATTGCTTGTTATTATATTTTTCTGCAATATACTGACGTAGCGGCAAATAACCTTGCGTCGTAGAATATTGAAATACCTTTGCACCATTTGCATTAATCGCATCATTTACCGACTGCTTTAACTCATCAATTGGAAATGAGATTGGATTTGGCAAGCCTCCCGCAAATGAAATGACGTCGTATGCATCCGTTACCTTTAAAATATTTCGGATGAATGATGATGGTGTTTTTAAAATGCTATCAGAATATTGCATAATAGACTCTCTTCCTTTTTGTAATTTTCAAAATTTTATCACTTTTTAAACGAATAAACAATAAGCATGTACCATTTAAGAAGATACATGCTTATTGCTAGTAAGTTAATGACATGAAACTGTCATTCTGAATAATTACCTAAACAGAACTTATGCCAGCTTTCGCTTTCTTCCTACTAATAAATAATATAACGGAATACAGACAAGAATTAGCGGAATCATCGATACGAAGATTGTACGGTATGTTGTATAAGGTTCAATCATCCCTAAAATGAATGGTCCGACACCTAATCCTAAGTCGTACAAAATGAAGTATGTGGATGTTGCTAAGCCAAATCGATGTGGCTCCGTTACTTTAACTGCAATCGTTTGGGCAATGGAATTGAAGTTCCCGTAGCCAAAGCCAATAAGGACAGCTGCAAGTAACAGCATCCAGCCTGCTGATGCCTGACTGAATAGCAACATTCCAATCGCGAAAACGGCAATACATGGATACACAATAATATTCGGACCACGCACATCCATCAATTTCCCGGTAAATGGACGAGAAATAACGACAACCCCCGCATAGGCTAAGAAAAAGTAGCTTGCCGCTTCCACTAAATTGATTTCTCTTGCATAAAACGTAATGAACGTCATAACTCCCGAGTATGCAAAGCCAATTAATAAGGCAATAAATGAAATCGGAAGCGCTTTTGGTTCAATGAATTTTTCCAGAAATGAAAGCTTTTCTTCCTGATTTCCACTTTGTTTATTCGGTTGCGGTAAGGAAATTTTAACAAAGAAATAAGCGATTAGTAATATAAGCGAAAGCGCAGTGTTCATATAAAAAATAACATCAAAGCCATTTTCAAGCTTCAGCATAAACATTCCGACAAATGGCCCTATTGCTGTCGCCAAAATAGCGCTTAAGCTAAAGTATCCAATCCCTTCCCCTTTACGTGATGCGGGTAAAATCATAGCAACAATCGTACCTGTAGCTGTTCCGACCGTTCCGACAGCTATCCCTTGTAATAAGCGGATAATCAATAAATAAACAACGCCCCATTCCATTAAATAAAGTGTTGTTGTTACGAAAAATATAATAAGACCAATTAAAAGCATCTTCTGTGGTCCGATACTGCCGATGAGACGTCCCGCCCCTATCCGACCAATCAATGATCCGATAATAAAAATACTTGAAACAAGTCCTGCTATACTTGTAGAAACTTGATACGTGTCTACTGCATAACTTGAAATGGTCACCATTAGCAGGAAGAATATTAAGATTGCTATAAAATTAATGATCGATACAATGATAAAATCCTTCGTCCAGATTGGCTCTTTTGTTCCCTTCATTCTAGCCCTTCTTTCAATATTTTCTCCATATCAGACAGTGCTTTTTCGAAAAGCTCCTGTTGTTCGTCTGACAGGTTGTTTAATAGCTGATTTTGTAGAAATTTAATTTCCGGGGAAATATTTTTATACAATCTTTCTCCTTTTTCAGTCAAACTTATATATTTTTCCCGTCTGTCATTGCCTTGTTTCATTTGAATAAGCTCTTGTTTCGTCAATGTCTTAACATTTGCGGAAACAGTCGGCTTCTCAACATCCCAATATTTCGCAATCTGGCTCATTGTTGCCTGCTCTTCATTCGCCAAATAATGCATTAAAGACCAGTTGGCATTAGACAGTTCATGCACTGCCAATATATTAGTAAGACGCTGCGTATATCGTTTATGAAAACGGTGCAATTGTAAAAAGAAAGTCATAATTATATTACCTCCCTATTTCTGCTAAAATGGTTAGTTAACCTAACTAATTAAATAAAAATTTGCTTCATTTGTCAATCTTTTTTTACTGGACCAGTTGAATTTGACAAAAATAGAGTGCTAAATTGGTTTGGAAGGCTGATAAATTAGGTTATGCAAATACTCGAAAAAATAGAGAAAGTAATTCCGTTTTATTTGGGAAAATAAATGGAAAATTACCGGTAACCCCTACCTTACTTTGAACTAAAAAACACGCTTTATAGCCTTTAAGACTACAAGCGTGTTTATCCATGCTAAAAGAATATTAATAATAAAATACCAACTAAAAAGCAGTAATACGTGAAGTAATGCAGCTTTCCGTTTTTCATAATACCCATGAACCAGCGCATGGCGAAATATGTCATAAACAATGTCGCAAGGAATGTAACTGTATACGGAAGGGCTAAATCCATTTTGTTTGGCTCATCGAGGAAGTCTGTAAACCCTAAAACGACACCGCCTAAACTCACCGGAATATACAGCATGAATGAGAAACGCAGTGCTGTTTCCTGTTTCATTCCAACAGCGATTGCCGAAATAATTGTCGCACCCGATCGGCTAATCCCCGGTGTTAATGCAACTGCCTGCCCAAAACCTACTAATAAGGCATCCTTTGCTGATAAATCCCCGTCGCGTTTCGTTCCGCGTAAATTACGAATTAACCATAAGGCAATCCCTGTCACGAACAGCATAATCGCGATTGTCGTCATGCTCACACTGTCTGCAATAACATCGCTTAGCAAAACCCCTAAAACACCTGCTGGAATCGAGCCGATAATGACGTAAAGCGCAAAATTAAAGTCTTTACGGTATCGCGCATTACGTGTTTTAATAAACAGTAAAAATCCAGTAATTAACCGAATAATATCTTCACGGTAAATAAACATAATTGCAATCAATGATGCCGTATTCGTTAGGATTGCGAATGTAAAGCCCTGTTCGCCCATTCCCAGAATTTCACTTACAATCATGACATGCCCACTTGATGACACCGGAATCGGTTCAGTTAAACCTTGAACAATACCGATAATAAAATGCTTTAACACTAAAATCAAATCAAAATTTTCCATTTGTATCTCCTAAAAAAGTAGTCCTCTTTGGTTAGACGCATTAAGGCGGCTAAATGTTCACTTCTTTACGATAATACTGTTCTCCGATGTGTGCAAGCGCTTTTGGTAATGTTCCGTCCGTTACTAGAAATAAGTGACGTGTCGCACGTGAAGCAATTGTATACAGTAAATACGCATCCATCTCTTCCCTGTATACATGGGCATTGGCATCCGCTACAAGAACTGTTGTAAACTCAAAGCCTTTCGCCATATAGCCGGGCATGATAAGCAGCCCCTTCATATATACCTTCTGTTCTTCTGTAACGAGCTGAAGCTGTGGAAGAAGCGGTTTTAATTCGTTGTATAATTGTTCGCATGCCAGCTTATTTTTGCATAAAATGACGAAGCTTTCTTCTTCTTTATAATGCAAGCCGACAAGCTGGGCAATTGTTTTGCGCACTGTATTCGTTTCGATAATTTGTGGCTTATCCCCTGATACACCAAGCGACTCGGTTGTCTTGTTGTTTAAAATCGCACTCATAAAATCGGTAATTTCATTTGTCGAGCGATACGATTTATTTAACTCGACTGCTTTAAAGTGCTTGGACAATGGACCTGCAAGTGAGTCCTTCATTTGCGGATGCACGACCTGGTTTTTATCCCCCAGCAATGTGTAATGCGCTTTTGGATGCATTGCTTTAATCGTCAGCAGCTGCAAATACGAATAGTCCTGAATTTCATCAATGACAATATGTTTAATCGTATTATCTGTATACAAGCCTTTTACAACAGCTTGCATATACATGATTGGTGCCAAATCTTCGTAATATAATATGCGTTGTTTCAGCGTTTCAGTCGTTGCAGCCTGAATCATTTGTGTTTTTAAATTATCATTTTGGTATGTTAACGTATGCAGATACATTTTATTTAAATTTACAAACCCTAGCTGATGAATCGCACTTTCAAGTTTGCCGTACCTTTTTTGAAGCTTTTCATTTGCCTGCTGCTCGATTTCCTTATCTGTCCCGATATACGTATTGACTGACTTTAATTCCTTCATCAATACTTTGCGGTCTTTTGTTTTTTCCTGCTCTATTTTTTCCAGCAGTACTGTACGGATTTTTTTCAAGCGGAAATCAATATCCAATGCGCCGAACTTGTCATAAAACAGATCCGTCAGTTTCTTGGCGGAAACGAACAGCTTTCCTTCAACTTTTAAATTATAAAACGGCATGCCGCTCTTCTTTAGACTTTCAATATACTTCAGCAGCTGCTTTACGTATGCATGCGAACCTTTAAATGCATAGTGCTCGCGTTCCTCTTTGCTCGCCTTTTGAAGACGTTCAATATTTTCGTAGCTTGATTCTGCTTTATAATAAGATAACTTTAAATCGCGCAACAAACGGTAATACGTCGTATGTTGAACATTATCCTCACCGAGCTCCGGCAGCACGTTCGAAATGTAGTCATTGAACAAATCGGACGGTGAAATAAGCAGAATACTGCGTGCATTCATTGTTTGGCGGTACTCATACAGTAAATAAGCAATTCGCTGCATCGCAACAGATGTCTTCCCGCTGCCAGGCGGTCCGAGTACGATTAAATTATCTTTATTCGATGAACGAATGACGATATTCTGATCGCTTTGGATCGTTGCGACAATCGATTTCATCTTTTCTTTTGCCGTATCCGACAGCAGACTTTGCAGCACTTCATCGCCTACATATATATCCGCGTCCAACACTTGCAACAGCTCATCGTACTTTACTTTATACTGACGGCGGCCTTGAATCGTAACCGAAATGTATTCTCCGTCCGGAATTTGATAGCGTGCTTTTCCGACTTTATTTTCATAAAAAAGGCTTGAAATTGGTGCACGCCAGTCATAAATCAGCACATCATCCGTTTTTGGTTCGCGGAATGTTGATAAACCAATATATAAATGTTCCCGCTCGCCTTCTTCATTTTCAATTGAAATACGCCCGAAATACGGACTTTTATATAAAATTTGCATTTTGCTTAATTGTTCGCTGGCATTCAGATACTCCCGTTCGCGCAATTGCATCGTTTGCAGCATTTGCGAAAACTGAATGGCACTTTCCCCTGAAACATCGTTAAACTCCGAAGATGCTTGTGAGCGTTCCTCAACAATGTCTCCTTTTTGCTTTTTTAAATAATTGGACTGAATCTTTATTTGTTGTTTTAGAAGAGCACTAATTTCTTTTAAGTGTGTTTCTTCCTGTTGCCATATCGTTTG
This sequence comes from Solibacillus sp. NPDC093137, assembly GCF_050280445.1. Classification (NCBI taxonomy): domain Bacteria; kingdom Bacillati; phylum Bacillota; class Bacilli; order Caryophanales; family Caryophanaceae; genus Solibacillus; species Solibacillus sp. NPDC093137. The sequence goes on from NZ_JBNNVH010000001.1 coordinate 2,342,301, forward strand.
TTCCACTATTGGTTCGCCTCCAAATGCTCCGGAAGTAAAATCTTCTCTTTACATAAATATTCATGGTACTTCAAAATGACGTTGGATTCAATTGAAACTATTTTCCGTTTCCTCGTCATTACAAAATTTAACAATTCTATTATAGCATCTTCCTAACTTTAAATTATGATGATTAAAGAAATTTATTATACGCCAATTTATATTCATGAATTTTCTGAGGGGTAATGAGGCGTTTGCCGAAGAAATAAAAAAGAAGCTTCCATATATTAATGGAGGCTCCTAATGGTTATTGCATATCAACTGCTTGTTTTGATAATGTTTTTGTCATTTCGCAATATTGAACGAATACTCGTGCAAGTTCGCGCAGGCGGTTGTGCACATCTTCATCGATAATTTTATTTTCTTTATCAAAGTGATCCGCATGTGTGTATACATAGTTTGGTGTAACTAGACAGCGGAAGTAATCAAGAATCGGGCGCAATTGGTTTTCCAATACTAAATGATGCTGGTATGTTCCGCCATTGCCGATAATAGCTGCCGGCTTGTAACGTAACGCTTTTGGTGGAATCATATCGAAGGCATTTTTCAGTACGCCTGGGATCGATGCCTGGAAAATCGGTGATGCGAAAATGTAAGCATCTGCTTCTTCAAATTTTTGTATCATTTTTTTCATATCATCATTTAGCGGACTGCCGTCTAAAATTTGATGCTGTAATTTTGAGAAGTATAAAATCTCTAATTCTAGCGAAGGGTTGAAAGCTTGAATATATTGTTGAACCTGTTCCAAAAGAACGCCGGTTTTACGACCAAAAATGGTTCCATCGACAAGTAATATTTTCATAAATGTTCCTCCATGTAAATCATTGTACTCATATTGTATCAGAATAACATTCCTTTTTAATAGGTAGTTGCTTAGTAAAGTTTAATTTCAGTCTTTCGTCTTACATTGTTATATCGGGAAAGGGATTTCAATAATTTTCCAACTAAAAGTAAGGATTGTTAAGCCTTATTTACCCCGCTCTTCATTTTTCCGACTTCCCTCTACTTCCTCAATATTTACTGGCGGCAATGTGTCTTCCTTGTATTTATCCCAGTTAAAGGTCACTTCTTCTTCTGCTAAAGCTTCTCTCTTTTCAATCATGGGCATTTGCATTTCCAGTAGTTCATCTGATAAGTAAATCGCTACATTTTGCTCTTTCCCGTGAAGTGCAATTACTCTCATTGCCAATGCTATTTGTGTTGCTGGTATGGAATGCATCTTTTTCAGCGGTCCGAATAAAATCGGATTAAGTATCTTTAATACTTTATCGCCAATCGTTTCTCCTAGACGGAATTCTTGGCGATTCCCTGTAATGAGTGATGGACGTACGATTGATAGTCGAGGGAAATCCATTTTAATAAGTTCTGCCTCCAAATTTCCCTTTACCTTACTATAATAAGCAAGTGCCTTTTCATTTGCTCCCATTGCAGAAATAACAATAAAATGGCCGATCCCGCGGTTTTTTGCAATAGCTGCAATCGTTAGCGGATACTCAAAATCGACCTTTTCAAACTGCTGCTTTGAACCCGCTTTTTTCATCGTCGTTCCTAAACAACAAAATACTTCATGAGCAAATTCAATATCCTTGTCGGCAATCTGATCAAATTCACACAGCTTTACAACTAACTTCGGGTGCGTAAAATCAAGCGGTCTTCTCGAAATGACATTGACTGCAGCATACTCCTCACTCTCGCATAGTAACTTCACAAGCGAAGAACCGACCAATCCTGTTGCACCTACGACCAACGCCGAGCGCATCGTTTTCATATGTTTCCTCTTTTCTTTATTTTGATGTATGTATATGTAGAAAACTCTCTCATTCATAATTTCGGCAATTCCACCATATTTTATAGAGATAGTGGAAAGGATGGGATTTACGTGCAAAAAAGAAAAATTATATGGATTATCGAGCATTGTGAGATTAAAGGAACTTATCCTTTTGAGCGTGCAGTAACATTGGCAAATCTGTTGCAGGAAGAAGAGGTCGTTCTCTTTGTGAAAACTGCAAACGAACAGCTTCTTGATAAATTGGCCCAAACAGGCTTAAATATTGTAAAGTTTGAACGTTTTATCGAACTCAAAAAGAAAATTCGTGAATTGGAACCTCATTTAATCATCCATGAAGGCAAAGATACCCAAGTTGAACAAATTGAAATGATTAAACCGTTTTGCCCGACGATTGTTCATTTTGATGATTTTGGCATGGGTGCACAGCTTAGCGACTGTCATATCGTTTCGTTGTTTGGTGAATCCCATGAAGAGACCCATACACATGAGCTTGCCGGCAGCTATGCGTTTGCCGTAACGCCAAATTTAGAAAAAGTCGCATATCAAATCCTTGAAAAACCCGATAGCTCAATTAAAGATTCACTTCCGCATATTGTTGTCGCATTTGAAGATGGGGATAGCAACAACCTGACTTACCGTACTTTACGCCACTTAACCCAACTTCAAATTCCCTTAAAGATTTCAGTTGCGATTGATGATGACTATCATCATGACATCGATAGTCTAAAAATGATGGCGTTAAGCCGGAAAAATACCGTCATCGTTCAAAAACCTGATGCCCTGCTCGAGTTGATGCCGCAAGCAGACTTGATTATTTGCAATGCCAACTATACGCCATATAAAGTGGCAGCAGCGGGAATTCCTTGTATTACAACGGCCCAACAGGATAATGAACTGAATTATGCATTTACACGCGAGATGAACGGCTTTATCCATATCGGGTTAGGTCGAAAAATGAAGCAGTCCATTATTCAAAATGCCGTAATGGAGCTTTTGCTTCATGAGCAGCGCCGTGAACGTGCTGTCCGAAAGCAGCGCAGTCTTGAAATTTTGACAAACAATGATATTCTGAAAAACCTGCTGCTCGATTTAGCTTATGCCCGTCATAATATGGCACATATTTAACTTAAAAAATTAGGCTTTCCCCATCACATAAATGTATGCATTATGTTACAATATGAAAAGATTAATTTCCGAAAATAAAGGAGTAATTAATAATGCAAACAAAAGACCAGCTTCAGCAGGAAATCGCCGAATTAAAGAATGATTACATCAATCTTCAAGGCGATATGGAAAAGCTAGAATCACTTGGCCATGCAGACTCAGTAAAACAAGCGCTCGCACGCCTTGAAAATATGGAAGCACGGCTAGCAGAACTAAACAAACAGCTCGCAGCACTTTAATGTTGCGGGTTTTTTAATGGATAAAATTTTTTATAAACAAGAATCTAGTTGATTGGAGTGTAGGCGGCGAGTGCAACTGCCGGCTCCGCCTTTCGTTGCAGAGCGAAGCGGAGTCAAAGAAGTCACTCAAAGCTTCCTGGGGAAAAAGCGTGACGCCTGAGACGTTCGTGTCAGGCCACGCCCCCGGAAAGCGTCCGCCGAAACGGAAATCAACGTTATTAGTAGGAAACACTAAAACACTCGGAGGATTATATATGGCAATATTAACTGTTGAAAATTTAGGTCATTCATTTGGTGACCGTACGTTATTTAAAGAGGTTTCATTCCGTCTTGTTGAAGGCGATCATATCGGACTTGTTGGTGCAAACGGTGTTGGGAAATCGACATTGATGAGCATCATTACAGGGCAAGCAATTCACGATGAAGGAAAAGTGGAGTGGTTGCCTGGCACACATTACGGTTATTTAGATCAGCATACGGTTTTAACAGCCGGCCGTTCTATGCGTGATGCATTACGTGACGCGTTTGCACCTTTATATAAGAAGGAAGAGCGTTTAAATGAAATTTCAGTTGAGTTAGGCGAACCTGATGCAGATTACGACAGCCTATTGGAAGAAATGTCTGAAATCCAGGATGCATTGGATGCTGGTGACTTCTATAGCCTTGATATGAAAATTGATGAGATCGCTCGTGGCTTAGGATTAGATGCAATTGGTCTAGAGCGCGATGTTGCCGCATTATCTGGTGGTCAGCGTACAAAAGTTTTACTTGCTAAACTTTTACTTGAAAAACCAAAAGTATTATTACTGGATGAGCCGACGAACTATCTTGATGAAGAACATGTTACTTGGCTGAAAAACTATTTAAAAAACTATCCGTATGCATTCCTGTTAATTTCGCATGATACGGAATTTATGAATAATGTTGTTGATGTAATTCTACATTTAGAGTTCACGAAAATGACGCGTTACACTGCGACATATGAAAAGTTTATCGAGCTTGCGGAAATCAATAAGCGCCAACATATAGATGCATATGAAAAACAGCAGGAATTTATTAAGCAGCAGGAAGATTTCATTGCGCGCAACAAAGCACGTTACTCAACAAGCGGCCGTGCAAAATCACGTGCGAAACAGCTGGACCGTATGGAGCGTATCGATCGCCCGGAAACTGCCGTAAAACCGGAGTTCAGCTTTAAAGAAGCGCGTACACCTGGCCGTTATATAGTGGAAGCAGAAAATTTAGTAATTGGCTATGATAAAGAAAAACCATTATTGCCGCCACTTACATTCCAAATCGAACGTGGTGAAAAAATTGCATTAGTCGGCATGAACGGTGTCGGGAAATCGACTTTACTGAAAACAATGTTAGGCAAAGTTCAACCGTTGGACGGTAAAGTGATTTTAGGCGACTATCTGGAGCCGTCATACTTCGAACAAGAAGTAAAAGCAGATAAAATCACACCGATCGATGATGTGTGGAATGCATTCCCTTCTATGGAACAAGCACAAGTTCGTGCAGCATTGGCACGTGCCGGTCTGAAAACAGACCATATTACTCGACCGCTGAATTCTCTTTCTGGTGGTGAGCAGGCTAAAGTACGTCTTTGTAAGCTGATGATGGATCAAACAAACTGGCTGATCTTTGACGAACCTACAAACCACTTGGACGTTGATGCGAAAGAAGAGCTTAAACGCGCCATGAAGGACTTCAAAGGAACAATCGTTCTAGTATCGCATGAGCCGGAGTTCTATGAAGGTTTAGCGACAAAAGTGTGGAACGTGCAAGACTGGTTTACGACTCGTGAAACGAAGGAATTAAACGAATTTAAATAGTTTTTAATGAAGCAGTGCACTCTTTTTTAGGAGTGCGCTGTTTTTTTTTAGTGTGTTAGAAGAATTATGGAAAAAATTTGAAAACCCTATGCAAATTTTAGATTTTTTCGTTAATATATTAGCGCTTCGCAAGGATTTTTTGATATAGCTGAAGAATATATAAATTGTTCGAGCACTTATTTAAAAACTGCCATACTTATTGGAACAAATGCTGTTTTATTGGGTAATCGCAGTCAACCTCTTTATTCGAGAAAAAATTTTTTAATAGTAAGTTCTATATAGAATATTTCAAGAATATATTAAAAAGTCGCGGTCTTTTAGAGCACTCCCACTACATATTAGAATAATTTCCTGTTCAAAACTAACCGCGCCCAGCAGGTCCCCTCCCTCTTCTAGTTTCTACTTTACAAAACTGTAATATTAAATTAGAAACTTTTTATAGTTTTATACGTATAAATTATTAGAAGAATGGGTAAACAGTTAAAGGGAAACATATAATAAACTTATTGCATTATAAATAGCTTACTGGTAAGATATTATTATAAGTAAATGTCTTACAACTAAGCTATCACCAAATTATTGATTATGGGAAAGCGAGGAAATTAATTATGACAGTAACAATCTATACACAATCGAGCTGTTCCTCATCACGAAAAGCATTGAAATGGCTAAACGAAAATAATATTACTTATACTGAAAAAAGAACAACATCTCAATCTTTGACTTTAGCAGAGTTTAAACATATTTTAAGTATGACAGAAGATGGTACGGATGAAATTATTGCGACAAACTCGAATGATTTCAAAAACCTGGACATTGATATTGACCAGTTATCCATTCAAGAACTGTACAACTTAATACAGCAGCATCCTCGTATGTTGCGCAGCCCTATTTTACTTGATGAAAAACGCATTCAGATCGGCTATAACGAAATGGACATTCGTCGTTTCATCCCTCGTAAAGTGCGTGCATTTGAATTAAATGCCCTCCAGAAATTAGCCGTAGAATAGTGATAACATTTGGAGTTGACACTGATGAATGAGCATAAACGCGAGCAGTTAACCGAACTTTTTGAAAAGATGACATCGTTGGAACGCAAAATTGCTAATCAATGGAACAGTCAAAATCAGTTAGGCTTCTCGAAATCACATATTTTAATTTTAGCTTACTTGCATACAGATGGCCCCAAGCGCCCTTCTGCCATTGCAGAAAAGCTGAAAGTGACTACAGGTGGCGTGACGGTTTTGACGACGAAGCTCATTAAGGCGGGGCTCATTGAAAAAACACAAAATGAAACGGATCGCCGCGCTTCGCAAATTCATATTACCGAAGCAGGAATCGAAGTGCTCGAACGCTCTCAACAGCAAGTAGACAATCTTTTCGAAAACCTGTTCGGCATGTTAACAGAAGATGAAATTAAAACTTTAACGGCAATTTTTGATAAATGTACGAAGTTATAGAACACATGAGCAGCATATGCTCATGTGTTCTTTTGTTTGGCTTCTGCTAATCGTGTTTTACTTTATTCGCCACTTTTAGTGTGATAATCGCCGCTTCTTCTTTCGTATTCGCCACAACTGCCTCTGTATTCTCCACTTTCAAAGAAAAAATAGCCACTTTAAAATAATATTCGCCACTTCCTGATATATTGGCCACTTTTATTTTTTATTCGCCATTTATAGACGGAAAAAAAGCCATGGCAACTTTTTGCCATAGCTTTCGTCCTATAATTTACTAAGCCAATACTGCTTCTGCGACACCATTGTCGGATAATAAAATTTCTTTCAAGCGTGCTTTTGCGCGGAACAGACGAGATTTTACAGTACCGATTGATACTTTCATCAGCTCGGAAATTTCAGCTAGTGAGAATTGGTCCACATAGAAATACCATAATGTTTTTTGGTAAATGCTATCAAGCTGGCCCATTTTCTCTTGGACGATTTTTGTGATTTCTGTTTTTTCCACAAGCTCTTCTGTCGTAAAATCATTGTTGGGAACCAAATCTAAAATCGGCACGTCTAATTGTTCAGGTTGATTCATCATGTATTTACTGCGACGTACATTTTTGCGATAGCGGTCGCGGAATGTATTCATCGTAATTGTTGTAAGCCATGCTTTTACATGGTCTACTTTTGATACTGATTCTTCATAGCGTACAACTTTTACCCAAACTTCTTGCATTAAATCTTCTGCTTCGTTTTGATTGCGTGTAAGCTTTAAGCAAAGATGGTAAATGTAGCGGTTGTATTCATCATAAATAGTCGTTAATAATTCATTCATTTGAAAGTCCTCCGATAGATTTTATATGAAGTGCGCCCTTGGCATAGTTACATCGTATGTTTATGTTAAATTTCCTTATGACCTTATTGTGCCAAATTAAACTATTACACTCTATCGGATTGGCTTTCAATTACCTTACAATGCTGTAAGATTGGTTGTAATCATTTGAACGAAATAAATGTTTCTGCATTATAAAATTCTATATGATAGTAAACGCCTCTTCATTATAGTATGGTTGATTTCCATTCCGGGTCGGACGCTTTCCAGGGGCCCGAGGCCAACACGATGTTGGTCACAAAAGCGTTGCCACAGGACGTGGGTTCTTAGCTTTTGTTCCTTGCGCTCTCACCCGGGCTAGCCCCCTAGGAGTCGCCTCCCCTCCATTCCCAACCAACTATCCCTTAATACCCCCTATAACGTTTCCATTACATAAGTAAGCAATTCTTGTAATCTTTTAAAATCCTTTTCAAAACTTGGCTGGATTGTGCTGATTTGGGCGATGTTGCGTTCCTTTAAATAAGCGCTGTCACCATGCAGTAAAAAGCCGTTCAATGCACATGTGGTAAGAATTTCAGCCATTTTCGGGTGTTCCCATGTAGCAATCATCGGATAAGTTACTGTTACTTTAAATGCCGAATTTTTAATTGTTGCCATCCGCTTTTCCAATACTTCAAAGCGCTCCGGATACAACTTTAGTGCATCACTGACAGCTTCCACAAAATAATGCGGCAATGTGAATGGAATTTGTTTCTCTATATAATAAGGCAAATTTAAATACAACGGCGCATCACTCGAAACCGGCCGTTCCTTACAAAAGATGAAAGCAAGTCCCGCCATCGCACCGAGCGACTTCCCGCTAACTGCTGTTGCATACTGAAGCCCCTGCATTGAAAATGGCACAGAACCAAACGAACTAATACAGTCCGCACATAACTTGATATCATATTTATCCGCCAGCTCCCGTAACTCGTCAAGCGGATTCAATATACTGTTTGACGTTTCGCCATGCACAAATACAATGTATCGATAACCGCCCATTTGTAAATATGCTTCAATTTGCGCAATATCGAATAGATTTCCCCATCCAACATCGATTTTTTCAATATGTAGACCCCACTGTTTTGCCTGGTTATAAAGGCGATGGCCGAACTCCCCATTTACCAATACTAGTCCGGCTTCATTAGGAAATTCGCTTTTCATCTGGCCAAGCATCGCATCATTGGCAAGTGTCCCTGTACCAACAAGCGGTATTACGTAATTTGCCTTTGCTAGCTTACATAACTCATTTTTCATCTCATCAAGCTCTTGTTGAAATTTTACGGAGCGATGAGAAATCGTTGATGGAATGAGCGGCTTTTCCAATGCAACCGGTCCTGGGAAAAACACTATATTCTGTTCACGCAGACGCTCACGGAAAACCGCACTTTCCTGCCGTGTTAAAACCATCGGCAAATAACGTGCTTCCTCTGTTCCGACGGCTGAAGCAAATTGTCTGAACCCCATTTGTGTATACATTTTCTCTTCACGTACCGTACCGGAAATGACACATGCCGTATAACCCTCATCATAAAAATAGCGGTAGATCGCTGTTGCAAGCTTTGTAAAAACACGTCCGTTCCGGTGATCCTTTTTCACCGCGAGCAGCCGGATTTCGCATAAATGCTCGCAAACTTCCGCATCCAAATAGTTTTCTACATCCCCGATTTTACGGTCGATTGAAAATGGTCGTGTATCGCGGAATGCTACCATACCAACCATTTCCGTATTTTTATAAACTATCACATATACATTTTCTTCATGAAATTTATCGATGAGACGACGCGAAGGATTGTGCTCATGTTGAGGAATTTCCTCCACAAATGTTTCATAATTTAATGCTGCAATTGCGTCGAACTCTTCATCTGTTGCTGCAATTTTACTCCAGTACATTTGGTTTCACCCTCTCTACAATGCTATGACGCTGTTTCCAAATAACGAGAACAAGTGCAATCGTTACGATAAACCCTGCATCCATATATACGCTCGAGACTAGTCCGTACACGATGAATCCGCCGGTCATACTAAGTGTTGCACTTTTTGTAACGAGCAGGCTCAATAAAAAGCCGGTTAAAAATACTAATATCAGTAACGGCGAATAAGCGACCATAGCTCCGATTACCGTTGCTACTCCTTTTCCGCCTTTTCCGCGATTCCAAAACGGGTACAAATGACCAAGCACTACAGCAATGACAGCAAGTGCAATCGTCAGTTCAGGAAGCTCCAGCATACGCCCTGTTTCTACTACGATCAGCCCTTTCATACCATCCCCCACTGCCACGAGGATAAAAGCCCACTTACCTAATGTGCGTCCGGCATTTCGCGCTCCAAGATTGCCGCTATTTGCATGTTGCAAATCAATTCCTTTTATTTTCCCTATAACGACCGCAAAAAGGATTGTACCGAATAAATAACTTAGTAATATATAGAACATCCTGATCACCCTTTTGGATTTATTATTTTTATCGTAGCGTATTTGAGCAGAAGTTGCACCGATTGCTTTCCATATTTATCAAAAACACAATACAGTATTTTTTAACTTTAAATGGGTTTATAAAATGATTATTCGCGGGTACTCCATATAATCATTTAGAGAATCAATTGAAAAAAGTGTGCTTTTATATTCCCTGACGGAGCGTGCTTCCCTCTTTTTTCTAAAAATCATTTATACTAACTATTATCTATTCAAATTTGTTAGGAGTTTATATGAAGAATTTCGGAGGTTTTATCGGCTTTATTTTTATCGGATTACTATTTATAGCGATCATCGGAATCGCAATTTCCGTGGAAGTAGGAATTTTACTGCTTGTCGGAATTGAATTTGAAGGTTGGGGCAACTTAATTGGGTTCATCCTAATTTACGGGATTATAGAGTTTGGGCTTGTCATGGTATCCGATGTCCTGATTGAATTAAAAACAACTTTGCATCAACGGTTCCATAAATACTTTGCGCATCTACTCATCTCCTTCACGCTTTTAATGACAATTTCCCTCATGATGGAATCCATTTACTTGCCTTTATATGGCGGAATTGTCTTTGCCATTGCGACAGCGACAATGTATTGGGTGTTTGACGCAGGCTCAAAAAAAGGAAAGATGAGAAGCTGATTTCCATTCGTTCTATGCTATAATTATTTCTACAACCGAAATAAAGGGAGGCACTCAATCATATGAGTCATTTAGAAAAATTAGATGCTTACTTCACAGAAAACCGTGAACGTCATTTAGCGGAGTTAAACGAATTTTTACGCATTCCTAGTATTTCCGCTTTATCTGAGCATAAGGCAGATATGTTGTCAGCGGCAAACTGGCTGGCAGACCACTTAAAATCATTAAACATCGAAAACGTATCAGTAGATGAAACAGCTGGTCATCCGGTCGTTTATGGGGAATGGCTTCATGCTGAAGGCAAACCGACGATTCTGTTCTACGGTCATTATGATGTACAACCAGTTGATCCGTTAAACTTATGGGAAACACCTCCTTTTGAACCGGCCATCCGCGACAATAAACTGTTTGCACGTGGTTCTTCGGACGATAAAGGACAAGTGTTCATGCATTTAAAAATGATCGAAGCGTTATTTGCGACAGAAGGTACATTACCGGTAAACGTGAAATTCATTTATGAAGGTGAAGAGGAAATCGGCAGTCCGTCTCTTCCACAGTATACAGAGGACAATAAAGAAAAATTAGCTGCAGACTTGATCGTCATTTCCGATACAGGTCTATACGCAAAAGGAAAACCGGCAGTATGCTATGGCTTACGCGGACTAACAGGTGTGCAGATTGATGTGCGCGGTGCAAAAGGTGACCTGCACTCTGGCCTTTATGGCGGCGGTGTTCAAAACGCGATCCATGCACTTGCCGAAATTTTAGCATCTTTCCGTGATGAGCACGGGACAATTCAAGTGGAAGGCTTCTATGATTCAGTGCGTCCCCTATCTGAAGAAGAGCGTCAAGCTTACCGTGACCTAAACTTTGATGAAGAAGCATTAAAAGAAGAAGTCGGTGTGAAAGAATTATTCGGTGAAGCTGGCTATTCTTACTTGGAACAAACATGGGCACGTCCAACATTGGAAGTGAACGGCGTATTTGGCGGCTTCTCTGGTGAAGGCATTAAAACAGTATTACCTGCTGAAGCGGGTGCAAAAATTACATGCCGCTTAGTACCGGATCAAGACCCTGAAGAAATCGTTTCTTTACTGAAAGCGCATATTGAAAAGCATAAACCAACTGGTGTCGAAGTAACGATTTCTGAATTTGATAAAGGAAAACCTTATTTAACTCCATTTGACCACCCGGCAATTCAGGCGGCAGGTCGTTCATATGAAAAAGTATACGAAGTACCTACAGCTTATACGCGCGGTGGCGGATCAATCCCGATTGTTGCAGCATTCGATGAAATTTTAGGCCTGCCTGTTGTGCTAATGGGCTTCGGTCTTTCAAGTGAAAACTTCCATGCACCAAACGAACACTTCCATCTTGAAAACTTCGACCAAGGCTTGCGAGTACTTGGCGATTACATGCATGAAGTAGCAACAATTAAATTTTAAAGATAAAAGTGCTAAAGCGCCAGTCCAACTCCTAGTGGGCAAAACGCCATGTCCCTGTGGCATTCCCATAATGACCCACATCATGTCAGAGGAGTTGGCTCTTTAGCCTAGCCTTAAACAAAAAAGACTCCAATGCCCACTACAGCATTGGAGTCTTTTGTATCCGTACGGGACCATATAAAAATAGGGGGGTTTTATATGTTGTCGAAGTCATGTACGAGATTTATGAGTAACATAGCATATCAATGAGTGAGCAAGTCTTCCTATCATGCAACCCGCTCTACTTGATAAACCAATAATAACATGTCCCCTTCCATCAAAAAACACGAGGGTTCTCATTGTCATATTATGCTCACATTTTCTGTTCACAATTTCTCAACAAGCGGATAGAAAATAATAATATTTTGATATTACTTAGTTGATTTTTGATGAAATTTTATAATTTAAAAGAGAAATTCATTATATATAAGTACTTTTCACTAAAAAAAGGAACAAACCTATGCATGCGCTCAGCCTCTATAAACAAAAAACCCATCCATTTTCCCTATAAGAAAATGAATGAGTTTTTAATTCTACAACTTTAAAGCGCATTTAAAATCATGCCAACTGTTGCATAAATAAAGACTGTCCCAAATACAGCCATCATATGGAAGAGCGAATAGCCGAACATAATATTCGCCCATTTCTTCTCACCTTGTTTTTTTGATGCCGCAATACTCATGCAGAGCCAAATGACACCAAGGACAAGAGAAACGATTGTTAAACCTAAGCTAAGCGGTAAAAATAAAAAGCTCGATAAAATTAGGAGCACGAGATAAATATTCGACTGAATATATGTGCGTTGCTCCCCTTTTGCTACAGGTAGCATCGGGATATTCGCCGCGGCGTAGTCTTCTTTTTTACGAATGGCGATGGCATAAAAATGCGGCATTTGCCAAATGACCATAATTAGAAACAGTGCCCATGCAGCCGGATGCCAAAGATCCGGAGCGACGGCTGCCCATCCAATAAGTGGGGGCATAGCGCCTGAAATACTACCAACTTCTGTATTCCAGATCGTACGGCGTTTTGTCCACATTGTATAAGGGACAACATAGAAAAATACACCTAAAAACCCTAACAAAGCAGCTAACGGTGATGCTAAATAAAGCGCCGTACATCCTAGTATTAATAAAATCGTCGCAACAATTAGCACTAACTTCGCAGAAAGTTCTCCAGTAACGGTTGGACGTGTTTTTGTACGGGGCATAATTTGATCAATATCCCGGTCATATACGTTGTTATATGCACCTGCAGCAGCTATGACGGCCGCAGAACCAATAATTGCATAAATAATAGCGGGAATATGATCAATAAAATTTAATTCATACGTATACAGGGCGAGCATTAATGCCGCGATCATCGGAATTAAGTTAGATTTTATAATGCCGGTCTTCACTGCTTGCGCCCACAACTGTCGATTCGATTGCGTTTGCATGTTCTTAATCCTACTTCCTAATTAATCACTTTCTCTAGTATAACCTAATCAGGACGTAAAGGGTTAGCATCCAGGCTTTTTTTCTCATTTTCCCATTTAAAATGTCGTGATAATCCTGTCACAATTAATGATTGGATTGCTGGGCAGACAATTAACGAAACGGCTTATCATTCATTATTGTACAGACTCTTCCCGCTCTCGGTAAACCCACTTAATAATAGGTAGTACACATAAGAATATAAACAGCAAACGAAACAGCTGGAAAACCGTTACAACGGAAATATCCGCCTTAACCGCAGCCGCTAAAAGCCCCATTTGATCGAGTCCACCAGGTGCTGTACTTAAAAAGCTTGTCGCAAAACTTAAATCTAAAAACCGGGCGATGAGCAAGCTTGTGCCGTATGTGAGAATAATCATCGCAACCGTACTGGCAATCCCACCGATCAAAACATTCAATGGAAGACGCAATGTTTCCGGCTTTAATAACAGCCCGATATAGGCACCGATTAAAATTTGCGCAATATGAAGAACATCACTTGGCATTGTCGGCGCTTCAATTCCAAAGAATTTTAATCCGATAACAATGATGATTGGCGTTAAAAAGTGCGCAACAGGCAGCTTTAATTTTCTGCCAAGCGGAACGGCAACAGCAGCGAGCAAAATGACCAAGATCACTTGCCAAACATCCCATGTTAACGGAATACTCGCCCCCCCAACAACGTGACCAGATACTAAAAACGGAATGAGCAGCACGACCCCCAACACACGCACAATATGAAAATAAGTGACTGCTGTTAAATGGACGTCCCCTTCTTCTTCTGCAAACAATACAAGCTGAGATAATCCACCTGGCACATTGGCAGCGACGGCTGTTTTAAATGTAAGACCCGTTGATCGGGCAATAATCCATGCAATACCTAAACAAAACGCAAACAATAGAACATTGACGATGACCATAAAGAACAGCAATGATTTGAAATCGGAAAATAGCGAGAAATCAAATTGCTGTCCAATCGCGACACCGACGATTATAAGTCCAGTATTACGCAAAACTGCTGGCCATCTCAGCCTATCTTTTATGAAAAACTGGGCAACCAGTACCGAAAAAATAGGACCGATCAGCCATGGAATCGGCAGTGAAAGCGCGGAGAATAGAAGTGCCCCAATAAGTGCAATGACGAATACAAGAAGCATAACTTCTCCCCTTTTCTTTGATGAATACGTTCATTTTAACTCAAATTATTTCGTAATGCGAACAACTTTTTAAACTGGTAATACACCCCTTATAAAGCTACTAATTAAATAGAAAATATAATATATAAAAATTTTTTATAAATGTTCATGAATTTTTATACATATAGTTCCACTATATATTTTTGTTATATAATAACCATTCATTATAATAATATAAGGTTTAATCCACTTTTTCCATCACCTCATCCACCTAAAACCACTGTATCAGTACACAAACAATTTCACCAAAAATGATTTTTTCATGCGATTTCATTTTACAAGTATAACGACACAACTAAGTATGTAAGCATTTTCATTTGCTATTTTGCGTACTTAGTTGCATAATGAGGACATAAAGTTACTATAACTTTAAAACAATAATAGAGGTGTTAATAGATGATCTATGCAAACCCTAATACTGCTGGTGCAGTAGTTAACTTTAAAGAAAAATACGATAACTTTATCGGTGGCGAATGGGTAGCTCCTGTAAAAGGACAATACCTAGATGTAAAATCACCTGTAACTGGTAAAGTATTTACATCAGTTGCACGTTCAACTGAAGAAGATATTGAATTAGCATTAGACGCAGCACATGCAGCTAAAGGTGCCTGGGCACAAACTTCTGTTGCATACCGCGCGAATATTTTAAATAAAATTGCAGACCGCATTGAAGAAAATTTAGAAAAAATCGCTGTTGCTGAAACATGGGACAACGGTAAGGCAGTACGTGAAACATTAAACGCTGATATTCCTTTAGTAGTGGATCATTTCCGTTACTTTGCTGGTGCGATTCGTGCACAACAAGGCGGAATTTCTGAAATCGATAACGATACAGTAGCATACCACTTCCACGAGCCAATCGGGGTTGTCGGTCAAATTATTCCTTGGAACTTCCCATTATTAATGGCTTCTTGGAAAATTGCTCCGGCATTAGCTGCTGGTAACGTAATCGTAATGAAGCCTGCTGAACAAACACCAGCTTCAATCATGGTATTAATCGAATTAATTCAAGACTTATTACCAAAAGGCGTATTCAACGTTGTTAATGGTTTAGGTATCGAAGTTGGTAAACCACTTGCTACGAATCCACGTATTAACAAAGTGGCGTTCACTGGTTCTACTGGTGTAGGTCGATTAATTATGCAATATGCTACAGAGAATATTATCCCTGTAACATTAGAGCTTGGCGGTAAATCACCAAACGTCTTCTTCCCAGACGTAATGGATCATGACGATGAGTATTTAGATAAAGCTATCGAAGGTTTAGTAATGTTCGCATTAAACTCAGGCGAAATTTGTACATGTCCTTCACGTGCATTAGTTCACGAATCTATCTATGACAAATTCATGGAACGTGTATTAGAGCGCGTTAAAGCAATCAAAATCGGTAACCCGTTAGATACAGAAGTAATGATGGGTGCTCAAGCTTCAAATGAGCAATTACAAAAAATCTTATCTTACATCGAAATCGGTAAAGAAGAAGGCGCTGAGCTACTTATCGGCGGCTACCAAAACCAATTAGATGCTGACCAAGAAGGCGGCTACTATGTGGCACCAACAGTATTCAAAGGTCACAACAAAATGCGTATCTTCCAAGAAGAGATCTTTGGTCCAGTTCTTTCTGTAACAACTTTCTCTACTTTCGAAGAAGCTATGGAAATCGCTAACGACACTGAATTCGGTCTAGGTGCTGGTGTATGGTCACGTAACATGGATACAGCTTACCGCGCTGTACGTGGTATCCAAGCTGGTCGTGTTTGGACAAACACTTACCACCAATACCCTGCTCACGCTGCATTCGGCGGATATAAAAAATCAGGTATCGGTCGCGAAAACCACTTAATGATGTTAGATCACTACCAACAAACAAAATGTATGTTAGTAAGCTATAACAAAAACGCTCAAGGTTTCTTCTAAGCCGAAACAAGAAGCGAACTATTAGAGGATGTGCTTTTACAGTACATCCTCTTTTTTTAGGAGGATGCTTTATGGAAAAGTTAATCGCGACTGAAAAAGCGATTGAGGTTATCGAGCTGTTGAAGGCAAAGCATGGAAACTTGGTGTTTGAGCAGTCTTCCGGTTGCTGCGATGGTACGGTGCCAATGTGTTTTACAAAGGACGGGCACTATATTAGCAGCCAGCTTGTACTTCTCGGGGAAATTGCGGATGTTCCGTATTATATTGATAAGCATCAGTCGGAGTATTTAAAGCATATGCAAGTTCTTGTTGATGTAATGGAAGGTCAGGGCGCATCTTTTTCATTGGAGAGCGCGGAAGGCTTTGCTTTTTTGATGAAATCAAAGGTTATGAAATAATGCAAAACGCCATCCAGCAGCTTAAAAGCTTCTGAATGGCGCTTTTTATTATGATAAAACTGGGGGATAAATTGGGATAGACAATGTCACCAATGCCACACTTAATAATAATAACGATAATTTAACGTTTTTCTTCATATTCCTCGTCTCCTTTATAATTAAATGAATTGGATTGCTTTTTCAAATTTCTTTTCTTGCCTATAGTACTCGCCCAGTAAATAAGAAAACTGCTGGTGCATTTCTTTAAACTCTTCACTGTTTGCTGTAAACGGAATTAACCTCCCCTCCAAAAATTCCATTGCTTTCTTTTCTTGTCCACCTAGCAAATATAAATAAAAAGAAGCAAATAAATTAAAACTTAGTTTTCTCTTACTTTTTGCTTCTTCCTTTAACATAGTAAAGGTTTTGAAACTTTCTACTTTTTGATCAAGGCGAAATTGCGTCATGCCCAAATTATATAAACAAAATAGATAGTTATCGCTGTTATTTTCCATTAACGAAGCACTTTGCTCAAAATAAACGAGGGCTCTTTCATATTCGCCTCTCATTTGATATAAATCCCCAAGGTTATGATATATAGCAGGCAATAACTGCTGTTGCTGCATCAGTTCCACATTTCTCAGGAGATGATCATAAATTTCGATTGCTTCATGGAATACTTTCCCCTGCGCGTAATAAAGAGCGAGCGACATGGAAGTATAGATAATCCGCTTAAAATTAAACTGATCCTTATAATAATGCAGTGCTTTTCTCCCATAAAGAATCGCCTGGCTCGGTTCATCCAGCCGGCCTTTTATTAACGAAAAGTGATAGTAAAACTCCCCTTCCAGTGACCCAAGTTCCGAGCTTGTCTTAAGTATATTAGTTAGTTCTACAGCTGCTTCTGCATACTTACCCCTTGTTATTAAAACTAATGCATAATAGTAAGAATGTAAATATCTCTCATGTTGGGAAAAATTCTGACGGTGGGCATTTAGCCACTTCAACTGATGTTCCGCCATTTTGTAATCGTTAATAAACACGTAGTAACGTAATTTATAAAGTTCATATAAATAAACTGATTCTGTAAAACCAATGATCTCTTCATAATCTTTTAATAGTCCCATTGTCGCAATAGCTTTTTCGTTTTCTAGGTAATTGATCTGTTTTTGTAAGTCTTTCAATAACTTTATGATATGGTGTTCGCTATTTTCTACATCACGGCTATTAATATTTAAACGTTCCAAGAGTAGTCGAATTGTCTCACAGTTTGCTTCTTTATTGTTATTCTCAATTTTACTTAAATGTGGAATCGAGCAAATTCCCGCTGCTACCTCATTTTGAGTCATTCCAAGCTTTGTACGGTAGTACTTTATTAAAGAACCTATTTTCATTCAAATACCACACCCCTTTTAAAGTTCGTTTGTTAGTTAGTTTATCTAGTATACTTAATATTTTCCCAATAATCAAAAAACTATTAATGTGATAAATTCAATATGTAATCCAAATATATTTTGAAAAGGGGTCAGGAAAAATGAAAAAAGTGAAGAGTACATTATTTAGTCTTTTGATTGCAGGGTCATTGATGAGTCCAGCACATGCGGCAACTTTGGGTAGCGAAGACAATTCGGCAAATAATGTCGGCCAAGAAAAGTTCCGTGTGTACATTGAAGCAAACAACCAGTCTGCAAAACAATCAGCAAAGGCACAATATTCTGCTCGTTGGGAATTAACAGAGAACGGATTTTCAACGGAAATGAATGAAAAGCAATTTCAGGCATTACAAAAGAATAAAAATTTCACAGTCACAAAAGTTCCTGTCGTTTCTTTAGACCCGATCAACTTGGAATTGGGCGAGAATTATACAGTAGAAGATAGAACGCCGGATGCATCAGCTTACGCAAGAGCTTCCCAGCAAGTACCATGGGGAATTAAAGCAATTTATAATAATAGTTCTTTAACATCTACATCTGGAGGAAGCGGCGTAAATATCGCCGTACTTGATACGGGAGTGAACACGTCCCACCCTGACCTAGCCAACAATGTGGAGCAATGTAAAGACTTTACGACTGCAACAACTGTTGTAAACAATAGCTGTACTGACAGAAACGGCCACGGTACGCATGTTGCCGGTTCAGCATTGGCAGATGGTGGAAGCGACCAAGGTGGCGTCTACGGTGTTGCTCCAGATGCAGATCTTTGGGCATACAAAGTGTTAACAGACAGCGGTTCTGGTTACTCGGATGATATTGCTGCTGCGATTCGCCATGCGGCTGATCAAGCAACATCTACTCGTACAAAAACAGTTATTAACATGTCATTAGGTTCTTCAGCGAACAACAGCCTAATTTCAAGTGCTGTCAACTATGCATACAGCAAAGGCGTACTTGTAGTAGCAGCTGCTGGTAACTCAGGCTATGCACAAGGAACAATCGGCTATCCGGGTGCATTACCGAACGCCATTGCAGTAGCTGCATTGGAAAATGTACAGCAAAACGGCACTTACCGTGTAGCTGACTACTCTTCACGCGGTTATGCTTCAACGGATGGCGATTATGTCATTCAACAAGGTGATATTGAAATTTCAGCTCCTGGTTCAGCCATTTATTCTACATGGTATAACGGCGGCTACAATACAATTAGCGGAACATCGATGGCTACACCTCACGTATCAGGTTTAGCAGCAAAAATCTGGGCGCAAAACCCGTCTTGGTCACACACGCAACTGCGTTCTAACTTACAAACACGCGCAAAAGCTGTAGATATTAAAGGCGGTTACGGTGCCGCTACAGGCGATGACTACGCTTCAGGATTCGGGTTTGCCCGCGTTCAGTAATAAAGGATGTAATAAAAAACGAAACACCGGACGTACTGCTGGTGTTTCGTTTTTTCATTTATTTTGTTCTACCCCTCTGCTTAACGGTACACACCTTTTAAGGTTGGGGTCTTTATTCTAATATGTTCGAGAATGTTCTAATATAATTTTATTTGTTCTAATAAAGTTGCAATTTTCTAATATAACTGTGAGTTGTGCTAATAAGTAACCGCTTTGTTCTAATATCCCCTTTTGATTAGCTAATATCTCTCGAACTTTTTCTAATATCCGGTCCAATTGTTCTAATAAAAACCTGATCGCATTACAGTTTTGCGAATTCAACCGCATACGAGACTAAAAAGTAGATGAAACCGGCGCAACTTCAAATATCTTTCTGATTTCTTCTAATATCGTCTCAAATTTTTCTAATATCTTGCATCATTGTTCTAATAAAAACCCGCACAACAAAAAAACAGCTTAAGCAAAAATTCACTTAAGCTGCTTCACGTTCATTATAATTCACAAGCCCAGCCATCTTTATCGCCGTCTCTTGCGGTTGCATAAGCGGGATGTGATGAGCTGACACCTGACGGATAATACACACGCATTTCCGTACAGTTTTTAAATGCAGTCGGTGCTCCTGGAATGACATACGTCCCTGAATTCACATCACCTGTTGGTTTTTTAGGTGTAGTATTCGGCACGATAAACTCTTTTGCACTAATGGAGTAGGATTGACCGTTCGTCGTCACAACAATTGTTCCATCCTGTGCAGTTGCGTAAGCTTTTGTACCAACCGTATTAATGTTTGCTAGCACTTCTTTATGTGGATGGCCATAGCTGTTGCCCTTTTCATAACTTAAAATAACCGCTTTCGGATTTACTTTTTGCAAAAACCCAAGCGAGCTGCTTGAACTTGAACCGTGATGACCCGCTTTTAAAATCGTTGCGGAAACATCATATTTCTTCGCAATTTGCTCTTCGATTCCTGCATCCGCATCGCCCATCAATAAGAAGGACATATTTTGATACGTCAGCTTTAAGACGATCGAAGCATCATTCATATCACTTGCTTGTGCATTGACAGCTAAAACTTGAGTCTTCATATTTGAATCCAATGAAATCAAGTCTCCCGCTTTCGGCTCTGTATAAGGAATTTTTTTATTGGCTACCATCTGCAGTAAGTTTTCATACGTTGCCGTTGTATGGACTTTTCCGCTGTTAATAAATTCACCCACCGTAAAGCTTTCCAGTACTGCAGCCAATCCACCAATATGATCGGCATCCGGATGTGTTGCAACTACGTAATCAAGTTTCGTTACATTTTTAGATTTCAAATAAGCAACAACCGTATTCCCATACTCTTTCGTCCCTGCATCAATAAGCATTGTTTTGCCATTTGGTGCTTGTACGAAAATCGAGTCCCCTTGTCCAACATCTAAAAAATGTACGTTCAATTTAGAAGATGATGATCCTAAGCTCTCCTGATATTTCACCGCACGTGCTAAAAACGCAGAAATATGAGCACGAGTTAAATTATTCGCAGGCTTAAATGTACCGTCTTCATAACCAGTTGTAATTTTTGCTGCAGCTAATTGACTTACCGCTTCATATGCCGTATGCCCTTTTTTTACATCTTTAAATGTTTTCGTACCCTTCGGTAAATCAAATGCACGTGCAATAAATGCCGCCATATGACCACGTGTCACTTTTGTTGTCGGCTTAAACGTGCCATCCGTATAGCCGTTAATGATACCGGCTTCTACAGCTGATTGAATATATCCGCTGTTTTTATGTGACTTCGGAACATCTTTAAATTTTGTCGCTCGTTGTGTCCCATCAAGACCAACAGCTTTTGCAACCATGACAGCCACTTCTTCGCGCGTCACAATATCTTTTACACCGTACGTCTTTTTGTCGGCACTAATAATCCCTTTATTCAATAAATAAGCTATATCCTGATAATTACTATGTTTTGGCGGTACGTCAGTAAACACTTGTTCTGCACTCGTCGTTGTAGTATGTAACATTGTGGATATAGCTAGAAGAAACACTAATAATAAACTAAATACTTTTTTCATTTTCTAACCTCCCTTATACATTATAGGTTTTTTAATAAAGAAAGGAAGTTATTTTCGAATAGTATCTAATAAATCTTTTTGGTAGTAATGGATTGATCATCCATTCATGATTACTCAAAATTAGAAGTGGGATTTGTCTTTTTCTAAACAACCTAATATTGAAAATTCCTAGTTCGAGGATTTATATTGGAAATTAAAATTTAAATTCCTTTACAAACAAAAAAGCATGTAGCCTCAGCTACATGCTTAGAAATGACCCGTACGGGATTCGAACCCGTGTTACCGCCGTGAAAGGGCGGTGTCTTAACCACTTGACCAACGGGCCATGGCTCCGAAGGCAGGACTCGAACCTGCGACCTGCCGGTTAACAGCCGGATGCTCTACCAACTGAGCTACTTCGGAATAATTGTATTTGGTGGGCCTAAATGGACTCGAACCATCGACCTCACGCTTATCAGGCGTGCGCTCTAACCAGCTGAGCTATAGGCCCTATTTAAAAACTGGAGCG
>NZ_JBNNVH010000002.1:0-251622 GCF_050280445.1 Solibacillus sp. NPDC093137
ATGCCGGGGTGGCGGAACTGGCAGACGCACAGGACTTAAAATCCTGCGGTGAGTGATCACCGTGCCGGTTCGATTCCGGCCCTCGGCACCATTTTATAAATCTTATCTCTAATAATGCGCGCCCGTAGCTCAATTGGATAGAGCGTCTGACTACGGATCAGAAGGTTGTGGGTTCGACTCCTGCCGGGCGCGCCATAATATATTTTTACTGACATATTCGGAATGTAGCTCAGCTTGGTAGAGCACTTGGTTTGGGACCAAGGGGTCGTAGGTTCGAATCCTGTCATTCCGACCATTATTAATGGGGCCTTAGCTCAGCTGGGAGAGCGCCTGCCTTGCACGCAGGAGGTCAGCGGTTCGATCCCGCTAGGCTCCACCATTTATATTTTATTCCTTTTGGAGGTATACCCAAGTCTGGCTGAAGGGATCGGTCTTGAAAACCGACAGGCGGGTAACACCGCGCGGGGGTTCGAATCCCTCTACCTCCTCCATTTTTAATATTTTTACTTTAGATGTTGGTCCCGTGGTGTAGCGGTTAACATGCCTGCCTGTCACGCAGGAGATCGCCGGTTCGATCCCGGTCGGGACCGCCATTTTTTTTATGGGTTTGTAGCTCAGTTGGTAGAGCATTAGATTGAAGCTCTAAGTGTCGGCGGTTCGATTCCGTCCAAACCCACCATATTATGGGCCTATAGCTCAGCTGGTTAGAGCGCACGCCTGATAAGCGTGAGGTCGATGGTTCGAGTCCATTTAGGCCCACCATAGTTTTATTCCGAAGTAGCTCAGTTGGTAGAGCATCCGGCTGTTAACCGGCAGGTCGCAGGTTCGAGTCCTGCCTTCGGAGCCAATATTGGCCCGTTGGTCAAGTGGTTAAGACACCGCCCTTTCACGGCGGTAACACGGGTTCGAATCCCGTACGGGTCATATACACTTGAAAGAAAACACATTGCAGATTTTGCAATGTGTTTTTTGTTTTCATGTAAAAATTATATTTCTACTATATAGTATATTTTCTTCTAAGTCCAAGCTAAAGAAAGCATCAGACAAACGTATTTGTACGCTCCTACTAACAAGTAAGGGAGGACTGTTGTCAAAATGATCGTTAACTAATAGTCCTTACAATTTACTGATGCAACTGCAAATGACAGATTATATCACAGCTACAAATTTAAATGCCAATAAAAAACATCCTACAGACAATCGCTTTCGGCATGGACGATTGATTATTGTAGGATGCTTTTTTGTTTTAGGATACCATGTTTAATAAATCTTTATAAAAAGGGATAGTTGAAAACATGTTCAAAGTTCAATTGTTACACTAATTTGTAATGTTCAATAAAAAGGATAGCATTGTTAGATATTCTATATTAACGGAATGCTGCTTTAAATTCGCCGGTCACTTCCTGATGACCATTATTTGATTCATATGCTTGCTCAATCTCTAGTTCAAAACGATCCATAATCGGAATATCGTTTACAGAGAATAAGTAGGAATCTTTGGAAGCATAGTGCTCATACCAAGCCCAGTTTGGAACAACAAAGTAATCGCCTTTCTTCCAGTCAAAGCGTGTACCGTTAATTACTGTATAGCCTTCACCTCTATGCACCTGATAAACAGTAGAGTGCGTGTGGCGTAAAGCCTTTGTATGCATGCCAGCTGGTAAGTGCTGCATACGTGTACCTAATGTCGGGTTGGCTGCTTTACCTGTAGAAGGATTAATATATTCAACAGCAAAACCATGATGCGGGTCCGGATCAAATGACATTAAGCCTTTAATTCCTTCAACCGTACGATCCCATTTATAGTTGGCAAGTGGTGCTACTGTATACTTGTCATCTCCGACAGGGCGTACCATTCCTCCACGATAACGCTTTTCCGTGAAGTTATCCGGAATATTCGGCTCTTGTAAACCGCCTTCATAAGGATCGAAGAAAGTACCGCCGATTCCGTATAAAGTCGGGATATCCAGCGCGTCTGTCCATAACATCGGCTCATCGCCAACGTGTTCATGCCCGTGCCATAAACCTTTAGGTGTAATTAAAAAGTCGCCTTCCTCCATGAAAATACGTTCGCCTTGTACGATTGTGTAGGCGCCTTGTCCTTCAGAAATAAAGCGCAATGCTGATTGAGAGTGACGGTGAGATGGGGCTTTTTCACCCGGTAACAGCATTTGTACCGCTACGTAAATCGTTTGTGTAGTAGATGCCCAACCCCATGGCTGACGATATGTTAATCCTGGATTTTGGAAATAGATTGCACGACGTTCTCCACCACGATCTGGTGTAAAGATTTGTGCTGCTTCGCCCATTTTCTTTTTAATTAGTTCATCACTCCAAAGGTAAGCTTGTGCTTGTGGCTTTGGTGTATGATTCATAATTTCCGGAATGGCTTCCCAAAGTGGACCTAAATGATATTGTTCAATGTCTTTCGTAAAATCCTTTACCGTGTCACTTTTCATAAACTCTTTTACTTCTTCTGATACTCCTGCCATACATCTTCACTCCTTTAATAGTAATTGTTTGCAAAAAGAAAACCGTTTACCGTCCTGAAATGTTATACACCTACAGGAACGTTTGCAGCAGCCACTTTATTTTCCAATGCGCCAACTTTATCAATTTCAATACGGACAACATCGCCGTCTTTCAAGAAAGTCGGAGGATTCATTGCAACCCCAACACCACCTGGAGTACCTGTTAAAATTACATCACCCGGCTCTAATGTCATTAAGTTAGAAAGGAAAGCAACTAGCTTTTGTACAGAAAATACTAAGTTAGCTGTGTTCGTTTGCTGGCGTACTTCGCCATTCACTGTCAATACAACAGATAACCCTGATGGATCCGGTAATTCATCAGCTGTTAATAAATAAGGTCCCATCGGTGCAGAACCGTCTACTGTTTTACCTTGCAGCCATTGTAATGTACGACGTTGGATATCACGATAAGTCACATCGTTCGTAATTGTATAGCCGGCTACGTAATCCAGGGCGTCTTCTTCTGAAACATTACGGGCTTGTTTACCAATAACAAATGTAAACTCTGCTTCATAATCAAGCTGTTCAGAAATCGGATAGAATGGAATATCATCATCAGGCCCTAATAGTGTATTTGCAAATTTAGCGAAAATAACTGGATGTGTTGGTAACTCACGGCCCATTTCCAGAATATGCTCACGGTAATTGTGACCTACACAAATGATCTTTCCTGGATTTAATACTGGTGCTCCAACATGTACTTCGTTACGATCAAAAACCGCTTTTGTAATAGAAGCATTTGGATTCTCTAAAATGAAGTCGACAGCTTGTTGCGCCAATTCAATAGATTTTTTCCCGCCTTCATAAATACCATCTGTAGTTGCCGGCACATAAGCATGGGCAATCTCCTTATAGCGGTATTCACCTTCTGCTTGAAGTTTTGCTTCAAAAGCATGGTTTAAATCGATTACTTGTTCCTTCACAATCGCTCCAGCACGTGTAATACCGTTCACTGTATAGTTGACTAATTTCATAGTTATCCCCCTTTATCGAAATAGAATACAAAGTTCTCTATTTAAAGAAAATATAAAGTACTTTAGGTAGTAAAGTCAATATTTTTCAGAAAAATCTTTTAAATAAGTGATTTAGGACCTATTAAAATCAATTAATTATCAGTAAATTTAGAAATATTATTGACAAATGTTTCTCTTTTACGTTACATTTTCATTATAAGTAAACAAAGTTCTCTATTTATAGAATCGGAGGTAATGATATGACAAATATTAGTGATGTAATTGTAGTTGGTGGGGGAATTGGCGGTTTAGCGACAGCGCTTTCAATAGTACAACGCACAGATAAAACGGTAGCAGTATTAGAACAAGCACCTGCATTCGGAGAAATAGGAGCAGGTATCCAATTAGCACCTAACGCACTGCATGTATTGGACCAATTAGGTGTTAAAGAAGAAATATTGAATGTAGCGGTCGTGCCGAAGCGCTTAGTGCTAAAAGATATTTATACGGCAAAGGAATTAGCTGTACTTGATTTGACTGACGGTTTCCAGGAGCGTTTCAAGCAGCCGTACGTTGTATTGCACCGCTCGGATCTACACCGTGTTTTATATGAAGCATGTTTGAAAAATAACCGTATTTCATTTAAAAACGATGAGCAAATCCAAACAGTATCACAAACGCCAGGTCAAGTAACGATTACAAACCAACGTGGTGAGTCCTATACAGCAGAAGCAGCAATCGGGGCAGATGGTATTAAATCAAATGTACGTAAGCTATTTTCTCAAGATGAAATGATCTGTTCAGAGTATGTGGCATACCGTGGGACATTACCGATTGAAGAGATTACTGCTGAAGGTGATATTGCAATGGATGATGTTATTATGTGGATTGGACCGAACTTACATTTAGTACAATATCCTGTTCGTCGCGGCGAGTTATATAATCAAGTCGTTGTGTTCAAAACATATGACTATAAACCGGAAGGCGATTGGGGTACACCGGAAGAAATGCAACAACGCTTTGAAGGTGCACATCCGGATGTAGAGCGTGCGTTAAAATATATTTCGACTCAATTCCGCTGGCCGATGTTCCACCGTCTTCCAATTGAAAACTGGACAGATGAAAATGTAACACTATTGGGAGACGCGGCTCATCCAATGCTTCAATATTTAGCACAAGGCGGTGCTCAGGCACTTGAAGATGCATATGTATTAGGCGAAGCTCTGGAAAATGAAGCAACATACAATGAAGCATTTCTACGCTACCAGAAAGAGCGCCAGCCGCGCACAGCAATGGTACAAAATTCAGCGCGTCGCTGGGGTGAAATTATTCACGCAAATACAGCTGACGACCTTGACCGTGCGCTTGTGTTATTACGTGATCATTTATTCGGCAGTCACAAGGAAACAAACTATGATGTAGCAGACTTTTTATATAATTACTTCAACACACGCAAAAGTGAAGTTAAGAGCTGAATAAGGGAAAATTAAAAAGAGAAAGGGGATTAGTTCCCTTTCTCTTTAAAGCCATATACAGTTGACATTTCTTTACTCATATCAATAATTTGCTGCATCATTTCAGATGAAGTATCTGTAGGAACGTCCTCTTCAAAGCCAACAACTGTGATGGCACCGACAAGCTCATTTTTGTAATTGAGTATTGGTAAACCGATAGAGGAAACATGACGGACAAGAGGCTCATGTGCAAACGAAAACCCGTTTTTGCGAATTCCTTTCAGCTCGCGTTGAAAAGCCGCAACATCAAAATTGGCAAGTTCATTTTGCTGAGCTTCAATCCAGTTCGTAATTTCCAAGGAATTAGCATAGGCCGCAAAAATTTTTCCTGTAGATGAATTAATCGGCAGTTTCGTACCGACTTGCGCACCGATACTTAAGCCAAAATTCGTATTCCAAATATTTGTGATAACCGGGGAATCATTTACCCAAAGCGATAGCAAAGTCGTCATATTTGTGAGATTGCTAAGTTCTTTAAAATAGGGTGTAAGGCGTTCGATAAAATCGTCGTTTTGCATGGCAGCATTCCCGTATTCCAAAAATTTATAGCCGAGTGAATAGCTACCGGTCTTTTGATCACGATAAAGCAAATCTAACTGGATAAGTGTATTTAAATATTTATAGAGATTACTTTTAGAAATGCCTGTTTGTTCCTGAATATCGGAAAAACGTAGTGGGTGGTCGCTTTGCGCAACGACATCGATAATTTGAATACCTAATGCTAATGATCCGATTGTAGTACTGCTTGACATAGTATTCTATTCACCTTTCTTAAAAAGTCATTCAAAATAAGGAGATTATATCATGAAAACTAATGTTATGGAAAAGAAGTTTGAAAGTTTCGAGAAAAGCATCGAGAATATGGTTGATTTAATAAGTATAACAGAGGCGGATGTTCTGTATAAAAAGCCATCCGAAGAAAAATGGTCGGTGATGCAAATCGCTACACATATTATTGAAGCAATCGAGTTTTGGGTAGCCGATTTAGAAGCACTATTAGTCGTACCAGGTGCAAAATGGGGGCGCAACCATGAACATGTCCGTCGTTTGGCAGCGGTAGATGAAAATTATGTAGCGACTGTTTCAAAGGAAGATGCGATTGAAAGGCTAAATGCGCTCATTCCTCTAGTGAACAAAAGCTTTGCAAAAGTGCAACAGGAAGATTTAGAAAAAACTGCACCTAGCTACAACCCGAATTTTGATGGCAAGCCGTTATCATTTTTAATCAACCATCTAATTATTTTGCATACTGAAAGTCACGTAGGGCAAATGCAGCGCCATTTAGAATTGGTACAGCCGCAAAAGGTAGAGTAATAATGGAAGTATCCACTGTTTGATGTGCGTATAGTAAGGTATTATAAAGATACAATAGAGGGGCTGTCTGGAATGAATTTCGGGGCATGCCCTTTCTGCGTATAAAACAGTGGAAGCAGGTGGAAAAGTGGATGCAATAATAAAAACAGGGAATAAAGCAGTCTATCCGATTATTTTCCCTTCTGACTATAGTGGATTGGGGAGTATTAACTGTTATGTCTACCAAAATGGAGAAGATTATACATTAATCGATGCGGGCATTAAAAATGAGGAATTTGAGCAGTTTTTTTATAGGAAATTGAAAGAATATAATATAGAAATTAATCAATTTACCGGTATTATTTTAACTCATTTTCATAATGATCATATCGGGGTAGTAAATCAAATAACGAATGATTACCCGATTCCTGTCTATGCCAGTGAAATTGCCATTCCTCGTTTGAAGTGTGAGCATGATTATTTACAGCAGAAGCTTAGCTTTTACTATGATTTGTATGAGCAATACGGGGTACCAGAATTTGGACGTGAACGAATGGCAAAAATGGAGAATAACCTTCAAAATAAAGAACAGTTGATGATCTATCCATCGATTATGAAACTGGAAGACGGGCAAGAAATCGGAGGGTTACGTGTAGTGGCCACTCCTGGGCATTCCCCGGATTCAATCAGTTTATTTGATGAGGAGACGGGCTGGCTATTTGCGGGGGACTTTTTGTTGGCTAATGGCATGACAAGTGCTTTAATCGATCATGACCAATTAGGAAACGTAACGAATC
This sequence comes from Solibacillus sp. NPDC093137, assembly GCF_050280445.1. Lineage (NCBI taxonomy): Bacteria > Bacillati > Bacillota > Bacilli > Caryophanales > Caryophanaceae > Solibacillus > Solibacillus sp. NPDC093137. Next base: position 7,089 of record NZ_JBNNVH010000002.1, read on the forward strand.
CGATTAACCAATATATAGACTCGATTGAGAAAATGAAAGCATACAATGTGAGCACCGTATTTGCCGGGCATAAAGAGGTTTATGAAAACTTGAATGAAGTGATGGATAAAAGCTTAAGTAAAATAGAATACAAGCTGCAAAAGGTTGTATCCAAAATTAGTGAAGGACATCATACGGTGAAACAATTAGGAGAAGCAATCTATGGTGCCCGTTTTGCGAAGTATTTTACATTTGTAATTTCTGAAATTATCGGATTAACGCTCCTGGCAGAACAGCGCGGTTTAATTGTGCGTGAGTTGCGGGGCGGGGATTGGTGTTTTTCAGTTACAAGTTTGATTGATCAATGAAAACAGCTGCCCGGGAGAGGCAGCTGTTTTTGTTATAGCGTATTATTTCCATCTCACATAAAGTGTCGTCGGAGTCGTTTGAGGTTGATTCCATTTTGCGAAAGCTTTTGTATACTTACTCGTTGTATAAAGATTGTTCAGCAGTTTTGTATTGATACCAAATTCATATTTAGCAGATGCTTTATTAATGTCGGCGGATTTAATAATCGTTGTTTTCTTACCTTGTAATGTAATGGTTTTCAGCGGGTTCATAAGCACTGAACTGAACTCTAATGACTGGACATTTGCAGGCACTGTCAGCTTTGTTAGCTTATTATTGAAAAACGCACCATTGCTGATTGTCGTTACTTTAGAAGGAATCGAAACCGAGCTTAGCGCATTGTTCGCAAACGCAGCTTCTTTCAATACTTTTATATTTTTAGAAATTTGGACTGATTTTAATTTGTTATTAGCAAATACATACGGTCCCATCGCTGTTACACTGTCCGGTATGACGAGGGAAGTTAACCTGTTCATATCAAAGGCATGCTGGCCAATTGATGTTAACCCGTATTTTAATGAAACAGATGTTAAAGCATTTTCTATGAATGCATATTGTTCGACAACTTTAATGTTTTTAGGAATCGTCACTTTAGTTAAATTATTATCCGCAAATACAAAGCTTTCAATCACAGTTAGTTTTGACGGAATGGTGATTTTAGTTAATTTATTATCGCTAAAGGCTCCGTACTTAATACTTTGCACATTTTCCGGGAGTGTTAGCGATGTTAATTCGTTTGTTTCAAAAGCTTGGTCACCAATTAGCTTTAATGTTGCCGGGAATTTCACAGATTTAAGTTTATTTGTATGAAAAGCGAATCTTTCAATGGCCACGACAGATTTTGGAATTGTTACATCTGTTAGTTTATTGTTCGCAAATGCATTGGCCGAAATAGTTTTTAATCCATCTGACAACGTTAATGCAGTCAAACTATTAAAGTCAAATGCATACTGTCCTATATTTGTTACGCTGTTCGGTAATGATAGGCGCGGCAGCTTATTGTACTGGAATGCACTGTGGCCAATTGTCTTTAATGTATTCGGTAAAGTTAAACTTGTGATGCCATTGTTCGCAAAAGCGAAGTCTGGAATGGTTTTAATCCCTTTGCCGACTTTTACTTGTGACAAGCGGTTTGCGTAAAAGGCTTTTTTGCCAAGGTGCGTAACAGAGTCTGGGATCGAGACGCCGGCAATTTTATTATTGCTGAATGCTTCCTTACCAATTGTTTTCAAGTTGTTCGGTAAGACAAGAGTTTTCCCTCCAAATATGTTTTCACTGAAGCTGAACGCATTGTTGCCGATTACTTCCACACTAGCAGGAAGTTGAAGCGGCATATTTTTATCGTAATTAACGGATGCAAATGCATAGGGTCCGATAACACGAATTGTATTTGGTAGTGTTACACTAAATGGCTTTTTATTCAATGCTTTGTCAGTAGCTGAAACGATGGAGTGTTTAGTTGTAAAGGCAAATGGTGCGATTTCTTTAACGGGAATGCCGTTGATGGCAGCCGGAATATTGAATGACTCAGCCCCTGCGTTTTCATCAAAGCCGGTAATTTTAATTTCCTGTTTTCCGTTATGTTCGGTAAAGGCATAATATAAATTTTCATATTGGTAGTCTTGATTACTTTGTAAATGAGCAGGTAAAATCACCTCTACATTACGATCGCTGTATAGAGTGCCGACGATTGATGCACCAATTGATGTGACGGAATCCGGAACAGTAAGGAATGAAATGGAATTCCCCATAAAGGCTTCTGTCCCGATTTCTTCAAGTCCGGCTGGTAATGTAACGTTTTGAAGGGAGTTATTTGTAAATGCTCCATCACCGATTCGTTTCAACGTTTTGGGAAAACTAACGGTATGGACGATTCTCTCTTCATAATCAGGCGCATCATAATTAAACCATTCTGTATCAATCGCAAAAGCATTATCCGCAATTTCCGTTACAGGAAAGCCGGCGATTGTTTCGGGAATAGTTAAATTTTTTGGTGCAGAAGAGCCAATAATTCGTACCTCTTGTTTTCCATTTTCAGCTGTAAAAATTACATAATGAAAATTTTTGTATGTCTCATATGGTGCAGCAGTTGCAGAACTGCAAAATCCGATAATAGAAACGAGCATTAACGCACAGGTAATAATGATTTTTTTCATAGGTTAAATCCTTTCTTTATTTTGGAATTAACGTACAGACGGATTATTTGGAAATAAGTTTCAAAATAAATAAATATCTTTTAGAGGTAAATTAAAACTTAAAAAGGTTCCTGCCACCTTATTAGACAAGAACCTTTTTGCTACTCTAAAGTGAGCGTTCCACTATATGTCGTTCCTTGATCACGGCCGGCTTCACAATAAAACTCGGTTGTTTTAATTGTCTTATTAGTAAGCCGTTCGAATTCAATAACACAACGGTCACCATCCGCTGTTTTGGATAACCGCGCTTTTGTATCGGTTGTGAATGTCGCTGTTCCTTCAATAGTGCCGGATGCCCAGCCGTCATACGTATAATAGGTCAATTGGAAACCGGTTTTCGTACTATTAGAGATTGTTAATACACGCCCCTTTGAATCCAAGTCGCCTTTCCCGTAAGTATGAAAATACGTATACTCGCCGTCCCAAGTTTTATTTGGCTTCTTGTCGGCAGCAGGGGACCAGTTTGCACCTGCGCGTAATGAGCGATCTAACATATTGCGGGCTGAGGTAGCACGCTGATAAAGAGGGCTATTACTAGCAAAGCTTTCTTCTGCTATGTCAGAACGATAAAAGTAGTTTTTATTTTGCATGTTATAAAAAAATAGAACAAGCTGTGCACGCGTTAAATTATTTGTTGTACCGAAAAAGCGCTGTAAATTAGTTTGCTCATACTTTGCATTTTGTCCGTTAGAAATATGATGATCGAGTAAAAAACGGATTGCTTTATTTAAAGTCGTTTGTCCATCCGCTATATAGGCAATCGCCTGTGCAACAGTTCCCCGTTTTACAGCTGCACCTCGAATACTGTTATGGAAATAGCCGTTTAAAGGTACTTGATAGGCGGCAAGCGTATTATAGTTTGCATCGGATGGAATCTCTTTCTTTGTGAACTTATCCAGTTCTTCCGAGACAGGTTCCAAATCAAAATAGCTAACTAAAATTTGAGCAAATTGTTGTTCTGTGACCGGTTGGTTTGGACGGAATGTACCGTTAGCATAGCCGTTTATAATATTGAAATCATATGCCCATTTAATCGCATCATACGCATAATGGTCTGATGGAACATCTTTAAACACTTGCTTTGCTGCCAATGAGTTAGCCGGAAAAGTAAAAAAAGATAGCCCTAAAATAATAGAAATAAATGCTAAGTAGAAGCGTTTCATAAAAAAGCCTCCTTTATAATTGGATTAATTTTACTTTAACATGACTTTCTCTGAATTCCACTTACTTTATATTCTAAAATATGGGATAAGAGCCGATATAATAAATACGGTATATAAAATGAGATAGGTAGTGATACATATGAATAAATCGAAGTTAATGCTAGCTGCTTTAGTTGCAGTCCCAGTAAGTGTTGGCATGATGGGGGAAGTAGAGGCGGAGCAAACCGAAATGTTGGGCGATTCTCTGGCAACACCTGTAGATATTAATAAAGTGATAGATGGATTGAATACAAACTCGACTAGACTGGAACTAGAAAAAGTTCAGGAAGCTTATAACAATCTTTCGCTGGAATTACGCCAACAAATTAATAACTTCGGCAAAGTGGAAGTACTTTTGGAAGACTTGAAGAAGAAGGAAGCGCAAATCGCCAATCGTATCGCCGCCGAAAAAGTTACTGAAATGATTCAAACATTCAACGATGAGCCAACGCCTGCTGAGATTAGTGCAGCCCGAAAAGCTTACGATGCATTAAATAGCGAGGCAAAAAAGCTAGTGGATGAGCGAGTAGTTACAAACCTGGAATACTTTGAAAGCCTTTTAGCTGTGCAAAAGGGCCAAGCTGAAAAAGAAGCAAAAGTCGTGATGGATCGCATTAAACGTATCGATAAAACAAAATATACCGAAGCTCAGATCAAGAGTATTCGGCTGGCGTACAATTCATTGAGTGATTTTGCGAAGTCGTTTGTAACAAACCTCAATATTTTAATTGATGGCGAGAATTATATTATTTATCAAAATACGGTTGTGAAGCAGGCAAAGCTTGATGCCAATGCATTTGATGTATACATGAACGATATTAGCCGCAGCTCGACGACACAGGAAATTGCGAGAGCTCGTTCCCTTTACAACAAATTATCGGCGGAAGCGAAGAGACATGTAACAGCGTTGGAAAAGCTTGTCCGCCTTGAAACTATGTGGAGAGATCCGCATTATATTGAACTTGTTTATACGTATTACCCTGATTATATTCATGAAATAAAGCCAGGCGGAGTAGTCATTGATAAGCCGGCATACGACCCGCTTTACATTCCGGACGATTCCGCAAGTACAGTGGCAACAACGATTCCAAAAACGGCAAACTGGTCTCAATATGAAACAATGACATACCAAAATGGGCAATATACAACACAGATTACCGCTTCTCAAGTAAAAAACATCGCAGACCGGAATATGCGTTTAAAAGCCGGAGATATTGAAATCGTTATTCCTACATCTGAAATTCAGTCTTCTGCAGCTACTGTTGGCGTTTCTGTAAATGTTTCGAATAATCAGCTGCACATCCAATTTACTGATGGAAACCGTGCAAAAACATTTGAAAGTACAGTAGAAGTTCATGTTCCGGTAGCTAAATTAAAAGCGAATACTTCGCAAGTTATTCAACGTGTTCTATCAACCGGTACATCACCGGCATCATTTAAAGTGGATGGCTCAAAATTCATTATCCGCACAGTGACAGGTGGTACTTTTAAAGCATCGAACAGCCAAGTTATTTACACGGATATTCCGAACAATGATCAAGGACGTGCGATTCGAGAGCTGACAAAGCGTGGCATATTATTTAATACGAAAAGCCGACTAGTTCAAAGCTATAAACAAGTAAGCAAAATCGATGCAGCAGTGATGATTGCATCTGCACTTGATGTATCAAGTAACACTAAATCAAAATATTTGGATATAGCAAATACCCAGCAGTTAAAACTAGTTCAAGGTTTATTGGAAGCAGGTATCATGAGCGGGGCCACATCGAGCCGTTTCGCACCTAATGTCTCGCTAACAAAGCAAGAAGCAGCCACCATTATTGCTAACATGTACCGCTATTTAAATCAGGATTTGGCAAAGGCGTATAATGAGTTAAACTTCAGCTATCCGGATGTAACAAACCTGACATTGGAAGCACGTCAAAGCATTGCGATTTTAGAGCTGTTTGGGGTTGTTGATGGGGCAGGTCCGTTTAATCCTGAGAAAACATTATCACGCGGCGAGTTTGCTGAACTATTTTACAATGCATTAATAGCAATCGATTACTTATAAAATTCTCAAACCTATGATTTTCTATCCGGAAATCATAGGTTTTTTTAAGAAAAAAATCGCTAAGCTGAAAACGGAAAAACTGTCAGATCTTCTGACAATTCCTTTGCAAATACGCTATAATTAACAACTACAGCACACATGCACAAAAGGAGTTTTCGCATGGTCTATTTATCGATGATTTTCTTTAAAATTGTTGCACCGATTTTAATTTTGCTTATTATAGGTGCCATATTACAGCGCAAATTTCAGTTTAACCTTAAAGCATTATCCCATCTCATTACATACTGTTTCATGCCGGCAGCGGTGTTTATCAATATTTATGAAACATCCATTGAAATGAGTGTGCTCGGACAAATTACAATTTTTATTATTTTATTTATCGGTGCGCAAATGCTGTTAAGTCAGCTGCTCGCAAAACTGTTAAAACTTGATAAAAAGGAATCGGCTGTTTTTAAAAACAGTGTTGTACTTATAAACTCCGGCAACTATGGGATTCCGGTTGCCCAAATGATTTTCGCGACCCAGCCAATTGGGGTAGCGATACAAGTCATTCTTGTTATTTTTCAGAATATGACGACGTATACATATGGCTTGTATAATTTAATTTCATCAACAAAATCAGGAATTGCAATTGTCCGGGACTTTTTGAAAATGCCGATTGTCCATGCGCTTATTATTGGCGCGGCATTAAATTACTTTCATGTCCCGATTCCGGAAACGTTTAGTATTCCACTTGAACATATTGCAGACGGATTTGTAGCGGTTGCACTTATTACATTAGGGGCACAGCTTTCTACAATCGAAATGCGTTCGATGTTCAATAAAACCATTTTTGTCAGCTGCTTTACACGGTTAATAGTCGGCCCGGCAACAGCACTTCTTATTATTTTTGCATTGGGCTTAGACGGGGTAGTGGCACAGTCGCTATTTATCGCAAGTGCATTCCCGACATCGAGAAACAGTTCGAGCTTGGCACTTGAGTATGATATTGAATCGGCAACAGCAGCCCAGACAGTACTGTTTTCTACGATTATCAGCTGTTTAACAGTGACGTTTGTTATTTATTTATCGACAATATTATTTGCATAGATAGCGTTAAAACTATTTGTAAGAAACGGTTACTTTTAAAAATTGATTGGAATGAAGGGCGACTCCAGCGGGAACAGCAAAATTTATTTTGCGACGAAAGCGAAGCGACAGGAGCACCGACGCCTGAGACTACAGGCTCAGGCCGTGCCCGCGGAAAGCGTCCCGGAATGGAAATCAATTTTACGCACAGCTAAAAAACCCATTTTTCTCATAGAGAAAAATGGGTTTTTGGGTTATGTGGCAGCCCTTTTTCCATATAAAAACCGCAAGCATCCCCTCAGATACTTGCGGTTGTAAGCGATTATAGTTGGATATCAATAACGCTTTCGTAATCTAGTAAAACTAAATTATTGAAAAGCTATTGAATTTAACAATTTGAGCAAGAAGCTAAATTCATAGAGTAAATCTTAGTACATACTTACTGTATTAGCGTATGGGTTTGAAAGGTCCATACCATCTAATGAAAGACCCATTGCCTTCGCTACACCTTCACCATATGCTGGATCAGCTAAGTAGCAGTGTAAAATGTGACGACGTTTGATGAATTCTTCAACACCGTTCATTTCAGCAGCAGTTGTTTCAAATAAACGTTGTTGCTGTTCCGGTGTTTGAAGACGGAATAATTTACCTGGTTGCTCGAAGTAGTTGTTGTCATCTTCACGGAAGTCGTAGATGTCAGCTGGACCATCAAGAGCTAATGCAGGATCTTTATATTGTGTTTGACCTTGTAGGGCACCGTAGCTATTTGGATAGTAAGTAATAGCTGCACCACGGTTTCCGTCAGCACGGCCTTGTCCATCACGGTGATATACCATGAATGGGCATTTTGGTGTGTTTACAGGAATTTGGTGGTGGTTAACGCCTAAACGGTAACGAGTTGCATCTTGGTAAGCGAATAAACGAGCTTGCAACATACGGTCTGGTGAGAATGAAATACCAGGTACAACATTTGATGGAGCGAATGCAGCTTGCTCAACATCAGCGAAGTAGTTTTCCGGGTTACGGTTTAATTCGAATTCCCCAACTTCAATTAGTGGGTACTCAGACTTGTACCAAACTTTTGTTAAATCGAATGGGTTGTCTTTAGAGTTGCGAGCTTGCTCTTCAGTCATCACTTGAATGTACATTTTCCATTTCGGGAAATCGCCTTTTTCGATTGACTCGAATAGGTCACGTTGTGAAGATTCACGGTCTTTACCGATAATTTCAGCAGCTTCTGCACCTGTTAAGTTTTCGATACCTTGTTGAGAACGGAAGTGGAATTTCACGTAAACGCGTTCGCCAGCTTCGTTGATCATTGAGTAAGTGTGAGAACCGAATCCGTGCATTTTGCGGTAGCCGTTTGGAATACCACGGTCAGACATTACGATTGTTACTTGATGTAATGCTTCAGGTAATGAAGTCCAGAAATCCCAGTTTGAGTTACCGTTGTGCATGTTTGTTTTTGGATCACGCTTAACAACGTGGTTTAAATCCGGGAAGTGTAATGGATCACGGAAGAAGAATACAGGTGTGTTGTTACCAACCATATCCCAGTTACCCTCTTCAGTGTAGAATTTTAATGCGAAACCGCGAATGTCACGCTCAGCATCAGCCGCACCGCGCTCACCTGCTACAGTTGAGAAACGTGCGAACATTTCTGTTTTCTTACCAACTTCAGAGAAGATTTTTGCTTTTGAATATTTTGTGATGTCATGAGTTACAGTAAATGTACCGAATGCACCTGAACCTTTTGCGTGCATACGACGCTCAGGAATTACTTCACGGTTAAAATTCGCTAATTTCTCAATTAGGAATACGTCTTGTAATAAGATCGGGCCACGGCGACCAGCTGTTTGCGAATCATCGTTCGATACTACTGGAGCACCAGTAATTGTTGTTAAACGTTCGTTTGTCATGTATATTTCCTCCTAAATCTTTTTGAAAAACTCTTCATAAATAATATAACAAATCTAAATCATAATTTCTACTAGATTATAATAATTCTTTTTAAGGAATCTTTATATTAAAGAATTAGTTATTAATAATGGATATTAAAGAAGATTCGGATAACATAGTTTTCTAGTAAATTATACCTTTTATTAGCAATAAAAGGTAAATATTACTCCGCATTTTAGTTAATAATAGCTTTTTATTTATTAATCAACAAAGGTGGGGAGTTCTCCTATTATTTCCTATATAATAAAAGCGACTACCATACGAAAGGACATGGTTATGCAACTTATATTAACTTTTATCATTTTGGCAGTTACGATTATCTTATTTACGACGAATCGATTGCGGGCAGATCTTGTCGCAGTAATGGCATTATTATCATTTGTTATATTAAATATTTTAACACCTGCTGAAGCGCTGGCAGGATTTTCGAATTCTGTAGTCATTATGATAGCAGGGCTATTTGTTGTCGGGGCAGGTATTTTAAGAACAGGACTTGCTGGTATGGCAGGAAATCTACTATTGAAATGGTCGGGAGATAATGAGCTCCGTCTCTTTATTTTGCTGCTGGTCATCGTCGCAATTGTCGGGGCGTTTATGAGCAATACGGGTACGGTCGCGTTAATGCTGCCGATTGTAGTTTCGATTGCAATCAGCATTAAAGTCAGTCCGTCCAAGTTTTTAATGCCGCTATCCTACATTGCGAGCATGTCGGGGCTGATGACATTAATTGCATCGCCGACAAACTTGATCGCTTCACAAACACTCATTGATCATGGCTTCGAAAAACTTGGATTTTTCACGATAACTCCAATCGGAATTATCGCGACGATTACCGTTATTATTTATTTAGTATTAGTACGTAATGTGCTGTTACCTAATGAGGAAAACCGATCTCAGTCAAATGCGGGATATAAGCTCTCTCCAAAGAAAATTGCCAAGGAATATGATCTGCATGATAAGCTGTTTCGTGTTGTCGTTAATGAGCATTCAACAATCTCGGAACAAAAGCTCGCTGATTTGAAACTTCCGGCAACCTATCATATTTATATTATGAAAATAAAACACGGTGCTGTGCAGGAAGGGCTTAATTTAAGGCCGATGACGTACCAGGAGCTGGCGGGACCGACAAGTATTATTCATGTTGGAGACGAGCTGTATGTACAAGGTTTGGCCGATGATGTAGCACAGTTTGCCCATGATTTTGCATTAACTGTTCAGCCATTTGAAGATCATGCGAAAGAGCTCGTTACGAAGAAAATCGGTGTAGCGGAAGTGTTATTAACACCTCAATCACGTCTTATTAAGGAAACGGTTAGTAAAATCGGTTTCCGTGAAAAATACAACTTAAACATTTTAGGAATCAACCGTAAAGGCGAATATTTATTGAAGAACATGGCCGATCAGAAGCTGCGTTTCGGTGATGCGATTTTAGTGCAGGGAACATGGGATGAAATTGAGCTGTTGTCCCGCGAAACACAGGATGTGGTCGTAGTAGGGCAGCCGCGCGAATTAGCAGGAGCTATTGCAGCAAACGGAAAGGCACCGATTGCCGGTATTATCTTGCTGCTGATGATCGGGCTTATGGTGTTTGAAGTATTTGATGCTGTCATTGCTGTATTAATCGGGGCGGTTCTTATGATTATTACAGGCTGTCTGCGCAATATGGATGATGCCTACAGTAAAATGAACTTCGAAAGTATTGTACTTGTAGCGGCAATGCTTCCGATGGCGACAGCGCTTGAGAAAACAGGCGGGATGACGATTCTCGCTGAAGGCATTATCAATGTACTCGGTGATTTCGGTCCATATGGTGTATTGATGGGAATTTATTTATTAACCGTTGTTTTCGGGCAATTTGTTAGCAATACGGCAACGGCGGTACTGTTTTCGCCGATTGCCATCACTGCAGCACTTGCTATGGATGCGAACCCGTATACATTCATGATTGGGGTAGCAACTGCTGCTAGTATGGCGTTTGCAACACCGATTGCATCTCCGACAAACTCCCTTGTCTTAACAGCGGGCGGCTATAAATTTATGGATTTCGTTAAAGTCGGTGTTCCGTTACAAGTCATTATGTTTATTGTCATGATGATTGCAGTACCGTTGCTGTTCCCGTTTTAACCGGTACAGAAGGTAGAATTTTTATAAGGGGTATCTGAATAGGCATGTCATTCAAATACCTCTTTATTTTATTGTAACAGCCTGTACAATTTTATTTTCCTGTACGCCTAAATCAATGACACCATCTTCACTTTTAATTTCCAGGCGCATCACATCGCCAGGCTGTAAATAGCCGTTATCTTTTTGTGAATTATAGAATGCCTCTACTTTTTCTTCATATGAGATGGAGTTATCATAAATAATGCTTAAAATATCAGCATTCAGACGTAGACCTACACCAGCAGGAGTACCAGTTAAAATAAGGTCACCGGTTTTCAAATCAAAGATGCTCGACATTTCGGTTAAAGTTTCAGTCGGTTTAAACAATAGCTGATCTGTTTTCACCTGCTGCCGTGTCTCGCCGTTTACGGATAAATGGAGCTCCAACTTTTCCAAATAATCAATTTCGCCGTCTTCCAATAAGTAAAGATACGGTCCAGTAGGGCAGAAGCCGCGATAGCTTTTTCCTTTAAACCATTGCTGTTCAACGATTTGGACATCCCGTGCTGAAACGTCATTCGTAATAACCAATCCTGCAATATAATCTTTTAAATTATGCTCCGTCACTTCAACCGCTTCCGTCACGTCCTGCTTCAAAATAATGCCTAGCTCAATTTCATAGTCGAGTAAGCGAACATGTGCAGGGCATACGATATTTGCTGTTGCAGAAGTTAACGTACTTGGAGCCTTAGTAAATAATAGGTTATAGGGCGGCTTCTGCTGTGAAAAACCGGCTTCAACACGGTGTGCGCTGTAGTTAGTACCTTGGCAGTAAATGTTTGCATCGTCTGTTACAGGCGAAAGAATGGTAATGTCAGCTTGGTTCACAATATTACCAGACTGTTTTGCAGTAACAACATCCTCCATACCCGTTGTTAAAATATCCCGTAATGTTCGGTAAGAACCGTTGATTACATATAGTTCATCTTCTAACACACCCCATTGAATCAAATCACCTTTTTGAAAACGTACTAATTTAATTCCCATTACAACCCCTCCTAAAATAGTAAAGCTAACGTAATTTTAGATGAAAGAATAAAAAATAGTTAGTTGTAAATTAATGGATTTATAAAGAAGAAATCAATAAAAATTAATGAATAATAAAAAAACTGTTCAACTATGGGGATATCCATAGCAAACAGCTTTTTAATGTTAAGCAACTTCTGTCTGGCCTTCACTATCATTAATGGATAGTGGTGATTTTCTTGTTATAATAACTGCCCAGACAATTGCTAAAACAAATAGACCAATAGAAGATACTAGTAAAGTAGAGCGTCCGCCTTCCAAGCCAAATACACCTAGGAGAGTGGCAAACATATAAGGGCTTACAATACCGCCCAAGCCCTGACCTGCAGCAGCGATTCCGACATAAGAAATCCCTTTTGCCATGTTTGATAGCTCCGATACTCGTGCTAATACGCCAGGAAGTACGATTCCTAAACCCATGCCGCCGAGTACACTTGCTACAAAGATCATCGGTAAACTGCCTACTGCAGAACACCATAAAATCCCGGTAGCTGTTAACAGTACACCAAATGGTACGATCAGGTTTGGTATCACCGAACGCAGTTTACCGAAGATGAAGCCTGTTATTAATGTACCTGTTGTAAAGAGTGAAATCGCCAGACCGGCTTCCGTCGCATTTCCTAAACCTTCAGTCTGAATAATAATTGAGATATTTGTTACATAGCCATAAATGAAGGCAGAGAAAATAATTTGCCCAATTGTAAAGCCATATACTGTTTTTGGCGCTTTAAAAAGAACATCTTTAATTGAAGCATTGGGTACATCTTGTTTTTTCGGCTCCGGTAAGAACAGGAAAGTAATGGCTAAAATCCAAATAGGGAATAAGTATACTAGGAATCCATAGTTCCAACCGTAAGCGTCTGCCAGCATACCGCCAACTACTTGGAAGAAAATTGCCCCAACACATGCGATTGTCGATGTACCGAATCCAATCAGGAAATCACGTTCACGACCATCAAAGAAACCAGTAATGATATCAATGGATAAAGGTAAAGTTATACCAACACCAAGGCCTAATATACCGCGGAAAACAATAATTGCGAACAGATTGCTTAAGAAGAATGGCATGATACCACCGATTAAGAATAAAATTAAACCGGTCATTAATAATGCACGTTTAGAAAATTTATTTGCTAGCTTACCATAGAAAAGGGAAGGGAAAATTTGAAGCAAACCTGGCATTGTCGCAATTAACATAACAGTAGTAGGGCTAAACTCCGGGAAGGCTACAATAAGGTCTGCCATAATTGATCCCGCTACACCAGCAGCTACGTCTTGGAAAGCGATCAGGACAATTAAAAACTTTAAAAAACCTCTTTTGGATGTTGGAAACATTAAATACCCCCTAATTTTTATTTTGTTTGAATCTTAAAGACTTAGCATGTTGTGCAAAATACCCCCTCAATCGATTGAATATTCAAATATTACCATGTAAGCCCTTTCACGGTAACGATAATAATTTGCGGAAAAGTATTTTTTAATTAAACAAAAATTGTTAAATAACGTTACGGAGTTCTTTGTCTGAATGCGTTTTTAATAATCGAAAGTAACCACAAATAAAAAAAAGTACAAAACTACGGAAATACCGTTGTTCTGTACTCGAAATTCAGTTATTCTATTTCAATTTCACCTAAAACTATTAATGATTCGATTAAAAGGATTAATTCAAAGAGGTTTTTAGAGCTGCGCAGGTTCCGATCGAGCAATTCTTCAATTTTTTGAATTCGGTAAACAAGCCCGCTCATCGATAAATTCAAGTCAACCATTGTCAGATTAAGGTTTCCGTTATGATTTAAAAATGTGTATAAAGTCTTCAAAAATTCGTCTCTTTTATTTGGTTTTAATGACAGAATAGGTTCCAGCTCACGATGAGCCAATTTCACTATAATATCGCTGTTTTGGTGATTAATTAACGAACCAAGTATATTCGTATTCTCGAAATATACGATCATGTCCCGCTTATTAATATTTAAAGAAGAAATTGCCTGACGATGTGCTTCCACAATGTAATCAATATCATTAATGACGCGGCTTAGTCCAATACGGAAATCATAATTTCTGAATTTGCGCTGCAAATGCTTTAATATATTTTGGAAAATATCATCGGTATCATCCTTTTTAGGGAACAAAAATACAATTTCATCCTGGAATTCTGTAATGAAAATCGATGTTTGATGCATTTCCAAATAGACAATGACTGACTGAATAATTTTTGAAACAGTGGATGCTTCATGAACGGGTATTCCTTTTTTAGTGATGCCAAGACTTCCGATATAAAAATCTTCATTTAAATCAATTTGTAGGAGGTAACTGCGGCTGATCATACTTTTCTTTGATGTATACTGCTGCTGCAGCAACTGTTCAAAAAAGTAAGCTTTAATATTTTCAGTCGCTTCCAGACTCGATTTTTCATTTAAATAACAAAGGGAGATGGAAACGGCCGAGCGTTGTAAATAATGCATTTCTTCTTTAAAATTCATATCCTGCGAAAAATATATGAATGATATATAACCGATAATTTGCTTCTGTACGATAATCGGACTGATTAACCGGGTATGTTTCGGACAATCTACCTGACTTGGCTGCATAGGGTCGATTGGCTGGATTAAGATTTTTCCGGACTTCGTTTGGGGCATTTGCTTAATAAAGTCGTCTTTAATAAAATCCAGCTGCTCCTGAGTCATACCGATCGAGTGGTGTGTATTAAAGCTTAAATCCTGTACGATAGCAGGTATATTCAACGTATTGTAGATAGTTTCCAAAATCTGGTCGATATGCATTCCCTGTGAAATACCCAATGTTAAGTTGTTATGGAAAGTCGATACCTTTTCTGTATGTTTTTTCTCTTCGAAAAGCTCCATATATGTTTTGTTCAAGTCATCGATCATACGCGTCTGACTAATTTTCTTTAAGTCGGATTGAGTTTCAGGATCCCAATGCTCCAGCATGCGCATTTCAAATGCACAATGCTCGTCTCCTTTGGCACGACAAGTCATTTCCACAATATATACTTCCTTTTTCGTCAAATAAGAGGTAAAGCCGCTTGAATAACCGGCCAATGTATGACAAATACAAGAATCGCTTTGCCCGAAATGTTTCAGGTGCTCCTCAACTTCATAAGAATTAACCCAAATTCCTTTAGCGTACATATACTTCACCGTATCATCAGAGTGTAACTGTAAAACTCTTTCCGAAAGGAGATCTGTAATTTGTCCGGAGGCAAGATGATACCCAACAGCACTGTTTAATTTTTCGGTTAATGTAAGTGGTAAATAATCGACTTCTTTTGCGTGAGTAATACCAATATTCCAGCCGTAACGCTGTAAGAAAAATTTTGCGTATTCAAGGCCTAAGCTTTCGATTAATTCCTTCCTTAAAATTCCAAATGTATTAGTAGTAGTGTACAACGCTTTATCTACATAAGATGAGCCAGTCATTTTCAACCTCCTGAATATTCGGAATATTAACTATTTTTAAATGAAACATACCACACTTTACATTGAAATGAGAAGATAATTTTTAATTTTTGTTAAATATTAGTAAAAAAATTACTATTTTCAACTTGTTATTATTTTTTTATAGAAACTTTAATTCGGGTTCTGTCACTACGATTTTTTCAAATATAACGTATTAAAATTATTATCCGAAAAGCTGCTCTACATAGAAAAAGCGTTTAATTAAATCGGAAAAATGATTGCCGTATAGATGAAACAAAAAGGTTCGAACAATCTATAAAAACCGTATTTTTATATGATTGGACGTTTGCTGTACGATTAAGATTCGTTAATTTTTACTTATATTTGATTGTAAATTCCATAGATATTCACCATATTATTCGAAATTTAAAACCGTAATATTGGATTTAACAAATAAAAGGAGTTGAAATGATGACGACAGCGCTTACAGAAAGACAAATTGAAGTAATGAATAAAATGCAGGAGATTGCAGCGAATGTTCGTAAACGTGTAAAGGAAACAGAGGAAATTAGAAGAATACCAGAAGCCACAATGCAGGAATTGAAAGATTCTGGCTTAATGTATATTTTACGTCCCGAACGATACGGTGGTTTACAGGCAAATGTCGAAACTTACAGCCAGGTCATTATTGAACTATCGAAAGCATGTGCTTCAACTGGATGGATTGCTTCTCTTTGTGCAATTCGCGATATTATGGTGGCGGAATCATTCAGTGAAAAAGCCCACTTGGAAATTTTCTCTGACAACCCGGAGGATGTATTATTTGCAGGTGTATATGAACCAAGATCTTGTACTGTACGGAAAGTAGAAGGCGGTTACCTTGTTGAGGAAGGTCACTGGATGTTCTGTTCAGGTTCACTGCATGCGACATGGGGTTACTTCGGTATGTATACAAAAGATGAGAACGATAACATTTTAGAGCAACTGTTAATGACAGTACCATTTGATGTACTGGAAATTGAAGACGACTGGCATACGTTAGGTCTTCGAGGAACGGGCAGTAATGCGGTGAAAATGAAAAATGTTTTCGTACCGGAACACCGAGTTACATCATTTGTGAAAATTTTAGACGGAGATTTCCAATCACCGCATTTACGCGATATTCCATTATATAACTCTGCACTGTTCCCATGTTTAATTTTATCATTGGGCTTACCGGGTCTTGGTGTTGTGAAAGAGATGCTCGATAATTTCAAACAATCATTACCATACCGTACTGCCCAGCATATGGGTGTGAAAATGATCAAAGATGCGGCGAGCACACATCAGTTATTAGCAACAGCTGAGTTAAAAGTAGAAACTGCTGAACTTTACTTTATGAATTTAGCAAAATCGATTGATGAGTGGGCAGCAAAGGGGGAGATTATGCCAAAAGATTTACGCCTGAAAGCTTTGGCGGATATTGGCTACGCAAATGAAATGCTGAATGACGCAGTTCAGGCAATTTTAAGAGCGAGCGGATCCGGCTTTGTGTATGATGCGAGCCCGATGCAGCGTCTCCTTCGTGATTTCTTAACATTAAACTCCCACCGTTCATTGTCACCGGTTATTACAAGAGAAAACTATGGCAGACAATTAGCAGGTTTACAGCCAAATCAAATTCGTTATTAAGTAAATATTTACGGATTTTTCAGAAAAAACAAAAAAGTTTTCTTGTAGTTTGAGAGTTGTGAATTAAAGTACAGTTACTTTTAAGTAAGGGGGCTAAGTGAATGAAACAAGCAATAGCAAAATTAGGGTATGTCGCATTACAGTCTTCGAATGTGGAAGCATCATTGCATTTTTTCCAAGATGTTATCGGCCTTGAGCTAACAGAACAGATTGGAGATACGTATTATTTACGGGCGTGGGGAGACTTCCAACACCATACACTGTCCATTGCGCCAGGTGAAGCAGGTCAAGTAACCCATATCGGTTTCCGTACAAAGCGCAAAGAGGATGTTGCTTTATTTGCGGATCAATTAGGCGGAAAAGGATATGAAATTGAGCATATCGCTGCTTGGACAACACCGGGAATCGGTGAAGCAATCCGTTTTACAGCACCATCTGGACATCGATTAGAACTTTACTATGATATTGAAAAACCGGTTGTGGAAGAAAGCCGTCGCTCTGTCCTGAAAAACCAAACGTATAAATCATACAACAAGGGCGCTTCTCCTCGACGTCTTGACCACGTTAATATTCATACGGATGCGGATTCAAGTATCACTTATAAATTCTTCACGGAAGAACTTGGTTTCCGGATCAATGAATGCGTTGAAACAGAAGAAGGGGATATTTTAGCCGGTTGGATGAGTGTAACACCATTGGTACATGATGTCGCTTTAGTATCTCATGAAAAACTTGAAACAACAGCGCGATTCCACCACATTTCTTACTGGCAAGACAACTCAGGTGATTTGCTGCGTGCAGCGGATATTTGCAAAGAGCACGGGCTGCAAATTATTGGACCTGGTAAACATAGCATTTCACAGGCAATTTACTTATATGTAATCGATCCTGGAAGCGGTTGCAGAGTGGAACTGTTTACAGGCGGCTACTTAATTTTCGAGCCGGACTGGGAAACAATTGTATGGCGTCCCGAAGAACGTGCATTCGGAAACACATACTGGGGGGACAGCATTACAGGCAATCCGCTAATTGTCCCAACAATTGATGCAACAGGTATTAAAGAAAAGAAAGCAATTCCAGCATTAGAAGTATAGGAGGATGAAAAATGACAGTAGCAAATGAAGTGACAATCAAATCAGGTCAAGTGAAAACAGGTAAATATACATCGTTTGTCCATGAAGCAGGTTCAAAGACAAATGAAACGATTCTATTTTTACACGGTTCAGGTCCTGGAGTAACATCAATCGCCAACTGGAGTTATGCATTAAATGACTGTGGAAATGATTTTCACTGTTTAGCACCTGATCTATACGGCTTTGCGGATAGTGATCATCCGGATGAACCGCTAAAAAACCGTCAATTATGGATGGATTGCTGGGTAGAGCAATTAATTGAGCTGCTAGATTACTATGAAATCGAAAAAGCCCATGTAGTAGGGAACTCGTTAGGCTGTTCCATTGCGCTGGAACTGTTGCTTGAATATCCTGAACGTTTTGACCGCGTTGTATTAATGGGTCCAGGCGGCACACCTAATACGAAGCTTAGCTTAGAATTGGCTCGCGCAAAATCATTCTATGACAATCCTTCTAAAAAACGCCTACAGCAAATTATGGGCTGGTTCGTTTACGATAAAGACGCGATGCAGCCAGTTATTGACGGTTTAACAGATGCACGCTATGCCAATGCGATGCGTGAAGAAGTGAAGCGCTCAAATAACTCGATTTTCTCAACGGCAGCTGTACCGATTCCAGTCGTAGCATTGAACCGCATTAACCATGAGATTTTATTAATTCATGGTCAAAACGATAAAGTATGCTCAATCGAATCAAGCTATTATTTAGCAGAACATATTCCGAATGCACAATTGCATGTATTCCCTCAATGCGGTCACTGGACACAAATCGAGAAGAAAGAGTCGTTCAATTATTTAATTCAACAATTCTTCAACCGTAAAATTTAAGTCTTTCTGAGTGTTTTCCGCTGAATGATAATAAAGCGCTTACAAAATGAAGTGGAAGTGATTTAAAAATGTTAAATGAACAAGCAGATATCGTCATAGTAGGTGCCGGAAATGCCGCGTTATGCGCGGCCATTTCGGCAGCAGAACATGGCGCAAAAGTAACGGTACTGGAAATTTCCTCTGAAGAAGAAAAGGGTGGCAATACGACATACACGCACGGATCAATTCGCTTTGCTTTTAAAGATGGTGAAGTGGTTAGGCAATTGCTGCCGGATATGACGGATGAGGAATTTGCGATGACGGATTTCGGCAGCTATCCAAGCGAACAGTTTTTTGATGACGTATGCACAATGTCGAATTTTCGTACAGATTACGATTTAACATCGGTCATGACCGACAAGAGCTTTGAAACGATGCAATGGTTACTCAATCACAATATTAAATTCATCCCGATCTATGGTCGGCAGGCATATAAAATAGACGGAAAATTCAAATTTTGGGGCAACATGGTCATCGAAGCAGTCGGCGGCGGAAAAGGCTTAGTTGATGCGTTACATAATGAAGCCAATCGTTTAGGTATTACAATCCATTACAATACGGCGGCTGTTGATCTCGTCACGGAGCAGCGCAAAGTAAATGGGATTATCGTCCGTCATACCGGTGAGGAACGCCAAATTGACTGTCAGGCGGTCGTGCTGGCAAGCGGCGGCTTCCATGCAAATGTGGAAATGCGAACAAAATATTTAGGACCTGGTTGGGATACGGTTCATACGCGCGGCTGTAAATATAACGTGGGAGACGGCTTACGCATGGCAATGCAGCTCGGGGCCCGTACTACAGGAAACTGGTCTGGTGCACACGCAGTTGGAGGCGACCGTTATTTGCCGGACTATAAGGAAGGCTTCCAGAAACTAAGCTATCCGTTCGGCATCCTCGTGAATAATGTAGGCAAGCGCTTTATAGATGAAGGCTCCGATTTCCGGAATTATACGTATGCCAAGCTGGGACGTGAAATATTAAAGCAGCCAGGGCAGTGTGCATGGCAAATTTTCGATGCAAAAACAAAACCTTTCCTGCGAGAAGAATATGAAGGGCGTCACGTTTCGAAAGTGTCCGCCCCTACGTTGGAGCAATTAGCCGAAAAGATGGACGGCATCAATAAAGATCATTTCCTGCAGGAAGTTCATGCATTTAATGCAGCAGTCAACCGTGATGCGGCATTCAACCCGAATATATTGGACGGCAAAGCAACAATTGGGTTGGACGTTCCGAAATCCAATTGGGCAAACCCGATTGAAGAAGGTCCTTTTGAAGCGTATGCCATCGGGTGCGGAATTACATTTACTTACGGTGGTTTGAAAATCTCGAAAAAAGCGGAAGTCATTCATAATGATTTCACAACAATAGATGGTTTGTATGCAGCGGGTGAAATTGTCGGTGGTTTGTATTACGACAATTATCCGGGTGGTGCGGGTTTAACTTCCGGTGCGGTATTTGGCCGCATTGCAGGTGAACAGGCCGCAAAATATAGCCGAAGAAAAATTACGATTTAAGGGAGGAAATTTTATGACAATTATAGAGCGCAAAGTAAAAACAGGCGATTACGAAACATTTATTATGGAGGGCGGCATCGGAAATAAAGATGCGGTTATTTTAATCCACGGATCTGGCCCTGGAGCAAATGGTAAAGCGAACTGGCAATTTGTCATCGATGAATATGCGGAAGATTTCCATGTAGTTGCCCTTGATCTATTCGGTTTCGGCAACACGGACCATCCGGAAGTATATCCGGAAAACGGTGTGCAATGGATGTCGGTACGCGTTAAGCAAGTACTCGATTTAATGGATGCGTTGAACATTGAAAAAGCAAATCTGATCGGGAACTCTTTAGGCGGCGTTGTAGCAACATATTTGAACATGGCTGCTCCAGAGCGCTTCAATAAAATTGTTCTGATGGGTGCAGGTGTCTCGTTGTCACAGCCAACACCGGAACTGTCAAAACTGGCAAACTTCCATTTAGACCCGACAAAAGAAAACTTGCGCAACTTACTGAGCTGGTTCGTCTATGACCTGGATCGTATGCAGGACTTTGTGGAACAAGTAGTAGAGGCACGTTGGGAAGCATTCCAACGTCCGGAGATCCAACGTTCATACCGTGAAAACTTTACACGTTCAACAATGATAGAATTCCAAATTCCGCAAACGGCACTGGAGCGTATGCAAAATGAATTTTTATTAATCCATGGTTACCACGATCGTTTCGTGCCAGTACAAAGCAGCCTTTATGCGCTGGAACATTTACCAAATGCAGATTTGCACATCTTAAAAAGATGTGGTCACTGGGCAATGATCGAACAGCGTGAAGAATTTTTACACGCGACAAAGCACTTTTTCACAAAGGATAAAAAAGAAGTACATTCTTAAACATAATAGGGGGCTATATCATGGGAGAAACAGTAGTAAGTACATTATCTGTAAGCGAAATGCTTGTTGAGAACGCTCGCCAGCTCATTCCAAAATTACGTGAAGCAACATTGGAAATCGATAAAAACAGCCAAATTCCAGATGAAATCATTCAGGAAATGCGTGAAAAAGGATTATTGAAGGTTTTACGACCAAAAATCTTCGGTGGACATGAAACAAGCATGCAAAATTACTTTGATGTCGTAACTGAAATCAGCCGCGGAAATCCGTCTGCCGGATGGTTCACAGCGTTAAGCAATATTCGCGATTACATGATTTCCTATGTATATGGCGAAAAAGCGCTAGCAGAAATTTTTGGGCCAAACCGTGATAATGATGTGATTTTAGCAGGGAACTTTAAACCGATCCGTATCGATATTGAAAAAGTTGACGGGGGTTACTTCATTAAAGACGCACAGTGGCCGTTCGTATCGGGTGCTCCGTACGCTGACTGGTTCTACTGTGGCGCACCGGTTGACGATGGCAATGGTGGAATTGAAATGGCGATTTTAATCGTGCCTCGTGAAGATGTAACAGTTTTGGATGACTGGGATGTAGTCGGATTAAAAGGGTCAGGCAGTAACAGTATTGTCATTAAGGAAGTGTTTGTCCCGGATCACCGCATTTCATTAGACCGCTTAGCACAGCAGCGTCATTATATGATCGATGAATTAAAGGACAATCCGTTATACCGCACACCATTCGTACCGTCACTGACATTATCGATTGCAGCGCCGGTATTAGGTACTGCTCTTGGCGGATTCGATGTCCATATGGAACGAGTGAATAAAGCCGGAATCGGCAATACATTCTACAACAAAATGTCGGATGCACCACTAACACATTTACAGATAGCAGAAATCGATATGAAATTGGAGTGCGCAAGGTCATTATTCGAAAATGCGATTGAAATTTTAGACGAATATTCAACGAGCGGCAAAGAATTTACGCAAAAAGTGAGTATTCGTATTAAGGCACAGTACGGCTATGCCAACCAATTATGTAAGGAAGCCTATGATTTGATGCTGGCAGGAGCAGGTTCGGTATTTGCTTACAATAATAACGTATTCCAGGCATTTTACCGTGACTTTATTACGATGCATTTACATGCATTCATTACACCGTCAAGCTTGCTTGAAACACATGGACGTTTAATGGTGGATCTAGAGCCAAACACATATTTCGCATAGATAAATAATCAAAAAGGGGAATGCACTATGACAAATCCGGAAATTTCAAAACTTGGCCACTTTGGTTTAGTAAGTACAGATTTAGAAAAATCACTTTGGTTTTTTAAAGAAGTAATTGGACTTGAAGAAACAGAAGAAGCAGACGGTGTTCACTATTTACGTGCATGGGGTGACTTCGAGCACCATACATTAACACTTCGCGCTGGTGAAGAGTCTCGCCTTGATCATATTGCATGGCGTACAAAGCGTCCGGAAGATGTAGATGCTTTTGCGGAAAACCTGCAAAAAGAAGGAATCGAAATCAACTGGGTAGAGGAAGGCACGGAAAAAGGTCAAGGAAAAGCATTCCGCTTCCAGCTGCCTAGTAAACATACATTCGAAATTTATTTTGATATGGAAAAAACATTGGCTGCACCGGAAACACGCTCTGTATTAAAAAATCAGACGCATAAATCATGGAATAGAGGTGTATCGCCGCGCCGTATTGACCATGTGAATCTATTAAGCTCTATCCCTGCAAATGAATTTTCAGATTTTATGATACAACATTTAGGCTTTAACTTACGTGAATATGTGGAAGCACCGGACGGCAGCTATTTAGGTGCATGGTTAAGTGTAACACCACTCGTACACGACATCGCATTCAGCTTTGATCCGCATTCAGCTTCTACACATGAAGTACACCATATTTCATACTGGTTGGATAATGCACAGGATTTATTGCGCGCAGCGGATATTTTAAAGGAAAACGGTATTGAGTTTAAAGGTCCAGGAAAACACGGTATTTCACAGGCAATGTACATTTATGCAATTGACCCTGGCAGTGGCGTACGTCTGGAAATCTTCACAAACGGTTACTTAATTTTCGAGCCGGATTGGGAGCCAATTCGTTGGACACTAGATGAGATGAGCTTAGGTTTCACTTATTGGGGCGATCAAATGGACAATAACCCTGAAAATAACCCGACAATTAAAGCGTAAAAATGTTTCGCGGTAGAGCGGATAGTTTACGAAGTGAAAATATAATCTGCAAAGAGGAGGCTTCATTATGATGGATGATCGTTTATTTAGAAATGCGATGGGTAAGTTTGCGACAGGTGTTACCGTCATTACAACAGAGCACGATAAACAAGAGCATGGGATGACAGCGAATGCATTCATGTCTGTTTCTTTAGAGCCGAAGCTAGTTGTGATTTCAATCGGTGAAAAAGCGCGCTGCCTGCCAAAAATTAAAGAGAGCGGCATCTTCGGTGTCAATATTTTAGCTGAAGATCAACAAGATTATTCAATGGTTTTTGCCGGTCAAAAGAAAGATGAAGTAGTAGAGGTAACTTTCGAGCGTTTAGCAGGTGTACCGGTTTTACAAGGTGCCATTGCACAGATCAGCTGTGATGTTGTATCGGAGTACGTTGAAGGCGATCATACATTGTTCATCGGTAAAGTACGGGATATTAAGCTGGATGATTCGAAAGAGCCGTTACTATTCTATGCGGGCAAATACCGTTCATTAGAAACAATTACTGTATAACAGGAGGATTCAAATTGGATATTCAACAAGCTGCTAATGCATTATTAACTGCTGAACGTTCGAAACAGCCAATTGAACCTTTTACGTCGTCAACTGATATTTCAGTTGACGACGCTTATCATATTCAGCTGTTACAAATTAAAGAGAAATTGAAGGAAGCTGAACTGGTAGGCATGAAGGTTGGATTGACGAGCGAAGTCATGCAAAAGATGTTCAATGTAGACACGCCTGATTTCGGGCACATTTTAAGCACGATGGTTTATGAAAATAACAGTACAATTTCGAAATCGCAGTTTATTCAACCGAAAGTAGAATTCGAAATTGCTTTTTTATTAAAAGAAGATTTAAAGGGCCCGAATGTGACAGTCGAACAAGTATTACAGGCAACAAAAGCGATTGCACCGGCAATTGAAATTATCGATAGTCGCATTATGGACTGGAAATTTAAATTTGAGGATACGGTTGCAGATAACGGTTCATCTGCCGGCGCAATTATTGGTACACCATCTGATTTACCATCTTTTGAAGAACTCGCGAACATTCCGATTGTCGTGAAGAAAAATGGTGAAGTGATCGATCAAGGTGTAAGCAATGCGGTAATGGGGAACCCGGCGAAAGCGATTGCCTGGCTTGCCAATATGTTGAGTGAATATGATATTTCACTGAAAGCGGGTCAATTCATTTTAGCGGGTGCGATTACAGCGGCAGTATTTTTCGATGCAAATGACGAGTTTGAAATTGATTTCGGTAATTATGGACAGTTGAAAGTACAGTTTACAGATTGAGGATTGAGGTGAGCAAATTGACGAAGTTAAAAGTAGGTATCATCGGTTCAGGGAATATCGGGACGGATTTAATGTATAAAATTGAGCGTTGTGATGCACTGGAGATGGCGGTCATGGTAGGTATTGATCCGCAGTCGGAAGGTTTGGCACGTGCACGTGACCGTGGCTATATTGCAATCGAAAATGGTATTGAAGGGTTTAAATCACAGTTAGATCAAGTAGATATCGTTTTTGATGCGACGAGTGCCTATGCTCACAGAGAGAATTACGAGGTTATTAAAGCTGCAGGTAAAAAGATGATTGATTTAACACCGGCAGCAATCGGGCCGTTCACTGTCCCGCCGGTGAATTTAAGTGAGCATTTTGAAAAAGACAATGTCAACATGGTAACTTGCGGTGGACAGGCGACGATTCCGATTGTGGCAGCAATCTCACGTGTTGTACCTGTTGACTATGCAGAAATCGTTGCAACGGTTGCAAGTAAAAGTGCGGGCCCAGGTACACGTGCGAATATTGATGAATTTACACGGACAACGGCAAATGCAATTGAAGTAGTCGGCGGTGCGAAAAAAGGGAAAGCAATTATCATTTTAAACCCGGCAGAACCGCCTATTATGATGCGTGATACAGTGCATGCGCTCGTAGCGGAGACAGGGAAAGAAGATGGAATTCGCGCTTCTATTAAAGAGATGATTGAGGAAGTAAAAACATACGTCCCGGGTTACCGTCTATGTGGTGAACCGATTTTTGAAGGTAATAAAGTATCAGTTTTATTAGAAGTGGAAGGGATTGGCGATTTCTTCCCGCCTTATTCAGGAAATTTGGACATAATGACGGCAGCTGCTGCACGTGTAGCAAATGAATTAGCCAAAAATCTAATAGCGCAAGGAGCGGTTGTGCGATGAGGGACATTCATATTTTAGACGTATCGTTACGAGACGGCAGTCACTCCATGAAGCATCAATATTCCGAGCAACAAGTACGTGACATTGCGAGAGGATTAAATCAGGCGGGTGTTGAGTATTTTGAAGTTGCACATGGTGATGGCTTAGGCGGATCGAGCTTGCAGTACGGTCTGTCTGCTGTGGACGAGCTGAAGTTAATCGAAGCCGCAGCCGCTGAATGTACCGATTCAAAAGTAGCTGTCTTACTTATTCCCGGCATCGGAATTAAGGTTGATTTAAAAAATGCCGTGAATGCAGGCGCAAAAATGGCACGTGTTGCAACACATGTGACAGAAGCTGATATTTCAGCACAGCATATCGCCTATAGCCGTGAATTGGGACTGAAAACTGCCGGATTTTTGATGATGGCACATATGGCTCCGACAAGCGTCATTGTCGAGCAGGCTAAATTATTTGAAAGCTACGGTGCAGAAATCGTGTATGTGACAGATTCTGCAGGTTACCTTTTACCAGATCAAGTGACGGAACGCATTCGGGCATTAAAAGAAAATATCACCTGTGAAATCGGATTCCATGCACATAATAATATGTCACTGGCGATGGCGAACTCTTTAGCGGCAATTGAAGCGGGCGCTACTTATATTGACGGCTCATTACGTGCATTAGGGGCAGGCAGCGGCAATACGCAAACCGAAGTATTAGTTGCGGTATTACAACGGATGGGCATTCAAACAGGTGTTGATCTGTACAATATTATCGATGTCGCAAATGACATCGTCGCACCTATTTTACCGCGTCCTCAGGAAATTTCAGGTTCGAGCTTAATTATGGGTTATGCAGGGGTGTATTCTAGCTTCTTACTCCATACAGAAAAAGCTTCCAAACAATTCGGTGTTGATGAGCGAGATATTTTAGTTGAGCTGGGACGCCGTAAAACAGTCGGCGGACAGGAAGATTTAATTTACGAAGTGGCACAGAGTTTGCGGAAATAATAAGAAGCTGTGTTCACAATACATTTATATATGAAACAAACCGATAATTTTTGAATGCTACCTTAATATATATGAGGTAGCTTTTTATTCATCTAATATTTTTAAATACTTACTATAGATAGAGAAGGTGAGCGCATGAAGATTTGTGGGAAATACCGCGCAAAATTTGCAGACGGTCCAATCTGGCATCAGGCATACGGTGTGATTTGGCTTGATATTGCGAATAAAAAAATCATCACATTCAATCCGGAAACGGAAAAAGAAGATGTGTATGATGCAATGGGATGGATTCAATCAATTATCCCAACTACAGATGGTCAGTTTATTGGAGTTTATAAAGACGGCCTCTATTTTATCAATTTTAAATTAGGTCTGAAAAAACCGTTTGTTTTGCCGCCCGATCTGTCTGAAATACATTTTTTAAATGACTCTAAATGTGGACCGGATGGACGACTATGGGTAGGCTCTACAGATGGTTTTTTTAAGAAATTTAAAGAAACACCGCAAACTGCATTCTCCAATTATCCATTCGAAAATGCAAAGTTAATGTCCATTGATGCAGAAGGCAAAATTCAGACACATTTATCAAAAGTAGCGATATCAAATGGTTTGGAGTGGGATCGCAAAACAAATAAATTTTATCATATCGATTCGTCGAAACATGCAATCTTTCAATATGAATTATCAGAAAATGGACAGCTGCTATTTGAAAAGATTGTTTATACTTTCAAAATGGACGAAGGGTATCCTGCGGGCATGACGATCGATAGTGAAGGCAATTTATATGTAACTTTATTTAAAAGCGGTCTTATGGCAAAAACGAGTAAGGAACAAACCCGTGTTGTATGTATTAGTCCACAGGAACAGCAGATTAAAGAAGAATTCATCATTCCTGTTTCCCATGTCACTTCCTGCACAATCGGCGGAAAAAATTTGAATCACTTATATGTGACAACAGCCTATGAAGCATTGCCGGAAGCGCGAGTTAAAGAGGAACCGCTAGCAGGCTATTTACTGCAGTTTCCGATAAAAACGACAGGTGTATTACCGTATGAGTTTATGCTGGCGAACAGCGGTAGTGATTCTTGAAATTCAGTAATTTTTTACTAAAAGTTAGATTTTTCTGAATAAAAGTTTCCTAGATATCAAAAAGTACATTTTGTAACATTGAAAACAATAACAACCTTAAACAGGTTACTCATATCCATCATTTTGAGGGGGAATTGCAGTGGCACCAGAAATCGCTAAATTAGGACATGTTGCCTTAGTGTCAACAGATTTGGAAAAGTCATTAGTTTTCTTTAAAGAGGTTATTGGATTGGAAGAAACAACAAAAATTGATGGTGTTCACTATTTGCGTGCCTACAGTGATTTTCAGCACCATACATTGAGCATTGAAGCCGGTGAAAGTGCTCACGTCAAACATATCGGCTGGCGTACAAAAACAGCTGAATGTGTTCAAGGCTTCAAAGAACTTTTAGACGAGCAAGGAATAGACGTTCAGGAATATCCAAAAGGCACAACACCAGGCATTGGTGATTCGATCCGTTTTCAATTACCTAGCGGTCATACATTTGAACTCTATTATGACGTTGAAAAATCAAAAGCTGGATCGGATAATGCTTCGATTCTGAAAAACCAAGTATATAAATCTTGGAACAAAGGTATTTCACCACGGCGATTTGATCATGTAAATATTCATACGACGACAGATGTAGATGAATCCTATGCATTTTTAACAGAAGTGCTCGGCTTCAATATGCGTGAATATTTACGTGGCGATGACGGCATTTTGGCAGGGTGGATGAGTGTGACACCCCTTGTACATGATGTGGCGATGATAAAAAAGGAAACGCTTCCAACACCGGCCCGTCTCCACCATATCTCATACTGGCTGGATGATACACAGGATATTATACGTGCTGCAGATATTTTAAAAGAAAACAATCTGCCATTTATCGGGCCAGGTAAACACGGTGTATCTCAGGCCATCTATTTATATGTTATGGATCCTGGAAGTGGTTGCCGTGTGGAATTATTCTCGGGCGGTTACTTAATTTTCGAACCGGATTGGGAACCGGTTGAGTGGACATTGGAAGAACGTGCCTTAAGTAATACATATTGGGGCGACAGTGTGCAGGATAAGGAATTAAATAATATTACGATTGAAGCAAGGTAGGAACCTAAGTAAACCACTAAATTACGACATTTTAGAAAGGTTGTGAAGAAGCATGAAAACAATTATCGTAAACGAAAAAAATCTACCGATTGTCCAGCAAAATAGCGAACCGGCAGTAATGGCATTAGGATTTTTTGATGGTGTGCATAAAGGTCATCAGCAAGTGATTTTAGCAGCGAGAAAAAAAGCCCAGAAAAAAGGCTTGAAATTGGCTGTGATGAGTTTTTTCCCCCATCCGAAAACGGTCTTTTCAAATGAAGAAGTAGACTATTTAATGCCTATGGAGAAAAAGGCCGAACGCTTTCAGTCATTAGGTGTCGATTTGTTCTATATTGTGGATTTTACGAAATCGTTTGCTGCTCTTCAGCCGAAGCAATTTGTCCAGCAATATTTAGTGGGGCTACAAGTGCAGTATGCTGTAGCGGGATTTGACTATACGTACGGAGCTAAAGGAGCCGGTACGATTGCTACAATCCAGTCAGACAGCGACTGGAAAATTAAAGTTGATGTTGTGAAGCGTTTTGCCATTTCAGGTAAAAAGGTGAGCTCGACATGTATTCGTGAAAAGCTGAAACGGGGCTATGTCGAGGAAGTAACGGCGTTATTAGGAAAGCCGTATAGCGTTCAATACTCGATGAAATACGGGTTGCACGACTACTATACACTTCCTCAATGCGGAGAATACTATGTCACGATTTTAGCCGGCAAGAGGGCAATCTCGCAAAAAGTTTATGTGAAAAATACCAAGGATATTATTTTCTACCATGATTTAAATATTGAAGATTGTTCGATTTATTTCCATCAACGCGCAACCCAAAAATACCAAGAAATTAGTTGAGAGGCTGGTTAAACTTGAAAAAAACAGAGATGTTTCAACAGTTATTAGCAGGTAAAGACACATTTATATTGCCGGGCGCCTTTGATGCAATGACTGCCCGCATTATTGAAGAAACGGGATTTAAGGCCATTTATGCGACAGGTGCCGGTATTTCAAATGCACAGCTTGGCTGGGCGGATGTCGGACTGACGACTTTAACGGAAATTGCCCAGGTCGTTTCCTGGATGAGTGAAGTGACAACGATCCCGATTGTTGTTGATGCCGATACAGGTTTTGGTAATGCCATCAATATGCAGCGAACGGTAAAGGTACTGGAAAAAGCGGGTGCGGCTGCTTTGCAAATTGAAGACCAAGTAATGCCGAAAAAATGCGGTCATTTCAACGGTAAAGAAGTGATTTCACAAGATGAAATGGTCGGAAAAATTAAAGCTGCTCTTGATGCACGTACCGATGATCAGTTAGCGATCATTGCCCGTACAGATGCATTAGGTGTCCTTGGTTTCGATGAGGCGATTGAACGAGCAAATGCTTATAAAGAGGCAGGTGCACATGCAATTTTTGTGGAAGCGCCAACTAATTATGAGCAATTGTCGCGTATTACAAAAGAGGTACCAGGAATCCCGCATATTATCAACCTTGTGGAAGGTGGTAAAACGCCTTTAGTATCGCGTCAAGAAGCGCAAAATTTAGGCTTCCAGATTATGCTATGTGCAAATTCGGCTTTACGCGGTGCGATCAAAGGTGCTACGGATGCCATGCAGATTTTAATGCGTGATGAAAGCCAGGAAAACATTCATGATGTCATTTGTACATGGGAACAGCGCCAGGAATTATTTAAGTTAAAAGAAATTCAACAACTGGAAAAACAATATTCTTAATATTCGGAAAGATGGTGTGGATATGAGCGGAGTGGACTATGATTTAGTCATTGTTGGTTGTGGTGCAGCAGGAACAGCGTCTGCATTAGCTGCAGCTGAACGAGCGAAGGAAGAAAATGAAAATTTAACGATTGCCATTTTAGAGCGTGCACCTTTTGAACAGCGCGGTGGAAATACACGCTGGACGGCTGCTTATATGCGTATGGAAAATATCGATAAGCCGGCAGATGGTCTTGTTGAGGATATGGTCTCATTTTCAGATTCATTCATGGATCGTGCCTATGCCGAAACATTACGTGATGAAGCAGGAGAAACATTACGTTGGGTGGAGTCGAAAGGTGTTGAATTTGACTATTTGCCGACGATGTTTTTGACAGCATCAAGACCCCGCCTGTTACCAATTGGCGGAGGACGCGCGATTATTGATGCACTCACTTTACGCGCACGTGCATTAGGGGTAGAAATCATTTATGAAACTACAGCATGGGATTTAACGCTTGATGATGAAGGAGCGGTCAATGGCATTAAAGTACGTATGGCTGACGGATCATCAATCGTTCTGAAAACAAATGCGGTCATTTTAGGTGCGGGCGGTTTCCAAGGAAATAAGGAAATGATGGCACAGTATATCGGCAGGGATGCACATAAAATTCCCCCTGTATCTGAAGGTGGCCTGTTTAACAAAGGCGAGGCAATTCGTATGGCACTAAAAATCGGGGCTGCCGGAAAAGGGCAGTTTGATGCTTTCCATGCCGAAACAGTTGACCCGCGCAGTAAACGCGAAGAAGCGGGCGTTATGTTGTTCCCGTATGCCATTCTCGTGAATAAGCAGGGAAAACGCTTTACGGATGAAGGGGTTACGACTATTGATGAGCAGTATGAGGAAGTGGCACGTAAAATCTTTTACCAATGCGAAGACCACATCGCCTACATGATTACCGACCAAAAGATGTACAACATCCCGAATTATGAAGAGGCGCTGCAAACCGATATCCCGGCAATCGTCGGAGAAACGATTGAAGATATCGCAAATCAAATCGGCGTTAATGCCGAAAATTTAAAGCACACAATCGATGAATTCAATGCAGCATGTCCAACAGGTGAATTTATTTATAACCGGGTCGATGGCCTTGCAACAACTGATTTGGAATTAAATAAATCGAACTGGTCCATCCCAATTAACGAAGGTCCGTTTATAGCGTATCCGATTATTTGCTGCAACGTATTTACAAATGGCGGATTAGCGACAGATTTAAATGGACGTGTCGTAACAGGTGATGAAGTAGCGATTCCGGGCCTTTATGCTGTAGGCGAAACTTCAGGTGTGTATTACGGCAAATATCCGGGCGGTACATCGGTGCTGCGCTGTTTAGTATTCGGTCGCCGTGCAGGGCATGATGCGGTGCGTTATATTGCGGAAAAGGAAAAGTCTTATCAATAGGAGGCTCATATGGAATTACTAGGTAAAGTAGCGCTTGTGACAGGCGGAGGCCGGGGCATCGGCAAAGAATCAGCCTTATTATTAGCTTCAAAAGGTGCGAAAGTTGCTGTTTGCGCGCGTAATGAACAAGAGTGTGCAGAAGTGCAGCAGCGGATAGAAACAAAATATAATGTCCCTTCAATCGGAATTAAATGTGATGTTTCTGATTATGCACAAGTCCAGGAAGCTGTGGCTGTTGTCTCGAAGGAGCTTGGACCGATCGATATATTGATCAATAATGCAGGGGCGATGGCATTGAAGCCATTTACGGAAACAACTCCCGATGAATGGATTAAAATGCACGACATAAATGTCCATGGACCGTACTACTTCTGCTTTGAAACGGTTCCGTCGATGATTGAAAGACGTACAGGAGCGATCATAAATATTTCTTCCATCTGGGGAACAAAAGGCGGCCCAAACCGCAGTGCCTATATTTCTTCCAAACATGCGGTAATCGGGTTTTCAAAAGCATTGGGTGAAGAATTAAAACCATACGGGATACGCGTGAACGCTGTTTGCCCGGGGCCGGTTGATACACAAATGACCAATGAACTTGGAGCGAACTTGAATAAAGACGGCTGGTTGGATGCCATTGATATTGCCAATGTCATCGTCGACCTTGTACTCCCAAAAAGCAGAGCGATTACTGCCACTTCAGTAGAAGCTTTCGGATTTGGTGCACCAGTAGGTTTAGCTAAATAACAATGAAAAGGGGATATTAAAATGACAGAATTAACATATTCATTCCGACAAAACACAGTTACTTTAGATTTAGCAAAGAAGATGTTAGAAAAGGCAGAGGAAAAAGGGAAAGAGCTAGGCATGAAGTTCGCGATTTCAATCGTTGATAAAGCCGGGAATTTAAAAGCATTTTCAGCTATGGACGGCGCACCGGTATTGGCTCTGGAAATCTCACAAAATAAAGCATTTTCAGCGGCAGCGTATAATCGTGCTACACATGAATGGTACGACCGTTTAAAAGATGATCCGCCACTAATGGAAGGTCTTGTTCATACGAATCGCCTCGTTATTTTCGGAGGAGGTTATCCAATTCAATTAGATGGTGAATGCATCGGAGGAATCGGTGTAAGCGGCGGTCACTATACACATGATATGCAAGTTTGTGAAGCCGCTCTTGAACTGTTGGCCGAAACAGTTAAGGAGGCGTAGTACGCATGGGCCGTGACCATCTTATAATCGTTGGTGCGGGTATGGCGGGACTTTGCGCGGCAGTGGAGGCTTCTGCTGCTGGCGCAAAGGTCATTGTCCTGGAAAAACAAGCTGAAATTGGCGGCAGTTCTTTATTAAGCGGCTGTTTTATGGCATTTGCCGAGACGGATTTTCAGAAGAAGCTCGGAATTGAAGATACAACAGAAAGCTTAATGGAGGATTTTCTCGCTGTAGGTCATTATAAAAACAAACGTATACTCATTGAGGCGTACGGTAAACATCAGCTTGCTACATACAACTGGCTTGTCGAACAGGGAGTCCAATTCCAGACATGCCAAGCTGTAAGCGGACATTCCAACCCGCGCGGACATACAATCATTCCTAGCCAGGCGATTGGCCAATTACGTGCAAATGCTGAAGCAAACGGCGTAGTGATAAAAACGAATGCACCCGTTGTACGTTTACTAAAAGACAGTGGGCAAGTTTTTGGTGTTGTATACGAAGAGAACGGTGAGCAGGTCGAACTTACTACGGATTACGGTGTCCTGTTAACAGCGGGCGGCTTTTCTCAAAGTGAAGAGCTGCTGGCACAGTTTGCTCCGCAGTTAGCGAACACTGTACGTCTCGGTGGTGCCGGTAATAAAGGTGACGGGATTAAACTAGCTGCTTCGGCAGGTGCATGGCTGGAAGACTTTACTTATTTGAAGGGCACATACGGCTTTCATCCAACATCGACAAATGCTAAAAAGCGGCAGGCCCATACGTTTTATAAAGGCGGCATCATTGTTAATGAACTAGGAAAGCGTTTCGTGAATGAATCGATTTCATATAAGCTGCTTGGTGATGCAGCATTACAACAACCGAATTGCCGGAGCTATCAAGTATGGGATCAGACGGTCATGGACAAAAGTGTCGCAAATGATGCACTTTATGATTTTGACTTACTTTACAGAGAAGGTTTAATTGAAAGCTTTGACACAATTAATCAGTTAGCAGAGAAAGTAGATCTACCAGTAGAAGCATTAAAGCAAACGATTTCTTCTTATAATACGGATGTGAAAAAAGGGCAGGATACAGCATTTGGCCGCACATCGCTCACACATAAATTCGGTACACCATCGGCAATCGAAACAGCTCCGTTTTATGTAATGGAAACAGCAACAGCGATGCTTGCTACGTATGCAGGTGTTCAAGTCGATGAACAGACGCATGTACTCGATCCATTCGGAGAGCCAATCAAAGGTTTATTTGCTGCAGGCGAAATGGTTGGAGGTTTCCACGGAGCAGGTTATATGACGGGAAGCTCGTTAGGAAAAGCTGCAATATTTGGTCGCATAGCTGCAAGAACAGCAATACAAGCAAACAAGCAGGAGGTACTTAAATGAAAATTTGGCACCAAAGCTTAACATCAATTGAAGATATTCCGGAATATCGCGATGCGGTCATTCAGCATATTTTAAAAATTGCGCGTCCAGATGTAGATGTCGTCCTTCACGGCATGACGAATGATACGTACCCTGAAAATTACCCCGGTCACTATATTACTTATAACTATTTGCAAAGCTTGCATAAGGAGCAGTTCATCCGCAATGCATTAATCGCGGAAAAAGCGGGTTATGATGCGGTGTTTATTGGAACAATTCCGGACGTCGGCTTAATTGAGGCCCGTGCACTTGTTGATATCCCGGTCATCGGGTATGGGCAAGCTTCAATGCATATGGCGTCAATGCTTGGATCCAAAATTGGAATCGTTAATTTCCTGGCGCCGTTAGCCGATCAGCTGCGTTTCAATGCTCAGCAATACGGGCTGGCGCAAAAGCTTGGACCGATCGTACAGGCGGATATCGGTTTTTACGATATTATGGAGGGCTATAAAAACCCTCAGCCAATCATCGATAAATTTATTGCAGCTGCTGAAATAGCAATAGCGCAAGGTGCCGATATCATTATTCCGGGAGAAGGGCCAATGAATATCTTCCTGGCAACCCACCATATTCACCATGTTGGCAATGTACCGATTATCGATTCATTTGGCACAGGAATTAAAATGTGTGAATCACTTGTCGATCTGCAGAAGGTAAGCGGAATGACGATGACACGTGTCGGTTATTACAACGAAAAACCACCAACAGAGATTGTGGAAAAGTTAAGAGGTTATTATAACTTGAAACAAACAGCAGCCGATATGGATTTCGGGCTATCCGTTCGCGCTACGGCGTCTGTATAAAATACAAATACCTAGGCCATTTTAAAATGTGCCCAGGTATTTTTAATTTTCCTAAACAGAATTTCCGGCTGTTTTCCTCACCTGCAATCGGTAGCGGTAAGGGGTTAACTGATAGTATTCCCTAAATACCTTAGTGAAGTAATTGCCGTCCGTGAATCCGACCATTTCCGCGATTGTCCCGATGCCCAAACTCGTTTCTATTAATAACTTTTCGGCTTGCTGTACACGATACTGCTGCAAATATTTCCGGAACGGAATGCCGCGTTTCTTTGAAAATACATTGCTCAAATAATTGGTGCTTATATTTAATTTATTCGCCGTATGCTGTAATGTCAGCTCAGCTTTATTATAGTCACGTTCAATTATTTCAACAGCCAACTCCGTATAATCGGCAATTTGCTGTAGCTGCAAATTTTTTCTCGCATCGATCAACCGCTGTGTAAATAAAATAAACTCTTGTAAAATCGCATATAAAATCGGATGCTCTAAAATAAAATGGAACAGTGCGCGGTATTGCTGTTCCATTTTCGCTTGCTGCTGCAGATGATATTTCATCATAAATCGGCGGATTTGCGCTAAAATACTCGTCAAATGAATGCGCACATCATCCTGGTGGTAATAGGTAGAACCTTTTGTCAGCGTATATAAAAAAGTTTTAATTGCTTTTAAATCACCATTTTCAAGACTTGTAATCCAGAGCTGCTGTTCCTCAGGAGTTAATAGCGGATCTAGCCTCGTCACATGAAGTGTTTGCGAACTTTTAAAAATATGGGAATACCCTTTATAAAAGCGCTGCGCCAATGTTTTTTTACATGCTTGATACATTGTCAGCAGTGTTGTCTCCTTACCATCATAAACAGCGATATTCAGCGATTCCCCACTGAATTTCTCCCATTCCTGGCTCATGATTCGAAGCTGCCTGAATAGATTGGTAAAAACATCGATTTCAACAATACAAATCACCCGGTTTTGCAGCGGCAGGGCAATAAGATTCTGAAAAATAGGCAGTTCAATGAGCCACTCATACAGCATAAAATTATGCTCGTAATCTGCACACTCAATTAAAAAGAAGGACTTTCCATCTAATGGGAAATTTCCAGGTTTATTTAAATACAAATCCGAATATAGTTGCGTTTCTACTGGAATCGTACTGCTTGAATTTGCTGCCGGCTTAGTCGAAGGGATTTTAAGTAGAGCAGACTTTAATTGCTCTAATGGTACGGGCTTCATAAAAAGATCGATTGCCTTTAAGCGAATTGCTTTCATTGCCTGCTGAAAAATAGGTTCTGCTGTAATACCGATAACGGGAATCGCCTGTTTTTGTATAAACTGCTCTATAGAAGGAGAAACAAGTTCCATTTCAATAAGAAGTACTTCCGGTCGTGTTTCTTCAAAAGCTTCAATTAATTTACTGCCATCTATTACGCCAATGACTTCAATTTCCCGCATAAAATAATTTTTTAAATACCACTCAATTCCTGCAATTTCTTCAAAATCCCGCTCAACAATTAAGATTTTCAATCGAACACCACCTTTGAAAATTACTATTTCATATATAAATTCTACAATTCATTCAAATTAATTTTACTTTATTCAAATATTACTATAATTGATGTTTTTATTCTATTTATTCGGAATTGAAAGAAAACTAAAATAAGAATACAAAGGAGTGGTGGGATGACAAAGTACCAGGAGGAACACGAACTGCCGAAAGTTGGACAGTTTGAAGTGAGCATTTTCATTAAA
Source organism: Solibacillus sp. NPDC093137 (assembly GCF_050280445.1). Lineage (NCBI taxonomy): Bacteria > Bacillati > Bacillota > Bacilli > Caryophanales > Caryophanaceae > Solibacillus > Solibacillus sp. NPDC093137. The sequence continues at coordinate 44,573 of NZ_JBNNVH010000002.1, forward strand.
ATGGTGTTTTGCAGTTTAATCGGGATTATTAGTTTTTTTATCACATTTGAATGGAATGGAAAAACATCGATTTTAATCGACCATATCGTAAGTGCATTCACGACATTCGCACCAACGTTAGTAAACGGGTATGTGTTGATTCTTTTAGTACTTGGAGCATTTTATCCATTTGTCACGAAAAAGTGGAAAACCTCAAAAGTAAACATAGTGTTATCAATTTTTAAATTGGGGGGACTTGTTGCAGGGGTAATGCTTATTTTTGGATTTGGTCCTGCATGGTTGTTTAATCCGGATATCGGTCCATTTTTATTAGAAAAACTTATTAAGCCAGTAGGACTCGTCATTCCGATTGGATCAGTTTTCTTAGCATTGCTTGTTTGCTATGGCTTACTTGAATTTATAGGGGTGCTCATGCAGCCGGTAATGAAGCCTATTTTCAAAACACCGGGCCGTTCAGCAGTCGATGCGGTAGCTTCATTTGTTGGCAGCTATTCGGTCGGCTTAATATTGACGAACCGTGTTTATAAAGAAGGAAAATATACAGCGAGAGAATCAGCCATTATTGCGACAGGCTTCTCTACAGTGTCAGCTACTTTTATGGTAGTCGTTGCGAAAACACTGGATTTAATGGAATACTGGAACTTATTTTTCTGGGTGACATTAGTTGTGACATTCGTCGTTACAGCAATTACAGCCCGAATTTATCCATTAAACAAAATTAAGGATGATTATTATGAAGGTTCAACTCCACAGCCTGAAAAGATTGTAAAAAAGGACCGTTTAAACATTGCTTGGACAGAAGCGGTAGAAGCCACAAAATCAAACCCGTCTTTGCCTAGAAATTTATATATTCATTTAAAAGACGGATTTATTATGGCGATGGGGGTCATACCTTCCATTTTATCTATTGGACTATTAGGAATGGTATTGGCAATTTATACACCGCTGTTTGACTGGTTGGCATACATTTTTGCCCCATTTACTTATTTACTGCAAATTCCTGATCCGATGCTGACAGCTAAAGCATTGTCATTATCGATTGCAGAAATGTTTTTACCGGCAATGATTGTAACAGAGGCAGTTCTTGTAACGAAGTTTATCGTAGCCGTCGTTTCGATTTCAGCTATTTTATTCTTCTCAGCTGTCATTCCGGTTATTTTATCGACAGACATCCCGTTATCAATTCGCCAAATGATCATTATCTGGTTTGAGCGAGTTGTTTTAACACTCATTTTCGTTACACCAATAGCGTTTATCTTGTTCTAACTTCAAATTAAAGGAGAGATTTTTTATGGTATATAAAACAAACATCCGTGCACCACGTGGTTCTGAGCTTTCATGTAAAGGGTGGACACAGGAAGCGGCAATGCGCATGCTGATGAATAATCTGGATCCGGAAGTAGCGGAAAATCCGGATGAACTGGTTGTATATGGCGGTATCGGAAAAGCGGCACGTGATTGGGAAAGTTACGAAAAACTCATTGCGACATTAAAAGAACTGGAAAATGACGAAACGATGATTGTGCAATCCGGAAAACCGGTTGCAGTATTTAGAACACATGAAAATGCACCTCGCGTACTGATCGCCAACTCGAATCTAGTGCCTGGCTGGGCGAACTGGGACCATTTCTATGAACTGGAAGAACGCAATTTAATGATGTACGGGCAAATGACGGCGGGCTCATGGATCTATATTGGGGCACAGGGAATTCTCCAAGGAACATATTTAAGTTTTGTGGAAGCAGGGAAAAAGAAGTTTGGAACAGCCGACCTTCGTGGTAAGTGGATACTAACTGGTGGTATGGGCGGCATGAGTGGTGCCCAGCCATTAGCCGGAAAAATGGCGGGAGCGGTCATTTTAGTTGTTGAAGTGGACCGTGCACGAATCGAACGCAAAATAAATGAAGGCTACTGTGATTACCTTGTCGAAACAGTAGATGAGGCGATAGAGCTTGTAAATAAGTTAACAGCCGCTAAAGAACCTGCGTCAATTGGTTTAGTAGGAAACTGTGCGGACATTAACCGTGAGCTGTTGAATCGTGGCATGATTCCGGATTTTGTTACAGACCAGACATCTGCCCACGACCCGGTTAACGGCTATATTCCAAACGGGATGACGTTGGAAGAAGCACTTCAACTGCGCAAAACGGATGTGAAAACATACGAACGCCGTGCGAAGGAAACGATGGCAGAGCATGTACGAACAATGCTTGAATTCCAGCAGGCAGGTGCGGAAACATTTGACTACGGAAACAATATCCGTGCCTATGCAAAGGAAATGGGTGTGGAAAATGCTTTTGATTTCCCTGGTTTTGTACCTGCCTATATCCGTCCGTTGTTCTGTGAAGGAAAAGGACCATTCCGCTGGGCAGCACTGTCAGGCGACCCTGAGGATATTTACAAAACGGACGCTTTGGCAAAAGAAATGTTTGCTGAAGACACAGCATTAGTAAACTGGATTGATATGGCACAGAAAATGGTGAAATGGCAAGGCTTACCTGCCCGTATTTGCTGGCTGGGGTATGGTGACCGCCACCGCTTTGCACTGCGCGTAAACGAGATGGTTGCAAATGGTGAACTGAAAGCGCCGATTGTATTTGGCCGTGACCATTTGGACTCCGGATCAGTCGCTTCACCAAACCGTGAAACAGAGGGGATGAAGGACGGATCGGATGCTGTATCAGACTGGCCGTTATTGAATGCGCTCGTCAATACTGCAGGTGGGGCAAGCTGGGTGAGCATTCATCATGGTGGCGGTGTAGGAATGGGTTATTCCCAACATGCCGGTCAAGTACTAGTAGCTGACGGCACAAAGCTCGCAGCAGAAAAGATCAATCGCGTGCTTATTTCAGACCCGGGTATGGGGGTTGTACGCCATGCAGATGCAGGCTATGACATTGCAGTTCGCACAGCAAAAGAAAAAGGTATCAATATGCCGATGCTAAAAGGATGATGAACTTTGGCTATTTTAATAAATAATGCAAATGAAGTATTAACAATGGAAAGTGATGTGAAATTACCTCGCCGTCGTGAGCAGATGAGCGAGCTCGGCCTGAAAAAAGAGGTAAGCGTATTAATTGAAGGAGACCGCATTGCAATGATTGCGCCTCTTGATGAAATAAAACAGGAATATCCGCATCTAGTAAGCGATGCCGAGGTTATTGATGCACGAGGGAAGATTGTCATGCCGGGCCTTGTGGACTGCCATACACATTTAGTGCATGGGGGAACGCGTGAACATGAGCTGAATATGCGCCTTGCCGGAAGGTCCTACATGGATATTATGAATGCTGGTGGCGGGATTCACTATACGACGACAAAAACACGTGAAGCGAGTTTTGATGATTTATACAGCAAAACCGTTCAGCACTTAAACGAGTTTTTGCGTCACGGCGTTACGACGGTTGAAGCAAAATCAGGCTATGGCCTTGATCTTGAAAACGAAATCAAACAGCTTTATGTTGTGAAGAAACTGCAGGAAGAGCATGTTGTTGATATTGTCTCGACTTTTATGGGTGCACATGCTGTTCCGAAAGAATTTAAGGGCAATGAAGATGAATTCGTAAAAATTATTATAGAGCAGATGATACCTAAAGTGGCGGAGCTGGGGCTTGCGGAGTTCAATGATGTCTTTTGTGAAAAAGGAGTGTTCACACCAGCGCAATCCCGTTTGATTTTGGAAGCGGGGAAAGCATACGGGCTGACACCGAAAATTCATGCAGATGAAATCGAGCCATATGAAGGAGCCGAACTCGCTGCAGAAGTCGGGGCTATTTCCGCAGAGCATTTACTCGTTGCTTCAGATGAAGGGATTGCTGCAATGGCGAAGGCCGGTACGATTGCTGTGCTCTTGCCGGGAACTGCCTTCTTTTTACGTGCACCATATGCAAGAGGTCGCCTAATGGTCGATAGTGGCGTACCTGTAGCCATTTCAACGGACTTTAATCCGGGTTCGTCGCCAACGATCAGCTTGCCGTTCATTCAAAACTTGGCGTGCATGAACATGGGAATGACGATGGAAGAAGTACTTTGTGCAACAACGATCAATGCTGCCCATGCGATAAAACGTGCAGATCAAGTCGGTACGCTCGAAAAAGGAAAACAGGCAGATGTACTGATTCTAGACGTTCCGAATTATAAGCAGCTTCAATATTTTTACGGGATGAATCATACAGATACTGTAATTAAAGCAGGAAACGTCGTTGTGAAAGGTGGCAGCTTACTGTGAGCAAGTTCCTAGTAGGTCCGGCAACTTCTTGGAATCGGGTGGAATCTGAAGATTTGAAGGTAAAAGACTGGATTGTGCCAAGTTATGGGGAGCTTTCAGATTCCTTTGATGTGGTCATTACAGGAGTACCACTGTCACGTTCGTCAATTAGTGCTTCAGCAGCTTCGGAATATCCGGATTTTTTCCGAAAAAGCTGGAATCTGTTTACTACGTATTCAATTGATGAAGATGTAGATGTGCGGGAATTTCGGGTTGCTGATGTCGGCGATGTGAAAATGCACGGAACGAATATTTTGCAATGTCATGACAATATCGAACAGGCGATGACGGATGTATTGAAAGATTGTCCTGAAAGCTTCTATGTACAAATTGGCGGGGATCATTCGATTACTGCGCCGGTTGTGAGAGCATTTGCCAATTCTTCTGGGCAACGAATCGGTATTTTACAGTTCGATACCCATCTGGATTTACGGACAACGGAATCGGATGGCCCGACAAACGGTACACCAATCCGCCAGCTGCTTGATGCTGGTGTAGTGAAGGGTGAAGATGTGTATAACATCGGGCTGCACGGTTTTTACAATGCCCCGAGTCTAATACGTACTGCGAATCATTATGGTGTAAACCGCATTACATTAAAGGATTTCCGTAGCCGTGGCGCGGAGGCCGTAATTGCGAATGTCATGAAGGAGCTTTCCAAGAAAGTAGATCTTGTTTATGTGACAGTAGATATGGACGTACTTGATATTGCATACGCACCGGGAGTTCCTGCTTCTACACCAGGTGGCATGCGGACAGATGAGCTGTTCGATTTGCTGTATGAAGTAGGGAAATACGAAATTGTAAAAGGCATGGATTTCGTCTGTGTCGACCCGCATCGTGATACACGTGAATTACAGACGGTAAAAGCCGGAGTGTACGCATTTTTAACGATGATGGTATCGAGATTTGTTCATTTGAAATGAAAAGCTGACCGAATTTCTTTTTAAGGAATTCGGTTTTTTTTTATGGAGTAAAACATAACAAAAGCGGATTAAGAATTAAATCTGGGGGTAAAGGAGGAAAGAGATTAATAACTACAGGAGGTTGTCAAATGGCTGCTAAAAAGGAACTAGCGTTACATGAACAATTGGAAGTCCATGAAGTATTAATTTTTAAAACGACATGTGTTACAAAAGGGAAGTTGTTCTCACCTCTTGTTCAAGACAAGAAGCTTAAGGAGATCCTTGATGAGGATCTGGAGCTTTCCGTACAAGCGATTAAAGATCTGAAAAAATTACTGAAAGATGCAAGCAACTAAGGAGGCAGAGACAATGGCAACGAAAAAATCAGAAGAAACAACTGAACAGCAACTGGACCTGGATTTGGATGTATCAATGATTGACGATATGGCGATTGCTACTGACCTGCTTATCACATCGAAAGCAGCAGTTCGAAACTTGGCGGTAGCTATTACCGAAACAGCAACACCGGCTGTCAAAAGAATTTTACGCCGCGAACTGGATAACGCGATTGATACACACGACAAAATTGCACAGTATATGATTAAGAATGAAATGTATCATGCCTATGATTTACAAGAGCAGATGGAGCATGATATTGAAAAAGCAGAAATCGCATTGAATGTGGCGAAAAAATAAGTAAATGGGCTGTTTGAAAAGTTTAACCGCTTTCGAACGGCCCTTTTTTTATAAGGAGATTTGGTTTTCTAATAAGTTCCAGATATTTTCTAATATCCGCACTCAAGCTTCTAATAAACCGGTCGTTTTCTAATAAAGCACGTGGATTTTCTAATATCGATCCCCAATCTTCAAATATAGAGCAGAAAGTTTCAAATATATTCTATGAGTTTTCTAATATACTCCTATTTCTTCTAATAAAAAGCCAACTGCCGTACAGGAAAAATTTATGAAACTTCTCCTCGCCCCCACTCGTAAATAGTACCAATTACTTTCGCAAAGGGAGGTTTGGCATGAAACGTAAAATCCTGTTCGCATTCATAGGGGCACTGCTCTTACATATTCTATATTTCGCAATGCAGCTGTTAATCGGTTTAGTTCAAACATTCTTCTATAAACCACAATTCGCACCGGATACGGTTGTGCTGCAATCTAAAACGGCATTCGGATTTGTTAACCAAGGTTCCCCGATATTTCTGCTTGGCAGCTACATTGGGGTGGCACTTCTTATATTCGTTGTACTCAGTATAAAAAAGCAAGGCGTGAACAGCATTAATCGAAATTAGCGGAAAATATACATACGCTAAAATCTATACGAACACACCACAGGAAGTGGCGATTCAGCAAATTGATGAACTCGTCAATCAGTCGTTTATGGAAGGTACAAAAGTGCGGATTATGCCGACTACCATGCTGAAAGGGTGAAGAAACTCTCGACGAAGCACCAATCGCCTATAAGCCGATGCAGGAAATTATGGAGCAAATCGGAGAAATGGTGACAATCCAAAAGCACCTGACTCCTGTTTATAATTTCAAGGCGAGTGATAAATGGAAGAGATAGGTCGCAAATTAAGCTTATTCTATAAATAGACTATTTCTAATAAAGGACAATGTAGCCACTGGTAAGTATTACAGGGGATTTTCGCAATTGTTAGAATTAAGGGAATATTCTTATGCTATAATCATCTAAAGTAATAACTGCCAAAATAGGGGTAAAAGCATATGGAAAGAAGCTCATTGAATTTTCGTTTTTTTAAGTATAATACCATTCTGGCCGCAATGATTTTAGTAGTAAGTTTAGTTTCCACCTATTTTATTATTGGGGAAGTTGTAGAAAAAGAAATAGGTGAGCGTGCAATTGGTGCAGCGCAGGTCGCAGCAGAACACCCAGCTATTATAGAGGGACTGAAGCAACCCCGAACATCAGCGGAAATTCAAAAAATTGCACTGCAAATTCAGCAAAGTGTTAATGCCGAATATGTGGTCATTGGTGATGAAAAGGAAATCCGGTATGCCCACCCAGTAAAAGAACGAATCGGTCAAAAAATGGTTGGTGACGATAATGCTAAAGCACTTATCAATGGAGAAGCTTACATATCAAATGCGGAAGGTACATTAGGTAAAGCATTACGCGGCAAGGCACCTGTAAAAGATGAAAATGGGGAAATCATTGGTGTCGTTTCAGTTGGCTTTTTATTTGCCGATATCTTTTCAGCAAATATCATTTATTCCAAGTATTTAATCATAATATTTTTCATTACGATTGTTTTATCTATTATTCTTTCCACTTATTTTTCCAATAAAACAAAAGCACAATTATTGGATTACGAACCTCAGGAAATCGTTAAAATATTGTCTGAGCGAAATGCGATATTGGAATCGATTCGAGAAGGAATTATTATGGTTGATCGAGAAGGTACCATTACATTGATTAATCATTCTGCGAAGGCGATTTTAAGGAGCGGGGATTCTGAAATAGGCGAAAATATTAGTAAAGTAATTCCGAATACACATTTAATTAAAGTAATGGAATCCGGTCATGAACAATTAGACCGAATGATGACCATTAATGGTGTTAAAACATTAGTAAACCGTGTTCCGATTGTTAATAATGGAGAAGTAACCGGTGCTGTGTCCAGTTTTAGACCGTTTGAAGAAATTGATTTAGTTGCCAATGAGCTGTCACAAGTAAAACAATATATCGAGTCGTTACGGGCACAGACACATGAATACAATAACTTTTTATATACGATTTCAGGGTTGATTCAACTGAAAGAATATGATGAAGCCCTCTACTTAATTCATTCTGAGAGACTTGGAAATCACGCATTAATTTCATTTTTAAACGAAAAAATACAAGATACGTTTATTTGTGGTTTAATCATAGGATTCTATAATAGAGCAAAAGAGTTAAAAATTACATTATTACTAGACGAAGATAGTTTTTGTGGGAAACTAGGCCAACATCTTGAAAAGCATTTACTCATTTCAGTCCTAGGAAATTTAGTTACAAATGCCTTTGAAGCGGTAGAGCATTTAGATGAAGAAGAACGAATCGTACGCATTTATATTTACGAAGACGAAAAAGAGGTCATTTGTGAAATTGAAGATTCAGGGAATGGTATCGATGAACAAGTAATCCACAGTATATTCGAAAAAAAGCATTCTACAAAAGGCGAAGAACATCGAGGTTATGGCCTGTATATCGTCGATGAAAACTTGAGAAAATTAAATGGTTCGATTGCAATCGAGAGTGGAGAATTGGGTGGGGCACTATTCATTTTTTCAATTCCAAAAGAGGGGTGAGTCGTATGGGGAATACAATTGAAGTATTAATCGTTGAAGACGATATCCGTATTGCTCAAATACATGAAAAGTTCCTTGAGCAAATTGACGGTTTTAAAACAATAGGAATGTCCCATACAATTGAAGAAGCAAAAATTTGGCTGGATACGATAAAGCCGGATCTGATTTTGCTGGATATTTACTTTGCTGATAACTTGGGGACAGAACTAATCGATTATATTAGGCAAAAAAATTTGGATACCGATATTATTTTAATCACGGCAGCAGCGGAGGTTGAAATTGTAAAGAAAGCATATGCGAGTGGTGTGATAGACTTTTTATTAAAGCCTTTAACACTACAGCGTTTCACTGAATGCCTTCTCAAATATAAAGAGAAAAAGACAATTTTAAACTCCACCGACCGGTTGCAGGCCGAAGATATAAAAAAGCTGTGGAATAACCTTACATATGCGGGTGAGCTGGAAAAGGGAAACAACCCTAAAGGCATTGATTCTGTTACAAAAGAAAAAGTGGTGACCTATATTCAAAATTGTGACGAAGGAATTACTGCTGAAAAGCTTGGCAATGAAATAGGGATAAGCAGAACAACAGCAAGGCGTTATTTGGAGCATCTAATGGATGAAAAAGTAATTTTTGTAGAGCACATTTATGGTTACGTAGGCAGACCAGAGCGCAGATACTTTATAAAGAAATAAAAGAACAAGAGTATGTCATAAAAGACATGCTCTTTTTTATGTCGTGAACAATATGAACAATATAGACACTATGAAAATAAAAGACAATAGTTTCGTTATATATAAAAAAGACACAATATCCTTTTTAATAAAGATAACGCTTACATAACGCGTGAAACAGAAGGGGGACTATTTTATGACTATGAAAAAAAAGCTATTAACTTTATTTTCAGCAGCGGCGTTAACACTTACATTAGCAGCTTGTAATGATAGTGAGGGGACATCATCAGGCGACAAAGATTATCCAACAAGTAACTTAACAATCGTGGCACCATCCGGGGCTGGCGGGGGATGGGATTTAACATCTCGTTCAATTGCAAAAGTTATGAACGAAACTAAATTAATCGAAAAACCGATAACAGTAGAAAACAAACCAGGTGGTGGCGGTGCCGTATTCATGGCAACGTACGCAACGAAAGAAGCAAAAAACGATTATATGTTAATGGTAAAATCACCACCGATTTTAATTAATAACTTAAAGGCAGAAGGTAATAGTCCTTATGGTTATAAAGATACGACACCTTTAGCACAGCTAACGAAGGATTTTGGTGCAATTGTTGTCCGTGCTGACTCACCTTACGAATCGTTGACTGAATTATTGGATGCTGTTAAAGCAGATCCAACAGCGCTTACAATGGCTGGCGGTTCAGCTCCTGGTTCAATGGATCATTTAGTTACAATTTTACCTGCATACGAGTACGGCATTGATCCTAAAGCAGTAAAATATGTTTCTTATGATGGTGGCGGGGAAGCGATGGCGGCATTATTAGGGAACAACGCCGATGCGATCGGAACAGATATTTCAACAGTAACACCTTATGTAAAGAGTGGAGACGTTCGGGTATTGGCAGTTACATCACCAGAAAAATTAGCGCTTGAAGGTTTGGAAGAGATCCCGACATTATATGACTTAGGGATTGAGGCAGAGTTTACTATTTGGCGCGGTATTTTCGGACCGAAAGATATGTCGGAAACAGCTAAAGATTATTGGGTTGAAAAGTTAACAGAGTTAAATGATAAGGAGGAATGGAAAGCAGAACTAGAGCGTAACGGCTGGGCACAAGACTTCCGTGTAGGTGATGATTTCACGAAATTCCTTGAAGAACAAGAAGGTACGATTACTGAAATTTTAACAGCTTTAGGTATGCAAAAATAATTTAACCTTGATGTGGGCATGTAATTGCCCACAACTGCTTTGTAGGAGGTGTACAACGATGAATTTAAAATTTGACCGTGTTGCTAGTGTTGTATTTTTAATGCTAGGAATACTTATTATCGTCGAGTCCCAAAAAATTTCTACAAGTGCGTACGGCTCTCAAATTGGCCCGAGTACATTTCCGTTTGGATTAGGAATCGCTTTAATTTTATTAAGTATTTTGTTGTTTATTGAAACGATTCGTCACCAGGCGATGTATAAAATTGCTGAGGATAAAGAAGGAGAGAATTCTTCTAATTATAAGCGATTTCTAATTATTTTCATTTCAGCCGTTGCTTATGCATTTTTACTTGAAAAACTAGGTTATTTAATTACGACCTTTGCATTTTTATTAATCTCATTCCAGACACTTGAACGAGGAAAATGGGTTAGCTCGATTATAGTGGCAGCCGCGTTTTCAGCAATCATTTACTTCGGCTTCGTCAACGTATTAGGCGGATCATTGCCTAAATTCCCACTCTAAATAGAAAGGAGGAGCTGATATGTCAACGGTCCAGTACTTATTAGACGGGTTTGCTATTGCTTTTCAGTGGCATAATATTTTATTCGCATTATTAGGTGTAATTATTGGAACGGCAGTAGGCGTATTACCGGGAATTGGTCCTATGAGCGGAGTCGCATTATTAATTCCTGTTACTGCTACATTAACATCTGGTTTACCATTAGAAATGGCTGCAACTAGTTCAATCATCTTGCTGGCGGGAGTTTACTATGGTGCAATGTATGGTGGATCTACAACATCTATTTTATTAAATACACCAGGCGAATCTTCTTCAGTTGTTACGACGCTGGACGGGTATCAAATGGCACGGCAGGGAAGAGCTGGAGCCGCCTTATCCATTGCGGCAATCGGTTCGTTTATCGCAGGTATTATCGCGTTAATCGGGTTGGTTCTATTAGCCCGACCATTATCTAAAGTAGCAATAAATTTTGGTCCAGCTGAATATTTCTCACTAATGCTCTTAGGGTTGGCGGCGGTAAGTGGTTTAGCGGGTAAATCGATTACGAAGGCATTAATTATGACGGTTCTTGGTCTATTATTAGGAACAATTGGAATAGATGCGGTTTCAGGAATTGCCCGATTTACATATGACCAGCCAGTTTTATTTAGCGGAATTGAATTCTTAACAGTTGCTGTAGGTTTATTTGCATTAGGTGAGGTATTTAAAACGATCTTCGAAAAAGATGGCAACGATGAGCCAATCGCGAAGATCAACCGTATTTTACCCACCAAAAAGGATTTAAAGGACAGTGCGGCACCAATAGCCCGCGGGTCATTCCTTGGTTTCTTTTTAGGGGTACTGCCAGGTGCTGGAGCGACACTTGCTTCCTTCTTTGCGTATATTACAGAAAAGAAGATTAGTAAAAATCCAGAATCATTTGGTAAAGGAAATATTGCCGGGGTTGCTTCTCCGGAATCTGCAAATAATGCGGCGTCGGGAGGAGCGATGATTCCTCTTTTGACATTAGGAATCCCGGGATCAGGAACGACAGCTATTTTAATGGGTGCGTTCATTATGTACAATATTCAGCCAGGCCCATTACTATTTGAGGAACATCCGGATGTAGCATGGGGCTTGATCGCGAGTATGTTCCTAGGAAATTTAATGCTGCTTGTATTAAACATGCCGCTAGTTCGGGTTTTTGCTAAAATCATACAAACACCGAAAAGATTTTTACTGCCTATCATTATTGCCATTTCATTTTTTGGTGTATATGCAGTTCAATATACGACGTTTGATTTATTCCTGTTATTAGGATGCGGGATTGCAGGTTATTTCTTTGCGAAAAATGATTTCCCTGTGGCTCCATTAGTTTTAGCGCTTGTGTTAGGTCCGATGATTGAGAACAACATGCGTCGCGCATTAACAATTTCCAATGGAGAATACAGTATTTTCGTAGCAAAACCACTATCATTAGTCTTTTTAATTATTGCAGTTTTATGGATACTGATTCCGATTCTTATGAAATTACGTGGAAAAAATGTAATTATTAATGAAGAAGGATGAGTTAAGCTACCAAGTGTTGTTTAACGAAGAGTTGCCGTCCGAATCCGGGCGGCTATTTTATTTGAAATAAATAAAGGGGAGTGCGTGAAATGAAAAGTGTGCGTCAATACAAAGCAGGAACGGCAGATGTTTTAATTTTGGAGGATGTAGAAATACCTGCCATTCAACAGGGAGAAGTATTAATACAGGGGCTATATACGAGCGTGAATTATGCAGATATTAAAACGCGCATGGGGAGTAAAGGTCAGAGTACATTTCCGATTACATTAGGCTTAGATATTGTAGGGCACGTCATCGAAAGTAAAAGTTCTGCATTTCAGAAGGGAGATTATGTTTTCGCATTCCCTAATGGGGGCTCTTATCAGCAAGTAGTAGCCGCGAAGGAATCATTAACCTTTAAAATTCCCGAAACAATCGATCCATTACAAGCCTCAGCACTTCCAACCGTGACAATATTATCTGAGATATTACTTAAACAAATTGGAGATGTACAAAAGGAAGATACAATTGTCGTACATAGCGCTGCTGGTGGGGTGGGGACAATGCTTGTGAAGTTGGCAAAACAATATGGTGTGTCAAAAATCATTGGAACTGTCGGTGATTTAAGTAAGAAAGATTATGTTCTGAGTATAGGTGCTGATGATGTGTTTACTTACGACAGCTTTGTAGAGGGCGTTAAACAACATACTAATGGTAAAGGCGCACAAGTGATTTTTGATTCGGTCGCTGGTGATGTTACAAAGGCAAGTCTTGAATGCTTAGCTAATTTTGGCACATTAGTGCAGTTTGGAAACAGTAGTGGAAAAGCTGGTGTAATATCAACAAGCGATGTGCACAACAGCTGCCGAAACATAAAAGGTTTCAGCTTAGGTACAACTCGTAAGGAAGCTCCTGCTCGCCTCGCTCCTGTTGTTGAGCGGATTATTCCATTGTTCGAAGGTGGACAATTAAGCGTTCCAATTGCGCGAGTCTATGATTTAGAGGAAGTTCAGGAGGCGCATCGCCTAATCGAAAGTAGAAAGCATCAAGGTAAGATTTTAATTTGCCTTATAAAAGATGAAAATTAAAAGATACAAACATTATGAACAATTTTAGTCATATATGAAAAATACATGTTTTAACCGGTTGTTGTATTGTTGAGATTCCCTATCGAAGGCGCCAAAATGGGGTTAGAAGGGGATGAAACAATGGCAACAACGACTACAGTATTGCATGAACGAATAGAATTCCTAACTTTATATAAAAAAGAAACAAAGCAGTCAGAAGAGTGGCTGAAAGAACGGATGAAAGAGGCGCATCTTCCTGATTTCACCTTAACGACAGATGAGCTTACGCACGGTGCACGGGTTGCATGGCGCAACAGCAATAAATGTATCGGACGCCTGTTTTGGAATAGCTTAAATGTGTTTGATCAGTGTCATTTATTAAATGAGGTCGAAATTTATGAAGCGCTTCTACACCATATCGATTTTGCGACAAACAACGGAAAAATCAGACCGGCCATTACACTGTTTGACCCGAAACGTGTACGGGTGTTGAACCACCAGCTCATTCGCTATGCAGGCTATGAGACAGATGATGGGATTGTTGGAGATTCGGACTCGATTGAGTTTACGAAAATATGTGAAAATCTTGGTTGGCAAGGTACACGTTCAAACTATGATGTTTTACCGCTTGTCATTCAAGTAGATAACCGGGAGCCAATGTTTTTTGAAATTCCTGAAAAGCATGTGCTGGAAGTGGCGATTACCCATCCGGATTATGATTTTTCAAAGTTAAATATGAAATGGTATGCAGTACCGATTATTTCGAGTATGCGTTTTAATATTGCGGGCGTTGATTTTCAGGCAGCGCCGTTTAACGGGTGGTATATGGGGACGGAAATCGGGGCGCGCAATTTGGCGGATACGTACCGCTATAATTTCCTGCCGAAAGTGGCGGAAGCAATGGGATTGGATACTGCAATGAATGCGTCGCTTTGGAAGGACCGTGCACTCGTTGAGCTGAATGTTGCAGTGCTTCATTCGTATAAAAAAGCGGGTGTAAGTATTGTTGATCATCATACCGCTGCCCAGCAGTTTCAGCTGTTTCAAAAGCAGGAACATGCAAGCGGCCGGGAAGTAACAGGGAACTGGGTATGGCTTGTCCCGCCATTATCTCCTGCAACGACCGACCTGTATCATGAACCGATTGCCAACACGATTAAAAAACCAAACTATTTTTATCCCGCATTAACGGGTAGTAAGCCCGATTGGTCAACTAACAATCAGTGGGGATGAAGAACCCATCCACTGATTGAAGTTTCACTTTATCAGCAATAGTCCAACTAAAAATAGGTGTGCAGGAAGCCATAGCCCCTGCACACCTATTTTTACCTTTTATTTAACATAATTTGAATCAATTCATCTCGATCGATTAAATAAACGTCATTGATGTCGGCAAGTTTTTCGGCCTGGCGTGTAAAATGACTGTTTGTAACAACCCATGCTTCAGTTGCCTCATACATCTTCACTGCACCGATAATTTCCTGAACCGCTTTTACACCGACCGTACCGGAATAGCGTTTTGCCTGGACCGCAATAATATCTTTTCCGTCCTTTAAAATAAGGTCGGCACCGTAGTCACCGCTCGTTGCGGTAAAGCTCACTTTAAATCCGCGGCGTTTAAATAACTCGCCTAAAAATCTCTCAAAATCTTCACCGGTCATTTTATCGACTTCGCGAATGCCGGACTTTCGTAACTTCCTCGTCTTCAGCGATCTTAGCCAAATTTTAAACGCGATATATAGTACGAAATAAGCGACAATTCCAATACCGATGCCTTCAGCTGTTCGCGTTACATAAAAGCCAGCTGCACCAGCTGATGCGATGAAAAATAGCGGGATGACCGGCAGGCGTTTTTTATTTCGTCTTCTCTTTTTACGCAATAGTCCTGTACTCCTTTTATTTACTAACGCTATTATATCATAAAAGGGTACATACGTTTGGTTATATCGTACGGTTGTTTGCGCTCATAAAGGAAGCGAAAAATAACAGAACAGAAATTAAAATAAACAGTACAATCGGAATTGACCAGCTGTCAGTTAAATCATGAACATAACCAAACAGAACCGGTCCGATTGCGGCAACGAAATAACCGATTGACTGTGCAAAGCCGGAAAGTTCAGCTGCATCATAGGCTGTCTTCGTACGCAATGAAAACAGCATCAGCACTAAACCAAACGAAGCCCCGCCTGCAAAGCCTAGTAAAATCATCCATACGACGGCAAGGCTAGTCCATTCCATCAACACACCAGTAAAACCGACTAAGTAACATATCGTAAAGAAAACGACGATTGGACGTTGTGAAGCGATTTTACCGGCAATAATCGGAATAATAAATGTCATCGGAATTTGCGCAAACTGCATTACGGATACCATCCACCCGGCAGCCGCAGCATCCAGGCCTTGGCTAATGAAAATCTCCGGTATCCACGCAGACGAACAGTAAAATATAAACGATTGAAAGCCCATTGCTCCAGCGACTGCCCAGGCAAGCGGTGATTTCCACATATGCGTTTTCTTTGTTTGCGAAGAGGGCATATGTAATTCCACTTTTTCCTGGCGCAAAATCGGCAGCCAAATCAGCAATGTAAGAATACCTAAAATAATCGTAATACCTGCTGCAATTTGCCAGCCTGCGCTTGCAGCAATAGGATAACTGAAGCCCGCAGCAAGTCCGGAAGAAATGTTCATCGATACGGAATAAATCCCTGTTAATAAGCCAATATGTAATGGGAATTTCCATTTGAAAAAACTAGGGATAAGGACATTACCAAATGCAATTGCGACGCCGATTAATATTGTTCCTAAAACGAGTAAAGACGTTAGCCCAAGGGAACGAAGTAAAATCCCTACACATAGCAAGATGACGGAATAAAATAATGTCCATTCCATCCCAAACCTACGGGCAATACGCGGTGCAAATGGTGAAACGACCGCAAAGGCAATTAAAGGGATAGTCGTTAAGAAGCCTGCAAGAAAGTTCGAAATCCCAAGGTCGTCACGAATAAATGAAATAATTGGACCGATTAATGTAATCGGTGTACGTAATGTTGTCGCAAATAAAAATACGGCAACCATAAAATAGATGAGTGTTCGGTTGGATAGTATTTTTTTGCTATTTTGATTTAATTGTTCGGTGTCCATATTAATTCTCCTTTTGACTAGTAATATATATTTAAGTAGTGTGAATACTCTTAAAAAACAGAATAAAGATGAAGCCATTGCTATCAAAAAAATGTTATGTTAGACTTTTAATCAATTAAATAAAACATTACCTCATGTAGATGTATGAGGTAGAGGTCGCAATCATTAAGACTAGTATAGCTGAGATTAGGAAGAATCGGTGAAGCTTTATGAAAGGAATGGTTGCCGAAGTGTTATTTTTCTTCTTGAAAATGATGCTGGGGCTGTTTTCGATAAGGAACAGAACTGTCACATGTGTGAGCCTGTGTTGAGCTATCTTTCAAGTTTGATGAGGTGTAAATATAACCATCACAAAAACTTGTGGTGGTTTTTCTTTTACATTTCACAAGCAAAACAAAAAGGGAGTTTTATATTCATGAGTGAGATTAAAATAGATCAGCTCGGTAATAACGGGTTGAAAAAGAGTTTGAAAAGTCGCCATGTAACGATGATTTCGCTTGGCGGAACAATCGGAACAGGTTTATTCTTAGCATCGGGTGGTGCGATTGCACAGGCAGGTCCTGGCGGGGCATTGCTCGCATATGCACTGATCGGCGTTATGGTGTATTTCCTAATGACATCATTAGGAGAAATGGCTGCCTATATGCCAACATCCGGTTCGTTTAGTACGTATGCAACAAAATTTGTCGATCCGGCATTAGGCTTTGCGCTTGGCTGGAACTATTGGTACAACTGGGCAATTACAATTGCAGCAGAAATTGCAGCTGTTTCGTTAATTATGAAATACTGGTTCCCGGACAGTTCTTCAATTATATGGACAATATTATTTATCGTAGTTGTTTTATCATTTAACTTAGCTTCTGTAAAAGCTTTCGGTGAAGCGGAATACTGGTTTGCGATGATTAAGGTTGCGACAGTAATTGTCTTCATCATTGTCAGCTTCTTAATGATTTTCGGTATTTTAGGCGGGAACGATCCGGTCGGCTTTACAAACTTCGTTAAAGACGACGCCCCATTTAATGGCGGTTTCCTGGCATTGTTCGGTATTTTCCTTGCTGCCGGTTTCTCATTCCAAGGTACGGAAATGCTTGGGGTAACGGCAGGGGAAACAGATGACCCGGCCAAAAATATTCCAAAAGCTGTACGTTCAGTATTCTGGCGTATTTTACTGTTTTACATTTTCGCAATCGGTGCAATCGGGTTGCTTATTCCGTATACGGATTCACGCCTCTTATCAGAAGATATTGCGACAAGTCCATTTACATTAGTATTTGAAAACTTAGGTGTGGCATTTGCGGCATCTGTTATGAACGCAATCATTTTAACGGCGATGTTATCTGCAGGGAACTCAGGGTTGTATGCAGCAAGTCGTATGCTTTATCAGTTAGCGGTGGACGGAAAAGCACCGAAACTATTCATGAAAGTAACATCGCGCGGTATTCCGATGTATGCACTGTTAGCAACATTGGCAGTCGGTTCATTAGCATTCCTTGCATCGTTTTTCGGAGACGGTGTAGTATACATTTGGTTATTAAATGCTTCCGGTATGTCCGGCTTCATCGCTTGGCTAGGCATAGCAATCTCTCATTACCGATTCCGTCGTGCCTATGTCGCACAAGGTAATTCATTGAGCGATTTACCGTATGTATCCAGATTCTTCCCATTCGGTCCGCTATTCGCCTTTGCCCTATGTATGATTGTCGTGTTAGGTCAAAACTATATGGCTTTCATGGGTGGAACAATTGACTGGTATGGTGTTGTCGTTTCATATATCGGCTTACCACTGTTTGCCGCTTTATGGTTTGGCTACAAATTTAAACACAAAACGAAAATCGTTCCTTTAAAGGACTGCGATTTAACAAATAAATAATTTCTGAAACGCAATGTGAGCTTGTACGCTTTCATTGCGTTTTTTTATATTAAGGATTATTTATTCTCAAGTGAGGATTAAATGAGAGCTATTGAGGATTAAACATTTTTCGAGTACGATGAATACAAGAATGTTATTATAAAATAAACAAAATTCCCGTATTTTATTATGCTGGAAATAAATTATGTAACACTGAAGAATAAGGA
Source organism: Solibacillus sp. NPDC093137 (assembly GCF_050280445.1). NCBI lineage: Bacteria > Bacillati > Bacillota > Bacilli > Caryophanales > Caryophanaceae > Solibacillus > Solibacillus sp. NPDC093137. The sequence goes on from NZ_JBNNVH010000002.1 coordinate 63,288, forward strand.
AGTGAAAACATGCCTATTTCAAAAGGTTTCTATAAAAAAGTGTATCCGTGGTTAAAAGGGGAAGATAGAAAAGATGTGTTGTATCGACCGTTTCTTACAAAGGGGAACCCGTACAAATCACGTATTTTCCTAGTAAGTTCGCATGCGGTACCGTTATTTAAAGTGGAAGACAGAAGCGAGCAGACTTTTGCAGAGTCATTAGTGAATAGAGAGCTTTTCCACGACCTTTATTTAAGTGAAATTAAAGGGGCACCCCGGGAATTTAAAGGCTCGTTACAGTTTGAAAACTGGCTGGAAAACCAGCACCAGGAATCCCTGATTTATACGTCGCTGAATACATATCAGCTGGAATCAGCCGATGAAGCGAAGGTAGCGAAAAAAGAGAATCCAGCTAATTTTGAGCGGGGGAATCTTATTTTTAAAGAAGTGGTAGAGGAGTTTCAGCCGGAAATTATTATTTTGCAAGGGACTGCCGCATATGAGCAATTTAAAGCGCGGTATGCTGATCGGTTAGCTATTTTTAATGAAGATGTGACAAAGGTCCAATTACTGGAACAGACCGGCCCATTCGCGGAGATGGTTTATGAAGATGGCAAAAAAGTGTCAATTTTTGTTACCCGCAGCATGAGCTACTTCGGCGCGGACGGTTCGAAGTTCGAACAATTTAAAGAGAATTTTTCTAAAACATTAGAAAATAATGCCTAAAACCGAACATTATCCCGCATATAATTTACTTTTTAACCAAATTTCCGAAAAATAAGAATAATTTTATTATTTAAATGTTATTGCAAACTATCATTTCCATGATTATAATTGGAACATTCATATTGTTAAATTAAATATTCGCCACTCATATAATAGCAAGGATAAGGCTTGCAAGTTTCTACCGGTTTACCGTAAATAAACCGACTATGAGTGAAGCATGCTTAATGAATGTATTTGTCCAATTATTATAGATTGCACAAAACATTTGTTATTACTTTTGAACTTACTCGGAAGTCTTGCTCCACTCATTGTAGGGAGCTTGCCTTTCGAGTTTTTTGTTTTTGTTTACATTCAAATGGGAAGGAGCTTTTATCATGAAGCTTTTAAAGGAAAAAATAGAAAAAGAGGGCCAAGTGCTTTCAGATACAGTATTAAAGGTAGATTCGTTTTTAAATCATCAGATTGACCCATTGTTAATGAAAGAAATCGGCGACGAATTTGCGAGACGTTACTCGGACCAAATCATTACAAAAGTATTGACGATCGAATCATCCGGTATTGCACCTTCAACTTTTTTAGGGTTAACACTAGGTGCACCTGTTGTCTTTGCTCGTAAACGCAAATCACTTACATTAACGGACAACCTGTACACATCAAAAGTACATTCATTCACGAAAAACGAAACGAACGAAATTTCAGTATCGAATCAGTTTATTACGGCGGATGATAATGTCGTAATCATTGATGACTTTTTAGCAAATGGCGAAGCTTTGAAAGGCTTAATCGATATTGCGAACCAGGCAGGTGCAACAATTGTCGGTGCCGGTATTGTAATTGAAAAAGGCTTCCAAGAGGGCGGAAAAATTTTACGCGAGCAAGGACTGCGCATCGAATCATTGGCAAATATTAAGTCATTGGCGAACGGCAAAGTAGAATTTTACGATTAATTAAGCAGCACATATTTCTAAAAGGTAATAAAGTTCAAACGATGTAAATTGACTCAGCAAGAGTACACATATATTGGAGGAAAACTTTTTATGAATAACACGAAAGCAACAATGCTTGGAATTCAGCATTTGTTGGCAATGTATGCAGGAGCCATTTTAGTACCGTTAATTATCGGTGGGGCATTAGGATTCAGTTCAGCGCAAATGACGTATTTAGTAGCGATCGATATTTTCATGTGTGGGGTAGCAACACTGTTCCAAGTATGGAAGGGGAAAGTAATCGGCATTGGGTTACCTGTTGTATTAGGCTGTACATTTACAGCGGTAAGCCCGATTATTGCAATCGGTTCTGGCGGCGGCTTAGGTGATGTTTACGGCGCGATAATTGCTTCAGGTATTATCATTGTATTAATCGGAGGCCTTTTCGGGAAATTGATTAAATTCTTCCCGCCTGTTGTAACAGGTTCGGTCGTTACGATTATAGGAATCAGCTTAATTCCGGTAGCTATTAACAATATGGCTGGCGGGCAAGGGGCAGCAGACTTTGCATCAGGTTCAAATGTGGCATTAGCGTTTATTACATTATTAATTATTTTAGTAATTTACCGCTTCACAGTTGGCTTCGTTCGTGCGATTGCAATTTTACTTGGTATGGTGTCAGGAACAGTAATCGGTATTTTCATGGGCAAAGTTGATTTTGCCCCGGTTGTTGAAGCATCTTGGCTGCACATTATGCAACCATTCTACTTGGCAACACCAACATTCAATGCTTCTGCTATTTTAACGATGACATTGGTGGCGATGGTATCACTAGTTGAATCAACAGGTGTTTACTATGCATTAAGTGATATTACAAAAAAAGATTTAACTTCAAAAGATTTATCTAAAGGGTACCGTGCAGAAGGACTAGCATCGATTATCGGTGGTATTTTCAATGCCTTCCCGTACACAACATTCTCACAAAACGTAGGACTGATCCAAATGTCAGGCGTACGCGACCGCAAAGTCATCTTTATTACTGGCGGTATGCTGGTAGCACTTGGATTCCTGCCAAAGCTGGCAGCATTAACAACAATCATTCCAACACCAGTCCTTGGTGCCGCGATGTTGGCAATGTTCGGTATGGTTATTACACAAGGTGTTAGAATGCTGGCACCAGAAATCGCAAAATCAATGGAAAACGCAATGGTCGCAGCACTAGGCGTTGGTTTAGGAATTGGCGTAGCTACAGTACCGGGGATTTTTGAAAACCTTCCGTCATGGATGTCGATTTTAACATCGAACGGGATTGTTGCAGGGTCAGTAACAGCGATTTTCTTGAATGTGTTGTTTAATATGGTCGGGACGAAGCGTGTTGATCCGATGCATGTGATGGAGTAGTTAGAGCTAGGCAATAATTTGAATAAAAATGGTCCCACGGAAAAAGCTAGGTAGTCTGCTTCTCCGTGGGATTTTTAATTTTGATTTGGATTTTGAATGTAGGTAGGCCCAGTGCATAGATGCTACCATTACTCGATTGCATATGATTTGCAGTAAGCTAATATGCTTAAAAGAATGATGAAAATGGGATAAACTGACACTACGTCTATATTGAAAAAACCTTGAATCAAATATCCTATTAACAATAGTGACAGGTAGGTGGAAATTGAATTGTTATTAAATGATATGAAACGAGAGTACAATAAATATAAGCATAGAAAAGCGGGAATGCCTAGCGTTAATAGGGTCTCTAAAAAGATATTATGTGCTTTATCAACTTCAATTTCTGTCGTGTTAAAATAAGTCTCTTTTTCCTCTGGGCTAAAATAAACCCGCTTATAAAAAGTATCTGGACCTGTCCCGAATAACAGTTCCTTAATAGAGCTATTTTGAAAAGTTTTGATACTGTTTTCCCAAATAATCCCTCTTGAAGAGCCGAATTGTCCTGGATCTTTTTGATCCTCCTGCAGTGCTTCTATGGTTGATGTATAGAGTCTTTCGCTAAACTGAGGATTTGTAAAAAATATAATTAATGAAACGGTAAATAAGCCCATATACAATGACCAATTAGATAGACTTCTCCAATAACCTCCATTTTTCCAGTTAACAATGATGATGCAAATAAAAATGATCAAGCTAGAAAGCCATGCAGAGCGCGTTTGAGAAGTTAATATACATGCATATACGATAAAAATCGAAAATAAATAAAACCACCGACGATATTTAAAATAGAGATAACAACCCAATACAAACATAAGATAAAGATACGTTCCTAAAAAATTTGGATTACCAATGGTTGAAGAACTTCTATAGCCGTAAAAGAAAACTTGATTTTCATAAAATTGTGGCCAAACTCCATAGGATAGCAAAATGCCGTAAATGGAAATAGGGATAGATGTAAATACAAAAGCTTTTAATAAAATCATTATTTTATTATGGGTTAATATTAAATAGCTATACAAAAATAGTATAAAGGTAGATATATAAAAGTAGAAACCTGTATGCCTAGTAAATGTACCAAAAAAAACGTCGTCTTCATAAGGTGAGAAGAGAGTTGAAATGATTATAAATAATATGAACCCAGCGAGTAAAAATTTACCAGGTAGTTTTTTTAATCTATGTAATTCTATTGAACGGAACTTCAGTAATATATGGATAAGAGCTGCAAGAGATAATGCAGTTAGCAGAAGTGATTTTGGGTAATTGTAATAGTCACCAAACCAAGGTGTATAAAATAGAGGAAAAAGAATCGCCATACTGAGTAATATAATCATGTAAGTCTCCCATAAAGCAGTTAGTAGCTTGGATAATGGATATTGTTAGGGTGATATAAAACTATACCTATTATACTGTATTTTTGTAAAATAATACATTTTTTAAGCTGTGTTATTGCTTTGCACTGAATTAAAAGAATTAGTCATCTAACATTACCATTCAGGTTTTCAAAAACCACCATCATGTAGCTAGATTTTAACAGTGAATGGGATTCTTTCATTCTTTCTGTACCAGTATGGCCCATTTTCCTGAATGTGTTGTTTAACATGGTTGGGACGAAGTGTGTTGATTCGATAAATGTGATGGAGTAGTGAAGGAAATATTGAAAATAATTTGAATCAAAATAATCCCACAGAAAGCTAAGATTGGCTTTTCTGGGGGACTTTTTATATTAGTTATATAGTACATCTAAGTGATTTAACAAAGATGTAGGATCTGGCGTGTTTTCTTCACTTACTGTATCAGATAGACTGCAAATTCCACCTTCTTTAAATAATTCAGGATTTGAAGTGGAATCATATATTTTTTTAGTCAGGTTATTATTTTTATATTGAATAATCCCGCCTGAAAATGATCCTGCACAAATAACAGATGTGTCATCAATGTGCTGGTTGAAATTACCACTTTTAAAATTACCAGTAACTATGATTTTACTATTTTCAATTATTGAGTTTAAAGTATCCATTACAAAATTTCCATTACTTATTATTAATGAATCTTTAAATCCAGCGGTATTAAAGTGTTGAAGTTCAACATTGCCATTTACATAAAACTGGCTTTTCTGAACTAACGTATTGAAATTTCCCATTTTAAATTTCCCGTTAATTATAAATTCTGAGTTTTTAATGACATGATTGCTATTTATATTTCCAAAGGTAAATTCTCCATCACTATATACTTTTGAGTCCACTATCCCCGAATCCACGTTTCCGAAATTCCCCCCATTTTTAATGTATAAGGTAGTATTGTTTAATCCAGCATTTCCAAAATCCCCGGTTCCTTCTGAATAAAATGTTGAATTTGTCAGATCAAAAGATTGATTGAATGTCATATTATTTTTAACGTACACGATTGAATCTTTTACTGTATTATTGTTATTAATTTCGAGTGTACCTTCTATTACCCCAACAACTCCATTGTAGGTAGATTGGTTATCGGTATTGACATTTTGGGTAATTTTACAATTGTTTAAGGAGTTTAAATTATTGGAATTACACTGGTTATTAATATTTTTCAGTTTTTCTATTGCCTCGATTTTAGGTATTTCTTTTAATTTCACTGCCGAAGAAGTAGGGTTTCCCTTTAAATAATCATCGATATATTGCTGAATGGATAACGTTATATGTCCCGTAAGTTCGGCTGTTTTACCATTACCTGTAAAGCCTTTACTTATAAATGTAACTTTAATTTCGTTAGGCGAATTAGTTAGTAAATTTTGATAAGTAATTTTAAAATTATCATTCGGTGTATCAAGGATATTCACATTAATTTTTATATTTTTATCGATAAAATTACTTCTATCTAATATTAAATGAGTAATTATAGTATTTACGTTAATAGGTATTTGAGCATCCGGGTTTTTGGATTTATTTAAAGTTTCTATATGTTTTATTGTATTTTTGATCGCATCGTTTAAAACATTAAAGCTGTGCTCTGTATAAAGAGTTTCGTAATAGATAATACCTATTTCGGCTAAATCTGTTGCCACTTGCTGTTCTTTAGTAAGGTTGATCTGTTTTGTATTCGTAAAGTTTAAAGTTATTAGGGAGAGACCAATTGTAGTAAATATTACAATTACAAATAATGCAATTACTAACGAGAAACCTTTTTCATTTGTTTTCATTAATACGTCCTCCCTTTATAATATTTGAAGAATTGTCTTGGTGGTGTGTTCGATCTGATACTTCTTACTCGTTAATTTAAGTTCGAGTGTAAAAGATTTTTCTGTACCTTTAGGGTTGACTGTAAGCATTTCAATAGCTCCGTTTACTTCATATTTATAAGTATTGAACACAGCTTTATTTGGAGATTCTGCACTCTCAATTAACATTTCTCCATTATTAAATGAAATGGTATAGGTTTCTCCTCGTTCATGAAACTCACGTAATACAGTAAGTAAGTAGTTCGCTTCATTTTGTAATTTCGCCCGCTCTTGAATTTGTTTTGAATTATTTATGCCTGATAAAACGATATTAAAGATAACTAACATAACAATCGAGCTAATAACTAGAATAGCCAAGGTTTCAACAAGGGTTAGACCTTTTGAGTTAGACTGCAATTTCATTTGATCACCTCTCGCTGTGAAGTGTAAGTAATAGATTTAGGGTGATCTTTTATCATATCATCTTTTTTATCCCATACTTTTATCGTTACTTTCCGAAGTCTATAATACTCCGTTTCTACAATCGGACTAGATATTTCTTGAATGATGAGCTGGTAGGGGAATTCATTTAAAAAAGCTGTTTTCGTCAAAGTCGAATCATATTTGCATAAGTCACTTACGGTTTCCTCCAGTTTTACAGCAGAACAATTAGCTGTAATTTGGGCAGATAGTTCTCTTGCTACGGCACTTGCGGTGTAATGCTTATTATTATTAGAGTTTACTTTTGTATTTTGTATAAATATATAGTAAAAGGATAGGGTAATAATTGTGAGTATAACTAGAGCTGCGACAACTTCCAGCAATGAAAACCCGCGTTCCTCCTTTAGCCATTTCATTTTGGGTACCCCCTCATATTGTTATTTAAATGGCTCACGCCATTTTGGCTTGTAACGAGACTTTTTTAATATACAAACCGATCTCTGTTGCAGATGCCAGATAATCATAATCTGTCACTTGTTTAGCTAGCTTTTCGAATTTGCTACAACTAAGCCCTCTGTCAGACTAAATGAGTTTTCTATAACTTCATCTAATTATTTTGCTCTAGTTAATTGTGATTATATATTATTTATTAATAATATATTCCTTTTTAAAGAAAAGAACAGTATTCAGGAAAAAATGTGAAATATTTTATTTGAATAGAGGAAGAAGTTACAACATTTACAGTAAACAATGAAATATAAAAAGATGGTACTGTAAAATACAGGGACCATCTCTTTGTTTAATCTAAATTTCAAACATATCTTCTGACTTTAAGAGAGTGTTAGGATTAGGGTTGGTGGGTGCCTCTATAGTATATAATGGATTATTTTTAATTGGTGGAATAGAGGTAAATGTAGTATCAATTTTCCCGTTACCAGTTTTTTCGATTGAATTAGCAAATATTGTTGCACCAAAAGTAGTTTTCCCGCTTAAATCAATATTACTTTCAGGTGCATATAAAACGTTACCAAATATATTCAAATTATTTATTTTATTATTAGATTTACCTATCACAAATATGTCTAAACTTGATGAGTTTAAAAATTTACCTGAGTTATCAACTTCAGAAATTGTTAATCCTGACTGCTTAGCAACTTGTATTCCATTACAAATAATTATCTCGACAGGGTATTGAATTGATGAAACCTGTTTAAATTTAATTTCTCCCTTATTTATCTTTAGTGAGTCAATATATAATGTTGTGGGTTTATCTATTGAGTAAGTTTTTCCGGTATCAATACTTGAATAATTGGATGTAATTTCACATTGCTTTTTATGATAATTGTATTTTTTGTGCATTTCAACAATAATAGGGTTGCTACTTTCAGTGCTAAATGAAGTTACGGTGTAGTTAATTTGTTCGTGAATCTTACCCGTTAATTTTTTAGTTTCCTTCTCGCCGGCTTCATTAAAAGAAGTTACAGTTAAATTTCCCTGCAATTTAAAGTTACTATCATCAGCCATATAAAATGGTAATGAAATTTTGTTACTGCTACCGTCTTTTCCGTTGTTTTCTCCAGGTAAATAAATAGGTATAGGTTTTCCACCTCCGATAGGATCAAGGGTAATAGAAAAATCCCGAGTTAGAGTTCGTTTCTTTTCTGAGATATTACCAACAGACGTAATTTTATACGTAAGGTTATTATCGTAATCTATAGTTAAATATGAAAATGGCTTTAAATTTTTATTCATTTCAAATTTATCAAAATAAATTTGAACGCCTTTTAAATTAATATTTTCGTCAACTTGTTCAAAGGTCTGAAAAAATAATTTATTTAATTCTAAAACAAATTTATTTCTAAATTCAGTATCAAAATCAATAGATACAGGAGTAACTGTTGGATTACTTAAGTGTTGATTATACAAATTTAATATGTAATTCTTTGCTGTTGTATTAGCAATCTCAACATCATTTTCTAATATACTTTGATAGTAATTAATACCTGCTTCTGCAACGTAATAAACAGTTTGATCAACTTCCTCATTTTTTGATGTTTTCAATGAGTTGGTATTAATTGTAAGTAAACTTAAACAAATAACAGAAATAAACACAACAGTAAATATAACAAGAAGCATTGAATAACCATATTCTTGGCGTATATACCTCATATTAGATACCCCCCCTCCTTAAATGAATTTCAGTACTTTTCCCATCTGAACAATCCTCTGTGTTAGATAACGTAATTGATATTACATCATTGCCTGTAAACATTACACAACCTAGGCCATCTGTAATTATTTCTTGAGTTTTTATTTCTACTCCATTAACTACACGAATCGCTTTCTTTTTTAACTTATTATCTTCTAATAAAAAAATTACACTATTGTCATTTGAAATATCAGGGAATGTTAATTTTAGTTCTGATATGGAAGCTTGGGCTGATGTTGAACGTCGAATATCCTTTGTAACAACTTTTAGAGCATATGTAATGTCAAATAAATCTTTCATCTCTTGTGTTTGTTGTGTTTTTTGTTTTAGACTAGATTGAATAATACTGAAAACTATAATTGCTATAATAAATGTGATTACTGTTGAGATTACAATATCTACTAAAGTCATCCCCCGCTTATTATTTAATAAATACCTCATGGCTTATTCCCCCAACGAAAAATCGATTCCATTATTATAGAAGTAGGGCTATTTTCCTTTGGTACATTTACAACGACTTGCACTAGTGTGTCATTATTAATTGCATTTTCATCTGTAATATTTGTTAGTTTTATCCAATATTTTGTATTGTCTTTGTTTACATATTTCTTACACTCGTTCATACAAGAGAAATCTGTAGAATCATAAAGAAACTCTTTATTTTTCAGTTTCAAAGGTTTAGGCGAAGTATTTTTCAACCATAACGCGCTGTTGCTAGATACGATCCCATAAATTCCTTCCATATCTTGCTGAGCGAAATATGTTGCTTCTACTACTGATTCTGATAAGATATTTGTCTTTTTGGATTGGATGAAAATAGTGAAAAATGATAATAGAATAATTGTAAATAATACAATCGAAGCTACAACTTCAACTAATGATAGTCCACGCTCTTCATTTAATAATCTCACAATAATCCCCCTTTTATTATGATTTTAAGCACATAACTGATAGCTTTAAAAATGTAATCAAATTATCCATTATGAAAAAATAACAAAATTTAAATTCTTTAATTCAAGTTGGATAGGTAAAATGGAACAATAAAAAATTAAATTTAAAATTTAACTAAAAATACATAGTCATAAAGTAATTCATCGTGTATTATAATAGTAACATAAGTGAACATTTGGTAAAAGGAATAAAAATTAGCATATAAGATGAATTTTTTGAGATAAAATATTATAATATTTTCCATAATATATATAATAAGTGAATAGTTTAGATTTTTTCTCCATATATCATATTAGGAAATAAGTTTTTAGTTATAAAGTCCTTATTATACAAGATGAATTAAGTGATTAGACGGGGTGAGTAAATGAAAATTATCTTTAGGTCAATAATCCCAATAGCTTTGCTAGTAGTCCTTTTATCAATCTGGATACCGAACTTTATAGTAAGTACAGCAGCTTCCGCTGATAATAATGCAGTTGGTTCGACAATCGGCGGGTTAGAGACCAGTGATTTGAAAGGTGAGGAGTTAAAGGAATTGCTGACTAATGCCGTTAACGAATGGTATACCCAAAATCTGACTGTCACTGGCGGAGGGACTTCCGTTGAAGTGAGCTCATCCACATTCCAGTTTGATATTGAGAGTACGGTAGAAAACTATGAAAATCAGGTACATAAGTCATGGTTTGCCTTCTGGAAAGAGACGCCGACAGTGCATCTCCCACTAATTGTTTTTCCTAGTGAGGTTGTGAAAAACGAGATTAGTAATGTTTCATCTTGGGATACAGATTTGACTTATAACAATATACAACTGAATGCAGCGTATTTAAAAACTGATCCTGTTGAAGCAGTTGTAATAGATGTATCGATACTGGAAACAGAACGAATTTCATTGTCAGTCGAACCGATGCCGGAAGGGGCAATGGGTATTAATGAACTGGTTCTTTCTCTTCATGAAACGGTAATAGAACCGCAGATGGCTTTTTCGATGATTGAAAAGCTTGGGGATACGATGAACTTGGCGAACCGTGAGGCTATTAATTTTGTTGCATCAAATGTATATAATGCAGCACTGAATATTAATGCGGAAATACTGGAACGGCATTCGCAAAATGAAATCCCCTCCTATTTAAAAGCTGGTTTGGAAGCAAAGGTGGATCTACTTGCAAGTGAGGATCTCAAATTCGCAAATACTTTATCCAATCCAGTCGTTTTGAAGCTGATTATGGAAGAAGGAAACTTGAAGACCGAGGTATATACATCGGCAAAAGAAACGGAAGTAGATGTAACTGTTTCGAAGGATGAGGAGATTCAGCCCCGTACAATTACACGTTACTCTTCACACCTGGCAATTGGACAGACGGAACAAGTACAGGAAGGTGCGAAAGGTTTACGCGTGTCGGTTTATCGTACAGCTTTTGATGAACAGAAGCTTGTGAGCCATGATTATTACCCGCCTGTTGACCGGATAATTATGAAATCACCCAAACAACCAGAAGTGAAGACACCATCCGAAAATTATCAAGTCGATTTAGATGGAGACGGATTCCCGGATGCTGATACGACTAACGGAAATGGATTAACTACACCAGTTAGTGGTTCCCAAAATAACGGCTCTAATGCATCGAACAATTCTGCAAACGGCGATGATCAAGAAGAAAATCTCTCTCCAGGTAGCTATTACGATAAAGGTGGAAATTTAATTACTCCAAAATAAAGGAGGACATAGATATGAAGGCGAAATTGAGAAAACGCTTAGGGGACTTGCTTTTGGAGTCGGGCGTTATTACCGAGGCACAGCTTACTTACGCACTGGCAAATAAAAGCCGCGACGAAAAACTCGGGGATTTTTTTATTAAAGAAAACATACTGACGGAACAGCAGCTGATTGAAGTACTGGAGTTCCAGCTAGGTATTCCGCATATGACACTGAGCAATCATGTCATAGCACCGGAGCTGCTGCAGCTTGTACCGAGAGAACTGGCGAAACGTGCGAATATCATGCCAGTGCGTCGGGATAAAAATAAGCTGCTTATTGCGATGGCTGACCCGATGGATTATTTTGCGATAGAAGAAGTCCGTATGGCTACAGGCTGTCAAATTGAAACGAGTATTGCTACGAAGGACGACCTGTACCGAACGATTACAAAATACTATGACCTGCAGGCTTCGATGGATGCAGCATTAACAGAGATTGAAGTAAATACACCGGAAGTTCAACAGGAAATTACCGATGAAGATTCTGCTATTGTACGACTTGTAAACCAGATAATTAACAATGGGGTTGCCCAGCGTGCATCCGATATTCACTTCGATCCGCATGAAACAGAATACAGAATTCGTTATCGTGTCGACGGAGTGCTTCGTACAGAACGTTCTCTGCCAAAGCATATGCAAAATATGATGACGGCCCGTGTGAAAATTATGGGTGGACTAAATATTACAGAAAACCGTATTCCACAAGATGGCCGGTTTAAAGTTAATATCGAATTCAAAAGTGTCGACATTCGTCTTTCTACATTACCGACTGTCTACGGCGAGAAAATTGTTATGCGTATATTGGATATAAGTAATGCTGCAACAGACATATCACATCTAGGGTTTACAGAAAATAACGAAGCAATTTTCAGGAAGATGATCGAGAAACCGAATGGCATTGTGCTAATTACAGGTCCAACAGGTTCAGGGAAATCTTCCACGTTATATGCAGCACTTTCCAATTCAAATAATGAAGGTGTCAATATTATTACAGTCGAGGATCCGGTCGAATACCAGTTAAATGGTGTAAACCAGATTCAAGTCAAAGAAGAGGTCGGGTTAACGTTCGCAGCGGGATTACGTTCAATTTTACGTCAAGATCCCGACATTATAATGATCGGGGAAATCCGCGATCTGGAAACGGCACAAATTTCGATACGTGCATCGTTAACAGGGCATCTCGTATTAAGTACACTACATACAAACAGTGCGATTGAATCGATTTCAAGGCTGCAGGACATGGGAATTGAACCGTTTCTCATTTCTTCATCGCTTGTCGGTATTATGGCACAACGTCTTGTACGTCAAATTTGTCGGGATTGTACGATGGAGATAGAGCCTACGATTAGGGAAAAACAAATTTTTGCAAATAATGGATTAGAAGTGAATAAGATTCGGAAAGGTCGCGGCTGTGCAGCATGTGGAAACACCGGCTACCGTGGGCGACTTGCTATCCACGAGTTGCTGCCTGTTGACCGTGGATTGAAAGATCTCATTTTAAATGGGGCAAGCGGCTATGAAATTGGCGACTATATGCAAAATGCCGGGCATAACACATTACTGCAGGACGGATTACTGAAAGTGTTGGCTGGTGTCACGACGACAGAAGAAGTGCTGCGTGTGGCGACAATTGACTAGGGAGGAATGGACATGACATTAAACATACAGGATTTACTGCAGCGTGCGTATGATGAAAATGCATCCGATTTGCATGTCACTACCGGCATCCCTCCCGTTTACCGAGTAAATGGTCAGCTGAAGCAATATGGGAATGAAATTGTTACGGAAGATATGGTAACCCGCATGGTACAGGATATTTTACCGGATTATAAACTGGAGGAATTCGAGGATAAAGGTGAAACCGATTTTAACTATTCATTGGAAGGTTTATGCCGTTTTCGTGTAAATGCGTACCATCAGCGTAATGCAAGTGCAATTGCAGCGCGTTTGATAGCCAGTGAAATTCCGACAATCGAATCATTGAATTTGCCGAAAGTTCTTTACGATTTAGCTGAAAAACCACAGGGGCTTATTTTAGTAACAGGTCCAACCGGATCGGGGAAATCTACTACGCTGGCAGCAATGATCGATTATATTAATGAAAATAAATCAAAACATATTATTACGCTTGAAGATCCGATCGAATATTTGCATACACATAAAAAATCGGTGGTAAATCAGCGCGAAGTAGGTATCGATACTGGTTCATTTGCGAATGGCTTACGAGCATCACTTCGTCAAGATCCGGATATTATTCTAGTTGGGGAAATGCGAGATTTAGAGACCATTTCAACAGCAATTACAGCAGCGGAAACAGGTCATCTAGTATTTGCTACACTTCATACATCCAGTGCACCGACAACAATTGACCGCATTATCGATGTGTTCCCACCGCATCAGCAAGGTCAAATTCGAATTCAATTGGCAAATGTACTGCAAGGAATTGTCTCACAGCGATTATTCATTCGAAAAGATAAATTGGGCCGGGTTGCCGCGACTGAAGTTTTAGTAAGCGTGCCTGCTGTAACAAATTTGATACGAAATGAAAAAATTCACCAACTCCCGAGTGTGATGCAGACAAATCGGGCGTTAGGGATGCATACATTAGAGACATCTATACAAGTTCTTGTTTCTTCAGGAAAAGTTTCGTTGGAGGAAGTACGTCCTTATCTGAACGCAGGTGAGTATATTTGACCGTATTTAAATATGTAGGCCGCACAAAGATGGGGGCAACACAAAAAGGGACGATTGATGCAGCGAATAAAGCAGCCGCCATTTTAAAGCTGCGCGAAAAGGGCATCAATCCTCGAGAAATCGAAGAATCAAAAAGTTTATTGCATATGGAAGTCAGCCTTGGCAGCAAAAAAGTAAAAACACAGGACTTTGTTATTTACTGCCGTCAGTTTGCGACATTGATTCGGGCAGGTGTTTCACTCGTAGAAGCGACTGACATTTTAGCAAAGCAGGCGACAAGCAAGCCACTGAAAAAAGCACTAGAAGCGGTGGGAGAAGATATTCGTTCAGGTATTCCATTTTCGGATGCAGTCAGGAAACATCCGAAAGCATTTCCCGAACTGTTCGTCAATATGATGCGTTCGGGAGAAGCAACGGGGAATATCGACGATACGCTGGAACGTCTGGCAAATTCGTACGAAAAGTCTTTCCGCTTAATCAAAAAGGTACAGTCGACGCTGACATACCCGGCAATGCTTTTAGTAATGATTGTAGTTGTCGTGTTTTTCATGCTGATTTTCATTGTTCCGACATTTGTTGAATCATTCGAATCGATGGATGCGGAACTCCCGACTTTAACGGTTTGGACCGTAGCTTTAGGAGATTGGCTGAGGCAATACTGGTGGTTCCCGATTGGAGCCCTGGCTATTGGTGTTGTGGTATTTCAATATCTTTACAGGAATAATGAACAGTTCAATTACACCGTCCATTATTTTATGTTGAAGATGCCGATATTTGGTCCGCTTTTACAAAAAACAGCGATTGCGAGATTGACGCGTAATTTATCATCTTTGTTTAGCAGTGCAGTGCCGATTTTGCAGGCATTGATGATTTCGCAAAAAGTATCAGGAAACCCGGTTGTAGGAAAAGTCGTAATGGACGCACGAGCAAGTTTGGAACGAGGAAGTTCGCTGACAGAGCCGTTAGAAAAAAGCTGGATTTTCCCGCCTATGGTAACGAGTATGACAAGAATTGGTGAGTCTACAGGTTCGCTTGATTATATGCTTGAAAAGATTGCAGACTTTTATGAAGAAGAAGTTGATAGAAACGTCGATACTTTAAAATCTTTGATTGAGCCATTAATGATTGTTTTATTGGCGGGGGCAGTAGGTATTATCGTAGCGGCAATTTTCTTGCCGATGTTTAGTCTTTATGAACAAATGTAAACAGAAAATTAAAAGACGTTTTGCAAGGAGGCATCGAAGCGATACAAAGCGTCAGTGCAAAACAAATTAATATTAAAATAAGAGGAGGATTTAATATGTTTAACACATTAAAAAAACGTATTAAAAATGAAAAAGGTTTATCTTTAGTTGAACTTTTAGCAGTAATTGTAATCTTAGCTATTGTTGCGGCTATTGCTATTCCGGCAATTGGAAATATTATTAATAATCAGCGTGATAAAGCAATATTAGCCGAGTTATCAAATGCAATTTCTACAGCAAAAATTGCCTATGTTGATGGTAGTTGTGGTGATCAAGGTACATGCTTAGCTACTGATATTGCTTTTAAATCAGATAAGTTTACTTTAACATCAGTATCAAGTTTAAATGCAACGAACTCTACAACTGGACCTACAATTGAATTCACCTTTGCTGGAACTCAAGGTTTTAAAGGTGAAAAATTTAAAGTAACCTCGGGAGTTTCTGAAAAATACTTAAACGATGTTATGCAAAATGGTGTAACAACAACAACACCAACACCAACATCATAATCATCCCCCAAAGAACACCCAACCCAATTGCGTTTGGGTGTTCCATTGAGTGATGATTGCGCCATCAGAATGGCGCTTCTCAAAATAGGCATTACATTAAAGGTTAAAGGGGAGGGTCCCTCTATGTTCAATATGAAAAGAAAATCGCATGTATCCATCGTAATCAGTGATTATGTAATGCGTGCACTCGTATTAAAAGGTGCAACAGTGGATCAGCCCGTTATATACGAAATGCCTTTACCGAAAACTGCGGTTCAGGAAGGGGTTATTCTTGATGAGATGGCGATGTATGAACTCATAAAATCAAATGTCCAAAACTGGGGAGGAAGAAAGCAAAATGTGCGCTTCCTTGTGCCAGGTACATCGATTTTATTAAAAACATTCGAGCATCCTGCTGATATAAGCGGTAAAAACCTGAAAGAATATGTGCAAATGGAAGTTGGTCAGTCGATTCATTTGCCGTTTCAGGAGCCCCTTATTGATGTACACGACCCGATTGAAGGGGACGGGAAGGCTGTACTTTTTGCCGCACCGCCTGATGAAGTCGGAAAGATGATCGGTTTGCTGTTGGACAACCATTTGAATCCGCAAGTAGCCGATATACGAGCTTTATGTAATTTAAGATTGCTTGAACATATCCAGTTTATCGATACGAACCGTACATATATGATAACAGATTGGTCAATCAATGAATTGTCGATTTGCATCTATTCAAACGGAGAAGTAGAGTTTCTGCGATTCCAAACGATTGACACTGACGCGGATAACTGGCAGCAAAATATTGTCGAAAATGATGAAGTAGAATTTAACTATACAGCTGATTTGGATGATTTCCGTGCAGCAACTACTGATCAGGTGCTGGAAATCGACCGTATGATGAACTTCTTTAAATTCTCTCTCCATAAAGGTGAAAGAGAAGTTGATGAAATAGTCGTTATGGGAGATCATCCGTTACTGCAGTCAATTGAGGCACTGTTGAATGAAAATCTGCCGACACCGGTAAGCATTGTCAATGATAAAGTAATCAACGAGCATTTTCCAAACTGCAAAGCAAAGCATGCGACTTTGCTGGGACTTGCTTTAAAGGAGGTTAACGAATGATTCCGGATATTAACCTTCTGCCCAAAATTGAAAAGGGCGCGACGAGTTTTAAGTTAGCCTTTATTTTAGTTGGGATTTTATCGATATTAACAATAGGCTTGCTGGCAATCACTTTTTTTGGTGCGAGAAGCGAAATTGCGAGCGCTATACCTGAACGTGATTCATTATTGCTGACAAGGGACACATTAAACGCCGAAGTCACTTCATCGCAAACAGGAAGTCAAGGTTCATTGGAAGAATCGGTCGCTTTTGTTGAACGTGTTTCATATCCGGTCTCTCCGATTATAATTGAGACAAGAAATTTATTGCCGACGGATACATACTTGCGTTCTTATGCATTTTCTGAGACAGGCGTACAAGTAGCGGTAGATTTCGAAACATTGAATGCTATTTCAACATATGTAAGCCAGCTGGAAAAAAGTCCGTATTTTAATGATGTTCAAGTGGGAACAATCCAAAACTTTGAACTTAATCCAACTGGTGAGGAAATTATTGATACACAGCAATTCACGGAAGTTCCGCGATATAGCGTAGAAATTTTTCTCGTAATCAATCAATTGCACGTAGCTGCTGGAGGTGAAGAGTAATGAATTCCATCTCAAGTAGTAAAAATGGGACACTTCTCATTGTAATTGCATTAGCGATGGCTTTGCTGTTTGCTATGTATTATTACGTTGTTAAACCGAAGCAGGACGAGGAACAGATGATTCGTTCTGAGATTAATAGTCTTCATACAGAAATCGCAGCAATAGAGGAAACACTTGCAACAAATCAGTCACAGCAATCACAAACGAATGAAAATGAATTTGCACTACGCAAAAAAGTGCCGGATAACCGGGAAATTGATGAGCTGATTTTATCGATTGAGGAAATGCAGTATGTAACAGATTCACGCATTCAAAGCATCGATTTTAATAACTATGATGCACTTGTTTCTAGTTCGGGACTACAAGACCCGCTTTCTACACCGGAAACAGAAGAAGGGGCTGTATCTGATTTAACACAGAGTGCTATTGATCAAACGGAGGATACGGAGGCTTCAGAAGAATTGCCCGTTTCCACAATCGCTGTAGAAACATTACCGCCTTCACTGAAGTTAGTTACATTTAACATCAATGTGGCTGCACCAAATGACGTAAACTTGCTGCAGTTCGTTGAAGAAATTGAAAAGAAAGAACGCGTGATGCGAATCGATATAATTGATTTCGCGCTTCCAGGTGAAGAAGACAAATTTACAGAAGAAGCATCGGAAATCGTAACAGCCGACATTCAAGTCACAACTTTCTACTACGAGTAGGTATTTATTCGAATATATAATTGTGTAGAAATTAAAAGTCACTGTCTTTGTTCTAAGTTGTGCATGGTGTCCCCTTTGAAAGTGAGGATTAAAAATGCATTTGAGGATTATAGACTCACGATTGAGGATTAAGTGGCGGCAATTGAGGATTAAGATACCGTTATTGAGGATTAATCTGTATCAAGTGAGGATAATCTACCGCGAACTGAGGATTAAGTTTCTCATGGGGAGCTGAGTTGACACTAGAATGCGTCAGACCCGGAATGGAAATCAACCACTTGATATATAGCAGGTACAAGTAAGGAGCATCTAAAATGGAGATTATGTATACAATATTTGCGGGGATTTTTGGATTGGTATTTGGCTCATTTTATAATGTAGTCGGATTACGGGTACCGAAAAAAGAGTCGATTGTGACACCGCCATCTCACTGTGTCCATTGCAATCGACGTTTAAGCGCTATTGAACTCGTGCCTGTTTTCTCGTACCTATTTCTACGAGGGAAATGCCGGACTTGTGGTGTGAAAGTGTCGCCGATTTACGCATTTACGGAACTGGTAACAGGACTTTTATTTGCGTTTGCTACATGGCAGCTCGGCATCACATGGGAATTGGCAGTAGCTTTACTGTTTATTTCACTATTGGTCATTATAAATGTTTCGGATATCGCGTACATGCTTATTCCGGACAAAATTCTATTGTTTTTCCTGCCGTTTCTAATCATTGGTAGAATTCTTTCGCCGCTTGATCCGTGGTGGGATAGTATAATCGGCGCCGCAATTGGATTCTCAATTTTACTGTTAATCGCCATTATTTCAAAAGGCGGAATGGGTGGCGGGGACATTAAGCTGTTTTTACTGATTGGATTAGTGTTGGGAACGTTCAACACGTTATTAACCTTATTTTTGGCATCGGTGATCGGGATGATTGTCGGTATCGTCATTCTGAAAATCCGAGGGAAAGGGCGCAAAACCCCTGTACCGTTCGGACCATCAATTGCTATTGCTGCAATCATTGTTTACTTTTACGGTGACCAGCTCATCGATATGTATTTAAACCTTCTATAACGTAAAAAAAGGGGTGCCCTGAATTCATTTTCTGGGCATCCCTTTAAATATGTCTTAATAATCTATTATAACTTTCTCAAATGGGTGATTAGTCAGAAGCTCATGTGTTGCAAGTTCCACTACTTTTTCTACAGTATCTCCTAAAACTAATATGCGGTAGTTGCCAAAATCATTATAATAGGCGTCTGCTTCAACATATTGAGTCGTTTCGTTCTGTATATTTCTGCGAATATTTATGACGATTTCATAACCATCCTTTACAAATTGAATTTTTTTCAATAAAAACAACCTCCTCAACAATAGTTTATTACCGGCTGAAAGTAATTGACTAAACTTGTTGGAAGGTTGTGTAGGATCGTTAAAAATTATTCAGCATTTGGATAAATCATCGTTTTTGGATCAACATAACGGTCAAATTCCTCATCAGTTAAAAGACCTGATGCAATAGCAGCTTCTTTTAATGTTGTGCCTTCTTTATGCGCCGTTTTCGCGATTTTCGCCGCATTTTCATAACCGATATACGGGTTTAACGCAGTAACAAGCATTAATGAATTTTTCAGGTTAGCGTCCAGTACTTCCATATTCGGCTCGATACCTACTGCACAATTGTCATTGAATGATTTCATAGAATCGGCCAACAGGCGTGCTGATTGCAGGAAGTTATAGATGATTACTGGCTTGAATACGTTCAACTCGAAATTACCTTGTGAAGCTGCAAAGGCGATTGTTGCGTCATTGCCGACAACTTGAGTCACGACCATTGTCATTGCTTCACTTTGTGTCGGGTTGACTTTCCCTGGCATGATTGATGAACCTGGTTCGTTTTCAGGAATCGTAATTTCACCGATACCAGAGCGCGGACCACTTGCCAGCCAGCGTACATCATTGGCGATTTTCATTAAATCTGCTGCCAATGCCTTTAATGCACCGTGCGCTGTCACGACTTCATCATGGCTTGTCAAAGCATGGAATTTATTTTCCGCAGATGTAAATTCAATGCCTGTTAGTTTGCTGATTTCTGCAGCTGTGCGGGCACCGAATTCCGGATGGGCGTTAATACCTGTACCAACAGCAGTACCGCCAATCGCAAGCTCTTTCATGAACTGCGTGTTCACCATAATCATTTTTTCACATTTTAACAGCATATGGTGCCAGCCGCCAATTTCCTGACCAAGTGTAAGCGGTGTTGCGTCCTGTAAATGGGTACGACCGATTTTAATAATATCGTTAAACGCTATCGCTTTTTCTTTTAATGTCGCCTGTAACAGCTTTAAGCGCGGCATTAGGTAGTTCTCTACGATTTCGACTGCAGCAATATGTAGTGCAGTAGGGAATGTGTCATTTGAGCTTTGTGACTTGTTGACGTCATCGTTAGGATGAACCTTTTCATCCGATCCCGCTGCCGTCAGCTTTTCATTCGCTAAGTGGGCAATTGTCTCGTTCACATTCATATTTGTCTGTGTACCACTGCCTGTTTGCCAGACGACAAGAGGGAAGTGTTCATCCCATTTGCCTGCAAGAATTTCATCGGCTGCTTCTACAATCGCATTTTTCTTCGCATCGGATAACTTGCCTAATTTATTATTGGCAATCGCCGCTGCTTTTTTCAAAATAGTCATGGCACGGATAATTTCAATCGGCATTCTTTCTGTGCCAATTTGGAAGTTTTCTTTGCTTCGCTGTGTTTGTGCACCCCAAATTTTGTCTGCTGGTACACGAATTTCACCTAAAGTGTCTTTTTCAATACGGAATTCCAACTAAATCATCTCCTTTAATATATGTATACCCAATTTTCCATGAAAAAATGGCAAATCGTGTGAGGGGATTTGCCATTCTTCCAGGAGAAAAGATCAATCCAATTAATCTTTTCGAAATATGAGAAAAGTAATTAATGAGTTTCGAATCTGAACTGGGGGGAACAGTATCGAAAAGGTTTTACTAACCTTATAATGATAATGATAATCTTTATCAATTAGGAAGTCAATACTTTTATTAAACAAATTTTTAGAAAATTCGATTTGCTGAATCTCCCAATATGTAAAACAACGCCGAAAGCACCGAACCGAATAGGATACTTTAGACGTTGTTGTTTTTGGTATTCACTTAGGAAGTCATCCCCTTAATTTTGTTAAACTATTTTTACATAAAAATCGCGACCGTTTGTCAGTTCAGGGATTTCTATATTTTTTTCGTTCTTATAATAGTCTGAAATAATATTAGCAAGCCCCGCATAGCCATTTAATAATGTTCCTTGTTTAATTTCTTTCGCGATATTATGGAACTCAAAATAATGAAGTGCATCATCGCTCAGCCCGTATAAAATTCTCTCGATATCTGCAAGGGGAATGTTGATGCCTCTCGTATATCGGCACTCGCGTTTGTAAGTATGGTGTGCGATATTTATTGGTGTCGTTTCATTAATCATCGTCAATTGGTTCATAATGTGGCCTCCTTAAATAGTAAAATATAATTTGTTTAATATATTATACCCCAAAACGAACGGCTGTAATCAGAATATTTACTGAATTTAGACATTTACATAATTTTTACCAATCATCTCCTTGCTGCATTTCCTCAGCCACCACTTGTAAATCATAAGCATTGATCATCAACAGCTCATATTGATCATGCTGCTCCATATACTTCTGGATGAGGCTAAGCACATATTTTGGAGACCCTTCATTTTCTTCATCGTAGACGAGCAATGTCGCATCCGTGTTATCGATAATGAACTTGTCCTTTTCGATAAACTGCCATGGTGCTTCGTAAGGGCGCTTCGTCACGCTTGTCACAAAATCTGCCTTACTTACTATATGCATATAGGTCTCTTGTTTATGCTCATTCCAATTTTTTTCCTGTTCCAAGAAGGGGGTGATAATGGAATATTTGAGTTCTGGATAGTCATTTTTAAGTTCCAGTATAACTTGTGCCGCCCATGTTTCAACACCTTGCTGGCCGCTGATTACTATCCATTCGAGTCCGTCTTCTATTAGGATGCGCAGCTGGTTTTCCAGCGCCTTTTTAATAACCGGGACACCAGGATGCTTGTCATTGAATATTCCTAATTCATGTGGACGGTAGCCCGTAATATAAAGTGATTTCATCATAAGTCTCCTTTGCTTAACCATCAATAAAATAAGGGCACTATGCATAACACAGCGCCCTCTAAATATACTACCTATTCACTAAAAACAGCTTTAATTTGCTCAATTGCCCAATCTAAGTCTTCTTTTGAAATGATGAGCGGTGGGGCGAAGCGGATTACTGTGTCGTGTGTTTCTTTGCAAAGCAATTTGCGTTCTGCCAGTTTTTCGCAGTAGGGGCGAGCAGATTCGTGAAGCTCAACGCCTATGAAAAGACCGCGCCCGCGCACTTCTTTAATGACCGGGTTCTTAATTTCCTGAAGTTGTGCTTTAAAGTAATTGCCAAGCTCCAATGAACGCTCTGTCAGCTTTTCATCTATTAATACATCAATCGCTGCTATCGATACGGCACATGCCAGCGGGTTACCGCCGAAAGTTGAGCCGTGTGAACCTGGATTGAACACACCGAGAATATCGTCATTCGCGACAACTGCTGAAATCGGATAAACACCGCCGCCAAGCGCCTTACCTAAAATGTAGACGTCCGGTCTAATATCTTCCCATTCGCAGGCAAACAGTTTTCCTGTTCGTGATAAACCTGTTTGGATTTCATCTGCAATAAACAGAACATTATTTTCTTTACATAAGTTATATGCTGCTTTTAAGAAGCCTTCAGTCGGGATGATAATGCCTGCCTCTCCCTGAATCGGCTCGACGATAAATGCCGCTGTATTCGGTGTAATAGCTTCCTTCAGTGCATCAATATCACCGTAAGGAACTAATGTGAAACCTTCCAGCATCGGGCCGAAACCGCGCTTATACTCTGCTTCCGAGGATAAAGACACAGCACCCATTGTACGGCCATGGAAATTGCCGTTACAGCCGATAATCTGCGCTTTGTTTGCTTCGATGCCTTTTACTTCATATCCCCAGCGACGGGCTGTTTTAATCGCCGTTTCAACAGCTTCAGCACCTGTATTCATCGGCAGTACCATATTTTTTCCTGTTAGCTTACTAACTTTTTCATACCAAACGCCTAATGTCGCACTATGGAATGCACGTGACGTAAGTGTCACTGCATCTGCCTGATCTTTTAACGCCTGAATAATTTTCGGGTGGCGATGACCTTGGTTTAAGGCAGAATACGCCGAAAGCATATCTAAATAACGGTTGCCTTCAGGGTCTGTCACCCAAGAACCTTCTGCTTTTTCGATTACGATCGGAAGTGGGTGATAGTTGTGCGCCCCGAATTTTTCCGTAGTTGAAATAAGTTGTTCTGATTTTGATTTTGTTGTCATGATGAAATCCTCCTTAAGCAAATTTACTTGTAAAACAGATAAATCTATTGCGAAAGACAGAAAAAATTACATATACGATGCAGGTTTCTTCCAAATTAATGTTAACAGAATACCGAAGAAGATGACAACCGTTGCAAAGTAATATGGGTAGTTAACATCAATATCGAATAACATCCCGCCTAAAATCGGCCCGAATATATTCGCCAAACTTGTAAACATCGAATTCATTCCTCCGACGAAACCTTGCTCATTGCCGGCAATTTTTGATAAATAGCTCGTAACGGCAGGACGGAATAAGTCGAAGCCGATAAAGACGATACATGTTACAAGTAAAATAGCAAAATATGAGCTGACAACAGTCATTAAAAATACAAGAACCCCCGATAAAATTAAGCTGTAGCGAATGAGTTTAATTTCTCCCCATTTTTGTGCAAGCCGGTCAAACAGTACTACTTGCGCAACTGCTCCGAAAATCGCGCCGCCTGTAATAATGATTGCGATATCCACAGGGGTAAACCCGAATTTATGATCGACAAACAGACTGAAGAACGATTCGAATGCCGCGAGTCCGAATGATGCGACAAAAATTAAAATAAATGCAATCAAGTACATCGGTTCTAAAATGCGTTTAAATCCGGATGTTTGTGCCGGTGCATTTTCCGCATGTTCCGTATTGCGTTCCGGTTCACGCAGTAAAATAATCGATAAAATTGCTGCCGTTGTACCGAGCGCCCCTGCAAAATAGAAAGGCACACGTGTACCGAAATCGGCTAAAAATCCGCCGATGCCCGGTCCGATAATGAAACCTGTACTAATTGCCGCGCTCATGTAGCCAAGTGCTTTTGATCGTGTTTCCATTGTTGTAATGTCCGCAATAAAAGCCGTAACAGCAGGCATAATAAACGCTGCACTGATTCCGCCTAAAACACGGGAAATGAAAAGAACTTCTATCGTTTTTCCTAAACCGAATAGAAATTCCGAAATACCGAAAATAAATAATCCGAGGACGATCATAATTTTACGTCCATATTTATCAACCGCTTTACCAGCGAGAGGTGAAACAATCAGTTGTGCAATTGCGAATGCTGCTGTTAAATAGCCGATAACTTGGCCGCTTAATTGCAGTTCATTCATTAGAGTAGGGAGTACCGGGATAACCAAACCGATTCCTAGAAAGGCGATGAACAGGTTTAATAATAGTAACCCTAATGTTATTTTATAGTCTTTCATTGTTATTGCTCCTTATTAAGTTGTAAAAAAATCGTTAATCCGCACTTTCTAACATAAACCCTACAGTAGCTATAGAGTCAATAGAACTGTTTTAAATAATTGTAAAAATTAGTTAAAGCAGCTTAATCTTTAATTCCACGATGAATTGATCTTCTTCGTTTGGAGAATAGTTAAGAGGCATGAAGATTTCATAGACAACCGGAACAACCTGTATATGCTGCTCTTTTATATAATGATAAAGTTTTTGGTATTGGGTTAAATAAGTGTCCCTTTCAAAAATAAACGCAATGCATACGTAGCGTCCTGCAGGTATCGTTTTCACGTCCATATCTGTTGTTAAATGGGTAATATACCTATCTGTAATCAGCGGTGTGAAAACATGGCTGTAATGCAGCTCATCCAGACTGTCGTATTGCTCGTAAGGAAAAATACATCCATAACGATTGCTCAGCAAGCTGTTTTCAACTTCCAATGTTTTAATTAAGGAACTGTAGTACGTATTTGGAATATAGTACGGCGTCAGTTCATTTGTTTTAATCGATAAAATACGGACGGATTCTTCATTTTTGAAATAGACTGTATCCATTACATCGATCGCCAGCTGTTCTTCCATCTGCCTTTTCGTTTTATATAAGGACTGCTGAATTTCGTACATACGGTTCATTTGCTGTTCAATGACACTTTCCTGCTGTTGCAAAAAGGAGAGAAGTTCGGCAGGGGTAAACTGTTGCGCCGCTTTAATTTCCTCCAATGAGACACCGATATATTTCAATGATTTAATAATATCCAAATGATAAAATTGTGAGTCTTTGTAGTAGCGGTAATTTGTTTTAGGATCGACATAGGAAGGTTTGAATAAGCCGATCTGATCGTAGTAGCGTAATGTTTGAATAGAGATATTCGTCAGTTTGGAAACTTCACCGATTGAATAATGTTTTTCTTCCATAGGATGTCCTCCGAAGTACAATGTTATCGGTATCTTAACATTAATGGGGGATAGGGGTAAATTATTTTGGAAAACCGAAAAAATCACATCTCCATAATTTCATGAGATGTGATTGAGGTTCAATATTTTATATCCGCAGCTAGATGAACAGGGCTTTTCCTGCTGTAGAAATACCCGACGAGTAACAGTACAAGCGCGAGTGTAACGGTACCTCCTGCAAACAGCAGGGGGGCTTTAAACGTACGGAAATGAGTTTCCAGACGAGATGCAATGACCGGTCCGATAATTTGTCCAATAGCATAGAACGTAGTCAGTATTGATACGACATAGTTGCTTTGCTTTGGAAACAGTTGTCTGGAATAGGCAGTCGACATCGTTACGAGTCCGACAAACGTAAAACCAAATGACATCGCCGACAATAGTACGCTCCATGCCGATTGTGATAAAACAGGAAGCAGAATGCCGATAATCTGCAAGGAATAGGCGGTAGTCATCATCGAAACAGGTGAAAAACGGGACATGCACTTCATCCAGATCGGTGCTGACGGAATAGCAGCCAGCCCAGCAAGTACCCAACTATATCCGGCATAGGCACGCAATGATTCAATATTATAAATAATGTCGACTAAAAAAGTACCTGTAATAATATAACCTAGTCCTTCCAAGCCGTATGCAATAATCAGCCATGGCATAAACCCGCGCCAAATATTGTTGTCCGCAGACTTTGGTTCCTTTATATGATTCGCAACGCTTAATTGTCGCCATAAAAAGATTGTCGTTGCTAAAAATAGGACAGATAATGCGCCAAGACCAAGCCAGGATCCTTGCCAATTAAAGCTCGCTTCAAAAAATGGTACGAAAAGTCCTGATAACGCGATACCCAATCCGACTCCGCTAAACAAATAGCCGCTCCAGCGGGTTAATAAATTTGCTGCTAAATAATCCATCACGATGCTTGATGTAAGAACAAATATGAAGCCACTCGTTAAGCCGGCGATAAAACGTAACACTATCCAAATTAAATAAGATTCAACCAATCCCATTAAAATGATTGAGAACACATTCAGAAATACATTAATTAATAGGAAGTTCTTTTTTGACTTGTAAACAAAGCCGGCACCTAAAGCTCCGATGAAATATCCGATATAATTGCTTGATGCGAGCCAACCGCCTTGTGCAAACGATAAGTTTTCATCTACACGCATGAACGGTAAAATCGGTGTGAAAGCAAATCGGCTAATCCCCATTGCAACAGCTAAAAATAAAATGCCCCCTAAAATAACACTGAAATGTTGACGGTTCATGAACATCCCCCCTGGAAAAACAACCCTTACAGTAATTGTAACACTCTTAAATTCAAGAGTAATAGAGAAAATACCCGTAAAA
Source organism: Solibacillus sp. NPDC093137 (assembly GCF_050280445.1). Taxonomy (NCBI): domain Bacteria; kingdom Bacillati; phylum Bacillota; class Bacilli; order Caryophanales; family Caryophanaceae; genus Solibacillus; species Solibacillus sp. NPDC093137. The sequence goes on from NZ_JBNNVH010000002.1 coordinate 90,766, forward strand.
CTAAGAGAAGAAAGAAAAGAGATGAAGCGAAAGTTGGATACCTTCGTTTCATCTCTATATAATCCCCTTATGAATGAACAGGTTCTCCCTGTTTCCCTTTGTGTTTTGTACTTGCTTCTTCTTTTGCGCGTTGTTTTTTCATTTTGTTGACATTCGAGCGCATTAATAAAGAAATTCCTAATGAAATTGCAATTAAGAAACTGAATAAGTAAAACAATGGTACATAGCTATTTGCAGCTTCATAAACAGTTGATGCGATTAGTGGACCGAAAATACCACCAAGTGACCAAGTTGTTAATAAATATCCGTGAATAACACCAAGTTGTTTCGTACCGAATAAATCACTTGCAAACGCTGGTAAATTCGAGAAACCACCGCCATAACAACTAACTACTAAGAATATGAACAATTGTAATAGAATGGCGTTTGTAGTGAATGGTAGTGTAATAAAGGCAATTAATTGAATCGTGAAGAAAATAACGAATACGTTAGAACGCCCGATATAATCTGATCCAGCTGCCCAAAGTAAGCGACCGCCACCATTAAATAAGCCCATTAATCCAACCATTGCTGCAGCTGCAGCTACAGATAAACCTGCAATTTCCTGCGCCATTGGGGAAGCAACAGAAATTAACATTAAACCAGATGTAACATTAATTAAATGCATTGCCCAAAGCATCCAGAACTGCTTTGTACGTACAGCTTCACGTGCAGACATTTGTGCAATTTCAGTTGTTTTTGCTTTTCCTGATGCAATTGCTTCTTCTACTTCGCCCGGTTTAGGCGGAGCGATATAAAGTGCACCAATCATCATTAATACAAAATAGCTAATACCTAAAATAAAGTAAGTGTTTGAAATACCGAAAGACTCCATTAAGTTTACAGCTACCGGTGCGGTAATTAATGCACCAGACCCGAATCCTAATACTGCCATACCTGTCGCCAGACCTCGACGATTAGGGAACCATTTAACAAGTGTAGATACTGGAGCGATATAACCAATACCCATCCCAAGTCCACTTAACAGTCCGTAAGTTAACCAATATAAAACAACCGAATCCATAGCGATTGCGATCCCTGCGCCACCTTGACCTAAACCAAAGAGTACTGCGGCAACCATCGCTGCTTTTCTCGGTCCTAATTTCTCTACTGTACTACCAAATAGTGCGGCAGCAAAACCTGCTAACCCCATCATAATTGTAAACGCGATTGTAATTTGCGATGCATCCCACCCAAGCTCTTCAGCAATTGGATTTTTATACACGCTATATGCATAAGCTCCACCGATTGAAAGGTGAATAGCGATTGCTGATGCAGCAATTAACCAACGATTCTTTTTCAAAAAATTTCCCCCTCACACGAAAATAAATATCAGTTATACGACATTTCTCTACTTGAAGTAGTTATGTCTAAAGTATGAACGTCCATGTACATTAACTTAACATTAACTTATTATGTTGTGCAAGTAGAATTTCACAAAATATATTATCTCGAAAAAACATATATTTCTCTTTTGGGTAATAAAATTGTACTTAAGGCAATTATTTTTTGATGGTAAAAAAGCGCTTTAACGTTGATAAATCAAGGTTTTGCCGGTGGTGAAGTATTAGTTTAATATAGCAATATGTTGAGGGTAGGATAATATTGTAAACTGTAATAAATTCTATTTAAATAACTAAAAATACTTAGTTGTGCAAGTAATTTCTCTTAAATGTTCGAAACGGATTATTGGAAAATACTTTTGAACTCATAATATAACAGTTACTAATACACATAAAAAACCTCATAAATAGCTTTATGCACTGATAAATCAACGTTTTTGCTAAAGTTTTTAATCTAAATAGACCTGTTTTTATACTTTCCTTATAGAATGGCGAAACTGTTTATAACAGTTAGTTGAATAGGAAATATTTGAAGTTTCGCTGAAGAATTTTGATTGAAAAAGAAAAATATCTAGGAGGAGGTAGAGGGATTTTGTTTCAATAACCTTGAAAAAGCCTATTAAAACAGCCTTTAAATCACACAAAATATGGAACGAATTAAATATGTATAAAAGTATTTGTCCTAAATTAAAATGCAGAAAAACTATTTGACGTGTTGCAATCAGTTCTCTAAAGTCAAATTAGTGATAAGAAAAGAGGCTAGTTTTTATGAAGAAAATTGATCCAAAACAAATATCAGAACGTGAAAATTATAAATTTCTGATAGGTTCCATCATTCCAAGACCAATTGCCTTTGTTACATCGATATCTGAAGATGGGGTTGTGAACGCAGCGCCATTTAGTTTTTTCAATATCGTTTCTTCAAATCCTCCGATGATTTCGGTAAGTATCCAACGGAAAAAAGGGGAGCCAAAAGATACTGCAAGAAATATTCGTGCAAAAGAGCAATTTGTTGTCCATATTGTTGATACTGAAAATGTAGAACAAGTAAATAAAACAGCTGCAAACTTACCACCGGATGAAAGTGAGATAGCAGTTGCAGGTCTGTCATTAGTAAAGAGTGAAAAAATCGATGTTCCGGGTGTAAAGGAAGCGAAAGTCCGACTGGAATGTGTCCTTGAAAAAGCACTGGAACTTGGCGGCGATGATGAAACTGCAGGCTGCGACCTGATCATCGGAAAAGTCGTGTACTATCATATAGAAGAAACTCTGTATGAAGAAGGCCGAATTGATCCGGTAGGACTTGGCGCAATCAGTCGTCTTGCTGGAAATGACTATGCAAAAATCGGTGAGCAATTCACAATTAAACGCCCGCTTTAATAAAAGGAGAACAACGAAGAATGCAAATCAAAACAATTGAATTATTTAATATTGAATTACCATTAATTGAACCGTTTATCGTAAGCTACGGAACATATCCGAACATGCCGTCCATTATTGTAAAGATGACATCACAATGCGGTTTAGTCGGCTGGGGTGAGGCAGTTCCGGATGAACATGTGACAGGTGAAACATTGGAAGGCACTTATGCTGTATTGAAACATACATTGGCACCGGCGATGATCGGGGAAAACCCGATGAATTTTGAAAAGATCCATGCCAAAATGGACGCGCTCATCTATAGTGCGCCAGCTGCCAAAGCGGCAATTGATATCGCATGCTTTGATCTGGCAGGGAAAAAACTTGGAGTACCTGCCTATCAGTTAACAGGCGGGCGTTATTATGAGAAGTTCCCGATTACACATGTGTTAAGCATCGGAACACCTGAAAAGATGGCAAATGAAGCTGCAGAACGTGTAGAAATGGGATACAACTCATTCAAAATGAAAGTCGGACGCGATGTAGCGAGTGATGTTGCCCGCATTAAAGCAGTACGTGAACGTGTCGGGAATGAAATTGCGATTCGTGTTGATGTCAACCAAGGCTGGGTAAACAGTTCAACAACGATGCAAGCAGTTCGCGAGCTGGAACAATTGAATATCGACTGGCTGGAACAACCGGTACGTGCGGATGATATTGATGGCATGGTTGAAATTAAATCGAAAACATCGATTCCTGTCATGATTGATGAAGGTTTACGCGGTGTGCGTGAAATGCGCGAAATTATTGCAAAGCGTGCAGCGGACAAGGTAAATATTAAATTGATGAAATGCGGGGGAATGTATCCTGCAATGAAGCTAGCACATATGGCGGAAATGGCAGGGATTGAATGTCAAATCGGTTCAATGGTCGAGTCTTCGGTCGGTTCGGCGGCAGGTTTCCATGTTGCCTTTTCGAACAAAGTATTTACGAGTGTGGAATTAACAGGACCGTTAAAATTCTCAAAAGATATCGGAAACCTTCAATATAATGTCCCGTATATTCAGTTGAATGAACGTGCAGGTTTAGGTGTCGATGTGGACGAAGCGGTTCTGGCAGAATTAACACGTGACCATAGTGTGGTGCAGTAAATGATTGCGTCAGGATTTTTAGGAAATGAACGATATGAAGTGTATTTATTGGATGAAACACATATTTCGGAATTAATCACTTTGCAGCAGGAAGTAGTCGATGCACTGCCGGACAAAGCTATATTACAGCCGCTCGATAATGAAGAGCTGAGCTTTATTTTAAGCGGGAACGGACTGATGATCGGGGTCTTCATTGAAGGTAAATTAATCGCCTTTCGAGCATTGCTGGAACCAATGATTGATGAAGAACATTTAGGCTATGATATTGGCTTGAAAACAGAGGATGAATTGCGGAAAGTACTGTATCAGGAAATTTCCAATGTTCATCCGGGTTATCGTGGTTATCGTTTGCAGCGTACGATGGCAGACATCATTATGCAGCAAGTGGATGAATCGAAATTTAATACCGTTTGTGCGACGGTCATGCCGGGCAATATCGCAAGTTTAAAGGACAAGTTTTCGCAACATATGCATATTGCAGCATTGAAACTGAAGTATGGCGGGAAACTGCGCTATGTATTTAAGAAATCACTTCCTTATAAGGCGTATGAGTGGACTGAAGAGCAATTTGTCTCAATGGATAATACGGAGGCACAGCAGCAACTTCTAAAATCAGGCTTCATCGGTATATCGATGAGAGCGGATGGGGCAGACTGGTTTATTCAATATGTAAAATAATAAAGGATGTGGCGATAATCAGTTATTCGCCACATCCTTTATCGATTTAATTCCGTCCATGTCGTATGAATACTCCTTTAAATATCATTGTCGTCAAAGCAATCCAGATCGTAACAATCACTGTTATCTTCGTATAGGTAAGATACGTCATTTTCGTCAGATGCAATGTAAGTATAGTTTGGCATGTGTATCAACTCCTTTTTATAATTATAAAATATTCAGAAAATTAAGTAAAGTACTTTTTTAAAGTACATCAACTTAGAAAAGTGGCAAAGAACACCATGAAATCTATATTTATAGGCATTGGTTTCGCTTTCATTTCTATAAAATGACTATTTATATAATTAGTTTTCATACAGGTTTTCATACATAATTGGCTGAGCAACGAAGTTTTAAATTTCTAACATTCTTTGAAACTTTCTGTACTGAAGAATAGTACATATTAAAAAAGAGAGGGTGATTTGATGGAGAAAAAACCGTTCAACGATGCCGATGAGCACTATCAAAAGCATGTCGGTACCCCAACTTCCTATAAGATGAAGCAAATGCCCAAGCCGATTCGATTAATTGGCTATTTTTTCTTCGGTTTCATGGCAATCGCTACTACTTTAATAATCCTATTAATGCTGTTGGACAAAATTCTCTAGTGTAACATAGAGGATTTTTTCTTTTACTTAAATAGTTATAATATTCAACATGAAAGATTAATATACTATATATTAGTCGCGTTTTATATAAATTCTGTATTTTAAAGAATAATTTTCTGCTTTATGATAATATGTTTGTAATTAATTACAGATGGGGTGGGAAGCATGGAGCAACATATTTTTGTCTCGAAACTTATACCTCCGACACCAGTCAATAACTATTTAAGAAGAGCAAAGTTAATGAAAAAGCTTTCGGATTGGCCGCATGCAAAGTGTACCATTTTACATAGTAGCGCAGGTTACGGGAAAACATCGCTTATTAGTCAATTTTTAAACGATCAAAAAACAAAATCCTCCTGGTATCAGATTACGCCGGATGATGACTCAATATTTCCGTTTTTACGTCATTTTATCTATAGTATTCAGCAGCATTTCCCATCGTTCGGCGAAAAATTAAAAGGTTGGGATGAGACGTTAAAGTTTCATAATATGGAAGAGTTACTGCAGCTTTCAAAACAAATCGCCAATGAGCTGCACTATATAAAAGATCCTTTTTTAATTGTACTGGACGATTATCACCATGTGTCGCACGTATTTCCGATCAATTACATTATGAATCAGCTGCTTCAATTTTTACCTGCCAACCTCCATATCATTGTCGCGACGAGGAAAATGCCGGAATGGAGCTGTTTGTTGACGCTTCGTATGAATAATCAGCTGATCGAGTGTTTAGAGCCGGAATTTACTTTTGCGGAAGAAGATGTTCAATATTTATTTGAAGCTTTTTTTGACCGGCAAATAACGGACGAACAAAGCGAATTTATTATGCAAATGACTGAAGGCTGGGCGATGGCGATCATGCTGCTTGGCTATAAAGCGAAATATAGTCAGGAACAGCTCATCGATATCGCGGAAGGTTCGGTCGGGAATTTTTTTGCCTACCTTTCCGCGGAAGTATTCGATAGGCTGGACGAACAACTGCAGCTTCAGCTTTTAAAGCTTGGCATTCATCAAGTGATTTCCCTTGATGTCATTACGGAATTGTACGGGGTGGAATGGATCCAGCAAGTGAAGCCGAAGTTGGATGATCTTGCGTTTATAACACCATTGGCAGGAGGAACAAAATACCGGTTCCATGCACTGTTCCAACAGTTTTTGCAGCAAAGGCTTAGCGAATACTATCCGGATATGCATGAAGAATTCCATAAACAGGCAGCCCGGTATTATGCCAATCATAATTTAGGTGTATTAGCTGTTACCCATGCAACCCAGCTGAAAAATAACCGGTACTATATCGAGTTACTGATGCAATTTGCACCACAGTTTATTGAAGCAGGGCAGTTTGAATTTTTACTGGAACGGCTGAAAGATTTTGCGATTGAAGAAAAACCTTATCAGCTTCTTTATTATGAAGGGGAATGCCAGCGTTACCGTGCGCAATATGAACGGGCAAAAAATGCGTACAATGAATGCTTTATAAAAGCGCAGCTGCAGCAGGACCGGTTGTTTTTAATGCGCTCGCAGTTTGGGCTGGCCAATATTTATTTGGATACTCTTCAGCCGGTTTTTGCGGAACATCATCTGCAGCAGGCTATCAGCTTATTGAACGAAGTAGATGTGAATGATACAGAACGCCATCTTATTAATAGTTTGTATACCGAAAATCTGATTAATTTAGGGAAAGCGGGGGAGGCGCTGCGCTGGAGCCAGTCGCAAAACCTGCAGCTAAGTATTAATAATATCGATGCGCGTCTTTATTTGCGCCACGGTCAGCTGAATAAAGCGAAAGAGTTGCTGAATGCGCGTGTGTCAAAGCCATTCCAGTGGGAAGAAGCACACCGAACGACCGATTTACTGCTCGTTTTGATCGATGTATTAATGGGTGAAAATACGCAAGCCTATAGCCGAATAATAGAAGGCGGAAAAGAAGCGCTCGTTGATATGCCATATACACTTGCGCTGACAAAGTTGCGTAAAGGACTGGCGCTGTTAAATATGGAGATGAAAGATTTTGAACGTGCGAAAGGCTGTTTTGATGAGACGCTTGAGCTCCTCAATCTCATTCATGTAAAACGTATTACTGCCGAGTGTTACATGGGACTTATTTTGTACCACCGCGATAATGTGTTTGAGGCGAAACGCCATGCACAAATCGGACTGAGGGAAACAAATAAAGTGCAGGATTTCTGGATGTCGGCACTGCTGTTGACGGCATTGACGAAAGTGTTGGCAGAAAACAGCCTTTTTGAAGAAGCGATTGATACGGCAAAACAGGCATTATCCTATTATGAACGCAGTGAAGATACGTACGGTCAGATGATATGTTTCTTTTGGCTGGCGTATTGTTTTGCCAAATTAAATGATCAAGAACATGCATTAACATATCATCGTCGCTTTTGGGATTTATGTGTGAATGACTATCCGTTTTTCATGGAGAAGAAAACCCTTTTCGGACCGCGCTATTTAATCGTATTTATCCAACTCGCAAAAGAGCTGCAGCAGGAGACGCTCGTATTTAGTCAGTTAAATTTAAATGCAGCGCCAAGTACGGAGCTATCATTGACATTATTTGGTCCTGTACAAATTTTCCGTGAGAATGAAATGATTCAGGATAAAGAGTGGAAGCGTTTGAAGGCGAAGGAACTGTTTTTGTATTTATATATTCACCGCGAGCAGTTTGTATCACGCCAGCAAATTTGCGATGCGATCTGGCAGCAGGATGAAGAAGCGATGCAACGTGATTTTAAAGTTGTTTTTAATGCGATGTTAAAAACGTTGGAGCCGACAAGATCAGCACGTGAGGAAAGCAATTTTATTAAACGCCATCAGCATTTATATAAATTGGAAGAACGCTGGATTCATAGTGACGTTGCCCACTTTATGTATTATGTGCATCGCGGATTGGAAGAAAAGACCGCCAAGCTTTCAAATGAATGGTTGAAGCTGGCGATGCGGCTTGTGGATGGCCCGTTCTGTTCTGACATGGAACGGGAATGGCTGGAACCTATTCAGGCACAATATAATGAACAAATACTGCTCATTTTAGAGCGTGTCGCCCAAAATTACGTTCGCCTGCAGCAGTTTGAAAAAGTGATTCGGTGGGCAGACCGAATTATTGCTCTTGATGACGGTCATGAAGAGGGCTACCGGTTGCTCATGCTTGCCCATTACTATTTAGGGAACCGCCGGGAAGCAATCAAATATTATGAGCGCTGTGTAGATGTACTGGACGACCAATATAAAATCACACCAATGGAACCGACCGAACGACTGTATGAGCTTGTGTTGAAAATGTAAATAAATTGAGAGCTATGTTGAAGATGCCATTCAACATAGCTTTTTTATTTGGGTCCAGGAGGATCAACGCTGTTTATTAGAAAAATGGAGCGGGTTATTAGAAAAAGTCGGTGGGATATTGAAAGATTGAGAACTGATATTCGAACATCTAGATGTGCTATTAGAACAACCGCAAGAAATATTAGAAATCGCAATTATATTAGAACGAATTAATTTTTATTAGAACAAATCTTTAGCAATTCGCGCTCCTCGATAGTCCCACTCATCCAATGTAACTCATTTGTAACTTCGCGATGTTACATTACGGTTAAGCAGATAGCTATGCTGAAAATTTTGCTAGGAGGGACATTGAATGAAAAAGCGTTTATGGTTAATTTTTGCGGTATTATCGATTTTCTTATTGGTTGCATGTAACAGTGATTCAACAGACAGCGATGATTCATCAACTACAAATTCAGCTGAGCAAGGTGAGAGCGGAACAACGGAAACAGCTGCATCAACTACTCCGATAAAAGTCGGTGTACTTGCATCGTTAACGGGAGCTCTTGAATCATACGGTAAGCAAACGAAAAACGGATTCGAATTAGGTCTTGAATATGCGACGGACGGCACGATGGAAGTGGAAGGCCGTAAAATCGAAATCGTTTGGGAAGATACAGAAACGAAACCCGAAGTAGCCGTTCAAAAGGCAACGAAGCTTTTAGAGGATGACGCGGTTGACTTTTTAGTTGGTTCATCAAGTTCAGGTGACACATTGGCAGTACTTCCACTAGCAGAAGAATACGAGAAAATTATGATTGTAGAACCAGCAGTAGCGGACAGTATTACAGGTTCAGAGTTTAACCCTTACATTTTCAGAACGGCGCGTAACTCTTCACAGGATGCATACGCAGCAGCAGCGGCAATTGCTGGAGAAGGTGTAAAAATTGCAACGTTCGCACCGGATTATTCATTCGGTTGGGATGGTGTATCTGCATTTAAGGCAGCAGCTGAAGGATTAGGTGCTGAACTTGTCCTAGAAGAATATGCAGACCCTGCTGCAACAGACTTTACATCAAACTTGCAAAAAATTATTGATGCGAAACCGGACTTCTTATTCGTAGTATGGGCAGGGGCAAACTCTCCTTGGAACCAGATTGCGGATTTAAAACTGCAAGAAAAAGGGATTAAAATTTCAACTGGTGCACCGGACATTATTGCACTTCAATTTATGGAGCCATTAGTAGGCATGGAAGGATTCTCTGTTTACCACCATACACTACCGAATAATGAAGTGAATGATTGGTTAGTAGAGGAACATAAGGCACGATTCAATGGTGAAGTGCCAGATCTATTTACACCAGGCGGATTTACAGCGGCAGTTGCAATTGTAGAAGCACTGAAACAATCAGGTGGAGATGCGGACGGAAATACGTTAATACCATTAATGGAAGGTATGTCATTTGAAACACCTAAAGGAACGATGACTTTCCGTGAAGAAGACCACCAGGCATTACAGACAATGTACGCAATCCGTCTTGAAAAAGTAGCGGAATTTGATTATCCGGTACCAGTATTACTGCGCGAATTACTTCCAGAAGAAACGGAACCTCCTATTTTAAACTAGTAAATAAGTGAGGCTGTCTAAAAAGTGTTGAACTTTCAAGACAGCCTTTTGTTATAAGGATCACCATGTAAATGAAAAACGAGAGGGTGAGATGATGGAACCGATTTTAAAAACGAACAACTTATCGATTAAATTCGGCGAGCATAAAGCGGTGGACAGCATTAATTTTGAAATGACAGCAAAGCATTTTAAATCCATTATTGGGCCAAACGGTGCGGGAAAAACAACATTCTTCAATTTAATTAGCGGCGAGCTGGAGCCGACTGAAGGGGATGTATTTTTTAAAGGTCAATCGCTTCGAAAAAAGTCATCGGTGGACCGGACGCGATTAGGAATTGGAAGGTCATTTCAAATTACAAATGTGTTCCCAAATTTAACGGTGCTGGAAAATGTACGCCTTGCTGTGCAGTCGAAACGCAAAGTGCGATTCCATATGCTCAATCATTTTTTGAAATATAAAGAGATTACGAATGAAGCGGTTGAGATTTTGGAACAAGTGTTATTAACCGACAAAATGCATCAAGTGGCGAATCAGCTTTCACACGGTGAAAAAAGAAAACTGGAAATCGGAATGTTACTGGCACTTGATACTGAAATTTTACTATTGGATGAGCCGACTGCCGGCATGTCATTGGAAGAAGTACCTGCAATATTGGATGTGATTCGTTCGATTAAGGAGCGCGGCGATAAAACGATTTTATTGATCGAGCACAAAATGGATATGATTATCGACTTGTCCGATTCGATTATGGTGCTGTTCAACGGTGCGTTGTTAGCTGACGGGTCACCTGAGGAAATTATGAACAATGAAACGGTACAACAAGCGTATTTAGGAGGCCTTGCATATGAATAATATTTTAACGCTGGAGCGTGTGGAGACATTTATTTCACAATATCATATTTTGCAAGGCATCAACTTTGAAGCAAAAGCGGGAGAAGTATCGGTTTTACTTGGGCGGAATGGCGCAGGAAAAACGACGACACTTCGAACGATCATGGGTTTAACACCGGCATCGAAAGGGGCAATTCATTTCGACGGGAAAGATATTACAAAAATGACGCCTTATGATATTGCGAATAGTGGTATTGGCTATGTGCCGGAAGATCAAGGCATTTTCGGACAGCTGACAGTAGAGGAAAACATGAAAGTGGCGATCCGAAAAGAAACGGACGTAACGATGCAAAAGCAGGCGTACATTTTAGAGTTATTCCCGGATTTGAAAAAGTTCTGGAAAAAGCAAGGCGGCAATTTATCGGGTGGTCAAAAGCAAATGCTTGCGATGGCAAGGGCTTTTGTCAATGACAGCAAGCTGCTTTTAATCGATGAACCATCCAAAGGTCTTGCGCCAATTGTTATCGAGAAAGTAATGGAAGCTATTAATGAAATGAAAAAGCATACATCGATTGTACTTGTCGAACAGAACTTTATGATGGCGAGTAAAATCGGCGATACATTTACATTGATTGATGACGGGCGGACTGTGCAATCAGGAGAAATGCAAGGCTTAATCGAAGACGAACAGCTTAAGCGTAAATATTTAGGGATCGGATAAGGAGGGGAAACGGATGGAACTAATAATCAGTTTAACGATAAATGGACTAGCGACAGGAATGCTTATTTTCTTACTGGCAGCCGGATTGACGCTTATATTCGGGTTAATGGATGTGCTGAACTTTGCGCATGGCGGACTGTTCGTATGGGGTGCCTATACAGGGGTATTCACCTATTTATGGAGCAACAGTTTTATAGTCGGAATTGTTGTAGCGATTCTCACAGGTCTAGTTCTTGGATTTATTACGGAAAAGCTTATTATTAAGCCGGTTTACGGAAATCACGTACAGCAAATTTTAATTACGCTCGGGTTCATGCTCGTGCTTCAGGAAATGATTAAAGTCGTTTTCGGTCCAAACGGTGTACCTGTTAAAGTTCCTTCTTACTTGGCAGGCAGCTGGCAAATTGGCGATTTAACGATTATTAAATACCGGATTTTTATTATCGTTGTAGGTTTTGCTTTATTTGGTGTTCTGTATTTCATTTTAAACCGGACGAAAATCGGATTGGTTGTTCGGGCTGGTGTTATGAACCGGGAAATGACACAGGCATTAGGTATCAACATTAAGCGCGTATTTTTACTTGTCTTTATGTGCGGTGCAGCATTGGCGGCGTTGGGCGGAATGCTGATGGCTCCGTATTCAGGGGTTGTGTATGCGGAAATGGGAATGGAATATGCGATTTTAGGATTTATCGTTGTAGTCATCGGTGGAATGGGAAGTTTCCAAGGTTCATTGATGGCAGCGATTTTAGTAGGGCTTGCCGGAAGCTTTATGGCGTATTATGTGCCGTTTCTATCCGTTGCGGTCAATATGATTTTAATGGCAAGTGTCCTGATTTTCCGTCCACAAGGCTTATTCACAGTTGCGAAGGGGTGATTCTATGTTAAAACAGCCATTAATTTTATCGAAAACAAATTTAGTATATGCAGTCGTAGTTGGAATCATGGCCGTATTACCGTTTGTACTGGATTCTCGAACGATGACAATTTTATTAACGCAGTTTTGTATTTTTGCAATACTTGCGATGAGTTACGATATTTTACTAGGTTACACGGGTATTATCTCATTCGGTCACGCGATGTTTTTTGGAATTGGTGCGTATACGACAGCGATTATGCTGAGCGATTATGGTCCGTCCATCGGTATTTTTGCTGCTTCGATTGTAGTCGGTATTGTGCTATCCGCCATTATTAGTGTAATAAGCGGCGCATTGACGCTCCGGTTGAAAAGTCACTTTTATGCCATGTTTACATTAGCGATTTCAGGATTGTTCTTAGTGTTGGCGGAAAAATGGCGTACCGTTACGAAAGGGAATGACGGGTTTACTTTCCGAGCACCGGAACTGTTCCGTGAACGACTGTACTTTTACTTTTTAGTGCTCATTTGCCTAGTTGTGATTTTCATTTTACTGAAACGAATTGTTGCATCACCATTCGGGAAAGTCCTTGTTGCAATTCGTGAAAACGAGCAACGTACACGATCGCTCGGGTTTAAAACGCTAGGTTATAAAATCATCGCTTCTGTTATTGCGGGTGCTGTTGCAAGTTTGGCAGGTTCGCTTTACGCGATATCGTTGCGCTTTGTCAATACGAGCGTTCTGACAATGGACATTACACTCGATGCATTGATGATGACGATTATCGGAGGAGTTGGAACGTTAATCGGGCCGATCATCGGGGCAGGTGTCATTGAGTTTGCCCAGCATTATTTATCGGGTCTTGCAAGAGACTATCCTATTTTTGAACGATGGATTATCTTCTTCGGTATTCTGTACATTTTAGCTGTAATATTCTTCCCGCGAGGCATCGTAGGTACAATTTCGATGCGTTACCATGAGTGGAAGATGAAAAAGGGCCAAAAAACAAAGGCATCTGTAAAGCTTCGTGAAAAGGAGATACAGCGATGATCGGAATAACGGGATTAGGAATGTATTTACCTGAAGGAAGAATGACCGGTGCCCAAATTGCGGAAAAAGCAAATATTCCAACGGCTGTAGTTGAGACGAAAATGGGCATTGTTGAAAAAGTGGTTGCCGGTCCAAATGACCATCCGGTTGAAATGAGTGTGAAAGCGGCGAAGGAAGCCATTTCCGAAGCGCAAGTGGATGCAAAAGATATTGATGTCGTAATTTATATCGGGGAAGAGCATAAAGAGTACCCGTTATGGACGGCTGCGATAAAAATTCAGGAAGAAATCGGTGCGGTGAACGCTTGGGCATTTGATGTCCAGCTTCGATGCGGTACGGCAATTATGGCGATGAAAGTAGCAAAAAGCTTAATGCTGGCGGATGATTCCGTCAAGACCGTGCTTTTGGCTGGCGGGTACCGCAACCATGATTTTATCGATTATGAAAATGAGCGGACCCGTTTTATGTTCAATTTAGGTGCAGGTGCAGGTGCGATGATTTTGCAGAAAAATGCGGGCGGACATGAAGTACTGGAGGCATCGCTTATTACAGACGGCTCATTTTCGGAAGATGTCGTTGTTCCAGTAGGGGGCACAAAGGAACCGCTAACGGTTGACCATATTCAGGAAGGTCGCTATATATTGGATGTTCTTGATCCTGAAGGCATGAAGCTTCGTTTGGAGCAGAAATCATTAAGCAATTTTTTAAAGGTAATTCGCCAATCGCTGCAGAAAAGTGGATATAGCGATAATAATTTACATTATGTTGCGATGCTCCATATGAAAAAGTCTGCACATGACTACGTATTAAAAGAGCTCGGTCTCTCAGAAGAGCGTTCTATTTATTTATCGCATTACGGACATATCGGGCAAATCGATCAGATTTTATCTCTTTGCCTCGCGCGTAAGGAAGGGAAACTGCAGGAAGGGCAAATTGTTTCATTAGTGAGTGCAGGCATAGGATACGCATGGGGTGCTATTACAGTAAAGTGGGGGGCTTAATATGAATAAGCTGGACGTTTTAGCAAAAGTGGAATTATTAAATGGTGAAACTTTATCATATCGGAAGCGAGAAGGCGGCGATGAACTTGTTCTATTAGTTCATGGCAATATGACAAGTTCGAAGCATTGGGATTTACTGATGGAATCAATGGATGAGCGATTCACAATTTATGCGGTAGATATGCGCGGCTTTGGCAAATCCACGTACAATAAACGAATTACATCGATCAAAGACTTCAGCGGTGATATTAAGCTTTTCGTTGATGCGCTTGAGTTAAAGGATTTTACGATTATTGGCTGGTCGACAGGCGGTAATGTGGCGATGCAGTTTTGTGCAGATTACCCGGGCTACAGTAAAAAGCTCGTTTTATTTGCTTCCGGTTCAACACGAGGTTATCCATTTTATAGTTCAAATGCGGAAGGTACGCCGGATCTTACAAAGCGCTTGGCGACAATCGAGCAAATTGAGCAGGACCCTGTCAAAACAATCCCAATGCAGCAAATGTATGACACGAAAAACCGTGAAGGGCTGAAGTTTGTATGGAACAGTGCTATTTATACGCAGAAGCAGCCGGACGAAGCACGCTATGAACAATATGTGGATGACATGCTGACACAGCAGAATTTGGCGGATGTGTACCATGCATTAAATACATTTAATATAAGTGCAGTTGATAATGAAGTCGCAAAGGGAACGAATCAAGTGAAGGATATTCACATTCCGACATTTGTTTTATACGGTGACCGTGATTTTGTAGTGAATGGGGCGATGACAACCGAAATTATCGAGGATTTTGAAGGCCGTGCACAAATTATGAAACTGGCAAACTGCGGACACTCACCGCTAGTCGATTGTTTGGATGAAACGAAAGAAGCAATCGAGGAATTTATCTTATCTTAAAAGGGGTCGGGGCTATATGCGTTTAGAAAATAAAGTAGCAATTATTACAGGTGGTGCGGGCGGTATTGGCCTTGCAGCGGTAAAGCGTTTTTTAGAAGAAGGTGCAAGAGTAGCCATCGTAGACTATGACAAACAACAAGGCGAAAAAATTGAAGCAGAGCTGGGGGAGAATGTCGCTTTCTTTGCAGTTGATGTATCGAAACTGGCTGACGTAAAGGAAATGGTTGAACAAGTTGTTGATCGTTTCGGCAAAATCGATATTTTAATAAATAATGCTGGGATTACCCGTGACGCAACGCTTGTAAAAATGAGTGAGGAGGATTTTGAAAAGGTCATTCAAATTAACTTAAATGGTGTTTACTACTGCACACAAGCAGTAGCTCCTCATATGATCGCACAAGGGTCAGGGAAAATTATCAGTACTTCATCGGTAAGTGGTGTATACGGTAATTTTGGTCAAACAAACTATGCCGCAACAAAAGCGGCCATTATTGGGATGACAAAAACTTGGGCAAAGGAACTCGGACGTAAAGGGATCAATGTAAATGCTGTTGCTCCTGGATTTACCGCAACGCCAATGGTCGAAAAAATGCCGGAAAAAGTGCTCCAGCAAATGGAGGGCATTACAAGTTTGCAGCGATTAGGGAAACCGGAAGATATCGCAAATGCTTATTTATTTCTTGCATCGGATGAAGCAAGTTATATTACAGGTCATGTTCTGCAAGTTGATGGCGGCATTATGATGTAGAAGGTGGGATGGCTAATGCAACAGCTGGACTTTTGGATTGCGAAACGAGCGGGCCAAACACCGGATAAAACGGCTTTAATTCAAATAGAAACAGGTGAGACGTGGACATATAAAGAGCTGATGCAGCATGCGTATGGATGGAGCAGCACTTTTTCCAAACAGCAGTTGCAGCGGGGAGATCGTGTTGTAACGTTGATGGAAAGTTCAATTGAAAGCTTTGCCATTTTAATTGCTTGTCGCTTAAACGAATTGATCTATGTTCCGTTGAATACAAAATTATCTATATCCGAATTACAGGTGGTTTTATCCGATTGCACACCCGCTTTATTAATTACGGATGATACGCATTGTGAACGCGCAATGCAGCTTTCGCCAGCCAAACTTTTAACATGCGGTAGCTCTGAATTAGTTGAGCCTACTACATATAAGTGGCGTGATGAACCTCAGCTTCCATGGATGATTATTTACACCGGGGGAACGACCGGTAAACCAAAAGGTGTTGTCCTGTCATACGAAGCTGTCACTACGAATGCGATGAATACTGTCATTAGCTGGGGGTTAAACGAAAAGGACTGCACGCTGAATTATATGCCCCTTTTTCATACAGGAGGAATTAATGCACTTGCATTGCCGATTTTAATGGCAGGCGGAACAGTAGTAATCGGCCAAAAATTTGATCCGGAAAGAGCAGTTCGGGCCATTAATGAATTTAACACGACAGTTTCATTGTTTGTACCGACAATGTATCAGTCGATTATTGAAACGGAGTATTTTAAACAGTCCAGTTTCCCGACAGTGAAGGTATTTTTATCGGGAGGCGCACCTTGTCCGAAACCTATATATGAATGTTTTAAAAAAAGAGGGCTGTTTTTTAAAGAAGGGTACGGGTTAACTGAAGCAGGTCCGAATAACTTTTATATCGATGCAGAAATAGCGATGAACAAAAAGGGTGCAATCGGAAAAAGTATGCTGTTCAACGAAGTAAAAGTTATCAATAAAGAAGGTCAGCGATGTGCAGAGGGGGAAGTTGGCGAACTTTGCTTAAAAGGCAGCCATGTTTTTACGCACTACTGGAAAAATGAAGAGGCCACAACCGAGACATTTGAGGATGGCTGGTTAAAGACAGGTGACTTAGCGAAGTTTGATGAAGACGGCGATTATTATATTGTCGGACGGAAAAAGGAAATGATTATAACGGGCGGAGAAAATGTATATCCGCAAGAAGTCGAACAATGTTTAATCGCCCATGAAGCCGTGCAGGAAGTTTCGGTTATAGGTATTCCAAATGAAAAATGGGGCGAATGTGTTGTAGCGTTTGTAATTTCTGAACATCCCTCCGAACAAATTCAATCGAAGCTTTTAAAGTACTGTAAAGAACATCTCGCCAATTACAAAGTACCGAAGCAAATCTACTTTCTGCAGGAACTTCCGAAAACCGTCGTTGGTAAAATTGATAAAAAGCAGCTAATGAATTGTGTATTAATAACGGAATAGAAAGTGTATGCACCCGATAGTTAAAAGACCAAAATGTTGGAAATTGGACATTTTGGTCTTTTGTATTGAATTGATTTACCGGAAAGTTTATATGAAGTTCATATAGCTCCTTTATAATGCAGAAGTGTTAAAAAGGAGGATATCGATGAATAAGTTTTTAAATCCAATTACAGATTGGGTATCAACAAAGCGCGGTGCCTGGATTACCCTCATTGTCTGGCTAGTATTGATGATTGGCTTAAGCGCCGGTCCGATGCTAAGTGAATATAAAGTGACAAACTTCCAATCACTTCCGGATGATGCACAATCAATTATCGCTGAAAATAAATTAAGCGAATACTTCCCGAATGATGAAGGAACACCAGGTATATTGGTTTTCCATAATGAAAACGGGGAAATTAATGTCGACAGCGTAAAAGAAATTTTAAACGCAATAATTGCGGAAAATATTGAAGGTGTTGACCAAATAGTTGACATTGCGAACTTGCCGCCACAAGCTTTAGCAGGATTCACGTCGGAAGATAAAACGACTATGATCGTGCCAATGACGCTGGAGCAAGGTCTTGGAAATTCGGAATATGCGGAAATTAATGATTTTGCATCTGAAATCGGAAATGAAGCAGCTGAAAAAACAGGAGATACACAGTTCTATATTACTGGTCCAGCAGGGATTGCCGGCGATACAGTAAAACTGTTTGAACAAGCAGACTTACAGTTATTATTCGCGACAATCGGGATTATTTTAGTATTATTAATCATTATTTACCGTTCTCCGCTTTTAGCGATTATTCCATTACTGGCAACGGTTATTGTTTATCAAGTAGTAAATCAGTCAGTTGCTTTAATGGGGGCAGCTGGTTTAGAAATTAATAACTCTACAACATCGATTATGAGTATCTTATTATTTGCTGCAGTAATCGATTACTCATTATTCGTGTTCTCGCGTTACCGCGAAGAATTGAACCATTACGAAAACAAATATGAAGCAATGAAATATGCGATGCGTGCAACTGGCGAGCCGGTATTCTTTGCGGGCGGAACAGTATTGGCGGCAATGCTTGTGCTATTCTTCGCAGACTTCCGTGACTACCAAAACTTCGCACCAATCTTTGGTACAGCAGTATTTGTTATTATGCTAGGTTCAATTACATTAGTTCCAGCGTTATTTGCCTTATTTGGCCGTAAAGCATTCTGGCCAAAAGTACCGAAATTCGGTGAAACAAAGGAAGTAAAGCATGGAATTTGGGGAGCAATTGCCAAGTTTGTTGTAAACAAACCTTATTTATCAGGCGGATTAGTCCTGATTTTCATGATTATTACTTCATTGAATGTGTTCAATTTAGATTATGAATTTGATACGGTAAAATCTTTCCCTGAAGAATTGCCGTCACGTGTCGGCTATGAAATCGTCGAGTCGCGCTTTGATAAAGGGGAACTTGCACCGACTTCATTATTAGTAGAAAGTAAACAAACATTAACTGAACAGCAAAAGCAAGATTTAACGGAAGCTTTATTAGCCGAAGATGAGATTGCGTCTGTTCGTTCATCAGCCGTTTCGGAAGACGAAACAAAACTGAAATTATCAATGGCTTTTGATTTAAATCCATATGATCCGGAAGCGATCGATAAGCTTGAAGAAATGCGTAAAAACAGCGCGGAATATTTAGCAGCAGCCGGAATTGACGGGGAGCTGCACTTTGCGGGAACAACAGCTAAACTGCTGGATGAACGTAATGTAAACAACGATGATATTATTAAGATTGTAGTTTTAGAAACAATTTTAATTCTAGTACTATTATTTGTCCTTACGAAGTCTTGGAAAATGCCGATTTACATGATGGCAACAATTTTAGTGTCGTATTTATCGGCATTGGGATTAGGGTTATTCTTAGTTGATGTATTATTTGGCTACGATGCAATCAGTACACGTGTACCTGTCTATGCATTTATATTCCTGGTTGCGCTGGGTATCGACTACAATATTATTTTAGTGTCCCGATTCCTTGAAGAGCGCAAACGTACAACAGTGAAACAGGCGCTGGAAATTGCTATCCGTAATACAGGCGGCGTTATTTCGTCAGCAGGTATAATACTCGCAGCAACTTTCGCGGCATTAATGACAATGCCGATTGCCGATCTATTCGTATTCGGCTTTATCGTTGCAGTAGGTATTCTTATTGATACATTCCTAGTACGTGGTATGTTATTACCGATGTTGATATTAACATTTGAAAAAGACAAGAAGTAATGGTTAGATGAAGAGACATCGAGTAATTCGATGTCTCTTTTTATGGATAGAATGAGAGTAAATATACATGAAATAGAACTTCAATTATTAAAGGCGGTGATTCAATGCGGATATTAGTTGTAGATGATGATGCATTTATACGGAAACTAATCGGCATCCATTTGAAAAAAGAGGGGTTCGAAGCGCTGTTTGCGAGTGATGGCATGGAAGCGTTAAATATATTGCAGCAAGAGCCGGTCGATTTGGCGATTGTCGATGTAATGATGCCGAAAATGGATGGCATAAGCTTGACGAAAAATCTCGCTGAAATCGGTGTACCTGTATTGATGCTAACTGCCAAAACGACACTCGATGATAAGGAAAGAGGATTTTTGGCAGGGGCGGATGACTATATGGTGAAGCCATTCGAACCGAAAGAATTGTTGTTTAGAGTGCGCGCGATTTTACGGCGCTTTCAAAAGGTTGAACGAAGTCAAATAAAGATTGCCAATATGCTCATTGACCGGCAAACGTATGAAGTAAAAGTAGGAGAGCAAGTATCATTATTGCCTTTAAAAGAGTTTGAGCTATTAGGCATTTTATGTTCCAGACCGGAAGTCGTATTTACACGAGACCAGCTAATGGAACAAGTATGGGGTTATGATTATGACGGGGATGATTTTACACTGACAACACATATTAAGCGTCTGCGCAGCAGGTTGGAAGAAGTGAATGCACAGGTGAAAATTCAAACCGTACGCGGAATCGGCTATAAAATAGAGGAATTAAAATGAAAACATTATACAGGCAATATATTATCGTGACATTGGCTGTAATTATTATAAGTATTACGATGTCGATGTTGTTAATCGGACAAATATATAAATCGCAAATACGACCTGATACAGATGCCAAAAATTATGGGGTAGCCCAGGAAGTACAGCAAATTTTAAAATCAATGCCTAAAGAAAGTGCAGATGCCTACTTTGAGTCCATTGCAAAGCTTGGCTACCAAATAGGGGTTATTTATCCTGATGGTAATTTAATTTCATATGGAAGTGAGTTTAAAAAAACAAAGCTCACGCCTGAGATGGTAGGCATCGTCGGTACGGATGAAGTGTATCACGGCATTCGGGATTATAACGGATCTTCCTACTTTATGAATCATTTCGCGAATGATATTCGAAATACAATCGGTGTGTCGTTTCAACTTAATGATGAAAGCTATGCATTTTTTATTCGTCAGGAAAATGCCACACTGTTTTCTGAAATGCATTTGTTGATCGTTAGTTTCATTATTATTACTGCTTTAGTTATATTATTGACGATGATTTTGCTTGCCCGTCAGCTTGTAAGGCCATTAAAACAATTGCAGCAGGCGACAAAGCAAATCGCTCTTGAAAATTATGATATCCAATTAACGATTGACCGTAATGATGAGCTAGGTCAGCTTGCAACACAGTTTCAAAAGATGGCCAATCGCCTTGCAGAAAATGATCAGATTAAGAAAGACTTCATCAATAATGTATCGCACGACTTTCAATCGCCGTTGCTCAACATTCAAGGCTACGCAAATGTACTTAAGGACGCTGACAATACGGAAGAAGAACGTGTGCAATATTTGGAGATTATTGAGCTGGAAACGAAGCGTCTTTCGGCATTGACAAAGCAACTGCTTTTACTAAGCTCGCTTGACCAGAAGAATTTACCGGTTGAAAAAAAGACTTATTCGTTAGATAAACAGTTGAAAGAACGGCTGTTTTCAAAGCGATGGAAACTGGACGATAAGCAGATGGAGCTTGTATACGAGCTGGAACAGGTTGAAGTTTTTGCTGATGAACAGTTAATGGAGCAAGTTTGGGATAATTTGCTGTCAAATGCCATTCGCTACAGTGAGGATAAAGGGAAAATTATAGTAACATGCAGTAAAAAAGACAATCAGATTTTTGTAACGATAAAAGATAACGGGATCGGTATTCCTGAACAATCACTTGAAAAGGTGAAAGAACGATTTTACCGGGTTGACCCTTCACGCTCGAGTCAAAGCAGCGGGTTAGGTTTGGCGATTGTAACAGAAATCGTTAACCGGCATGCGGGCCAGTTTACTATTGATAGTGAGCTTGGAAAGGGAACTAAAGTGACTGTTGTTTTAAATGTGCATTAATAGAAGAAGGGCGCGTTAAAAGTGGAATGAAACTTTTAACGCGCTCGTTTTATTATTGAAGTTCTTTTAATGCAGATAGGGCTTCAATTGCACCGACTTTTTCGCATACTTTTGATGCAGCACGGTTGGCAAATTCGATAACGGTTACCCATTCATTAAACGAGAGATTTGTGTCTTTAAATTTACTTAACTGATACAAAACGGCACCGACAAAAGCATCACCTGCACCGGTTGTATCGATGGAGTTTACGGGAAATGCAGGAACGGTTGTAATTTGCCCGTTTTGAATAAGCATTGTACCGGAAGCGCCTTGTGTAATGGCGATTGTCTTTTCATTAAACTTTGTAAGCCATTCGATTGCCTGTTCGAAGTTTTCTGTCCTTGCGAATAGTAACAGTTCCTCATCACTCATCTTAATGAAATTTGCTGCTTCAACGAAAGGTTCGCATTTATGAATGAATAAATCAGAATCACCCTTCCATAAGTCTGCCCGGTAGTTTGGATCAAATGAAATAAAATGGTTTTGCAGGTGCAAAGTTTGCATTAACTGTTCGTAAGTTTTACTGAAAGGTTCGCTTAAAAGGGCAGTAGCAGAGCCGAAATGAATCAAATTCATTGTCATGAGTTGTTGCAGATCCAAATCTTCAACACTGAGCAACTTGTCGGCACCACGATTAAAGATAAAATCCCGCTCACCATCTTTCTGTCTTGAAACAAAGGCCAAAGTAGTGGGTGCAGACGGATCCATTATCAAGTGATCTGTATGAACACCTGCTTGCTCCAACGTTTGTTTTAAAAAGTGACCAAATGCATCTTCGCCCACTTTTCCGCAAAAATGAGCCTGTCCTCCAAGCATCGCAATAGTTGCTGCTACATTTGCCGGAGCACCGCCTGCCTGTTTTTCAAACATTTTCGCTTCTATAATGGATACTTCCGTATGAGTTGTAAAAAAATCGATGAGCAATTCGCCAATGCAAAGAATTTTTTTCATAGCCGTCCTCCAAATATATGTGTTTCACTAAATATTGGCATAAAATTACTAGAATTAAAAATATTTACCCTATGAGTTAATAAAAAGTACAATAAAAAACGTGAGTACATTACTCACGCTTTATCTACTAATTGTAATTTCAACTTTCAGAAGGTGGATTTATCTTATAAAATTCTGGGGGAATGTTATAGAGGAAAATGTGACACCTTTTTGAAAATATGAAATTGCACCTTATATATCGAGAATGAATGATTAACTTACCAAATCATATCTGTTAAGATGAATAACAGGGTAGGGCAAAGTAAGCAGCCTAATCCTGTGTAGAAAGTAGCTGTAACGGCGCCATACGGGACCAATCGTACATCCGTTGCAGCTAATCCTCCCGTAACACCGGAAGTAGTACCCATTAAACCACCGTAAACCATTGCTGTTAATGGATTGTTTAAACCAATGAATCGTGCAATAAACGGTGTACCTACCATTACTAATACCGATTTTACTAACCCTGCTGCAATACTGATTGCAATAACTTCTGAACTTGCACCTAATGCAGCTCCCGTTACTGGACCAACAATATAAGTAACTGTTCCTGCACCGATTGTAGCAAGACTTACAGCATCTGTATAACCAAAAATAAGTGCAAAAATAATACCAACTACAAACGATAATCCTACACCGATAAACAGTGATGAAATCCCGCGTATACCTGCTTTTTTAATTTCGTCAAAGTTTGCTCCGAATGATGTAGCTACAATAGCGAAGTCACGAAGCATACTGCCACCTAAAAGACCGATTCCAGCAAAAATTGAAATATCAGCTAAACCTTTTGTACCGTCACTATAAACTCCTCCGAAGTAAGCTAATACTAATCCGAGAACAATCGCAATAGCCGAGCCATGAATAAGCCCCTTCGTTAATTTATTTGAAATCAAGTAAGCGACATACATAGTAATTCCGACAATAACGAATCCGGTAATTAAACCATTAGATTCTAGTGCAGTTTTTAGAGCTTCCCACATATTAGTTTACCTCCCCTGTTGCTGGGTGATTTTTATTGAACTCAATGGCAGATTCTTTCGCCTTTTTCCCACTTAACAATGGAACAACTAACCAACTAATAAGAACAACTGCAATTCCTGCAATGATCGCTAGAGGACCTCCAGTTAATGCACCTAATACATTTTGACTCGCTGCCATTGCGATAACGATCGGGATATACATTGCATTCCAGAAAGCTAAGCCACTTTGAGCAGGCAGACTGATTTTCCCATTCTTCTGTAATTTATCAACGACTACGATTAATAGTAACATCGCAATACCTACGCCACCCACATTTGAATCAATCCCCATTAAAGTTCCGATTAATTCACCACAGAACATCCCGAATAAGAAACATCCAGCTAAAATGGCAACACCATATATAACCATAACTACACCCCTTTGATTGTTTAGAACAGTCGACTGTATTCTGAATATAGAATAAACAATAATATATACATAATCAAGAAAAATATTATTTTTTTTAGAGAAAAGTAGATAATACGATTGAAATTTATGTTTTAAAGATATATTATGGATTGTATACAGTCGACCAAGTTCTTATAGAAGGAGAAGGTTTAATTGAATTATTTTGAAAGAGCATTGGACAATGCTTTATCGATTAGAATCGCCAATAACTTGCTCGAACAAGTATTAAATGGTGAGTTAAGACCGGGAGATCAAGTCGTTGAATCGATATATGCAGAACAATATGAAACGAGCCGCTCTCCTGTAAGAGAAGCAATATATTTATTAGCTACAGAAGGAATTATTGAACGTGTACCTCGAAAAGGGGCGTTCATTAAGGGCTACACATTGGATGATATGAAAGATTTACTGGATGTGCGAAACCATTTGGAAATGCTGGCAGCCGAACGTATAGAAAATCCTAGTAAAGAAAAAGGCACACTGAAAGAAATGAAAGCCGTCCTAACGAAGATGACAAAAACGAAAAGCTATACAGAATATACGCACTTAAACTATCAATTTCACTTTCTCATATTCAAATTAAGTAATAGCCTAGTGCTAAATGATATGTACAGTAAAATAGCACTTCCGTTACTTCGAATTCAAGTAATCCATTTTTCTAATAATGAAATTATCGAAAAATCGATTATAGAACATACAAGTATTTACGAATGCTTAAAGAATGATGACTTGGATCAGCTGAAGTCCATTTTAAGAAAGCATACAGAAGATGTAATTTTCAGTGTCCGGAATAAGCAATTATAAAGCAAAGGGAGAGGAAGTTAACGATGAAACAGGCATGGCTTTTTCCGGGACAAGGTTCGCAATATGGCGGGTTTTTAGAGTCACTTCCTACACACCCTACTATTAAAGAAACTTTAGATGAAGCTTCGGATGTTTTAAAAACGGATATTAAGCTGCTTGCAACAGCAGAAAAATTAAAGAGCACAAAAAACGTCCAGATTACAATGCTGGCAGCCGGTGTTGCAACAGCGCGCACCTTTCTAAATGAAGGTGCAAAACCAGATTATTTGGCAGGTCACTCGGTAGGTGCATTTGCCGCCGCGGTGACGAGCGAGGTACTAACATTCAATGATGCCCTGAATTTAGTTTCGCTTCGTGGGGAACTGATGGAATCTTTACAGGATGAGGCGTATGGAATGGCGGTTGTTGTAGGATTGCCTGAATCAACTCTTATAGAAATTACACAGAAATTCCATACGGATGAAAAACCGGTCTATGTATCCAATCGTAATGCACCGCAGCAATTGACTTTATCGGGTCATAAGGAAGCAATGCAAAACGTATTGGACTACGTGTCAGGAAAAGGGGCAAGTTCAGCAAAGATGCTGAATGTTTCTACACCATCCCATTGTCCATTGTTTTTACCGGTTCAGGATCGATTGGCAAAGGAGATGGAGAACATAACGCTCCAAAGGCCGAAATTTCCGTTGATTTCAAACCGAAATGCACGAGTACTTCGCCAGTCTTCCCGTATCGTTCAGGATTTGGCTGAAAGTATTGCTTTACCCGTCAGATGGCATGATGCAACTTCAATTTTATTTGAAAACGGAGTACGTCAGTTTATTGAAATGTCGCCAGGGGATGTGTTAAAAAAACTTGCCAAAAATGCATTTCAAGAGGCGGATAGTTACAGTGTCGAAAAGGAAGGATTTAATAATTGTCTATATTTAGCAAAAAATGAAGGGGTGTAAATATGGTATTAATTCAACAGCAACGTTCTTGGTCAACAAGGTTGGAAGGAAAGAAAAAGAGATTGGCGGAAGTGGAGCATCTAGTAAACGGTGTAACAATTCCTACAGAGAAAATTGTAGATGTTCTTGAGTTGCTTATTAAACCGGGGGATCGGGTTGTTCTTGAAGGTAACAATCAAAAGCAGGCGTCATTTTTATCACAAGCTCTAGTAAAGGTCGATCCTGAGCGTGTACATGATTTACATATGATTATGTCCAGTGTGTCGCGTCCGGAACATTTAGATATTTTTGAGGAAGGTATCGCTAAGAAAATTGACTTAAGTTTTGCGGGACCTCAAAGTTTACGTATCGCACAAATGATAGAAGATGGCCGATTAATTTTAGGGGATCTGCACACATATGTTGAGCTTTATGGAAGATTGTTTATCGATTTAATTCCGAATGTAGCGTTAGTTGCAGCTGATAAAGCAGACCGTTTCGGAAACTTATATACGGGACCAAATACGGAAGAAACACCGACAATTGTAGAAGCAGCAGCTTTCCGTGATGGAATTGTCATTGCTCAAGTAAATGAAATTGTAGATGAACTGCCACGTGTCGATATTCCGGGTTCTTGGGTCGATTTCATCGTTGAAGCGGATGAACCGTATGAGCTTGAGCCGTTATTTACACGTGACCCGCGTCATATTACAGATATTCAGATTTTACAGGCGATGATGTGTATTCGCGGTATTTATGAAAAACACGGCGTTCAATCATTAAATCATGGGATTGGTTTTAATACAGCTGCAATCGAGCTGCTATTACCTTCATATGGTGAGCAATTAGGCTTGAAGGGGAAAATATGCAAAAACTGGGTTCTTAATCCGCACCCGACACTAATTCCAGCGATTGAAACTGGCTGGGTAGAAAGTGTCCACTGTTTTGGCGGTGAACTAGGGATGGAAAAATATGTGCAGGCACGTCGCGATATTTTCTTCACAGGTAAAGATGGCAGTCTTCGTTCAAATCGTACGTTGGCACAGCTTGCAGGTCAGTATGCAGTTGACTTATTTATCGGATCGACGTTGCAAATGGATGCATATGGAAATTCTTCGACGGTAACAAAAGGGCGCGTTGCAGGTTATGGTGGTGCACCGAATATGGGACATGATCCGGGCGGACGCCGTCACTCAACAGAAGCTTGGTATAACATGATGACGAGTCAGGATGAATTGGCTCGCGGGAAAAAGCTAGTTGTGCAAGTAGCTGAAACATTCCAGGATGCCAACACACCAGTCTTCGTTGAACGTTTAGATGCAATTGATGTAAAGAAACAGGCGAATCTGGCAGTCGCACCGGTCATGATTTATGCCGAAGATGTTACACATGTTGTGACAGAAGAAGGGATTGCCTACCTGTATAAAACAGATAGCCCGGCAGAACGAAGAGAAATGATTGCTTCCATTGCAGGGGTAACACCATTAGGGATGGAAAATGATGTGAAGCGTACAAAATCACTTCGCGAGCGCGGTTTAGTGGCAATGCCGGAAGACTTAAATATTTTACGCGGTGAAGCGAATCGTTCATTGTTGGCAGCAAAAAATATTGATGAGCTTGTTCAATGGTCTGGCGGTTTATATGAGCCACCATCGAAATTCAAAAGTTGGTAAGGAGCTGAAGGGATGAAACAGCATGTGATTTGTAAACGGATTGCTGATGAGGCTGTTGCAGCATTGATCGAAGAAGTTCAATTAACACCAAAGCCTGGTTTAGTAGATACAGAAAATAATGGTGCGCATCATGATTTATCTTTAACAAAAATGCAGAATTCAGCACATTCATTGCACAATACGTTTTATCAAATGGCAATGCTGAGTTTCAACCGACAGCCAACAGTAGAAATAAGGGAACAATTTGGCGCAATTGGACGGAATGGCGAAAAGGAAATGTTTGCGGTTACTGAAAATAGTAATACGCATAAAGGGGCGATCTGGTCGATTGGTTTACTCTGCTCCGCAATAGCAAGAAGACAGGGCAAGGTACTCTTTCCGCAAGTATTTAATGATGCTGCAGAACTGGCCAATCTTCCGGATCAATATATTCCAAAGTCCAAAACGAATGGGATCAAAGTAAAAGAGAATTATGGGATTCCAGGTGCCAGAGAAGAAGCGCAGCAGGCATTTCCGCATATCCAAAAGTATAGTTTGCCAGCGTTTTTACAGGCGGCTCAGAAGATGTCGCTAAGAGATGCGAAACTTACTACATTATTAGTATTAATCGCAAATTTAAACGACACGTGTTTACTTCATCGAGGCGGTCTTGAAGGATTGGAGTTTGCGAAACAGGAAGCGAAGAAACTGCTAACAAGCTTTTCAATTTCAAATATGAAGAAACTAGATGAGTTGTATATTAAGCACTGGTTATCTCCAGGGGGATCGGCTGATTTGTTTGCGGCCACATTATTCGTAATTAATATGTCAGATAAACTGAAAAGGGGTGCAAAGCATGGAAAAGTTGAATTACACGTTTCAGGCAAATCGTCCGGTTACTAAGCAAGCGCATATCGGGGTTGTAGGATCGGGGGATTTAGAAATACTGATCCAGCCAATCGAAGGCTCGGAAACAAAAGTAGAAGTTCGTACAGGAATTACGGGTTATGCTGAAACTTGGCAAAAAGTAGTGGAGCGTTTTGTTTCTCAGCAGGATATATTGGCTTCAATCAAGATTAATGATTTCGGTGCAACACCAGGTGTCGTATCGATACGACTTGCACAGGCAGCGGAGGTGGTTTTCGGTGAATAATTCTATTACATTACCTGTAAGTATAGTAGAAAGTAAAGCAAGAGAACGTGCACTTTTACTATTAGATGAAGGAACAGCACATGAAATATTAGGTCCGTTCGACTTTTTTGAATCACCTCATTTGGAAGCACAAAACATCGTGCCGCAAAGTGATGACGGAATGATTATAATGCAAGGGACAATTCGAGGTCGTCGTTCATTAGTTATTTCAATAGAAGGAAGTTTCCAAGGCGGGGGAATCGGTGAAGTTTCCGGTGCAAAATTTGCAGGTGCTTTAGAGCGTGCATTTGTGTCATGTGAAGCAGGGGAACTGATCTATCCGGTCATCATTTACGATACAGGCGGTGTTCGTCTGCAAGAAGCGAACTACGGGTTGCTTTCAATTGCTGAAATTAGTTCTGCAATTGTTGCATTGAAAAAATATGTACCTGTAATCGGTATTATTCCGGGGAAAGTCGGTTCTTTCGGAGGAATGTCGCTAACAGCTGGTCTTTGTTCCGCTTTAATCATGACACGAGAAGGGCGACTTGGCATGAATGGCCCTGAAGTAGTTCAGCAGGAAGCGGGTATCCAAGAGCTAAATGCAAAACAAAAGCCGTTTATCTGGAAAATGATTGGTGGATCAATGCGCTACAATTCGAATTTAGTGGATGCCATCGTTGAAGATGATGTTGTCAATTACTTAGATGCGCTGGAAGACTTATGGACAAAAAACAACTTCAAACACAGAACAACTGAGTACGATACATTTTTAAATATGCTGAATCATTTGCAGTTTGAACAGAAAATCGGTACTGATGAAGCCCAGGAGATTTTAAGTAACCGATCTGAATTGGCAACTGCAGATTCAAAGGTTGCAGACGGGGAAAACTCAAGCAGAGGCCGAACGTGGTTTAATGCATTTACAAATAACGCACCATCAATTTCAGAAACGCCATCTGTTTTAGTGGCAGATGCCCATTTAAATGGAGAAAAAGCTCGTTTCATTGCTGTAGTGCCAAACAGTGAAAATAAATTTTACCGTGCCAGCAATGGGGAGTTTGGTCTGCAGGAAGCGTGGACTGTTGCAAAATATGTACGTCAGGCAATTGAAGAAGATAAGGATTCAGCGGATAAAAGATTAATCGTTCCTATTGTCGATGTTCCGGGTCAGGCATTCGGCTATCATGAAGAATTATTCGGCATTTACTTAGCATGTGCAGCAAGTGTTGAAGCGTATGCATATGCACGTCAAAGCGGTCATCCGATCGTCACATGTGTTGTAGGTAAAGCGATTTCAGGAGCATTTTTAGCACACGGCATGCAAGGTAACCGTATTATTTCGCTTGATGATTCAGAAGTGCAAGTACATGTAATGTCCAAAAAATCAGCAGCGCTTGTTACAATGCGTACTGTTGAAGAGTTGGATGAATTCGCAAAATCTGTTCCATCGATGGCGTATGATGTCCATTCATTCCAAACGCTTGGCGCATTACATGAGTTGATCCACGGTATTAACGCAGACGAACCATCTAAAGAACAAGTTCGAAAAGTTCTTCATTCAATTGTAATGGCAAAAGAAGATATAATTCAGTCTGGAGATAGAACGTTAGCAAATCGAATTCAATCAAAAGTAGCGGTTGAAAATGGTCGTAAAGCATCGATTGCTGTACGTGAAAAGATTACACAACAATGGAACTGACTGTACATGATTTAGTGTATTTAAAGTCCATGGATCAAATTGATTACTTCTGTGATTATCCTGTTTGGATGGATGAGGACGAAATGGCTCAAGGTATTGCTGTTGTGAGACGTATGAAAGTAGAGGCTGGGAAAGTTGCGATAGGATTTCGTGGGGATAATCGGTCGAAACGATTTGCAGCGATTACGACGATATCTAATATTAAACGTGTAATTCGACCGTTTGATGTTCTGATAAATCCGTATCCTGCGACGCATGTCCAATCACTTACTTATATTGAAAAGATATTGGACGGTTTTAAATGGGGGATTGGCGGAAGTATTGGTTTTTCAATGGGAACTGGAATCAATGTCTGCCATGAAAACAGTGATATTGACATTATTTTGTACTGTGAAAAGCTACAGGAGCTGGATCAGTTGAAGCCTATTCTCTCAGAGCTGCAGAAAAGTCCCCAACGTGTTGATGTCCAGGTGGAGATTTTAGGCGTTGGGGCGGTTGTTTTAGCTGATTACTTAAACCACTCTTCTTTTATAGTAAGAACGAGTACTGGACCGATTCTGCTTGAAAAAGAGTCATTGATCTATAAGGGATAGCGAATTATATGATCTCTTCCTCATTAAATAACGAACAGTTATTTAATGAGGTTTTTTGTTTGAGCAAATTTGCAGAGTTACTAAAAATAAAGGCCTATATCTTATTGAAGATACAGGCAGTAGGGAAGGGAACTAAATTAGTCCGTTTTTAATCGTGAGTACATATTGATGTCGATAAAATTTCCTTTAGATTTTTCGTATTGCCTAAGAGTTCCTTCAAATGTGAAACTAAGTTTTTGTAAAACCTTGATTGAATTAACATTTGCGGGTTCTACTTTTGCCTCAATTCTATTTAGTTTTAAAGTTCCGAAAGCACAATCCAGTAATGCACTGATACCTTCAGGTGCAAATCCCATGCCCCAATAGGCTTTAGCGATGTCGTAACCAACTTCCGCCTTCGCATTTTCAAAATCTATAGCGTTAAATCCACACGTACCTATTATTTCATTCGAATCCCGTTCAATCATGCTGAAACGAACAGCTTTACCAGCCTGAGCCAAATCCTCAAGCAGTTCGATCATTTCTTTCGCCTGAGTTTCATGTGTAAAGCTGGATATGTTCATGAATTCAGTTACATGTGGATCAGACCATATTTTAAACAAGCTGGGTGAGTCTGAAATTTCCATTCTTCTCAAATACAATCTTTTAGTATTCAGTTCTTTTATCAATTTAATTACCTCCAATATTTTTTAATCAGTTAGATAAAAAATATTGCCATCTGCGCATAGTTCAGTCCCTTCAAGGTTATAGATTTTATATTCAGATGATACCAGGAAAAGGAAAATAAAAAAACACCTACACATAAATTCGTGTAAGTGTCTGTAAGTGTAATGGCTGTATTGCTTATGTAAGCAGCCACATTGCCGTAGTTATTATAGAAAGTTTTAAACCACCACTCCTCAAAGTGGGTGTTCGCAAATGCTATCCTGTCTATCCTGAAGTCAAAAGAGTCCAGGCACGCCATTCCAACATCGATGTAAAACTCCCTGTATAAGTATAAAGGTTAAAACTTAATATTCGTACGTACAACGTAGCCTTATTGTTATCTTATAGTAAGTTAATGTGGAATGCAATAAAGTATGTTTTAAAAAAAAAGTCAAATGATTTGAATGGATATATTGAAGATTTTCAGTAGGATTTATTTCCAAAATAAAAAGCCTTCCTTATTAATCGGAAGCCTTCTGTTATTATTCAGTATGCTGTTGTAAAATGTTTTCCGTTAAAAGTGCTATATCGATGACCGTTTTTTCCGTAACAACATCTGATAAAATTTCGTTGCGGAAATAATCTACAGATATCGGGAGATCTATCAATAATAACTTACTAAGTGCTGTTTCATACATATGAACAAACTCTTTGTCTGTATTCCCGCGCTTCAGCTCTGCAAAAGACTCGTAAAACTGATCCAGCTTGTCAGCAAATTCAAGCAGTCGTCCTTCAATTGTCTCGTCTTTGCCTTCTTTCATACGGTCAAAAAATACATCCTGTAAGTCATGTGGAATTTCTTCCCGAATAAATTTCTCCATCATTTTCTCTTCGACATGTGAAAGCATTTGCTTTAGTTCAACACTTGCATGTTTGACAGGTGTTTTAATATCCCCGATAAACACTTCGGCAAAGTCATGATTAATCGTTTTTTCGTATAGCGATTTCCAGTCAATCTGACTGCCTGCACGTTCCTCCAGTGTTGCGAAGAACATCGCGTACTGGGAAACTTTCCATGAGTGCGCTGCCACATTATGTTCTTCAAATTTAAAGCGACCCGGACAGCGGATGATGCGCTCTAAATCATTTAGACTTGTAAAAAATGTATGAATACCTATAATAATCACTCCTTTTAGCTTATATCATCAGTGTACTATTAGTTATACCCGAAAAATGTTTTTTTAAAAGTGTTTAACCAAAATTTAACGCAGCGTTTACATTAGGCATTATGATTTCTAATAATGAAAAACCTACAAAAGACTTGGTCCATTATCTAATAAAAGTTGGATTATCCAATATAGTATGTAGAATTTTTTAAATGTCTCCTCGCACTTCGATTATGTAATTCCGAAGTGCCAATAACAGGCGCCTAATTTTTAATAAGTAAAAAAGTGTTCTAATATTCTCTGTCTGTCGCAGCCATACCTGAATTTAAAAACAGAAAGGACGCTCACAATTTGCGTGAGCGTCCTTTCTGTTTTTTAAAACTAAACCTGGACGTCAATCATTTGTCCTTTATAAGGGTGGGGTGCTGGAGTTGCTTGCGGTTGGGGCATAGCATCAATCATTTGAACAGCAGTCGCCGCACCGGTATTCATTGCCTTGTCTAAAATACTCATTTGCACAGTTTGCTGTAGTGATGCTAGCTGAGCTGACATAATGGCGTTTAATTCCATAGTTATCCCTCCTTGTCATTTATCCCGCATTAACGGGTAGTAATTTATTCGCCTTGAAAGCGAAGCGGCAGAGGTAAGGCTCCCGCCTCTAGATTTAAGCAGTGCGAAAAGAAATAGGCGGGAGATCAACTACCCGTAAAAGCCCGAATGGTTCGGGCCAACACGATGTTGGTCACACAAGTGTTGTCACAGGATGTGACGATTTTAACTTGTGTTCCTTCTAACTCAGTGGGATTGAGAAAAATCCTACTGTTTGAAGTTTCACTTTATATCGTCAAAATTGAAAGAATTATTAAAGGAACAAGGGGATTTGTAATAAGTCTGAAAACGAATTCCCAATTATTATTCGTTCTTATCCTGTCACTCCGCAAAAAAATGGTAAATCTATGTATAAATCGCTTCAAATTTAGTAATAATTATCCAAAAGCTCTGCAATGTGCTTGTAATGGAGGGTTCATATCCGCGTCATCGTGTTGCAATGTATTTGCTGTAAGGTTAATAGCAGAGTCGAAATAACCTAAATTTATTTGGAAAATATGGAGGGACAGAAATTTGACAAAGAAAAAATTAATGGCAGTTCTATTGGCAGGAGTATTCGCTACAGGGGGGCTATTTGCATCTCAAGCTTCTGCAGATACTTATACGATCCAACCTGAAGATACACTTTATAAAATAAGTAAACAGTTTCAAACATCAGTTGAAGAGATAAAGGAATTGAACAATTTAACGAGTAATACAATTTTTGTTGGTGATACATTAAAAATCGGGGGTCATGATGAGAAAGTATATACGATTGCACCAGGCGATACATTATTTCATATTGCATTAGCTCATGATGCAACAGTTGACCAGCTGCAGAAATGGAACAATATCAATTCGGACTTAATTTATCCGGGTGACTCCATTACAATATCCGGACCTCAACAGGAATACGCCAAGAGTGAAGTGAAAAGCGCGACAGGCGGCACACAGGCAAAAACAACAACAAGTTCAGCCCCTGATACAGGTAGAACGATGACTGTTGAAGCGACAGCGTATACAGCCTATTGTGAGGGATGTTCAGGAACAACGGCAAACGGTACGAATTTACGTGCCAATCCAGATTTAAAAGTAATTGCAGTAGACCCGCGTATCATTCCGTTAGGGACAAAAGTTTGGGTTGAAGGTTATGGAGAAGCCGTTGCTGCTGACACAGGCGGGGCAATTAAAGGCAATAAAATTGATGTATTTATTCCAGACTTAGGTAACGCTTATGAATGGGGCCGCCGTACAGTACAAATAAAAATTTTAGACTAATACGAAAAGAAGCTGCTCAATTTTTGGGTGGCTTTTTGTATATTCAGCCCTATTTATTGAAATACTAGAAGCAAGGAGGGGATAGTGTGCGAGTAATTAGCTTATTCGTATGTGTACTATTATTAAGCGGATGTAATTTATTTCAAAAGGAAACCGTCCCGGTAAGTGCACCAGAAGCATTATCTGCGAAGGCGCAGATGTATGATACAAAGAACAACCTAGTTGGTGAAATCTTATTTAAAGAATCATCTAAAGGAGTCGAACTGACTGCTGTTTTAAATAATTTACCGCCGGGTGATCACGGAATCCACCTGCATGAAGTAGGGAAGTGTGACCCCCCTAGCTTTGAATCGGCAGGAGCTCATTTCAATCCAATGAAAAAGCAGCATGGCGTCGATAATCCAGAGGGCCCGCATTTAGGTGATTTACCGAATATTACTGCCGATGAAGCGGGTAATGTGGAGTTAAATTATGTGACAGCTGATTTTACACTTGAAAAAGGAAAAGAAAATTCGCTGTTTGATGCAGATGGAACTTCTGTTGTCATTCATGAAAAACCGGACGATTATAAAACAGATCCATCAGGAAATTCAGGTGCGCGAATTGTTTGTGGGGTAGTTGAGTAACGGCAAAAAACTAAGAAATGTTTAACACGAAAAATACCATTTCCTCCTAAAGGGAAAAGGTATTTTTTTCTGCTTAAGAGATTTTTTGTGTTAATAATATACAGAATATTTCAATAACATTATATATATTAGAAAAGTAATTTTATTCATTTTTTATGCATTATACGACATGTATTAAAAGCTGAGAGTGATTTTAGAGTTGAAGGCTGTTAGTGAAAAGCATCATTTTATAGCACTTTTATGATTTTTATAGAATATTATAGCTTGCTTAATAATTAGATTTTTAAGATATTAATTGACTTTTGAATATTTGTGTATGTAAAATGAATTCTATAATAAGGTAAAAAGGGGGATAATTTCATGTTCAAATCTAAAAATATGCTTTTCTTATTAGTACTAAGTGCATTTATTTTAGTCCTTGCTGCATGTGGTGGGGATGATGATGCTGAAACATCAACTTCAACTGGTACTGAAACATCTACAGGTACTGACAAAACGGATTCTGGCTCTGAAAAGGCAGATTTCGGAGATGTTAGGTTTTTAAGTATCTTAACAGGTGGTACGCAAGGGACTTACTATCCATTAGGAGGAACATTTGCGGATTTAATTACAACGGATACAGGGGTAAAAACAACTGCTGAGGTATCACAAGCTTCTGCAGCAAACATGACAGCTTTAGCTGCAGGTGACGGTGAAGTTGCGTTCGTTCAAACAGATATCGCTTACTATGCAACTCAAGGAACTTTAATGTTCGAAGGGCAAAAAATTGACTCTGTAGTTGCATTAGGCGCTTTATATCCGGAAACAGTTCAATTAGTAACATTAGCTGATTCAGGCATTAAAACATTTGCAGATTTAAAAGGTAAAAAAGTTTCTGTAGGTGCACCAGGTTCTGGTACTTATGCAAACGCTGAGCAATTATTGGAAATCCACGGATTATCAATTAAAGATGATATTCAAGCACAAAACTTAGACTTCGGTGAATCTACTGACGGTATTCAATCAGGTCAAATTGATGCAGCATTTATTACAGCTGGTTACCCAACTGGTGCTGTTGAAGCTTTAAATGCAACAAATGGGGTGCACATCATTCCAGTTGAAGCAGACAAAGCGGCAGAGTTAATCGAGAAGTACCCGTACTATGCTGTGGATAATATTCCTGCTGGCACATACGGTTTAGAAGCAGAAGTTCCTGCTGTTTCTGTAGGTGCAATGTTAGCAGTAAATAAAGACCTGCCAGAAGATTTAGTGTATGCAATGACAAAAGCAATCTATGATAATACAGATAAAATTGGTCACGCTAAAGGCGAATTTATTAAAGCTGAAACAGGCTTAGACGGAATCGGTATTGACGTACACCCAGGTGCACAAAGATACTTTGATGAAGTGAAGTAATTAGGAAAATCAAAGGGCCTCTGTCGCAAAAATAGCTTCAGAGGCCTTTGTTGTATTTTCTATTTAAGCGAGTGATCATTCAAATGAAAAAATGGATTTTTATCATCCTGGTTTTTCTTAGTGTTATTGTTTGGTTTATTCCTTTTGAACGGAGCATAACTTTTACAGAGACAAGAGTTCAGAAGCCTGTTCAACATTTTTTGCCGTTGAAGGATGAAAATGAGTTTCAGATGATTTTTACTCATTCCATACATTTAACGGATGTAACAGAGAGTTATAAAGTGCTGCCTACAAATGAACTTCAGCTGCTTGCAATGGAGTATACGGATGTGGCAATAGGGATGCCAGGGCATGCTGAAGAAGGGCAGACACTACAATATGAAGATGGGGTCTATACACTTCAGTACAATGATGCAAAATTAGAAAATTTTACGTTACATATCGGGAATGTCGACTATAAATTAAATCTTCAGCATAGAGGGAAAATCATTCCTTTAAAAAAGCATTTAGTACGAGGGAAATCCTATATGGTAACAATTCAAAAATTGTCTTTATATGACAAATTGAAAGGAGTCGAATTAGATGACTGAGAAGAAAGTGGCGGTAGATACAGAAGCTTTACACGAATCACTTACTTTGGAACAGCAGCAAGAATTACTTGAAAAATATGATTTGGAATCAAATCAGCGTAACCCGCAAAATTTCATGAAGCATTTCATCTATTTTGGTTTACTTGCATTTACACTTTTCCAAGTTTACACAGCAATTTTCGGACAGTTTCCTGCACAAATTCAGCGTACGGTTCACATTGGATTTGCTTTGACGTTTGTGTTTTTACTCTTCCCAGCAAGCCGTAAGCTATCAAAACGGACAATTCCGTTTTATGACTATATTTTAGCTGTTATTGCTATTATTGTAGGGAGTTATTGGGTAATCAATTATGACCGGCTCGTTCAAAGTTTAGGTCAACTACAAACAATGGATTTCTATATCGGAATACTGGCAGTAATTATCGTATTGGAAGGTGCCCGTAGAGCGGTCGGTTTACCAATCACTATTATTGCCGGGCTGTTTTTACTTTACGCATTTTATGGTCAGTATATGCCGGACTTTATGGCACACCGAGGTCAAAGTTTGGATAGTATTGTGAACTTAATGTTCTTCTCGACAGACGGGATTTTAGGGACACCATTAGCAGTATCTTCTACATTTATTTTTGCGTTCCTATTATTCGGCGCGTTCCTTGTAAAAACAGGGGTAGGGGAATACTTTAATGACTTAGCGATTGCGATTGCCGGAAAATTAACAGGTGGTCCTGCAAAAGTTGCAATTTTCTCATCTGCACTGCAAGGTACAATTTCAGGAAGTTCTGTAGCAAACGTAGTAACTTCAGGTTCATATACGATTCCGATGATGAAACGTCTCGGCTACAACAAAAACTTTGCTGGTGCTGTAGAGGCATCAGCATCTACAGGTGGACAGTTAATGCCGCCGATCATGGGTGCTGCTGCGTTCTTAATGGTTGAGTTTATCGGTCGTGGTGTCACATATTGGGATATTGCCAAGGCTGCGGCTATTCCGGCAGTTCTATACTTTACAGGTATTTGGATCATGACACACTTTGAAGCAAAGCGTTTAGGATTACGTGGCTTAAAAGATGAAGAAATGCCAGATCGCTCTAAAGTATTCAAGAAAATTTATCTACTTATTCCGATTGTACTGATTATTATTCTAATGATGTCAGGTGTACCGGTAATTCACGCGGCGCTTTACGGAATTATTTCTTGTATAGTTGTCGGGTTCATTAATCCTGACGTGAAATTCGGCTTTAAAGAAATTATCGATGGAATGGTTGAGGGTGCACGCTCGGCATTAGCAGTTGCTGCTGCAACAGCTTGTGCGGGTATTATTGTAGGCGTTGTTGTAAAGACAGGATTAGGGCTGTCCCTTGCAAACAGCTTAGTAAAATTAGCAGGAGGCAGTATTATCCTTACGTTATTCTTTGTAATGATTGCTTCGTTAATTTTAGGTATGGGTGCACCGACAACGGCAAACTATGTTATTACATCAACGATTGCTGCACCAGCAATCATTGCATTACTAGCGCCGGACGTAGCGGCAAGTGCAGCTCCACTGATTGTAGTTTTATCAGCGCACTTCTTCGTGTTCTATTTCGGTATTATTGCGGATATTACACCGCCTGTTGCGCTCGCCGCCTTTGCAGCATCCGGTATTTCTGGAGGAGATCCGATTCGTACTGGTGTGAACTCCGCGAAGCTTGCCATCGCGGCATTCATTATTCCGTACATGATTGTCTTCTCACCGGCACTGCTTATGATTGATGTAACGATCTGGCAAATTTTATGGGTAGTGTTCACTGCGATTATGGGTATGATTGCAATAGGTGTCGGAATTATTGGCTACTGGTACCGCCCTGTAAGCTGGATTGAACGTATTATTTTATTGGGTGCAGGTTTAGCAATGATTTACCCTGAATCACTGTCGGATACAATTGGACTTATTGTATTTGGAGTCATGTTCGTGATTCAATATATTACTAGAAATAAAGGAAACGGTTCCAAAGTGGCCATTTCATAAAAGTGAGGCGTCTGAAATTTATTTCAGGCGCTTTTCTATTTATCTCGAAAATAGATAGATTTAATACTTTTTATGCATTAAGTGCATTTATTTGTTGATTTTCTTGAAAAACCATTATATTATTTAAATTAATTAAAAATTCAAATAGTTTAAAGGGGAGAAAATGATATGTCAACACTTTTAAAGTCGACGTTTGAAACTTACTTATTTGACGAAGAGGTGGAGTTTGAGTTAGCCGAGCAGCAAGAGGTTTCGGAAAGTGAAGAACGCACTCAATATCCGCAAGGGTTTTTCTCAAGCCTATAAAGGAGTTTTTAAAATGAATTTAAAAATATTACGGCGTCTATTCAACGAAACTGATTGGATAGATGTCGTTTTTTTAGGCACTAATAATGTAGTATGCAAAAATTGTACTGTATAATAGAAGTACTAAATAATATTCGAGGTGCGTTTCATGTTAGCGGTTAATTCTACAGAACAAATGATTTTTGATTGGTTTCAATATTTCCATGCAAACCCTGAAGTAAGCTGGAAAGAGATAAATACAACAGCAAAATTAGCAGAAATCTTAGATGATATGGGCGTCAGCTATAAAAAGTTTGATGATGTGACTGGTCTTGTCGCGGAAATCGGAAAAGGCGAAGAAACAATTGCGGTTCGTGCGGATATCGATGCACTATGGCAGGAAGTGGATGGGGTTATGCAGGCAAATCACTCTTGTGGACATGATGCAAACATATCAATTGTTTTAGGTGCGCTTTATGCATTAAAAAATGAACCTTTGAAAAAGAAAATCCGCTTTATTTTCCAGCCGGCTGAGGAAACAGGTGGCGGCGCATTGGCGATGATTGACCGAGGTGTAATGGAAAATGTTACCCATTTATTCGGTGTTCATTTACGTCCTATGGAAGAGCTGCCATTAGGGAAAGTATCACCTGCAATCTATCATGGTGCTGCAGCATTCTTAACTGGGACAATTACTGGTATTGATGCACATGGTGCTCGTCCTCACCAAGGGAAAAATGCAATTGATGTCGTTGTAGCGATTCAGCAAATGCTGAAAAATATCCATGTCGATCCATTTGAAGTATACTCAGCGAAGTTAACGAAAATTGTAGCAGATGGCGGAAGCGTCAATATTATTCCGGGAAATGCGACTTTCTCAATCGATGTACGTGCACAGAAAAATGAAGTATTGGCGCAAGTACAGCGTGATGTTGATAAAGGCTTGAAACAAATTGCAGCGATGTTCGATATTGGGGTTGGATGGGATTGGATGGACGTTACACCAGGCGCGGAAGTATCATCGGAAGCTGCAGCAATTGCAGAACGCTCGATTGTTGAAGCACTTGGAGAGAAAAGTCTGGCACCGGCAGTAGTAACACCAGGAAGCGATGATTTCCACTTCTATACGATTAAAAATACAGAGTTGAAGGCGACGATGATCGGCGTTGGCGCAGATCTTGGTCCGGGACTCCATCATCCGAAAATGACCTTTGATGCAAAGGCATTGCTCGATGGCGCCAAAGTGATCGCAACAACTTTGAAAAACAGTGCAATGAAATAAGATGATAAGGCGATGCTATGAAGTTTGTAGCATCGTTTTTTTTCGTCGAGTGGTTGCAGCGATAATAGAAGGCCGGATAATAGAAACACGTGACCCCAAGCAAATCCTGCAAAATAAAAAAGTGCCGCGGTTAAACGGCATTTAAAACAAAACATTATTTCATCGGGCAAAATCCGCAAGCCATTAAGCCGGGGATGTCTTTTGAAAAACAGCAGCTTTTGCGAACAGGCTGATTGATGAGAGCAGAAGGGCTTTTTCCGCCTGTATAATTTAAAAACAGTGATTTGTCCGAGAAGTAACGCCAAACATTTTTATCTTCGAGCATGTCCAGGTCCTCGAAAGCACGGTCAGCCAATGCCGGATTTTCGAGTAATGTATGGAAGTGCCAAAGCATGTATCCGAAAATATTTTCCCATAAAGTCAGCGGCGAAATGGACGTTGTTTTCCGTAGCTGGCCAATAACAACAGATGTCTTATATAAAATATCCGCCATCACTCTTTCGCGCTCATCATCCTCCACATAACGGAAATCATTTGGGTTTATATACATCCCGAGTGTATGAATGCCGAACTCCTGAACAATAGCGAAACGCAAATCTTCTGGCTTGCCGTCCCAAACTTCATCATACGTAGTCAGCATATAAAACTGCATTGCGACAAACATGCCGTATCGACGTCCGAAGTGGGAGATGGCCGCAGCTTCCGTTGCAGCATTCGTGATGCCCATCATCAAATTGCGGAAATCTGTCAAATAGAAGTCTTTATGTAGATTCGCCAATGTAAATAATGGACGGTCAGGTTCTTCGGTAAAAATACTATAGGAATTTAATTGTCTTACTTGATCATAAGAAAGTGCAGGCATACGTATCACCTTTTCTAAAAAAATATTTACATTTACTATACCATTTCTCTTCCCAAACGCGGTAAAAAACGCTAAAATGAATAAAACATATAAGAAAGGTTGGTTTTAATGACAAAACCGATTTCTGTACCAAGACCATTAGTTCGTGTAAATCAGTGGGTTATATTTTTATCAGTCGTTATCACATGGGTGACAGGACAGTACTGGATTTTAGCGATACCGTTAATTGCAAATTTACTTGGGATTTTCACCGGGTTTAATCCAATTATGCGTTTTGCGAAAATATTTTTAACGAAAGACATCAAAACGTATATTCCTGAAGATATCGGACAGCAAAAATTCAATTCAGCGATTGCAAGCATTTGTCTGGCAGGTGGAATAGTAGGGTTTGCATTTGATTGGCCGGTCGTTGCATACAGCTTTACGATTATGGTGGCGGTTGCATCATTTGTAGCAATTTTAGGCTTTTGTATCGGCTGCTTTATGGTCTTCCAATACAAACAGTACCAATATCGACGTTCATTAAAAAATACTTAAAAAGATTTTTGGAAACGGGTTGACAATGATACTGATAATCATTATCATTATAACTGTAGCAAGAGCTTATTTGTAATACAGTACAAATAAGTCTGAGCTAACAACTTTTCTCCAGGAGTTTGTTAGCTCAGCCATAGCGTTCTAAACCCCCTCATTTAGAATGTAAGTTTGACTGTGTGTCAGACACTGAGTTTTTCACCCTTTATATTTTTCTTCTAGTTTTTCTTCCTTTGTTGGGAGACCCATTGCCCGTGTCGCTTAC
Source organism: Solibacillus sp. NPDC093137 (assembly GCF_050280445.1). Taxonomy (NCBI): domain Bacteria; kingdom Bacillati; phylum Bacillota; class Bacilli; order Caryophanales; family Caryophanaceae; genus Solibacillus; species Solibacillus sp. NPDC093137. The sequence goes on from NZ_JBNNVH010000002.1 coordinate 133,675, forward strand.
AGATACGGGTATTTTTGTGTATAAAAAATTTCTAAAACTTTTTTGAAACTTATTTTGAATTTCTCCGTCTGTACGTTGCTTAAATAAAAAATGTAGGCGGAGGAAATGATGAAAAAGTTAATTGCTGTAGGGTTTATCGCTGTATGCGTATTATTCCTGACAATTGAATATAGAGGTTCAAGTGAAAAGATTGAACGTGCAGTTGCAAATGAAAAGGATATAACAGCTATAGATAAAGGAACCCAAATAGAACAAACTACGCATCTATTTGAAAAAGTCATAGTACTGAATGAAGAACAGCCGATTTATATAAAAGGAAATGCCCTCACGGAAATTGGAATTGTACATTCGAATACTTCTTTTGCAATCGTAGGAGAAGATGAACTTTATTACGAACTTCGATTCGGGAAAATTTCGGCTTTTATTAAAAAGGGAAGTGCCACTGTAGAAAAACGTCCCCTTGAGACGTTAGTTAATACAGAAATAACGAACTCAATTAAAACGACAGAACAAATAAATGTATATGAAGAAAAAGATCTTAAGAGCAGTGTGTTGCTGCAGCTTTCACAGGGGTTTCGTTACCCGATCGTGGGGGAGATTGACGGTTGGTTTGTCATAAAAGTAGGAGAACGTGCCGGTTATATACATAAAACATCAGTTGAAATAGATGAAGGAATTCCAGTTTTAGTGTATCATCATATTTTGCCGAAAGAAGAAATGGTGACAAATGCGAGTACGGTTTCTGTACAATCATTTGAACAGCAAATGGCCTTTTTAGCTGAAGAGCAATTTACAACAATTTCGACAACACAGCTTTATGATTATTTGGAAGGTCGCCAAATTTTACCGGTTAATTCAGTACTCATTACATTTGACGATGGTTTATTATCGACAAAGATCTATGCTTACCCAATTTTAAAGGAACATGGATTTTCTGCGGTACAGCATATTATATCTTCTCGTACAGAGCGCTTTGAAGGTGAACAAGTTTTTGACGCCAAAGGACCCCTTCAATTTTTCACGGCCGAAGAGATGCAGCAAATGACGGACGTGTTTCAATACGAAGCGCATACACATAACTTGCATCAGTTCAGCAATGGGGCAGGAATCGCATTAGAGTTGACATCCGCTGACATTGCGAAGGATTTGCAGCAAAATGTAAACATGCTGACGAATGCGACTTCTTTAGCGTATCCATTTGGTCATTACGATGAAGATATGATCGCAGCGATGAAGGAAGTAGGGCTGTTAATCGGTTTTACTACAAATGAAGGCTATGCTAATATGCAGCAGTCAAATTATGAGGTCAATCGTTTCGGCATAACGGAAAATAAAACATTTGAACAGTTCACGTCCTTTGTAAAGGGGGTGGACTGGTCTTAAGGATATAAGAAGGTGTTAATCGTTACATGAGAGAATTTGATGCAATTGTTGATGAGCACACGCGTTATCTAGTGCGCATTGCTTATTTGTACGTTAAAAATTGGGCTACCGCCGAGGACATCGTACAGGAAGTGTTTGTAACATACTTTCAAAAGAGCGACCAGTTTCGCAATGAGTCGTCATTGAAAACGTATTTAACAAAAATGACAGCCAATCGCGCAAAAGATTATTTACGCTCATGGAAGCATAAAAAGGATGTCGTTTTTGAAACGATCTTTGCTCAAACAAAAGGTACGGACGAAGAAGTTATACAAAAAGAGCATCTTGCATCACTTGAACAGAAGTTATTCCAGCTACCACTGAAATATCGTGAACCGCTCATTTTATTTTATTATGACGAACAGTCCATTGCCGATATTGCACTGTATTTACAGCTGAATGAAAATACGGTGAAAACACGTTTGCGTCGAGCAAAGCAACAATTGAAAGAGTTTTTTAGCGAAGAGGGATTGGAGGAATGATGCATGGATCCATTTAGAAAACAACTGGATGAAATGATGGGTGATACACGCTTGCAGGAAAGTCGTATTAAGCAGCGTGTGAAGTCCGAATTGACTCCGCCCCCCCGAAAACAGAAACGTTCATGGCATGTTCAATTAGTAACGGCAGCTGTTGCAGCAGTTGCGGTATTCCTATTTATGACAGCCGTTCCTTTTACGCATAATTCGGGAAATGAAGGGCGGGGTGCCCCTTATGATCCGCTTGATGATTTAGCGGAAATTGCTACTCTTCAAAAACAGAAGCAATTATCAACAATCGATTATGATTCCTTTGCACAGCTACCAGTGCTGGAACAATTATCGGATTTACAATATGTAGACAAAGAAACCTTTACACTTGCAGGGAAAAAGGGACTTTACCATACAGTGATAGAACGTCAGGAAAATTTATTTGATGAAGCCGTATATGAAGCGGGCGATGTAGTACGAACGATGACTAATACGAGCAGTCATTTACCAATATACGAAAACGCCTATTATGAAGTAGTTGCAGTACCAGGAGACCGTGTCGTTTTGCAGGACGGCAAGCTAACGGTAAATGGGAAGCCTGTAAGATCGGAATTAAAGGAATTGTATGAGGAAAACGGCAATACGATTGCAGGAGGCTACGATCAGTTATTGAATGCGCGTGAATACTTTTTGGTGAATCATTTCCCGGCAGAGGGTACAATGCAGGCAGGTACAATTACCGCTGTGCATAAAATTTACGGGGAAGTCGTAGCATTGGCAGAGGAAAGTACAACAACATCAATTTATTTTGAGTTAGAAAATGACTATACACCAGAACAATACTTTGATCTTTATTTGTATGATCAAATTTTTGGAGATGGGTCAATTAGTGAAAGATTATCGGCAAGTGATATTCCATTTACACATTCGAACCGTTTAGCCGAGCTGTTTTTGGAAGCGTCCTACCGAAATGTTACGTATTTATCCGATACAGAAGTGGAAATACGCTACCAGTACAACCGCGAAGCTGTAGGGGAATATGTGTTTATAATGTATAAAGATCCGACTGGCATTTGGCAGTGGGGGATGTAGCAAAAAGGGTAGTGACGCAATGTCGCTACCCTTTTTCACTTGCTGCCTGTAATCTTTTGTTCATAAGTACTGTGTGATAGCTATGTAGCAGCATGCCGATAATGATAACCGCCAATCCGATTAAAGCAATCGGCTGCGGAAGCGGTACACTTAGTAAAATCATTTCACCGACCATCGCAAAAAGCACTTCTGTCGATTGTGTTGCTTCAACGGCCGCCAGCTTTCCTTGATCATGGCGCACACGGTCTGTTGCGATAAAGAAAAGTATTGTCGCAATAACACCTGAAGAAACAGCAACGAGCAGCGACTGATATACTTGGCTCGCAGAGGGCAGGCCAACAGTAAACAATGCATAGATTGCGAGTATGATCCATGCAGGCAAGGAAGCGATTGTCATGCCTAGAACACGTTGAAACGGATCGACTCTTCCCTTGCATAACTCCATCATTTTCCGATTGCCGAGCGGGTAGGCAAATGCCGCGATAATTACTGGCAGAATACCGAGAAGCAGGCTTTTCATAGAAACTGACTGTGCCTGCGGGATTTGAATAAGCAAAATCCCGAATAAAATAATGCCCGAGATGCCAAGTGAAATAAGCGGGATTTTTGCCCTGACGTCTTTTCCGGCGACAGTCGTAATAAATAGCGGAGCCAATAAAACACCTGCTACAATCGTAAACTGCCATGTACCCGATACGAGCCAGCCTGGACCGAATGCCGCGGCAAATGTAAGCGGCGCATAAAATAATACGAACCCGACAAAACTCCAAATGAGCCATGCACCGGGATGATCTTTCATTTCATTCGATAAAATACGAAAACCGCCTTTTCCCCGGATAGCAACAATGGAAATGAGAAAGGGAAGCATAAAGAAGTAGCGGAGTGAAGAACTCCATAGCCAGCTTCCGCCTTCCAATTCCATTGAGTGGTTCAATACAAATGTAACCGCAAAAAATAAGGCCGCTAAAATGCCAATCAGTATTTCCCTCATCACACACCTCGTTTGATTGTATTGAATTTTCTGTCTATTAAGTATACAAAAAAATGGAGCGAAAGTAATCGCCCCATTTAAAAATTACTATTAACGTTGTTCGAATAACTGAACAATTTCAATAATGACTTCCGTCGCTTTTTCCATCGTTTCAGCTGATACAAATTCATATTTACCGTGCATATTTTCGCCGCCCGCAAAAATATTTGGTGTCGGCAAGCCCATATATGATAGCTGAGAACCGTCAGTCCCGCCGCGGATTGGCTCGACAATCGGATTAATGTTAAACTTGGCAAACGCTTCTTTTACGATATCGACGATTTCCATAACAGGCTCGATTTTTTCGCCCATATTGTAATATTGATCCTCGATCGCTACAGTTAATGCTTCTTCACCGTATTTTGCCTGTAACTCTTTGCCGACCTTTGCCATATACGCTTTTTTCTCTTCGAATTTAGCGCGGTCATGGTCACGGATAATGTATGACATTGTTGTTTCTTCAATGCCACCGTTGAAATGCATTAAGTGGATAAAGCCTTCATAGCCGTCCGTTTTTTCAGGAACCGCTTCTTTAGGCATTTCATTTTGGAATTCAATCGCCATTGTAATCGAGTTCACCATTTTATTTTTTGCTGAACCCGGGTGGATGTTCGTGCCGCGTGTCGTTACTTTTACGCCAGCTGCATTAAAGCTTTCAAATTGTAGCTCACCAAGGGGACCGCCATCCATTGTGTAAGCATAATCCGCACCGAATTTCTCGACATCAAACTTGTGCGGACCGCGCCCGATTTCTTCGTCCGGTGTAAATGCTACACGGATTTTGCCGTGCTTGATTTCTGGATTGTTAACTAAGTATTCCATTGCCGTCATAATTTCAGCGATGCCGGCTTTATCATCCGCACCAAGCAATGTATTGCCGTCTGTCGTAATTAACGTTTGGCCAACATAGTTTTTTAAGTTCGGGAAGTAGTCCGGTGCCATGACTAAACCATTTTTTAATGTAATCGCTTCACCATCATAGTTATCGATGCGCTGAGGCTGTACATTTGTTCCTGTGTAGTCCGATGTCGTATCAACATGGGCCAAAAAGCCAAGTGTCGGTACGTCTTTGTCTGTATTTGATTCAAGTGTTGCAAATAGGTAGCCGTTTTCGTCCAGCGTAATATCCGTTAAACCGATTGCTGCCAATTCATCTTTTAATACATGTAATAAATCGAATTGCTTCATTGTTGAAGGGGTAGTGTCAGAATTGAAATCTGATTGTGTATCAATTTTTGCATAGCGTACTAAACGTTCAATTACTTTCTCTTTCATACGAAAAAGACCTCCTAATACTTATTGCTTTTATTCTACACTTTTTATTTCGGTTTTTGAACTAATTATCTTCATTCAGCGGCTACTTAAGTACCCGCTGAATGAAGATAAGCCTCTGGCAGATATCATAGATTTTTTAAATGATATTTTTTTAATCTGGACGCGATCGTAATCGATCATAATCAATTATGCTGAGCATGAGGAAAAACTGTGCGCCGTAATACGTGAACATGATCAGGATATGGGAAGCGGGAACATCAAACATAAACCGGTTAATAGCTAATACTGAGTCCGACATGATAAAGAGGATGGCGCCGATGACAGCAAACTTACTTCCTGTTCGGAATGATGTCCATCCCATTGTTAAAATAACTAAAATATAAGCGGTCACTGCAATGGCAAGTACAGTGTCTCCTTTTTGTAGCAGGCTTCCCGCAATCCAGAACATCATAACCGCACCGTATAAAGCTAAAGTAATTTTTACATACAGTGGTGTGTTCTGCTGATTTGTTGAACGGAATGCAAAAATATAGAAAATATGACCGATCAGGAAAAAGCTCAGTCCAACGATGAACCATTGCAATGTATAATCGCCAACCGCACAGAAAATTAAACCGATGGAGATAAGCCAATAATATGGAGATTTCACATGTACTTTTGTTAAAAGTGCAAGCGCTATAAGCAAAATCATTGGCAAAAGTTTAAAGACCATTTTTAGTGAACTATCAATCGTTTCAAAAAAGAATACATAGTACAAGCCAAGCCCGAAGAACAGTAAAATCAAAACTTTCCGTGCCATCCATTAACCCCCTGAGTATAATATTTATATATAATTACTAAACAACTAAACTATGATTTCATAAAAATACAATATATGCTCTATTATGCCAGAAATTATGCGATTTTACTTGTTTATGAATCTTTTTGAAAGGTTATTCGTACATAGTAAGTAAGAGAGGGTGATTGTTATGGGACAATTATTGCTAATAACGGCAATTGGATCACTTTTGATCACATTATTATTAATGCCGTTATCAAAAAAAGTTCGCAATAAGGAGCTTTCATCAAAAACATTTACGAGCTTATTCATTACAACATTTATAGTAAGTTTTATTTCAGTATTTTTAACAGTATATATTTCTAAAATCGATCTAAGCTGGACGATTTTTTTATACGTAATACCTGTTGTAGCGATTATTGGCGCGATATTTGCAGTCGGTAAGGAGCAAAAAATTAAATCTGCGATCGTGCTTGTCAGCATTATTGGGATCGGCTATTTAGTAAGTGCACCATTTTTAAATGCAGATGAAAAATTCAAGTCTTCAGAAATGAAGGAAAAGACGGAAATTTCGGCGTTTGATGAGACGAAAACACCGGCAAGTGTACCGCCGAAATTTGTTAAAAACAAAATGAAAAAAGCGTTTGGACAGGTGCCAAACACGAGCTATTATGAATTAGGAAATCTGCAAATTCAAAAAGTAAATGATCAGTATGTTTACATTGCACCTGTAGAGTTTTCAGGATTCTTTAAGTGGTTTAACGGAAAAACAACTCCAGGATATTTCACGATGAGTGCTACTGACTCAAGCGATAATCCAAAGTTTGTGAAGGCAGAAATGAGCTATGTTCCATCTGCTTATTTAAATAAAAACCTGGAGCGTCATATTCGTCTTCAAAATCCATCATTAATTTTCTATGGAGATCCGCAGCTGGAAATTGATGAAGATGGAAAACCATATTACATCCGTTCTTACGGGGAATTCATTTCTGCTCGTAACGGCTTTGATGTAAAAGGGATTGTGCTTGTTGATGCGGAGACGGGTGCAACAGAGAAAATTGCGATTGCAGATGTACCGGCATTTATTGACGGTGCTGTCTCACCGGAAGCAGTAAGTTTGCAAAACAGTTATTTCGGTAACTATGTACACGGCTTCTGGAATAGTCTTGTCGGTAAAAAGGATGTTAAGTTACCGAGTGATGAAGGTACGGAAGCAAATGTAAGTCCGATCTTTATGGAAGACGGGGAAATGTATTATTTCACTGATTTTACAAGTCCAAAAGAGGGCGTTGACTCGATGCTTGGTTATGCATTAACACATGCACGTACTGGTGAAGCAACGTACTATACTGGAAATCTGGAAGAGTCTTATATGGATTCCCAAGGGGCTCTTGAAATTATCGAGAAAAAATTCATCGAAAAAGAATGGGAGGGCGAAATGCCGATCCTTTATAACTTCTACGGTGAAGCGAGCTGGCTGTCAGCTGTACTTGATGCGAACGGATTCCTGCAAAATTACTTTATCGTGTCAGCAGCAAATCCTGAAATTTCGGCATATGGTACAACACCAAATGAAGCGTTAAGACTTTATAAAACAGCGTTAAGCCGTGGCGGCAGTACGGTAGATGGTACTTCGAATGCCGAAGAGGCCAAAGCGACGGTAAAAGTCATGCGTGTTTATAAAGAGCGTGTAGGTGATTTCACAATTGTATCCTTCCTGGCGAACACAGGTGAAAACTTCATCGTTTCTACGGAAGTTGCACCGTTTGCAATATACTTGCAAGAAGGTGACCAGGCGACGATAACGTATGCAAAAACAGGAGAAGATTTCCAGCCTGTAAAAGCATTGCAAATTGAAGGGTTGAAATAAACAAAAGGAGTATGCCATTTTGCGGCATACTCCTTTTTATTAGCTTACTTCCAAGTAAAGCCTTGTGAAGCAAGGAAGTCTTTAATATGCGGACGGTTTTGTTCAACTAAGTAATCAGCCATTTGTTTCGTCCATGTTGCAGTCTTCTGATTCGAAGACCGGCTGCTGTAATAGTCTTCCATAATTCCATCGTACTCATCTAGCAGCGTCTCGTACTTATCAACGTCATAACCATTTTCATGCAATACCGCAGCTACCGGTAAACGCGGTTTTGTTTCATTGCGTTTTGTCGGTGTACCGATTGTCATCGCAAATAACGGGAAAACGTATTCCGGTAAATTGAACAGCGCGCTGATTTCCTTAGGATTTGTACGGGCACCACCGATATAGCAAATGCCGTAACCCATTGATTCAGCTGCAATAACGAAGTTTTGAGCAAATAATGCAACATCTGCTACCCCTACAAGCACGTTTTCAGCCGTGTCAGCAGAAATATCAACCCCATGTTTTTGACCGGCTACTTGCAAACGTTTGAAATCTACGCAAAACAAGAAAGAGGCGCCCGCTGTTTTGAACTGGAATTCATTTTTAGACAGTTCACCAAGCTTCGTTTTCTTTTCTTCATCCGTTACCCAAATGACACTGTAGGCCTGTACAAAATGCGAACTTGCCGCCATTTGTGCAGTTTCGATTAAATCGATGACAGTTTCTTTAGAAATTTCCTCACCTGTATATTTACGAACAGATGTATGACTGCGTAATAATTCTTTTGTATTCACGTGAACATCTCCCTTATATGTAATAAAAAAAATAAATATATAGCCTTCAAGCTTATTTTAGTCAATATTTTACTTGAAGTCGATTATTAACGTCTGTTCAATTCATAAGGAAGGAATTTTTGCATATCGTTAAATACAGATAAGAGTAATCCGAATAGAAATCTGAAAATTTTAATTTTTTGTGTTGACATATCGGATTAGTATGTTTTATACTGAGACTCAACGATGGAACACAAATCACATAACTCTTATCAAGAGCGGCGGAGGGAATAGGCCCTGAGATGCCCGGCAACCAGTAAGTGATGAACTGACTAAGGTGCTAATTCCTACAAAATGGACAATCATTTTGAAAGATAAGAGGAGGCAAACTTGCTCATGCGCAACCCTCTTCTTAACTGAAGAGGGTTTTTTTCATTTAAAAAATCCTCCTCAAAAAACACCGATTTCACCATCGATTAAATTTTTGGGGGTAATAAAATGACAAATTTAAGACCAGAAACTTTATTATTACACGGGGGACAAAAGCCAGACCCGGTAACAGGTGCAATTGCAGTTCCAGTTTACCGCACAACAGCCTATGCATTTAATGACACAGCTCATGCGCAACGTCTATTTGCATTACAGGAAACAGGCAATATTTATTCTCGTATTATGAACCCGACAGTCGGGGCATTTGAAGAGCGGGTTGCTTTATTAGAAGGGGGTACAGCTGCAGTAGGGCTTTCATCTGGCGCAGCAGCAGTAGCATTTTCGATTTTAAACGTAGCCGGTGCAGGGGATGAAATTGTTGCGGCAGGTTCACTTTACGGTGGGACTTACAATTTATTCGCAACTACATTGCCTCGCTACGGCATTACAGTAAAATTTGTGGATGAATCAGATCCTGCAAACTTCCAGGCGGCAATCACGGATAAAACGAAAGCGATCTTCGCTGAAATTATTGGAAATCCAAGCTTGAAAGTACTGGATATTGAAGCGGTAGCAAACATCGCTCATGACAATGGTCTTCCTTTATTAATCGACAGCACATTTGCTTCCCCATACGGAAGTAATCCGATTGAATTCGGTGCGGATGTTGTTATCCATTCTGCAACAAAATGGATTGGTGGTCATGGAACGACAATCGGCGGGATTGTCGTTGATGCAGGGAAGTTCGACTGGACACAAGGAAGACATCCAGGATTTACAGAACCGGATACTTCTTACCATGGTCTACGCTACGGGATTGACACAGCAGGCGCAGTATTTGCGACAAAGCTTCGTGTTCAACTATTGCGTGATTTTGGTCCAACATTATCTGCTGACGCAGCATTTAACTTCCTGCAAGGACTTGAAACGCTTCATTTGCGTATTGTCCGTCACAATGAAAATACACAAAAAGTTGCCGAGTATTTAAGAGACCACCCATTTGTGGAATACGTAAATTACAACGGCTTTGAAGATTTTGAGACACATGATTTGGCGAAAAAGTACTTGAAAAACGGCTTTGGATCTATCATTACGTTCGGCATTAAAGGTGGACGCGAAGCCGGTCGCCAAGTAATCGATAACGTAGAATTGTTTTCACACGTAGCAAACGTTGGGGATGCCCGTTCATTGATTATCCACCCTGCGAGCACAACGCACCAACAGTTATCTGCTGAAGAACTAAAAACTGCCGGCGTATCGGAAGAGCTCATTCGCTTATCGATCGGGTTAGAAGCAGCAGAAGATATTATCGCAGATTTAGAACAGGCATTAGCGAAAGTTGCGGCTGAAGTAGGCGCAGAAACAAACGCATAAACCTTTAAAAAAGGCTTAGCTTTTCCCATTCGAGAAGCTAAGCAATTTTTAGAAAATTAATCCCTACTATTTTTATAAGTTTTATTGACAAATTTAATACCAAGTAATACAATTGGGATAATAATATTACCAACCGGAAAAATTTAAAGTGATGTTGCAGCATCATTGGAAGAAAAGGAGTTGTTCAACATGGGGAAAGTATACAGTGCACAAAACATTGCAGCCTATATTATTTATGAACTTAATGACGTAAAGGAATTTGTGAACGCTTGCGCTATCCAGCAAATTTTGGCGGATGTGAATACGATGTGGCAGCATGTTTTTGGACACAGTGCCTTCTCTGAACAAGCTCACGATCTTGCCACAGCAGGTTATGTTGTAAAAGAAGTTGCCGAGGAATACAAAATTCATGGTACAGCCCATATTTTATCGCCAGCCAGAGAGTGGTTCTTAAAATATGGTGAATTTCAGTTAGTGGAGCGCCCATACGCGGTCCCTGACTACTCGGCAAAAGAGGAAATCGTCATGACCAAGATTTTAACTGCCTATCGTTTACGGGCCTATAATGATGTAAACGTGGCAGTATAAAATAATTCCGGAACACTAGCGAGCCTCCTTGCTAGTGTTTTTTTATTTGATGATTTTTTACACGGTGTATATGGTTTATTAGAAGTATGAAAACGATTATTAGAAGAAATTTTGGGGATATTAGAAGAAATATCGATGTTATTAGAATTTGGGTGAATTTGAGGGTTGGGTACGCTTATTTTCCAGGCAGGAAATGGTTGTTGAAACCGGTGTTTGCGATTTATTAGAACAATGATGAGCGATATTAGAAGAAGTGTGAGCGATATTCGCAAATTGAGTGAGGATATTAGCAGATTGCGACCTCATTTTAGAACATTAACCGGTTATATTAGAAGATCGCAATTTTATTAGAACATTTTAAAATATATTAGATGATTTCCGAATATATTAGAACATAACAAAACTCTCTCAACTGCTTAGCCTCAAACACAAGTAGTGACTGGAAATATTAACATCATAGTCTCCAAATTAGCTCTTAAAAAATAAAATTTGGATGAATATTGACCGTTTACAGTAAACAAATGTCCTTCTAGGCGAGATTTCCCTTGTTTTCATGTATTATATAGGATAGAATTTTCTTTAAGATAAATTTTTTGAATTATTCGTTAATATATGTGTGTTAAGAATTTGGAGGAGAAAGGCAATGGCAACAATCAAGGCAGCGATCTTAGGATTTGGCACAGTAGGTCAGGGGATTTACCATATTTTAAATGAAAAGAGGCAGGAGCTTCGCGAAAAGCTAGGTGTTGAACTAGAGGTCGCGAAGATTTTAGTAACCGATGCAAGCCGTGAGCGTGTACCGGGCACAAAACATTTAATGACGGAATCAATGGATGACGTACTGGCGGAAAATAATCTGCAAGTTGTATTTGAAGCGATTGTAAATGAAGAGCCTGCATTCACTTACTTAAAGCGCGCTGTTGAGGCAAAATGCCATGTCATTACAGCGAATAAAGTAATGCTTGCAAAACGGGGTGAGGAGCTCGAAGCATTGGCGAAAGTAAATGGTGTTTTCGTAGGCTTTGAGGCAACGGTAGCAGGCGGTGTGCCTATTATTAAAACAATGAAAAACATTCTTCTTGTCAACGAAGTAAGCTGTGTTCAAGGAATTTTAAATGGAACAACAAACTATATCTTAACAAAAATGCGTGCGGAAGGCTGGAGCTTTGAACAAGCATTAAAAGAAGCACAGCAATTAGGCTATGCTGAAGCCGATCCATTTAATGATGTATCGGGTCAGGACGCATTTAAAAAGCTTATGATTTTATCGAGCCTTGCATTTGGAGAACAGCCAAATTGGGCAGATGTAGAAGTAATCGGAATTGATACAATTTCATCAGAACAAGTAGCGGAAGCAACAGCGCAAGGTCTTCGCTATCGTCATGTGGCGGAAGTGGAAAAACTTGAAGATGGTACGATTCAGGCAAAAGTGGCACCACTACTAGTGAACAATGAACATCCGCTTTATCCCGTTGACGATGTGTTTAATGCAGTAACGATGGAGACAAACTACATTGGAACATTATCTGTAATTGGGCCTGGAGCGGGGATGTATCCGACTGCAAGTGTAATGGTAGAGGATTACGCTGAAATTATCGGTAAACGTGCGGGGTTTACAGTCACTATATAATAAGAAGAGATTAAAAAAGAAGCGAACTCGATGAACGAATTCGCTTCTTTTCTTTTAGTCTTCATCTTTTATATCGACATCTTCGGGAATCGGCGTGTTCTTCCAGATTTCGATCTCTTCTTTAATTCGTTCGAGTTGCTGATGGTACGTATCAAATTGCGCACTATTAATTAAAAAGTGTTCACCATCATGCACTGCTTTAATGCGACCAGCATAAATGTACTGTAAAACCTGATGTTCAGGCATGCCTATCTCCGCTGCAGTTTGTTCTACCGTTTTATACATCATGATGCCTCCTTTTTAGTTTTAGTTAATCTTATTATAAATCGATTTTAATAAAACTTCATCTCGAATAGACTTACAACGTATGATAGCATAATTAATAAAAATGAGGTGTGGGATGTGAATATTTTACCGTATCTGTTTGTGCTGCTGGCCGCTATGCTTTGGGGGACAGTCGGGACAACACAAACTTTTTTATCGGAAGGGATTTCTTCCTTTGCGGTAGCGGGTGTAAGGTCTGGTATTGGCGGCGGGGTGTTGCTGCTGGCGGTTCTTTTAATGAGAAAAATTTCATTCCGTAACTGGTCATGGAAGTGGACCATTTTAGCAGCGATCGCAATTGCTTTATTCCAAAGTCTTTTTTTCACATCTGTTCGCTTTACAGGGGTTGCAGTAGGGACGGTTGTGACAATCGGAAGTGCACCAGTATTTGCGGGATTCATCGAGTGGGTCTTTTGGAAAGTCCGGCCAACGTTCGTATGGGCAATTGCGACAGTGCTCGCCATTGTCGGCTGCTTGCTATTGTTTATGAATCAAGGTGAGACGGCGATCAACCCGCTTGGCATAGGGTTAGCATTGGCTGCAGGTTCCATGTTTGCGCTTTATACGAATGTGAGTAAGCAGTTGATGAAACGGGAAGAAACATTGCCTGCTGTAGCGATGACTTTTTCCATTTGCGCATTATTTTTGTTGCCGCTCGCAGCAAAAGACGGGTTTGGCTGGCTGACAGAAGGCGTAAATATTTGGCCGATTCTTTTTATGGCACTTGCTGCTACAAGTTTGGCATACATATTATTTTTGGGCGGCTTAAAGAAAATCAGTTCGTCAGCCGCAGTGACATTAAGCTTAGCCGAACCTTTAACAGCTGCATTACTGGGTGTGTTTTTAGTAGGGGAACATTTAACATTTGTTGCTTGGATCGGTGTTAGTTTATTATTAGGTGGAATAGTTGTGCTAACATTCGGCACAAAGAAAGCTGCTTCATAGGAGGCAGTTTTTTTATTGTCATAAGTACGCGGTGAAAGTGGAACAAACTGTCCATAAAGTGGAAAGTTCTGTGGGCGAAGTTGAACTTTTTGAATGGAAAGTAGTACCTAACGCAGGGAAAGTAGAAAACATTGCATATAAAGTGGAATCTCTTTTAATTTAAAGAAGAAATCTTAAGAATTTCTTCAGATTTTCAGTAGTTAGATGTTAAGAAATGGGCTTTATTATAAACTTATAAGAAAAAGTTGTGAGGTGAGCAAGATGAATCAGCTGACGGTGCTCGTAACAGATGACGATCAGGACATCCGGGACGGCATAGAAATTTATTTAAAAAATGAAGGTTACCGGGTGTTAAAAGCGGCAGACGGGCTTGAGGCAATCGAACTGCTTGAACAAAATGAAGTGCACTGTATGATTTTAGACATCATGATGCCGAAGATGGATGGGATTACCGCCACATTCAAAATTCGTGCAGAACGCAATATCCCAATTATTATGCTCAGTGCAAAGGCGGAACAAAGCGATAAAATTCATGGGCTTTCAGTAGGTGCGGACGATTATATTACAAAGCCGTTCCACCCGCTTGAATTGATGGCACGCGTCAAGTCCCAGCTAAGACGCTATGTCAACTTCGGCACTGCAGGAGAAGCCGCTCCGCTTGTTGAAGGACTGGAGCTGGACGCTGCAGCGCGGGAAATCCGTGTGGACGGAGAACCTGTCAAACTGACACCGACTGAGTATAAAATAACTGAGCTTCTACTAAAAAATGCGGGGCGCGTCTATTCAATCAGCGATATTTACGAACTTGTATGGAATGAACCCGCGTATAACGCAGAAAATATTGTTGCCGTGCATATCCGGAAAATCCGTGAAAAAATCGAAGCCGATCCGAAAAATCCTCGTTATTTAAAAGTGGTGTGGGGATTGGGTTATAAAATTGAAAAGTAAAATTTTCTCTTGGGTTGGAGCTCTCGGCGCGGTGATCGGTTTTTATTTTATCGGGACTTATTTTATCGACTATTTGACAGGGCGATTCGTTCCCTTAGTAAAGCAATTCCTATATTTTTTATCTTCATTCAGCGGAATACAAACATTTTTATAAGCGGGTAAGGAATACTTGTTTTATTTGATGCAACGGGTACTTCGATAGCCTGCTGAATGAAGATAAGCCCCTGGCGGATGTCACAGATTTTTAAAGGGACAATGAAGTCAGCCTAAATACGTCACATCGTGTGACAACGGCTGACTAACCCACATCCTGTGGGCCTAAAAAATCTGGACGCAATTACGCCGAGGCGAAATTGATAATTAAGTGAGGAGGAAGGAAAAATGAAAAACAATAAATTATACCTCCAGCTTTTTCTTATGTTTGTAGTAGTAACTGCAGTAAGTTTAATTTTTACTAATGGCGGTCGTTATTTAGGAAAAACTTTTTATGAATCGCAAAATTATAACAATGAAGCAGAGAACTTAGTATATGAGTTCTCGCAGTATGTGTTTAACACGCCGACGGAAGAAGAATTTAAAGGGGCTTTAACAGTATCGGTTGAGGAAATTGAGGATTACCGTACATATTACGGTTCCCTTGCTGAGCAAATTCAAAATATTAAAGAGCAGTATGCAAGCGAAATAGATGGAACACAAGATCAGGAAGTAATCGAGGCAATTGAACAAGAACGTGACGCCAAGATTGCCGACATTAAGAAAAACTTTGAAGATGATGAATATGTAAAAGAAAAAATACTAGTAATTAAGAAAAAAGCAATTCAGCAGAAGCTTAAAGAAATTGAAAGAGAAAAGAAAGAAGTTTTGAGCAAATACGATTACTTTGCTTATGAATTTAAAGATGAAAAAACCGGAGAAGTTTACCGTAATGGCGATATTAGTGAAAAGAGTGTCTTTAAAAAAACAGTTAACAATGTAGGGAAAAGCCTCTCAGGTCTCTATCCGCTTAATTATTATGAGTATGATAGCATGGGGATTCTGCAAGATAGCTATACACTTGAGCAGGATTTATCGGATATTTCAGGTGTTGTAACTGTGCCGGCTAGTTGGATCGCAAACACTCATATAAGCAATGAAAAAAGTGCGTTTATCATTACGAAATATGTGTATTACGGCATTATTCTTGCAGGGATTATCAGTTTTATTTTATTAATGACTTCTTTAAAACCAAAGCTTGAACAGTTCAATCGCCAGTTCCAGCTACGTGAACTATTTGAACGTTTCCCTATTGATATTCGAATCGTAGCAACTCTTATTGCAACATACTTTGCATTTATATTTAATGGTTCTTTTACAAGATCCATACAGACGCTAATTTATCATTATACGGATAATCGTTCGGGTTTTCTTACGGATTTTATCGTGACAGGCGTTATCAGTTTTGCGCTTATTGTTGCAATCGTCTTTATGGTTGTTTCAATATGGGTAAGTTTAAAAGGGCAGCGTGACTTGGAGAAAATCTGGCCGGAGACATTTACGGCGAAGTTTGTAGATGGTGCTATCTCAATGTTTGAAAATCGTTCAATCGGGATGCAGTCACTAATATTGCTTCTTGTTGTTTTCCTTGGAGGCTTTGGATTTGCCGTTGTTATGACAGCAGGCAGTTTCGGTGTTTTCCTGTTCTATATGTTTTTATTTGTAGTGTTCTTTATTCCGGCACTCTATATGTTCATGCGTCGTATGGGCTACCTGAACCGTATTATGCAACATACTGAAAACATGGCACATGGCCGTCTCACAAAAGATTTAAAGGTGAAAGGGAAATCTCCTTTAGCAAGACACGCCGAAAATTTAAATGGGCTTCGTGAAGGTGTCCGTAACAGTATGAATGAACAGGCAAAAAGTGAGCAGATGAAAACAGAGCTCATTACGAATGTCAGCCATGATTTGCGTACACCGCTCACATCAATTATTACGTATACGGATTTACTGAAAAATCCAGCAATCACAGAGGAAGAGCGAAAAAAATATATCGACATTTTAGATGCGAAATCGAATCGTTTAAAAACATTAATTGAAGATTTATTTGAAGTATCGAAAATGGCAAGCGGCAATGTAGAAATTACGAAACAGCGCATCGACTTAGCACAACTGTTGCAGCAGGCGGTCGGTGAGCATGGAGAAGACTTTGCAGCAGCCAATTTGGATTTACGTATCAATATCGCAGAACAGCCGATTTATGCTCGTGTGGACGGGCAAAAATGGTGGCGTGTCATTGATAACTTAATTATTAACGCACGTAAATATTCGTTGGAAGGCACACGTGTTTACGTCAACTTGAAGTCGCATGAGGGGAATGCCGAATTGACTGTGAAAAATGTCGCGAAATACGAGCTGAACGAAGAAGCTTCCCAATTAATCGAGCGTTTCAAACGTGCCGATACATCACGTCATACAGAAGGTTCAGGGCTGGGGCTAGCCATTGCACAGTCAATTGTTGATTTGCATGACGGGCAATTGGACATCGCAGTTGATGGGGATCTGTTTAAAGTGACGGTTAGTATTCCAACAGATAAATAGTGAGTAAATCTACAGCGAGGGGTGTGTGCCTTGCTGTAGTTTTTTGTATTTGTTGGGTCGGATGTAGCGGGCGTGCAGGATTTATTAGAAGAAAGAAAGTTTTTATTAGAAGAAGTGGATCGGATATTTGAAAGTTCGGATCTGTTATTTGAAAAGTTCATGCACATATTAGAAAATCCGGCGATGATATTAGAAAACCCCGGTTTTATTAGAACAAGTGAATGCCATATTAGAAAAAAATCGAATTTATTAGAAAACCTCAACTAATCGTCTTTGAAATTAAAAGATGATAATATTATTGACTAACGCCATAAGTCCAAAATATAGTAAAATAGCACATTGTAGATAAAAAATAAGTTAGGAGCAACATTACGATGCGTATACTTTTAGGCATAGTAGCATTAGCGATATACAGTGGTCTCACTTTTTATCTTGGCTGGAATTTTAGGGCATGGCTGTTGTCGATTCAGCAATTTCGCTGGCCGATTATTTATTGGACAGTGCTGTTTCTCGTATCATACGGTTATTTTATAGGAAAGCTCCATCCACTGTTCACGCCATTCTCGGTGCTCGGCAGCTATTGGATGTTCTTTTTGCAGTACGGGCTCTTCCTTTGTATCATCGCCAACTTAATCATCAGACTTACACCGCTTACAACGAAAATGGTCGGTACAGGGGTTGTTGGTTTACTCGTTGTTTTATTGATTGCAGGTACATATTTTGCTTATTCACCGGTAGTTCGAAATGCGACAATCAACATCGATAAACCTGGAGATGATATGCGTATTGTTATGGCATCTGATTTCCACCTCGGTTTGTTGTCAGGGAAAGGACATTTGGAGAAATTTGTTGCGCTTTCCAATGAACAAAATCCTGATTTAGTGCTTCTTCCGGGTGATATTGTCGATGATAGTCCAAAGCGCTTTGTCGAAAAAGACATGGGCGAAGTGATGAAAAATTTAAAGGCAACATATGGTGTATACGGAGTACTGGGTAACCATGAATATTACGGTAACGAAATACCGGAATTTAAAAAGGAAATGGCTGAAGCAAACGTTAAAATCTTAATGGATGAAACAATTTTAGTGGCGAATCGTTTTTATTTAACAGGGCGGGAAGACGTGACGAACAAAAACCGTTTAGCCTTAAAAGAGATGCAGCCCGAAAAGGAAAACTTGCCTTGGTTTGTTATGAACCATACGCCGCTGGATATGGATGAGCCGGCTCGTTTAGGAGTGGATTTCCATGTTTCGGGACATACGCACCGCGGTCAAATGTGGCCAAACCACCTCATTACAGAAAGAACTTTTGAGTTGGATTACGGCCTTCTCAAAAAAGAGCAGTTACATGCGCTTGTTTCGAGCGGCTTTGGTTTTTGGGGGCCTCCGACACGTATTGGTAGCCGCTCCGAATTATGGGTAATAGAAGTGAAATTTAGCGAATAAGAAAGTAAAAAGGAGAAAAGAAAATGGAATGGATTGAGCTATTAAAAGCTTTAATTTTAGGGTTTGTCGAAGGGATGACCGAATTTGCGCCAGTTTCCTCAACAGGACATATGATTATTGTTGATGATATGTGGTTGCAGACGAAGGAATTTCTAGGATCAGGTTCGGCAAATACATTTAAAATTGTCATTCAGCTAGGATCGATATTGGCAGTCGTTTTCGTTATGTGGAAACGATTACTAAGTTTAGTTGGATTATATAAAATAGAAGGACAGAAAAAGACTCGTTTTAATCTGGGACATGTGATTATCGGTATTATTCCAGCAGGTATTTTTGGCGTACTGTTTGAAGATTTTATCGATGAAAATCTATTCAGCATCAAAACCGTAATTGTAGGATTAATTATCGGAGCGATTTTTATGATTATTGCTGATAAATTGGGACCTAAAAAGCCGGCCATTACGTCACTGGATGATATTTCGTACAGTAAAGCACTGAAAATTGGATTTATCCAATGTTTATCGCTTTGGCCAGGGTTTTCACGCTCGGGTTCAACGATTTCAGGCGGGGTATTGCTAGGATTGGACCATAAAACTGCAGCGGACTTTACGTTTATTATGGCCGTGCCGATTATGGCAGGGGCAAGCGGTTTGTCGCTTGTTAAGAACTGGGATCAAATTAACGCCGATCACTTTTGGTTTTATGTAGTCGGTTTTGTGAGCGCATTTGTATTTGCACTTATTTCGATTAAATTCTTCCTGAAGCTGATTTCAAAAGTGAAATTAACGCCATTCGCGATTTATCGAATTGTACTGGCACTAATATTAATCATCGTTTTAGCTGTATAACAAGGAAAAGGAGCTGTCTCGCAATAATAATATGCGAGACAGCTCCTTTTTGCCTTTATTTATTGAACAGATCAAATAATCCGCCGATGCCGCCTTCACCTGCATCTTTACCGCCACCACCTTGAGATACTGGTGCTGCAGCAAACACACGGCTTGCCAGACGGCTGAATGGTAATGATTGTACCCAAACTGTACCAGGACCAGAAAGCGTTGCAAAGAATAAACCTTCACCACCGAATAAAGCCGTTTTAATGCCGCTTACCATTTCGATATTGTAGTTTACATCTTGTGTCATCGCAACTAGACAGCCTGTATCAATGCGCAATGTTTCGCCTGGCTGAAGTTTACGTTCATAAATTGTACCGCCTGCATGCACAAAAGCCATACCGTCTCCTTCAAGCTTTTGCATAATGAATCCTTCACCACCGAAGAATCCTGTACCTAACTTTTTCTGGAATTCTACGCCAACCGATACACCTTTTGCCGCAGCTAGAAATGCATCTTTTTGACAGATGATTTTGCCATCCAATTCACTTAAATTCATTGGAATGATTTTACCTGGATATGGAGAAGCGAAATACACTTTACGTTTGCCCATGCCGCTGTTAGTGAATGTCGTCATGAATAAGCTTTCGCCTGTAATTAAACGTTTTCCTGCGCCAAGTAATTTCCCCATCAACCCGGAGCCCTGATTTGCTGAGCCATCACCGAATACGGTTTCCATCTGGATTTGATCTTCCATCATCATTAAACTTCCAGCTTCCGCCACAACCGTCTCCTGCGGGTCAAGCTCTACCTCTACAAACTGCATATCATCGCCGTGTAAGACGTAGTCGATTTCATGATTTTTCATTTTTATGTCCCCTTATAATTCAATTTAATATTTACAATAATAGATACGCTTGAAGATTCCAAAAGTTTCAAAATGGTGAAAATAATATTTGTCACTGAATAATATTATTCTGTTATTCTTTTTGAGAAAAAAAGGGAATAAAGTAGAGAATGTCGAATAATTAAAAGGTAAATGAGAATTTGTGAGGTGGAGAAATGAAGCTGTTAAATTTTATTGGTGGAGAATGGATAGAAGACGATTCATTGCAAACGATGCCTGTGATCAATCCTGCAAATGGTGAACAGTTAGGAACGATACCACTTTCGACAAAATTCCAAGTCGAACTCGCTGCTCAAAAGGCGAAAGCGGCTCAAAAAGAATGGGCGCTTGTCCCTGCGCCAAAACGAGCAGATTATTTATATGAAATTGCATTTAAACTGAAAGAAAAGAAAGAACATCTCGCGCAAATATTAACGAAGGAAATGGGCAAAGTCATTGAAGAAGCGCGCGGAGAAGTACAAGAAGGAATCGACATGGCGCTTTATATGGCAGCAGAAGGTAGACGTTTATTTGGAGAAACGGTCCCGTCGGAATTGCCGAATAAGTTTGCGATGAGTGTGCGCGCTCCGATTGGGGTGGCAGGACTCATTACGCCGTGGAATTTCCCTATTGCAATTGCGACATGGAAGTCATTCCCTGCACTCGTAGCCGGTAATACTGTTATATGGAAACCTTCTAACGAAACACCTTTTATGGCCTACGAGCTTGCCAAAATATATGAAGAGGTCGGCTTGCCGCCTGGTGTCGTCAACGTTGTATTCGGATCAGGTCCTACAGTAGGAACAGCGATTGTCGAGCATCCGGACATCCGTATAATTTCCTTTACAGGGTCAACAACGACAGGAAGCAAAGTAGCCGAGCTTGGCGGAAAACATCTGAAAAAAGTTTCGCTTGAAATGGGCGGGAAAAATGCAGTCATTGTAATGGATGATGCTAATTTGGATTTAGCGCTTGAAGGTATTTTATGGAGTGCTTTTGGTACGGCTGGGCAGCGCTGTACAGCATGCAGCCGTGTAATTGTGCATAAAAATGTAAAACAGGAATTGGAAAATCGTCTTGTGGAAGCAACGAAGCAGCTGACAATCGGGGACGGGTTGGATCCTTCAGTTAAAGTAGGGCCTGTCATTAATAAGGCTGCACTGGAAAAAATCAATCATTATGTACAGATCGGTAAGCAGCAAGGTGCGAATTTGCTGATTGGCGGAGAAATTTTATCTGTAGGCGAATTGGCAAAAGGCTATTACTATGCCCCGACAATTTTTACCGATGTGGAAGCATCAAGCATTCTCGCACAAGAGGAAATTTTCGGTCCTGTCATAAGTATTATTGAAGTCAGCAGTTTGGAAGAGGCAATTGAAGTGAATAACGGTGTAAAGTTTGGCTTATCAAGCTCGATTTTCTCGCAAGATGTTAACACAATCTTCAAAGCACAGCAGTTGCTTGATACAGGTATTGTTTATGTAAATGCCGGAACAACAGGCGCGGAAATTCACTTGCCGTTTGGCGGAACGAAAGGTACAGGAAATGGTCACCGCGATTCAGGCCAGGCAGCTCTTGATGTGTATACGGAATGGAAGAGTATTTATATAGACTACAGCGGCAAGTTGCAACGTGCCCAAATCGATAATAACGCTTGATGATTCATTTTTAAGAATCATCACATCTCAAAATTCTGGACGCAATCACGCTAATGCGTAATTGACTTAATAAAAAAGGGGATGTTTACATGAAAGTAGTAGTGTTAGGTGCAGGGTTGATGGGGAAAGAAGTAGCGCGCGATTTAGTCCGTAGTGAAGATGTGAAAAAGATTTATTTAGCAGATGTTTCAACAGGTCCTGCAGAGGAATTTGTTAATACATTGATTACAGATAAGGTGGAGGTAATACAACTTGATGCTGAAGACGACAAAGCATTACGCGATGTCATCAGCCGTGGTGATGTAGTAGTGAATGCACTGTTCTATAAGTTCAATGAACGTGTTGCAAAAGCGGCAATTGATGCAGGGGTGCATTCGGTAGACTTAGGAGGCCACATTGGCGGAATTACAGAATCTATTTTCGAACTGCACGGTCAGGCAGTCGATAATGGCGTGACGATTATTCCGGATTTAGGTGTAGCACCTGGAATGATCAATATTTTAACGGGTTACGGGGCGACAAAGTTTGATTCTGTAGATTCAATCAAATTGTATGTAGGTGGTATTCCGACAACGCCACAGCCTCCACTGCACTATATTCGTGTGTTCTCACTGGATGGGGTATTCGATCATTATACAGAGCCTTCGAAAATGATTCAAAAAGGTGTGCTAACAGAGGTCGAATCTTTAACAGGACTGGAGCCGATTTACTTTGACGAGTTTGGAGTATTGGAGGCGTTCTATACATCAGGCGGAATTTCAACGTTATATAAAACATTTCCTCATGTAAAAACACTCGAATACAAAACAATCCGCTATAAAGGTCATGCCGAGCAGTTTAAACTGCTTGCTGATTTAGGTTTCCTTGATAAAAACAATAAAGTTGAAGCTGGCGGTCGTGAAGTAAATGTCCGAGAAGTAACGAGGGAAGTATTACAGAAAAAACTGGATATCGGCAATAATATCGATGCAGTACTATTACGTGTAATTATTTCAGGTGAAAAATCGGAAGAGCAAATTACGTATGAATATGAAATGGTCGTAAGAAAAGATACAGAGCAAAACGTGACGGCGATGGCACGTGCAACAGCAAATACGATTTCAATCGTGGCCCAAATGATTGGTAAGGGACTGATTGTTGAGCGTGGTGTATTTGCACCGGAAACGGTTGTGCCAGGTCGTGAGTTTATTCAGGAAATGGCGAAACGAGGTGTGGATATTAAAGAAACATCACACCGTTCATCAATGATTGTAAAGTGGTAGGAGTGAGGGTATGAACTTCGAATTTACAGAAGAACAGAATCTTTTACGAAAAACAGTAAGGCAATTTGTAGATGCAGAAATTATCCCTTATATTGCCGAATGGGATGCAGGCGGCGGTTTTGACCCGAATTTATGGAAGCGACTTGCCGAACTGGGCTTAATGGGAGTTTGTGTACCGGAGAAATACGGCGGAGCAGGAATGGACTATAATTCACTTGCGATTGTCTGTGAAGAGCTGGAGCGCGGGGATACGGCATTTCGTACAGCCGTTTCCGTTCATACTGGCTTAAACAGTATGACGCTCATGCAATGGGGCACAGAAAAGCAGAAGGAAAAATATTTGCTTCCCCAGGCAAAGGGCGAGAAAATTGGCGCATTCGGACTGACAGAACCTGGTGCCGGATCGGATGTCGCTGCGATGAGTTCATTTGCGAAGCGTGATGGAGACTACTATATTTTGAACGGTCAAAAGACTTGGATTTCCTTATGTGATATCGCAGATCACTTTCTTGTATTTGCCTATACAGATAAGGAAAAAGCGCACCATGGTATTTCTGCATTTATCGTAGAGCGTGAATGGGCTGGGTTTAGCTCAAAGGCAATTAAAGGAAAGTACGGTATTCGTGCAGGCAATACAGGCGAACTGTTCTTTGAGGATGTCAAAATTCCGGCAGAAAACTTACTCGGTGAAGAAGGGGAAGGGTTTAAAATTGCAATGTCCGCACTGGATAACGGCCGTTTTACTGTTGCTGCAGGCGCAGTCGGCTTAATTCAGGCGTGTATCGAAGCGAGCGTCAAGTACTGTAAAGAACGTGAAACTTTCGGTAAACCGATTGGTGAGCATCAACTAGTCGGTCAAATGCTTGCAAAAATGGAAGCTGGCTACGAAATGAGCCGCCTGCTTGTGTATCGCGCAGGAGTGCTGAAAAATAAAGGCGTACGCAACACGAGGGAGACATCGCTCGCCAAATGGCAGGCATGCGACTTTGCGAATAAAGCTGCGGATGATGCGGTTCAAATCCACGGGGCATACGGTTATTCCGATGAATATCCAGTAGCCCGTTATTTACGAAATTCCAAAGCACCGGTCATTTATGAAGGGACACGCGAAATTCATACAATGATGCAGGCAGATTATGTGCTTGGGAAACGTGCAGATAAGAAGTTACGCTGTATGCTCCCAAGCTGGCCATTTGAATAAATTGGTGAGGCGAAAGGTTGTTGTGACCTTTCGCTTTTTTGTATGCAAGCGGGGGACTAGTGACTCGGTTGTGTTGGATGGGGCTTGGAGAATAGCTTGCTGGAATTGGCGATTATGTTAAGTGAAATGGCGAATACCGTCTAGAAATTAGCTAATAAACCTTCACATATGTAGCAATAAAAGTCTGTAAAATTGAGGGATTAGGTTAATAAATTTAGGTGTCGTTATGTTTTGGTAATTCATGTTAATATTTACTTATAAAACTAATCAGAGTTACGGAGGAGAGAGTAAAATGGCGCTAATTCGTACAATGCATGCTGAAGATATTCCACAAGTTCAGGATGTGGCGGAAAAATCCTGGAATGCTACATATGAGGGGATCATTCCTTTGGAAATCCAAGAAAAGTTTCTAAAGATGGCCTACAATGATGAAAGAATGAAACAACGATTGGAACGTTCTTTTCTTTTTGTAGCTGAAATCGATAGCAATATTATAGGGTTCGCGAATTTCTCGC
Source organism: Solibacillus sp. NPDC093137 (assembly GCF_050280445.1). NCBI lineage: Bacteria > Bacillati > Bacillota > Bacilli > Caryophanales > Caryophanaceae > Solibacillus > Solibacillus sp. NPDC093137. The sequence goes on from NZ_JBNNVH010000002.1 coordinate 158,985, forward strand.
CTGTTAATGAAGAAGGGAAAGCTGAACTAGGGGCTATTTACCTTTATCCAGAATACCAAGGAAAAGGGGTTGGCTCGGCTTTATTACAAAAAGGAATTAATGAAATAGATGGTATTAAAGAAATTTATATAAATGTTGAAAAGGACAATAAAATTGGCAAGAGCTTTTATGACGCAAAAGGCTTTCAAGTGTTAAAAGAGTTCGATGATCAATTTGAGGGCTATACGTTAAAAACAGTGCGAATGGTATTAAATGTGCAGCTTTGTCAGTAAAATCCAAGAGGAGAAATTAATATGAATACTGAAGTTGAAGACCTTTATAATAAACTGATTGATGCCTGGAATAGACGTGACGCCAAAGGGATGTCTGATCAATTTGCAGAACAGGGAGTCCAAATTGGATTTGATGGTAGTAAGCTAATTGGCAAAGAAGAAATTTTAGCGCATCTTAACCCTATCTTTGAAGAGCATCCAACCGCTCCCTATATAACAAAAATTAAAGAGATACGGTCGCTAGGAACAGATGCGGCTATTCTCCATGCGATTGCGGGAATGATTCCTTCTGGAAAATCAGATATTGAGCCTACCGTAAACGTCCATCAAACACTGGTCGCTGTGAAAAAGAACAACGGCTGGCAGGTGGAGCTATTTCAAAATACTCCTGCACAGTTTCATGGAAGACCGGAACTGGTGGAAGAAATGACGGAGGAATTAAGGCAGTTGCTTTAGTTTTAGTGGAGAGTGATAGGAATAATTAATTGGAAGATTAGTAAGGGAGTGCTGGGCGCGGTGTAATTTGGTTTGCACATCCGGCACAAGACCGGGTAAACGAATTGGAAGATCAAATTAGCTCGCAATACACATATGCGAACTTTCTCTTAAGAGGTACTGTTGAAAAGCTTCTGGAATGGAACTTTAGTGAACCTTTAACTGATGAAAATGAAGAAGATTTTAGAGGTCTGGCTAAGGAATTTCTTGATGTAACAGATCTATTTTTCAGTGGATCTACCGTGCATACTGAATGGGTGGACAGAGTGGGTGATACTACAATTTATTTTTTGAATTATGCGAATGGCTCACCTCTTTCTGAAGAAGATGCTGCAGATTTGTACCAAGTACTGAAGGCTACCCGTTTTATTTCGATAGATTTAAGAGACTATACGAAGCAGAGTGAGTTCTATGATGCAATGCATTCAGAGGATCACGAAATGATGGAACAAGTGAAAAATCGATTAGCTTGGAAATATAAAAATTAGAGGAAGTTCATACTTACGCCAAACCCTCAAAACTTGTATAAGCTGGGAGGGCCTTTGATTTCCAGTGTTACAATGAAAAGTCGAGTGGTGCTTTTAAATATTTAATAATGACTCCAACAAGGAACGTTTATATGCATTTATAGGTTGAAAAGGGCGAGCTTAGTATACTGAGCATGCTCTTTTTTTATGAACCAAATTTGCATTCTAAGTTATAAATAAGCTGAAAGAGCGAATGCTAAATGAAGTATAAATGACTAAAAGAAGTTTAGATTATGATTCTATATATGGATAAAGGAATAGGTTATATTAACCGAATTTTAATATTCCAGTATATTTATTTGGATAAAATAATTATATATGGAATAATTTTATTATTCTAGAGATAAGAGGGGCTACAGAAGATGAAGAAACTTGGATACTTATTTTTAGCGATGTTCTCAAGTTTGATGCTTGCTGCATGCGCGGAACAAAAAAGTGAAGAAAAAGAAGTAATTACAACAAGCACTAATCAGAATGACTGGTCTTATGAGGAATCGACTGGACCTGAACGCTGGGGAGAACTCGATCCCAGCAATTTAACATGTGTAAATGGAAGCGAACAATCGCCGATTAATGTTGAGTTTCCCGAAGTGAAAGCAGATGGAAAATCAAAAGGTGAGAGTGAGATTCACTATGAGTCAACACCTTTTACACTTGAAAATAATGGTCATACGATACAGGCGAATGCCACAACAGAAAGCAATCACATTATCATTGAAAATAATGAGTACAAGCTTTCACAATTTCATTTCCATACACCGAGCGAGCATCAGTTTAACGGTCAAAACTATGATATGGAACTGCATCTAGTACATAGTGACGAGAATGGAAAACTGGCTGTTATTGGGTTGATGATTCAAGAAGGAAATGAAAACAAACTGCTTGCTTCAATGTGGAATGGATTGCCGACAGATAAAGCGGTAAAAGGTGATTCCGAAAAGCATGTAATTGATTTACAAGCTCTATTGCCAGAAAATGAAACGACGTTCCAATACTCTGGTTCATTAACGACACCTCCGTGTACAGAAGAAGTACAGTGGATTATTTTTGAGCAGCCGATTGAAATGTCAAAAGCACAAATAAAGGCATTCCAGCAAATTTTCTCGGACAACCACCGTCCTGTTCAGCCGATAAATGAACGGGAAATTAATAAAAATGAAGATTGAAGAAATGAAGAATTGGTAGAGAAAAATTCAGCATAAAAATTATTTTGAGGAACAGAGCCGTAATAGAGGATTTCAATAAAAAAGAGTGGGGGAGTGTCAATATTGTTGTAATTGACTTCTCCGATTTTCCGGGAAGGCTCGTCAAATTTAATGACTTGTATGAAGCTTTGATTTGGATGTGCAGGAAAGGGTTTATTTTTTCCTGTACACCCAAATTCCATACCGGTGTAACGGGTTCGTTTGTCAGTCCTTCATTAAATAAGGTATAGTTTCTTCTATTATAATCAATATTTAACGACACCGTTTTCTTGATTGTAAGCAATTTCTTTTTTCTCTCGCCACCGGTAAAATATTTTCATTAAAGGCATGATTAATAAAAATATGAAGAGTAGTCTAAAGGTTTGAAACATTGAAACAAGCGAGACTTCCGCATTAACAGCATCAGCTAATAACACCATTTGATCTAAACCACCAGGAGCTGTGCTTAAGAAACTTGTGGGAAATGTTGTATCCAATGCCAAGGACATCAAGAAACTTGATCCGAATGTTAGCGCAATTAGTGCAAATGCGCTGAAAATGCCACCTGCAAGTACACGTACTGGTAGCTTTATCATATGTGGCTTGAGCATTAAACCAATATGTGCACCAATGAGAAGTTGAGCAATATCCATAACAACACCTGGTATTTGGGGCATAACAAGTGGTGTAGTGAGTTGCAGTGTAATTAATAAAATAATTGGTGTAATGAAAAATGCAACGGGTAAATGAATACGTTTCGTTAAATGGGAACATGCCCATGCCAGGATAATTAACAGTACTAAACTGATTGTTAGCTTAGCATCTGCGGAAGGTTTACTTATTACCTGACCAGCAACGATAAATGGAACAAATACAACGACTAATAATAGCCGGATTACTTGAAAATAAGAGATAATGCCGATTTCCTCAACCTTTTCTTCTTCAGCAAATATAACAATCTGACCTAAACCTCCCGGAATAGCTCCCAGAATCGCAGCTTTTATTGGAATTTTTGCCCATCTGCTTGTTAAATAAGCAATACAGATTGAGCCGCCTATTAAAATAACGTTTAATAGTAACATATAAAATATAATAGAACCTATCATGCCGAATAGATTAGTGTTAAATTGTATACCAATCACGGTACCTACAATGACGACACCTGCATCTCGCATTTGACCAGACCATTTGAGCGGTCCTTTATAAATGAATTGTGCTAACATGACGATAACTATTGGACCGAGCATCCATGGAATAGGGATGTGTAACAGGTTAAAAATATAACCTCCAATTAAAGATAAAATTAACACCTTTAGCATTGCCTTCAACAGTAACACCCCTTTCTATAGCAGTATACATAGCTATGATTATTATTAAGAAACCACCAGCTTTCATCATTATGAATACTGGTGGTACAGTTATTATGATTTCGCTAATTCTTTTACTTGTGCCTCACGATCAACATCGTCGCGACGGCGGTCTCCCCAATATGCGGAACCGTTTTTAAGGTATTCTTCATATGTCCATTTTACTGGTTCCCAGTCTGGTTCGAAGATTAAGTAGCCGTTTGTGAAGATTTCAAGGCGTAAACCACTTCCTGGATCTTTTACGTAAATATACATTGCTTGTGAAATCCCATGTTTCCCTGGACCTACGAATTGTACGTCAGCTTCGCATAAAATATCGGCAGCGCGCAGCAAGTCTTGAGCATTGTCTAACCAGTAAGCAATATGGTGCATTTCATTTGGCTCTTTTGAACGTGGGGTAGACATAACTGCAACGTCATGCACTAAGTTTGTTACCGATAACCAGCTTGCAACCTGCACATCGTCTGGATTGACGAAATATTCGCGCAAATTAAAACCTAATGCTTCTTTTAAATATTGTACAATTTCAGCATTGTCGTGAGAAGTTTGCAAATTTACGTGATCGATTCGACGAGGGGAAACCCCTTTAGCCCAAGATTTATACGTTTGGTTTTTAAGTACGGATTTTCGTGATTCATCCGCAGGCGTCTTTTCCATATCATAGTAAAGTTCAAAACGGTGGCCGCTTGGTAGTTCAAAGCGGATGGCTTCACCTTGTGCAACCTCTTCACCGGCTTTTATCCAGCGTACTTCAGTACCTGCATCTTCTAATAACTGGGCAAATGTTGCTACATCCTCGCGTCGTTTTGTACGCCAGCCGATATGATCGATATAAGATGTCTCACCGGCTGTAATTGACAATGTATGATGTTCGAAATCACCCCAAGCCCGCAAATAGTGTACACCATCTACAACTTCTGTTTCTTCCAGACCAATTGTGTCACGGAAGAACCATAAAGATTTTTCAAGGTCTTCTGATACTAAAGCAACGTGCCCTAATTTTGCGATTTCCGGTGCGTAAAGAAATTTTTCCATTTATATTCACCTCATAGGATATTAGTTTTTTTAAAGGTCATCTGAATCTTTTCTTTTTCAATCCTGCTATTAACCTTGAATATTTGTATTAACACCGAATAAGTGTCTGCCGTAACCTAAAATTCCATCTTCATAGAGAGAAGTAATGTGGGTCGCAATCGCCATCAAGTCACGAGTAAATAGTTCTACCGGATGACCTTTTAATAACGCATGACCGCCTAATGTAAGTAGTGACTTTACACCGATCTGTGTACATTTATCGATAACTTTTGCACGAATCGCTTTATATTTAGCCCCTTCGTAGGAACCACCTTTATCCGTTTGCATCATATTGATATATTCATTTAATAGTGTTTTGGCAGAAAGCAATTCAAGCTTTAGCTCTGAAAGCACACGTTGGCTGGTAGGGGACTCTTTTTCATTTACACCTGAAAAGCGTACGCGTCCCGCTGTATGTTTTTCAAATTCATCAAGCACACGCTCGGCACCACCGACAGCCATCGCTGCAAAACCTACATAAAATCCAGGGTAGAATGGTGTATTGTAGTATAAATAATTTTGGTCAAAATCTTCATATGGTGGCTGGCTATTTTCAATAATTTTGCTGAAGCGTAAAATGGCATCAGGTTTTACAAAAATGTTATCGACGATTAATGTGTTGCTGCCTGATCCGCGAAGACCAAGTGAATCCCACGTTTTTACAACTTCCAAGTCAGAAACTTTCAGTAAAATCCCTACACGTTCTGGTTTTTCACTGTCATCAAATTTCATCATTGCGCCAACGCCAACCCAATCACAATAGTTGATACCGCTTACAAAATTATACTTGCCAGAAACGAGATAACCGTCTTCCGCTTTTTCTACTTTGCCTATTGGGGCAAATACGTCTGCTACAAAACCTCCCTGATTAATGACTTCATCACGAATGTGTTTTGGGTAATAGCACACCCAAGCGTTATGAGCTGAGAAAAAGTACGTTAACCATGCAGCTGAAAGATTGTGGTAACCAACTGTACTTACCATATCAACGAATGTGCGCCAATCAAGTTGTGGATAGCCAAATTCTTTAGGCAAAATTAAACGGTGAATTTCCTCCTCCCGGATAATATCAGCTATGCGGGGAGAAATTGTCGAGTTGTGATCGGCTTCAATTGCTTCTAGCTCTGCAGCTTCACCAATACGCTTTGCTTTTTGAATTATTTCTTCATAAAGGTCTTTATTTTCAACTACGGTAACCATTTAATCATTCCTTTCAAAAATAGTTTATTGGGCTGTAACCTTTTGTCCCTTTTCAACTGCTAAAAAATCTATAACAAGTTTGTTAACGATTTCTGGTTGGTCAGTTTGTGCCTGGTGACCGCAGTTTTCGATATATTCAAATTTAATTTTAGGTAACAATTTTTCGAGTTTATAACCTGTCTCAACTGGTGCAACAGCATCTTGGTTCCCCCAGATAAATAAGCCAGGAACTTTTAATTTTGGTAACGAATCTTTTATGCAGTAGCGATCCCAAAGTTTTGGTTCCTCATTCATTCTTGCCAAGTATGCGTCAAATGCTTGATTAGATTCTCGTACGCCTGGGCGGGTTGCGGCTTGATGACGGAGCTGAATCAACTCTTCCGGAACGACTGTGTCTTCATTTGAATTACGATACATAAATTTTCGTAACGATTCTTCCGTATAATCGTATCCAATTACTTCCAAGAACGAACGGAGCTTTCTTTCAGGTACTTCTTGCATTGCCTGATAAATGGTATTACTGCCGATATAAACTACTTTATTTACCTTTTCAGGATGGTCGATTGCATATTTAGCTGCAACGTAAGCTCCTTGTGAGTTACCGACAAGTGATACTTCATCCAGACATAAGGCTTCAATAAAATCATGTACATGATCTACTAAACTTTGATGTCCGTTTACAGGCCATGCATGAGGGCGTACATCTGTGAACCCCATTGATAATTGATCGATTGCATATGCGCGGAACCCTGCTTTTGCCAGAGCTGGCAGCATAAAACGCCATCCGGCTGCGCCACAAGCCCCAGGTCCTGCTCCGTGTAGTAATATCACTGCTGGTCCTTCTGTTCCGGCCCAAGAATAGTGCGTACGTACACCATTTGCTAATACGTAACTATTATGAAATCCTTCAAAAATTGTCATTGTTTTACCCCCTTGTGATGATAAGTAGTATTTTCTGCTTTGAGTATACCTGTAAAAAAATTTAAAAGTTATAGTGATTTTTATTGAATGAATAGTGAGAATCTTTAAAATTTATTGAAAAACAAATTTTATTTTTGTAATATGGGGAATAGAAAATCAAAGGGGAAGTGAATTTAATGAGTGAAATTGCATTCGATTCTAGTAAAACAAAAGATATTTTAATGTCGGCAAATGCCTTCCACACATTAAAAAACAATTTAGTTAACAATATTGGTTCCCATAAAACGAAAGGCTTTTTATTCCGTTTTGGCAAAGAATTTGGGATGGAATCTGCAAAAAATACTCTTCAAAATAAAGGGTCCAAAGATCTTGTCGGTAAAAGACATTCGCGCTTAGGTCATGTTAAAGATGTTATTTTCATGGGGGAAATTATAGCTCACCCGGACGGCACGATTGAATGTAATAATACATGGGGACAATGGGTAGAATCATTTGAAGCAGCACTGCATCTTAAAAATTACGGTCTGGCAGATGAATGTGTTTGTCATATGCTATGCGGTTTTGCAAGTGGTGCATTGACATATGAATTTGGGGAGTCAATTATTGCTATTGAATATAAGTGCGTAGCAAAGGGGGATCCATGCTGTGAATTTAAAGTTCGTCTGGAACGTGACTGGATGGAAGAGGAAGAAGAACTGATCAACCTTTATCAAAATGATAATATTTTATCAGAGCTCGAAATGACATATGATTCACTTCTGCATCATAAACAAGTGCTTGAAAAAATATCAAAGTTTCACGGTCAACTCACGCAAAAAGTAACTGAAAAACATTCATTGAATGAAATTATAGAGACTGCTTATGACTTGTTGAACATTCCGATTTTAATTGAAGATATTCACGGTAATCCGTTATGCGAAATAGGTTTTAATGAAGAACAGAAACTTTCAATAAAAAAAGATAAGGTGAAATTATCGGAGTTCAATAGTAAACACAATATTTCACAGTATAAAGGGGATCAATACTGGAAGCTGACAGCGCCTGTTCTGATAAATAAAAGAAACTATGCTACTTGTTCACTTTTTTACTTTGGTGAAAATCATATAGAGGAGAATGACCATTTATTTTTAGAACGTATTTCCACAGTTGTAGCATTATGCATTTTATACGAAGAGGCACAGTTTGAAGAACAGCAACGTATGCGCAGTTCGTTATTGGAACGCTTAATCCACAATCGTAATATTAAGGATATTGAATCTTACTATAAATTCTTACCCTTTAAATTTCAGCCACCATTTTCAACAGGGATTATTAGTGTAAAAAAGAAAAAGAAAAACAATGAGATTATTGACATTCATGATCAGCTAACACAGCTGTCAATGCTGGCAAAAGAGTGGGATTTGCCTTGTATTTTTGCAGTACTTGGAGAAGATATTGCAATCCTCAATTCGCTAAGTAGTGACAAGCAGGGCTGGGAAAAGAAAATAACAAAAATATTTAATAAAATGGAAAAACAAAATAGTGAGTATAAATACTCAATAGGTCTTAGTAGAACATTCAGTAACTTTAAAGATTTCGAAGGCTCTTTGCAAGAAGCACGTACAGCACAGCGCTTCCCAAACCAAAAGCTACTAACAACATACGAGCATTTAGGAATGCTTGGTGATATTGTAAAACATATGAGCGTTGAGCAGTTACATGAAATGGCGAAAAAGACGTTGAAAGAGTTATATAATTTTGAGGATTCCCGCAAAAAGGAATTATTGCATACTCTTTACGTTTATTTATTAAACAGTCAACGCTTAAAGGAAACAATGGATGAATTGGCATTATCGATTGGTGGTATTCAATATCGTATAAAACAAATCGAGGATCAACTACAAATTTCCCTGAAAAATGCTTCAACTGCAGCCTATACTTTATTAGTCATTCAGGCTTTAATACTGTCAGATTCCTTGAATTTTGAAGAATTTGAACGATAAAAACGAAATCAATTATTTAGTAACTGTTCAGTAAAAAAGACTGTAAATGAAACTCATTTTTGAGTTTATTTACAGTCTTTTTTTATCTGATATGTCTAGAATACTTTATTGATCTATAGCGACTTCCAATTTTGCCTGTTCTTCAGCAATTCGGCTTTCATTTTCTTTTTCGGTAGCTGTAATTTTTAATTTACGTGTAGCTAGCAGCACGATTGCAGTTGCAACATATAAACTAACGATAACAATTACCCCTGCATTAAAGCCAGAGCGGACATCATCCCCTGCAATTGTAATTAAGTAGCCAGTTATCCAAGGTCCTATGATTCCTGCCATACTAGAGATAGACAATGAAATACCAGTTATAGATCCTACTAAATTTTTCGGAATGATTAGTGTCTTAATCGCAGCATTCAATGGCAGTAAACTTGTATTCATAATTAAACCAATGCCTAAGAAAACGCATGCTAAAATGGGAGAAGATACAATAGTTGTCATCGCGTATGCAGCTGCACCAACAATTAATACGGTAACTAATACACGGTCATATGATTTAATGAGACTTTTGTTTCTCTTAAATAAAAAGTCTGTAAATTTACCTGCGCAAATTGCAAATATTGTCCCTGCAATACCCATCCCAGCGAATATTAGACTCATATCTTGCGGCTTAAGGCCAACAATCTGAGTTAGGTAAGTAGGTGCCCAAGTAAGCACCCAAGTAGTGATCCACATTGATACGAAACCTACAACTAAAATTGATAATACATAAGGGTTAATGAATACTTTCAAAATATGTTTGAATGGTACTTCTTTGTTTGAAGCTAAAGATTTAACATCTTCTACTAATGGTTGCTTTGGCTCGTCTCTCATAAAGAAGAAGGAGATTGCCCATATCAAGCTTGCTACCCCTAACAATGCGAATGTATGTTGCCAGCCAAAGTTTGTAATCCCCATAACTAAAAGGGGTGCAGCTAAATACGTACCAACTGTTGTACCAGAAGTCATAATAGCAGTAGCGAGCCCTCGTTGTGAACTATTAAACCATCGTGCAAGATGGACGAGACACATACTAAGCGTACTACCTTCAAAGAAACCTAAAACAACACGAAGAATAATTAATTGTGTTAATGTTTCTACAAAATAAGCACTTGCTAATGAAACCGTCCATCCAGCAGCAATCATCATTAGAAGGTATTTCGAGTTGAAGCGATACGTTAATGTACCTAAAACAATACTTCCGATAGCATATGCAGCAAAGAAGCTGCTTCCTACTAGTCCAAACTGATCGTAAGTTAAATTTAGCTCGGACATTATTGGTTCCGCAGCTAATCCTAGAACAGATTTATCCGTATAGTTTAAAACAGAGAGTAAGAATAAAAATCCTAATACAACCCAACGCATGTTAAATCCCCCTTGTATTGTCTTATTTTCCATCACCTTGTTAACAGACAAAACACTAGTAAATCCGATAAACTGCTAGGATAATTTCCCACCTCCATTCGCCCTCATATTGAACTAAAAATGAGGTCATTTTCATCTTTCCGGTTAATACTAGACAAGTGATAGCGTTTACAAAACACTTCAAATGCTTGTACTTTCTTCAAAATTTTCGGGCACCTCTATGTGTCCAAAAGAAAAATCCGGATCCGAACCTTTCATGAAAAGAATTTTATTTGAAAAAAAATAGTTTTACAAGATAAAAAAATAACGCCGAAATGTATTTTCGAGAAAATAAGAAACAATTTTTAGAGAAAAATGAATAATATTTTCTCGATTAATGAACGCATCAAATACTGATAAAGCTGAAATTTAAACTAAAATTATCCATAAACCTTACAAATGGAGTAACATGTAATTTTTATTGTTTTTATCAGAATTTTCAATAAAAAACGTAATGATAATTTTAAATTGACTCCTTTATGATTGAATTAATCAGTTATGGATGGAGGAATGGAGATGGATGATCGTCTATTTAGAGATGCAATGGGGAAGTTTGCTACAGGAGTAACAGTTTTATTGACAGAAAATGATGGGGAAATTCATGGTATGACAGCGAACGGTTTCATGTCAGTTTCATTGAGCCCAAAGCTTGTTGTAATTTCAATTGGTGAGAAGGCGAAATTTTTAGAGAAAGTATCACAATCGAAAAAATATACAGTAAACATATTAGCTGAAGATCAAGAGCATTATTCACGCCATTTTGCCGGCAGACCGGGAGAAGCAGTTGAATTTGAAATATTAGCTGAGCAACCGGTATTGAAAGGAGCTATTGCTCAACTCACATGTGAAGTTGTATCGGAGCACGTTGAAGGGGACCATACATTATTCATCGGTAAAGTAGTAGATTTACGCCTTGAAGAAAAAGATCCTTTGTTATTCTTTGGTGGCAAGTATCGCAAACTAACTGAATTGGAAACGGTAGAGTCATAAAGGGGGAGTAATCTATGAATATACAAACAATGGCTAAAGCATTGGCAGAGGCGGAACATACAAAACAGCCGATTGCACCATTAACGGAAACTTATGGAAATATTACAGTGGCTGATGCGTATTCGGTACAATTAACGCAAATTCGCCAAAAAGTTAACGACGGCGCGAAGATAGAAGGACTGAAAATTGGTCTAACAAGTAAAGCAATGCAGGAAATGTTAAATGTCTATACGCCAGATTACGGTTTTATTCTAGATACGATGCTTTATGATGAGTTCGAAGGTTTATCTACTGACTCATTTATTCAGCCAAAAGTAGAGTTTGAGGTTGCTTTTATTTTAAATAAAGAATTAAAAGGACCGAATGTGACGGTGCAAGATGTAATTGATGCAACCTCTTATGTTGTACCAGCAATAGAAGTAATCGATAGCCGTATTGCAGACTGGAAAATAAAATTTGAAGATACAGTAGCAGATAATGGTTCATCGGCAGGAGCAATTTTAGGGAAAAAGCGTACTTTGCTTGAAGATATAGAGGATATTGCAAATATACGAATGGTTGTAAAGAAAAATGGGAAATTTCTAGATGAAGCTACAAGTTCGGCTGTATTAGGAAATCCGCTCAATGCAGTAGTATGGTTAGCAAATGAACTGAGTGAATATGATATTTCTGTTAAGCCAGGCATGTTTGTTTTATCAGGAGCTTTGTCGAAAGCTGTTCCCTTCGAAGCAGGCGATGAATTCGAGGCTGATTTTGGTGTACTTGGAAAAGTAAACGCTATCATTTCGAAGGAAGTGGTGAAAAAATGAAAAAACTCAAAGTAGGAATTCTGGGATCTGGAAATATCGGAACAGATTTGATGTATAAAATTGAGCGCAGTCCATTATTGGAAATGAGTGTTATGGTAGGAATCGATCCGGAATCTGATGGATTAAAACGTGCGGAAAATCGCGGTTACAATATTATTTCAAATGGAATTGAAGGCTTAATGGAACGCCTTGAATTAGTTGATATCGTATATGATGCAACAAGTGCATATGCCCATAAGCATAATAGCGATTTATTAACGGCTAAAGGTAAGAAAGTGATCGATTTAACACCAGCTGCAATTGGACCATTTACTGTTCCGCCAGTAAATTTAAAAGAACACATCGAAAAATCAAATGTGAATATGGTTACTTGCGGCGGTCAAGCTACTATTCCGATAATTCATGCTATCAGCCGTATTGTACCGGTAGACTATGCAGAAATTGTCGCAACGATTGCGAGCCTTTCTGCAGGTCCAGGTACAAGAGCAAATATTGATGAATTCACAAGTACAACATCAAAAGCAATTGAAGTAGTTGGAGGCGCTAAAAGAGGGAAAGCCATTATCATATTAAACCCTGCAGAACCGCCGATTATTATGCGTGATGCAATTCATGTTTTAGTAGAAAAAGAAGGCCATGAAGAAGCAATTCTAAAATCGATTCTGGAAATGGTAAGGGAAGTACAGTCTTATGTACCGGGATATACATTAAAAGCATCACCAATTTTTGAAGGCAAAAAAGTATCTGTATTTGTTGAAGTAAATGGTGCAGCTGACTATTTGCCTGCATACGCTGGTAACTTGGACATTATGACGGCAGCTGCAGTACAAGTTGGCAATGAAATGGCACGTCACCATTTACAACGTGAAAAGGAGGTCATCTTATGACCTTAAATATATTAGATGTATCATTAAGAGATGGAAGTCATTCTGTGCGTCACTCATTTACAGAAGAACAGGTCCGGGCCGCAGCAAAAGGTTTAAATGCAGCGGGTGTTCGCTACTTTGAGGTTTCACATGGAGATGGTTTAGGAGGCTCTTCATTACAGTACGGTTTGTCTAGAACAGATGAACTGAAGCTTATTGAAGTTGCTGTTTCAGAGTGTACGACATCAGAAGTTGCCGTGTTATTGATTCCCGGAATCGGTACAAAAAAAGATTTGGAAAATGCATCAAAATTAGGAGCGAAAATGGTTCGTGTAGCAACTCATGTAACCGAAGCAGATGTAGCGGCACAACATATCGAACTAGCACGGAACCTAGGATTGAAAACTGCCGGATTTTTAATGATGAGCCATATGGCAAGTGTTGAAAAAGTTGTAGAGCAAGCAAAGTTATTTGAAAGCTATGGAGCAGAAATTGTGTATGTAACGGATTCTGCAGGAGCGATGTTGCCTAATGATGTAACGGAAAAAATTAAGGCGCTTAAGCAAAATTTACAGTGTGATATTGGTTTTCATGCCCATAATAATTTATCGATGGCAATGGCGAACACAGTTGCAGCGGTAGAAGCTGGAGCAACTTATGTTGATGGAAGTCTACGTGCATTAGGTGCTGGTGCAGGTAATACGCAAACAGAAGTGATGGTAGCGGTTTTAGAACGACTAGGTTATGAGACTGGTATTGATTTGTATAAATTAATGGATTTAGCAAATAATGTAATTGCACCGCTCATGCAACAACCGCAAGAAATAACTAGTAGTAGTTTAACTTTAGGGTATGCAGGTGTTTATTCAAGCTTCCTGTTACATGCACAAAAGGCCGCAAAACAATTCGGTGTCGATGAGCGGGATCTTTTAATGAAAATTGGACAGATGAAAGCAGTCGGTGGTCAAGAAGATTTAATTTATGAAGTAGCACAAAATCTAACAAGATAAGAAAAAGGAGAGAATCGCATGAAGGTAGTCTATGTGAATGCTAATAACTTACAAGAGATTAAACAACAAGCTCCCAATGTTGCAATGGCACTTGGTTATTTTGATGGTGTGCACTTAGGACATCAAAAAGTAATACAAACAGCTAAAGAAAAAGCAAATGCACAGAATCTATCATTGGCGGTTCTCTCTTTTTTTCCGCATCCTAAAAGTGTGATATTTTCTGACGTAGAAGTTTCCTATCTCGAACCACTAGATCAAAAGATTGAAAAACTTAAAAATCTGGGAGTAGACATTTTTTATATTGTAGAGTTTACAAAAAAATTAGCAAAAGTTGAAGCTAACGATTTCTTAAATGATTATATTATAGGTTTAAATGCAAAAGAGATAATTTGCGGTTTTGACTACACATATGGAACAAAAGCCAGTGGTACGGTTGAAACGTTAGCAGTGTATGCGGCCGAACAGCAAGTAGGACTGACTGTTGTAGAAGAACTGAAATGGAATAATCAAAAAATCAGTTCATCTTTAATACGAAAACATTTAAAAGAACGGAAACTGAATGAAATGCCAAGCCTTTTGGGCGACTTTTATCAAACTAAATATTGTAAAAACAATGGTTTATTACCGAATTATTCGCTGCCCGATATAGGCAATTATAAAGTATTGATAGAAGATAGCCACTCTTATATTGAATGTGTTGCGACTGTAAAGTGTAGAAAATATATTCAGATTCACCATGAAATATCCACATTGCCTAATTTATTAACGATACAGTGGATTGATCATTTCAGTTCTGTATCAAGCTGACTATTTCCCCTTATATAATAGAAGTAATACACATCTTCATATATTCGCCTAGATAAATAAAAAAATTCTGCAGAACCTTTATAATAGTTCTGCTTTTTTATTTTCTATATTAAGCGTATAAATATGGCCTATATATAGCAGATTCCTTTTATTTACTGTATAATTATCTTGAATTCAAGATAAATTATTTCGATGATGGAAAGGTGATTCAGAGTGATTGTACATAATCCTTCTACTAAGCGTTTTACAGCAAAAAATGAATGGCAAGAAACACATTTTAGTTTTTCATTTGGTCCGTATTATGATGAAGAAAATATCCAATTCGGTCCATTACGTGTTTTAAATGATGATATCGTTAAACCGAACAAAGGGTTTGGCATTCATCCACACAGGGATGCAGAAATTGTATCGATTGTATTAAAAGGGCAATTAAAGCATGAAGATAATTTGGGGAATGTCGGAACACTTCAGTACGGTAATGTGCAAAGAATGACAGCTGGTACGGGGGTCCTTCATTCGGAGGTAAATCCAACAGAGGCTGAGGATACTCATTTTTTACAATTATGGATACTTCCAAATCAGAAGCAGTTAACACCATCATATGAAGATATTACGTTTGACCCTGACAAGTTAAGAAATGAGTTGTTACCGGTCGTTTCTCATAATGCATGGGGAAATGTTGCGATGATTCATCAGGACGTAACGCTATATCTTTCTAAATTAGACGCGGAAAAAGAAATTCATTTTCAGCAAGAACAAGGACGAAAAATCTATGTATTTGTCATTGAAGGAGAAGTTTCTCTAAATGGGGATGTTACGTTACAAAGACGTGGTGATGCACGAATCACCGACCTCCATTCGTTAACAATACAAGCAAAACAGGATGCATTTATCCTTTTAATCGATCTACCTGGAGGTGAAGGATAGATTCTATATGTACGTCATACTGTCGGCAGCAGACTATTTTGCGAAACTACAGAATATGAGATCAAACCAATGGAAAACAGTTGGGGAATTTCATTTAAAGCTGATCAGGAAACTGCCAATACATTATTGAAATTCCGAGATGAACTCAATATTTTTTATGTAGAAGAAGATTGCCAGAATCAAAAAACATGGTTTTATTCATCAGAAGGGGATGTGCGTTTCTTAGAGGATGAAAGTAAATGTATCATCTTGGCTGATCATAAGACCATTTATCCGGTGTAATCATATACGATAATAAAAACGAGGGTCCTGCCTACTATTTAGACAGGACCCTCGTTCATTTATTTCAGCATTGTCGTCTTTAGAAATTCTTTTGTTCGATCTTCTTTCGGGTTGTTGAAAAACTGTTCAGCGTCACCGCGCTCGATAATTTCTCCATCATGCATATACACAATCCAATCAGCGACTTCTCTAGCGAAGCCCATTTCATGGGTAACAACAACCATTGTCATTCCTTCTTGAGCCAATTCTTTCATCGTTGTTAAAACCTCTCCGACAAGTTCTGGATCAAGTGCTGATGTCGGTTCATCGAAAAGCATGATGTCCGGTTCCATTGCAAGTGCTCTGGCAATTGCTACCCGTTGCTTTTGCCCACCAGATAGTTTATTAGGGTAAACATCGGCTTTATCTTCCAAGCCGACTTTTTCAAGGAGATGTTTTGCTTTAGAAGTAGCTTCCTTTTTGTCAATGCCCTTAACCATTACCGGGGCTTCAATAATATTTTCCAAAACAGTTTTGTGGGGGAATAAGTTGAAATGTTGAAATACCATTCCCACCTTTTCCCTTATGTTGTTAAGGTTATCATTTTTAGGGTCGACTTCTTTGCCCCCTATAGTAATAGTGCCGCTATCTTTTCTTTCTAAAAAGTTCAGACAGCGGAGGAGAGTACTTTTTCCTGAGCCACTCGATCCGATTAAACAAACAACATCGCTTTCAAAAACGGTCATATCGATATTTTTTAATACATGTAAGTCTCCAAATGACTTATTTAATTGATTAACTTTTATCATTTCTCTTGCTTCCATTACTTACGCCTCCTACCTGTCGCTAATTGCTAATCTCTTTTCGAAACGGTTTACTAAGAATGTTAATAATGCTACTAACACTAAGTAGTAGATCGCTACGATGAGTAAATAGGTCATTTCGTCAAAGTTATTAGATCCTAGCGTTGTCGCTACATTAAAGAGTTCATTCATCGAGATAAATGCGGCTAACGAAGAATCTTTCAAACCGATAATGAATTGGTTGCCCAATGGCGGGAGGGCACGTCGGAATGCTTGCGGAAGAATAATTCTTCTTAATGTCAGAACTTTGGTCATCCCTAAAGAGCGTCCTGCCTCCATCTGACCTTTATCGACTCCTTGGATAGTACCTCGAAGAATCTCAGAAATGTATGCACCATTATGAAGCGCCAAAGCAAGTGATGCAGCCCAAAAATCGGGAAGAAGGAAAATTCCGCTTAGTCCGAAGTAGAGGATAAAGATTTGAACTATTAGCGGTGTTCCGCGAACTAAAAAGACATAAATATCTGAAATGAGTTCTAATACTTTAAATTTAGAAATTTTCATTAACGCAAAGAAAAGCCCGATGACGATACCGATTAAAATGGATACAACCGTCAGCTCCAATGTTAAGAGCATGGCTTTAAGGAAAATATCTTTTGTATCTACTAGTACTTCTAGAAAATGTGAAAAACTTGGCACTGTACCTACGTCCTTTCTTATTTAGAGGATTGAATTATTCAGGTTTTTTTGTAATGTCCTCACCAAAATACTTCATGCTAATCCGAGTAAGTGTTCCATCTTCCCGGAGTTTTTCCAGCGCCTCGTTAACTCGCTTTAATAGGTTAGGGTTATCTTGTGGCAGTACAATCGCTTGTTCACTGCGTTCAATTAACTGCTGACCTTCAACTTTAAACCCTTCTTTTGCAGCATTTTTCCCGGTAACAAAATCGGTGATTACCGCATCATGACGACCGCTGTTTAACGCCTGCAAAGCAGTGATGTCACTGTCATAGGTTTTAACATTATCGGTATACCTGGAGGCTGTATCAGCATAGGTTGATCCTTTAGCTACAGCGACTTCCTTTCCGTCTAAATCATCAACAGTTTTGATTTCACTTTCTGGTCGGGTAAAAATCTGCGGTCCAGAATAATAATAGGGGGTAGAGAAAGCAACATGTTTGCTTCGCTGTGGGTTAATCGTGTGGCTGGCAACAGCTACATCTGCACGGCCAGTCTTGACTCCTTCTACTATACCTTTAAACTTGATACGCTTTTGAACCGGTTTAAGACCGAGTTCTTTTGCGATCGCTTCGCCAACTTCGATATCAAAGCCTGACATCGTAAGGTCCTCATTATTTACATAACTAAATGGTTTAAACTCGCCAGATGCAGCAAAAACAAACTGATCTTTATGTATCAGTTCAGATCCGTCGGCAAGCTTTTCCTTCTCCGCACAAGCTGATAAGAAGCAGGCCGCGATAAAACTGAATATCAATATTAACTTTTTTTCCAACCGCATATTACGTATCAACTCCTCTCATGTATTTCTACAATCTTTTTTGCTAAGTATCTTACTAATAAGTGTGAATACCCTTTTAATTCTTCTAATAAACAACAAGCGTCATTATTTGTACAAATTCTAACGATTTATTTCAGCTGAAAATGTCGAGTGTTTTTATAATTGCTTTGCTAATATGTATCCATGAAGGAGGGATATGTTGCTAAAAGAATTAAATCAGGTGATTGAATATATTGAAGAACATTTAACCGAGGACTTGTCTCTCGAAAGTATTGCACAGTATGCCGGGGTTTCCGATTACCACTTTAGAACAGTATTTTTTCACCTTTCAGGGATGACTTTAAATGAGTATGTTAAAAATAGAAAACTATCGGAAGCAAATAAGGATTTAATAAATGGAGAAAAGGTAACAGATGTTGCGTTTAAATACGGTTACCAGTCAGTCGACGGTTTTACTAGAGCATTTAAAAAATGGTGTGATTGCTTACCATCGGATGTCATCAAAAAGAAAGTAAGCAAGTCATTTCCTAAACTCACATTCGTTATTACAGTAAAAGGAGGAGTTTCAATGGAATGGAGAATTGAAGATAAACAAGCGTTTAATTTAGCAGGGGTAAGCAAACGTGTACCTATGCAGTTTGAAGGTGTAAATCAGGAAATCGTAAAGCTGGCCCAAAGCATAACGGAAGAACAAAGAAAAGAAATGCGCGCACTGCAAAATACAGAGCCCTTTGAAATTGTGAATGCATCTTATCATGCTGATGAGAATTTCCTTAAAGAAGAAGGGGAGTTAACGCATATGATCGGTGTCTTAACGACTGAAATTGAAGTCAGTGATCGATTAGAAAAAGTACGAGTTGAAGCATGTACGTGGGCGGTATTTCCGAATGAAGGACCGTTTCCTGCCACATTACAAGAAACAATGGCCAAAACATACTCGGAATGGCTTCCTACTTCCGATTATGAAATTATCCAAGCACCAACTTTTTCGTTTACTAAAATGGATGAAAATAAAAAAGGTTATGCTTACAGTGAAATTTGGCTTCCTGTTCGGAAAAAATAATAGGAAGGATATTCTTATACTTAGGTAGAACAAGTGTAACTGAAGTATAAAGTAGTGGGAGGGGATAGAGTGGTCCTAATCATTCCAAAATGCATGAAATGTGATAATGAAATTAAAGACGATGAATCAGTATTGGTTCAAATGCGTTATCCGAAGCGAAAAGGGTTTACGGAAATCAAAGCTTATTTGAATCTGGAAGGCAAATTTATTTGTGAAAAGTGCTCAACGGAAATTAATATTTAAACAAAGAAAAGTTGCTCCATTGGTAAATGAAACTGGAGCAACTTTTCGTATGTTCAGGCAACTTTTTTACATGCTTCTGCACATTTAAAGCACGCTTCCGCACACTTTTGGCAATGGTCATGATCATGTTTTTTGCATTCATTTCCGCATGCTTCACAAATTTTTGCACAAACGGCAGCCAGCTCGGAAATAAACGGGGTACCTCTAGAAATTGCCTGTTCCAAGTAGTTGCAAATATCTGCACATTCTCTGTCCAGACGGATACATTCCGTCATCATCTGAACGTGATCCTCTTTTAAGCAGGCGTCAAAACAGTGGTTGCATGCTTCCATACATTCATGTAAAGTTTGCAGCAATTGTTGATGTTGCTCATGTGACATTTCCCATTCCTCCTCGTTAAGTTTGTACACTTCTAATTTGCCCGTTATTTTGTCCAGTAAACTAACCTCAATAGATTCTTAAAAATTTGTAAGGTTATTGAATACCTCGTAGGGGTATAATGAATTGGGGGAGAAAATTAAAAAAAGGAGAAATGCAGCGATGAAAAAAAAGAGATTAGTAACAGGTGCGCTCGTTTTAAGTACAGCGCTCGTTTTAGCGGCTTGTGGTGGAAATGAAGAAGAGTCAAACTCTATAGAAGAAATGGATCATTCAAATATGGAACACGCCCAAATGGACCATTCAAGTTCAGGTGAAGTACCTGAAGGATTGGCGAATGCGGAAAACCCTACATATCCAGTTGGCAGCGAAGCAATAATTAATGCCGATCATATGGGCGGTATGAATGGCGCAAAGGCAACTATTACCGGAGCATTTGATACAACTGTTTATATGGTTACGTATACTCCAACAACTGGTGGCGAGCCAGTTGAAGATCACAAATGGGTTATTCATGAAGAGCTTGAAGACGCTGGAGAAGCACCAGTCAATTCCGGTGAAGATGTCGTATTAAATGCGGAACATATGGACGGGATGGGTGGCGCGGCCGCTACAATAGATTCGGCTGAGCAAACGACCGTATATATGGTGAGTTATAAAGATACTGAAACAGGTGAGGAAGTAACGCATCATAAATGGGTAACAGAAAGTGAACTTTCCCCTGTGGAATAAATTGTGAAAAATAATTATGCCTTAGTTAATAAATAGGTAAGTTCCTTCACATAATGGTGTGAAGGGCTTTTTACATATTGAACAAAGCGGGTAAATTACATGAACTAGCGTATTTAATGTTAAACTCAATAAATAAACATATAGTGAATATAAAAAGACGAATTTTATTATGAGCGATATAGAATCCCTTTAAAAGTAATTGGATCATGTATTTTTCTTTTAACACTGATGAAGGGAAAGATGATATGGTAAAAGACTTCGAAAAAGTAATGGAAACTCTCTCAAAAATAGATGTATTTTCCAATCCGAACAATGAGCCAGTTACGATTATTGGTGAAGCAGAGAATTTGAAATGTGTAGGAATCGGGACGGACGCGGCAGTTTTTTGGTCCGAACACACCCCAGCTTATGCATTCAAACTATATGCGAAAGATAAATCAGCCAAAGTAATGGTGGAAGAAAGTGTTTACCGGAAGTTAGGCAATTCGCCTTATTTTTCAACCTGTTTTGGTTCGAACGACAATTGCCTCGTATTAAGTTACGAGGAAGGGAAGACGCTATTTGAATGTATCCTTGAAGGCATCCATATTCCGGAACAGGTAATACAGGATGTTGAAGAAGCAAGAGAATATGCGCGCAGCAAGGGGTTGAACCCGCGTGATATTCATTTGAAAAATATACTGCTGCAAAACGGCAGAGCTAAAATAATCGATGTTTCCGAGTATACGATGTCAGGAAATGATTGTCGATGGGAACATTTAAAAAAAGGGTATGAGCAATACTATCATTTAATAGACGGGAAATCCGTGCCGATCGGGGTAGTTGAAACCGTTCGAAAGTGGTATAACAGGCGAGGGAAGAAATCATTGTCATTTGAAGAAATTACAACACCTATTTTAAAACTTTTCTTTAAAAATTGATAAGTTTTTTATGCCAATATACAAATAAAAGCCTCGCATTTTGATGATATATTCATCTGAATGCGTGGCTTATTTAAATAGATTCATTTTGTACTTTTTCAATCAGTGAAGAAATCCATTCACCTTCATTATTAAAACGACTTGTAAAATAGCCGGTTAAAAAATCCCCACCTTCTTTTTTAGAACCTTCCAGCTTAACTTGCATATTCAAACTTGTAATATAATCTCTTTTCTTTTCAAGCTTTTTTAATTTCTCTTCAAGAATTATAATGATTTTCGCACGATCCACAAAGTCCAGATTCATTAAACCTACAATTGTATCTGAAAGGGAATCGGCTTTTTCAAAAAGCTGATAAATTTTGTTCGGAAGCAATGCAAGACCCTGTTCTGTAATGGCGAAAACTTGCTTATCCGGCCGGTTCTCTTCTTTAATAATCTCTGTTGGCTCGATAAGTCCTTGTTTTGTCAAAGACTCGAAATGATAATAGAGCTTACTTTCCGTCAGGTGCGCCAATTTATCAAAAGGAATCGGTTCTGACAGCTCTTTTTTTAGTTTATATGGATAACTGCTTTCTTTCGCTAACTTGCTCAATATATAAATTTGGATGGACATAGTATTCTCCTATACTTTATACATTTTAATTTCCGCTACATAAATACAACTCGTGCCTGAAAATAGCACGAGTTGTATTTTTCCTTAGTTTAACAAAGTTATGCGATAACTTCATCCGCTTTTTTTAAAGAAGCTGGTTGTTCAGCCGGTGCATCTACTGGCAGCGGCTTATGGAAGATCCAAACAATAAGGACATTAATAAGCATTGCTCCGATACCTACTGCAGCTAATCCCCATAGGTAAGGGCCAGGGTTGATCGAACCGAACATAATCGCTAAATACGATTGAACCGAATGGTACATCGGTGTAATATAGCTGAACCATTCATATGGTGCGTACATCATATCACGTGGAATTGTTGCGCCATTTGCCAATGTTTGCATTAGCAGAATCGGAATGTTAAGAATCATACCGCCTTCACCAAGGATAAATATTGGAATTGCACAAACATTAAATGCAGCCATATACAATAAAATCTGCTGACCGGCTACAGGCAACAATACTGCCATGTCGACATCTGCAATTGAAAAGGCAACAGTTAATGAAGCAATAGTTGAAAGTACCGCAATCATTAATGCAGTCAATTGTACATACATAAATAATCGTGTTTTGCTCGCTTTACCACGGCTCGCTTTAAATGAACCGACTAACTGCATTCCTGCAATCATTGCACCTACATAACAAGCCATTGTTAAAAACATTGGCAGCATACTGTTATGCATTCCCGTTGGCACATCATTCATAATGACATAGTTTCCTGTGTAGCTGTTTTCGATTTGCGCAGCCATTTCAGCAGCCTGTTCTTCAGGGAGGTTAAAATTCATTAAAATGCCTTGAGCTGTTTGCTGTGAGAAATTTGCACTTAATTCGTTATTAATCTGAGTAACTACAGATGACATAGAAGATGAAACCATTGTTGATGAAGCTTCATTTACTGTGAAATCAATGTTAGTACCTTTACCGCTCTGTGCATCCGCCGAAAAGTTTTCAGGGATATGAATAACTAATGCAAGTTCATTGTGCTCTAAGTCTTTTAGAGCCTGTTTATTTGTTAAGTCTGTTTCGATTGTCTTAAATGGTAAGCTTTCACCTAGCTGACCTGCAATCTGATTGCCAGCTTCGCCTTTGTCGTCATTTACGATGGCAATTTTTAATTCATCCATATTGCCGGGTATTGCTGTATATCCAGGTAAAAAGATTCCGAGCATCGCTACCGCATAAAATATTCCCATAAAAATAGAAGCAATTGCTCCTTGTGATTTTAAAAATTGTTTAAATTTCACGTATTGTTTCCTCTCTTATACAAACATTAATTTGAGTACTCTAATTGAAGTACTTTGCTTTTAGTATTCTATAATATTAATGATTTACCTGTAAAGTAATAAGTTGGTCAGAAATATTACGATAATGTGAACGGTTAGAATGAGCATTTAATTTACCCATGGAAAATATCTGTCATAAAAATTTTAAAAGTTCTGTAACTTTTACACTCTTTTCCAGTCTAATTCAATACAAAGTATGGAAAGGGAGGGGTTTACATGAAAAACGGCAAACTTTTCGGTATAGGGCTTGTCGCGTCACTTGTAGCGGTTTTGGCACTCGGTTATTTTATGTTGGCTAAAAATACGGAAGTGCAGGCAACGGGTATTTTATTCGAAGGGGAAACGTATTCAATTACGTTAAAGCAGCCAATTAGGGAAAAAAGTTTAACAGATGGGTCCATTATAGTTGTCGATGAAAACGGCAATAACGCTAAAGTGAACTTTTCAGTTGATAAAGCCGGAACTGCTTTATCTGTCGAAGGGCTTAGCGTAGGGAAGTACACACTCGAAATTAAGCAAACCGCATACGCGAAAAATGCAAAGTTGCAGCAGGAACAGTCGGTAGCACTTGAAGTTGTAAGGAAAGTGGAAAAACTTACTACAACAGAAGATTTAAAAGATTACTTCAGGGCGTTTGTAGCACAAGAAAATGCGGTATCGAGTCGCTTTAATGATATGGTGGTTGAAGAATCGGCGATGTCGATGGAAAACAAAGATTCAGGCAGTGGTGGGCCGAGTCACTCTACAACAAACAACCAGGTTGAAGGGATTGAAGAAGGTGACATTGCAATTACGGACGGCCAATCGATTTATACGATTGTCGACAATAAAGTAGTCATTGTTGATGCTAAAACTATGAGTGTAGTAAAGCGTTTAAAGGTTGGCAAAGATATTTATCCATCGCATTTAATGCTGCATGATCAAACATTAATTATCGGATACACACAGTATGTGGAAACACAAAGAGAGCCGTATTATGACGGGAAATCTGTTACGAAAATTGCATTCTATGATGTGAAAGATGCAAAAAATCCTACATTAGTACGCGAAGTGGGGCATGACGGGGATATTACAAGTCTCCGTAAAACAGACAACTATTTGTATGTTGTATCAAGTCGTATGCCGAACTACTGGCTGCTGCAGGAAACACCGGATGTAGAGCTTCGTCCATCTACGTACGATGGGGAAAAGGAAACTGTTATGCCGGTTGATAAAATTCGCATGCTGCCTGAAAGCAATGAACCGAATTATTTGATCGTTTCAGCAATCGATATGAGCAATGTAAAGTCGAACGCATGGAAAACAGAGAGCTTCCTAGGTAATAGTGGGCAATTGTACATGTCAGAAAACGCAATCTATATTGCATCGATGAATCATTATCGTTTCGGACCAGTAATGGAAAGTACATCTCTTGAAGACACGGTATCTAGTACAATGCCGGTGAGCCAAAACGATGAAACGAATATTTATAAAATTTCTATTGATAAAACAGCGGTGAAAATGACAGCACAAGGTAAAGTTCCTGGTTCTGTATTAAATCAATTCTCAATGGATGAGCATGATGGGCATGTCCGTATCGCTACTACAGAAGGCAGTGCATGGGGAACAACAGCCAATTCGAAAAACAATCTCTTCATTTTGGATGGAAACTTAAAACAAGTAGGTGCGGTCAAGGATTTGGCGAAGGGGGAGCGCATTTACTCTGCTCGCTTTATGGGAGACAAAGCGTATTTAGTGACATTTAAGGAAACAGACCCGCTCTTTGTTATTGATACGAAAAATCCGACAGCGCCGAAAGTGTTAGGGGAGCTGAAAATTCCAGGCTTCAGTAATTACTTGCATCCAATTGGCGAAAATCACTTGTTAGGTATTGGTTACGATACGGAAGTGAAGATGGAGGAAGGTTCAAAAGAGCCGGTTGTCTATACGAAAGGAATGAAACTGAGCCTGTTTGATGTGACGGATTTCAATAACCCGAAAGAACAGCAGGCGGTTGTAATAGGAGGTCGCGGTACTTATTCACCTGTACAGTATGACCATAAAGCACTGTTCAGAGATTCGCGTCAAAACTATTACGGCTTCCCGGTTACGATTTACTCGCCAACAGATGAGGAAGACCAGCTGAAATATGAAGGAACAGGTGCTCATATTTACAAAGTAACACCTAAAGGAATTGAGCTTGCAGCGGATATGATCGAAAAGTCACGTCCTGGTGAACAATATGAAGATTCGTATAATGTTGTACAGCGTCTTCTTTATATTGATGATGAGCTATTTACAGTATCACGTTCAAAAGTGACGAGCTTCAACGGTAAAACTTTTGAAAAGCAAAAAATGGTAGGGTTCTAATAAAGATTCAACCACAAGCACAGGTGGAACAGTGCTTGTGGTTTTTTTCATGTCCTGAAAAAACTTAAAGGGGGTATTCAGGATTTCTTAAGAATTTCTTAATATTTAGCCTTTCTAAATATTAAGATTTGCCCTTTACACTGAAGTTAAGTGAAAAGGAGTGAACGATGATGATTAAAGTAACGAACTTACAACATACATTTTCCATCGGTAAACGCGGAAAGGAAAGACAGGTTCCGGTACTGAGAGATGTATCATTTGATGTTAAGAAGGGGGAAATCGTGGCAGTCGTCGGGAAAAGCGGATCGGGTAAATCGACGCTGCTTCAGATTTTGGCAGGCTTTATGAAGCCGGAACACGGTTCGATTGTAGTAAACGCACAGGAAATTGCGGCATTTAATGAAATTCAGAGTGCAAAATTCCGTTTAGAAAACTTCGGCTTTATTTTTCAAAACTTTCAGCTCATGCCAAGTCTGACGGCATTTGAAAATATTGAATTGCCTTTAAAACTGCAAGGGATGAACGTATCTGAGCGCAGAAAAAGGGTTGAAGTGATCATGAAAAAAGTCGGGTTAACTGAGGTGACGGACCATTATCCGAATGAACTATCAGGCGGGCAACAACAGCGGGTTAGTATTGCGCGTGCCCTTGTGACCAATGCACCGATTTTGTTGGCCGATGAGCCGACAGGAAGCCTTGATTCAGAGACAGAGCAGGATATTTTAATGCTTATTCAGCAGCTGAACCGCGAATTGGATTTAACATTTATTATTATTACGCATGATGAGGAAGTAGCGATGATTGCGGACAAGCGCTTCCGCATGCATGACGGTCAATTAGTGAAAGAAGGGGAACACAATGCTATTTAAAGATCAGGTAAATTTTGTGATGCAGCATATTAAGAAAAATAAGCTGCGAGTATTTATGACAGTACTTGCCGCAACAATGGGCTGTGCGTTTTTAATCGTGCTTGCCTCAATCGGCTTTGGATTACAGGATTCAATTGAAGATGAGATTCTATCGAGTGAAACGGTGACACAAATTGAAGTGCTTGGCAGCCAAGCGCTGTTTACTGAAGAGGAAGTAGCAGATATTGAAGCGGTAGAAAATGTACAAACGGTGTTAAAAACAACAAGTGTGGATGCTAATGTAGCAGGCTATATGGGGGACCGTGATACGTCTACATCAATACGTTTAGTGGACTTTACTGATTATGCATCGGTAGCGAAACCGTTATCGGAAGGAAAATATCCAGAAAACGAAAGAGAAATTATTGTTGGTTATCATTTCGGTCAATCATTATTGAATGAAGCGGACCGCAAATTAATTGAGGAAAAATCAAAGGCAGCAGAAGCGGAAGGCACTTATTACGACGGTGCTGAAGAAGGGTACAAGGAGTCGCTTATCGGCAAGGAAGTGGAGATTGCTCTAAGTACACATGAACAGCCGGATGTACTGTCAGAGCGTATGACGTATACGATTGTCGGTGTTATGCCAAAGCCGTCATACGAATGGGCAACTGAAAACAGAATTTATATTATGGATGAGCAACGTGAAGTAATTGAAGATATGTATAGCCAAGTAATTGCTGATGTAGAGGTAGCTAGCGATTTTCAGCTGTTTTCTGAACGCTTCGATATTTATGCAAAAAGCTTGGAATATGTAAAGCCGATTTTAGAAGAGCTACGCGGAAAAGGCTACGGTGTGTATTCCGTTACTGAACAGCTGGATGAGTTAAATGTCTTTTTCCTAGTATTGAAAGCAGGACTTGTTTTTGTTGGAACAATCGCAGTACTGATCGCATCCATCGGAATTTTCAATACGATGACAATGGCGGTGACAGAACGTACGCGTGAGATTGGTGTATTAAAAGCAATTGGAGCCAGCCCAAAACTGATTCAACGACTGTTTTTAATGGAAAGTGCGTTTATCGGAGTTATTGGGACAGTTCTTGCAATTGCAATTTCATATATTGTAAGCTTTGCATCGAATGCGCTATTGCCGCTTATTTTAAAGGCAGCAACAGGAGAAGATGGATTCAACAATGTACAATTCTCAGCGATCCCATGGCAGCTCGTAGTGATTGCTGCTGCGATCAGTATCGGCGTGGCGATGATTTCAGGTTTGCGCCCGGCACGTAAAGCAACGAAAATTGAAGTAATGCAGGCGTTAAGACAGGAATTATAAAAAAACTATATGCCGTTGTAAAATAAGTACATTAAGATTAATAAAATAAATAAATTTAAGGGCCAAACATATTTTAGTTGATGAATATGTTTGGTCTTTTTAAATTCTCAGTAGATACGTTGTGGATAGGACGCAGATTGATGAACAGTAGAAAGTGTTAGAGTAAACCCGTATAATACTTATTCAATGCAGGTCGGTTGCAACTCATTTGCAGGTGATGGCCAATGCAATAGCATCAAGAACACCACTTTTTAAATGCTTACCCGAATATCTGCTATTACAACGCTCAGCAGTTCTTCCGTATAAAAGAGCAAGTTACGGTTTCATATAATGGAAAAAAGTTTCGTAACCAACGAGAATAGGCTGGGACATAAAAGAAGTACTGTTGAATAAGAGGGAAAACCTTATTAAGAAACGGATATTTTATAAAATTGATTGGAATGAAGGGCGACTCCTACGGAAACAGCACGACGCCTGAGACTACAGGCTCAGGCCGTGCCCGTGGAAAGCGTCCCGGAATTGAAATCAATTTTTAACGAACAGCAAAAAAATGCTATGTCCCAGCCTCTTCTTTTAGATGATCGTTCCCGCACAATCATCTGCAGGTAGATGATTTTTTGATAAATCTAAGCGCAGCTCGGGAACTTTCAGAAAGCTCTTGATGGCAAGGGCACATGCTCCCATCGCACATGCATCTTTGCCAAGATCCGAAAGCTTCAATTCACGGTACTGGCTGACCGAAGACTTCAACAGGCTTTTAATGCGATCGATGGCGCCGGGATACATTTTCAGCACCTGGCTATTGAGTACAATTGTTTCGGGGTTATAAAGATTGATAATATTATTCAATCCAATTGCCAGAAATTCAAAGAATTCATCAATTTTTCGGATTATAACCGGATCTTTAGCTGCAAGCCAGCTTTCCACATCTTCGTAACTGAGATTGCTCTTGTTTTTGAGAGTGGCGAGATCCTGCAGGAACCTTGCTTCTGAAGCATACATTTCCCAGCAGCCTTTATTGCCGCAAGTGCAGAGCTTACCGTCTGGAACAACAATCATATGGCCCATTTCGCCAGCAAATCCGTTATAGCCTTTCAAAAGTTCGCCTTCCATGATGATACCAAGTCCCATGCCAGAATACATAGAAATAGACAAAAGGTTTTCGCTGTCCTGGGATTTAAAGACTTTTTCAGCAAAAGCCGATGCATTGGCATTGTTCTCGATTAGCACGGATACACCGGTTTCTTTTTCGAGATCGACTTTCAGGTCCTTGTCACGCCATTGGTGCTGAGGGACAAAAAAAGCTTTCTCGTTTTTTCCCACAGTGCCATGAACGCCGATGACTGCGCCGATTAAACCGTAGCGGCTGTCCGAACATTGAGCCTGAAATTTAATGATTTGCGTAGCCAATAGTTCCACAACGGTTTCGTAATTTGAAGTCTCTAACGGAATAATTTCAGTATGTACAGGATAGCCGAGTAAGTCGGAAAGAATATATGTGATATTCTTATGATCCAGATCGATGCCTAGTGCAAAACCATTTTGACGGTTTAATGACAGCATGACGGGACGTCTCCCTACATTATGGTGCTCCTGATGCATTTCATAAATCAGCTCTTCATCTAGCAGATCTGCTACCTGCACGGATATTGTGGCTTTGTTCAAGCCAACCTTTTTTGACAGGTCGGCTCTGGAAATCATGCCATGTTCGATGATTTGCTGCAGAATCAAACCTCTGTTTATCTGTTTTATATAAGATCCGTCTACCGTAACCATATCATTTTCCTCCATTGCTTAATCATTTTGCCCAAGCCTTTTTGGCCGTGACTGCAGTCGAAGTTATCTATAACTAAAGGATACCATAAAGGCTTGCTAAGGTTAGGGCATCACCTATAAAAATTACATTTTCGAGCGAAATAAGGGAGTTTCGAATGCCAATCCGGTTTTTTAAAAGGAAGCACTGTACAAAATAGGGAAGCTTTGAAATAATTATCTGAATAATCTTTTAATAAAGCACTCTCAGATAATTTAATGAACAATGTAAGCACTTTCAGCTAATGAAATTATCTGAGAATCATATAAAATGGGGGTAGATTCATATGAAAGGTAAATTAGTAATAGAACAGCCGCTTATGGTGCATTACAAGATGGAAACATACTGGGATTATATCGATTACCATTCCCATCAAGAGTATGAGATTTATTTTTTCCATGCCGGATCCTGCCGTTATTTGATTCATGACCAGATTTATGATCTTGAGCCAGGAGATATTCTGTTAATGGATGGCATGGCTCTACACAAACCGAATATATCGCCGGACAGCGAGTATGTCCGCAGCACAATCCATTTTTCACCGCAATGGATGGAAAAGGCTTTAGAGGCAGTGGACGGTTTGCATTTGCTGGACGTCTTCGAAAAATTGCATTACTGCCTGATCCGTACACAAGAGAACGAAGAATCAAAAGAGTTGGAAAAACTGGTACAACGCCTTGAAGAAGTGCAACGGAATAATGACTTTACAGGTGTCGGAAAAGAAGCAAACACGAAAATACTGCTTCTGCAGATTCTGGTTGCCGTCAATCAGCTTGGCCAAGTCCATTCCTTGAAAATTCCAAGCAAAAAAGCTGAAAAAGAAATGCATGCTGAGAATATCGCTTCTTTCATACAAGGAAATTTCCAGATGAAATTGTCGATTGAGTCGATTGCGAATGCATTGAACTTAAGCAAATCGTATACTTCACATGTCTTCAAAGAGATGACCGGCTTCACAATCATGGAATATGTGATGGGTTGCCGTTTGAACCGAGTCAAACAATTGTTGGAAAACGAACCTGAGAAGACCTTAAAAAATATTGCGCATGAAAGCGGTTTCGAAAGCATTTCTCATTTTAGCCGTTATTTCCGTGAAAAAGTCGGGATGACAGCAAAAGCTTACCGAAATCGAGAATAAAATACGTGGGAGGAGAATGAATATGAAAAAAGTGAGATTAGGAATTATCGGTTTGGGAGCTCAAGGGGGCGCTTATGCAGGCTTTATCGCTGAGGGCAGAGTACCGAATATGGAAATCGGGGCAATCTGCGATATCGATTCGGCGAAAAAAGAACTGGCGGCTGGAAAATATCCGTCTGTGCCGTTCTATGAAGACTACATTGACATGATGGAGAGCGGCAATGTCGATGCTATCATCACTTGTGTCCCGCACTACCTGCATCCTGAAATGGGGATCCAGGCGCTGAAGAGAGACATTCATTCTTTATTGGAAAAACCAGCTGGCGTCTACACGAAACAAGTGAAGGAACTAAATGATTTTGCAGCAACTAAACCAGAGCTGACATTTGGCATCATGTTCAATCAGCGCGCCAATGAACTGTATCAGAAAGTTAAAGAAATCATCGATAACGATGAGATTGGAAGTATCCGCCGCACAAATTGGATTATCACGACTTGGTGGCGTCCGCAGGGCTATTATGATCAAAGCGCTTGGAGAGCAACTTGGGAAGGTGAAGGCGGCGGTGTGCTTGTAAATCAGGCTCCGCATCAGCTGGATCTGATGCAATGGATCGCCGGCATGCCGAAAAAAGTCTATTCCAATGTCAAATACGGCTATCAACGAAACATCGCAGTGGAAGACGAAGTGACGGCAATGTTCGATTACGGCAATGGCGCAACAGGCGTCTTCATCACAGCAACTCACGATATCATGGGAACGGACCGTTTTGAAATCCACGGCGACAAAGGGAAAATTATTGTTGACGACAGCAAAAAAGTGACCATCAAACGTTTGAAACGTCCGGAAGCTGAAATGAGTGCGAGCATGGACATGCAGGATGTTATGAAAATTTTTATGGGGGGTGGCGCAGACGACATCTATGATGAAGAAGTGCTGGAATTCAAAGACGAATGGGGTGTACAGCACACAAGCGTACT
Organism: Solibacillus sp. NPDC093137; assembly: GCF_050280445.1. Lineage (NCBI taxonomy): Bacteria > Bacillati > Bacillota > Bacilli > Caryophanales > Caryophanaceae > Solibacillus > Solibacillus sp. NPDC093137. The sequence continues at coordinate 191,172 of NZ_JBNNVH010000002.1, forward strand.
CAAAAATTTCGCAGACAATGTCCTGGATGGTACACCACTTCTCGCACCAGGAAGCGACGGAATCTATGGAGTGGCATTAGCCAACGCAATTCATCTATCAAGCTGGCTCGGCAAAGAAGTTGAATTACCGGTAGATGAAAATCTGTACTTCGCTGAATTATCGAAAAAAATAGAAGAAGAAAAGAGCTTGTTAATCCAAAAATAATAATAAAAACAACTCATCACCATTGCCGGTGTTGATTTGTTTTTTTTAAGAGGGGGGAATCCATATGCTGAAAATAGGAGTCATCGGCTTGGGGGATATTTCAAAAATACATATTCCAGCCATTCAAAGCAACCCCTATGTCGAGCTTGCCGCAGTTTGTGATATCGACCCGGAGATGGAAGGCACAGTCGAAGGGCCAGTGTTTTACACCGATTACCATAAGATGTTAGAAAAAGAAACTCTAGACTGCGTCCATATTTGCCTGCCACATCATCTTCATTACACGGCAACAAAAGCATGTGTTGAAAAAGGTATCCATGTCTTTCAGGAAAAGCCGTTGGCGCTGGATGCGAATGAAGGCAAATCGTTGGTTGAATTGGAAGCGTTGAATCCAAATATCAAAATCGGGATTTCACTACAAAACCGGAGGAATGAGACAGTTATAAAGCTGCTGGAGATTTCAGCAAGCGGGGAATATGGAAAGATTCTAGGTATAAAAGGACTTGTCGCCTGGTTCCGTCCGAAAGAGTATTACGACATCAAGCCTTGGCGTGGCCAAATGAAGTATGCGGGTGGCGGTGTGATGATCAATCAGGCGCTTCACACGATAGATCTGATGCAATTGTTCGGTGGAGAAATTAAGACAATCAAAGGTTCCATCGATGAATTGCTGGATTATGGATTGGATGTAGAAGATACGGCAACGGCCCGCATCGAATTTATAAATGGAGCGAAGGGTCTATTATTTGCGACGAATGCCAATGCGGAGAATTCATCAGTGGAACTCGAATTGCTATTTGAAAAAGGTAAATTCACGATTAAAGATAGCATTTTGACCGAGACACTAGTGGACGGAACGAAACTGAAGTTAGAAGAAGATCGGAAATTGCCGGGCATGAAATTTTATTACGGCGCAAGTCATGTGAAATTGATCAATGAGTTTTATGAATGCATCCGGCACAATACCGATGGTTATATTAAAGCAAAAGATGCGCAAGTATCAATGGAAATGATTAATGCCATCCGTCAGTCAAGCATTAGCGGAAAACAGATTGCAATGGGGGTATATCAATGAAAAAAGGGAAAATCGGCGTACAAATGATGATGCTGAAAGATAAAGTCGAGGAAATCGGCGTTTACGAAACGATGAGAAAAATTAATGAACTGGGATATCGCGCAGTGGAAGTCTCGCAAATCCCAATGACTGAAAATAATGTCTCTGAGCTGAAAAGAGCCAGCCAGGATTTCAATATCGAAATAGCAGCTTTATCAGCTTCGCTGGACCCGATAATGCCAGGAATGCCAGGCGAAACATTGACAGATGACTTTAATAAAATTGTTCAGGATTGCAAAACACTGGACTGTAATTTCCTCCGCATCGGCATGCTGCCGCTGACGATTATGGGCGACAAAGAAAAAATCATGCAGTTTATCTTAAAAGCGGAAGACATGGCGCATAGCCTGGCAGAACAGGGAATCGAACTATACTACCACACGCATCATGTCGAGTTCCAAAAATTTGATGGTGAGTACCTTCTTGATTTGATTAAAAACAATACGTCTAAGCTTGGTTTCGAGTTGGATATTCATTGGATTCAGCGCGCTGGTGAAAATCCGGTTGATATTATCACTCAGTATAAAGACCGGATTTCTTTATTACATCTAAAGGACTACCGCATTGGCCAATTAGACTTGAATGAGGAAGATTTCAAGGATATGCCAAAGTTCTTCAATAAATTTACAAATTTAATTGAATTTGCGGAAGTCGGTGAAGGGAATATGAATATCCCGGCAGTCATTGATGCAGGGCTTGCAAGCGGCGCAAAGTATTTCCTAGTGGAACAGGATGATACGTATGGTCGCGACCCGTTCGAATGTCTGGAAATTTCAGCGCAGAATTTACGTAAACTCGGATATGCCGACTGGTTCGAGGCAACGGTTAAATGACAGGAGGTCGAAATAAATGAGTAAAGACGGAATGACATATGCGCCGAAAGGAAAACCGAATCCTGTAGTGAAGGAAGGTGAATTTTCGATTGCGGCTGCCGCTCTTGATCATGGCCATATCTATGGAATGGTCAACGGCTTACTGGAGGCAGGCGCGACATTGAAATGGGTTTATGATCCGGACTCAAAAAAAGTGGAAGAATTCGTCGAGAAATTCCCACAAGTGGCAATAGCAGAATCGCTCGATCAGATTCTGGACGACCATGAAGTGAAACTGGTCGCCGCAGCTGCCATTCCTTCGCAACGCAGTGCACTTGGAAACCGGGTAATGGAATCCGGAAAAGATTATTTTACGGATAAAACACCATTCACCACGATGGCCCAATTGGAGGAGACGAAGCGTGTCGTTAAAAAGACCGGGAAGAAGTACATGGTTTATTTCAGCGAACGTCTTCATGTTGAAGGTGCGGTTTTTGCAGGACAGCTTATTAAGGACGGTGCAATCGGCCGAGTTATTCAAGTGACCGGTTTCGGACCACACCGTTTGAATGCAGAAAGCCGTCCGGACTGGTTTTTTGATAAAGAGCAGTACGGCGGAATCCTTTGTGATATCGGCAGCCATCAGATTGAACAATTTTTATATTATGCTGGCTGTAAAGATGCGGAGGTTCTGCACAGTAAAGTCGGCAATTACAATAATCCGGACTATCCTGGGCTCGAGGATTACGGAGATGCCACGCTGCTTGGAGATAATGGTGCCACTCAAATTTTCAAAGTCGATTGGTTTACGCCTGACGGATTGCGGACATGGGGTGATGGCCGCACTTTCATCACCGGAACAGAAGGTACCATCGAAATTCGCAAATATCTGGATGTGGCGCGTGAAGAAACGGGTGATCACTTATATCTTGTTAACAAAGATGGCGAAAAGCATTACAGTCTTTCAGGGACTGTCGGCTATCCGTTTTTCGGGGAATTCATCAAAGACTGTATCAATCGCACTGAGAATGCTATGACGCAAGAGCATGCATTCAAGGCAGCTGAGCTTTGCCTAGTCGCACAGGAACAGGCTGTCGTCGTCTCGCGGTAAGTAACAAAGCAATAAGGAAGCCGTTCCGCTAGCTGTTTTATGTACCGGAAAGTGAAACGGCTTTTAAGTAAAGTTTTCTGAGTATTGAAAAATCTGATTGATTTTGTGCTTACTTTTAGTTTGTTGAGTAAACAAATAGTGTTTCCACATCAATCTTATAGTAAGCACAAAAATTTCAAGAAAATATTGAAAGCGCCTTCATCAAATGTTTGAATCGAAAGAGAAACAACAAAAAATTCTTATGGTAGAAAAGAGGAGATTCAATGAAAGCTGCAGCACTCAACGAAGACCATACGTACCATAAAGCAAAAATTTGGCAGATTGGATTTTTCACACTAAATAACACGGCAACCAATTTGTATATGTTCATTTTAGCGTTTGTCACTTATTACGCTACAGGCATTGTTGGATTGACAGTTGTGGCTGTCAGCACCATTTTGACATTGATGCGCGTATTTGATGGGATAACAGATCCGATTATCGGCTTTATCATCGATAAGACAGAATCAAAATTCGGTAAATTCCGTCCGATGATGGTTATAGGGAATATCATTTTAGCGGGATCCATTTTGATTATGTACAATGTCACGCATCTTTTGCCGGAGTCACTCCAATTGGTATTTTTTATCTTAGTCTATGCAATTTATGTCGTCGGGTATACGATGCAGACAGCTTGTACAAAAGCGGCTCAGACGGTGCTGACGAACGATCCGAAACAACGTCCGCTCTTTGCAGTATTTGACGGTGTCAACAACACGATATTGTTCACCGGTGGACAAGTATTTATAGCCTCCTACTTAGTAATCAAGCACGATGGATTTACAATGGCTTTATTCCATGAGTTGAATACTTATGCCATACTCGCCGGTTTTATATTTACAGTGCTGGCTGTCATAGGCATCGCGAGCAAAGATCAGAAAGAATTTTATGGCCTCGCAGATTTAACAGTACAGACGAAGTTTCGAGATTTTTGGCCGATTTTAAAAGGAAATCGACCGTTGCAAATGCTTATCATTGCAGCTTCCAGTGATAAATTAACGTTAAGCGTCTTGCGCCATGCAGTTGTTGTAGTTATGTTATTTGGAATATTACTGGGGGATTACAGTTTAAGCGGAACGATCTCAATGATTATCATTGTACCGACGCTGCTCATCACTTTTGCGGGAGTATGGTATGCACGCAAAACGGATTTGAAAAAAGCTTTTGTCATATCAACTTGGATCGGTCTCTTAGCGTTTGGGATGTTGGTGGCTTTCCTCTTCACGATTGATCCAACAACAATTTCACTTAGCGATATGGGTCTTGCCACAATCGGTTTTATTGTCTTGTACACATTGGGAATGGGCTTCGGAGCGTTGCCATCTGCCTTAGTTAATCCGATGATTGCCGATATATCCGACTATGAAACATTTAAATCTGGCCGCTATGTGCCGGGGATGATCGGAACACTGTTCTCCTTCGTCGATAAATTGATTTCGTCGCTGGCTCCGGCTCTTGTCGGTTTTGCGGTAGCATTGATCGGCTATAAAGAAACTTTCCCTGAAATTGGGGATACGTTAACAACTTCCTTATATGGAATGACTGTCTTCCTGGCATTTGGAATTCCGGTTCTTGGGTGGATTGCTTCTTTAATCGCAATGAAGTTCTATCATTTGGATAGCAAGAAAATGGCTGAAATCCAGACTTCAATTGCTGAAGCTAAGGAAAAAGCTGAAGAAAAAAGAATGAGTGAACCATCTGCGGAACTAGTAGGTGAAAGTGAAGATATGCTGAACACTATTCTAAATCCGAAGTGAAAACTACTCAGTCCTATCTAGAATGGGGATGTAGTTTTCAGAAAATTAAAGTAATTAACTGTAAAAAATGGATATAAATTAAGGACAAAGCAAAAGCGGTTCTCCCCAAATCAAATTGTGGAGGACCGCTTTTAGTTGCTTACATAGAGTTCACTTTACCGTTAAAATATAAACTAAACGATTATTTAGCTTACGAAGCTCTACGCATTGATTTCATAATAAAGCTTACAATGAACACAAGTATAATTGCACCTATGATAGCTGGGACGATATAGAAATCAGAAACTTTAGGTCCCCAACTTCCTAGAAGCATACCACCAATCCATGCACCAACAATACCTGCGATAATATTACCGATAATTCCACCTGGGACATCTTTACCTAAAATTGCTCCTGCTAGCCAACCGATAACCCCGCCAATTATTAAGAACCAAATAAAACTCATAATTTCCATCTCCTATTTTTTATTTTAACTATTTCGCGATAGTGTTTTATAACCTTTATTGACCTCTTTCAAACATTTATAAGAAAAAAAGTTTTGAAAATTTTAATGGAGATTGTGGATGGTACTCAAGAATTTTTGTGAAATGTCTAGTTTCTCAAAAGAGTTTCCAACAACCGCAGCTGTTGTTCCAGCTGAAAATAAGCCCGTTCTGCTTGCTCAAGTGTGACCAATTCGAAATGAAGAGGCTGTTTTGGGATGAGCTGTGCAACACGGTGCAAATCGGCCGTAATAATTTGTGCGATTTTCGGATAGCCGCCCGCTGTTTGTCGGTCCGCCATCAGCAAAATGGGCTGTCCGCTTGGAGGAAGCTGAATCGTCCCGATAGTAACGGCTTCAGAAAGCAAATTAAACGGTTTTTCCAATGAAATGGCGCTTTGCCCTTCCAGCCGGTAGCCCATGCGGTCGGCTTCAAGTGAAATTGTATAGTGCTGTTCGATGAAGTGTTGTTGCATTTGAGGGCTGAATTCATGCCACTCGGTCCCTTTTAATAGGCGAATAGGTTTTCGCTCATAAAATGGATCTACTTTGATTTGATATGTATGATATGGAATGGTCGATTTTCCATAAGGAATCGAATCACTTGCTTGAAGCGGTCGTCCATGAAAACCACCTAAGCCGGCTTTTAGATAAGTGCTGCGGCTGCCGAGTATTTCATCAACAGAAAAGCCGCCCGCAATACATAAATAGCTTCTTGCACCTTTTCGAATGGCACCGCATTTTAATACATCTCCTCTATTGATGGGAATTACTTTATACATCGGAACCTGGTTATCGTTAACTGTTGCGTGCATTTTCCCGCCTGCCAGTACAATCGCAGTCTTTTTCTCAAACTCATATGAACCACCAAGTAACGTCATTTCAATTGCTGCTTTATTTTGCTGTTTAAGCAGGGCATTGCCGATGCGGAAAGCGACAGCATCCATTGGCACCACTTACAATAACACCGTATTGCTGATAACCGATACGACCTGCATCTTGAACGGTGCTGAACAACCCGGGTTTAATAACGTTTAGCATGAAGTATCCTCCTTAACCTCGACAAAGCGTATGCGGTCACCGGCTCGCAGTAGTGTTGGCGGGTTTTGTTCCGGTAAAAATAATCGTTTCGTCGTACGGCCGATTATTTGCCAGCCTCCTGGTGTTGAAAGTGGGTAAATGCCCGTTTGCTCACCTGCAATACCGACAGAACCGGCCGCAATCTCAAGTCTTGGTGTAGCACGGCGCGGTGTTGCAATGTGTTGATCCATTCCACCTAAAAACGGAAAACCCGGCGCAAAGCCGAGCATGTGGACGAGATATTCCTGGGATGTGTGGATTGCAATCACTTCTGCTGGTGTTAAGCCATTGATGTTCGCAACCTCCTTTAAATCAGGTCCGTATTCACCGCCGTATAGCACGGGAATCTCTATTAACCGACTTTCTTGGGGAACTTCCTTCTGTTGGTGCTCAAGCAAGGTTTTAATATATTGCTGAACCTTTTCAGCACTCGTTGTTGTTTGGGTCTGCTGCAAATATTTCTGCACTGTAAAAGGATCGTAATACACACAGAAGTTTGTATAGCTAGGCACAATTTCGATTAGCCCCGGGAATGGCTGCTCCTGTAAAATTGCAATAGCTTGCTGGATTTGCTGGTGGGTTTGTTCGTTGATCGTCATACTGAACTGAACGAACAGTGCCTTGTCGCTAAGTTGTTTGAATTGCAGTGCCGGCATGAAATGTCACCTCATTATTGGAATGAATCATTATGTATGGCATGATAATAGCATAACATTCAGATAATTCCAAAGTTGGGGGAGACATTATGTTTCGAGTAGATATTAACTGTGATTTAGGAGAAAGCTTTGGGCGCTATAAGCTGGGGGAGCAAGAGGAGATTCTTCGTTATGTTACGTCCGCCAATATCGCGTGCGGATTTCATGCAGGGGACCCGTCAGTCATGCGCGAAACGGTGGAGCTTGCGATTAAGAATAATGTGCAGATCGGTGCCCATCCAGGATTGCCTGATTTAAATGGTTTCGGGCGGCGGGAAATGAATATCTCATGGCAGGAAGCATATGATCTAATTGTTTATCAAATCGGTGCACTGCAAGGGTTTTTGACGGCAAAAGGCGTGATGATGCAGCATGTGAAGCCACATGGAGCACTTTATAATATGGCGGCGGTAAATGAGGAGCTTGCCGATGCCATCGCAAAGGCCGTTTATGATGTATCACCGGAGCTTCTTTTATATGGTTTGGCATCAAGTCAATTAACTGCTGCCGGTGAAAAATACGGCTTACATACAGTCCATGAAGTATTTGCGGACCGTACATATCAGGCGGATGGTACATTAACATCACGCGCTATGCCAAATGCACTTATAACAGACGAAGCAAAGGCGATTGCACAAATTATTGAAATGGTGAAAGAGGGGACAGTAACCTCTGTTCAGCAAACGAAAGTAGCACTGCAGGCACATAGTATTTGTGTGCATGGAGACGGGGAGCATGCGGTGCAATTCGCAAAACGCGCACGTCAGGAACTGGAACAGCAGGGGGTAAAAGTTCAGGCATTTCGAGCGTTTGAGTGAGGTCTAATGGTAAGTGAGGATTAATTGACCTCAAGTGAGGATTAAGTGCAAGCATCTGAGGATTATCCCGATGAAAGTGAGGATTAATTACCCTCAAGTGAGGAATAAGTACAGGCATCTGAGGATTAACGCAAAAAGAGCGGCGATTATAAATCACCACTCTTTTTTAAAGTTACTTTTAATGATACGGTAAAATTTCAGAAACCGTTAAAAATTCATAGCCCTCCTTTTGTAAGTAGGCAAGGACAGGCTCCAGTCCATCTGCTGTAGATTGGTGGATATCATGCATTAACACGATCGCGTTATTATGCAATGCTTTTTTCACCATCGGGAACAGTTTTTCTGAATCGCGGTATTTCCAGTCGAGAGTATCAATCGTCCAGTTGACTGATTTACATGGTATTGCGTTACGAATCTCCTCATTAATCGCCCCATAAGGAGGGCGGAAAACAGTTGAATGTTCGCCGGTTGCATGAATAATCGCTTCCTCTGTGGAATTGTACTCCTTTTCAATTTCAGCAGGAGACATTTTCGTTAAAACAGGATGCGACCACGTATGATTACCGAGTTCATGACCGCTATCAAGCACTTCACGTACTAAGCCCGGATAATATTGCGCGCGGCTTCCAAGCATAAAGAATGTCGCCTTGGCATTATACTTTTCCAGAAGCTCTAAAATCTGTTTCGTTACTTCCGGGTGCGGACCGTCATCAAATGTAAGGGCAATCCGTTTTTTTGATGAGTCCTTATCAGTAGGAATGATCGTACTTTCGGATTGCATCGCTATTTGGAAATCAGATGCTAAAAGTGGGTTGATGAATGATAACGGAATTTCAATTACTGGTACACCTGATTCCGTTTTTGCCACTTCACCTTCATTAAAGTAAATGAATAGGGAGTCATCTTTCAATGCAAAACGTTTAAATAAACGCCATTTTGGCTCGGTAGCGAATGCGAGCTCCTTTTCTAATACATCCTCTTTATAAGCTGGATTTTTAAGCAATTCCGATTGGATATGTGCTGCAAAAGTTTTTAGACTTTCTAAATCCTCATTTAAAAGATCACGAATATCAATCAAATCACCTGTTTCATAATCAATTAGAAACGTTTGAATCGTTGTTTGTTTCTCTTCGGTATTTAAAATCATTTTATTTGTTAAAACAAAGGAGTAATAATGATCATGCTCGAATGTTTCAACAGTTATCGTTAGGTCGCCTGCTAACTTCTTTGAACCCTGCTGCAGGCGCATCATGCTTATGTAATATTGTTTTGATTGTTCTATATAAGTCGTTACCGTGTTATTAAAAGTTTCGTATTCCGTTAGCGGATATTGAACGGTATAGGGCAATCTCTTGTTATCAGAGCGATCTGTAACAATTTTTATTCCCGGGAATTTTGATGCTTCCTCCGTAATGGTATGCTCTTTAGCGGATGTTTTGTCGCTGGGCCGGAAAATTGGATCATCGCTTAAAAAAGTTAAAAAAACGATAATGGCACCTAAAAAGCCGATAGCACCAATAAGAGTTAAATCAATCCAAGGACCACGCCGTTTTCTGTAAGGGTTTGTCATGATGTATCGGGTTCCTTTCTAATTGGGATAATCTATTTCATATTGACCAGAATGAGGGTCATTGTAAACTTTAAGGAAATACGCAGTTCTGTCAGCATAATTTGCACGAAAAAAGACTGTTATTTTCCGATTGCTTCAAGTAATATGAGCTAAGAAGTGGAAGGGGGTCCCTTGAATGAATGCTGAAAATACTGAACTGGCGCTCGACTGCTTTTTGCTCGCTGGTCGTATTATGATTGAAAGCGGTGCTGAAACGTATCGAGTGGAAGATACGATGCTAAGGATGGCCCGTTCTCAAAATATGATGAATGCACAAAGCTATGTTACGCCAACAGGTATTATTTTCTCCCTAGGTAAAACACAGCCTACACAAATTACATCGATTCCAACACGAATTACAGATTTACATCGAATTGTGCTTGTAAACAATGTTTCACGTAAGCTTACATCTCAAATGATAACATTAGAGCAGGCGTATGACGAGTTAAAGAAGATAGAAAAAACAAATTATTTCCTTCCGATTTCCGTTCAAGTTTTGGCGGCATGTTTAGCGAGCAGTGCCTTCTTATTGTTGTTTAATGGAACAATCTCGGATATCCCGGCAGCCTTTGTTGCAGGGGGTGTCGGTCTTTATATTGTGACGATTCTTCATAATATGACCCGCGTAAAATTTTTCTCAGAGTTTTTAGCATCGGTAGGAGTGGGTGCTGTTGCATATCTCGCAGTGCATTTTAATGTTGGTACGGAAATAGACAAAATAATTATCGGTTCGGTCATGCCACTAGTGCCGGGACTGCTCATTACGAATGCAGTCCGCGATTTAATGGCAGGGCATTTCACAGCAGGGATGGCAAAAGGTGCCGAAGCCTTTTTAACAGCGTTTGCTATTGGTTCAGGTATTGCGCTTGTGCTTTCGCTATAAGTTTTTGGATCAATTCGGAGTGCGATCATTCCAAGGTATGATCGATTGGAGGGGAGCGTTCGTTGGTGGAGCATGTTTTAGCTCAAATCGTTATTAGTTTTATTGCGACCGCATGTTTTGGTGTTATTTTTAATGCCCCGATCAAAACAATCCCGGCATGTGGTTTCGTCGGTGCTGTAGGGTGGGCAGTATATTATGTTCTGTTCGAAAGCGGACTGGATGATGTCCGCGCATCCTTTCTTGGAGCATTTGTCGTTTCATTAGTAGCATATTTCTTTGCACGCAAGTTTAGGATGCCGATGATCATATTTAGTGTTTCCGGAATTATTCCGCTTGTACCTGGAGGCATTGCATACAGTACGATGCGCAATGTGATGGAGCTCGACTATATTGCAGGTCTGGAAAATGGCATGCGGGCATTTATGATTTCCGGCGCGATTGCAATGGGACTTGTATTTGCGGAAGTAATGATGCAGATTATTCTGCGTATAATGAGAAAAGGTAGAACTTCGATTCAATCCTTTACAAAAGTGAAAAAGAGAAGCTCGTAAAGCACTGATCATCAGTTGCCTTACGAGCTTTTATTTATCCTAATAAAGAAGAAATTTCTTCTGTAGAACTTGGTTTGCTTACGAAGTACCCTTGGATGACCTCACAGCCGATGCTTGTCAGGATCTGCATTTGTTCTTCTGTTTCCACACCTTCCGCAACGACCGTCAAATTCATTGATTTTCCTAGCTGTACCATACCGTTTACGAGCTGCTGGTTTTTTTCTGATTTCAGCGAGCGAATAAATGTCTGGTCAATTTTTAAAATTGAAATTGGCAGAAGTTGCATATAACGGAACGAGCCGTAACCTGTACCGAAATCGTCTAGCGCAAAGACGATGCCTTCATTTTCAAGTGTCCGCATTTGCTTAATAATTCCTGTTTCAGCTTCAGCTTCCAATGCAAACTTTTCGGTAATTTCGATTTGCAGTAAATTTGCCGGACATCCAGTACGTTCAAGTGTTTCCAAAATAGACTTGGCCATATTTTTATCACGGAACTCGCGCACTGAAGAGTTGATGCTAACTTTGATCGCATGGCCCGCATTTTTCCATAGTACCGCTTGTTCACATGCTTTTTCCAGCATAAACGAACCGATATTATTTATGAGACCTGTCTCTTCCGCGATAGGAATCAGTTCATCCGGTGATACAGCGCCGATTTCTTCATCATCCCAACGGACTAATGCCTCGACAGCTGTGATTTTACCGCTTCTTAAATCAAGTTGAGGCTGGTAGAGAACATGCAGGTTTTTCTGATCTAAAGCAAGCAGTAATCGCTTTTCAACAATTGATCTGCGGTTTAATGCAGCATGTGAAGATTTTGATAATGAGACGATGCTGTCACCGCCCGCACTGCGTACAGAAGCGATCGTAGCCAATGATGCCTTCATTAATTGAGAGAATGTCATTTGATCTTCCGGGAAGCGTGTAATCCCGCCGCTTAATGAAAGTGGGACTGCTACGTTACCGCTGTAGATTGGATTTTGCTGTAAATAATTCAGGAAACCTTGTGTAAACCATTCTGGTAATGGTGTAATTACGACAAATTCACTTTCATTAATACGAGCCATCGTACTATCTTGGAAATACATTTTCATGCGTTTTGTAAATTCTAAGATAAGGGAATTTCCGGCTACGCCATCATGTAAATCCTTAATTGTGTAAAACTTATCAATACTTAAGTAAACGAATGAAAAATGACGCTGTTCTTCAATCATTTCTCCGATAATTTGTTCCAGGCGGTGGACATTCATCATTCCTGTTTCTGTATCGATATATGCGATTTTCTCCAGTTGGAACTGAATCTTTTTCTCTTTTGTAATATTCCGTTCAATCAGCAAATACTCGTTCTTTTCAAATGTTTGGCCCATCATCGGAATCGCCGTTAAATGTACCCAGTAAAGCTGCTCATCCTTTGTCAATTTCTCAACTTCACCTTGCCAAACTTGCCCGTTTTGCAAGGTTTTCCAAATTTCAAGGACCGCTTTTTCGGATTCAGGATTCTGCGGGAATAATTGCCACAATGTTTTCCCGATGACCCGTTTTGGTGTCCAGCGGCTTGCTGTTAAAAATGGCTGATTTGTTTGAGTAATAAAGCCGTCCTGGTCAAGTGTAACGGTCATGAATGATTGGTGGATCCCGTTTTTAAGGTCGACTAAATGCTGCTGTTCTTCATCCATTAAACGAACTTCTTCATTTGGAATACAAAGAACAGAGATCGCTTGCTCATTTGCTAAGACAGTCGGCTTCGTATAAAGTGTGCAAGTTTTGGAAGATTGACCTTTCAGTGAAAGAGGAATGTTGTGCAAACATAACGCTACTGAACTTGTTAAAATTGATTCAATGACATCGTCACCTACTTCTGAAAATAGCGTGTCGTGTATGGACTTTCCGATTAGTTCTTTTGTCTCTTGTGTTGGGTAGTCTAATTGACGGAGATTTCCATGAACGAGTGTACCATTAGGTAAAAGTACAAAAGAAGGAAAAGGGGTATCTAGTAGTGGCTCAGTACTAGTAGAATAGATTTGCTCTTTTGTCATAAGTTAAGTCTCCTTAATTAATTAATTCATATTGCAATTATAATTAAATAACATCGTTTAGTCATTTAAGATGAATTTTTATTTGTAAAAAATAATCATGCATAGGATTATTATACCTTATTATTGGGTAATAAGTAGTTAAATTTATGCACCTTTACTAGAAAAATTGTATCAAGAAGTTGTTTTGTTTTTAATGAAAATATTATTTATGGAAAGATAAATTTGAATGGATTCGTGCGCGAGTATTGCGTTACTTCGATAGCTTTACTAAAATAAAGAAATTATAGTAGTTAGAATTGGAGTAGAAAGAATGAATTTATCGGCAATAACAGTGTCGTTTCCTTTAGATGAAGAAACATATGAAGAAGTACAGAAATTATGTAAAACAGCGGCCGTTTGTGATGGCGTACTATTAAATCAAGTCATGAATTTACCGATAGCGAAAAGCTATGAAATACGGGGATTTTATGTTCTTGTATATGATGATGAAAAGAATTTGCTGGTCGGGGCAGGTACTGCAGTCGATTTGATGGGATTAAATACGTATGAATGGTCGATGATCGTTGCACCAATGTATCGTCAACTTGGAATTGGTACGGCGATATTGAACGTGCTAAAAGAAGGATTGGCGATGCGTGAAAGTGAAGGGGAGCTTGCATTAATCGTGGAAGGCTCGCATTACGGCAAAGAATTTCTTCAAAAGAACGGGTATTTATACAGCTTTTCTGAAGCAACATTGGAAGCCCGTGCAGAAGTTCTGCAAAAAGAGGGACCTGTTACTTTACGCCCGTTTATGCAAAAGGATACGGAAGCACTTGTCTCGGTTTTCAGTGATGCTTTTGGCGATATTCGTGAAGAGTCATTGGAACTGATCGAGTTTAATACAACGACTGAAGGCCTAGTAATGTGGACCGCCGAAATTGATGGTGAAGTCGTAGGCACAGTGACGACCCGCAAAGAAGGAGAAGTACAGTGGATTACAGCATTTGCAGTTTCTCCGAAGAGACAACGCCAAGGGATCGGCACGCAAATATTAAATTTAGTGAAAGATTATGCGCTACGTTCGGGTGACAAGACAATTTTACTTGATGTGGAAGTCGAAAATATGGCAGCCCTTCATGTATACGAAAAAGCCGGCTTTATGAAGTCATCCCAGCTTGATTATTACATTTATATTGGATTGTAAGCCGTGTAGATTCAAGTGCTTACGAAGCAAACGTTCATGATTATATGAACGTTTTTTTTATGCAAAAAAAGTACGGTAATGATTGATTTATTGGTTTTGAAGATCCTTTAAACATTAATCACACAAACAAAATTATAGTGAAATCAGGCAATTACCAAAAGGGGGGATATTTTGAAAGTATTGATTGTTTCAATGTCTACTTTGTTTATCGAAGCATTACAAATAGCGATTCGTGATAAGCGCCCGGCTTGGCAAGTAGATACTTATGCCATTCAAGCTCCTCTTTTTAATCAGGCATTACGGAAAAAGATTAAAGAACAGTGTATTGATGTAGTGGTAATTGAAACAACAAACCAGCATTTTGCGCTGATTATTGAAAGTTTAAAAAAAGTGAAGGGCCCCGAAGTAGACATTATGCTTCTTGTAGATTCAAGAATGGGGGAGGTTTACCATCTATTAAAAGATGAAGAACGCTGGGCAAGTGTGACAAAAAATACAAGGTTGGACGAATTTGTACTACTGATGGAATCGTTTAAGAGTAATATATCAAATTTACTTGAGGTTTCTTTAAAAGAGATGGATAAAAAAATCCTGAGAGATTTAGCGGTTGGTCATACATTTGAGTTCATCCAGCATAAACGGGGGATGTCAGTAGAAGAAATTGATCAATCACTTTATCGGATTAATACCTATTTTAAAGTACCGAATTATATCGAGTCGATCAGTAAGGCATTTGAACAGAAAATCATTACGTAGTTAAACATAAAAGGAGGCAGTAAAATGAAAAATATTTTAAGAACTGTAGTTGGAGTTGTTATTGGAGTCGTCGTTATTTCTATTATAAAAATGTTCAGCTAAGAGAGGAACGGTGCAAATGACCTTTATAATAAAAAATTTAAATAAAAGCTTTGGCAATAAAAAAGCAGTGAACAATATTTCCATTCAATTAGAAGAAGGACAAATCCTTGGTATGTTAGGCAGAAATGGTGCAGGAAAAACAACAACCATACGTATGATGCTAGAGCTGATTCCTAAGGATAGTGGTCAAATTTTATGGAAAGGAAAGCCTTTCTCTAAGAAAAACCTAAAAATAGGTTACTTGCCAGAAGAACGTGGACTTTATGCCAAAATGAATGTTTTAGATCAAATTATTTACTTTGGCATGTTGGAAGGTATGAACAAAAAAGATGCTAAAAGAGAGGCACTAAAATGGTTGGAAAAACTTGAAATTTCTTATGCGGCCAAGAAGCGTACCGAACAATTATCGAAAGGGAACCAGCAAAAAGTACAATTAATTACGGCGATTATACATGACCCGAATTTTATCATTTTAGATGAGCCGTTCAGCGGATTAGACCCGGTTAATTCAGATATGTTGAAAAGCGTTGTAAAAGAATTGATTGCTAAAAAGAAAACGATTATTTTTTGCAGCCATCAAATGGAACAGGTTGAATCGTTCTGTAGCCAGATCTGCATTTTAAAGGACGGGAACCTGATAGTTTCTGACCAATTAGCGAATGTAAAGAATTCTTATGACTACCGCTACTTGGAGCTGGAAACAGCAGCCCCCAACTTGAGGGACTACTTAACGCAAAAACAATATGATTTCACACAGGAAAACAATCGTTACAAATTACGCATCCCGCGTACCGAAAAGATATACCAGCTTATTCAGGAATTTGGTGAGAAATTCGAACTGCAGGGGGTTTCATTAAAAGAGCCGAGCTTGCATGAAATCTTTATTGAACGGACAGGAGGGGATGTCATTGCGTAATTTCAGTATTGTATTCAGCACAGTTTTTAAAGAAGCGGTTAAAACAAAAGCATACTTATATATTACGGTTGGGCTCTTGGCATTGAGTGTACTGCTCTTTGCCTCCCCGGCGATTATCAATAGCTTCACGAAGGACAGTTCGGAAGAGACGTATAAAATCGTGAATCATACATCTTTAGAATTGTCCGAACAAGAGCTAGCTGGAGTCACTGGAAGCTGGAAGATTGTAGACGATGCAAGGATAGAGAGCTTAAAAGAAGAGATTAAAGCGGAGGAACTGACAGGCTTCTTCGTATTGGAAAATCAAGCGGACATGATGCATCTGAATATCTATATGTCAAAAGTGAATAATGAACTGCTAATCTCGTTAGAATCATATCTCGAACAAAAGAGAGTGGCGTCTATTGTCGCTGCCCAATCAATTGACCCGACTGTCGTTCAAGCGTTGAACGCGCCAATGCAGAGCAGTTTTGAATCATTATATGAAGCAGAGCCGAATGCCTTACTTATTGTATATGGGTTGATCGCTATTATGTTTTTAGCCATTTCAACATACGGCAATAATGTTGCAACGGCAATTGCTTCTGAAAAATCTTCCCGTGTTATGGAAGTCATGATTACAAAGGTAGCACCAGTACCTATGATGTACGGCAAAATTTTGGGCATTGGTCTAGCAAGCTTAGCACAATTATTCATCTTTATCGGCGGCCTCTTATTATGGGCAAACTTGGGTATCTTTGAGATTCCTGCAGGGTCGTTTGTACAGACTGTAATAGAGACAATTACGTGGGGGACAGCCGCATATATCCTCATTTTCTTTATCATTGGGTACTTCATCTATGCGACTTTATTTGCAATTGTTGGATCGATGGTAAGTCGTCCGGATGATTTATCAAGCGCAACAATGCCAATTGTAATTTTATTGATGGCGAGTTTGACAGTAGAAATATTATTTGTCATGGATTATCCGGAAGGCACTTTGACAAAAGTAACATCGTACATTCCATTTACAGCACCAATGAGTGTACTGATCCGTATTGTCTATAATACGATTGCCCCGGGAGAGATCGTTATTTCATTGGTGGTTATGATTTTATTTATTGGCTTATTTGCCGCTATAGCTGCGAAAATATATCCGAAAGGTATTCTAAAATCAGATAGTTTAACATTTAAACAATTAATTCAATTTAAATAATAGCTGTTCCAATATTTCATAACGTTTTAAGAGTTTTCTCAAACGCTAAAATAGCTTTTGGGAAGACTTTTTAATTTCATCAATTAGTATATAATGGATATACAGTAAATTTATAACGGAGTGTAAATGAGTGGACGGACTAACTATTGAAGTGATCATAATTTTTCTTGTTCAATATTTGATGCTACTATTTTTTAACACATATGTATTAGACTTGTCATGGTCAAAAAAGCAATTACTAACAATTGTATTAATTATATTTTTACCAACTTCTATATTGTTTCAATTTATTGGTGCTGTATCGATTTTATACTATTTAGCTATTTTGACATGGATGATTTATCGGAAAACCCAAGTAGTTATCCATATTTTCCATGCGTTAGCAGCCCTTATTTGTTTAGTTATTACGGATAATATTTCAAGTGTAGTGACTTTCCATCTGCTTGGTGGAATAGGCAATGGAAAACTGACTTTTTTCAGCCATATATCATTATTCATCCTATTGGGCATTCTTTTTGCTTTCTGTTATAAACGCATTGCAAATTTGATTAATCAATGGGTATTCCACCGTTATATCTCCTATATTCTCGTGTTCCTTGGTGTTGTTGCAATAGTGTTTATGTATATCAATATTATGAAAATTGATCATGAGAATTTTAATGAGAGCGTCCAGGATAATTTGGTAATGTTTTTAATTTACTTAGCATTACTGACAATCAGTATTTTTACCATTGTCTTTCTAGCGATTAAACAATTCAAAATGGAGCAACGAGAACACGAAATAAATAACTTCGAATCCTATGTTGCGTCACTAGAACAAATTAATCAGGATATGCGCAAATTTAAACATGATTACGTCAATATTTTATCTTCTTTACGTACATTTATTGATGATAAAAACTATGATGGTCTCCATACATACTTTTACGACCACATATTAGAAGCGAGTCAACAGGAACAGTTAAATCAGCACTCGATGATGGTATTAAATAACCTGAAAATCAATAGTTTAAAAGGGTTATTAACGACAAAGATTTTACAAGCTCAAACCCACCAAGTTCCGTTTCATATTGAGGTTGTGGAAGAAATCACTGAAATACCGGTAGATCCAATTATTTTAAACCGTATGGTAGGGATTTTGCTGGACAATGCAATCGAAGCAGCACGAGAAACTGAAGATGGAGAAGTACGTGCAGCCTTTATTCATATGAAAGATGCGATTTTATTAGTCGTAACTAACAAATTTGATGAATCAGAAAATATAAAAGTACATGAAATTTACCAAGAAGGCTTTTCAACAAAGGGAGAAAATCGAGGCCTAGGCTTAGCTAATTTACGTCAAATGAAAAACAATTTACAAAATGTTAGTTTAAACACAAAAATTAGCCCGCCTTATTTTATTCAGGAAATGGAGTTTAAAAAGGGGTAGATTAGATGAATATAGTTATTTGTGAAGATGATCGAATTCAATTGGACAGAACCAAAGTAATAATTGAGAACTTCGCCATGATAGAAGATAACGGTATGAAAGTAGTACTTGCAACTACTAATCCACATGATGTTTTATCCTTTTTAGAAAACGAAAAGGCAGATTGTTATTTTTTGGATATAGATTTAAAAGACGAAATTACTGGAATTACATTAGGAAGTAAAATTCGGGAAGAGGATCCTATTGCCAACCTAGTGTATATTACAACACATGCAGAAATGAGCTTTCTTACGTTTATTTATAAACTAGCAGCACTGGATTTTATTATTAAAGACAATTCGGATACGTTAAAGGAAAAGATACTATCCACTTTAAAAGAAGCTCATCGACGCTATTTAAAATTAGGCGAACAAGAAAGCATTCAAAAACTGCAAATCAAAACTACGGGACGCACTTATAATATTGATTTCCAAAATATTTACTTTTTCGAAGCATCTTCGGATTCGCATAAAGTGATATTGCATTTGGAAAATGAATATATTGAATTTTACGGTCGTTTAAAAAATTATGAAGGGCTACATCCCGATCTTTACCGCTGCCATAAATCTTTTATTGTGAATAAAAGTAAGATAACAAACATTGATTCCAAAGAAAGATCTATTACACTGAATAATGGTGAAATTTGCTATGCATCCGCAAGGCTGATTAAAGAATTGGTAAGGTAAAGGCACTTATAACCGCTATATTAAAAGTAAAGCACCAATCGCATTGAATGACTGCGATTGGTGCTTTTAAGTTAATACCTCGTTCACTTCATTAAAAAAGCCTCTTTCGAAGGGCCAATCAAATAAAGCTCATGCATGGCACGGGTTAAGGCTACATATAGCAGTTTCCGGTCAAGAGGGTTGTCATCATACGGTGTGTCAAATGACGTAAGAATAACCGCATCAAACTCTAACCCTTTTGCCAAGTGACTTGGGATGACGAGAAGTTTTTGCTGATCAATTGCTGAATTCTCATCGAGTAACTGAGCAGGGACATCGGAGTTTTCAAGCTGTCCGATTAACTGAACGGCTTCATGTGTTGTCTTGCAAATAAGCGCAATGGATTGATGCTGATTGTCGCGGATTTTTACAAGCACTTCTTGAATAATATCGGGATCAAACTCTTCCGCGACGATAAATTCAGGCTCTTTTCCATGACGGACAACAGGTTCAACAAGAGGTAAATCCTCATCCATCTGCATCAGGATTTCATTGGCAACATCCATAATTTCAATTGTTGTTCGGTAGCTTTTTTGAAGTGTTGCATACGTTGCGCGCGGGAAAAGAGAAAGTACAGGCTGCCACTCTGTCAGGGACCGGTAGCTATGGATTCCTTGAGCGAGATCGCCAACCATTGTAAACATATCCGTTTCAAGGCCCGCTTTTAGTGCAGCAAGCTGAAAATAGCTGTAATCCTGTACTTCATCGATAAACACGACGCGCATTTTCCACTTCTCATCAATACCTTTGATCTTTGCCTGCAAAAAGTAAAGGGCAGCCAAATCCTCCAGTACCCAACGTTCTTTCTGATGTGCTTTTATAAAATGCGCCACTTCTTCCAACGGCCATTCAGGTGCAACTTCACCTAATAACTCACGATTCGTCAAAAGCTCACGGTACATCTGTTTCACTTTTACTTTCTGGAATTTTTTCATATAGACTGTTGCAACGGATTTTGCTTCCTGTCTAATTTTTGGAACGCGGGCATCCCGTTCATCAATCAGTTTTGTTACTGTACGACGGCGTTTCTCTGCGTCGCGCATGCCATTTAGCGCACGGCCAATTGCATCTTCATAGCGCGTATTCAATGTCGTGAGCACAGCTGCGGTTTTCCGCTTTACCTCTGTTTGAATAACCTTTTTAATACGTTCAAGCCGCTTTTCTACAGGCATATAATGAAATTCTACCAAAAACAGCTTTCGTAAATGCTCGCCTTTCATAATGCGGTATTTTTCAATGAATACATCATCAAACAATGCTGCAAGTTGCTGTTCATAGTGCTCGATATAGCGGTTCATCATGAGCTCGTAAAATGGACTGCCTTTTGTTTTCGAAATCATGGCATACTCTTGCTGTACGGAAGGGTTTGCGATGAGCTGCTCGAGTTGTTCATTCGGATTTTGAAGTTTTAATTTTAGGTTCAGTGCATCAAGTACATATTGTGCATATGTTGTCTGGCAAATTTTATCGACGCCAAGCTCCGGTAATACATCAGCAATATAATCGATAAATAACCGGTTTGGTGCAAGAATCATCAACTGTTCTGGATTGAAATGCTCGCCCATCGTATAAAGGAAATACGAAATCCGGTGGAGGGCAATTGTTGTTTTACCTGAACCTGCCGCACCTTGTACAAGAATCGGCTGGCGCAGATGTGCACGAATAATTTCATTTTGTTCTTTTTGGATAGTGGAGACAATTTCCGTTAACCGGACATCGGCTTTTCCTTCGAGTGCTTCCTGGAGGAGCTCATCATTTGTTGTTAAATCGACGTCCCGATAATTGATCAGCTCGCCGTTTTCAATTTTATATTGGCGCTTGGCAAACAAATGACCGGAATGTGTTTCATCCCGGACATCATAAGAAATATCACCAAGTCGGCCATCGTAATAAACGTTTGCGACAGGGGAGCGCCAGTCAACGATAATCGGTTCATGGGTCTCACTATGGAAAAGTGAAGTCTTTCCGATATAAAGAAACTCCTCATTTTCGTTTTCACGTTGGAAATGGATTCGTGCAAAATACGGTTTTTGCCGAATCGCTTCCAACCCTTCTTTTTGATTACGGGCAAGCTCGAAAAAACGTGTATTCATTAAAATATTCAGGAAGCTGTCACTGGAGTCCAAATATTCCACATTGGCCATCGCAGTACGGATATTTTCCTGTGCCGTTTCAATATCTTTTTTCGAGCTATTTAAAATCTGGTCCATATAATGGATTGTTTCGTGCAGACGCTGTTGTTCCTGCTTAAAATCTTGAGCTGTCATTAAATTTTCCCCCCTAACGTGTTACCACTTTGCAACATGTTCTTCAATGCAGCCAAGCATTTGCTGGATATGCAGTGTTTTGCCATCGTCGAGCTGAATAAATCCATCGTAATAACCGACCATCTGATGAACAGAGGAAACGATGAGTTTCGCATTCGTTTCTGCTACACGTTCAAAAAATGGTGTGAAAGTTAGGTTGACGCGTCCGCTGAATTTCGTTTTGATCGTCCACGGATGCATGAAATTGGTGCGATCATAGTGAAACAGAACATCTTCATGAATTTTCATCATTTGACCGTCGATAAAAATGGCATTTTCGGTCATGCCTGTTCCATCTGTCCATTTACCGCCAAAATTTAAACCAATCCGCTGACCACGAACGCGCTGCGATGCCATGCCCCAGTTCCATGTTGCTTCCCGAGGCCATACACCACGTCCGTAATCGAGTACAGCAAAGCTTTCTTCCGGTGTGAACGTAAAGGTGCGGTTCCCGATTTTTACCGTTCCCGAAGTTGGCAACGTATGATGTTTTGCCGTGAATTGGAATGTCCGGCGATTCCATGGAATGACTACATTAAGGGAGTCATCGTCTTTCGGGTGTGCAATTGTGAGCTCTGCATGCAAAGGATCACCGTCAAAATCAGGCGCGGTTACTGTTAAATGGGTCTCGCGGTTGAAGTATGTAAGTTGAATGGACATTTCAGAATTTTTATATTGTATTGTTTCCAGCACTTGTGTCGGCATTTTTACTTTTGCCCCAAGCGGAATTAAAATTGTTTTTTCAAAGTAACGTTGTGTCTCATATTCGAGGAAATAAACAAAGCATACAGCCGCATAATCCATATGACTGATTGTCGCGGAAAATAAAATCTCCTCCCCATATACACACCAGTAATTCCATTTTTTCTTGCGCATAAAATGCCCTGACAAATTACTGTCGATAATAGGTCTACGTGCAAAACCGATTGCTTCCGGATTTAAGTTACCTTTTTTATCGCAAAGGGCTATCGGAAGAAAAATTTCCCTTTCTGCATGTTGTGTCATCATAATTCCCCCTAACCGTTTCATAATTTCAATAAAATAATTGTATCAAAGATTTACAAAAACAGGGGATTTTTGCTCTACATTCACAACACTTTCATAATTAGAAAGTACTCGACATACGCTGTGAAAAAAGGAGAAGATTGTTGCCTACTTATAATCGGATGGCTGCTGTGGCTTATGCAAATAGATGGTGGGACAGCTTTAATCCTGAATATCCGGTATTTCGGGATGACTGTACGAACTTTATTTCCCAATGTTTACGTGCTGGAGGGGCTCCAATGCGTGGGGCACCGAACCGTGGGCAAGGCTGGTGGATGATCGGACAACCGGAGCGCTGGAGTTATAGCTGGTCTGTTGCACATTCTCTTCGCTGGTATTTGGAAACGTCCACGCAAGGCTTACGCGCGACTAGGGTAAGCTCGCCAAGTGAACTGCAGCTTGGGGATCTAATTTTTTACGATTTTACAGGGGATGGTCGGATAGATCATAGTACAATTGTGACGCGAATTGAGCAGGGGGTTCCGTATGTAAATGCCCATACATCCAACAGCAGCGACCGCATCTATACGTATGAAGATTCCACTGCCTATACTCCAAACATGCAATATTACTATTACCATATTGAAGATGAGTTTTGAATGTCTTTATGGGAAGAGAGAGTGGTGAAATAAGCAGAGTTTTTCCGCTTGTTTAATACGTTACTTAACAGAATTGTGGTAACCTGCCTTATAATGAACCTTTTTAATAGAATTCCCTCAATGTAATATGTTAAATAGAGATCATTCATGCTAATGTAATAGTAGTAATTGAAGGAGGATTTGGCGATGACTTTATCAGTAAGAGACGCAGTATTGCAACGTCGTTCGATTAAACTGTTTAACGGACAGCAAGTTGACAAAAAGGCAGTAATGGAAATTTTGGATGATGCAAAATGGGCACCGAATCACGGCAACCGTCAGCCATGGCGCATTGTAGTAGGTGCAGAGGAGCAGCTGCCAAAAGTACATGAACTGCTTCGAGACCTTGCAGTTCCGAAATGGCAGGAGCTTTCAGAAGATGCGCTTGCTATACAAATGAAAAAATTCACATTGGCCGGTGCGTACGCATTTGTGCTTGTGACAGAAGATGTTCGTCAAAAAGAACGATTAGAAGACTATGCGGCTGCCGCTTGCTATCTGCAAAATGTGCAACTACTGGCATGGGAAAAAGGCATCGGTACTTGTTGGAAAACACCGGGCTTTTTAGACAATCCGAAATTCCGTGAAGCATTAAATGCACAGCCACATGAGCGTGTCATTTCGATGTTCCAGTTTGGTTATTACGATAATGTGCCAAATGTAAGAGTACGTAAAGAGCTTACTGAGTTCGTAACGGAATTTGGTCAATAATAATAGGATTGAATGCATGAGGAAACAATGATTTCCTTGTGCATTTTTTATATTCCTAAAAAGCAAAGGGGGTGCCGCATTATGTGGCAGCTCCTTTAATTATTCCCTGACGAATAATTGGCAAGGATTGATCGCAACCTAGTATACAATTCATCTAAGAAAGGATGAGATATAAATGAAAAAAGTATTATTTCTGCTCGGGCTTCTATTATTAGCAGGGTGTTCGGAGGAAATAGTCGCGTATGAGGGGATGCCGTTAAAAATTGCTGTTTTAGGGGAGTTCCAAGATCAGTACAATACTAATATAGAAATTGTAGAAATTACATTCGAGGAAATTGAAGAAACGGTTACGGATCAAACTTTACAATTTGATGCACTTTTTATTACGCCACTTGTATTTGGACAAGCTTCCATGGATGAATATATTAGAGTATATGAGGAGGCAATCATTCCGATCGTTTATTATGAAGCAGCAAAAGGGCATTTTGCTTTTACGAAGGAAAATATAACGTATGATACACTGCATTTTCAAAATCTTGTAAACGGTTCACATTCAACGCTTTATTTACATAATGAAATTCCGGTAGGGAATGAATTGGCAGAGAGAAAAAGTGGTATCTATGTTTGTAATTTTTATTTAAACGGGAATCGTTATGATATTATGCTGAAAGAAATTTATGAAAAAATCGAAACGCTAACTTGATATAAGAGAAAAAAATCCCGTTCCAAAGTTTTATTAGCTTTGGAACGGGATTTCGCTATTTTTATATTGTCATTTCTTCTAATTTAGGTGCGCGTTCACGATGTGTGATTACGCCGGAAAGAACCGTCATGAAAAATACACTAGCAACAGTTACGTTAATACAAGGCACTAGATATTCGCGGTTCATCGAAAGCAGGATATCTGTACGGAACCAATTTTGAAACGGAATACCGCAGGAGTTTATCGTCTGTATACTATTTTAAAATAAGTTTTGTATAGGTGAGATGGGGAAAAGGTACTTACGAATAATTTAATGGAGGGATGCAAATGTTTTTTGATGAGCCGAAACAGAAAATTGATGTTGCCTATACGAAACAGGAATTGCTAGAAAAACTCCAGGAATTACGTAGACCGGATAATGAATTGGAAGGTACACATATTTATGTTTTAACAAAGGATGTAGACGAATTTCACTCCATCGCACGTGATCAGCAAGTATCACTTATTACAACAAATGGAGTCCGCAGTATAGTGAAAACAGCATTAACGAAAGAATCGCCAATTGAAGAAAAAATTCGCCGCCTCGGTTTACCGGAAAATAAGCGACTTGAATACGAAAAAATAATTGAAGATGGCGGTAAACTGCTCATAACAGGTACCGACCCATTTGATGAAGAAGATTGGACAGGCCATACACTCGATGAATGGATTACAAACCGGTCCAATCCTTCGAACCTTATTAACAAAGAGGTAATGGATGAGCGCCCAGTACCATTTGAACCTGAGAAAAAGTATGAAACATTACCGAATACAAGTGTTGCAGGAGATTTTGGCCGCAGCAGTGATGCGGATGATCCGGATATTATTCCGTTAAAAGACGATCAGCGCATTGTTCGCGATCCGAATACAAAGGAATTGGGAATTTATCAGGCACCGCATGAAAAGCAAAATTAAAAGGAAAGTCAAACCGTTCTTTAGGGGGCGGTTTGGCTTTTTTGTGTGGGGTGTGGAGCAGGAATTTATTAGAACAATTGAAGGGGTTATTAGAACAACGATGGGGGATTTTCGAAAATGAAGCGAGGATATTAGAACAAAGCGCGGACTTAAAATAAAAATATATTAGAACATTTCGAAATTTATTAAAAAATGCACGCACGACAAATTGCCAAACTGCCAATAGAAAAACAGATTTTTAAAGGGAATCTCGTCTTTTTGTAGAATATTTTGTATGGATGTGAAAGGGGATAAGGACATGGACAAAGTAGTAGCTTCTGTACAACAGGCGATTCAGGCAATAGACGATGGAGCTGTATTATTGGTGGGGGGCTTCGGGTTATGCGGTATTCCGGAAAATTTAATTCAGGCGGTAAAAGATAAAGGAACAAAAAATCTGACGGTTGTCAGCAATAACTGTGGTGTCGATGATTTCGGTCTCGGCATTCTGTTACAAGACAAGCAGATTACGAAAATCATTGCTTCCTATGTAGGGGAAAATAAAACATTCGAACAGCAATTTTTAAACGGTGAGCTTGAAGTGGAATTGACACCACAAGGCACATTAGCGGAACGTATTCGTGCTGGCGGTGCGGGTATACCGGGATTTTATACGGCAACAGGTGTCGGGACGCCGATCGCAGAGGGGAAAGAGACGAAGGAGTTCGACGGCAAGACATACTTGCTTGAACGCGCGATTACAGGGGATTTTGCGCTTGTGAAAGCATGGAAAGCGGATCGCTCCGGAAATCTTGTGTTCCGTAAAACATCGCGTAACTTCAACCCGCTTTGTGCGACAGCAGGTAAAGTGACAATTGTCGAGGTGGAGCAGCTTGTCGAAACAGGCGAACTAGATCCGGACGAAATTCATCTGCCAGGAATTTATGTGCAGCATATCATCCATAGCGAGTCATTTGAAAAGCGTATTGAACGCCGCACTGTAAGGGAGGAAGCATAAATGGATGCACGCATGAAAATTATCCGACGCGCGGTGAAGGAAATACAGGACGGAACATATGTGAATTTAGGTATTGGGATGCCAACTTTGATCGCAAATGAAATCCCGGAGCATTATAATGTGATGCTGCAGTCGGAAAACGGACTGCTCGGAATTGGACCATATCCGACGGAAGAGGAAGTCGATGCAGACCTGATCAATGCCGGGAAGGAAACGGTCACTGCAAAAGTGGGCGCGACGTTTTTTGATAGCGCGGAAAGCTTTGCAATGATTCGTGGCGGACATATTGATTTGGCTATTCTCGGTGGAATGGAAGTTTCTGAAGATGGGGACTTGGCCAACTGGATGATTCCTGGAAAAGTAGTGAAAGGAATGGGCGGGGCGATGGACTTAGTTGTCGGCGCAAAAAAGGTCATCGTCATTATGGAACATACGAACAAATACGGTGAGTCCAAAGTAAAACGTGAATGCTCATTGCCGTTGACAGGCAAAAGTGTCGTTCACCGGTTAATTACCGATATGGCGGTCTTTGATTTTCAAGATGGCAAGATGCAGCTAGTGGAGCTTCAGGATGGGATGACGCTAGAAGAAGTGCAGGAAAAAACAGAAGCTATATTTGAAGTGAAACTGTAAAATCATGCGCAAAAAGCAGCTCAGCTTTTTGCGCATTTTTAATTTCTATACAACAGGGTTTAGTGACTTTTACTCTATAAAAACTTGAAAAGAACAGCGAAATAGTGAGTAAAATAATATACACCATTATTGGTAAATTAAAACAAATGCTCTATGTTTGATGCAATTAAATTGATAGATTCCCTCTATATACGATTATCGAATTGGTGGATATTCTTATAGTATGAATTATTATTTTAATAATTTTGAAAATTAAAGTAATGGAGGGGTCTTATGAAAAAGAAAGCGTTAGCACTATCCTTAACTGGTATTTTGGCACTGGGAGCTGTTACACCAGCTTCATTAACTGCCTATGCTGTAGGTGAAGGACCGAACTATGGTGGAAATGAATCGATTCAAACGTCAATCCTATATACGTACGATGAAATGGTTAATTATCTTAAAAAGCAAGATGCGAAACAAGATGCTATGCAACTTGAAGTAATCGGTCAGACTGTAAAAAAACGAGATATTTACATGGCAAAATATATTAAAAATACAAACAACCCGACAATCCTATTTTTGACACAACAGCACGGTAATGAACAATTAACTACAGAAGGTGCATTGGAATTTATCAAGCATCTTGGCACAGGTAAAACAAAGGGTGTTCTTGATAAGGTCAATATTCTTATTGTGCCAATGTTAAATGCAGATGGTGCAATGGGAGATGTCGACTTTTCTCTTGATGATTATATCGCTGACGGAGGCCGAAATCTAACTCGATACAATGCGGTAGGGGCAGACTTAAATCGTGATCATGTTGATAAAGTGCATCCGGAAACTCAGGCTCTTCATAAAAATGTCTTACAAAAGTATGATATTGACTACATGATTGACCTGCATCACCAAGGTACTCAGGCAAGACGAGACGGGAAATTAGTGTCAGGATCTATGCTTTATCCTACGAATGATAAAGTGAAGCCGGAAGTATTAGAGAAATCGAAAAAATTGGGAGCTGTTGTATTTAATGCTGTTGATTCTACTGGATGGGGCCATTTAGCCAAATATAATGGCGGCAATGGTGAGAATATCGGCCGTAATGGCGCCGCAGTTCAATATGATATTGCTACACTGCTATTTGAAATGCGCGGAATGTCCGATCACTTCAATGAATCGGCAGTTATTGGTCAAAAAAGTAATGGTTATTTAATCAAACAAACGATTACAACACTGGATGCTGCGGTACAAGCAATAGCAGATCGTTCAATTGAAACTGCAGATATCAGTTTCTGGGATACATTGGATACCCAAAAATAATGTGTAAAAACTGAGCAACTTGTGACGCATTTTCAAAAAGGAGCAAGAGAGTCAGTATTGACATCTTTTGCTCCTTTTCTCTATTCACTGTTAATCTGCTTTGTTCATTAATTTAGTATCAAGTGATAATGGAGAACGATCAGCGAACATGAAATAAATGCCTAGTGCTACGTATACAACTTCTAATTCATATCCAGCGTAAGTACCGTCACCAAATAATCCAAGTGAAAGTTTTGCTGTGAAGATTGCACCAATCATAATCACTGCAAATATTGCACCAATTACACGAGTACCAAGTCCAAGGATTAATAATAAACCACCAACTAATTCGATGATTGCCACTGCAAATGCAAGACCACTCATTAAACCAAGCGATTCGAAGTAACCTGCTGTATTCTCGATCCCACCTTGAAACTTAACAAATCCGTGGTAAAAGAACATAAAACCAAACACTACTCGTACAAGTAATGATGCCCATTGTTGTTTTGTCATAATAAATTCCTCCAAATAACCTTTTGTAAATTACTTATCAAAAGTAAGTGTTAGGGTAAAAAATAACGTGATCTACAATAAATGTAGGTCACACCCTCAATGATTACTTTTCGTAACCTAGTGTAATAAAGTAATTTAAGTGTTTCAATGATCTGAGCGTAATTGAAGGGAAAAGAATCATTTTCGATATAAATTAATGTTTTTAAAAGCAAAAAATTGTTGCTTATATTATTGAGAGAAAATAAAAAATGAGCTGGTTTCTAGATTAAAAATTGGGGAGAGGGTTAATTTAAAAGTGATATTTCCAAAAGGTGGTTTAAGAAGGTTATAATTCAATAAAAACCGTTTCGTAAAAAATAAAGAAATGTTGAATAACATAGAAGGAAAAGGAGTAAATGGAACGAACAACACCTTGGTACTTAAAGAATAAAACTTTATATTTTTTCTGTATTGTAACCCCGCCAATCGGTTATCTAGTCTTACTAATGAATTTAAAAAAGTTTGAACAGACACAAAAATTTGAGTATTTATCAATCGCAACTATTATGTTGGCAGTTTGGATGTTAAAATTCTTACCTGAAAAATTGAATACCTATGTTTGGGCAACTATTATTACGTTTTTAATCGGTAGTTTTATTATCAAATTTTTAAAGGGTAGTAAAGGTACATATAAATAGCTTAAATTAAATGGAAAGCACCGCAACTACATATTTAAAGCTAACTAATAACTTTTTGGAAAGGCTGATTTGCTATTAAATGGAGTAAGACTAAATCCACACTTGAAGGTTTTATATGCGAAAAGTTACAAGGACGAATTAAAATATACGCGACTGTCTACCGGAAATTTCATGATGGTCCAAGTAGGGTCTGGATTACATTTGATAAAAAAGAAATTATAAGTGCTTCGGATGTTACTTATCAAACAAGACATGAAGAAACATACCGCAAAATAAAAGAGGAAGAAAATTTAAGAGGGATTCCATTCAATCCGGATTGGGACGAAATGTTTCATTCTCCTGAGCGACAAGCATTGGTAAAAGCATCCGATAAATCTGAAGAAATGATGATTAACCAAAATATTTTCAGCAGTTATCACTTTTATGCGCCCTTTATGGAATATAGTTCATTGTCCATTGAAGAAGCGTTAACTTCCGAAAATATAATGATACAGGCATTTGCAATGTTTGATAGAAGGCTAGGCAAAAGAAGGTTGGAAAACTTGATTCTTACGAGCAAAAATACACACCCATTAATTTTGAGATTTTATAAAATCCGATGTGATGTTGAAGGGATTGCAGTAACAGAAAATCCCCCGCCTAAAATGTAGGTAGGGGAATAGTTTTGCTTTGATACTTACTTTGGATAAGTCTGACAAACACGTCCAATTTGTCCATCAGCCAACCGCACTTTAATGCCGTGGGGATGGGAGCTGCTGTTTGTCAGTAAATCCTTTACGATACCGCGTGTTGTTTTGCCTGTACGCTGGTCTTTTTTTAGTACAATATCAACTTCCAAGCCAGGAAAGACATCACTTCGATTTTTGCCGTTCATAGTAAAACGTCCTCTCATTCATAAGTTTCTCTAGTATAACACGAAACCGAAGAGGACCTGACGTTACAGCCTATTTCGGCAAATGCTTCAAAAAATTTGCAGCCGCAAATCCACGCACGTCCTGTTCACTGTAATTCTTTAGCAGCTCATTAACTAAGTTTTGATGCATTCCAGAATGTTCAAGATGGGAAATCTTCGCATCGATTCCATCAAAATCAGATCCAAGCCCAATCAAATGCTTCCCGCCAAGTGAACAAATATAGTCAATATGACGAATCAAGTCGGTCATGCTCGCTGTGCTTGTGCCGTTTATAAATTCAGGATAATACACAACATGAATCGGCGCATTTTTTTCTATCATTGCTTTTATTTGAGCATCATTCAAGTTTCGCTCATGATTGCAGACCGCCATTGCATTCGAATGAGAAGCGATCACATAATCGGCATGCTCGATTACATCCCAAAAGCTTCGTTCATGTAGATGGGTAACATCGGTGAAAAGGCGATGTTCATTATTCAGCTTGATGATTTCTTTGCCAAACGGTGTAACGCCAATCTGTGATGTACTATGTAAACCGTCTGCCGCTTCGTTTGAGTAATTCCATGTAAGCCCGATCGACAACACGCCAAGCTCACGGAACTGATGCCAAAAATCAATGTCGCCACCGAAAAAATCAACGCCTTCAATTGTTAAAAAAGCGCCTGTTTGTCCCGGCTGAAGCTTCTCAAAATCCGCCCATTTCTTCACATGCACAACTTGTTCGCTTAGCACTTCATTCTGAAAATGCGCAATTTGCCTAAAAGCCGCAGTCCGTTTTTCCTCCAATGTTAAAGTAGGGTAAACATAAACCGCAAACGCCTGTGCCATCACATTACCTGCGCGAAGTTTATCGGCATTTACATCAAGCAGACCATCGTTAAACCGGTGACCGTCCTGCTGCATACGCCACAATGCATCACAATGTAAATCAATTACTGGAATACTCATTAAAAAACCCCCTCCATTTTGGTGAAAAAAAGGTGAATGACCGCAATCATCCACCTCATCTTTCTTTTAATCTTTATGCATGATGAAGCCCTGCAAAAATACCGCCTTTTGCGACAAGCTCTTCATATGTGCCTTGCTCTTCAATGCCATTTGGTGTGACGACGAAAATATAGTCCGCATCGCGAATTGTCGCTAAACGGTGCGCAATAATCAAGGTCGTCCGGTTTTTCGCCAAATCATTCAACGACTGCTGGATAATCCGCTCTGTCGCCGTATCAAGGGCTGATGTTGCCTCATCCAAAATTAAAATTGGCGGGTTTTTCAGGAACATTCGCGCAATCGCAAGACGCTGTTTTTGTCCGCCCGATAATTTCAGACCGCGTTCACCGATTTCCGTCTCAAAGCCATCCGGTAAATTCTCGATAAATTCCAGCAAGTTCGCCTGCTCGGCCGCTGCTTTAATATCCTCGAAGCTCGCACCTAATTTACCATATTCGATATTTTCGCGAATAGTACCTGTAAATAAAAATACATCCTGCTGTACTGTACCGATTTGCTTGCGGAGCGACTGCTGTGTTAAATCGCGGATATCGTAACCGTCAATTGTAATTGCACCGTCCGTAATATCGTAAAAGCGGGGGATGAGTGCACTGATCGTCGTTTTCCCTGAACCGGACGGGCCGACAAAGGCAACCGTTTTTCCTGCTTCCACCTTGAACGATAGATTGTTCAGAACTTGCTTGCTGTCCGCATATTTGAAGTCCACGTTTTTAAACTCGATATCGCCGTTTAATTGGTCAACATCAATTGCATTTGGGCGGTCGACAATCGTCGGCTCCTGGTCAAGCAGATCGCAGAAACGTTTAAAGCCGGCCATTCCTTTTGGATACATTTCAAGCAATGCACTGATTTTATCGATTGGTCTAATTAATACATTCGTAAATAAAATGAAGCTTGCAAACTCCCCGGCTGATAGATTGTCGTTAAATGAAAGCCAAGCGCCAACAACAAGCACGAGCAATGTCAATAGACGTGTTAAAAAGTAAATGCTTGAATGCGTACCGGCCATTACTTTATAGGCATAGATTTTCGCTTTACGGAAAAGAGCATTTTGGTCTTTGAAGCGGTTCGTTTCGAATTCTTCATTTGTAAATGATTTCACGACGCGAATACCGGAGAAGCTGTCTTCCACACGGCCATTGACGTTCGCAATTTCAGTGTACATAACGCTCCAGCCTTTTTTCATTCGTCTATTGCTCCAATACATAACCGCAATTAAAAACGGAACGAATATCAGAATAATCGTCGCAAGGGTCGCGTTAATGTTGAACATAATTGTAAACGCCCCGATGAAGGTCATCATTGCGATGAACAAATCTTCCGGACCATGATGCGCAAACTCCCCGATATCGAATAAGTCATTCGTAATACGACTCATTAAATGACCTGTTTTCATATTATCGAAAAACGTATAAGGCTGACGCTGCACATGATTGAACAGTTGCTGGCGCATATCGGTTTCGATATTGACCCCGAGTTTATGACCCAAATAGTTCACGACAAAGTTCATGCCCGTACTTAAAATATACGTCAGTAAAAGAAGCGCACTGATTTTCGTAATCATGCCCCAATCGTTTGTCGGGAGCAGATCATCGATAAACCACTGCACAGCCATCGGGAACAGCAATTCCAAAACGGCCACAAATACCGCACATGAGAAGTCGATAATGAACAATCGCTTATGCGGCTTATAATACGTAAAAAATCTTGCTAGCATTTCTAGTCCTTTCTGTTAAACAACTCAAAACTGAGTGCAACCGGTTGTAATAGTAGTGAAAATGATTCTTACTCGGATTATAACATTTTTTGGGAGCTTTTCGAGAGTCGAAATTTTGGAGCAGAAAAATTTAAATTTAATTTCATGGAGAATTTGGAGACGATACTATGGAAGTGAGATTTATTTATAAGGCATGTTAGTTATGATAAGAAAAAAGAAATGGTAAACTAAAAGAAAGCAAAGAAGAGAAGCGAAGGTGTACGTATGAATTTTTATATCGTAATGCAAGGGCGTACATATGATGAGGCGAAGGAAAAGCAGGTCATATGGTGCTCAATTTTAGATAATAGTGGACAAACACCACATTCTTGGGAGCGGATGAAGGAAGTAAAAAAGGGCGATGCAATTTTTCACTGCGTTAAAGGAGAAATCGTTGCGATCAGTACTGCTCAGGAAGATTGTGGGGAAGGCGTGAATCCTTTTGATCAATCAGGTGAAGTAGGGCATCAATTCTCGGCGGTGTACGAGGAACTACATTTTCCAGTTTCGATAAAAGAACATTTTGAAGAAATCGAGCCACTGCTCCCGGTCAAGTATTCACCGTTCCAACATAATGGTGACGGCAACCAAGGCTTTTTGTATCCTTGTAATGAAATGCTCGCAATCAAACTACTTGAGCTTATGAGTGATGCGAATATTTATGAGGAAAATGAGGAGCAGCTGGAATTTGCTATTGGTCTGATAGCGCAAAAGGAACGTAATACGCTGGCACCAGTATTAATCGAAACTGAAGCGGAAGCAAAGGTGAAAATCCGTAAAGGCCAGCAAAAATTTAGAAAGCAACTGATGCCGTTATGGGACAATCAATGTGCGCTATGCGGCATCTCGCTACCTGGATTATTACGCGCAAGTCATTCAAAACCTTGGAAAGATGCAACAAATGATGAACGATTTGATCCATACAACGGTATTCTACTATGTCATAACCATGATGCGTTATATGACCAAGGCTATATCGCATTTGATGGAACCGGGAAAATCCATATTTCCTCTGAAATTGAACAGATGGATTATGTGAAATACGGGATTCATGAGAAAATGCGCGTTGCAAGAGTAGAAGAGAATAAGAAATATTTCAAGTGGCATAAGCGGGAGATTTTTAGGGGGTGATATAACCAATTCACCTCCTATTTTTTATTTTCTAAAGGTGCTCGATAAAAAAAGATTAGAAGTCATTCTAACCTTCTAATATAAACGAATTATCTTTAGCAATTATTTATTTTTGATTGGTGACGAACCTTTATTAACGTTCCTTTAGGGATAGAGACTGAAATTTATATTACTTAAAACATATGCAAAGACCTAAAACATAAGAGGAGATTTTTTATTATGGCCCTGCCTAAACATAAGCGTCAATAATACAATATGAGTCCCAGAATTTAATATTTATTACTTACTTACTTACTTACTTATAGTAACTAGTTTACTCATAAATGAAATAGTGATATTTGTTGTTAAATGTTAAATGTTAAATTTTTAACAACGAACTGATTCTTATAAGGAAAATAAACTATATAAATGGTAAAATAATAGAAAGTAACTATAGATTGAAGAGAAATAATAAATGCATATATTTCCATGACTTAGAGATTCAACATTTTAAAGAGCTCCAATTGAATCGATGACGAGAGGAGTTTACACGATTTGTTAGATGCAGCAATTATAAAATACAAGTAGACTTAACTATGTGTTTAGAGATGGAGGTAAAATTATGAAATACGATGTTGTCAGACCAAATGTTTCAAACTTTGTTAAGTCATTGAGAGATATGGGTTATACGTTTGAAATAGCTGTAGCAGATGTGCTTGATAATAGTATTTCTGCTAAAGCATTAAATATCCATATTGATATGGGGGGTACAAAAGGGTTGCATTTAGCTTTGTTAGATGATGGTACAGGTATGTCCGAAAAAGAATTGATTGAAGCGATGAGACTAGGAAGTAAAGATCCGGATAGTAATAGGTCAAAAAATGATTTAGGAAGGTTCGGATTAGGATTAAAGACAGCCTCATTTTCTCAAGCTAAAAAGTTAACAGTTATTACGAAATACAACGATCAAGTTTTCAGTAGACAGTGGGATTTAGATTTTATATCTAAATCTGATGATTGGAACCTAATTACACCCACAGAGGCAAACATAAAAAAATTCCCCTTGTATAAAGAATTGTTAGAGCAAAAAAGCGGTACATTAGTAATTTGGCAATCTATTGATACTGTGAATAAAGACCATATTACTGAAACAATATATAGCTTAAGAGAACATTTATCGTTAGTATTCCATCGATTTTTAGAGGGTGAAATTCTACGTAAGCGATTAAATATTAGTGTTAATGGTAAACCCTTATTACCGTTTAATCCATTTAATGAAAAAAATTCTAATACACAATGGATAACGGAACAAAAAATTAAAATAGAAAAGCATACTATTATAGTTCAACCATATATTCTTCCTCATTATTCAAAATTATCAAATGGAGAATACGAAAAGTATGCTACAGAAGAGGGTTATACAAAGACTCAAGGATTTTATTTGTATCGGGAAGGCAGATTATTAATTCACGGTACTTGGTGGGGATTAACGAAGATGGCAGATGAACATCGATTAGTTCGTATAAAGGTTGATATAAAAAATGAACAAGATTATTTGTGGAACATTGATGTCAAGAAGTCAACAGCTAGTCCAGATAAGCGAATTAAAGAGGAGTTAAGATTAATTTTAAATCAAGTCCTACAACGTGGAAAAAGAGTTTATACGGGTAGAAAAGAGAAATTGCAGGATAGAGTAGAAACTAAGTTTTGGAACGTACATTTAACAGATAATGAGATTAATTTTACAATCAATAGAAATCATCCTTTGCAAGAGCATCTTTTAAAAACTTTAGATGTAGAGCAACAAGAATTATTTGAGAGTTATATAAAAGGTTTGGAAGCATTTATCCCTTTATTTGATATTCAAGCTCATTTGATTGAAGAACCTCATAAAGTACAACAAGAAGATTTAATTAGTGACGAAGATATTTTGAATTTAGCAGAACAACTAAAAGCAATGAATCTTAATGAAGATTACATTCAAGCATTTTTAAAAACAGAGCTATTTAAAAATAAAAAAGAGGTGCTCACATATGAGTAATTATCAAAAAATTAAGGTGTTAGTGAATCAAACTTTAAATAATTTACCAAAGCCATTAGCATCAGATGCTATTAGTAATGCTGTTAACTTTGTGAAAGAGGGGTTAGGAAACCCAGCAACAAAACAATTTTTAATTAATATGCATAGCTTAGATGAGTCACCAGAACAAGAATTACAAAAAGCAGAGTGGGAACGCTTAGGAAAGGAGTTAGAACTTCATTTTGATGTTGCACTTGATCCAGGAGTTATAGTTACAGGAAATGATCAAAAAGATCGTGACATTACTTGGTGGACACGTAAGGTAAAGCCAACTATAGACACATATTATTGGTCTCGTTATAAAGAATATATTGATAATAAACTGCCATTCGAAGTTGTTAAAACAATTGATGATGATACAGATGTAATAATGAATAACATTGCGGAGCCTTCAGAAACTAGCTTTTCAAGATATGGGATGGTTGTAGGACATGTTCAGTCAGGAAAAACAGGTAACTACGCTGCACTGCTTTGTAAAGCTGCAGATGCGGGCTATAAATTTATTGTTGTTATTGCGGGTGGCATGAATAATTTACGTAATCAAACGCAAGATCGGATAAATGAAGCTTTTGTTGGAAAGGTTGGTGCAGAATATGTGGGAGTAGGGACATATGGTGGCTTTGAACCCAAAAAACAGCCCGTAACTTTGACAACCCCAACGAAAGATTTTAATAAAAATGATGCAGATAAATTATCAAATGGCTTAAACTTTGATTCTATAAAAAATCCAATTGTTATCGTTATAAAGAAAAATACAAATTCTTTAAAAAATGTTATAAAGTGGATTACTGATCAATATAAAAATGGAATTTCAGAACATGCAATGTTAGTGATAGACGATGAATCCGATTATGCATCAATTAATACCAAGGAAGAAGAAGATCCTACTATTATTAATGAGCAAATTCGTAAACTGTTAAATATTTTCGGGAAAAGTGCTTATGTAGCATATACAGCTACACCCTATGCGAATATTTTTATAGATTATAAAGCTGAAAAAGAATACTTAGGATTAGATCTTTTCCCTAAAGATTTCATTTATGCGCTTGATGCACCAAGCAATTATTTTGGCGCTCAAAAAATCTTTTTAGATCCAAAGAAAAAACATCTTGTACCCGTTGAAGATTATATTGAAATAATTCCACTAAATCATAAAAAAACGCATCGTTTAGATGTTCTACCACATAGCTTAGAAGAAGCTATGAGACTATTTATAATGAATATTGCAATTCGTAATTTGAGAGGTCAAGAAAAGGATCATAATAGTATGCTCGTACATATTACTCGTTTTACAGATGTACATAAAGATATTGCTATACATGTAACTAAGTATTTAGATATGTTTAAAAAAAGTTTAATTTCATTTAGTTACAGTTCAAGTTCAATGAATGCAAATGAACATATGGTTAATTTTTATGATACTTTCACAAAAAGATACAAAAATTTAGAGTTTACATGGGAACAAGTAATTCAAAGAGCAGCTGACTTGGTAGAATCTGTGAAAGTTTTCGATATTCATACGCAAACAAAAGTACCGTTAGTATATGATAAAGAAGTTCAAACAAATGCAATAGTTGTAGGTGGTACAAGTTTATCGCGTGGTTATACTTTGGAAGGATTAAGTGTAAGTTACTTCTTAAGAACAACTATTTTCTATGATACTTTAATGCAAATGGGCAGATGGTTTGGATATCGAACGAACTATGAAGACTTATGTAAGTTATATATGACAGAGGATATGTTTTATAATTTCAAAACAATAATTGAAGCCACTTTGGATCTGGTGGAAAGTCTAAAAGAAATGGCGCAATTAGATATGACACCTTTAGATTTTGGATTGGCTGTTCAACACCATCCCGATAGTGGTTTACAAGTTACAGCTAGGAATAAACTAAAAAATGCAAAAGAAATTGTCTATGAAATGAATCTGTCTGGGCACTTAAAAGAAACAAGTTGGTTGCCTAAAACAAAATCAACTAATACTGTGAATATTCAAGTTATCGAAAATTTGATTCACAATTTATTAAAGGTAAAAGAGCCGGAGGTAATAAATAGTACCTACTTATGGCGAGATATTGATAAACAAGCTGTTGAATCGTTTTTAGAACAATTTATTGTGTACGAATTACGTACAGATGAGTTTGGTATGAGATCGCGGATGCCTATTAAATTTGTTAAAGAATATGTCAAGGAAGTTAAAGAAAACTGGGATATTGCTTTATACGGCGGTGATTCGAAAAAAAAACATGTAATTAATAATCTTGAATTAAAATTACAGAAACGTGCAATAGATGAGAAAGGTGATTATTTTGAAGTAAGAAATCGTCAAGTTTCTACAGGTACAGCTGAAGAAATTACATTAACTGATGATCAAAGGAAAAAGCTGAAAAATTCGGCAGATGAGAAAAAAATAGCTAAAGTTACGAAAAAAAATAATCCAGATACAGAAATTGATGAAGCAGTCATAGATTTCTCACGCAGAAAAGCAGCACGTAAAGATCTGAAACGTCCGTTATTAATGTTGCATATTTTAGAAGGCACAATTTATGTGAAAGATAAAGAAAAAAAAGATAGTCCTGAAACTCTACCTGCATTCAGTATTAGTTTCCCAAGGGGTATCGAAAGTGGTAATAAAAATATAGCATTAAAAGTTAATAATGTGTATTTAGATAAACTAATTGAAGGTGAAGATAGCGATGATTAATAATCCTTGGGAAAACATACATGCCGGATCTAGGCGAAGAGCTATAGTGGATGATGATATTTTTTTTGTGAAAGATGCTGAGGGACTGTATGGGGTTCTTTTAGAATTTCCTCTAGGAAATGCGGATGCGAAAAATGCATTTAAGCTTCATAATATAGAAGTGCGAAAAAACTACATTGAAGATGCAAATAAGCTTCAATGGCACCTTATACTTTTAAATAAAGATCAATGGCAAATTTTTTATGTATTATGCCAAGACTTAATTTATTCAGCTTCACTTTCTCAAGATGTAGATAGAAAATTTCTGATAATTGAAAGTCGATTAAAGCATTGGCAAGAGTTATTGAAAAAACAATCTAAACATGCGCTAGCACCAGAATTACAAATGGGGCTTTTTGCAGAATTGATGTTTTTAAAAGAAGAAATGTCTAAAAATACATCAATAACTGAAGCTGTGCAATCA
The DNA here is from genome assembly GCF_050280445.1 of Solibacillus sp. NPDC093137. Lineage (NCBI taxonomy): Bacteria > Bacillati > Bacillota > Bacilli > Caryophanales > Caryophanaceae > Solibacillus > Solibacillus sp. NPDC093137. Next base: position 231,202 of record NZ_JBNNVH010000002.1, read on the forward strand.
TGGTATGGTCCAGAAAAGGATAAGCAAGATTTTATTACAGACAAAAGTAGCTTTGAAATAAAGTCATATAGAACATCAAATGGAGAAAAAGTATATATTTCTTCAAAAGAACAGTTAGATTCACATAAAGATCATGCATATTTAATAGCATATGGACTTACTAGAATTAATGATAGATGTAATATTTGTACGATTGCAAAAGAAATTGAAGAAATGCTTAAAAATGAAAATGAATTTAATCTAATTGATTTATTTTATATAAAATTATTGAACGCGGGGTATTCTCCAATTTTGTATGCCGAAGAAGATTTAATCAATTATAAAGTAGACCGTATAACTTATTATGAAGTGACAGAAGACTTTCCATGTATTAAATCGGATGGGGTAATGCCTCAGATAATCTCTATTAGTTATCAAATTGACTTAGCTCAATGTAGTGAATGGGGTAGAAATCATTTTGACCTTATTTTTAAAGAGGGTACGCCATGCATACATTAGAAGAATTCTATCAGGATTTTATTCAAACTATTTATGCAGATGCCTCTAGTCGTGGAATTTTAAAGCAACAATCATTTTTTGAACAAGTATGTGAAGATTTAGTTTCACTAGGCATTTTATCCGTTAACTACACTGAAGCAGACCATTATTTCCCGAAAACGCGTAAGCCTACTGAGGCTCATGGTTATGACTATGATGAAGAACGTAAAATTTTATCAATTGTTGTTCATCAATTTTATCAAGAAGATAATATTCAAACCCTAACTTTAGCAAATATTGATTCGAAGTTTAAAAGAGTTCAAATATTTTTAGAAAAATGTTACGAAGGATTTTATAAAGAATTAGAAAATACGTCTCAAGCGTATGATATGGCTTATCTTATTTACCAACATTTATTAAAACAGGATGTAGATAAAATTAGATTAATATTATTGACCGACGGAAAGATAACGAAATCATTTAAAGGTTTTGATAGTCAAAAGTTTGAAAATTTAGAAGTTGAGAAAATGATAGTTGATATTGAGTTTTTATATCGTAATTATCAATCCCAAGCAGCTGATAGTTCATTTGAAGTTGAACTAAATTTACCAGCATTAAAAATCCCTGCCAATTCAGAGAAATATCAGGCATACTTAACATTTTTAAATGGTAATCAATTAGTCGATATTTATGAAGAATTTGGCCAAAGATTATTAGAACAAAATGTCCGTACATTCTTACAATTTAAAGGTAGCATAAATAAAGGAATTCGAAACACAATACAAGCCCATCCAGATTTGTTTTTTGCCTACAATAATGGTATTACAGCAACTGCAGCTAAAGTAGATACAGATGAAAAGGGTAATATAAAAAAAATATACAACTTACAAATTGTAAATGGAGGACAAACTACATCAGCAATTTATGCTGCTAAAAAAAATAGTAAGCTAGATGTCTCTAAATTATCTGTTCAGATGAAATTATCTGTAATTGAAAATGAAGAAAGTTATGGGGATTTTGTTGGTAGAGTAGCGGAATACGCTAATACACAAAATAAAGTGAATAAATCTGATTTCTTCTCTAATAGTCCCTTTCATAAAGAAATTAAAACATATTCGTCAAAGATTTGGGTTCCTTCAAAAGATGGTACTCAAAAAATGACGCGATGGTATTATGAACGTGTACGTGGGGAATATTTAAACAATCAGGCATATTTAACGAAAGCAAAACAAAGTGAATTTCAAAAGCAAAACCCTAAAAAGCAAATGTTTGATAAAACCTTTCTTTCGAAAAGTGAGAATACTTGGTTACAAAAACCGGATATTGTAAGTAAGGGTGCGCAATATAGTTTCGCTGAATTCGCAAAATATATTACTGATTTATTAGAAAAAGATAATATGGCTATTACAGACACTTACTATAAGGATGCAATAGCGCGTATTATTTTATTTAGAAAAACAGAAGAAATTATTCAAAATGCCTATTGGTATAATGGGGGATATCGTGCGCAAGCGGTAACATATACGATTTCATACTTGTCCTGGTACGTTTCAAAAATTAAAAAGTATTTTAATTTTAATTTAATTTGGGAATTACAAGATGTAGACCCAAAGTTAAGAGATTTGATTGAAAATTTGGCAGAACAAATTTATAACTATCTTACTAATCCGCCAAAATCTCAAGGAAATGTTACGCAATGGTGTAAAAAGCTTGAATGTTGGGATAATCTTAAACTTAAAGAAATTGAATTAAATTTGCCACCAAAATATTTATTGAATTCACAAGAAATACAATATGTGAAAAAAGAAGCTAAAGATTTAAAAAAAATGGATTCAGGTATAGGGATTCAATTATTTGTTGCAGAAATGCCCCAACAAACAAAAGAGCTTATGCTTGATTATTTTAGTGTGAAAGAGAACAGAAAAACTATTTCACTAACGAAATTTGATATTTTATCAAAATTTACTAAGGGTAAATTGCCTGTTGTTCCTTCTGAGAAACAATGTAAATTAATTTATGATATGTATAGTCAAGCATTCGAGGAAGGATATGCTTTTGATTGATTTTATAATAGAAAGGTTTGTGTTTGTTTATTATGAAATTAACTACGGATTATATAGAAGAGTTGATTGTTGAACATTTTTGTAAAGAGTTCCATCTTGTGCGAATTTTTGTAAAGGAAATGGATCCAATTTTAGTTGAAGAATTTTTAGAAAAATACCCGAATGTTACTTTAGAAATAAATGTATTAGATACATTGATAGAAGGTTTATTTCAGCCTATACATCTAGAAAATTTACGTCTGGTAGAGGAATTCGAGAGCCGCTTAATAATTAATTATGTGTTAAATACTAAAAAAGAATTAAAAAGACTCTTAATTTTAAAAACCGATAAGCAAACGCAATTAGAAAACGATATAGAAAAACTATTTATTGGTCCATTAGAGTTCACTCGAAGCTATTTTTCAAATGAAACAGGCTATCTTGTAGAACTTGATGGAAATATTAATAACATTAGAGATTTACTAGATTTTGAAGTCTTTTCATGTAAGGATGATCAAGTTCCTATTACCATTAATATATACAACTTTGAAAAAATACTCTTAAATTTAGGAGAAATTAAGCAACGATATGCAATAGTAGCAAATAATAATGTTTATATTGAAAGTGTACGTTTAAGTTTGTTAGACAGAAAAGGGGAAGTACCCGGAAAATCAGGTTTAAACTGGGGCCAACGTCCAAATAGAGATGGTAATCAAATGTATCTTTCTGTACCTAAATCAATTCATAGTTCAAAAGAAGAATTTTTTCCCGTTCAAACACAAGGATTTTTAGTTTGTACAGCAGATCAGCGTAATTTAGTTTGTGTTATGGCTCAGGATAATAGAAAGGCTATTCAAACAAAAGGAAACACCAGTATCTTAGGGAAATATTTTCGTGAGCGTTTAGGGGTAAAATCAAATGCATTTGTAGTGAAAGAGGATTTGATAAGGTATGGGAAAGTTTTTATCGATTTATATAAAATCAAAGAAGGCTTATATTATTTAGATTTTTAAAGAGCAAAACAGCAATGGAAATTAGTCCATTGCTGTTTTTTTAAAATAGCTTTAACTGTTTAGCGTTTTCTTTTTCAATTAAAAAATCTAATTGTAATTTATTTGTTGCTTCAACGTAATCATATGGAATTTGAGCAAAGGATTTTAAAATAGCTTCAAATATGATTTGAGCTCCAGCTGGAGGCACGGCCATACCAATTTGCTTACGTACGGCTTCTTTTGTACCTAAAAACTCAAAATCATCAGGAAATGTTTGAAGTCTTGCACGTTCCCTATTTGTAAGTGCTCGGTTTTCCTTCCAATGATACATGTGTGTACCACCACCACCGCTACCTGTCACTGTATAAGCAGGTCTAGAAGGGTCTAATTTTTTATAAATAGAGCTTAAACGCGTACCCTTAACATTTAATTGCAGTTCTTCAGGAATACCTTCGTACCAAGCATTTTTCCCTGGTGGAATATGCTTTAACATTTGAACAACACGCTCTTTATGCACAGGTATATCATGGTTAAATGCATCTTTGGGAATAGGTGGATTTTCAATAGCATCTTTACTTGTTTTATAGTTTTGAGGATCTGGTGTAATAGGTGCAGGGACTTTGAAATGAACACCTTTTTTCACCAAATCTTTTCGAATTCCAACAATAATAATGCGGTGACGTGCTTGTGGTATACCGTATTCTTCAAATTTATAAAGGTTAGGTGTAATTTCATATTCGACGCCATTTCCAGGATTTTCTAGTTCGCTCAAAATTTTAATAAATGCTTTTCCTTCATTTGCACTTTGTAAACCACTTACATTTTCTGCAACGAAAAACTTAGGTTTATACTCTTTTAGTACATTTACGCCATAACTATAAAGTGGACCAAATTTACCTGAAATACCCTTTTTTTCGCCAACTTGACTATAGTCATTACAGGGAAAACCAAAAGCAAAGCAATCGATTTCTGGGAGGGTGTCCCTATTGCCAATATCCAAATCTTGAACTGGACCGCAAATTACTGAGGGATGATTTTCATCTCCGCAAATATTGTATGCAAAAGTTCTGCAAGCGTTGATGTCAAAGTCATTTGACCAAACATGCTCTATGCTAAATTGTTCCCCTGTAAGAGGATGGATTATTTTAGAGTTTTTAGCAGCCAAGCTAAGACCACCTGGACCGTTAAATAATTCCCCTTTTCTAAAAATCATAGTATACATCTCCTATATAAATCGCCCTCGATTGGGAACGAATGTTCTTGTGTTTGCTACTATTCCATAATACTATTTTTTTTACAAAAATGCTGCCAAATTGCTTAGGAATTTAATTAATAAAATTATAGCACTTTATTGGAATCCCATGTATTTTTCTAATTGAATGATATAATTATTTAATCAATATCGAATAAATAGGAGGAGTAAGATGGAACTAGAAAAAGTACATGAAGAGGTGTTGAAAAAATTTCAAGCTATACAAGGTGAAGTGTTAATAGGGAGGGTACCTGTTAAGGGGACAAAGGAGAATCCCAAAATCCCAAAGGATGAATATGTTAGTGATGAACATATTTTACATGATCTTATAAGAGGTTTTTATAAACCTGGTGGGAAAAAATATCTTTTATCATATCTAGCTACAGAGTCACAAGAGAATTATGGAAAACAAATTGATTGGCTTGATGAAAAGAAATATAAATTTAAATCAATTATTATGCATCCGCCAAGTGGAGAAAAAGATAATAGGAAGTTTAGTGATATTGAGGCTGCGAGGTTCAATTTAAAGAATGAAATTCCAATTGGTATTTTATATAGAATTAAAGATAGACATAATGCGGTATTAGGACTAGGTAAAATTGTGCGTGAAGATGAAAACGGATATTTTATAGTAGAACCTTTTTATTTTGATGAAACAGAAAAAAAGGGAGTAGCAAAAATTATGGAGTTAAAATATAAAGATTCTAATGATCTTATTTCTCACATCCAAAACTACATAACATCAAAAGGCTTTATTTACTCTGAAGCCAATATTAAAAACCTCTACCTCTCCCTCCGTAGTAAACCATTCGTCATAATCTCCGGTATTTCAGGAACAGGGAAGACGAAAATTGTGCAACTCTTTGCTGAAAGTCTCGGTGCAACAGAAGAAAATGGTCAGTTTACACTTATCCCTGTTCGTCCGGATTGGAGTGACAGCTCGGAGTTGCTTGGTTATACAGATATTAAGGGTGATTTCATAGAAGGTCCATTGGCAAAGGTCGTGCGTGAAGCGGCGAATAACTTAGATCGCCCGTATTTTGTACTGTTGGATGAGATGAACTTAGCTCGTGTGGAGTATTATTTCAGCGAAGTACTGAGCATTATGGAAAGCCGCAAAAAAGATGGAGATACATATACATCTTCAACATTAATTGAAATAGAAAATGAAAAACTGACATTGCCAAACAATCTTTACATCATCGGTACAGTAAATATGGATGAAACGACACACCCATTCAGTAAAAAAGTGTTAGATCGCGCTAATACGATTGAATTTAATGAAATACATCTGAACAACTTCTCATTTTTGAAAAATACGGAACCTGTTAAGCCGATTCAATTAGCGAACAGTTCAATTGAAGCAGGGTATATACAGCTTAAAGATTGTTATGACTCAAACGTAAATATCGTAGAATATGTATCTAACGAATTAACAACGATCAATAAAATCATTGAACCGCTCAATGCACATGTTGGATACCGTGTGCGTGACGAAATTTGTTTTTATATGGTTTATAACGATAAAGGGGCATTATTTGAAAGAGATAAGGCATTTGATTACTGCCTAATGCAAAAAATATTACCGCGCTTAGCTGGTAGCGGATTAAAAATTCGTACAGTTCTTGAGCAGCTGTATGAGCATTTGACTGGCAGCTTATATACCTACAGTGAGACGTTTATTAGTACAGAAATTCGCTATCCACTTAGTGGAAAAAAAGTGCATGATATGATGGGGAGGTTAGGCGATGAGGGCTTCACTTCCTTCTGGATCTCATAAACCCATCGAGCTACTGGAAATAGAAACAGATAAATTTACATTAGTTATTAAAGGGAAGCTGGATTATTCCAATCATATTGAGCAGTCGGATGATACTTTTATGCAGTTCTTTTATGAAGGCAAAGCTATTAATAAAATAGATATTTATGATGTTGAGACCAAGAAGCTTACTCCTTATAAGGGACAGTCACTTTACCCGGTCTTTTTTGAAAACGGAATGTATGAAGTAATTATTATCCCTAAAAAGGACACGAAACTTACTTTTTACCATGAGTATGCGCTATTTCGGGAAGCAATAAGTAAACTTTCGCGCACAAATATTTTAACGGGGTATTTGCATTTTCAAAATGAAGTCGGCTTCTCTGAATTTGAAATTCTAGAAGGGAAAGAGTGCTTGCTGCGCGTTCGAATCGAAGTATTTCCAACAAAGCTTGATTATAAAAAAGATTACTCGAACCTGCTAAGGGAAGTAAATGAAGAAATTTATAATCTGGCCTACCACTTTATAAAAAGGACACATTTACGGGGTAGTGCTGAATTGTTTAAAGATCCTTCACCATCCGAGTTTTATCGGCTAATTGAAAAGCATTATGTAGAATATGAAAGAGCATTAGCTTATATTGAAAAGCGTCCGCATCATCAGTTAGAAACAACGTATGAAGAAGTGCGCGGTGATCGGTTACGTAAGCAAGACAGTCATAGTCGCACGCATCTTCGGAAAAATGTACATAAAATGGTGGATGTAGAACGCGGAATTCCAGTAGGGAATCGAAAAGTTATGCCGGTAAAAGGTTTGCTTATGAGAAAGCAGCATACGGTTGATACACATGAGAATCGGTATGTGAAATATACGATGGAGCGTATCGTGAGTAAGCTTGAAAATTTAGTCGTAGCTATAAAAAAAGTGTTTCCTGAAAAAGAAACTGATGCTAAATTAATTACTAAACTCGATATGATGATTACGACGCTACGGCATAAATTAAGATCTCCGTTTTGGAAAAGAATCGGTAAGTTAGACCATAGCATAAACAGCCTTGTACTACAAATGGGGGACGGTTATCGTGAAGTGTTCCAAATATATGTCACAATTTCAAAAAGTATTGTATTACACGGAGAGTTGTACAAAATGTCGGTAAAGGATATTGCGACCTTATATGAATACTGGACATTTTTAAAACTCGGCAGCATCTTGCAAAAATATTGTATTAGCAAAGAACAAAATATTATTCAAATTTCGAATGATGGACTGTTTCTAAATTTACAGCGTGATAAAGTTGCTCACAGAAAGTTTATACTGCCAGATACAGGTGAAAAAATAATTTTGCAGTATCAATATACGACCGGAAAAAATGGACCAACTGTTACCCAAAAACCTGATTCTATGCTAAGTATTGAAAAGCAAGGCAAGAATTATTTATTCCAATATATATTTGATGCTAAATACCGCATAAAAGTTGGAGAAAATATGATACCTGGACCAAAAGAAGAAGATATCAATACAATGCATCGTTATCGGGATTCGATTGTGGCGGAACGTAATGGAGGATATGAACGTACAGCTTTTGGAGCGTATGTACTTTTTCCGTGGCATGAAGAATTGATCTACAAAGAGCATGCTCTTTATGAGAGTATCCGCAAAGTGAATATCGGTGGTTTACCATTTTTGCCAAACGCTACAAAGCTGGTTGAGCAAGTAATCCATTCACTATTATCAAAATCCGCAGAAGAATTACAAAAAGAAGGAATATTACCAATTGGTACAAAGGATATGTTCCAATATGATGTAGCGAAAGGCAATGTAAGACCGATGCTGGTTGCAGAAGAATTTCCTAAAGATAGTTATAGTTAAGTTAATTGTTAAAATGTAATACTGAATCTCGTATTTCCGGTTTATTGGACAATTGTTACTGGGTTAACCTTCACATGATGCTTATTTTCAATCTATTAAGGGAAATGAATGAAAAAGCGATGGGAGTGGTACTCATGGCGGATAAAATATCACCGGAAGTACGAAGCAAGAATATGAGAGCCATCCGTTCTCAGTCAAAACTGGAAAATTGCCTTACGAAAGAATTATGGAAGAGGGGAATTCGGTTTAGAAAAAATGCAAAAACCCTATTCGGAAAGCCTGACATTTCCATTCAAAAATACAAAATTGTCATCTTCGTGGACTCATGTTTTTGGCATGTGTGTCCCGTACATGGGAATAGACCCAAAAGCAACCAGGAATACTGGGATAATAAGTTGTTACGCAATCTGGAGCGCGATAGGGAAGTTACCGAATTTTACATGGAAAAGGGCTGGCATATAAAGAGAATATGGGAGCATGAAATCAAAAAAGATATAGATCAAGTTGTCGATGACTTGGTTGATTTCATAAATAAAGTCCGTTTGAGCGAAACAAGTAATTCCTCAATCGACACCAAGGATTTGCTCCAATTTAATCCGGCAAAAGATGGTGAGTTGCCAATGCTGGCTGCAGAAGAATCAAATGGAAAACGTTATGGACGCTAGGCAAATTTATTTAATAACACTTAATCAAGGGGATTGTCCAATGAGATTTTAGGACAATCCCTTATAATTTTTGCAATCCTCAATAATCCCCAACCCTCACTGAAAAGACAAATACCCAATCTTCTTCGTAATTTTGGCAGACTCTTCACGAAGTAATCTTATATAGTAATTTATTTTTTCCTCTGTTAACCGATTGGTAGGGGCAACAATATTAATTGCTGCAATTACTTTACTCTGCTGGTTTTTGATGGGTACGGCAATGGATGTCATATTGGTGCGGTACTCGCCTCGTACAACGGCATAACCTTTTTCCTTCGTGTTTTGCAACTCTTTTTGCAACAGATTAGCATCTACTATCGTACGTGGGGTAAATCTCATAAAAGGTTGGTCAAGGATTCGTTTAATCGTATTAGTGCTGCTGTACGCCAATAATACGCGGCCGCTTGCAGTGCAGTGCAAATAATTTGAGTGGCCGATATGTGATTCTACTTCGACCGTTTGCTGGTTTGATAATTTATTAAGATAAACAATGGCATCATTTTTCAAAATGGCTAAATGAGAAGTTTCCCCGGTTAACGTAATGAGTTTCATCATACTTTCTAACGTCACATCGTAAATATCCAAATGTTTTAAATAAATGGAGTTCAGTTCAATTAGTGATATGCCCAATTCGTACTTGGCATTATTTTTAGCTTTTGTTACAAAGCCCTCTGATTCCAATGTTTTTAAAAGTCTGTGTACACTGCTTTTACTAATCCCCAATTCATCTGCCAAGTCCAACACGCCTTTTTGATGATCGTTTATTTTAAAAGCCTTCAAAATTTTCAATGCGTTTTTAACGGAATGTAGCTCGCCATTATTCTTCATTTGTAACCCCCATTGAAATTCTATTTGATGTTTATATTATTCTCTAAAAAACATTTTTCACCTTTCCCGCATAGAGGGAATTTCGTGTTGTATATAACAAAATAACAGTTAATATTAATTTACAATCTATTTTGATTTTTCAGAAAATAGAGCGAAGAATAACATTCAAGGGGGATTAATCATGAATAATTATGTAGAGCCAATCTTTGATGTAGCACAAATCGCACATGTTGAGGTACTTTCTAACACGCCGGAGGAATCGATTAAATTTTACACAGAAATGTTAGGTATGGCCGTTGTAGATGTTATTGAAAATCAAACATTTTTACGTGCTTATGAAGAAAATTATAAATACTCCTTAATTATTACTGAATCTGATTATTCAGGTTTAGGACATGTAGCATGGCGCACAACATCTCCACAAGCATTAGAGCGTCGGGTTAAGGCGATTGAGGCGAGTGGGTATGGTATTGGTTGGCAAAACGAAAATTATGGACATGGACCTTCTTATGCATTTACAACTCCTGATGGTCATAACATGGAAGTTTTTTGGGAAGTAGAATACTTTGATTGTCCTGAAGAGAACAAGTCTAAGTTACTTTCTCGATTTAGTAAGCGTCCAAATCGTGGTGTCCCGGTACGTCGATTAGACCATATTAATTTATTCTCATCAAATCCTAAAGCTGATACAGAATTTTTAGTTGAAGTATTAGGCTTTAAACTTCGCGAACAAATTGTTGATGGAGAGTTTGTCGTAGGATCATGGATTAGTGCTTCTAACCTTGTTCATGAAATCGCTTTCATGGCTGAGCCTACAGGGGCTAAAGGAAAATTACATCATATTTGCTATTGGTATGGTATACCTCAAAACTTATACGAAGTTGGCGATTTGTTGAAAGACCATGGTTACTTTATTGAAATCCCACCGAATAAGCATGGGGTTAGCCAAGCATTTTGTATGTATGCCTATGAACCAAGCGGGTTGCGGGTTGAATTGTTTGGAGATGCAGGCTACTTGATCTTTGACCCGGATTGGAAAACGATTACTTGGCAAATGGCCGATGTTCCAGGTAACGGAGATACTTGGATAGGGGCGGCTTTCCCTGACTCGTTCTGGACATATGGTGTAGGTAAAATAGCTGAAAAAGTTACAAACGAATAGAGGGGTTAGCAGATGACTAAAGTTCCAATAGCAATTTTAGGAAGCGGCAACATCGGTACAGACTTGATGATGAAAATCTTAAAAGCTGATGGACATTTAGATTTAGTTCTGGTGGCAGGTATTGATCCTGCCTCAGACGGTCTAAAGCGTGCCAAAGAAGCGGGGATAGCAACAACTGCAAAGGGGATTCACGGGATTATCGAACACGGTTCCGCACAAATAGTTTTTGATGCCACGAGTGCGTATTCGCATATTGAACACGCTAAAATCCTAAAAGAAAATGGCATTGTGGCGATCGATTTAACGCCTGCAGCAATCGGTCCGTATGTTATTCCAAGTATTAATATAGAAGAACATATCAATGAAATGAATATCAATATGGTTTCCTGCAGCGGGCAGGCGACAACGCCGCTTGTTTATGCAGTGAGCCAAATTGCAGAAGTGCTTTACAGTGAAATTATCGCTACGATTTCAAGCCCGTCCATCGGTTTAGGCACACGCCAGAACTTGGATGAATTTACGATTACGACTGCCAATGCCGCAAAATTAGTTGGCGGTGCACAATCAGCACGCGCCATGCCGGTCATCAATGCAGCGGAGCCGCCTATTTTAATGAACAATACCGTTTATGCGGTACTGGAAGACGATATTGATCCAATTCAATTACAGAAATCTGTAGAAGATGTCGTGCAAAAGGTGAAGCAATATGTACCAGGTTATCGATTGAAAGGGCAACCGATTGTCGATGAACGCGAAACACCTTGGGGCAACCGTAAAGTGGTCATTATTATGAATGAGGTAGAAGGCGCGGGAGATTATTTCCCGAAATATGCCGGTAATCTCGATATTATGACTGCTGCGGCTTTACAAGTTGGAGAAAAGATAGCAGAAAATATGCTGAAGGGAGCTGCTTTAAAGTGACCAATATCATAATCGGGGACACTACATTACGTGATGGTTCACATGCAGTCAGCCATTCTTTTACCCCACAATTTGTTGGGGAAATCGTTACTGAATTAGCGGCAGCAAATGTACCTTTGATCGAAGTGAGTCATGGTGCAGGACTTCAAGGTTCCACGATTCAGCAAGGCTTTTCTAAATACGATGAAATGAAGCTGATTGAGGCTGCTGTAAAAGTAAAAGGCCAATCTAAAATTGCTTCATTGTTCGTTCCAGGCATTGGAACACGTCCAGCCATTGTAGAAGCCGCCAATATTGGAATTGATGCACTCCGTATCGCAGTTCACTGTACAGAGGCGAATATCTCACAACAATATTTTGAAGAAGCGAAAAAGCAAAATCTAGGTGCTTACGGATTTTTGATGATGAGCCACAGTACGACACCGCAGCGTTTAGCGGAAGAAGCGAAGAAAATGGAAGAGTATGGTGCAGACGGTGTATATATCGTCGATTCTGCCGGTGCATTAGTGCCAAAAACAGTCATTGAACGGATACATGCATTAAAAGAGACACTGTCAATTCAGATAGGATTCCATGGTCATAATAATTTAGGGTTGGCAGTTGGAAACTCGTTAACAGCGATTGAACATGGTGCGACATTAATTGATGGGACACTTCGCGGATTAGGTGCAGGTGCGGGGAATGCACCATTGGAAGTCCTTATTGCAGCAATGGTGAAATCGAATATAGAAACACCAATCGTCCTTTCAACACTGATGAATGCTGCGGAAGAATTAGTGGCTCCAGAAATGCATTACTTGCCGTTTATTGACCGTGAAAATTTATCATCAGGATATGCCGGTGTGTACAATAGTTTCCTGTTACACGTAAGAAAAGCTGCAGAAAAATTCCAAGTAAATCCGGTAAGTATTATCGAAGAACTTGGGAAGCGAAATGCCGTTGCAGGACAGGAAGACTGGATTATCGATGTTGCAATGGAACTATCTACAAAGAAAGTTGAGGTCTGATAGTATGTCAAATGCACAAGGGTTTGCTTCAATGCTTTTGGAAGCTGAGCAGACGAAGGCACCAATTGAACCGTTCACACAGCTTGCGCCTACAATTTCTTTAGAGCAGGCTTATGAAATCCAACTTGCTTATGTAGAGCAAAAAAAACAGGCTGGCCATAAAGTCATCGGTAAAAAAATTGGCGCTACGAGTAAAGCAATTCAAAATATGTTCAACGTTAATCAGCCGGATTACGGTCATTTATTCGATTATATGTTGTACAAATCGGGTGATACGATCAACATTGATCAACTAATTCAGCCTAAAGTTGAATCAGAACTTGCCTTCGTTTTAAAAGAAGATATTAAGGGTCCTAATATAACACCTCTAGATGTCCTATTGGCGATTGATTATATTGTGCCGGCATTTGAAATAATCGACAGCCGTATTGCAGATTGGCGAATTAAATTTGAAGATACGGTATCAGATAACGGCTCGTCAGGCTTGGTCGTATTAGGAGAACAACGTCTTTCGATTTATGATATTGACTTAACAACAATCGGTTTAAATACGTATCAGAACGGCGAACTCATTGAAATGGGTACAGGAAGTAATGTTTTAGGCAGTCCGATTAACTCTGCGGTTTGGTTAGCGAACGCATTACATCAATTTAATGTCCCGCTACTTGCTGGCGAAGTGATTTTAACTGGCGCATTTACATCGGCGTTACCAATAAAAAAAGGTGATCATTTTAAGGCAGCCTTCGGACAAATTGGTTCGGTTGAAGTGAAGTTTGTATAGGGGGATTCATATGACGAGTATTACTAAATTATCGGTTGTAGATGAGTTGTATTGGGCTGAAAAAAATGCGCAAACACTTGAACAGTTTGCCAATAAAATAGATGGTTTCTCAGAGCGTGAAGCTTATGAAATTCAGCAGTTACTAGTAGATAAAAAAATAGAGCAAGAACAAACGGAACAAATCGGGTGGAAGTTGGGACTAACATCAAAAGCAAAACAGCAGATGATGGGGGTTCATGAACCGTCATATGGGGTGCTTTTAAAGAACATGTACTTAATCGAAGGCGGTAAACATGATTTGACACCATACATCCATCCAAAACTGGAACCAGAACTCGCTTTCGTTTTAAAGAAGCCGTTAAATGGTTCACCAACATTAGAAGAAGTAATCGATGCAATTGATTTTGTGTTGCCGGCATTTGAAATCATTGATAGTAGATTTGAACGCTTTAAGTTTACATTGCTTGATGCGATTGCCGATAATTCATCCTCGAGTCGGTATATTTTGGGCAACCGTCCAATAAAACTGGATGCCGATTTTATTGATGCATTAGGGGTTGTTTACTACAAAAATGGAAAAGTCGTTGCTTCGACAACATCCGGTGCGGTGATGCAAAATCCGCTTATAAGCATTCAATGGTTAGCGGAAAAGCTTCAGGAGCGGAACTTGCATCTAAAACCGCGCGACTTAATTTTAAGCGGATCCATTAGTGAAGCAATCGAAATAAAACCGGGAGACTTTTTCCATGCAAGTTTCCAAAGCTTAGGAACGATTTCGGTTTCATTTACTGGAGGTGGGGGCGAATGCCATTCATCCAAGTAACAATTTTAGAGGGCCGTACACCCGAACAAAAGGAGCGCCTTATTGAACAATTAAGCAAAACAGCCAGCGATGTATTGGATGCGCCACTGGAAACCGTGCGCGTACATCTACAAGAAACGGCTGCAACACATTGGGGCATAGCAGGGAAATCCGTTGCCAAAAGGAGAGAGACAGATGCTAACAACTGAAAAAGAAGTGTTAACGGTTAATCATTTTATTAATGGACAATACAGACAGTCTGCAACAAAGAAAACATTTGAAGTACATGATCCTTCCAACCAACGTTTAATTGCGATTGTTTCGGAAGCATCCGAAGAGGACGTTACAGAAGCTGCCAACAGTGCGCGTCAAGCTTTTGAACATAGTGAATGGCGTACAATGCCGTTAGCGGAGCGTTGTGCGAAAATTCGCAGGATGGCTGATATAATCGTTGAACGAAAAGAAGAAATTGCCCGCCTTGAAGCAATGGATGTAGGGAAGCCTTATCAGCATGCAGTCGGCTCCGATATCCCACGTGCTGCCCATAATTTGCGGTTCTTTGCAGATTTCGTAGAGAAGCAAGGGGATGAAGCGTATCCAATGGATGAAAACTTTATCAACTATACACGCTATGAGCCTGTTGGTGTAGCCGGTCTAATTACGCCTTGGAATGCACCATTTATGTTAACGACTTGGAAATTGGGTCCATGTCTGGCAGCGGGGAATACAGCTGTCATTAAGCCGGCTGAATTGACGCCATTATCGGTTTCACTTCTTGGAGAAATTGCACAACAGGCAGGCATTCCTGATGGGGTCGTAAACGTGATTCATGGAAGCGGAAAAACGGTTGGTACATGGGTAACGGAACAGCCTGAAATTGATTTGATTTCATTTACAGGATCGACTGTTACAGGTAAACAGATTATTAAAAATGGCGCGGATACATTGAAGAAAACATCATTTGAGCTTGGCGGGAAAGCAGCGAATATTATTTTCGAAGATGCGGATTTATCAAAAGCTGTACCGACATCGATTCAGGCAGCATTTTTAAATTCTGGGCAAGTTTGTTTAGCCGGTTCACGCATTTTAGTGCAGCGTACAATTTTAGACGAATTTTTGGATAAATTTAAAGCGGCAGCAGAGGCGCTAGTCGTTGGTGATCCGCAAGACCCGAAAACGACGACAGGGCCGTTAGTAAGTAAAGTTCAATACGATAAGGTGAATTATTATATTGAATTGGCCAAAGAAGAAGGGGCAAAACTGGTTACAGGTGACCAGCCGCTACAATTATCGGATGATCTGGAGAAGGGCTACTACATTGCCCCAACAATTTTCCTGCATCATGATCCGAATGCACGTACTTGTCAGGAAGAGATTTTTGGTCCGGTCGTAACGATTTTACCGTTCGATACGGAAGAAGAAGCTTTAACGATTGCGAACAATACGGATTATGGCTTAAACGGGGTCATTTGGACAGAAAATCTAAAGCGAGCACACCGTGTGTCACATGCCGTACGTGCTGGGACCATTTGGGTGAATTGCTGGTTTGTTCGTGATTTACGTGTTCCATTTGGCGGCTTCAAAAAGAGCGGTGTTGGTCGAGAAGGTGGACGTCATAGTATGGAATTCTTTACGGAAGCGAAGAATATTTGCATCTCCTTGAACTAAAATGCTTATCATCCTATTTGGAAACCAAATGGGGTGATAAGCTTTATTTAGATTGAAGGCAGAAATAGATTTTGAAATGGTTACTACTGGTGTGTATTGAAGCGCTAATTCCAAGAAATAGATAAATAGATGTTGAGTAGAGATTGAATTATATATTGAAAGGCGTGGATTTATTGTTAAATTTTGATTTGGAAAAAAAGCATACAACCTTTATACCAATGCAAAACCTGGAGCAACAAATCGATGTGAATAAGATGGCTAAGGAAAATCTGCAACTGAAAAATGTAATCGCAATCTACAATAAATTAAATGAAATGCTCGTACAAAAACAAAATTTAATTGAAATATTAAAGGAATGTAACCAAATGGTAGGAAGAGAGATTGCTTTATTTGATCTTGAAGGGGAACTTAGCTATTCATCCTGTCAATCGGTACTCCTGGAAAACTTTATTCTGGAATATAAAAAGAAATATACGAATTGGAAGTTTCGGGAGCAGCGCGAAATCAATTTGGACAGCGCGAAAATCCTTATTTCACCGATAACAGTCGATCAGGAAGTCTTCCAATATTGCGGATTTTTCTATCTTAAAGATGAAATCATTACAGAAGAAGAAAAACTGATACTCGAGCGAATCAGCACTATCTGCAGTATTGTTCTCATCAATAAAAAAGCGATGTTTGATGCAAATGAACGAATGAAAGCCGTGTTATTCGAAAAGCTTCTTATTGGAGAAATTACGGATTATAAAGAGTTGTTACGGGAATTGAAATTATTGAATATTTATGTGCAGGAAAGTTACCATATCGCTTATATTTCCTTTAACTACAAAGATAAATCAAGTGATGACAATTTACAGATGTTTGTAAAAGTGTATCGTGAAATCGTGAACTTCTTTAAAAATCTAAATCTGGAAGTACTAATTGTTCAACGAGGTCAAGGGGTTTTATGCTTTGTTCCGCTTGCTTTTGATGACCCACTATTGGACGGGGCGCCTGAAAAATTTCTGCATTCAATCGATAAATATCAGGATTCGATTATTTGCCGTGTCGGTATAAGTTCAACAACCAATACATTGGAATGTCTCAATCAATCAATTAAAGAGGCAATCATTGCTGAAAGAATGGCCACTGCCAATGAAACGGTCAGTCATTTTGAGGATATCGGCATACTTGGGGCATTATTATATACGGAACATCATCAATTACTTAGAAGTATAGTAGAAAGAGATCTTCTGGAAATTCTCCATCAAGAGGACTTGATGCATACTCTTTATTATTTTTTAGATAATGGCGGTAATTTGGAGAAGACAGCCAAGTTAACGAATTTATCTGTCGGAGGGGTCAGGTATCGTTTGCAAAATATAAAGGAGTTATTACAAATCGATTTACGTTGTCCTAAAATCCGATTTCAGCTTTTGTTAAATTTAAAAGTACTTAAAGTATTAAATCTCCCCGCAATATAAATTAGTATTTATAGATCATTTAACGACTAAATCAGGTCGTTAAGTAATTTTTTTATTGTGAAACTAGCATTAGCTGTTAGTGAAAACAAAAATTTTAGACAGGAACTGCAATATGTGAAAACGCTTTCCTCAATTACACTAATGCTAACAAATCAAAGGGGGTTATAAGTTATGTATACTGGTAAAAGTTACTTGGAAAGCCTAAATGATGGTCGTGTTGTTTATTTAAATGGTGAAAAGATTGATAATGTCGTAGAACATCCCGCCTATGAAAATTCTGCAAAATCATATTCACGTCTTTATGATTCATTGCATGATCCGGAAAAACAGTCAATATTAACAGGAATTAATGAGTATGGTGACCGTACACATAAATTTTTTATAACTCCAAAGAATGCGGACGATTTATTAGGAGCGCGTGATGCTATTGCAGAATGGTCTAAATTAAATTTTGGATTTATGGGCCGCACACCTGATTACAAAGCTTCGTTCCTCGGACATTTAAATGCCTACTCGGACTACTATGTAGGTTTTGAAGATAATGCAAAAGCATGGTATCGAAAAGCATCGAAAGAGCTACCATTTGTCAATCATACGGTCATCAACCCACAAATGGATCGTTCAAAACCATTGCATGAAAATAAAGACGTTTTCGTTCGTGTAGTGAAAGAAAGAGATGATGGGATTATCGTAAAAGGGGCAAAAATGGTAGGGACATCCGCTGCGTTGACTCATTATAATTTTGTCGCTAACTACGGACCTAAATCCCTTGGTGATGGAGATGTAAGTCATGCGTTGATTTTCTTATTGCCAATGAATGCGCCGGGATTAAAAATGATCAGTCGTCAATCATATGAGTTTAGTGCTAAAGTAAACGGTTCTCCATTCGACTATCCTTTATCAAGCCGTTTTGATGAAAATGATGCGGTTATTGTTTTGGATAATGTATTTATTCCATGGGAAGATGTTCTTGCTTATAAAAATGTAGAAGTCTCTAACAATTTCGTGCCGGCCACACATTTCGTCAATCGCTTCAGCTTCCACGGGTGTACGCGCTTAGGTGTTAAGCTGGACTTTATGTTAGGACTAATTTTAAAAGCAACGGAGTCTTCTGGTACGCATCAATTTAGAGGTGTTCAAGCAAATATAGGAGAAATAGTTGCGATGCGAAATATGATTTGGTCATTATCTACAGCTATGGCGACAAACCCTGATATAGGTATGAGCGGAATTGCTGTTCCTAATGGTGAAGCTGCCAGTGCATATCGCGTCCTTGCACCGGAAGTATGGGTAAAGGTCGTTCATATTTTCGAACAAGTAGTTGCAGGAGGTCTAATTCAGCTACCGTCAAGTGCTGCTGATTTCAATAACCCTGAAATTCGTCCTTACTTAGATGAGTATTATCGCGGCTCAGGTGTAGATGCTGAATCACGTGTGAAATTATTGAAAATGGTATGGGATGCAATCGGTTCTGAGTTTGGTGGGCGCCATGAATTATACGAAGTGAACTATGCAGGCAACCATGAAAACATTCGACTGGAAGCGTTATACCATGGTATGGCTACTGGGAATGTGGATTATTTCAAATCTGTCGTGGACAGTGCGATGTCTGACTACGATTTAAATGGATGGACGAACCCGGTCTGGAAAACAAAATCAAACGTTACAATATAAGAGGAAAAGAGGGGAACTTAATGACAGCACTTTCGTTTAGACAAGCAATGGGACAATTTGCAACAGGTGTCACGGTTATTACTACTTTAAATGATGCAGAGCCACATGGAATGACTGCGAATGGTTTTATGTCAATTTCACTCGATCCTGAATTGGTCGCAATTTCAATCGGACATAAGGCAGCAACATTAAATAAAATCAAAGCGTCAAATATTTTCGGCGTTAGTATTTTACAGTCTGAACAAATCGACATTTCCAAAAGATTCGCAGGTCAAATTCAAGTAGAAAGTACTTTTGAGTTTGAGTATGTCGACAATTTTCCACTTATCCCTAATTCAATCATGCGCACAGTTTGTGAAGTAGTTGAACAAATCGAGGCAGGCGATCATACAATCTTTTTAGGCAAGCCGAAGTTAATTGAAGTTAATGAAGGCAATCCGCTATTATTTTATCAAGGGAAATATCGGGAAGTTGAAGAGCTGGAAGTAATTCAAAAAGCTTAAATCTTATTAAAGTGAAGAAAAGCTCCAAACGTTCGAAGGTTCCAAAGCTGAGGCTGGGATTTTGAATGATTGGAGTTTTTGATTTTCCGTTTATATAGCAGGTGGTTTAATGATAGATGGAAGAGATGTAGTTTGATTTTATAACAGTTTTATTTAGTGAATTTAGTTCGGAAGGAGAGGGAGCATGAGATTTTTCGGCTGGTTTTAGTATTTATTTCGGGAACATTTAAATAAGAAGAGAGTAGGGTGAAATAAAAAAGATAAAAAAAGTTATTTAAAACTGTTGACGTTTAATAGAATAGGATGTATAGTTATACAAGTCGCCGGGAGTTACCGAGACAAACGAAACAAAATGAACCTTGAAAACTGAACAAGCAACGTTAATGAAACAAGCTTCTTAAATGAAGCAAACAATAGATTTCAACTTCTAACGAAGTTGGATCGCTAGCAAAGCAAATGAGCTTTCAAACTACTTTTATGGAGAGTTTGATCCTGGCTCAGGACGAACGCTGGCGG